>NZ_AYMR01000006.1 GCF_000633535.1 Leifsonia aquatica H1aii | reverse complement strand
GGCGTGCGCTGCGGGCTCGGCTCGCTGAGGTGGATGCCGGGGACGCGGAAGAACTCGCCCGCGTGCTCGATGGGATGCACCCGGTCGGGATGCGCGTAGACCCCGGTCTCGGCGTCCGCGACCACCGCGTCGTCGTCCCAGCTGCGCTCCCACAGCTTGTAGGCGACCTCCAGATACTCCTCCGCGATCTCGTAGCGGCGGTCGTGGGCCTCCTGCCCGCTCACGCCGAGATTGAGGGCCCCGCTGTTCAGGTAACTCGTGACGACGTTCCAGCCGATACGGCCGCGGGTGAGGTGGTCGAGCGTCGACATCCGCCGGGCGAACGGGTACGGATGCTCGAACGAGACGCTCGCCGTCACCCCGAAGCCGAGGTGCTCGGTCGCCGCGGCCATCGCCGGGATGAGCTGGAGGGGGTCGTTGACCGGCACCTGCACTCCCCCGCGCAGCGCCGCGTCGCGGCTTCCGCCGTACACGTCGTAGACCCCGAGCACATCGGCCAGGAAGACGGCGTCGATCAGGCCGCGCTCCAGCGTCTGGGCCAGCTCGATCCAGTATTCCAGGTCGAGGTAGCGGCGCGACTCGTCGCGGGGATGCCGCCAGAGTCCGGGCGAGAGGTGCCCGACGGCGTTCATGGTGAAGGCGTTGAGCCGGATCTGCTGGGCCATGCCGTCGCCGCCGCTCAGATCCAGGAATGGCGGGCGGGCAGCGTGCCGTTGAGCACGTAGTCCCCGACGATGACGGGCTTCCAGCGGACCGGGTCGTGCAGCGTGTGGACCCGGGCGTTGCGCCAGTAGCGGTCGAGCGCCTTCGCGCCGAGGGTCGAGCGCGTTCCGCCCAGCTCCAGGAGCCGCGACGAGGCCTCCAGCGCGAGCTCGGTGGTCAGCACCTTGGCGCGGGCAACGGCGATGGAGGCGGCGGCGACGTTCTGCTCGTCGGCGGCGGGTTTCGCGGCGTCCACGGCCTCCCCCGCCTTCTCGGTCAAGGCCTCGGCGGCGGCGAGATCGATGTCCAGACGACCGATGCGCTCCAGCGTCAGGGGGTCTTTGCTCGCCGAGTCGACCCCGCTGTCGATCCACGGACGGGCGGCGCGCACGGCGTCATGGGTCTCGCGGATGGCCCCGCGGGCGATGCCGAGGTCGATCGCGAGGGTCGTCAGCTGGGCGAACGGGCCGGCGATGGTGGGGTTCTCGTACTCGGTGTGCATCGGGAACACCCGGTCGGCCGGCACGCGCAGCCCCTCCAGCAGCACGGTGCCGCTCGAGGTCGCGCGCTGGCCGAACGCCGACCAGTCGTCGACCACGGTCAGCCCCTCCGCGTTGCGCTCGGCGAAGACGAGCTTCTCGAGACCGTCCTCGTCGACGGCGAGCACCGGGATCCAGTGCGCGTAGGCGGAGCCGGTCGAGTAGAACTTGCGGCCGGTGACGACGACCTCGTCGCCGTCCGTCACGAGCCGGGTCTGGATCTCGGCGACGTTCTTGCCGCCGGCTTCCGAGAACGCGTTGGCGAAGCGGGCGCCCGCCAGCACGAGCCCGAAGAAGAACGCCTTCTGCTCCTCCGTGCCCGAGAGGCGGATGTCCTCGACCAGGCAGAAGTGGTTCTGCGGGATCTGCCCGAGCGACGGCTCGACCGCTGACACGGTCGCGATCACGTCGGCGAGGGTGGCCTGCGAGACGTCCGCCCCGCCGAACGCCCGCGGGATCGTGATCGCCCAGAGCCCGGTGCCGCTGAACGCGTCCACGACCTCGGCCGGGATGCGGCGCTCGGCGTCGATCTGCGCCGCGTGCTCCCGCACCGATTCGGCGAAGTCGCGGGCGACGGCGCGGGCCTCCTCGTCGGAGGCGATGACCCGTGCGCGGGGCGGGGCGGTGGTGACGACGGCGTCGGCGGTCATGGCTGATCCTTCGGGAGGTCGGGGGTCCGTTCCGCAACGGTAGTGCGGCGCGATGCCGCCCCGCGCGCCGGCCGAAACGTGCGGTAACAACCGCTTGCCCCGGCGCGGGTGTTGACAGTTTGAATTCTAATGATTAGAGTTCTAACTATGACATCGAGAACCGAACGGCTCGCCGACCTCCTGCGCACGATCCTGTTCGCGCAGCGGGCCGCCGGAGAGGAATGGATCCGCCGGAGCGGGCTCACCCGCTCGCAGTCGTTCACCCTCGCCTACCTCGACGAGAACCGGGACCGCGGAGTGATCGCCCGCGAACTGGCCGAGATGTCGGGCACCACGCCGGCCAGCGTCACCAGCCTCCTGCAGGGGCTGGAGGAGCGCGGCTACATCACCCGCGAGTCGTCGCCGACGGACTCCCGGGCGAAGCTCATCCGCATCACCCCGGAGGGCACCCAGGTCGTCACCGGATTCGACGACGTCATGACCGCCGCGCAGGAGCGCATCTTCGCGGTCCTCGACGACGCCGACCAGGACGCCCTCATCGCCCTGCTCCAGCCGCTCGCCGACTCCGTCGTGGAGGCGGGCGACGCCCCGCCGCCGAGCGCCACCGAGCTCAACCGCCGCCGCCGCTAGACCGGCCGCCGCCCTCGACGGCACCCTTCTCAGATCACCTCAGGCTTCCCAGCCGTTCACCGGAACGGAGACATCGTCATGTCCTCATCCAGCCGCGCCACTCTTTCGTCCGCGCCCATCTGGCGGGCGCTCGTGCACCTCTGCGTGCCCATGGTCGCCGCCTTCTCCGTCGGCGCCGTCTACAACATCATCAACGCCGGCTTCGTCGGCGCCCTCCACTCCACCCCGCTGCTCGCGGCGCTGACGTTCTCCCTGCCGGTCTTCGCACTGGTGATGGCCGTCGGCGGCGTGTTCGGCGTCGGTGGCGGCACGTTCGTCTCGCGTCTCCTCGGATCGCAGGAGGAGCCGGGGGCCGATGTGGAGGCCGCGGCCACCCGCATCAAGCAGGTCTCGTCGTTCACGTTCTGGGGCGCGATCGCCGGCGGCGTCGTCATCGGCGTGCTCGGCGTGATCTTCGCGACGCCCATCGCGATGGCGGTCGGCGCGAGCGGGCCCTCCCTGGGCCCGACGGCGCTCTACATCGGTGCGATGTTCGCCTTCGCCCCCGTCTACGTCTCGGCGTTCGCTCTCGAGCAGCTCGTCCGCGCCGAAGGGGCGGCCGTCGCCTCCATGACCGGCCTGATCGCCTCGACGATCGCCAACCTCGTGTTCGACGTGATCTTCATCCTCGGCCTGGGCTGGGGCGTGCTCGGAGCCGGGATCGCCCTCGGCCTCTCCAACATCGTGACCGTCGCCTACTACGTCTGGTGGCTCTCCCGCCGCAGCGAGGCCGTCTCCCTCGCCCCACGGTTCTTCCGTGCCGACCGCGAGATGCTCGCCACCGTGTTCGGCGTCGGCGCCTCCGAGCTGCTGATGTCGTCGTTCCTCATCGTCACCACCCTCGTGATGAACTGGATCGCCATCGGCTACGGCGCCTCGTTGCTCGCCGCGATGGGCGTGGCCCTGCGTATCTCGCAGCTGCCCGAGATGATCTGCATGGGTGTCTTCATGGGGGCCATCCCGCTGTTCGCCTACGCGTTCGGCGCCCGCAACGGCGCCCGTCTGCGCCGGGCCATCACCGGGAGCGCCGTCGCGATCGCCGGGATCGTGCTGGTCTTCTCCACGATCGTGTTCCTCTTCCGCGACCAGGTGTTCACCCTCTTCAGCGCCGACCCGTCGGTCATCGAGGACGGCACGCTCATCCTCACCGCGATGCTCGTCTCCACGCTGTTCAACGGGTTCACCGGGCTGATCATCGCGGTCTTCCAGGCCACCGAGCAGATGCGCAACGCGACGATCATGTCGGTCGCCCAGGGCATCCTGTTCATCCCGGTGGTGCTCATCGGCAACGCCGTCTTCGGGATCACCGGCGTCATCTGGGCCATGACCGTCACCGAGCTGCTGGTGCTCGCGCTCGGCGCCGCCCTGTTCGCCGCCTCGCGGAAGGCGCTGGTCGCCACGCCCGAGCAGGCGGAGGCCGCGCTGGCCGCCGCCGAGGAGGCCGTGGCGGCCTGACGCCGGCCGCACGAACGGGCGCCGCATCCCCCAGGGATGCGGCGCCCGCGTGCTCTTCCGGCAGCGGAGCCGGTCACACCGCGGCGAACGATCGTTCGGCAGCGGCGAACCGCGTCCGTCGCGTGCCGCGCACCGACGCGGAACCGCCCTGTGGAGTCTCCGGACGTGAACCCGCGGTTCAGGCGCGGCTCGCCTGCCGTTCAGGCCGGGTGCGTTGTGGGCCCGGGCGGCCGCTGGTGAGCTGACCGTGCGCGCACCGACCTGCGCGCATCCGTCGAACTGGAGGTCATCCCACTCATGAGAACCCGCATCCGCGCGGCCGTCGCCGTCGCCATCGTCGCGGCGATCGGCTTCGCGTCCGTGCCCGAGGCGGCCTTCGCCGCCACCTGGACCCGTACCGCGTCGTACTTCCGCTGGACGGGCTTCAACGCCCTCGAGCGCGGCCAGGGCGTCGCGACCGACAACACGTACTTCTACTACAGCGGCCCGTACAGCATGGTGAAGGCCACCATCTCGAACGACCACGAGGTGGCGTCCAACGCGGCGGCGATCCCGTCCGCGCTCTCCAGCGCCTACGGCGTCAACCACATCGGCGACATCGACTACTACAACGGCTACGTCGTCGCCCCGCTGGAGGACGGCAGCTCGTACCAGCACCCGCTGCTGGCCCTGTACGACGCCAACTCGCTCGGGTACACCGGCCGCTACGTCCAGCTGCCGCTCTCCACGATGCCGGGCGGGGTGCCGTGGGTGTCCGTCGACGCCGCGGCCGGCCTCGTCTACACCGCTGCGTGGAACCAGAGCAGCGCCGCGGGGACCGACCAGCTCGTGGCCTACAGCCTGAACGACCTCCTCACCCTGCCGGCCGGCGCCACCCTGCCCGTCGTCAAGACCGTGAAGCTCTCGCAGCCGCTCAACCGCATCCAGGGCGCCACCATGTTCCAGGGCAAGCTCTACGCCTCGGTCGACATCACCGGCGACAAGTCCGTGTACTCCATCGACCCGGTCACCGGCCAGGTCGCCTGGGAGCTGCACCAGGATGTCGAGCCGAACGACGAGGTGCAGGGCATCGCCGCGGTCGATCTGGGTGCGGGCGGCGGGCAGCTGCACGTGCTGAACGTCGGCTCCGGCTGGAAGTCCATCTTCATGTACCTCCAGCACTACTCGATGGCCGGCTGAGCCCGCCCGTCGCTCCGGCCTCGCCCGGCCGAGCGGTGCGTCCGCGCCCTGCGCTGGACGGCCGCCCGGCCGGGCGAGGTTCATCCGCTGTTCACGGAACCGTCGGCCCCTCGCCTCCTGCGCGCATCGCCGATGTGTCAGCCTGTTCCTGATTGCAGACCGCCGTTCGGCATAGCCGAACAAATCCGGAGGAGCCTCGTGCCCGACGTCACCCTCACCTCGATCTCGAAGTCGTACCGCGGCGCCAAGGGCGCCGCGCACCCGGCCGTCGCCGGCATCGACTTCACCGTCCCGGACGGCGAGTTCGCGGCCATCCTCGGGCCGAGCGGGTGCGGCAAGTCGACCACCCTGCGGATCGTCGCCGGGCTGGAGCGCAGCGACAGCGGCACCGTCGCCATCGGCGGCCGCGACGTGACCGAGGTGCCGAGCTCGGAGCGCGGCCTCGCGATGGTCTTCCAGAACTACGCGCTCTTCCCGCACCTGTCGGTCGCCGACAACATCCTGTTCGGCCTCACCGTCCGACGCGTGCCACGGGCCGAACGCGACCGCCGCCTCGCGGACGCCGCGCGCCAGCTCCAGCTCGAGCCATACCTGCGCCGCAAGCCCGGCCAGCTCTCCGGCGGTCAGCGTCAGCGCGTCGCCCTGGGCCGCGCACTCGTCAGCGGCGCCAGCGTCATCCTGATGGACGAGCCGCTCTCGAATCTCGACGCCCGGCTCCGAGCCGAGATGCGCGCCGAGCTGCGGGACCTGCAGCGCAGGCTGGGGCTCACCATCCTCTACGTCACGCACGACCAGGTGGAGGCCATGACGATGGCCGACCGCGTCGTGGTCATGCGCGAGGGCGCGATCGAGCAGATCGCCGCGCCCGAAGACCTGTACCGCCGCCCGGCGACGGCCGGGGTCGCGCGCTTCATCGGCTCACCGCCGATGAACCTGCTGCCCGCCTCGGTCGACGACGGCGTCCTCACGATCGACAGCGGCCCGGTCCTCGCCTCCTCCGGCCTGCTCGAGCGCTACGACCTCGTGGACGGACCCGTCCTCCTCGGCGTCCGGCCGGAGGACCTCCGCATCGGCCCTGGCGAGCTCGACCTGCCCGCCGACCTCGTGCGGGACGAGCTCCTCGGCGCCGACCGCCTGCTGGGCGTCCGCGTCGGCGAGACGCTCGTGCAGGTGCGCGTGAAGGCGACGGACCCCATTCCGGCCGTCACCCGCGTCAGCGCCGCCTTCGACGACGTCCACCTCTTCGCCGGCGACGGCCGGCACCGCCTCGCGCCCGCACCCGCGTCCGCGTCGGCCGCCCTCTAGACCCGCACCTCTCCTCCCGAACACCTCACCCTGGTCAGAAAGGACCGCCCCGCCATGTCATCCCTCTCCCGCCGCCGGCTGCTCGCCACCGGCATCGCCGCAGCGCTCTCCGCGACGCTGCTCGCCGGCTGCGCCGCCTCCAGCGACGCGGCGTCCAGCGACGGCGACGTCAGCATCGACTTCTACTACCCCGACCAGGTCGGCACCCTCGGGACCCTGATCGACGGCTACCTCAAGGACTTCGAGAAGGAGCACCCGAACATCCACGTCAAGGGCGTCTACTCGGGCGACTACGACCAGACCCTCACCGCGGTCAACACCGCGATCGACGGCGGCAAGGCGCCCGCCCTCGCGATCATGGACCAGTCGTTCATGCACGACCTGGTCGAGCGCGACGTGGTCACCGCGTGGAACGACTACCTCACCACGGACGACGACAAGAAGTGGATCGACGGGTTCTACCCGCAGTTCATGTCGAACGGCAAGGACGCGAAGGGCGACATCTACGGAGTGCCGTTCGCCCGCTCCACCATCGTGCAGTTCTGGAACAAGGACGTCTTCGCCAAGGCGGGCCTCGACCCCGAGAAGGCGCCGGCCGACTGGGCGAGCCTGGTCGCGGACGCGAAGGCCGCGCAGGAGAAGGGCGGCTCGAAGTACGGCGTCTTCATCCCGACCTCCACCGGTACCGCGTACTGGCTGTACCAGGCGCTGGTGCAGCAGGCCGGCGGCGACGGCGCGATCAGCAACACCGCGGGCACGAAGGTCACGCTCGACACTCCGGAGAACGTGAAGGCGCTCGAGTTCTGGGCGTCCCTCGGCACCCAGGAGAAGGTCGCCCCGACGACCGAGGTCTCGTGGAGCACCTCGACCGACGACTTCCTCGCCGGCCAGACCGCCATGCTGTGGACCACCTCCGGCCGCATGGGCACGATCCAGGAGAAGGCCGGCTTCGACTGGGGCGTGTCCGCTCTGCCGAAGCAGGAGGGCGTCGGCGCACCCACCGGCGGCGGCAGCCTGATGCTCTTCAACGCCGGAGTCGACAAGGCCCAGCACGAGGCCGCCGTGACGCTGGCGAAGTTCCTCACCACTCCGGAGCGGGCCGCCGACGTCTCCATCAAGTCGGGCTACATCGCCACCTCCGACGCCGCGTGGAACACGGACGCGATGAAGGCGTACCTGAAGAAGACCCCACAGGCGGCCGCCGCCCACGACGCGATCGCCGACGCCATCCCCGAGATGGCGACCCTCGACCGGGACCGGGTGGTCTACCAGACGCTGGCCCCGGCGCTGCAGTCCGTGCTGCTCCAGGGCGCGGACGCGAAGCAGACCCTGACGAAGGCGCAGAAGGACATCGACGCCATCCTCAAGACCCACCAGTAATCCCGCACACCACCGTCGTCTCCGACAGGAAAGCCACCAATGATCGACGCTCCAGCGGCGTCGGCGCGGATGGGGGCGGCCCGGCGCATCAGCCGGGCCGCCCGCACCCTGCCCGACCGGGCCTTCGGCCTGCTGCTCCTCGTCCCCGCCTTCGTCTTCCTCGGCCTGTTCACGGTCAAGCCGCTGATCGGCTCCGTGATCAGCAGCTTCAGCAACCGGGCGGGAGACGGCTTCACGTTCGGCAACTACGCCGCGCTCGCGGACGACGAGGTGTTCCTGCGCTCGGTGACGAACAACCTGCTCTTCTCTCTCATCACGGTCCCGGTCTCCCTCGGGCTGGCGATGTTCCTCGCGGTGCTGCTGCACCGCAACCTGCGCGGCCGCGGCTTCCTCCGAGCCGGCACGTTCGCCCCGGCGATCCTGCCCGTCGTGGCGATCGCGGTGATCTGGCTGTACTTCTACCAGCCCAACATCGGCGTGATCAACGGTCTGCTCGGCTCCGTCGGCCTGCCGACACCGGACTGGCTGGGCGACCCCGCCCTGGTGCTGCCGTCGCTCATGGCGATGATGGTGTGGAAGGAGGCCGGCTTCTTCATGATCTTCTACCTGGCCGGCCTGCAAGCGATCGACCCCGAGCTGGAGGAGGCGGCCCGGATGGAGGGCGCCGGCCCGTGGGCGCGCTTCTGGCGGGTGAGCTTCCCCCTCCTGATGCCGACCACCCTGTTCGCCGGGATCGTCGCGCTCTCCGACTCCATCAAGACCGTCGACTTCGTCTTCGTCATGACCCAGGGCGGCCCCAACAACGCCAGCTCGCTGCTGCTCTTCTACATCTACAAGGTCGCGTTCGCCCAGCACTGGCCCCAGTACGCCGCCGCCATCTCGCTCGTGGTGATCGCCGCGCTCGTGGTGCTGGCCGTGGTGCAGATCCGGTTCGTCGACCGCTCGATCCACTACCGCTAGGACCCCGCCGATGGATCGCATCCTCACCGTCTCCGACCGCGTCGAGATCGCCCTGGCCTGGGTCGCCGGCCTGCTCTGGATGGCCCCGCTGGTCTTCGTGATCGTGCGGGCCTTCGTGGTGGACGCCCCCAGCCCGCATCTCGGTTTCGACAACCTGGTGCGGGCGTGGGAGGGCGCACCGTTCGGCCAGTACTACCTGAACACCGTGCTGCTGGTCGTCGGCATCACCGCCGCACAACTCGCGATCGGGGTGCTCGCCGCCTATGCCTTCGCCCGGTTCGAGTTCCCGTTCCGCAACGCCCTCTTCGTGCTCGTGCTGGTCCAGCTCATGATCTTCCCCGAAGTGCTCATGTCGGAGAACTACCGCACCGTCGCCTCCCTCGGCCTCCTGGACACCGTGGCGGGGATCGGGCTGCCGTACGTCGCGAGCGCCTTCTGCATCTTCTTCCTCCGCCAAGCCTTCCTCTCCGTCCCGGACGAACTGGTGGAGGCGGCGCAGATCGAGGGCACCTCCCGGTTGGCGATCCTCTGGAAGGTCTTCCTCCCGGCGGCACGGCCGAGCCTGATCGCCTACGCCCTGGTCTCGGTCTCGACGCAGTGGAACAACTTCCTGTGGCCGCTCATCGTCGCCACGACCGACGAGACCCGGCCGATCACGGTCGGGCTGGTCCGCTTCCTCGCCCCGGAGACCGGCATGGACTTCGCGAAGATGGCGGCCGGGACGGTCATCGTCATCGCGCCGCTGCTGGCCGTGTTCCTGATCGGGCAGCGCGGGTTCATCAACAGCTTCCTGCGCTCCGGGATCAAATAGCCGGATGCGCCGGATCGAGCACCACCTTGCCGCGCAGCCCGTCGGAGCCGCGCACGGCCGCGAACGCCTCCTCGTGGCGCTCGAGCGGGAGCCGATGCGTCACGAGGACGCCGATGTCGCTCAACAGGGAGTCGAGCAGGGCGACGACGGAGGCCCAGGCCTCGCGGGTGTAGGCGAAGCTGCCCAGGAGGGCCACATCGTCGTTGACGAGCTCGTCGATCCCGAGCGTCAGGACGCGCCCGCGCCCCGCGTAGCCCAGCACCAGGATGGTGCCTCCGCGGCGAACGGCGGCGCGGGCGACCGCGACGGCGTCGACCGCTCCGGCTGCGACCACGACCAGGTCGTAGGTCGCGGCCGGCACACCCTCCTCCACCGTCAGGAAACGGTCCGCGCCCAGAGCCGTCGCCAGCGCCGCCTGCGCCGCACGGAGGCCGAGCACGTCGACCGACCGGGGCGCGTGCAGACGGACGAGGCGGGCGGCCAGCAGCCCGATCGTGCCGTCGCCGATCACCAGCGCGCGGGAGCCGGCACGCGGTCGCGCCCGGTCGAGGGCGCGCCAGACCACCGCGGCGGGCTCGACCAGGACCGCTGCCTCGAGGGAGACTCCCGGCCCGATCGGGTGCACCGCGGCGGCCGGCACGACGATGCGTTCCGCTGCCGCTCCGTCGCGGGTGAAGCCCAGTTCGTCATAGTGCGCGCAGAGATTGGTCGCCCCCTGGAGGCAGTGATCGCAGGACCCGCACGGCACGATCCCCTCGACGACGACCCGCGCCCCCGCGGGCAGCGGGCCTCCCGTGGCCGACCGCTCGACGTCCGCGACCAGTTCACCGACCCACTCGTGGCCGAGGGTGACGGGATACCGGATGTAGGCCGGATCGATGGCGCCGTCGACGATCTCCAGATCCGTCCCGCACAGGCCGACGAGCAGGGGGCGCACCACCGCCGTCGAGCCGTCGCGGGCTCTCGGCTCCGGGCGCTCGACCACGGCGACGCGCCCGGGACCGGAGACCCGCAGAGCGCGCATCGATCAGAGGGCCTGCGCCGCGACCTGCGACGCGGCCTTGCGCAGGATGTTCGCGAGCTCGGTCTGCCGCCGGATCGACGTGCCCGACTTGATCCCGGTCACCGACAGCGCGCCGAAGACACCGCCGTCGCGGCGCAGGATCGGGACGCTCAGGCAGAAGACGCCGTCCTGGTCCTCCTCGTCGTCGATCCCGTAGCCGCGAGCGCGGGTGACGTCGAGATCGCGCTTGAGCCCGTCCAGCGTCGTGATGGTCTTGCGGGTGCGAACCGGGAGTCCGGTCTCCCCGATCACACGGTCGACGTCCTCCTCGGGGTGCGCGGCGAGGATCACCTTGCCGGCCGCGGAGGTATGCGGGAGCTCGCGCACGCCGAGCGGGGTGTGGAAGCGGATGGCTCCGGGCGCATCCACCCGGGCGATGAACATCGGGTAGCCGTCGTCGTCGATCGCGGCCCGCGCCGTCATGCCGGTGCGGCGGCTGATCTCGTGCAGGATCGGCTTCACGATGCCCTCGACGGGGTGGGAGGCCGCGGCGCGATCGCCGAGCCGGACGAGCGCGATCCCGAGCCGGTAGCGCGGCCCCGGCTGCACGTCGCGCAGGTAGCCCGCGTCGACCAGGGTGCGCGCGAGCGCGTAGGCCGAGCTCTTCGACGTGCCCAGGCTGCGGGTCAGCTCGGTCAGCGTCACTCCGCCCTCCGGGCCGTCGGCGACGATGTCGATGAGCCGGAGAGCGCGCACCACGCTCCCCACGGTGTAGTCGCGTGCGGTCTCGACGGCGGCCATCCGACCCTCCTTCCGGGTTCGACTCTGCCGAACGGCGTTCTGGCTCTGCCCAGGGTAGGCGCGACCGGCGGTCGGCGGGAGCAGCGTCGTCGATCGTCCATCCATTGTTCAACTCTCGAGGAGGCCTCATGACCGCCGCATCCGCTCCCCTGCGCAGCGCACGCTGGTTCGCCGGGCACGACGACGTGGCGGTGATGCACCGGGTCGCGCTGCGCAACGTCGGCATCGAGATCGACCCGGCCGACCCGCGCCCGGTGATCGGCATCGCCGACTCCTCGTCTCCGGTCAACCCGTGCAACCTGCCACTGCGGGCCCTGGCCGAGGAGGTCGCCCGCGGCGTCACGGAGGCCGGGGGCATCCCGTTGACCCTGCCGGTGATGAGCCTCGGCGAGGACCTGATGAAGCCGACCGCGATGCTCTACCGCAACCTGCTGTCGATGGAGGTGGAGGAGTACGCCCGCGCGTACCCGCTCGATGGCCTGGTGCTGCTCGGCAACTGCGACAAGTCGATCCCGGGAGCCCTGATGGGGGCGGTCAGCGCTGACCTGCCCACGCTCGTCGTCAACGCCGGGGCACGTCCCGCCGGCGTCTTCCGCGGTCGCCGCGTCGGCACCGGGACGGACCTGTGGCGGGCATGGGAGGACCGACGTGCCGGTGCGCTCGACGATGCCGCGTGGGCCGCGTTCGAGACCGCGCTGTCCTGCGGTCCGGGTGCGTGCAACACCCTGGGAACGGCGTCGTCGATGGCCATCGTCGCCGAGGTGCTCGGGTTCGTGCTCCCGGGGACCTCGACGATCCCGGCGGCCGATCCGCGGCGCTCCCTGGCGGCGATCGCCTCCGGCCGGGAGGCGGTCGCCGCCGTCCGCGCCGGCCGGACGCCGTCGCGGATGCTCACGCCGGCCGCCGTCCGGAACGCGATCGTCGCGCTCAACGCGGCGGGAGGATCCACCAACGTCGTCCTGCATCTCATCGCGATCGCCGGCCGCACCGGCCTCCCGCTGCCCCTCGGGCTGTTCGACGAGCTCGCCCGCCGCACCCCGGTGCTCGCCGATGTCGAACCGTCCGGAGGCCTGCTGATGCAGGACTTCGACGCGGCAGGCGGCGTGCCCGCCCTGCTGCACGCACTCGGCGACCTGATCGACACGGAGGCGGCCACCGCCGCCGGGACGCCCTGGTCCGCCGCGGTCGCACCGGCCCGCCGGGTCGGCGACGAGCTGCCCATCCGGCAGCCGGGCGACGCGATCGCGAGCGGAGGCGCGTTCGCCGTGCTGACCGGCACGCTGGCTCCACGCGGCGCGCTCGTGAAGGTCTCGGCCGCGACCCCCGATCTGCTGCGCCACCGCGGCCGGGCACTGGTCTTCCGCTCCTATCCCGAGATGATCGAACGACTCGACGACCCGGACCTGGAGGTGGACGCCTCCACCGTGCTCGTACTGGCGGGCGCCGGGCCGAAGGGCGCTCCCGGGATGCCGGAATGGGGCGTCATCCCCCTCCCGCGCCGCCTGGCCGAGCAGGGGGTGCGCGACATGGTCCGGATCTCGGACGCCCGGATGTCCGGCACCGCGTTCGGCACCTGCATCGTCCACGTCACTCCGGAAGCGGCCGACGGCGGACCGCTGGGTCTTGTGCGCACCGGTGACGTCATCGTCGTCGACCTGCCGTCGCGCCGGCTCGACCTCGACGTCGACGACGCGGAGCTGGAGCGTCGGCGGGCCGAGCCCCAGCCTGTCCCCGCCGCGTCGTCGGTGCACCTGCGCGGCTGGCCGCTGCTCTACCGCGAGCACGTGCTCCAGGCCGACGCCGGGTGCGATTTCGACTTCCTCGTCCCCGCCGGGCCCGAGGCCCGCACCCCCGTGCAACCAGAGATTGGACGTTCCTGATGACCGACCACGACATGAGCACGCTGCTCGCACTCGCCACCGGGACGGCGGAGGAGGCCGCAGCACTCCTGCGGGAGCGGCGCAGCGTGGGCGTCACCGTCGCCGCGACGAAGTCGTCGCTGCTCGACATCGTCACCGAGGCCGACCGCACGGCGGAGGAGCTCATCCGCCGCCGCATCCTCGCCGCCCGACCCGAAGACGGCTTCATCGGCGAGGAGGGCACGGCCGTCGCGGGCAGCAGCGGGGTGACCTGGATCGTCGATCCCCTCGACGGCACCGTGAACTACCTCTACGAGGCCGGCCCATACGCGGTGAGCATAGCGGCCGTGTCCGGACCGGCCGCCCCCGACGCCTGGCGCGCACTGGTGGGTGCGGTGGTGGTCTGCACCGAGCAGGTGACCTATGCGGCCAGCGAGGGCAACGGGGCGACGGCGGACGGCCGTCCGATCGGCTGCTCCCGCGAAGACCGCCTCGAGCTCGCCCTCCTCGCGACCGGATTCGGCTACGACCGGGTGGCGCGGGTCGGTCAGGCCGCCGACGTGGCCCGGGTCGCCCCCTCCGTGCGCGACCTGCGGATGGGCGGCTCCGCAGCAGCGGAGCTCTGCCTCGTCGCCTCCGGCCGGCTGGACGCCTACTACGAGCGCCGACTGAGCCCGTGGGACTACGCCGCCGGGGCGCTGATCGTGCGCGAGGCGGGCGGGGTCGTGGAGGGACCGGGCGGCGGCACGCCGGACGACGAGCTGGTGCTGGCGTCCGCGCCCGCACTCATCACGCCACTGCGCGAGCTGCTCGGCGATCAGGAGCATTGACCGCGTTCCACCCCCGCACTGGGGCGGCAACGGTCTTGACAGGCGAGAGTCCGTTCTGATCACGCGCGTCGGCTTTATTCGCCCGCCGTAAACGTTGTGTTACCAGTCCGTTTCCGCGACACCTCCGGCCTCCGAGGGAGCCATAACCTCCATTCTGAGAGACCGTTCAGCCCGGCTCTCGTGCTCCTCCTCGCCGCCCGGACCGGCTGCTTCGCCATGCCCGGGCGACTCCCCCACGCCCTCGAGCTAGGAGAAACGTGCCCACACGCCTGTCTGCGCGACGTCGGATGGCCCTCGCCGTCGCCGCCGCCCTCATCCCCGTCGTCGCCCTGACGACGGCCCCCGCCGCGCTCGCGGCCCCGGCCCCCGATCCCGTCGTCGCCTCCGGGGACGACTGGTCCGTCACCACCGCTCCCGGGGGATACCTCGTCACCCTCGACCTCGACGAGCCGCTTCCGATGATCGACGACGCCCCGACCCTGATCGTCGACGGCGAGCCGATCGGTCTCGCCACCGAGTCCGCCGACGGCCTGACCCTCGGAGTCGTGACCACCGACCCGGCGGTCTCGCACGCCTCCTCGGTCACCAAGGGCTGGTCCAGCGGGGAAGAGGACAAGGCCGCCGAAAGCCCGGAGGCCCCCGCGACCCCGGCCGTCCCCGAGAACGGAACACTCACCCGTCAGCTGAGGTCGTTCGCGACCCTCGCGGCGGTCGACGACCCGTCGACCGCCGGTGCGTACGCGGTCACCGAGGCCGAGTACGACTTCGGCGACCAGGCCGTCCCGCTCGCCGCCATCGGCGGCATCCGCGGCGAGCTCACCGGCAAGATGTACCTGTCGAGCGCGACCGGCGCCCGGCCGACCGTCGTCCTGCTGCACGGCCGCCACACCTCCTGCTCCGGCACCGGCGCGAACCCGCTGCGCTGGCCGTGCGGCCCGACGCAGATGAACATCCGCTCCTACCTCGGCTACGAGGGGACCGCTCGCGCGCTCGCCTCCCACGGCTACAACGTGCTGTCGATCGCCGCCAACTCGGTCAACTCGAACGACAACCAGCTCGCCCTGGACTACGGCGCTCAGGCGCGCGGCCGGCTCATCCTCGACACGCTCGGAATGCTCGAGAAGGCGAACACCGGCGACGCGGTCGCGTACGACGACATCACCACGGCGACGGACACCGTCCCGAGCACTACGACGACCCGCACCCTGGACGAGGCGCTCGTCCGCGCGACCACCCGCACCGACCAGCCGGCGGCCGCATCGGGCGTCACGGCCTCCTCGCTGAAGGGCCGCTTCGACCTCGGCCACGTCGGCATCATGGGCCACTCCCGCGGCGGCGAAGGCGTGGTCTCGGCCGCGACCCTCAACGAGGCGCTGGCCACGCCCTACGGCATCGAGTCGGTCCTCCCGCTCGCCCCGGTCGACTTCGGCCGGATGACGCTGCCCGACGTGCCGACGGCGGTGTTCCTCCCCTACTGCGACGGCGACGTCTCCAACCAGCAGGGCCAGCACTTCATCGACGACTCGCGTCACGCGTTCGACGACGACGTGCTCCGCTCGGCGGTCTGGGTCATGGGCGCCAACCACAACTTCTTCAACACCGTGTGGACGCCCGGCCTCTACCCGGCGGCGACGGGCGACGACTGGCGCACGACCGACACGACGTCGACGTGCGCGACGAACAACCCGACGCGCATGACGGCCGCCCAGCAGTACCAGGTCGGCGTCAGCTACATGACCGGCTTCTTCCGCCTCACCATGGGCGGCGAGACGCAGTTCCAGTCGCTGTTCGACGGGTCGGTGAAGCCGTCCACGACGGCGACCCCGTACGCCGATGTGCGCACGATGGCGTCCCAGCCCGCCTCGAAGACCGCCCTGGTCACCGACTTCACCGAGACCAGCTCGCTCGTGCGGGTCTCGGGAGGTGCCACCGCCGCGGTCTGCACCAACCTGACCGGCCGCACCGTGCCGCAGTCGCTCCCGTACTGCGCCACGACCAAGGCCTCGGCCCAGGTGCCGCACTGGACGCCGGGATCGTTCGCTCCGAACGTCCCCGAGTTCCCCGTGACGCGCTTCCTCTGGACCGGCGCCTCGACGACCGACCCGGCCGTGCCCAGCACGGGCGAACTGCGCGTCACCGTCCCGGCGAAGTTCCGCGACGTCTCCCGCCGAGCACAGCTCACCCTGAAGACGGCGCCGGACGAGGCGGTGCAGACCGGCACCGACTTCACGATCACCGTCGTGGACGGTGCGGGCAAGACCTTCGCGATCGCCGCGTCCGCCGTCAACCCACTGGCGATCAACCGCATGCCCGGTGGCACCAACACGACCCTCAACAAGGTCGTCCTGCAGCAGCTGACCATCCCGACCTCCAGCATCACCGGCATCGACCTGACCGATGTGCGCGAGGTGCGGTTCACGGCCAAGGTCGGGGCCGACGGCACCGGAACGGGCGGCGTCTACCTGTCCGATCTCGCCTTCGACACCCCGTCGGTCGGGACCGCCGTCGTCCAGACCCGGACCACGGTCAACGTCGCCCCGACGACGGTGGAGGAGGGCGGCGGTCCCGGAACGGCGGACGTCGCCGTCTACCTGAACCGCGCCGAGAAGTCCGCCGTCACCGCCTACGTCAGCGTCATCGGATCGGCGACCGGGCTGGTCGGCATCGGCATGGAGAAGGTCGCGTTCGCCCCCGGCGAGACCTGCCGGGCCGTCACCGTTCCGACGCTGGGCAACGCGGCGCCGTCCGCATCGCCGAGTTCGGCCTTCAAAGTGAGTGTGACGAACACGACGAACGCCGTGATGGGCGCGGGGGCGTTCGCCAACCTGACCGTCCGCGAGGACGACGGCGTCACCGGCAGCGTGCCGGCACTGGCCCCGGTCGGCGTGCAGGGCGACGTGTGCGCCGAGCTGGCCGCGGCGACCACCCCGGTGCCGCTCGAGGCGTCGGCGGACGACGTCGCCCCGGGCGGCTCGTTCACCCTGCGGGCGACCGGCTACCGGGTCGGCGAGACCGTGGCGTTCCGCTACGGCGAGACCGATCTCGGCACCCGGGTCGCCGACGCCGACGGCACCGCATCGATGGAGGTCCCGGTTGCGGAGGACGCCGACCTCGGCCCCGCCGATGCCCGGGCGACGGGCTCCGGTTCTGGACGGACGGCGACGGTCGCGGTCTCGGTCCTCGCGCCGACGGAGACGGCCCTCACGGCGACACCCGCGAAACCGACCGCAGGGGAGAAGGTCACGTTCACCGCGACCGTCACCGGACGGGACACGACGGGGACGGTGAGCTTCCTCGACGGCGTCGAGCCGGTGGCGGCACCCGCCGCCCGGACCTCGGCCTTCGCGGCCGTCGTCGCCGCGGCGGCCCCTGCCGCACCGACGGTGCTCGGCGAGGTGGAGCTGGTGGACGGCGTCGCGACGCTGACCCTGCCGGCCGGTCTCACCGCCGGCGAACACGCGATCACCGCCTCGTTCGCGCGCACCGCCACGGCGAGCGCGTCCACGTCCGACCCGATCACCGTGACGGTCGCCCCGGCGGCAGCCACGGGCGGCTCGGACGGCGGCTCCGGTGCGGGGTCGGGCACGGACACCGCGTCGACCGGCTCCAGCTCGCTGGCCGAGACGGGATCGGCGATCGGGCTCTGGCTGTTGGCCGGCCTGACGGTCCTGCTCGCCGGAAGCGGCCTGGTGGTCGTCTCGCGTCGCCGCCGGACCGCGGAGTGACGCCGCGGCGCCGGCCGGCGCCGGACCCGGCATGACGCCGACGGCACCGTGACAGCGGGGCGCCGCATCCCTCGGGCGGGATGCGGCGCCCTCGCGTGTGGGCGGTCCGCACCCTGCGAGGTTCACGTCGTCGTCGTCATTCGCCCGGAATGGGCGCACCGTCGTGAACCTCGCGGGGGGCGAGGGCGGGGACGCGGTCTCAGCGCGAGGCGAGCCGCAGGAGGTGGGCGGCGGCGGTGCTCGACGGCTCCGCCCCGCCGCGCCAGATCGCGGTGAGCGGCCGGATGACCCGCAGGTCGCGCACCCGCACCTGGACGAGCGTCCCGTCGGCGAGTTGCTCGCGCACCGCCAGGATGCTCAACGCGGCCGGCCCCGCGCCGGCGGCGACGGTCGAGCGGATGGCGGTCGTCGTCGAGAGTTCGAGCGCGGGCGCGACCGGTGCGAGGCCGGCGTCCGCGAGCGCGCGCTCCAGAGCGAGCCGCGTGCCGGAACCGCTCTCGCGGGCGACCAGCGGTGCCGCCGCGAGCTCGGCCGCCGTCACCCCCGAGCGTCGGCGCGTCCACGGGTGGCCCGGCCCGACCACGACCACGAGCTCGTCGGTCGCGATCGGGCGGTGAGCGAGACCGGCGGGGAGGTCGGGGGTCTCGATGAAGCCGAGGTCCGCCGCGCCGCCACGCACGGCCTCCACCACGGCGACGCTGTTGGCGGCGGTGAGCTCGATCCGCACCTCCGGCTCGGCCGCGCGCAGTCCGGTGATCCAGCCGGGCGCGAGCTGCTCGGCGATCGTCATGCTGGCGGCGACGCGCACGCTCCCGGGCCCCGGAGGGCGCAGCGCGGAGGCGGCCGAGGCGAACCGGTCGACGGCGGCGAGCAGTTCGCCCGCCCACTCGACGACGAGCGCACCCGCCTCGGTCGGGCGCGTCCCGTGCGGGGTGCGGGTCAGCAGCGGGACGCCGAGGTCGCGCTCGAGCGCCGCCATGCGGGCCGACGCGGCCTGCTGCGAGACGCCCGCCTCCCGCGCCGCGCGCGAGACGCTTCCGGTCGCGGCGACGCCGACGAGCAGGCGGAGACTCTCCGGATCGGGTGCGCGCATCGGGCTCCTGACACAAGACGGGGTTGTGGCCCGTTCCACGATAGTCCTGGCCGGCGCACATCCGTTCAAGACGTCCGTCGCGCCGCAGCGCGATGCTGGAGCGATGCAGGCATCGTCCACTCCCGTCGGCTTCGCCGGACTCGGCATCATGGGCGGCCCGATGGCCGCCAACCTGGTGGCTGCCGGAACGGACCTCGTGGTCTGGAACCGCTCCGACGGTCCCGCCGCTGACCTGGCCGGCCACGGCGCCGCCGTCGCCCGGGACCTCGACGACCTCTTCTCCCGCTGCCGCATCGTCATCCTGATGCTGGCCACCGAGCGCGCCATCGACGACGTGCTCGGCCGGGGCGGTCGCGCATTCCGGGATCGGGTGGCCGGCCACGTCGTCGTGCAGATGGGCACGGTCACGCCGGGATACTCGCGCGCACTGGCGGACGAGATCGGCGCCGCCGGCGGCAGCTACGTGGAGGCGCCCGTGTCCGGGTCGCGGGGCCCGGCGATCGACGGCACGCTCGTCGCCATGCTCGCCGGACCCGACGACGCGCTGGCCGAGGTCGCGCCCCTCGTCGACGTCATGTGCGCGCAGCGCTTCTCCTGCGGAGCGGTGCCCGCGGCCCTCACGATGAAGCTCGCGGTCAACACCTTCCTCATCGCCCTGGTCACCGGCCTCGCCGAGGCGTTCCATTTCGCCGACGTCGTCGGAGCCGATCCGCGCATTCTGCGCGATGTGCTGGACGCCGGGCCTATGGCCTCCACGGTCTCCCGGATCAAGTCCACCAAACTCGTCGACCACGACTTCGCGCCGCAGGCCGCCATCGGCGACGTGCTCAAGAACGCGACCCTGATCGAGGACGCCGCCCGGGAGGCCGGGGCCGCCCATCCTCTGATGGCGGTGTGCCGCACGCTGTTCGCCGAGACCGCCGCCTCTGGCCGCGTCGACGATGACATGGTCGCCGTGATCGCCGCACTGGCGGCGCGCGCCCCGGGTCGCTGACGCGCGACCGCGCCCCTGCCTGCGCCCGGGTCAGTCTCCGTCCGTACGGAGTCCAACGCCGACACGCCGCCCACTCGCAGTGGATCCGGGGATCTGGGCCCGAATGCGTCAGATCTCCGGAAACACGGAGCCCCGCCCTCCGCCGCGCCGCCCGGCCAGAACAGCTCCGGAGATCCACGCCCGAACCCGCAGAACCTCCGGAGATACGGAGCCCCGCCACGACACGCCGCCCACCCAGAACAGATCCGGAGATCCACGCCCGAACCCGCAGAACCTCCGGAGACACGGAGCCCCGCCACGACACGCCGCCCACCCAGAACAGGTCCGGAGATCCACGCCCGGCAACGCGCATTCTCCGGAAGAACGGCATGCCGAGCGGCGCGCCGGCGGAGGGGCCTGGCGTCGACGGGCGCGTTCAGACGGCGGGCCGGTGCTGCGCAGCGCGCCAGCGGCCCGGCGTGACACCGTGCGTCTCGCGGAAGACGCGCGTGAGGTGGGCCTGATCGCTGAAGCCGGCGGCCGCGGCGGTGTCGGCCAGCGAACGGCCCTCGGCGAGCAGGCGGCGGGCGGCGCGCACCCGGCTGGCGGATCGGTAGCGGCTCGGGGAGGTGCCGAGCGCGGCGGAGAACTGGCGGGCGAGCTCCCAACGGCTGAGCCCGGAGAGGGCTTCGAGGCGGGCCGCGCCCCAGGCGTCCGCGGGGGCGTCGCGCAGGGCGTGGGCGACGCGGAGCACCGCGGGGAGGTCCACGTTGCGCGGCGGCTCGGACGCAGGGCCGCCGGACGCGGTGACGAGCATCCGCGCCAAGGTCGCGACGATCTCCGCCTCCTGGAGTTCGTCGTCGGGAGCGGACCAGCGCGCGACGGTCTCCGCTCCCGGGAGCGGCAGCCTCCCCGGCCGGGCGATCGGGTCGGGGACGAACGGCAGTGCCCGCACCCCGCCCGCCTCGCGGATCGCGGCGGGGTCGACGTAGAAGATGCGGTAGGCGATCCCGGCGGCGTCGCCCGGCATGCCGTCGTGGAGCTCCCCCGGGTGGAGGATGTGCCACTCCCCCGCCAGACCGGCGTGGTGCGCACCGCGATAGAAGAAGCGCTGGACGCCCGAGAGGGTCACGCCGATCCCGTACGTCTCGTGGCGGTGCCGGGCGAACCCGACACCGTCGAGAGTCACGTCCCAGGTCTCGACGGCATCGCCGGCCGACCGCCGACGGAAGCCGAATCCCGCCGGCGCCGGCTCCTGGACGGACGGGCCCTCGCTCATGGTGAACAGAGCCTACGGGATGCCGCCCGGCCGGGAGCAGAGGCCGGGGCTACGCCTGGCGCCGCAGCGGCAGCACGGGCGCCCAGTGCTCGGAGGCGCCGGGCTCGTCCGTCGCATCCGGCGCACCCGCCGGCGCCCGGCGCTCGCCTCCACCGCTGATCCGAGCCGCGTCGGCCTCCGGATGCAGCAGTTCGGCCAGCTGGTCGCAGAGCGACACCCACCGGGTGATGGCGGCCGGCGTGCCGAAGCCGACGCGGACGATGCGGAGGCCGTCCGGGTCGTCGAGGAGCGCACGGACGCGGGACCTCCCCTCCGCGTGCCCCTCCCGGAGTGCGCGCGTGGCGTCGCCGAGCTCTCCGGCCCACACCGGCAGGCCATGGCGCTCGAGCATCCCGGTCATCTCGTCGAGCACGGCCACGATGGCGGCGGCACCGGTCGGCGGCCGGAAGGAGCGGAGGTGGTGCACGGACGCTGTCATGCCTGAGAGACCCGGTGCGTGCGGGATCATGACGCCGGTCCGCCGAAATCCCGCGCGTCGTCGTGACTCGTAATTCACTCTTGTCTTAATTAAGTTCTTACTGTAGCTTGTGACCATGAACCCCGCCCCGACCGCCGCTTTCGCCGCACTGGCCGATCCGACCCGATCGACCATCGTCGACCTGCTCGCCCGCCAGGGCGAGCTCGCGGCCGGCGACATCTCGGGAGCCTTCCCCAGCAGCGCCTCCGCGATCTCGCAGCACCTCAAGGTGCTCCGCGAGTCCGGTCTGGTGCACGTGGAGAGGCGCGCGCAGCAGCGCATCTACCGACTCGACACCGGGGCGATCAGCGAGGTCGAGGCCTGGCTCTCCGAGCGGGCCCGCCAATGGAACGCGCGCATCGACCGGATGGCCGCGTATCTCGACACGACACGAGACAGGAAGACAGCAGATGACGAATGACGAGACCACGGATGTGGTGGTGCGCCGCATCCTCGACGCCCCCGTTGCGACGGTGTGGCGACTGTGGACGGATCCCGCACTGGTGACCGAATGGTGGGGCCCGGAGGACTACACCTCCGACACCGCGACGATCGACCTCCGCGTGGGCGGTTCGTACGTCTTCGGGATGCGGGCGCCCGAGTATCAGGGCGGGGCCGTGAGTTTCACCGGCGGCGTCTACTCGGCGATCGTGCCGCACGAGCGGCTCGAGTTCACCCAGAGCATCACCGATGAGGACGGCACTCCACTCCCCGCCGAGCAGCTCCCCGAAGGCTTCACCCAGGGGATCCGCACGGTCGTCGAGTTCCGCGACGTCAGCGGCCTCACCGAGCTCACGATCACCGAGCGCGGCTGGAGTCGGAGCCTGATGTCGGTGTTCGCCTACGCGGGCATGCACCAATCGCTCGACAAGCTCACCACCGGCGTCCTGCGCGAGCTGGACGCGACCGTGGCGCCGTCGTCCTGACCCGGCTGCCGCGCCCGGCGCCCTCGGCTGCCGGATGCGGCGAACCGGCTCAGTCGCCGAGCACGCGCGCCCGGCCGGCCAGGTAGCCGAACACCGCGAGCACGGCGAGCAGTCCCACCAGGACGGCGAGGGCCGGCGTCCACGATCCGGTCGCGTCGTGCAGCGCCCCGGCGGCGATGGGACCGGCGGCGGCGAGCACGTAGCCGACCGACTGCGCCATCCCGGACAGCGCGGCGGCCTGGTGGTGGTTGCCGGTGCGGAGGCCGAAGAACGACAGCGCCAGCACGATGCTCGAGCCGCCGGCGAGGCCGGCCATGCTCCCCCACACCCCACCGAGCTGCGGGGCCAGCAGCACACCGAGCGCGGCGAGGGCGAAGAGGGTGGGACCGGCGACCGCGAGCAGGCGCTGGTCGCGGAACCGTGGGATGAGCGCCGAGGCGAGCAGGCTCCCGGCGATGCCGAACGCGTTGAGGAGCAGCTGGTGCACGCCGGCGGCAGCCGCATCCACTCCGGCCGAGCCCTCGATCGAGGGCAGCCAGGTGATGAACACGTAGAACCCCACGGACTGCAGGCCCATGAACGCCGTGACCTGCCAGCCGAGTGCACTGCCCCAGGGCGACCGGCCCGCGGTGGCGGCGGGAGCCGCGGTGGCGGGGACCGCCGCCGTCGCGCCCGTGCGGGGGTGGCGCAGGTCGTCGAGGCTCACGTCGTCCTCGGCCGGCGGCACGACCGTGCGACGACGGAACTGCGGCAGCATCACGGCGAGGGCGATGAGGGCGAGGCCCGCCCACATCCCGAGCGGGAGGCGCCAGCCCCACACGGTCAGCGCCGCGACCGGCACGGCAGCGCCGGCGGCGAGGGCGGCGAAGGAGGCCTGAACGGCCGAGTACGCACCCGTCACCTGACCGATGCGCGTCGGGAAGTCACGCTTGACCAGCGCCGGGAGCACGACGTTCAGGATCGCGATGGCGATGCCGAGCACGGCGGTCCCGATCCACAGCAGGGGCAGGCCGGGCAGCGATCGGACCACGAGCCCGACGGCCAGGCCGCCCAGCGCGACGCCCAACGCGCGTTCCAGGCCGATACGGCGGGCGAACGCGGGCGCGACGGGCGACACGAACGCGAACGCCAGCAGCGGGAGGCTGATCAGGATGGACGCGGTCAGCGACGACAGCCCGAGGTCGTGCTGCAGCTCGGCGAGCACGGGACCCACGGTCGTGATGCCCGCGCGCAGGTTGCCCGCGACCAGGAGCAGGCCGGCGACCACGAGGGCCGGCCGGAGCGGGCGGACACCGGGGGTGCGGCGGGCGGACGACCGCGCGGCCGAGCTCTGCGCGGGCGTGGGTCGGGTCTCGGTGCTCATCGGGCGTTCTCCTCGGACGGTGCGGCGGTCGCCGGCTCGGTGTCGTGCTCTGCGGTCGCCGACTCGAAGCCGGCCTGCTCATGGGCGGCGTGCACCATCCGCTCGGCGGCGCGCGCGGCAGCCTCCGGGTCGCGGGCCTCGATCGCCGCGACCAGTTCGACGTGCGTCTCATCGATCCGCGCGATGTCGTCGGCGAGCGCCACCAGATCCACGTCGGGTGAATCGAGGTGCAGGAGCGCCTGGTCGTTGCCGCCCGCGCCACGGTAGAGCTCGGCGAGGAGGACATTGCCGGAGGCCTCGAAGACCGCCCGGTGGAACCGCCGGTCGGCCTCGGCGTAGGCGGGTGCGTCTCCGGTGGCGAGTGCGGCGGCCCGGCCGGCCAGCGCCTCCGCGAGCACCTCGCGCTGGCCCGGCGTCGCGCGGAGCGCGGCCAGACGGGCGCCCTCGCGTTCGAGCAGCAGCCGCACCTCGAGCACGTCCGCGATGCGGTCATGCTCGAGCCGCCGGGCCAGGGCGGGAGCGAGGTCGCTGGTCGCGACGACGAAGGTCCCGTACCCCGCTCGGGCGCCGAGCATCCCGGCGTGCACGAGCGAGCGCACGGCTTCCCGGACGCAGCCGCGACTGACGTCGAACTCCTCGGCGAGCTCGACCTCCGTCGGGAGCAGCGTGCCGACCGGGAACTCTCCGACGGCGATCCGTTGGCGCAGCTGCAGGGCGATGCGTTCGGAGAGCGGGACGCTGGGTGCGAGACGAGGCATGCCGACCACGCTAACACCAAATGTCCAAATGTCGGACAAAGTTGCCGAAATGGCAAAACTGCCCGCATGGGGGTCGCATTCCGTCGCTCCGGCGGCCCCATTCCGACGATCTGCGACCCCTGGGCGGGGAAGGCGCGGGGAAGGCGCGGGGCGAGGCAGCGGGCAGAGGTGGCTAGCCCACGGGAGGCGCCTCGCTCACCGGCCGGTCCGGAACACGTCGAGGAGTCCGCCGGGGGCGCCACTGCGGGCGAAGACGGGGATGCGGTCGATCGGCGCCGCGACGTCGACGCGACGGCCGCCCTCGTGGGACTCGCCGGTCCACACGTCGGTCCAGCGCCCCTCCGGGAGGTACACCGGCCACCGGGCGGCCCCGGCCTCGAGCACCGGCGCGACGAGGAGGTCGGAGCCCAGCATCCACTGCGGTTCCGTGCGCCACACCTCGGGGTCGTGCGGGTGGTCGAAGTAGAGCGGGCGCATCAGTGGCCGGTCGGTCCGCACGGTCTCGGCCGCCTGCTCCCGCAGGTATGGCACCAGACGCTCGCGCAGCTCCACCAGGCTCCGGACGACCGGCAGCACCCGGTCGTCGCCGGTGCGCTCGGCGATGTTCCACGGCGTGCGGTCGCGCGAGGGCGAGCGGTGGTGATTGAACTCCGAGTGGTACTGCATGATCGGCACGAACACCCCGGCCGCCATCGCACGCAGATAGAGCTCGGCGGACGGGATGTCGCCCGAGAACCCGGCGATGTCCCAGCCCCAGTAGACGATGCCGCTCGACGCCGCCGACAGCCCGGCGTTCATCGACCAGCGGAAGGCCTCCCAGGTGGAGTTCTCGTCGCCCGCCCAGAACGCGCCGTGCGCCTGCGATCCGGTGAAGCCGGCCCGGCTGAAGGTGACCGGCGCCTTGCCGGCCGAGCGCAGCAGCTCGCCGTACGCGGCGGCGTATGCCACCGGGAAGGTGTTGTTCTTCTCGTCGCCCCGCCGCCCGTCGAGGTACAGCAGCTCTGCGCCCCAGGCGTGCTCGCCGCCGTCGGTCTTGAAGCCGTCGACGCCGACCTCCTCGACCAGGTATCGGCGCTTCTCGGTCCACCAGCGCGCGGCGCGCTCGTCGGTGAGGTCCGGCATCAGCGACAGCGGGAACCACCAGCCGCGGTTGCGGTAGGGTCGCGGCGCTCCGGACGGGGACGGCTCGCGGATGAGCACGTCCTCCCGGATCGCGGCCGCCGCGTCCGCCGCGGCCTGCCCGGCCGGGTGCGGACGCATCTTCATCAACGGGATCTGCCACAGGTGCAGCCGGATGTCGCGCGCGTGCAGCTCGTCGGTCATCCCCTTCGGATCCGGCCACGCGCCCTCGGCCGGGAAGTCGAAGTCGGCGAGACGGTGCGGTGCGCCGTCCTCCGTCACGGCGTAGCGCGCGTCGCGGAACGCGGTGAAGGTGCTCTCATCACTCCACGCCTCGATCACCACCGACCCGACCGGGATGCCGTGCTCGCGGTGGAGGTCCATCTGACGCATGACCTCGGCCTGCGTGTTCCACTCGTTGCCGCTCGCCCACAGCCGGAACACCCAGTCCGGCAGTTCCTCGGCGCGGCCGGCCCCAGCGAGGAACGCGCTCAGCACCTCGACCGGCGACCCGTCGAAGAACCGCACCGGGAGCACGCCGTCCGCTCCGGTCTCGGCTTCGATCGTCGCCATGCCCGCCTCGGCCTCTCCGAAGTCGAACCAGACGCGACGGGACGTGTCGACGTGGAATCCCCATCCCGTGCCGCCCACCACGTGCGCGAACGGCATCGGCAGGTAGGTCTTCCGCTCGGCGCCCTGGCTCTTGTACTGCTCGAAGACCACGGAGTCGAGGGAGGCCCCGGCCTGGTCGAGGGCATCGAACCGCTCGCCGAGACCGGTGACGTGCTCCTCCGCGCCCAGCGGCATCGCGAACCGCGCCCGGTGGATGCGCTCTCCGTCGTCGAACACGGCGATGGACCCGGCGACGACCCGGGAGACCCCCGAGACCACCAGGGCGTCGTCGGCGGGGCGCCAGGTGGCGGCCCGGAACGCGAACCAGCGCGTGCGCTCGCTGCGCCCGTCCTCGTGGACGGCGGTGAACCGGTAGCGATAGGTGGACCCCGCCTCGAGCGTCGGCGTGGTCGTCTGCCAGCCGCCCGCCGCACGCGCCAGTCGCGCCTGCGCTGAGGCGAGGTGCCCGCCGTCGCTGACCCGGCCGCGGGACGTCGTGGCCACCCGCTCCAGCGGGAGCTCGACCGTCTCGGCGACGCCGGCATCCGGCGTCCGGGCGAGCTCGACGGAGACGGCGGTCACGGACGCGTCGGCGCGCACGCCCAGCGTCGCGACGCCCCCGGCCTCGGGGACGACCGGCCAGCGCTGCTCGGTATCGACGGAGTACGGATGGCCGGAGCCGGCGGGGCGGTGGCGGATCATCGGGCGGGTCCTTCCTGGACGAGTTCGGTGACGAGGGGCGCGGGACGGGCGTCGAGCGCCGCCCCCAGGCGCAGGAGCATCGCGTGGCTCCAGAGCAGCGGCGTCGCGACCGGCCCCCAGCGGTCGACCCACTCCTGCGTCATGCGCGGAGCGATCAGGTGACGGTCGACCTGCTCGGGCAGCGCGAGCTCGGCGGTCGCGGTGCTCGCCGCCCACTCGTACAGCTCGGCCGCGCGGTCCCGGTCGCCGGCCGCGAGCTGCGCGAGGCCGAGGAAGCAGCTGAGCAGCGGCCATTGGCCGCCGCCGAAGAACGTGTCGCCGAGGTAGCGGTGCGTCCCCCCGCCGACGGTGAGGTGCCGCTCCAGCAGATCGATGGTGGCCGCGCCGAGTCCGGAGCCCGGCTCGACGAACCCGAGCGGCGCGAGGGCCGCGGCGAGGCTGCCGTCGACGGCGGTGCTGCCCAGCCACTTGAGGAGGTGGCCGTCCTGGACGCCCTCGGCGGCGACGAGCGACCGGATGCCGTCGGTGGCTGCACGGGTGTCGGCCTCGCGTGCCTGGTCGAGGAGGCCCGCGTCGGCGGCGGCGTCGAGGCCGGCCGCCACGCACGCGAGGGTCGAGACGTGCACGTGCTCGCTGTGCTCCTCCCACCAGTCGTAGCACGGGCGTCGCCACGAGGCGACGAGGTAGTCGACGGTGAGCTCGACCGCGTCCCTCCACGGCGAGAGATCGGTCCCGTGCCGACGGCCGTGCTCGACCAGGGCCCACAGCCAGGTCCCGTAGCCGTCGAGCTGGAAGTCCCACCATTCATCCGTGCCGTCGCGGCCGTCGAAGGTGAAGCGCGCCGGCAGCATCCGCGACCCCGCCGGCGGCCGGCCGGCGGCGGTCTCCGCCACGATCCCCCGGATGTGGTCGGCCCGCGCGCGCAGCACACCGGCGCACCAGTCGAAGAACCGCTCGGCCGACGCGGCCTCCCCCGCAGCGGAGACGCCGTCGGCGATGAACGCGCCGTCGCGGAACCAGCAGTAGCCGGCGTAGGCGGAGAAGGACGGGCTGGCCGGGTAGGCGCCCTCGGGCGTCTGCAGGCCGGTGATCAGAGCGAGACTGTGCTCGGCGAGGGGGGATGCGGTGTAGCGGGGCACGAAAGGCTCTTCCGTCGTCGGGGCGGTGTTCGGAGTGGGTCGGAGGCGGATCGGCCGCGCCCTCCGCGCGAGGCGGGTGGCGGGTGGCGGGAGGCGCGGCCGGTCCGCCGCGGCGCTACTTCAGCAGCGCCGCGACCTGGTCGGCCGTGGTCGGGATGGCGTCCGCCGTCTTCTGCCGGCCCGCGGCGATCTCACCGAGGGCGTTGGTCACGTCGTCCTGGATCTTCTGCGAGTTCGCGCCCAGCTGCGGGGCGACGGCGACCTTCTCGAGCGAGTCGAAGACGGCCTGGCGGTTCGCCGGCGCACCGGCGGTGAGGTACGGCTTCAGGAGGGAGTCGTCGCTGATCGCGGGCAGCTCCCAGCCGGCCTTGAGGCGCACGTCCACCATCTCCTTGGAGCTGGAGAGGTAGTCGGCCCACTTCTGGGCGGCCGCCTTGTCCTTGGCGTCCTTGGAGACGACGACCGCGTTCGAGAAGGTCGCGCTGGCCTTCTGCGTGTCGCCCGGCTCCACTTGCACGTCCCAGCCGAACGGCAGGTCGCCGAGTGTGCTGAACATCCAGATGCCGGTGTGCCACATGGCGAGCTTGCCGTCCTTGAACAGGTTGGTGTCGAAGTCGGCGGTGCCCGCACCGTCGGCCGCGGTCGGCATGACCGTGCCCGACTTGCCGGCGATCCAGTCGGCGGCTGCGGTGCCGGCCTGGTCGTCGAATGCGGCCTTCTTGCCGTCGTCGCTCAGGAACTGGCCGCCGGCCTGCTGCACGGCCTTGTAGTACTCGTTGTAGCTGATCGGCTGGTAGTCGCCCCAGACGCCCGCCGCCTTGTCGGTGAGCTTCTCGGCCGCGGCCTTCTCGTCGGCCCAGGTCCAGTCCTTCGTCGGGTAGGCGACGCCCGCCTTGTCGAAGAGCTGCTTGTTGTAGAAGAGCACGACGTTCGAGAACGAGGTCGGCAGACCGTATTGCTTGCCGTCCGTCTTGTAGGTGTCGAGCACCGAGGTGCGGTACTTCGAGGCGTCGACCCCGTCGAGCGGGGCGAGCACACCGTCCGCCGCGTAGGTCGCATAGCTGCCCGCGTCGACGTCGAACACGTCGGACTGCGTGCCGGCCGACAGATCGGTCTGCAGCTTCGTGAAGTAGTTGGCGTAGTCGGTGGTGGTGACCTTGACGGTGATGTCCGGGTTCGCCTTCTCGAATGCATCGACGATGGCCTGGAGGTTCTTCTCGTTGCCGCCGTTCGAGATGAAGTTCGAGTAGGTGACGGTGGTCTTGCCGCCGTCGGACCCGCTGGAGGACGAGCAGCCGGCCAGGCCGACCGCGGCGAGGGCCGCGACAGCGACCGTCGCGACGAGTGACTTCTTCATGTGAGTGCGATCTCCTTCGATGCAGGGGGTTCGGGTGAGGTGGTGGTGAAGGGAGGCCGGGGCTACTTGAGCCCCGTCCCGGCGACGCCCTGGACGATGTATTTCTGGGCGAAGACGTAGAGCGCGAACATGGGCAGGATGCTGATGACCGAACCGGCCATGAGCACGTCCCACTGGGTCGAGTACTGCCCCTGCAGACTGGCCAGGGCGACCGGCAGGGTCTGCATGAGCGGGTCGCGCAGGATGATGAGCGGCCAGAGGAAGCTGTTCCAGGTGTTGAGGAATCCGAACACCGCGAGCGTCGCCAGAGCCGGCCGCACGAGCGGCAGCACGATCTGGAAGAAGACCCGGAAGTGTCCGGCGCCGTCGAGCGTCGCCGCCTGGTCGAGCTCGTACGGCACCGTGCTCATCGCCTGGCGCAGCAGGAACACCCCGAACGCGGATGCGATGGTCGGCAGGATGGCGCCGGCGTACGTGTTGATCAGCCCCAGCGACTTCATCTCCACGAACAGCGGCACGATCAGCACCTGGAACGGGATCATCATCGTCGCGAGGTAGAGCAGGAAGATCGCACCCCGCCCGCGGAAGGGCATCCGGGCGAACACGTACGCGGCCATCGAGCTCGTGATGAGCTGGAACACCGTGCTCACCACGGCGATCACGAGCGAGTTGACGATCACCTGGCCGAACGGCACCCGCTCGAACAGCTGCGCATAGGGGGCCAGCGAGGGGTTGTCGGGGATGAGCTTCGGCGTCGTGGTCAGGCTGGCGCCCGGGCTGATCGACGTCACGACCGTCCAGACGAACGGGAAGATCATGATCAGCGCGCCGACGATGAGCGCGAGGTACAGCAGGACCCTGCCGGTGGGCTTACGCATAGTTCACCCACTTCTTCTGACCGTAGAACTGCACCAGGGTGACCACGAGGATGACCAGGAAGAGCAGCCACGACAGCGCGGACGCCATGCCCGCCTGGCCGTAGCGGAAGGTGAGGTCGTAGACCTGCTGCACGACGACCTGGCTCGAGTTGTTCGGACCTCCGCCCGTCATCACGTACACCTGGTCGAAGACCTGGAAGCCGTTGATCAGCGAAAGCACGATCACGAAGAAGGTGGAGGGAGAGAGCATCGGGAGGGTGATGCTGAACAGGCGACGCCACCATCCCGCGCCGTCGATCTCGGCGGCCTCGTAGAGGTCCTGGTTGATGGTCTGCAGACCGGCCAGCAGGATGATCATGACGAAGCCGAGGTCCTTCCAGGCCGAGGCCAGGATGATCGACGGCATCGACCACGCCGGGTCGGTCCACCAACCTGGGCCGTCGATCCCGACCAGCCCGAGCACGTAGTTGACGACGCCGACGCTCGGGTTGAGCAGCCAGCGCCAGACCAGGGCGACGACCACCCAGCTCGTCACGACCGGGAGGAAGTACACCCCGCGCAGGAGCGCCCGCCCCTTGAGCTTGGCGTTGAGCGCCAGGGCGAGGCTCAGGCCGCCCACGTAGACCAGCGGCAGGTAGCCGACGATGTAGTAGAGCGTGTGCAGGAACGCCTGCTGCGTGCCCGGGTCGCTGACCAGGTGGGCGTAGTTGTCGAACCCGACCCACTTCATGTCGCCGATCAGGTTCCACTGGTGCAGGCTGGTCCACGCCGCCGAGAGCATCGGCCCGATGACGAACGCGAGCAGCGGGATGAGGCTGGGGAGCAGGAAGACCGCGACCGTCAGCGCGTAGCCCCAGCGGCGCCGGCCGCGGCGCGCGCCGGACCGGGAGCCGGCCGTGCCACGGGCGGGCGGGCGCGGCGAGGCGAGCGCGTCGGGCCGCAGGTTCGTCACGGCCATCAGCGCGCCCCCGCGGTCGAGACGAAGCGTTCGCGGACGAGGCGGCCCTGCTCGCCGGCGACGCCCTCGGCGTCGAACGGCGTCGCGAGCACGAGGGCTGCGGCCCCCTGTGCCCAGCGGTCGTCCTGCCAGGTCTCCACAGCGACGGCGACACCGCGCTTGCCGGGGACGAGAGCGGCGCGGAGGGCCGGTTCGAACCCGGGCGCCCAGTGCGACCACGCCTCGACGCCCTCCCCGAGCAGCACGACCAGCTCCGGATCGAGCACGTTGACCACCCCGGCGAGTGCGCGCCCGAGCCGGTGGCCGGCTTCGGCGTACAGCGTCTGCGCCCGGTGATCGCCGCCGTCGGCCGCGGCGCGCAGCTCGTCGATCCCGGCGGCGGGTCCGATCGCGCCGGACGTGCGACCGGCGGCGACGAGCGCGCCCTGGCCGATGAGGGCCTCCAGGCAGCCGTGATTGCCGCACTGGCAGAGCGGGCCGTCCTCCACGACCGGCACGTGGCCCATGTCGCCGGCACCACCCGCGCGGCCGCGCAGGATCGAGCCGCCGGCCACGACCCCGGCGCCCACGCCGTTGCCGATGGTGACCACGAGGAAGTCGTCGCAGTCGCGCCCCTGGCCGAAGAGCTTCTCGGCCACGCTGAGCGCGTTGACGTTGTTCTCGACGACGACCGGCAGGTCCAGAGCGCGACGGAGGGTGGCGCCGAGCGGCACCTGGTTCCACTGCAGCTGGGTCGAGTCGACCACGCCGACGCCCTGCTCGACGACGGTGCCGGGCAGTCCGACGCCGATCCCGAGCGGTCCGCCGGACTCGCTGTCGCCGGCGGCGATGAAGGTGCGGACCAGCTCCACGAGGCCGGAGACCGCCAGCGGCGACACCGCGTCGAACGCCAGGGTGGACGAGCGGAGCACCGCGCCGTCGATGCCGACCTCGACGAGGGCGACGTGATCGGGTGCGACCTTGACGCCGATCGCGGTCAGGGTGCGCGAGACCAGCCCCAGCATCCGTGCCGGGCGGCCGCCTCCCGAGCTCGCGTGCTCGAGCTCCTCGATCAGGCCCTCGGCGAGCAGGTCGCGGGTGAGCTGGGTGATCAGGGCCGGCGAGACGCCGATGCGGCGGGCGAGCTCGGCGCGGGACGCCGGTCCGAGCGCACCGAGGTGCGCGAGGATCGCGGTGCGGTTCACGTCGGTCCGCGAGAGGGATGAGAGCGCCATCGGCCTACCTTTGTTCAGAACTAAATAAACCATAGAAGATAGCGCTGAACATGCGCAAGTCCCGATCCCTGCCGCGCGCGGTCAGACTCGGCGGCCGAGGTCCGCGACACTCGGCGGGCATGGCGACGGGGTCGCACTCCGTCGCTCCGACACGGCGGATGCGACAGGGTGCGACCCCTGTGTCTGTGAGCTCTGGGGCTAGCGCTCGATCGGGGGGACCGTCTTGCGGTCCTGGGCGGGGAAGACGACCTTCTGGATGATGATGATCGCGCTGGCGGCGACCGGGATGGCCACGAGAGCGCCGAGGACTCCGCCGATCGTGCCGCCGCCGACGGCCGCGATCACGACGATCGCTCCCGGGACCGCCACGGCCTTGTTCATGATGCGCGGGCTGAGGATGTACGCCTCGACCTGCATGTAGACCAGGTAGTAGATGAACGCCACCAGGGCGGTGAGCGGGGAGGCGAGCAGGCAGATCAGCGAGTTGATGATCGCGCCGATCAGCGTCCCGACCAGGGGGATCAGGGAGCCGAGGAACGCGATCAGCGCGAGCAGGGCCGGCTGCGGCGCTCCGATGATCGTCAGGAAGATCAGGCTCAGGATGCCGTTGATCAGCGCCAGGCTCGCCTGACCGATCACGTAGCGGCCGACCGCCCCCGAGACGTCGTCGACGAGTTCCGAGAAGCGCTCCCGGCGGTACTCCGGGACGAAGCGCGCGGCGATCCGCTTGATCGAGCGCAGGGAGGCCATGAAGTAGAGGGTGAGGATGAGCACGATCGTGACCCCGGTCAGGCCGCCCGCGATCCCGGCGCCGACCGCGATCAGCCCGCCTCCGATCGTCGCGAGGTTGCCCGGGTCCTTGAAGAAGTTGAGCACGCCGTCGAGGCCCTGCTGGATGCTGTCGCCGTATTGGCGCGTCACATCCTTGTACCAGCCGCTCTTCGTGACGTCGTCGATCGTGGTCGGGAGGGTCTGCACCAGGTGCGTGATCTGCTGCACGAGCACCGGCACGATCGCGAGGATGATGCCCGCGAAGACGATGATCACCACGGCCACGACGATGCCGATGGCCGCCCCGCGCGGCAGCTTGCGCTCGATGAACGAGACGATCGGGTCGAGTCCGAGAGCGAGGAAGAGCGCGAGGCCGATGTAGACCAGGACGGTGGAGAGCTGTCCGATCACCCCGCCGATCAGCAGGGCGACCAGCACACCGAGCGCCCCGATGAGACCGAAGGTGAAGGGGTGGATGCGGTGCAGCGCGCTCCACGCGGGCGCGGCCTTCGCATCCGTGGCCTCCACCGCCCCGTCCGAGTCGCCTCTGCGCTTCATGTCCCCTGCTTTCCCGCGGGTGCTCGCGAAACCGGCGCCCTCCCGCACCGACGCCGAACCACGACCGTACCACTGGCGGACTCCCCCGCCGAGACCCTTGACACGGTGCATTCCGGCACGGGCATCCGCGACGTTCACGACGGTGCGGCGCAGGCGTGACGGAAGCAGCGACTCCGTGGACCTCGGCGGCCGGAAGGTCAGGACACGTCGGAGGAGGTGTCGAGGGTGGCGCGTGCGCGCCGGACGGAGAGCAGCCGGAAGGCGGTGACGATCGCGATCACGGTGAACAGGCAGCCGATCGCCACGTCGACCCACTCCCGCCGGGTCAGGACGACATGAGAGGGGACCTTCGCCGTGGCGATGCCGTGGTCGATCCCGGGGGCGCCGACGAGGGCGAAGGCGACGACGGCGACCACGAGCGCGAACGGGACGATGCACCAGAGTGCGCGAGCGGTTCTGACGGACATTGTTCCTCCGTTCTCGGTGGGATCCGTTGGTCGGCCGGCGGCTCGGGATCGGCCCCGGATCAGCCCGGCAGGATCCGGGTGAAGTGGTGCGCCACGCCCTGCCAGACCGTGGTGATCGACACGTCCCGGCCGACGTCGGGGGCATGGATGAGCGTACCGTTGCCCAGGTAGATGCCGATGTGCTCCTCGTCGTCGAATACGACGAGGTCGCCCGGCTTCGCTTCCGATTCGGGAATGATCGTGCCGGCGTCGTCCTGCAGATGCACGAGGTGGGCGAGGGATATGCCGGCCGCGGCATACGCGTCCATCACGAGACCGGAGCAGTCTATCCCGGAGTGCGAGGCCCCGCCCAAGACGTACGGGGTGCCCAGGTACGAGAGGGCGGCGTTGATGATCGCCGCACGTGCGCCGCCCGCTGCGGTGGCTTCGAGGATGGCGGAGGCGGCCTGGTCGCCGGCCGCTCCTCCCTCCGAGGAGACGATTCTCGCGATCGCCGAGGAGACGGGGATGTCGCGGCTGATCGTGGAGGCGGCGAAGCGGGCCAGCGCGAGGTGCTGGGTGTCGTGCCCCCAGCCGTCTACGGTGGAGGAACTCGCGGCGAGCAGTGTGGCGTCGACGAGAGCGGTGTCGGAGGTCGCGGCATCCGCGGGCGGGACCACGGCGACGACGCCGATGAGCGCGAGGGCTGCGGCCGATGCGGTGAAGGCGGCGGCACGGCCGGTCTGTCGTCTGACCTGCACCGCTGCCGGTGTGCGGCGGCTCCGAGCCTCCGTCACGTCCGGGGTGAAGCGTGTCTCCGCCCGCCTGCGTCCCGACCGGGCAGCCCCGGTGTCCCGATGGCGCGCTCGTCCGCTCGGTGCCATCCCGTTCCTTCCGCGTCATCCCCGTGAGTGCGTGCTCCCGGTTCAGACCGGACCCCAACCCGTTCGAGCCTAGGCGGGCGACTCTGAGCAGCACCGGCGAACAGCGCGGCGGAGCGTTCGGATCCTCTCAGGTGGACCCGAACGACAGGATCTGTGGTGGAGGACTCTGGAAATCGAACCAGACGAGTCGCCCCGATAGGCGAGTCCCCCCGATGTCGAGCCAGGCTACCGCGCCGGAGAACGCGGAGCCAGGCCCGACCTGCCGATCATCGGGATTCGTTCAGGAACAGCTCGGTGGCTCGCGCGATCTCCGCGGAGCGCGTGTGGTGCAGGTAGTGATCGGCGTCCAGGGTCACCATCTGGCCGCGCTCGACGCCGGCCGCCTGCTCCTCGTGCAGGCGCAGCCAGCCCGCGACATCCCGGTTGTCCTTCTGCACGAACAGCAGCACCGGCAGGTCGCGCGGGAACGACAGCCGCTGCGCGTCGCGGAAGTTCTGCGCGATGCGCTGCATCTCGTCCACGTAGGTCGCGCTCACGCTGTTGCGGTTCGCCAGCAGGATCATCTGCTTCTTCGCATCGTCGCTGAACGGGAGGCCGGCGTACGGATCTCCCACGGCCGTCAGCACGCGCATCAGTCCGAGCGATTTGGCCGCCTGCATGGCGCCGACCGGGAGGCCGTCCTCCATCCCCGGTTGCGTGGGCACGCTGGTGTCGATGCCGACGAACGCCTCCACCTCGTCGCGGTACCGGTCGACGTACTCCAGGCCGTAGATGCCGGCGATGGAGTGGCCCGCCAGCACGTAGCGGTGGATGTCGAGCGCGCCGAGGGCGTCGTGCACCTCGTCGGCGATGTTCGCCGACGTGCGGGGACGGTCGGTCTGGTCGCTGAGACCGTACCCGAACGGCTCCACCACGACCACGCGATTGTGCGCCGCGAGCTTCTCGGTCAGCGGTGCGAAGTCGAGGGCGGGCGACGCCGTTCCGAAGCCCGGGAGCAGCACGATCGTGCGCTCCCCCGCGCCGCTCACCACGACATTGAGCTTCTTGCCGTCGACGTCGACCTTCTGCCCGTACGACTCGATCTCCTTCTCCTCGGCCGAGGTGGCGACCGCGTTGGTGATGGAGGTGGCGGCGAGGGCGATCCCGGCGGCGGCGACCAGCCCGGCGAGCGAGATCCCCGTGACCTTCCAGAATCGTCGGGGCCGGCGGGGGTCGGAGCTGTTCGTCATGCCTTCACGCTAGGAGCGCCGGACGCGCAGCGGATCGGGCGGAGGTACCAGGGTGGCGATGCGGCATGGTGCCGCGGGACCATCTTTGCGGCCCGCTGGCCCACGCCTCCTCGGCACGCGCGGCGGATGCGGCCGCGAGCGATAGGTCGCCGTCACACGGTCGCGACCCCGGCGATCTGGGTGTTGAACGGCAGGAAGGGCGTCCGGATGCGGTAGCGCTCGACCGCCACGTCGGCGAACCCGGCGGACCGGACGGCGGCCTCGAGGTCGCGTTCGCACGAGCATCCTTCGAACGTCCACGCCCACGGACGCCGCAGCAGCCGCTGGGCGGCGCGGGTCGGCGTGCCCGGCGCGGCGACCACGTGCTCGACGAACCGGAAGCTGCCTCCCGGTCGCAGGATGCGGCGGATCTCCGCGAGCACGGCTGCGGGTTCCCGCACGCTGCAAAGCACCAGCGAGGAGATGACGGCGTCGGCGCTGCCATCGGGAAGCCCGGTGTGCTCCGCCATCCGTTCCCGCAGGTCGAGGTCGACGCCGCGCTCCCGTGCCGCGGCGCCGAGCGGTCCGTGCATCGCACGGTTGGGCTCGACCGCGATGAGGGCCGCGCCCGCGGGGAGGTAGCGGAGGTTCGCCCCCACGCCGGCGCCGATCTCCACGACGTCGTCCGGGAGATCCGCGAAGACGCGCTCCTTGTGGGCGCGCAGACTGCGCTGGAGCACAGGATCCAGCGCCCGGAAGAAGGCGGCGTTGAACCGGCCGCGGACGGCATGCTGTTCGAAGGTGTCGGTCATCCTGCCAGGATCGCCGGTCCGTCCGGTCGGCGCAGGCGTGGAACTACCTCTGTTCACCGCTCGGACTGCTCCGCCTGCCAGGCCGCGATCTGGGCGCGGGAACGGAAGCCCAGTCGCTGACGGATCCGTTCGACGTGCCCTTCGGCGGACCGCTCCTCGATGCCCAGCCGGGCGGCGATCTGCCGGTTGGTGAGGCCCGCACCGACCAGCACGGCGACCTCGTGCTGACGCGCGGTCAGGGCCCCGGCGGCGGCGCGCGCCGCACGCAGGCCGAGGAACCGGCGGATGGCCGCCACGAGCGCCGCCGCATCGCCCACGAACGGCAGATGGGATCGGCCGGGCAGCACCAGGAGGCGGGCACCGGGGATGCCTGCGGCGAGCGCCCGGCCCTGGGCGAGCGGAGCCGCCCGGTCGTGCTCGCGATGGACCACCAGCGTCGGAGCGCGCACCGCGTCCAGCAGTCCGCCGATGTCGAGGTCGTAGCTCAGAGCGAGCAGCGAGCGCGCCATCGCGGCGGAGGAGGACGCACGCTGGTAGCGGCCGATCGCCGCCCGCAGCGCGGTGCCGGCATCGGGCGCGAACACGTCGGTCAGGACGTCGGAGCCGAGCCCCCAGTGCGCTGTGACGAGGCCGAGCAGGTGCTCGCGCACCCCCGGTGACGCCACCGCCATCCCCGACACCCATCCGCCGTAGAGCACCAGGCGTCGGACGGCCCCGGGGTGTGCCGCGGTCCAGGCCGCCGCCACCGTCGCCCCCATCGATACCCCGACGAGGTCGAACGGCTCCGGCCCGAGCGTCGCGACGACGGCGTCGAGCTGGTCGAGTTCGGAGGCGAGGGACGGTGCCGCGGGCGGGGACGCCGGCGGGGACATCCCGCATCCCGCGCGGTCGTACCGTACGACACGGGTCCCCCGGGCGAGACCCTCGAAGAAGGCCCGCTCCTCCGGCAGCTCCCACGCCCGCTCGAGGTGGCCGAGCCATCCCGCGACGTAGACGATCGCACGCCCGGTGCCGGGGCCGACCGTCGCGTACGCCACCTCCGCTCCCCCGTCCGTCACGACGCGGGCGATGCGCTGCTGCATGGGTCCATTGTGAGCCGTGCGACACATCGGGACGAGGTCTGCGTACGATGCTCGTATGGTGCGCTGGGACCCGGGGCTGTACGGCGTCTTCGCCGACGAGCGCGCTCGGCCCTTCCTCGATCTGACGAGCCGACTCGACGGTGTCCGCCCGTCCCGCGTCGTGGATCTGGGCTGCGGCACGGGCGAGCTCACCGCCACCCTGGCGTCCCGTTGGCCCGAGGCCGAGGTGCTCGGCGTCGACTCCTCCGCGGAGATGCTCGCCGCGACAGCCGAGCTGGCGGCGGCGCACCCGAATCTGTCGTTCCAGCGGGAGACCATCGAAGGCTGGGAGCCCGACGGCGGCGTCGACCTCGTCGTCAGCAATGCCGCGCTGCAGTGGGTCCCCGGGCACCGCGACCTCCTGCGGTCCTGGCTCCCGCGGCTGCACCCGGGGGCGACCGTCGCGGTGCAGATCCCCGGGAACGAGGACTCCCCTTCCCAGGTGCTGCTGCGTCAGCTCGCCGCCGAGCCGCGCTGGGCCGATGCGCTCGACGGCGTCGGGTCGGTGATCGCGCGCGTGGGGGCGCTGCGCGACTACGTCGACGTCTTCCTCGAGGCCGGCCACCGGGTCGAGGCGTGGGAGACCACGTACCAGCACATCCTCGCCGGAGACGATGCCGTCCTGGAATGGTTGGGCGGCACGCGCCTGCGACCCTACCTGGCGGCGCTCGGCCCGCGGGGTGGCGCGTTCGTCGATGAGCTGCGCCCGCGGCTCCGAGCGGCCTACCCGACCCGGCACGGTGCCACCGTGTTCGGCTTCCGCCGGCTGTTCTTCGTCGGGACGGTCACGAAGAGCTGAGCCGCCGGTCGCATCTCCCCCTTGTGAAGATGTGACTTTCGTTGTACGTGCCCCACCGCGCCAGATGGTGAGGAGCGCTCGACAATGAGCGCATGAGCAGTGTGGTCCAGCCACGCCGGCGTGTTTTCGCGGATGTCGCGTCGTCGGTGGGGCTGGCTTTCGTCGAAGGCCGACCGGTGGTGATCGGCGTCTTCGCGCTCCGTTTCGTCGTGGGGACGGCCCTCGTCGCCGGCGCGGACTGGTCGACGCCGGTGCTGTGGACGGCCGGCGTCTCGTGGGTGCTGGCGGTGTGGGCGGTCTACCTGGTCAACGGGATCAGCGACGTGGAGGGCGACCGGCTCAACGGCTCGTCCCGCCCTCTCGCGACGGGCCGGCTGGGGGAACGTCAGGCGATCGTCATCGCAGTTGCCCTCCTGTCGGTGTCCCTGCTCATCGCGACGTTCTTCTCCGGCCCCTTCCTGCTGGCGGTGGTGGCGTTCATCTGCCTCGGCCTGGTCTACTCGATCGGCCCCTGGGCGGCGAAGAAGTCCGGTGTGGCGGCACTCACGGTCGCGGCCGCCGGAGTGTTCCTGACCTATCTCGCGGCCGCCCGTGTCGTCTCGGATCAGATCCCGCCGTCGGCCTTCGCGTTCGCCCTGGTCGCGGCCTCGTGGATCGCCGTGGTCGGTCACACCAAGGACTTCGGCGACGTGGCCGGCGACGCCGCGGAGGGTCGGCGCACCCTCCCGGTCGTGCTCGGCGAGGATCGCGCGCGCGTGTTCGTCGCTGCCGGAACGGGTGTCGTGTCCACCGTCGCGATCGTGCTGGGTGTGGTCGTCGAGCAGGTCCGCAGCCTCCTGGTCCTCGGCATCGCAGGCCCGGTGGTGATCGTCATGCTGTTCATCGCCCGCTCCGGCGACCGCGGCACCGCGAAGCGTCCGTACCGCTCCTTCATGATCGGCCAGTACGCTCTGAACGTCGCGGCGCTGCTGGGTGCGCTCGGGGGCTGAGGTTCATTGATGAGTGGTAAAGACGAGGTCGCCCTGCGCGACCGCATCCTCGCGGCGCTGTTCGAGCGGCTCCGCGCATCGGAGAGCACGCTGGTCGCGGACCGCGAGGTCAGGGATCAGCTGGCCGCACAGGTCGATTGGATCCTCGACCGCACCTTCGACATCCTGGGTCGGCCCGCGGGCGCGGAACGGCTGAGCACCCCGGCCCGCCACGGGTCGGGCGTCGGCGAGACGCGGGCCCGGCAGAACATCCATCCCGTCGACAGCCTGTCGGCCGCGACCGAGCTCTTCGACGTCGCCTTCTCGATCCTCAGCACCGATCGCGAGACGGCGGCGAACCCCGGCGACCTGGCACGCGCGCTCAACTCCTCCATCATGAGCGCGGTCGTCCCGGCCTCCGTCGGCTACGTGAACGTACTGCTCGAGCGGCTCGCCGTGGCGCACAGCGAGGAACGCCTCGGCATCTCGCGCGAGCTGCACGACCGGGTCGCCCACAGCATCGCCGCCGGTCTGCAACGGTTCGAGCTCGGCGGCATCGACGACGGGTCGGACCCGCGGCTGCGGGAGGGCCTGGAACTGTTCGGCGCGGCCCTCGACGAGACCCGAGCCATCGCCCTCGACCTGCGGCACGCGGTCGGCGACAAGCGGCTCGACGAAGCGCTGCACGACTACGTCGACGACCTCGACGACTCGGGTCCGCCCGTGCTCACGGCCGTCGAAGGTGCGCCGTACCGTCTCTCGACGGGCGTGCAGGAGGAGGCGTTCATCATCGTCCGCGAGGCCGTGCACAACGCGCGGCGGCACTCGCACGCCGAACTGATCCGCGTCCACTCGCACTGGGACCGACGCAGCCTCACCATCATCGTGAGCGACAACGGCCGCGGATTCGCGCACGAAGCCGTGCGATCCGGAGCCCTCGGGCTGATCGTCGCCCAGGAGCGCGCGGAACTGATCGGCGCCGAACTCCGGATCATCCCCGGCCTCGGCACCGGCACCACCCTCAGCCTGACCATACCGAGAGGCCCCACGTCCCCATGACCGACGAAACGCGAACCGTCGTCCTCATCGACGACCATGGAATGTTCCGGCAGGGAATCCGCGCCCTCATCGAGGGCCGGTTCCGCATCGTCGGGGAGGGCGGCTCCAGCGACGAGGCCTGGGAGCTGGTCTCGGAGCAGGCACCGGACGTGCTGCTGCTCGACGTCGAGATCCCCGGGGTGCCGGCGGAGCAGACCGTCTCGCGGCTGCGGCGCCATCACCCGCAGACGGCGATCGTCATCCTGACCATGCACAGCGACGCGGTGCTCGAGCGACAGCTCCTGCGGGCCGGGGCGGCGGCGTTCGTGACCAAGACCGTGGACAGCGAGCAGCTCACCGCGGTGATCGCCCGCGCGACTCCGCCGGCCGCGGATCCGCTCGACCACGCCATCGACGTCGAGGCGAGCGGGGCGATTCTGACGATCCGCGAGCAGGAGGTGCTGCGGATGATCGCGCAGGCCTATTCCAACCGCGACATCGCGACGTCGCTCTCCATCGCCGAGGGGACGGTCAAGCGGCACACGACCAACATGTACGAGAAGCTCGGGGCGACCTCGCGCATCGACGCGGTCCGGAAGGCGGCCCGGCTGGGCCTGCTGAGCTGAGCGCCCCGCGATGTGGGCCCGGAGGCGTCGAGGCCGTTAACGAAGGCGGCGGTGGCAGGAACCCCCGTTGCCCGCCACCGCCAGCGCCGTCCCCCGATGGCGCACAGAATGAAAGTAATACCCGCTCAACACCAAGTGAATACATCTTTGGTCACATCCGCGGAACGCGACCATTAAAGACCCGGTCATCCGAGATTTCTGCCGGAGAACCCGCACCGGTATCCTCGGAGGGTACCCGACCAGGAGGAGCGCATGGAACTCGCATCAGTGATCGACGGCACCCACAACTCGCGCGATCTGGGCGGCATCGCGCTGCCCGGTTCGTCCGCGGGCATCGACGCACCGCGGGGTACGGAGGTCGCACCGGGCCGGGTGTTCCGGTCGGACGCGCTCGCCTCGTTGACCGACGCCGGCCTCCAGAACCTCCTCGACCTGCGCATCGGAACGGTCATCGACCTGCGCACCGACGGCGAGCGCCACCGCGCGCCCGATGTGCTGCCCGCCGGAGGTGAGGTGCGGCTGATCGAGCTTCCGGTCCAGGGCGGGGCCATGGACGAGCTCGCCGCGCAGTTGCTCCCCACCGACGGGTCGTCGCGGCTCACGCCGGAGCAGACCGCCGAGCTGGCCGAGCGCATCCCGACGCTGGAGGAGCTGTACGTCGCCATCCTCGACAGCAGCCCCACCCAGTTCGCCGCCGTGGCGCGCGCCGTGGCCGAATCGACCGGCACCGAGCGCCCCGGTGTGCTGTTCCACTGCACCGCGGGCAAGGACCGGACCGGCCTCGCGGCCGCGCTCCTGCTCTCCGTCGCCGGGGCCGACCGGGACGGGATCGTGGCCGATTACGAGCAGACGCAGACCAACCTCGCCGGCGCCTTCGCCGACGCGCTGACGGGTCTGATCACCAGCATGGGGATCCCCCTGGTCCCGCGGCTCGAGACCCTTGCGACGAAGTCGCCCGCCTCCGCGATCACGGCCGCCCTCGAGTGGGTGGAGGCGAACCACGGCGACGCCGCCGGGTACCTGCGCTCCGGAGGCCTCAGCGAGGCCGAGCTGGAGGGCGTGCGCACGGCGCTCCGCGGGTGAACCGACGGCGGCGGCCGACCTTTCGAGGCCGGCCGCCGTTCGCCTCCCGAAATCCCCCTCCCCAGACCCCCCTCTCAGCCGCTACCGTTCGCGCAGGCGCACCGACTCACCGGGCGCCCGCACCAATCCTCTACACGAACGGAGTCGCACCATGTCTTTGACCACGACCGAACGCGCCGAGATCGACGCCGCCAACGCCGGCGGGCGCACGCCCGTCGTGTTCGTGCACGGCCTCTGGCTCCTCTCCAGCAGCTGGCAGCCGTGGCGCGACCTGTTCGAGGACCAGGGCTACGCGACGCTCGCGCCGGGCTGGCCCGACGACCCGGAGACGGTGGAGCAGGCCAAGGCCGACCCGAATGTCTTCGCCGGCAAGATGGTGCGGCAGGTCACCGACCACTACGCCGAGGCGATCGATGCACTCGACCAGGCGCCGGTCGTCATCGGGCACAGTTTCGGGGGGCTCATCGCCCAGAAGCTCGCGGGTGAGTCGAAGAACGCGGTCACGGTCGCGATCGACCCGGCGCAGTTCCAGGGCGTGACCGCCCTGCCGCCGTCCGCGCTGAAGGCCGGGGCCCCGGCCCTGCTGACCTTCAACCGCACCAAGCACGGTGTGACGCTGACCTACGAGCAGTTCGCCTACGGCTGGACCAACGCCGTGTCGGAGGAGGAGGGCAAGGCGCTCTACGAGAAGTTCCACGTGCCCGCCTCGGCCGTGCCGATCTTCCAGGCCGCCACGGCCAACTTCAACCCGTTCGCGGAGACCAAGGTCGTCACCGACAACCACGATCGCGGCCCGCTCCTGCTCATCGCCGGCGCCGACGACCACACCGTGCCGCAGGCGGTCGTCGAGAACGAGTTCAAGATCCAGCAGAAGAATCCGGGCGTCACCGAGCTGGTCGTCGTCCCGGGCCGCGGCCACTCGCTCGTCATCGACTCGGGGTGGCGGGAGGTCGCGGACGAGGCGTTGGAGTTCGTGCAGCGGCGCAGCTCGTAGAGCGCGTCCGCGCGGCCCTCAGGACGCGGGAGCGAGCAGCCCGAGATCGCGCAGGCTCTCCGCGGTCTCCACGATCGTCTGCACCACCGGGCGTGGGCGGAGGCCCAGCTCGGCTTTCGCCCGGTCGTTGTGGATGACGAGCGGCGTCGGTTCGTCGCCCGGGAGCTCGCCGGTCGGCACGCGGGAGGCGAGGTCGCCGAGTTCGGCACGCAGGACGTTCGCGACGTCGAGGAAGGTCATGGTCGGTCCGTCCGCGAGCACGAGGTAGCGTTCGCCTGCCGCCTCCGGGGTGGACATCGCCGCGCGGTGCGCCGCGGAGACATCGCGCACGTCCGCGATCCCGAACCGCTGCCGGGGGACCGCGGCCATCGTGCCGTCGAGCATCCCGGTGAAGACCTGCAGGGACGATCGGGCGGATGCGGTCAGCGTGGGGCCGGCGATCCAGGTCGGGTTGATGGCGACGAGTTCGAGATCGCCGCCCTCTCGTTCGACGAAGTCCCAGGCGGCGCGTTCGGCCACCGCTTTGGACAGCGGGTAGGCCGGGAGCCCGGGCGTCGCCGGTTCGGTCCAGTCGGACTCGTCGTAGTCCCGCACCGGCTTCGGCGAGTAGCCGACCGCGGCGAAGGACGATGTCAGCACGACACGGCGCGCGCCGGCGTCGCGGGCGGCGCGCAGCACGCGCAGCGCCCCGTCGCGGGCGGGGACGACGACCTCGTCCGGATCCGCCGTCTGGATCATCGGAGAGGCGACGTGATAGACGTCCGTGATGCCGGCGAGGGCCTCGTTCCAGCCGTCTTCGCCGGTGAGCGACGCGGCGACGAACGAAAGGCCGGCATCGTCGACGCCCGCCCGGCGGACGGCCTCGCGCACCTCCCCCTCCCGGTCGAGGGAGCGCACGCTGGTGCGCACGTCGGCGCCCGTGGCGAGCACGTCGGCGATGAGCCGGGTGGCGAGGTAGCCGGTGCCGCCGGTGATGAGGATGGTGGGTGTCGTGGTCATCGGAACGTCTCCTCGAGTCGGGGAAGGATGGATTCGAGCTCGGCGTGCGCCGCAGCCTCCGCCGCGGCATCGTCGTGATCACGGGCGTCCCAGAGCGCGGACTTCACGCGCAGGTAGTCGAGGTGCACCCGCAGCGTGGCGATCTGCTCCTCCACCCGGTCGACGTGGCGCAGCAGGATGTCCCGCTGCTCCCCCGCCGCGGCTCGGCCTCGCCGACGGTTGAGCTGGTAGGTGCGCATGTCGTCGATGCCGATGCCCATGGCCCGCAGGCAGGCGAGCACCTGCGCCTCGTCGAGATCGCTCTCGCGATAGCGCCGGTGCCCGCTGCTCTCGTCGCGCGCGATCGGCCCGAGCAGGCCGACCTCCTCGTAGTACCGCAGCGTCGGCTCGCTGAGCCCGCTCTGCCGGGAGACCTCCTGGATGGCCAATGTGATCATGGGTCCATCAGAACAGACCTCAAGCGCTTGAGGTCAAGCCCCGTCAGGAGCTCGCCTCCTCCGCGACCTCCACGTCCTGCAGTTCACGCGCGAGCCGCGATGCCGCGCGCCACGCGAGGGCGACCGTTGTGAGCGTCGGGTTCGCCGCGGTCGCGGTCGGGATGACGCCGTTGCCGCCGACGAACAGGTTCTCGATGCCCCAGACGCGCAACCACGGGTCGCAGACGGATGTGCCGTCATCGACGGCGCCCATACGCACGGTGCCCTGATAGTGCAGCGATGACCCGCCGGCCGCGAGCTCCGGCTGCTCCAGAAGTGTGCCGATGCGGCCCGCACTGCGCACCGAGTTCTGCCGCATCTGCTCGATCGTCGCCAGATCCTTCTCGGTGCGGGAGTAGTGGATGGTCATCTTCGGCATCCCGTAGAAGTCCGTCGCGGTCTCGCTGAACTCCACGGCATCCCGGAATTGGATGTCCTTGGCGGCGTACCAGGCGAGCACGCCGAGGCGCGCGGTTGCCGCGTCCTCCATGCCAGGGAGTTTGTAGGCCGATCCGGCGAGGGAGATGATCCCGCCCTGCATGGGCCGGGCATCGGAGAACGGAACGAGTACCGAGCCGATCGAACCCGCATCCACCGGGTACCGGGACGGCTCGAACTCGTCGCTCAGCGCCACCATCGTCGCCATCTGATAGTGCTCGTTGAGGTGGTGCCCGAGCGCCGGTGGCCGGACACCGGAGGCGAACAGCACCTGCGGGGTGCGCAGACCGTCGGCGCAGACGACGACGTAGCGGGCCCGCACCTCGGTTCGGTCACCCGAGGCGCGGTCCTCCAGTTCGGCGCCGACCGCGGTGCCGTCCTCGATGAGCACCCGCCGCAGCAGCGTCTCGGAGCGCAGCTCGAAACCGGGCACGGTGGCCTCCAGGTCACCCAGGATGACGCCGGTGCCGGAGAAGCGCAGTTTCTCTCCGTCCCAGTGGGTCGCGGTCGGCATGTATGCCGTCGGGGTGAGGCCGGGCCCGTCGAATTCGGCAGCGATCGCCTCCTTCAGCGCGCGGAGCAAGCCGCTGCCGCCGCCTGGTGGCGTCGTCACCCCGAGCAGCTGCTCCGCGTGGGCGAGCGCGTCGTCCAGGTCGCCTCCTGGGAGGAAGGGGATGCGCTCCGACTGGTGCGGACGCGGGCACGACGTGCCCCAGTGGATCCCCATCCCGCCGACGCCGCTCGACATGCTCGCGGCCGGCAGGCCCACATCGCCCTCAGCGAGGGTCGGGCGCGGGTCCGCGAAGAACAGGCCGGGGAGGATCGTCTGTCGGAACTCCAGGCTGGGATCGATGCCGGGTGCGATATCGGAGAGCGCGGCGGCGCGCTCGATGCCGGCGTCGGGGCCCTGTGTGAGCAGTTGGACGGCGAGACGCTCGGCCTCGTCCAGATTCTGAGTGTGGTCGCCGCGCGTGCCGGGGACCGCGGGCCCGACCTCCACCATCAGGATGCGGGCGTCGGGTACCGCGTCGCCGATCGTGCGGGCGTACGTCGAGCCGGCCGGGCCCGACCCGACGATGAGGACGTCGACGGTCTCGATCTCGCGAGCGCTCATCGGGCGACCTCCGCAGCCGCGGCGGCGGCCACCTGGAGCACGCGGGCGCTCTTGGCCCACGGATCGCCGCCGGTCCCCTCATACTCGACGGTCAGCGCGCCGCTGTAGCCGTGCGCGGCGAGGATCCCGAGCGCACGGTTGAGGTCGACCGGGCCGACGACTCCGTCGTCGCCGACGGCATGCGCCTTGACATGCACGAGTTCGGCGCGGGGGGCGAGCGCCTCGATGCCCTGGTAGAGGGAAGTGAGGTCGAGGCCGGCGAAGATGTCCTCCGGCGAGACCTGCGCGCCGTCCGGCCCGCCGAACAGCAATGCCATCGTCGGGAGCATCAGGGCGTCGAAGTTTCCGAGGTCGAGTAGCAGACCGAGGTGTTCGTGCCCGACGGCGTCGAGCAGCCGGTTCATCCACACGGGGTCGCTGCTCGGGCCGCCGTGGTTCTCGACGAGCAGACGCGATCCGCGCTCGGTCGCGTACGCACCGAGCCGGCGGAGCGCCTCGACCAGGTGGTCGGGGAGGTCGTCGCCGCTGTGCTGCACCATCGGCGAACCCGGGTTGACGCGCACGTACGTCGCGCCCATCGCTGCGAACCGGTCGATCCAGCGTTGTATCTCAACGATGCCCGCGGCTCGCTTCGCCGGGTCGGCCTCGAGCAAGTCGCCGGCGTCGATGGCGGCGTTCAGCAGTGTGACGCCGTTCTCACTCAGCGCGGCGGCGAACCGGTCGAGCTCGGGATCGTCCACCCCGGCGAACTGGAACGCGACGGTCTCGATCGCACCGACCCCGAACGTACTCTTGGCACGGCCGGGGAAGTCGGAGAGGTCGAGCTCCTTGGTGAAGGGGAACGAGATGTGCACGTCGCGTCCGGACGGGTCGACGAACGTGAAGTCGACAGGCCCGAGCTGCTCGCGCACGCTGTAGGTGGAGACGGACAGGGTGTTCATTTCGATGGTGCTCCTCGGAGTTGCGGGGTGGCGGTTGATCAGACGACGGACGTGTCGGCGGTGGTGACGGGACCCGGTTCTCCGCGAGTGATGACGGCCCAACGGGGGTCGCCTTCCCGGCCGAGCTCGGGCAGACGGAGGACGAAGGCGGCGCCGATCAGGCCCAGCACGGCCAGCACCAGATACAGCGTGGTGTAGCCGCCGAGCCCGAGGAGGAACGGAGCGACGAAGGGGACGAATGATTGCGGCAGGGTGTTGGCCATGTTGATGATCGCGAAGTCCTTTCCTGCGTTCTCACTGCTCGGCAGCACGCGGACGCAGAGGGCGCTGTCGATCGAGAAGAACAGGCCTGTGCCGACGCCGATGGCGGCGGTGGCCACGAAGACGAAGCCGATGTCGGGCGCGAAGGCCATCCCCGCGAGCCCGGCGGCGGCCAGTACCCCCGCGGCGACCACGAACGGCTTCTGACGCCGGAGGCGGTCGGAGACGAGTCCCGCGATTACGCTCGTGACGGCCAGGAGGGCGACGGACAGCAAGGACAGGCCGAGCACGATCGCGGCGACGTCCGCCTCCGCCACCCCGAAACGCTGGATGAGGAAGAACGCGTTGTACGTCCCGCTCGCGTAGGCGCAGGTGATGAGGAATCGCACCGCCCACGCCCAACCGAACGCGGGATGCCGCCACGGGTTCAGCCAGAACGACTTGGCCAGCTCGACCAGGTTGAGCCCGGCCTGGTGGGGCTCTCGCGTGTGCTGCGGGTCGCGCAGCAGGATCACGGCCACGACGGCGAGGATCAGGGCGATCACGCCGAGGACCACCCACTGCGCGACCGGGTCGGAGATCGCGCTCACGGCGGTCAGGCCGAGGAGCGGCCCGGCGGCCGCGGCGAGGCCGACGAATCCCGAGACCGTTCCCCGCCGAAGCGGAGGAACCTGGTCGGCCAGCAGCGCGCTGGTCGCGGCCTGCTGGAAGTTGAACAGGGTCTGCGTGATGCACCAGACCACTGCGACCTGCCAGACCTCGGTCGTGAAGGCGAGGGAGGCGACCACCAGCGATCCGGCCACGCCGCCCGTGAGGATCCACGTGCGACGGCGGCCGAAACGCGCAGCTGTGCGGTCGCTGATGCGGCCGGCCAACGGGTTGGCGACCAGAGCGAACAGGGCACCGAACCCGGTGACGAGGCCGAAGGCGGCCGCGGCGCCGGGACCGGCGATGCGGGTGAGGTGCAGGGTGAGCAGGAGCTGCAGCGGGGTGAGCAGGGCGATCAGGGCGCCCATGTTCGAGGTGAGAATCGCAGCGATCAGGCGCGGCAACGGGGTGGCCGCGGGGCCGGGTGTTTCCAGGGCGACGTCGATGTCGGCCGGTCGGGACATTCCACACTCCTCTGTGTGACGTGATGTCGTTTGGGTGTCTCTCCAATATCGGAGTGGCTCTCAGTATGTAGAGACTTCCATATGGTGTCAACTGTGATTTCTCGCGGTATCCTGGGCGCATGGGACTGAGGGAGAAGAAGGCGGCGCGCACGCGGGGCCAGATCCTGGACGCCGCTGCAGAGCTCTTCCTGTCGCAGGGCTACGACGAGACGACCATGGAGCAGATCGCCGAGAGCGCCGATATCGCCCCCTCCACGCTGTACCGCTACTTCCCGAGTAAGGACCTGCTCCTCCTGGGTCGCCTGACGGAGTCGTTGCAACTGGGCGACGCCCTCCGAGAGCGCCCAGCCGGCGAGCCCGTGGCCGAGGCGCTCGCCGCAACGCTGCTCGCCACGATCGAGTCCTTCGACGACACCCCACGCTTCGCCGAGTTGCGCCATGTCATCGATGTCTCGCCCGTTCCTCGCGCTCGCCTGTGGGATGTCTTCATGCAGTCCCGCAGCGAGCTCGAGAAGGAGCTCGGCGTCCGGATGGGCCTCCCCGAGGACGACCTCCAGGTGATGATGACCGCCCGCAGCGCCATCACGATCTTCGAGATCGTCGCCGAACGCTGGTGGGCGGGCGACCACACCGCTTCCCGCGCGGACGTCCTCGACGACGTGCTGCGCGGCCTCGACGCGACCGGCGTGGTCTTCCCGGCATCGAAAACCGCGAGCCGCCCGAAGAGCGTGGCCTGACGGCGAGGCGGCTCCGACCGTGCTGATCTGGATCAACGGCGCCTTCGGGGCCGGCAAGACCCACACCGCCTTCGAGCTCCGGCGCCGGCTGACGGACGCGCACGTCGCCGACCCGGAACTGCTGGGCTTCGCCCTCCAGCACACCCTGCCCACAGAGGCGCGCCTCGACTTCCAGGATCTCCCTCAGTGGCGGTCGGCGGTCGTCGACACCCTGGAGCAGGCCGACGCGGCGCATCGCGGTCCGGTGCTCGTGCCGATGACGATCGTGCGGGACGACTACTTCGACGAGATCATCGGGGGCCTGCGATCACGCGGAGTCGATGTGCGGCACTACGCGCTGCTCGCGTCCCCCGAGACCCTGCGCCGCCGATTGAGCACCCGGATCGCGTTCCTCCACACGGGGCTCCGACGTGAGACGTGGGCCGTGCAGCAGATCGACCGCTGCGTCGCCGCTCTCGCCGGCGACCGCTACGCCACGCACGTGCTTACCGACCACCGCACGACCGACGAGGTGGTGGAGTGGATCGCCGACCACGCCGGCCTGGTCGTCACGGCTCCCCGGCTCAGCCCCTGGCGCTTCCAGCTCCGTCGCCTTCGGGTCGGCTTACAGCACATCCGCGCCGCCTGAGGCCGACGACCAGACGGAGCGCGGTCCCGAGGGACCTAGTCCGCCGTCCGCAGCCCAGCGAGCAGCAGCCGCACCATCCGCTCCGCGCGCGGCGTCGTCGCGGTGGCCGACGGGCCTCCCCCGTGACACAGGTTGGCGACGGCGCCCAGGAACTCCGACGCGTCCACGTGCTGCACGACGTCGCCGGATGCCGTCGCCGCCGCGAGCAGCCGCTCGAGAGTCGGTGCGAGGTGGGTCGAGAAGTACTCCGCCAGCGGCTCGTAGGCGGGATCGCCCGAGTGCAGGGCGGAGGCGAGACCGCGTTTCGTCGCCACGAACTGGGTGTACCGCATGATCCACCGGTCGAGCGCCTCGCCCGGGGGGAAGGCCGCCTCGATCTCCGGCGCCGCGTCGGCGCAGGCGTCGATCTCGCGGCGGAACACCGCCGAGATCAGGTCCGAGCGCAGCGGGAAGTGCCGGTACAGCGTCCCGACGCCGACGCCGGCCCGCTCGGCGATCGCGCGCACTGGGGCGTCGACGCCGGACTCGGCGAACACCGCCTTCGCCGCCTCGACGAGGGACGCGACGTTCTGCCGCGCGTCGGCCCGCCGGGGGCGGACGGCGGAGTCGGTCATGCGGGGCTCCCTCTGGCGCGCGGGACGCGGCGCGAGTACAGTCGGCTTGTAAGCGGAACATGGTTCCGGTTAGAGTGATCACCCAACCGGAGCATTGTTCCGATTCATCGATCATACGACACCCCGGCCTCCCCGGTGCCGCGATCCCGATCCGTTCAGGAGCAGACAGCATGCAGTATCGAACCCTCGGCCGCACCGGCATCCAGGTCACCCCGTACGCCCTCGGCGCGATGATGCTGGGGTCGCTCGGCAACCCCGAACGGGCCGACGGCATCCGCATCATCCACCGCGCGCTCGACGCCGGTATCAACGTCATCGATACCGCCGACCGCTACGGCGACTCGGAGGAGGTCGTCGGCGAGGCACTGAAGGGACGCCGCGACGACGTGGTGCTGGCCACCAAGTTCTGGGGGCCGGTCGACGACGACATCACCCACCGCGGCGCCTCCCGCCGCTGGATCATGCAGGCCGTCGAACGCTCGCTCCGCCGCCTCCAGACCGACCACATCGACCTCTACCAGCTGCACCGCCCCGACACCGAGGCCGACATCGACGAAACGCTCTCCGCCCTCACCGACCTGGTGCGCCAGGGCAAGGTCCGCGCCATCGGCAGTTCGTCCATGCGCGGCTCGGAGATCGTCGAGGCCCAGTGGATGTCGGAGCGCCGCGGCTTCGAGCGGTTCCGCACCGAGCAGCCCAACTACTCCCTCCTCGACCGGGAGATCGAGCGCGAGATCCTGCCCGTCGCCCAGCGCTACGGCATGGGGACGCTCGTCTACAGCCCGCTCGCCGGGGGTACGCTGACCGGCCGCTACCGCGCGGGTCAGGAGAACGACAACTTCCGCTCCACCCGGACCGGCATGCGTCATTTCCGCGACGAGCGGCGCCTCGCCGCCGTGGAGCAGCTGGTCGCCCTCGCCGACGAGGCCGGGGTGAAGCTCACCCACCTGGCGATGGCCTTCGTCATCGCGCACCCGGGTGTCACCTCCGCCATCGCCGGCCCTCGCACGATGGAGCAGTTGGAGGACACCCTGGCCGGGATGGACGTCTCGCTGTCGGACGAGCTCCTCGACCGCATCGACGCGATCGTCCCGCCCGGCGAGAGCATCGGTGCGATGGACATGGTCTACCGCGGTCCGGAGGTCGGCGACGCATCCCTGCGCCGGCGGCCGGCGGCGGAGCGCTCGGCGCAATAGGGCGGACGACGGGTCATCCGGCGGGGCGGCGGGGGCGGCGGACGGCCGGGCGGCGGACGCTCTCCACCCGGAGGAGGTCCCGACGCCTCCGCCGCTCCGTCACCCGATCGCCGGCCATCCCGCGAGTCGCGCCGCGGCCGCCGATGTGGCGCGCAAGAACTCCAGCGCCAGCCCCGACGGGTCGCTCGACGTGCGGACGGTCTCGTAGGGCAGCACGAACTCGCCCAGGGCCGGATCGTACGATGCGCCCGGCGGCACGGGCGTCTCGGCGTACCCGTCGGGCTCGGGGTAGGCATACGAGTAGAAGGCACCCTCGCGGCCGCCGCCCGGCCAGAACCCCGAGCTGCTGATCTCGTCGCAGTAGCCCTCGATCATGACACGATCGGGGCAGTTGGGCACGCCGCCCGGATGCACCGGCGCCGGCCGTCCGGAGAACCGGGTCGTCGCGATGTCGAGCGCGCCCCAGAACAGGTGGACCGGACTCGCCTTGCCGCGGAACTCGGAGCGCAGCCGGCGCAGCACGCCGTCGGCTCGGATCAACTGCTGCCAGAACGCGTGCGCCTGGGCCGGATCGTAGCTGCGGTGCTCCTCGTCGTCCGGGAACGGGATGGCCGGGTCGACCTCGTTCGGCGTCGGGTGGATCTCGAGGTCGACGCCCAGGCGTCCGAGCGCGGCGAACGTCAGGCGGTGGAACGCGGCGACGGTGATCGGGCGCAGCGGGATCTCCTCGCGGCCCCCCTCGCTGGTCCGCAGCACGAGCCGGTGATCGACGAAGTCGAACTCGATGTCGAGGACGAGACCGTCCAGCGGGATCGGACCCGTCGCGAGCCCCCGCGCGCTCAGCGAGAGCGTGACATGCCACCAGTGGTTGACGAACGGCGAGCCGACCATCCGCAGCTTCCCGATGATCTGCAGCCAGAGGTGCAGCGTGTCCCGGGTGGGGGTCCAGGCCTCGACGTCGAGGGCCGGCCAGGTTCCGGCACGGTCTCCCATTGCGGCCTCCGCTCACGATCGGTGGGTGTCGCGCCCAGTCTGGCGGATGCGGGCGTGCAGAGGGAGTCCCGATCCGCCGTCGCGCTCAAGCGGCCAGGTGGAAGGTGCTGGCGAACCGGTCGAGCAGGTCGCCTGGACCGCTCAGCACCTCGACCACACCCGTCGCGATCGCGCGGTCCGGCGGGAGCTCGCCCGAGATGAGCCGGCGGATGTCCGGGCCCGCGGAGAAGGCGAGATCGGCCGGGCCGTCGCCGCGCACGACCGCCAGGGTGGGCCCCTGCACCCGGATGAGCAGTTCGGCGGGCCCGAGCCGGGCGGCGTACGCCGTGGCCGGCAGGTCGGCCGCGACCTGCGGCCGGAAAGCGGTGCGCAGCGCCATCGTCATCGAGTCCGGGGTGATCACCTGCTCCTCGCGCGGCTCCCCCATCGCCTTGAACCCCCAGGTGCCGAGCGCGAGCACGACCGGCTCGAGCTCGCGACCGTAGGGCGTCAGCTCGTAGACGATCACCCGCGAGCGGGGCGCGCGGCGGATGATGCCGGCCTCCTGCAGCTCCTTGAGCCGCGCCGCCAGGATGTTGCTCGGGATGCGCGGGAGCCCCGCGGCGAGCTCGCCGTAGCGGCGCGGCCCGACGAGCAGGTCGCGGATGATGAGCAGCGCCCAGCGTTCGCCCACCAGCTCCAGGGCTCGTGTGACCCCGCAGTACTGCCCGTAGTCGCGTGCGGCCATGGACCTCAGGCCTGCTGCTGGTTCGCGTAGGCCTCGGGTCCCTGCTGGGCGGCGACCGGGTCCATCCAGCCGAATTCGAGCAGGTTGCCGTCCGGGTCGGCCAGCTGACGCTGGTACATGAAGCCGTAGTCCGCGGCCTCGCGGGGCTCGGTGCCGCCCGCGGCGACACCGTCGGCGACCGCCTTGTCGACCGCCTCGCGCGAATCGACGAAGATCGCCGTCGAGACGGACGGGTTGACCGCCGGGTCGCCGATCGGCAGGTCGGTGAAGGTCTGGAAGAACTCGCGCACCAGGATCATGAAGTAGTTGTGGTCCTCCTCCACGACGACGCAGGCGGCGTTGTGGTCGGTGAACTGCGGGTTGATGGTGAAGCCGAGGGCCGTGTAGAACGCCTTCGCGCGCTCCAGGTCGGTCACCGGCAGGTTGACGAACATCGCGGACATCGTGGTCTCCTTCGACGGATTGTTTCGATGGTGTGGATCGCTGTCGAGACCGATACTTGCAAAAAACAAGTAGGTCGTCAAGACCCGATCGTACCGAACGTCCGCGCCGTCGACCTCCGCCGGTCGTACGCTGCAGCTGAGGCATCCGCGGCCGCGTCGTCGCGGGGGCCGCCGACCAGCGACGACGGGAGACGAGATGAGCCGGGAGAAACGCGAACGGGCCGCCGAGGCCGAGGCCCGCGCCGAAGCGGAGGAGGCGGTCGAGGCGACCGAGACCGACGACAGCGGGATCGACGCCGACGAGACGGTGGAGGCCGAGGAGGAGCCGGGCTGACCGGATCGGCGATACGGTCGGGGCATGCCCGGACACGGATCGCGCCTCGACCGCCCCGCCCTCGTCATCGTGGACGTACAGAAGGGCTTCGACGACGCGGCCTTCTGGGGTCGCGGCGACAACCCGCGCTGCGAGACCAACATCGCCGCACTGTTGGCGCACTGGCGACGGCATTCCGCCGAGACGCTCGCGGCGGTGACCGCCACGAACCTCCACGGTGAGTTCGCGACGGTCGTGTCGACGGCGGAACTGCTCGACGACTGAGCGACGGCTCCGGCGCACGCGGCCGGCGCGAGCCGTCGGTCAGGACCGCCGAAGCCGCAGGGAGATCGTCGCGGCGCGCGGGCGCAGCGCGAACGCCGGCCAGACATCCGGGCCGCAGGCGCGGGATCCGAGACCGTGCTGGGCGGCGTCCACGATCAGGTGGCTCTGGGTCGATGCGGGCAGCTCGTACGGGTGACCGGCGGGCGCGATCTCCTGCGGGGTGTGCCGGGCGAGGGTGAACCCGGGTCGCCGGCCGTCCGGCTCCGGCCGGGTCTCCAGGGTGAGGAACGGTTTTCCCCCGCTGGTGAGCGTCGCCGTACGGACCGACGACCGGTGACCGGTCTCCTGGGGCCGCGCGTACGGGACGCTCAGCTCATCGATGCCCGCAGAGAACCGTCCCACCCGGGCCGCGTGGGTGCTGTCGGGGTAGGACTCGAGCGGTCCGAGACCGAACCAGTCCATGCCGTCCACCGCGCTCCCGCCGTCGTCGGCGAAGGAGAAGCGGACGCCGATCCGCGGGACGACGGTGCGCCACCCGCGCGAGGGCTCGATGGAGACCCGCAGCTCGAGGTCGTCGCCGGTCCGGACCCAGACCGTCTCGACGGCGACCGAGAGCGCGGAGTCCGCGGCCGCCCAGCGGGCGCGAATGCGCAGCGCGCCCGGCGCCTCCTCGACCGAGACCATCCGCCGGGTGAGCCGGTCGAGGCCCTGGGCTCGCCAGAGCTCCGCGTTCGAGACTCCCGGAATGCTGGCGTCGCTCCCGTCGACCTCCGCCGAGGCACCGCGGTCGTTGTCCGTCGGGGCACGGAACAGCAGGAGCGCCGGTCCGACGGCGGCCCGGCCGGCGAGCGTCACCAGCTCTCCGTCGACGAAATCGGCCGGGCCGAGTCCCGCCGTCCCGCGGGACGGCACCCAGCCGGTGGTCCGCGCGGGCACCGTGCGGGCGGGCACACGGGCGGGACGTCGTGAGCGGTCGGCCTGCGCACGGGCCACCGGGTGCCCCTCGGCCGCCCAGCTCGTCGCGTGCGCGAGGACGGCCTCCACCGTGAGCCACGTCTCGGCCTCGCCCGCGGCCTCGATCGCCGGGAGAAGCACCCGGGCCCTGCCACCGGGTGCGATGACCGGGACGTCGAGCGTGCCCGACGCGACCGGGTCGCCGTCGTGCTCCACCCGCCAGTCGAACCGCAGGTCGGACGTGTCGGCGGAGTGCCGCCGGTTCTCGATGTCGATGGCGCTCCCGTCGAACGCGAACGCGATCGGCTGGACCACCGCCGCGAACTCGTGCAGGCTCGGCATCGGGGTGTCGTCGGAGAGCACCATGCCGTCCATGACGAAGTTGCCGTCGTGGACGACTTCGCCGAAGTCGCCGCCGTAGGCGTGGAACGGGGTGCCGTCCGGGGTTCGGGTCAGGATGCCGTGGTCGCGCCATTCCCAGACGAACCCGCCGTGCAGTCGCGGGTGGGTCCGGGTGAGCGCTTCGTACTGGTCGAGGGCGCCGGGGCCGTTGCCCATGGCGTGCGCATACTCGCACAGGACGAACGGCTTGGTGCGCTGGCGCGCCCCTTGCGCGGGCGTCGCGCCGAACAGCGCGACGGTCGAACCGTCTGTGCCGATCGCCGTCGTCTCGGCGATGTCCGGGTACATCCGGGAGTAGACGTCGGTGTACTCCCCGGCATGGTCGCCCTCGTAGTGCACCGGACGCTCGGGGTCGCGGGCGTGCACCCAGGCCGACATCGCGGCGAGGTTGGAGCCCGTGCCGGCTTCGTTGCCGAGGGACCACATGACGATGCTGGGGTGGTTCTTGTCGCGCTCGACGGTCCGTTCGATCCGGTCGAGGTAGGCGTCGCGCCAGGCCGGGTCGTCGCTCGGGGTCGTCCGGCGACCGCCGCGCTCGGGGCTGATGGACTCGAATCCGTGGGTCTCCAGGTCGCATTCGAGGATGACCCAGAAGCCGAGTTCGTCGGCGAGGTCGAGCAGGCGGGGGTGGGGTGGGTAGTGGCTGGTGCGGATGGCGTTGACGTTGAACCGCTTCATCCGGGCCAGGTCTTCGCGGGCGTGGGCTTCGTCGAAGACGCGGCCGTGCACGGGGTGGGCTTCGTGCCGGTTCATCCCGTGGAAGACGACGCGTTCCCCGTTGACCAGGAACCGGTCGCCGCGGATCTCGACGGTGCGGAACCCGACACGCAGGGAAACCGTCTCACCCTGGGAGGCCACGGTGACGTCGTAGAGGTGCGGGAGTTCCGCGCTCCACGCCTCCACCGCACCCACCTCGACGCGTCCGATGTCACCGGGCCCGTCCCATACCGTCTCCACACCGAGGGCGGGGATCCGCAACGTGAGCGGGAACGCGGTCGCGTCGGCGACCACCTCCGGGTCGATCCAGCCGTGACCGGCTGCCCACCCGGTGCGCACCCACACATCATCCACGCCATCGGCCGGGCGGGCGAGGAGTGTCACGTCGCGGAAGATGCCCGGCAGCCACCACTGGTCCTGATCCTCCAGGTAGCTGCCCGGCGACCACTGGTGCACTCGCACCGCGAGGTGATTGGTCCCGGGCCGCACCAGGGTGGTGACGTCGAACTCCTGCGCCAGCCGGCTGCCGGTCGCGATACCGACCTCGACCCCGTTCAGCCACACCCGGTACAGCGACTCCACCCCGTCGAACCGCAACACGGTCCGCGCACCCTCCGGCCAGTCCGCCGCGAGCTCGAACGTGCGCCGGTAGTCCCCGGTCGGATTCTCGTCGGGCACATACGGCGGATCGATCGGGAACGGATACTGCACATTCGTGTAGATCGGCCGGCCGTAGGCACCGTCGCCCTCCAGCACCCAATGCGCGGGGACGGGGAGCTCGTCCCAGCCGCTGTCGTCGAACGTCGGCTCGGCGACGTCATCGTCGAGCGCGGCGGTCGGAGACAGCCGGAACCGCCAGGCCCCGTTCAACGACAGGGCCGGGGCATCACTGTGCAGCCAGGAGCGGGCCGGGCGGCGCGCACCCCGGCCGGGTGCGGTGTCGGAGAGGTAGGCGGGAGTAAGCACGGTTCTGCTTTCGACGGGGGTCAGCGGAGGACGAGGGTCCGGATCTCCCACGCGCCCAGAGCGAACTCGAGCGCGCCTGGGGCCGGCTGGGTCGACATCGGGCGGCCGAGCAGGTCGACGTGCACCGCCTCGACGAACCCGCCGGTGACGCGCACGGCGGCGCCCGTGTCGGAGAGGGCGACGAGACGGACCTCGGTGCCCGGGCGTCCCTCCACGGTCACGCGGCGGACGCTGGTCACCTGCACGTCGTCACCGTCTACCGCGAGCCCGGCAACTGCGGCCGGGAGCGGCGCCCCCGCCGGAGCGGTGCCGCGCACCACGAGCACGTCGGTGCGGAAGGCGTCGGCGAGAGCGACGGCGGAGGCGGACCGCCACCCGCCCGCGGACGGGACGATCGCGATGCGGTTCTCGATCCGCACTCCCAGGTCCTGCGCCCCGGGCGCCGCGATCTCGCTGGCAGCGGGCTCGTCGCGGAGCGGATGGATGTTGACACTGATCGAGCCGATCGCCCGCAGCACGGTCAGGGCGAGCTCGGAGCCGCCGTCGACCAGCTCGTACTCGGTCGTGTGGTCCACCAGCACGGTGGCCGGGCCGGCGGAGACGAACTCGCCGGCGGGGAAGGTCGGGATGGGAAACTCGCCCCAACCGCCCTCGGCCGTGAGGCCGCGCTCGGTGACCGAGAACTGACCGGCCGACGCCGACGACGACACGGGCTCGGGAAGCGGCACGTGGAACCGCACGCGGTGATCGGCCGAGCGGTTGAGGAACGAGGTGGCGATGCGCACGAACGGCTCGCCGACCCGGACCTCAACCACCGTCTCCACCTCGGTCGGCACCTCCGCGGCCGACCGCACGTCGCGATCCGCCGTCAGCGCCTCCGGCCAGTCGTAGCGGCGGGTCACCCGGAGGCGGGCGCGCAGCGGGCCGGATTCCAGCTCCTCGACGGAGACAGCGGTCGGCGCATCGATCAGACGGTCGTCGGCCGGCGGAGCGTAGTTGTAGCTGTCGCCGCGATCGCCGCCGTCCACCAGGCGTCCGACGCCGCGCAGCACCGTACCGTCGGTGCCGGTGAGGTCGAGCGTGCCGTCGGCGGTCACCGTCGCAGAGACGAGGCCGTTCGCGACGGTGCGGCCCTCCGCGGTGGCGGGGTGTGCGGGTGCGGGGAGGTCGGCCGGGGCGAGCGCCTCCAGCCGCACGGCCGTGAGCCCGGAGGCGGGGACGTCGACGGCGACGAGGGCGGTCGCCCGGGCCTCCTCCAGCGTCAGGACCCGCCACGCGCCCGGGTGCGCGGCGGCCGCGGCGGCGACCTCCTTGCGGAGCACGAGCAGGTCGAACTCGGCGGTCGCCGGCACCTCCGCCAGGTGGAACACGAGCGATCCGGCGGTCAGCTCGTAGTGATCGATCAGGCGGCCGAACAGCTCGCGGCGGTGGATCCGCCGCAGCACACGCTCCAGCTGGGACGCATCCATCGTCTCGTCGCTGAGCACGGTCGGTGCCTCGGAGGTGAGCTGCACGGGACGGACGACGGCGTCATCCGTGACCGCTCCGAGCACCGCGCCGACGGGCGGCGCGACGACGTCGACCTCGATGACCGTGGAGCGCGGGACGGGCAGGGTGTTCGCCACGAGCAGCGCGTCGCTCGGGACGACGGCCGCCGGCTCCGCGAGTGCGGCGTCGCGCACCGCACGGGCCGCCTGGGCGGCCTCGGCCAGGCGGGCCTCGACCTGGTCCGACGTCTCGTCCGTGCCGGAACCGACGACGGAGTCGTGCGCGGTCGACTCGATCACCTTGTGCCACGCCAGCGCGAGGAACGGCGCGTCGTCCCGCTGCGACCACAGGGCACCGGCGCGCTCCGCCTGCGCGATCGTGCGTTCCGCCTGCGCCATCCGCTGCTTGAGCGCCAGCCGCACCGACAGCACTCCGGGCAGGATGTTGCCGCGCACGTGGCTGCGCAGCTCGCCCTCGACGACGCCGGAGACCTCGTCCGTGACATGCCGGCGGATGTACTCGTCGAGCGTCGCGATGACGATGGCCCGCTCGTCGCTGGAGGCGCGACGCAGCCAGTCCGCGAGCCGCGGGTCCGGGGCGTTGTGGTCGGTCCCCGCCATCGCGAGCACCGGATCGCCTCCCCACCGCTCGGCCGTCATGTCGGCATAGTCGGCGAGCGCCCGCCCGATCTGGTCGGGCACGAGCAGGACGTCGAGGCCGTTGTCGTAGCCGTCGAACAGGAACTCCGTGCGCACCTCGGAGCCGTCGGGTGCGCGCCAGAGGAACGCGTGGCCGTCGATGCTCCCCGGCACTCCGCGCCAGAGCGCGGCGTGCTCGATGCCGGCCCGCGAGAGGATCTGCGGCATCTGGGCCACGTGCCCGAACATGTCGGGCAGGTAGCCGATGGGCATCGAGCCGCCGAGCGCTTTCGCCGCCGCCCATCCCATCTGCAGATTGCGCACGATGGTCTCGCCCGAGCACAGGAACTCGTCGAGCAGGATCAGCCACGGCCCGATGGCGAGCTGTCCGTTCGCCACCAGCGCCCGCACCCGGTCGCGATTCTCCGGCCGCATCTCCAGGTAGTCCTCGATGGCGGCCATCTGGCCGTCGACCGTGAACCGGAAGTCGGGGTCCGCCTCGGCCGTCGTCAGCACGGTGTCGAGGGCGGTCACCAGCCGGTGCCGGAACACCTGGAACGGCTCGTACCACTCACGGTCCCAGTGGAAGTGGGGGACGAAGACGGCGGAGTTCTGCATGGAGGGGGAATACCTTCTGTCGGTCGAGAGGGGCGGTTCGGACGGGCGAGGTGACGCTCAGCGCGTCACTTGAGCGAGCCGGCAGCGAGGCCGGTGCGCCAGAACCGCTGGAGGAGGATGAAGAGGATGATCACCGGGATGATCGAGACGAGCGAGCCGGTGATGACCGACCCCTGCAGCAGCGAGACGCGCGCCGTCTGGCCGTTCCACTCGAAGAGCCCGAGCGTGATCGGGAAGAGCGACTCCTTCTGCAGCATCACCATCGGGAGGAAGAAGTTGTTCCAGATCCCGACGAACTGGAAGAGGAAGATCGTCACCAGCGACGGGGTCATCAGCTTGAACGCGACCGAGAAGAAGGTGCGGAACTCCCCCGCGCCGTCGAGGCGGGCCGACTCGAGGAGCTCTTCGGGCACCGCTGCGGAGGTGAAGATCCGGGCGAGGTAGACCCCGAACGGGCTGACGATGCTCGGCAGGAAGACGGCCAGGTAGGTGTTCACGATCCCGGTCGCCGAGAAGAGGAGGAACAGCGGCAGCGCCAGGGCCGTGGTCGGCACCAGCACCCCGCCGAGGATCACGGAGAAGAGGAACTCCCGCCCCCGGAACCGGAACTTCGCCAGAGCGTAGCCGCAGAGCGCCGAGATGAGGGTGCCGACGGCCGCGCCGAGCACGGCGTAGATGACGCTGTTCAGCGCCCACTGCGCGAAGATCCCGTTGCTGCGGCTGAAGAGCGTGTTCAGGTTCTCGAACAGGTTGAAGTGCGAGAACCAGAGCCCGAAGGTCGAGGCGAGGTCGCCCTGTGGCTTGGTCGACGCGACGATGAGGAAGTAGACCGGGAGCAGGAAGTAGATGGCCAGCAGGAACATCAGGGCCATCGCCCCGGTGCGGCTCAACAGGCTCTCGCGGTGGACGCGCTGCGTGCTCACAGGCCGGCCCTCTTCGACGTCAGGCGCATGAAGCCGAAGCTCAGCACGAAGGTGATCAGGGCGATGACGACGGAGATCGCCGCGGCCTGCTGGTAGTTGTTCCCGGACGCGACCGCGTAGGCGAGCATGTTCGGGGTGAAGGTGCTCGAGATGTTCGACGAGATCTGCCGCAGCACGGCGGGCTCGGCGAACAGCTGGAGCGTCCCGATGATCGAGAAGACGGTGGTCAGGATGATCGAGGGGGCGATGATCGGGACCTTGATCTGCCAGGCGATCGCCCAATTGGACGCGCCATCGAGCTTCGCCGCCTCGTAGAGCTCCTGCGGGATCGACTGCAGGGCCGAGAACATGATGAGCATGTTGTAGCCGGTCCACAGCCAGGTGGAGACGTTCGCCGTGGACCAGAGGATCGCACCCGGTCCGAGGAAGTCGGGCTGCAGGCCGATGGCCTTCAGCACGTCGACGATCGGGCTCAGCTGCGGGGAGTAGAGGAACGACCACATGATGGCCGCGATGACGCCGGGCACCGCGTACGGCATGAAGGCCGAGATGCGGAAGAACGACTTCAGCTTCAGCAGCGGCGTGTCCAGCAGCAGCGCCATGATGAGCGCGACGAACAGCATGACCGGCACCTGGACGATGCCGAAGAGCCCGATCCGGCCGATGCTCGCCCAGAACTCGGTGTTCTGGAACACCTGGGCGTACTGCTCGAACCCGCCGAAGGTCGTGTAGGCGACGCCGTACTGGCCGCCGCTGCGCCGCACCACCAGGAAGCTCTGCCAGATCGCGTAGCAGACCGGCACCAGGTAGAAGAGCACGAACGGCAGGAAGAACGGGAGGAGGAAGGCGACGATGGTGCCGGCCCGGGGGCCGCCGCCTGTGCGGTGGCGGCCTCCGGCCGGAGTCATCGCGCGGGTCGCGCGTGGTGCGCGGGTCGCGGTGGCGGTCATGCGCGGATCAGTTGCCCGCCGTCGCCGGGATCGCCTGATCCTTCATCGACTTCAGCGCGGCGGCCTGGGCCGCCTCGAGGGCGTCGGTCAGGGTCCCGCTGCCTGCGGCGGCCTTCGCCATCGAGTCCTGCAGTGCGACGTTGACCGTCTTCTGCGTGGGGCCCCAGGTGAAGCTCGTGTCGATGTTCTTGGAGGAGTCCGCGAAGACGTCGAAGATCTTCTCGTTGTTGTAGTAGGGCACGCCCTCCGAGAGCGCGGGGAGCTTCGACCCGGCGAGCGCCGCCGGGTAGAGGCCGCCGAGCTTGTTCTCCAGGGCCAGGGCCTCGGGGTCGGTGGTCAGCCACTCGTTGAACTTGACCGACTCGTACAGGTGCTTGTTGCCCTTCATGAAGGCGACGGTCGACCCGCCCCAGTCGCCGGACGCCGGGCTGGAGCCCCAGGTCGGCATCGGGACGATGCTCCACTTGCCCGCCTGGTCCGGCAGGTTGTCGCGGAACATGCTGTAGCCCCAGGCGGCGCCCACGTAGCTGGCGATCTGGTTCTGCTGGTAGGCCGCGTACATCGGGGTCGAGCCGTTCGCCAGGTCGGTGCGCACGAGCTTCGCGTCGATCAGCTTCTGCCAGTACTCGGCGACCTGCTTGCTCTTGTCGTTGTCGACCGAGACGTGCCACTTGTCCCCGGCGTAGGAGTACATGTCGGCGCCGTTCTGCCAGAGCAGGCCGTTGAACCACTCGGCGTTGTTCGGGTCGAAGAACGTCATGGTCAGGCTGGGGTCGGCGTCGTGCAGCTTCTGCGCGTCGGCCGCGTACTCGTCCCACGTCTTCGGGATCTCGAGGCCGTGCTGCTGGAAGATGTCGCTGCGGACGAAGAGCGCCATCGGGCCGGTGTCCTGCGGGAACGCGAACACACCGGTGCCGGCGAAGCTGGACTGCGACCAGGTCCACGGCACGAACTTCGACTTCGCGTCGACGGCGGCCGTGCAGGCGGAGGCGTCGACGAAGGCGTCCTGCGTGCGCAGGTCGGGCAGCTCGTCGTAGCCGACCTGGGCGAGCTCCGGTGCCTTGCCCGCCTTGAGGGCGTTGCCGATGGTGCCGTACTGGTCGCTGGAGATGTTCTTGGTCTGGACCTGGATGTCGGGGTTCTTCTTGTTCCAGAGGGCCACGACCTCGTCCATGCCCGGGACCGTGTTCCAGTACTGGATGGTGACCTTGCCCTTCGACGGCTCGCACGAGCCGGCGGCCGAGCTGTCGGCCGGGGCGGCGCTGGAGCAGCCGGCGAGCACCAGGATGCTGGTCACCGCGGCGGCGACGACGCCCGCGGCGCGGACGCGTGTCTTCGTGTTGCTCATTTTTTCCTTCCGGTCGTCTGGCTTCTCTGCGAGACGGGTCGACTTTGACAAGGAGGCAGAGGGGGTGCTGCCTTCGTCGGGAATGGATGCGAGGCGCGACTCTCGGTTGGCTGCCGGGTCGAGCTGGATTAGCAAATCATATTTTCTAATTGCTCGCAACAGGATGTGGGAACCGTCAGCGAGCGCTCAGTCGGCGGACAGCAGCAGCGACGAGGGGCGCGGCGAGAACGTGTTGTCGAGCACCAGGGTCGCCGCTCCGACGGCCGCGACGTCGACCGGGATGGGCGACTCGACGAACCGCACCGGGTGCTCGGCGATGAGCGCGGGATCGGTCCGCACCGCCTCCGGAAGCACCGCCAGGATCGCGGCGGCGATCGGAGACCAGAACGGTCCGCCGAAGATCACCTCGTCGATGTCGAGCAGGTTCACGATGACCACGATGGAGCGCGCGAGCGCCCGGGCGGTGTCCTGGAGGATGACGGCGACGCGCTCGTCGCCCGCCGCCCCCAGCACCGCGAGCCGCGCGAACGCCTTCTCGACCTGGGCGAGGTCGTCGGGATCGCCCGCCTCGGCCGGCGAGAGGACCCCGTCGAGCACGGCGCGCTCCACCAGGGCGCGCGGGACGGTGATGTAGCCGACGCATCCGCGACGCCCGCACGTGCACACCGGGCCGGTGGGGTCCACCGTGATGTGGCCGGCGTCGCCGGCGTTGGAGGTGATCCCGCGCACGACCTCCCCGGACACGGAGAGCCCGGTGCCGAGGCCGGTGCCGTAGTACATGAACGCGAAGTCACGGCTCCGGCCCGGCTCGGCGAACCAGAGCTCCGCGACCACGGCCGCCGTCGTGTCCTTCTCGATCAGCACCGGCAGACCCGTCGCCTCGCCGAGCGCGCGACGCAGCGGCACGAGATGCCAGTTCGGCATCATCGGCGGGTTGAGCACGACGCCGTCGTCGACGTTGATGGGGCCGGGCGACGCGATCCCGATGCCGAGGATGCGCGAGCGGTCGACCGTCGAGGCCGCGATCAGATCCTCGATGGCCTCCGCCATCTCCCGGATCACGGCGCTCGGGTCGCCGGCCGTCGGCGTGCCGGTGAGCGCATGGTCGCGCACGGAGCCGGCGAGGTCGACCAGCACGTACGTGACGGCCGCCGGATCGATGTGCACCCCGACGGCGAAGCCCCCGCCCGGATTGAGCTTCAGCACGGCCGCCGGCTTGCCCGGTCCCGCGATGCGGGTGCCGTGCTCCTCGATGAGCCCGGCCTCCAGGAGGCGGCGGCAGACGTTCGTCACCGTCATGCCGCTGAGCGCCGTCAGTCCCGCGACCTCGGCGCGCGTGATCCCCTCCGGTCGGCGGCGGATCGCGTCCAGGACGACCGCCTGGTTGTATTCGCCGACGGCGGGGAGGTTCGTCCCCGTACGCTCCACCATCCGGCCTCCCATTCGCGGTATTCCGCAAGAAGCCTAGCCAAGGCGGCTCGGCTACTTGGCGACGAGCGTGGTCTCGAACGAGTACATGTCCGGGCGGTAGCAGTGCTCGCCGTACTCGATCACGCGGCCCGCGTCGTCGAACGCGACGCGCTCCATCGTCAGGACCGGGCTGCCATCGGGGATGTCGAGCAGCTCCGGCTCGTCCAGCAGCGCACGCCGGGCGCCGATCCGCTGATTGGCGACCTGGATGCTCACGCCGCGCGCCCGCAGCACCTGATAGAGACCGCGCTCTTCGAGCTGGGCCACGGTGATGTCACTGAACTGGCTCGGCAGGTGGTTCTCGAGCACCGCGACCGGGACGCCGTCCGTCGTGCGGCGCCGGCGCAGCCGGAGCACGGGCGCCCCCGGTTCGACCCCGAGCCGGCCGGCGACCTCCTCGCCCGCCGGCACGATCTCGTGCAGCAGGATCTGGGTGCCGGGGGTGTGGTTGGTGCTGGCGAGGTCCTCGTAGAGGCTGGTCAGCGCGACCTGACGAGTGACCGAGGCCGATTGCACGACCTGAGTACCGATGCCGCGGCGCCGCACGAGCAATCCGCGATCGACGAGCTCCTGGATGGCGCGGCGGATGGTGGGCCGGGACAGGCCGAGGCGGTGCCCGATCGCGATCTCGTTCTCGAGCCGGCTGCCGGCCGGGATGAGGCCCGAGCGGATCGCCTCTTCGAGCCGGGTCGAGACCTGGAAGTAGAGCGGGATCGGTCCCGAGCGGTCGAGGTCGGCGAACACGTGGTCCGGCCAGACCGTCTCGGTCGTCGTGGTGGCGATGGTCTCCCCCTTTGTCCCGTCAATAATACGTGGCCGACCGTCGTTTCTTCGGTTGTGTTATTGTCAGAACATGGATCGTGCAAGTGATGCGACGGACGCACCGGTCGACGTGCTGACGATGGGCCGGCTCGGCGTGGACCTCTACCCGCTGCAGGACGGCGTCGGTCTCGCCGAGGTGTCCACGTTCGGCAAGTACCTGGGCGGCAGCGCGGCCAACGTCTCGGTCGCCGCCGCACGGCACGGCCACCGCGTCGCCCTCGTCTCCCGCGTCGGCGACGACCCCTTCGGCCGCTACCTGCTGGCGGAGCTGGCGCGCCTCGGCGTCGACAACCGCTCCGTCGGCGTCGACCCCGACTACAAGACGCCGATCACGTTCTGCGAGATCTTCCCTCCCGACGACTTCCCGCTCTACTTCTACCGCGAGCCCAAGGCGCCGGACCTCGACATCGAGCCGGGCGACCTCCCCGACGACCTGGTCGCCGGCGCACGCATCCTCTGGGCGACGGTGACCGGCCTCAGCCAGGAGCCCAGCCGCTCGACCCACTTCGCCGCGCTCGAAGCGCGCGGCCGCACCGAGCACACCGTGCTCGACCTCGACTACCGGCCCATGTTCTGGGCGTCGGAGGCCGAGGCGAGCGCCCAGGTGGCCCGCGCCCTGGAGCACGTGACGGTGGCGGTCGGCAACCGGGAGGAGTGCGCGGTCGCCGTCGGCGAGACCGAACCGCTCCGGGCGGCCGACGCCCTGCTCGAGCGCGGCGTCGAACTGGCCATCGTCAAGCAGGGCCCCCGCGGGGTGCTCGCCAAGACGCGCGACGAGTTCGCCGAGGTGCCCCCCTTCGCCGTGGAGGTCGTGAACGGCCTCGGCGCCGGCGACGGCTTCGGCGGCGCGCTCTGCCACGGGTTGCTCGAAGGCTGGGGCCTGGAGCGCCTGCTCCGCTTCGCCAACGTCGCGGGCGCCATCGTCGCCTCGCGCCGCGAGTGCTCGACCGCGATGCCGACGACCGCCGAGGTCGACGCCGCACTCGCCGCGATCGGCACGGGGGCGTGAGGGTGGGCATCCTGGCCCCCGGCAGCATCGACCGGTTGATCGCCGAGCGCGCCGAGCACCCCGCCTCCCTCCGCACCCGCCTGCTGGAGCGCACGCGCCGGCCGCTGGTCCGCGGTGACGGACGGCTCTTCGTCGTCGCCGCCGACCACCCCGCCCGCGCGGCGATCGCCGTCGGCGCGGACGCGACGGCCATGGCCGACCGGCACGACCTGCTCGAGCGGCTCGCCGTCGCGCTCGACCGTCCGGGCGTCGACGGCGTCCTGGGGACCCCGGACATCATCGACGATCTGGCGGCGCTCGGCCTGCTCGACGACAAGATCGTCGTCGGCTCGATGAACCGCGGCGGTCTGCGCGGCGCCGCCTTCGAGATGGACGACCGCTACACCGCGTACGACGTGCGCACCATGGTCGACGACGGCATCGACTTCGCCAAGGCACTGGTGCGCATCAACCTGCAGGACGCCGGCACCGCCCCCACGCTGGAGGCGACGGCGCGCGCCGTCACCGAGGCCGCGCGAGCCGGGCTGCCGATCATGCTGGAACCGTTCATCAGCCGGTGGCACGATGGCCGCATCGTGAACGACCTCGATCCGGACTCCGTCATCCTCTCGGTCGCCGTCGCCTCCGGTCTCGGTGCGAGCAGCGCGTACACCTGGATGAAGCTGCCCGTCGTGCCCGAGATGGAGCGCGTGCTCGCGGCGACCACGATGCCCACGATGCTGCTCGGCGGCGACTCCGGAACGCCGCCCGACGAGACGTTCGCGGCGTGGGAGAGCGCCCTCGCCCTCCCCGGCGTCCGCGGGCTGACCGTCGGGCGCACCCTCCTCTACCCGCCGGACGGCGACGTCGCCGCCGCCGTCGACATCGCCGCAGGCCTCGTCCACCCCCGCTCGACCACGAAGGACACACCATGAGCCAGACCACCACAGGGACCGTCGTCACGCACTGGATCGACGGAGCCGAGCGCCCCTCCACGAGCGGGCGCACGGCCGACGTCTACGACCCCGCCCTCGGCATCGTCACCAAGCAGGTGGCCCTCGCCGACCAGGCCGAGGTCGATGCCGCGGTCGCCTCCGCGAAGGCCGCCTTCCCGGGCTGGCGCGACACCTCCCTCGCCAAGCGGCAGGCGATCGTGTTCCGGTTCCGGGAGCTGCTGGACGCGCGCAAGGGCGAGCTGGCCGAGATCATCACGTCCGAGCACGGCAAGGTCGTCTCGGACGCCCTCGGCGAGATCAGCCGCGGCCAGGAGGTGGTCGAGTTCGCGACCGGGCTCGCGCACCACCTCAAGGGCGAGTTCAGCGAGCAGGTCTCCACCGGGATCGATGTCTACTCGATCCGTCAGCCGCTCGGCGTCGTCGGCATCATCTCCCCGTTCAACTTCCCCGCGATGGTCCCGGCCTGGTTCTTCCCGATCGCGATCGCGGCCGGCAACGCGGTGGTACTGAAGCCGAGCGAGAAGGACCCGTCCGCGGCGAACTGGATCGCCGCCCTCTGGTCGGAGGCGGGCCTCCCCGACGGCATCTTCACGGTGCTGCACGGAGACAAGGTCGCGGTCGACGGACTGCTGACCCACCCCGACGTCGAGGCGATCTCGTTCGTCGGGTCGACCCCGATCGCGCGTTACGTCTACGAGACGGGCACCCGCAACGGCAAGCGCGTCCAGGCCCTCGGCGGCGCCAAGAACCACATGCTCGTGCTGCCCGACGCGGACCTCGACCTGGTCGCCGACTCCGCGATCAACGCGGGCTTCGGCTCCGCGGGCGAGCGCTGCATGGCGATCTCCGTCGTCGTGGCGGTGGAGCCCGTGGCCGACGACCTGATCGCGAAGATCACCGACCGGATGCGGACGCTGCGCACGGGCGACGGGCGCCGCGGCTGCGACATGGGTCCGCTCGTGACCCGGCAGCACCGCGACACGGTCGCCTCCTACATCGACATCGCGGCGCAGGACGGCGCGACGATCGTCGTGGACGGGCGCGACGTCACCCCGGACGGCGACCCCAACGGCTTCTGGCTCGGCCCGACCCTGCTCGACCGCGTGCCGACCACCTCGCGCGCCTACACCGAGGAGATCTTCGGCCCGGTGCTGTCCGTCGTGCGCGTGCCGAGCTACGAGGCGGGCGTGGAGCTGATCAACTCCGGCGCCTTCGGCAACGGCACCGCGATCTTCACCAACGACGGCGGCGCGGCCCGGCGGTTCCAGAAGGACATCCAGGTCGGCATGATCGGCATCAACGTGCCCATCCCGGTGCCGGTCGCGACCTTCTCGTTCGGCGGCTGGAAGGACTCGCTGTTCGGCGACACCAAGGCGCACGGCGCCGAGGGTGTCCGCTTCTTCACCCAGCAGAAGGCCGTCACCAGCCGCTGGCTCGACCCGTCGCACGGCGGCATCAACCTGGGCTTCCCGCAGAATGACTGAGTGGCTCTTCCGGCGGGGGGAGCTCGCGGCCGACGGCTGGGAGAGCGTCGTCGACGGGAGCCTCCCCGGCTGGCAGCACACCGGTCTGCTCGTCGCCGAGCTCGGCCCGGGCGACGAGCTCGCCCTGCCCGGCGTCGGCGTGGAGGCGATCGTCGTGCCGCTCGCCGGATCGTTCGAGGTGCGGCACGACGGCACCGCGACGGTACTGGCCGGCCGCGCCTCGGTCTTCGACGGATCGACCGACGTGCTCTACCTGGGCTCCACGGCGACCGGGACGATCACCGGCTCCGGTCGGGTCGCCGTCGCCACCTCCCCCACCGCGGAGGACAAGCCGTCCCGCCACCTCGCGGCCTCGGAGTTCGCGGTCGAGCTCCGCGGGGCCGGTCAGTCCAGCCGCCAGGTGCACAACTTCGGCACGCCCGACGCGCTCGACGCCGCGCGCCTCATCGTGTGCGAGGTCGTCACGCCCGCCGGCAACTGGTCGTCCTACCCTCCGCACAAGCACGACGAGACCGTCCCGGGGCACGAGAGCCGCCTCGAGGAGATCTACTACTTCGAGTCCGCGACCGAGCGCGGACGTCCCGCGGCCGGCGAGCCGTTCGGCCAGTTCACGACCTACTCCTCCCCCGCCGGTGAGATCACGATCGACGGCGCCGTCCGCACCGGCGACATCGCGCTCGTCCCGTACGGTTACCACGGACCGGCCGTCGCCGCTCCCGGCTACGACCTCTACTACCTGAACGTGATGGCCGGCCCCGAGGCGGAACGGGCGTGGCTGATCAGCGACGACCCCGCGCACGCCTGGGTCCGCTCGACCTGGCCCGAGCAGGGCATCGACGCACGACTCCCCTACGAGAAAGGTCACCGATGACCACCAAGCGGATGACGGTCGCTCAGGCGCTCGTCGAGTTCCTCGCGCACCAGTGGACCGTCGATGGTGACCACCGCGAACGCACCATCCCCGGCATGTTCGGGATCTTCGGCCACGGCAACGTCGCGGGGATCGGCCAGGCGCTCGCCCAGGCCAACGCCGAGCAGCCCGAGCTGATGCCCTACTACCAGGCCCGCAACGAGCAGGCGATGGTGCACGAGGCGGTCGGCTATGCACGCATCCACCGCCGGCTCGGCACCTTCGCCGCCACCGCCTCCGTCGGCCCCGGCGCGACCAACATGCTGACCGGCGCCGCACTGGCCACCACCAACCGGCTGCCCGCCCTGCTGCTGCCGAGCGACACCTTCGCGACCCGGGTCGCCGACCCGGTGCTGCAGCAGCTGGAGCTGCCGCACGACATCGGCCTGACGGTCAACGACGCCTTCCGCCCGCTCTCCCGGTTCTTCGACCGCGTGCAGCGTCCGGAGCAGCTCTATTCGATCGCCCTCGGCGCCCTGCGCGTGCTGACCGATCCCGCCGAGACCGGCGCCGTCACCATCGCGCTGCCCGAAGACGTGCAGGCCGAGTCGCTCGACGTGCCCGTCGAGTTCCTGCAGGACCGCGAGTGGCACCTGCGCCGCCCGGTCCCCGAGCGCGGCGCACTCGACCGCGCCGTCGCGGCGCTGCTGGCGGCCGAGCGGCCCCTCATCATCGCCGGCGGCGGCGTCCTGTACTCCGGTGCGGAGGAGGCGCTGCGCGTCTTCGCCGAGGCGACCGGCATCCCCGTCGGCACGACCCAGGCCGGCGGTGGGTCACTGCGCTGGGACCACCCGCAGTACCTCGGTGCGGTCGGTGCGACCGGCACGACGGCCGCGAACCGGATCGCCGCCGAGGCGGACCTGGTGATCGGCATCGGCACCCGCTACAGCGACTTCACCACGGCGTCGCGGACCGCCTTCCAGAACCCCGGCGTCCGGTTCGTCAACGTCAACGTCGCCTCGTTCGACGCCTACAAGCACGGCAGCACGCTGCCGCTCATCGCGGATGCGCGCGAGGCTCTCGAGGCCCTCGCCTCCGGCGCCGCGCGGTATCGCGTCGGCTCCGCCTACGCGGAGCGGATCGCCCGGGAGAAGGCGGAGTGGGACGCCACCGTCGACGCCGCCCTCGCGCCGACCGGCGCCCCGCTGCCCGGCCAGCCGGAGATCATCGGCGCCGTCCAGGCTGCAAGCGACCCCCGCGACGTCGTCGTCCAGGCCGCGGGCTCGCTCCCCGGCGACCTGCACAAGCTCTGGCGGGTGCGGGATCCGCTCGGCTACCACGTCGAGTACGCGTACTCCTGCATGGGCTACGAGATCGCGGGCGGTCTCGGGGTCAAGCGCGGCCTGCTCGCGGCCGGCGACGACCGCGACGTCATCGTCCTGGTCGGCGACGGCTCCTACCTCATGCTCAACTCGGAGCTGGTCACGGCGGTCGCCGAAGGCATCCCGCTCGTCGTCGTGCTCATCCAGAACCACGGCTTCGCCTCGATCGGCCACCTCTCCGAGACGGTCGGCAGCGGCCGGTTCGGCACCACCTACCGCGCCTACGACCCGCAGGCGCGCAACTTCCAGGGCGAGCAGCTCCTCCCCGTCGACCTGGCCATGAACGCACGCAGCTACGGCGTCGACGTCATCGAGATCGAGCCGGGACCCGGTGCCATCGCCGACCTCGGTGCCGCCGTGACCCGCGCCAAGGCCGCGAGCGGACCCACGCTCATCCACATCGACGCGGACCCGCTCGTCTACGGCCCCGACGGCGAAGGCTGGTGGGACGTCCCCGTCGCCTCGGTCGCCGCCCTGGCGTCCACGCGCACCGCCCGCGCCGAGTACGAGCAGCAGGTCCGCGCCCAGCGCCCGCTGCTGGGTGAGGAGTCCCGATGAAGGCCACCGTCGCCGGAGCCCCCGTCAGTTTCGGGGTCTTCGAGATGACTCCGCCCGACGCCGAGACGCTCGGCCCTGACGAGATCCTCGACATCCTCGCCGACACCGGGTACGCCGGGGTCGACCTGGGACCCGTCGGCTACTTCGGCCGCGGCGAGCAGCTGCGTTCGCGTCTGGCCGGCCGCGGGCTCGAACTCGCGGGCGGCTGGGTCGAGCTCCCGTTCTCGGACGACGACGCGTTCGCCGCCGCCCTGCCGGAACTGGACGACGCCCTCGCGGTGTTCTCCGACGCGGCGGACCTGGGTCCCTCGCGCCTCCCGCGCCCGACCCTCGCGGACGGCGGGTCCGTCGACCGCAAGGCGCACCCCGGATCCGGCACAGCGCCGCTCGGGGAGGACGGCTGGGCCCGGCTCGCCGCCAACGCACAGGTCGCCGCGGAGCGTGTCCGCGCGGCGGGGTTCGAGCCGACGTTCCACCACCACGCGGGCACGTTCGTGGAGTCGCCGGAGGAGATCGATCGCTTCCTGGAGCGAGTGGACGTCGGGCTGACCCTCGACACCGGCCACCTGCTGCTCGGCGCCGGTCGCAGCATCGTCGACCCGGCCGAAGCCTTCCGCCGCTGGGGCGCCCGCGTCGACCACCTCCACCTGAAGGACGTCGACACCGCCGCGCTCCGGCGCGTGCTCGATGCCGGCGGAGACATGCGCGTGGTCTGGTCGTCCGGCGCCTTCGTCGCGTTCGGACGCGGCGACATCGATCTGGACGCGTTCCTGAGCGCGGCGGACGCCGCCGGCTACGACGGCTGGGTGGTCGTCGAGCAGGACGTGCTGCCCGCGGCCGACACCCCGCTCGACGTCTTCCGGTCGGAGCGCCGCGCCGACCACGAACTGAACCGCGCCGCACTGCGCCCCTGGTGCTGACGAAAGGACCTCGAACCCCATGAACGCACGTCCCCTCCGCTTCGGCCTCATCGGCACCGGCCGGATCGGCCGCGTCCACGCGGCCTCCATCGCGGCGAACCCCGCCACCGAGCTGACGTGGGTCTGCGATCCGTTCATCGACGGCGCCCGTGCCGTCGCCGCGGAGCACGGCGGCTCGGTCAGCGAGTCCGCCGCGGACGTGCTGGCCTCCGGCGAGGTGGACGCCGTCCTCGTCGCCTCTCCGACGCCGACCCACGTCGACCTGATCTCGGCCGCCGTCGACGCCGGGATCCCGGTGCTGTGCGAGAAGCCGATCGACCTCGACATCGCCCGGGTGGATGCGCTGCGGCCGAAGGTCGCGGCCTCCGGCGTCCCGGTCGCGCTCGGCTTCAACCGCCGGTTCGACCCGTCGTTCGCCGCGGTGCGCGCGCGGGTCGCCGCCGGCGAGATCGGCACCCTCGAGCAGCTCACGATCGTGAGCCGCGACCCCGCCGCCCCGCCCGCGTCCTACGTGGCCGCCTCGGGCGGGATCTTCCGCGACATGACCATCCACGACTTCGACATGGCGCGCTTCTTCCTCCCCGACATCGTCGAGGTGCAGGCCACCGGCGCGACCCTGTTCGACGACGGTGCGCGCGAGCACGGCGACTTCGACACCGCCGTCGTCGTGCTCCGGGCGTCCACCGGGGCGGTCGTGACGATCACGAACTCCCGGCACAGCGCGGTGGGCTACGACCAGCGTCTCGAAGCGTTCGGGGCGAAGGGGATGCTGCAGGTCGCCAACGCGCCCACCAGCCTGGTCAGCTCCTCCACCGCCGATGCTGTGGAGGCCAAGGCGCCGTACCAGGACTTCTTCCTCGAGCGGTACGCGGCCGCCTACGCCGCCGAGCTCGACGCCTTCGTGAAGCTGGTCCGCGGCGAGCCGTCGACGAGCCCGACCTTCGAGGACGGCCGCGCCGCCCTCGTGCTCGCCGACGCGGCGCAGCTCTCCGCCGAGACCCGGACGGTCGTCGCCATCGCCTGACCCCACGGGCGAACCGTCATCGTGCCCGTCGCACCGCTGCCGTGCGACGGGCACGACGGCGTCGCTCCGCGCCTGCAAGATCCACGCCATACTCGACACAACCAGGACGTGAGGATCGCCAGGACCGCAGCCGACGTCGACGCCGAGACCGCCGAGGAGGTGGCCATGCCCGACGACGGCACCGCGCCCGTGCACGACGCGGAGTGGTTCACCGCCGTCGTGCGTGAGCATTCGACCGCGCTCGTACGCTATTTCGCGCGACGCGGGCCGCACCAGGACGCCGAAGACCTCGCGGCGGACGTGCTCGCCACCGCGTGGCGCCGCCGCGACGACGTGCCCGATGCGGCCGTGCTCCCCTGGCTGTACCGGACGGCCGGCTTCACGCTCGCCAACCACCGCCGCAAGCAGATCGATCTGCCGGTGGCCGAGGTGCCGGAGGCCGGTCCGAGGCGGGTCGACGTGGATCCCGAACTCAGCGTCCTGTTCGACGCGGAGCTCCGCGGAGCACTCGCGAGCGTCGGCGAACGCGACCGCCACATCCTGCTGCTGCACGCGTGGGAGGGTCTCGACGGCGAGGAGCTCGCCGCGGTGCTGGGCGTCTCGCGCTCCGGTGCCGACTCCGCGCTCTCCCGCGCCCGCAAGCGGCTGCGCGAGGCCTGGGGCGAGCGGCACACGTTCTGAGCGACGCCCTGCGCGTCCCGGATCGGGTCGGCCGACCGCTGCAAGGTCGCCGCCGCTGCCGACATAGACGGTGGTGAAGCGTTCCCACGAAGGGTGATGGACATGACCGAAGACAACGAGCTCGACCCGCTGGCGCGGCTGCGCGCCGCCGACCCTGCCGCCGGGGTGGAGCCGTCCGCGGACTTCGTCGACCGGGTCGTCGCCCGGGCGGTCGTCGGGAGCGCCGCCGCCGCCGGAAGCGACGCCGGGGAGCCGGTGGCCGACCTCGCGTCCGCCCGCGCCCGTCGCCGCCCGCTCTGGCGGCCGCTCGTCGCCGTGGCCGCATCGATCGCGATCGTCGGCGGAGCCGGACTCGCGATCGGGACCACGGGGGCCGGGTCGACGCTCGCCGGCGGGGCGGCCGCACCGATCACGCTGAACGGCGGGAGCCCGTCCGGGGGCGCTGTCGCGGTCCCCGGCGCCGAGTCCGGCGCGAAGCGCGCGGCGGGATCCGCGGCATCCGACTCCACGTACGGCTACGGCTTCGGCCGCAACAGCTTCACCTCGTCCGGGCTCTCAACCGACGCGGGGACGGCGAAGGCGTACGGGTTCGACCCCCGCTCGGCGTCCGACGCGAAGACCGTCGCCGCCCTCGCGGGCGCGCTGAAGGTCACGGCCGAACCGCAGCTGAAGGACGGCTCGTGGGTCGCCGGCCCGCAGGACGGGACCGCGCCCTCCCTCACGGTGGGCCTCGACGGCACGCTCAGCTTCTACTATTCCGACTCGCGGCTCTACCCGTCTCCGTGCCTGAACACGGGCGGCGGGGACGCCACGGAGCCGTGCGAGCCGAACACCCCGGCCCTTCCCACGTCCGACGCGGCGATCGCCGCCCTCCGCTCGCTGGTCGCCGCGACGGGACGCGATCCCGGAGCGTTCGAGTTCACCTCGGAGACCGCCGACGGCGCACTCACCCGCACCGCGCAGGCCAGGCCCGTCGTCGACGGCCAGCGCATCGACCAATCGTGGTCGATCGAGCTGACCGCGGACGGCATCGCCAGCGCCTCCGGCTTCCTCGCGCCGATCGTGAGCCTGGGCGACTACCCGGTCGTCAGCGCGAAGCAAGCGTTCGAGCGCCTCTCCGACCCGCGGTTCGGCGCCCAGCAGACCGCGATGCCGCTCGCCGCCCGAGACCAGGCCGGCAGCATCGCGATCGATCCGGTGCCGCCGACGCAGACCCCCGCCACGGAGCCGCCGGCGACGCCGTCCGCGGGCACCCCGCTCTCCTGGCCCGTCCACCAAGTGCACATCGTCAGCGCCCGCCTCGGCCTCGCCAGTCAGTGGCAGCCCGACGGGAGCGTGCTGGTCGTCCCCGCCTACGAACTGACGGACGCGGACGGCGGCACCTGGTCGGTCATCGCGGTCGCCGACACGAAGCTCGACGTCACGGGGCAGTAGGCGGGCGGGCGGCCATCCGGATACTGTTCCCGGTATGACCGCGCGCATCGCCAACGTCACCTTCCACGCCGACGACCCCGGCTCCCTGGCCCGCTTCTGGTGCGCCGCCCTCGGCTATCCGGCGTGGAGCGGGTGGCCGGAGGAGGAGGTGCGGGAGCTCCGCGCCTCCGGCTTCGACGACGACGCCCTCGCGGAACGCGCGGAGGCCTGGGACGGCGACCCCGCCCACCAGCGCCTCTACTTCAGCCGCTACCGCCACGACAAGAGGCAGCGCAACCGGGTGCACCTCGACATCACCCCGTTCGACGACCGCCGGGCGACACGTCAGGAGCTGGAGGCCGAGCGCGACCGTCTGGTGTCGCTCGGCGCGACCGAGGAGAAGACGCTCGCCGGGTTCTGGGGACCGTACGAGGAGTTCGTGATCATGATGCGCGACCCCGAGGGCAACGAATTCTGCCTCCAGTGACCGCGCGAGCGCGGTCCCACGGGACGAGCGCGCCCGCGCGCCGGGCCGCGGATGTCCCGAACGACCGCGGTCGCACGCCGATCAGCGCGCGAGGAGGCCTTCGACGACGTCCGCGGTCTGCTCCCAGCCCTCGACCGCGTGGGTCGGGATGCCGAGGGCGATGACCGGGAAGTCGTTGCCGTCCGGATCGAGGCGGTCGCCGACGAACAGCATCTCCGAGAAGGGGATGCCGGTCAGCTTCGAGAGCTTGTTCATGCCGTACGCCTTGTCGATCCCGCGACGGGTGATGTCGACGCTCGTCGAGCCTCCCGAGCGCACCTCGAGGTCGGGGAGGCGCTCCTGCACCGCGGCGCGGAGTGCGTTCTTGCGCTCGCCCGACGGGTCCCAGGCGACCTTCGCGGACACCGGGGCGGACTGGCCGAGAGCCGAGAACGTGATCTGGGAGCCGCGATCCTCCAGCACCGGACCCCAGGTGTCGGTCTCCCAGTAGCCGAGGCGCTTGGCCTCCTCCTCGACCGCGGCGAGCGCCGCCGCCTTCTCGTCCTCGGTGAGGTTCTCGGCGTACTGCTGCGCCCAAGCGGAGCCGTCCCAGAGGTAGTACTGGGTGCCGCAGGTCGGCATCAGGTGCAGTTTGTCGAGAGCCGCCGTCTCGGGCATCCGCTCGATGATCTGGTCGCGGAACTGCTCGAACCGGCCGCCAGAGATCACACAGACCTCCGCCACCTCCAGCAGTCGCACCAGGAGCGCAATCATCCGGGGGTCCAGCGGGGACTTGGAGGGAGCGAGCGTGTCGTCGAGGTCGAAGGCAATCAGGCGGGGCATCACAGGCAACGACCTTAGTCCACCCCGATGGAGATTCCCGACAGCATGCCATAGCATCGACCGAACGTTTCGGGGGAGGACGTCGATGGACGCAGGGGCGGTCCGCCGGCCGGTGGGGAGAGGAGCACGCGCGGCCGGGCAGTTCGTCGTGGTCGCGCTCACCGCGTGTCTGGCGATCGTCCAGGGGTCACGATTGGGATTCGCCACCGTGATCGCGGTGTCGCCGCCGGCGGCGGTCGGCGCCGTCCTGATCGCCGCGCTGGTGCTCGCAGCCGCCGTCGCGGTCTGCCTGCGCTACCTGACCGGGAGCGCCGGCTGGGGTGGAGCGGTGCTGATCGGTCTGCTCGTCGCCACGCTCACCGGGACCTTCTGGAGCTGCGTCGTCCTCGCACGCGACGATGCACTGCGGATGGCCATCGATCCCGGTCCCGCCCCGCTGCTCCCCGCTACCCTCGCCGGGGCAGCCTCCCTCATCGGCGTGCGCGGAGTGCACTGGCGGATGGTCGGTGTACTGGGCGTCGCCGCCCTCCTGATCGCGCCCGGCGTCCCGATCGCCGCAGCCGTCACCGGAGGGATCGCCCACGAGGCTGCGCTGCAGAAGGAGGAGGACGCCGAGATGGCCGCCCGACTGGCCGCAGCCGTCGTCCCGTTCGTCCCCGAGGGCACGACGGACGGCGGGATCCGCATCGGGACGACCGAGTCGGTGGCGCGCGCGTTCGACGGCTCGCTGACCTGGGTGGTCCGCACTCAGCCGGCCGTCGGACCGGATGACGCGTCGGCCGCCTGCCGGCCCGCGTTACGCGCCGAGGCCATCCGCTCGTGCCTCCCCTCGGCAGGGTCGTGGCTGGTGCGGACGGACTCCGGCGAGACGTCTGTCGTCGCGATCAGGGACGGCCGACGTGTCGAGGTGGTCGTCCCCGTGGACGTGATCGACCCGGCGCGCCGCGGCGGCCAGGTCCTGGCGACCCTCGACGAGGCCACCCCCGAGCAGGTCGAGTCCGCGGTCCGCCACGACGTCGAGCTCGACCGCCCCGACACGGACCGTCGCTGAGTGGGCATCGCCCGTCCGCCCCGGCTCACGCCCACTGCTCGAAGACGATGAACGGCACCTTGGCGTGCCAGGTCTGGTACGCCTTGCTCGAACCGAACGTGTCCTTCGTCGAGAAGTCGATGCCGCCGTTCATCCAGAACCAGACCAGGTACCAGTCGCTGCTCGTGGCCATGAAGTAGTTCTGGTTGGGCCAGTAGCCTCCCCCGCTGTCGCTGCGGTCCTCGTACCAGGAGGTGCCGTCGGCCCAGAGCTGATCGCGCCAGTCGACGATCGTCTCGAGGTCGCCCGGGCCGCGGCGGTGCTGCACCATGACGGCCAGCTGTGCGCGGTTGTGGGCCACCTGCAGGCTCGAGCTGTCGGCCCAGTCGTACTCGTAGTCGACCAGCCCGGACACGCGCACGTAGGTGGAGGGCGCCTTCGGCTTGAACCACAGGCCGAGCCCCGCGCCGGCGTACATCCAGCCGCCCTCGGCGACCGGCCGGTCCACGTAGGTCTCGACGAGGTCGATGAACATGCTGGCCTGCGCCGGGTACACGCTCGGGCCGTGCGCCTGGGTCCCGGCGGCGCCGGGCGGCTGGAAGGTGGTCCAGGTCACGTCGTAGGGAGGGGTGGCGAACGACAGCCGATCGCTCGTGTTGGTGGTGACCAGGCTGAGCGTGTGGAGTTCGCCGGCCGACGTCCGCACCTCCCGCGGCGCCGCCACGGGCGCCTCCAGCCGGCCGATGGCCGAGGTCAGCCCGACGATGCGCTCATCGAAGCCGCGCAACGCCTCCCCGACCTGATCGGCCCGCCGGGCGGCGCGCAGGTGCGCGTTCCTCGACACCCGCAGGTCGCGTTCGAACAGACGGTCGAGCGCTCGGGCCGCCTCCGGCTCGTCGGGCTTCTCGTCCGGCGAGGTCTTGTCTGGTGAAACGGACACGGGATCCTCCCACAGAGCTGCGTGCGTGACACGAACAGGCTCGGGTTTGCGCGACACGGTAGACCCGCGGCGTGCGCCGCGGCAAGACACCCCCGAACCGCACCGCGACCAGGTCGGCCCCACCGGGGCTGGCCCGCGGGACCGCGCAGCACTACCGTGACGGAGATGACGCCGTCATCGAAGTCGGAGGCCTTCGTCGAGGCCGGCGGGCACGAGGTGCGCATCTCCAGCCCGGACAGGGTCGTGTTCCCGGAGGCGGGGCTGACCAAGCTCGATCTCGCCCGCTACTACCTCGCGGTCTCCGACGGGGCGCTGCGCGGCGCCGGCGGCCGCCCGATGGTCCTGAAGCGGTTCGTGAAGGGCCTCGGGCAGGAGCCGTTCTTCCAGAAGCGCGTGCCCGACGGGCATCCCGGCTACATCGACACCGCGACCCTGCACTACGCCAGCGGCACCTCCGCCGAAGAGGCCGTGCTGCGGGACGCGGCCGGGCTCGCCTGGGTCTCGAACCTCGGCTGTCTCGACCTCAATCCGCACGCCGTCCGTGCCGAGGACCTCGACCACCCGGACGAACTGCGCGTCGACCTCGACCCCATGCCGGGCGTCGGCTGGTCGCAGATCGTGGACGTCGCGTTCATCGTCCGCGATTCGCTCGACGACGTCGGCCTGATCGGCTGGCCGAAGACCAGCGGCTCGCGCGGCCTCCACATCCTGGTCCGCATCGCACCCCGGTGGGGGTTCGCCGACGTGCGCCTCGCCGCCGAGACGCTCGCGCGCGACGTCGAGAACCGTGCCCCCGGCCTCGCCACCGCCCACTGGTGGAAGGAGGAGCGCGGCGAGAGCGTCTTCGTCGACTTCAACCAGAACGCCAAGGATCGCACCGTCGCCTCGGCCTATTCGATCCGCCCGCTCCCCGACGCCCGGGTCTCGACGCCGCTGGACTGGCCGGAGGTCAGGACACGACGTCCGGAGGAGTTCACCGTGCCGACCGTGCTGCGGCGGTTCGCGGAGCGCGGCGACCCGCACGACGGGATCGACGGCGCAATCGGATCGCTCGACGGCCTGCTGGCGCTGGCCGCCTGGCTCGGTCCGGCCGAGAAGGCGCCGCGAGGCCGGGGAGGGAGTGGCGGCGAGGGCGCGAGCGGTGGCGACGGGCGACGTGTCTCCCGGATGCCCCTGATCGAGGTGGCGCGCACGAAGACCAAGCCGGAGGCGCTGGAGGCGCTGGAGCGATGGCGGACGGCGCATCCCGGTGCCGCCGCCCTGCTGCACCCGGCCGATGAGCTGATCGACGGGATGCGCGGGTCCAGTTCGCAGTGGTACCGGGTGCGCGTGAACCTGCAGCACGTCCCGGAGGAGGAGCGACCCGCTCAGGAGGCGCTGGTCGCCGACTACGACCCGTGGGCCGGGCGGAGCTGACGAGGACGATGTTATGACGTAACGGATTCACCATCCGTTAAGTTATGGCGATACATGCGTTCACGCGCGTCTCGTACCGTCGAGGCATGGACGAGATCAGCGACAACACCCCCGGCACCCTCGGCGCGCGAGCCGTGGCCGGCATCCGTTCCGCGCTGGGGACCCTCGCCGCGAGTGAGCGCCGCGTGGCGGAGGTCGTACTGTCCGACCCCAAGAGCGTGATCAGCATGACGGCCTCGCAGCTGGGCGAGAAGGCGCAGACGTCGGCGACCACCGTGATCCGTTTCGCGCGCAGCGTCGGTTACACCGGGTTCCAGGAGCTGGCGATCACGCTGGCCGTCGCCGAGCCGACGATCGAATCCCTGCCGACCCTGTCACCCACCGACACTCCCGACCAGACGCTCGCCTCCGTGTCGGCGATCGGCGCGCACACGGTCGCCGGCGTGCGCTCCGCCGTCGACCCCGAGGAGTTCGCGGCGACCGTCGCCGCGCTCACCGGCGCGAACCGCATCCTGGCCGTCGGAGCCTCCCTCAGTCACCCCGTCGCGCTCGACTTCTCCTATCGGCTCGACCACCTGGGCCTGCCGGCCGAGGCGCCCGCCGACGCCCAGATCCAGCGCATCCGGGCGGGGAGCCTGCGGCCCGGCGATGCCTGCGTCATCTTCCTGCACGGCGGCACGTACCCGCACGGTCTCGAGGTCGCCCGCGAGGCACAGGCGGCGGGCGCGACCGTCGTCGCCGTGACCTCCTTCGTGCGGACACCGCTGGTGCAACTGGCGGACCACGCGCTGGTCGTCGGGGCGAGCACCGCGCGATCCGGTCTCGATGCGTGGGCCAGCCGTCTCGCCTTCCTCACCGTTGTGGACGCGCTCGTCGCGGCGATCTCCAACACCGACCCCGAGCGCTACGCCCGCGGTCTGGAGCACATCTCCGACCTCATCGAACGGGGCTCGATGTGACCACGCTCCGCAACCGGATGGTGCCGTACCTGCTCACGGCGCCCGCGGCCCTCTGCATCGCCGCGTTCGTGCTCCTCCCCCTCCTGCTGGTGATCGGGCTGGCGTTCTTCCACATCGACCTCATCGGCGGAGCGACGACCTGGGCCGGGTTCGCGAACTTCGCGACGGAACTCGCCAGCGACGAGTTCGGCCGCAGCGTGCTCAACACGCTGGCCTACGCCGCGATGACCATCCCCACCTCGCTGGCGGCCGGACTGGTGGTGGCGCTGCTGATCAACGGCCTCACCCGCGGGCACGGTTTCTGGCGCAGCGTCTACTTCCTGCCGGTCGCCACGACCCTGGTCGCGATGAGCGCGGTCTGGCGATGGATGTTCCAGGCGAACACGGGAGTGGTCGACCTGGTGCTCGGCCCGCTCGGCGTCCACGACTGGTTGAGCTCCCCGAGCCTGGCGCTGCCGGCGATCGCGATCGTCGGCAACTGGCACCAGATCGGGTTGGTCGCGATCCTCTATCTGGCCGCGCTCAGCGGCCTGCCGACCGATCCCTACGAGAGCGCCCGGCTCGACGGCGCGAAGGCCTGGAGCCGGTTCTGGCACGTCACCTGGCCCGCCCTGGGCCCCACCACCGTCTTCGCCTTCATCGCCACCGCGAGCTCCGCCCTGCAGGCGTACGACACCATCGCGGCGATGACCCAGGGCGGACCGCTCGACGCGACCCAGACCCTCACCTTCGCCATCTGGACGCGCGGCGTCCACTACTTCGACATCGGGAGGGCCGCCGTGCTGTCCATCGCGCTGCTCGCGCTCTCGCTGGTCGTCACCGCCCTCCAGCGCACCGGGTACGCCAAGCGGCTCGAGAAGGGGGCGACCCGATGAAGACGAGCGCCCAGGTCGCGCGGCACCTCCTCCTCGCTCTCGGCGCCGTCTACATGCTCGCGCCCATCGCGATCATGCTGATGAGCGCCTTCACCCCGACGAGCGACGTGCTGGCCGGGAAGTACCTCGCCCATCCCACGCTCGACAACTTCGTGGAGGTGGCCCAGCGGGTGCCGCTCGGGTCGTACTACCTGAACTCGCTGCTGGTCTGCGCGGGCACCCTCCTGTTCCAGGTGCTGGTGTGCCTCCCCGCGGCCTACGCTCTCGCCCGCCTGCGCTACCGCGGCCGCGCGCTCTCGGTCTGGCTCGTCGGGGCCCTGCTGCTCCTGCCGTTCCAGGTGCTCGCCATCCCGATCTACCTCGTCTTCCGTGAGGTCGGCCTGGTGGACACCCTGCCGGCGCTGATCCTCCCGTTCATCGGTTCGGCGTTCGCGATCTTCCTGCTGCGGCAGTACTTCCTCTCCCTGCCCTCCGCCATGTTCGACGCCGCCCGGCTGGACGGCGCCCGGACCGGGGCGATCCTGCTCGAGATCGTCGTGCCGTCGAGCCGGCCGGCGCTGCTCTCGCTCGGGATCTTCACCGTCACGTCGGCGTGGAACGCCTACTTCTGGCCGTCGTTCGTCCTCACCAGCCGGCAATCGGCCACGGTGCCGTTCGGCGTCGTCGACTTCATCAACTCCGAGGCCGTCACCGAGTACGGGCCGCAGATGGCGATGGCCACCCTCTCCGTGCTCCCTCTCGTCGTCGCCTTCCTGTTCGCGCAACGCCAGTTCATCCGCGGGCTCGCGCTCAACGGGCAGACCGGCTGAGTCCGGCCCTCCTTCTTCTCCCTCCACGCTCCACCGTCCCTTCCTGTTTCCCCCTCTCCCCACCCCACCTGTGTTCGTCGACCCCTGAATGCAAAGGAACACCATGCTGACCACCCGACGCCTCCTGCCGACCGTCGCGCTCGTCGCGGCCGGACTCGCGGCTCTGACCGCCTGCTCCGCCACCGCCGACGCGACCTCGACGGGATCCGCCACCCCCGCGCCGTCCGTGACCATCGTCTCGGGCCAGTCCGCCCAGAACGGGCAACTGCTGAAGAAGACGTTCGACGGCTACAACTCCTCCGCCACCGCGGCCACCACGGTCACGTTGCAGCTGAGCGCCGACTCCGACATCGACACGGCGCAGAAGGCCCTGGTCGACATCGCCTCCGGGCACGGACCCGACGCGGTGCGCGTCACGAGCGCCACCTACCGCACACTCGTCGATGCCGGTGCGGCGCAGCCCGCCGACACCTGCCTCGCCACCGATCCGGCGCTGAAGAAGAGCCTGGACCCCTCGATCATGTCCGGGCTGACCGTGAAGGGCCACGTCTATCAGATCCCCTGGTACGCCACCCCGAACGCGCTCTTCTACAACGCCGACCTGTTCCGCGCCGCGGGCCTCGACCCGGACACGCCTCCGACGACGCTGTCCGAGTTCCACGCGGACGCGAGGGCCATCGCGGCCACGGGCGCCGCCGGCGGCACCGCCTACTTCGGCAACGACTACAACTTCCAGTCGTACGTCGCATCCCTCGGCGGCGCCGTCTACGACCCGGCCTCCGGGAAGCTCGGCATCGACTCGAAGGCCGGGCGTGCCGTCTTCGACCTCTTCGCCTCCATGGCGAAGGACGGCAGCTCCCCGGTCTACACGAACTACTTCCAGCAGGCCAACGAGGCGTTCGCCGGAGGCAAGCTCGGGATGATCGTCACCTCGACGTCCGCCTACCCCGCGCTCAAGGCCAGCGGCGCGATGGATCTGCGCCTCGCCCCCGTCCCCGCCATGGACGGCGGATCGTCCGTCGCCGCCCTCTCCACCAACGGCTTCGTCATCACCACCAAGGACCCGAACCGGCAGAAGGCCGTCTGCGACGCCCTGCTCACCCTGCTCACCCCGGAGACGGTGACGGCGACGGTGGCCGCGACCGCGACCATCCCGCTCCGCACCGACCTCGCGGACGACGCGAAGTACCTGCGCCCCGTGTACGCCCAGAACCCGGAGTGGACCGCCATCCGCGACCAGAAGTCGGTCGCCTGGCAGCCGCTGCCCGGCACGGCGAACGCCGAGTACAGCTCCGCGTACGTGGACGACCAGCTGCGGGTCCTGCGCGGCGACCTGTCGCCCGCCGACGCCGCCGCGCAGCTGCAGAAGACCGCCACCGGCCTCCTGACGAGCAAGTGATGAGCTCCCCGGTCCGGATCGACCACCTGGTCAAATCCTTCTCCACCGATCGGCGCTCCTCCGAGGGACACGGCGCCCGGGTGCTCGACGACGTCAGCTTCGAGGCGCCCGGCGGCCGCATCACCACGGTGCTCGGCGAGTCCGGCTGCGGCAAGACGACACTGATGCGGATCGTCGCCGGGCTCGACGAGGCCGGCGCGGGATCGATCCGGATCGGGGACCGCGACGTCACACGGGTCGACCCCGCCGACCGGAACGTGGCCATGGTCTTCCAGAACTACGGCCTCTACCCGGCGAAGTCGGTGGTCAAGAACATCGAGTTCCCGCTGAAGATGGCGAAAGTCCCCGCGCCCGAGCGGCGCAGACGGGCGCAGGCCGTGGCCGAGCTGATGCACATCGAGCACGTTCTCGACCGGCTGCCGGCCCAGCTCTCGGGCGGCCAGCGCCAGCGGGTCGGCATCTGCCGGGCCCTGGTGCGCGATCCCGAGATCCTGCTGATGGACGAGCCGCTCTCCAACCTCGACGCCCAGCTGCGCATCGAGATGCGTGCGGAGATCGTCGCGCTCCAGCGCCGCGTCGGCTCGACCATGCTCTACGTCACGCACGACCAGACCGAGGCGATGACGATGTCCGACCGGATCGTCGTGCTGCGCCGCGGCCGCATCGAGCAGCTCGGGACCCCGCTCGAGGTGTTCGGGCGGCCGGCGACGACCTACGTCGCGGCGTTCCTGGGCAACATGAACCTCGTCGGAGCCGACCTCGCGGGCGCCGCCGTCGCGGGTACCGACCTCCGTCGGCCCGGCCTCACCCTCGGGGTGCGGCCCGAGCACTTCCTGCTGGCTCCGGACGCCGTCGCCCGCCCGGGCGACCTGACGATCGACGGTACGGTCGAGCTGTCCGAGCTGCACGGCACCGACCGGGTGCTGCACCTCCGCGCCGGGTCGGCCGTGTGGCGGGCGCGCGTGGACGCGGCCGCCCCGCTCGGCGAACGCGTCCGGGTGATCGCCCGCCGCGAGAACCTCCACTTCTTCGACACCGAGACCGGAATCCGCCATGCCGCCTGAGCCCCGCCTGATCGTCACCGACCTCGACGGGACCCTCCTCACCTCCGACCGTCGCATCACCCCGCGCACCATCGACGTGCTCGGGTCCGCGCGCGCGGCCGGCCTGCGCCTCGCCATCGCGTCGGCGCGACCGCACCGCCTCATCGACGGGGTGCTCCCGCGGGAGGCGCTCGACCTGTTCGACGCCGTCATCGTCTCCAACGGCGCCGCCGTCGTCGACCCGCGCAGCGGCGTCGTCCTCCACGAGGACACCCTGTCGGCGGAGGCCGCAGGCTGGGCGGTCCGGACCCTCCGCGACGCCTTCCCCGGCTCCGGGTTCGGCTGGGAGGCGGAGGCCGTCTTCTCGAGCGACCGGGTCTTCCTCGAGCTGGTCGCACGCGAGCCGATCCTCCGCGACCCGCACCCCGACCGGGTGCACGACGCGCCCCCGTCTCCCGTGCATCAGCTCGTCATGGCTGCCCCCGGCATGCTCCCCCGTGCCGCCGTCTCGCGCGCGGCGGCGCTCCTCGGCACCGGCTTCGCCGTCACCGACTCGTCCGGCGGCGTCGTCGAGATCTCGCCGTCCACCGTCGACAAGCGGTCCGGCGCGCACTGGTGGGCGAGCGCCCTCGGTGCCGGGCTCGACGACGTGATCGCGTTCGGCGACGAGCTCAACGACCTCCCGCTGCTCCGGGCGGCGGGCATCGGCGTGGCGATGGCGAACGCGTCCGACGAGGTGCGCGCCGCCGCCTCCCACGGCACCGCGTCGAACGATGCGGACGGCGTCGCCGAGTTCCTGGCGACGGAGGTGCTCGCGTGACCCCGCCGACGGTCGTGCACGTCTCCGACACCCATCTCGGCGCCTCCGGAGGGCCGGAGCGCGGCGAGGCCGGCTACCGCAACTGGTCCCGTTTCGTCGCCGCGATGGACGCTCGCCGACCGGACCTCGTCGTCGTCACCGGAGACCTCGTCGTGGACGACCCGGACGACGCCGACGACCGCCACCTCGCCCGGCGCCTGCTCGGCCGGCTCTCCACGCCGTGGGCCGTCGTCCCCGGCAACCACGACGTCGGCGACCACGCCGTCCGCTCCGGGCTCCCGTCCGACTGGCACGGCACTCTGGTCAGCGAGGAGCGGGTCCGCGCGTGGGAGCGGGAGTGGGGACGCAGCTGGTGGTCCCGCAGCATCGGAAGCTGGCGCGTCGTCGGGCTGAACTCCCAGCTCTTCGCCTCCGGCACCGCGTCCGAGGACGAACAGTGGCGCTGGCTGACGCGGCTCGCCTCCGAGCCCGCCGTGCCGACCCTCGTGGTCATGCACGAGTCCCTCCGCCGGCCGGAGTCCCCCGCGGAGCCCGACGATTGGGCGAGCATCCCGACCTCCGCCGCCGAACGCCTGGAGCACCTGTTGCGGCAGTGCGACGCACGGATCATCGGAACCGGCCACACCCACCGGTTCGTTGACGTCGCCGTCGACGGCCTGCGGCATGTCACCGCCCCCAGCCTCGCGGGGCCGATCCCGTATCGTGCCGATATGACCCAACCCTCCGGCGACCCCCGACCGGGCTGGGTCGTGCTCACCCTCGACGGCCCCGGGGCGGCGACGCTGCGGCACGAGACGCTGGAGGCGGACGACACGGCTCTCGCGATCTCTGGAAGCGGGAGCTCCCGTGCCGGGTGAGCTGCTGGACGACGTCCGGACCACCGTCCAGAGCTGGGCCGCAGCCGACGACCGCGACCGCTCCGTGCGATCGCGCACGCTGGACCTGCTGCGGGACGATCCCGCCGCGCTCGTCCGGTCGCCGGGTGGCCGCCACGTCACGGCCAGCGTCTTCCTCGTCACCCGTGACCTGCGGAGCGTCGCCCTCGTCTTCCACCGCAAGGGCCGCTTCTGGGTGCAGCCCGGCGGCCACCTCGAGGAAGGCGACCCCACCCTCGCGGCGGCGGGGCTCCGCGAGCTGACCGAGGAGACGGGCGTCGCCGCCTCCCGCATCAGCGCTCCACTGATCGCCGACATCGACATCCACGACCTCGGCCCCGGCTTCACCTGCGCCGCCCACTACGACATCGGCCTCGCGGCCGCCGCCACGGAACCCCTGGAGCTGCGGGCGAGCGACGAGTCGGAGGCGGTCGACTGGTTCCCCGTGGCGTCCCTCCCCGCCGACACGGCCGAAGGCCTCAGCGCGCGGGTGCAGCGGGCGGTGGGGCTGCTGCGCGCGCGGTGACGGTACCCGGCGCCGTGAATACATCGAAAGGTGTAGACGCCGAGCAACGCGCTCCGGAGGCCCCACGAGCGGGCCGCAAACCCCGTCATTTCCAGGGATGTCAGCCTGAGAGGCCTCACCGAGGCGCGCTCGGGCGGCGCTCCCACCCCGCGTTCTGGGGCCTCTGAACGATTCCTCACGTTTGCAAGGGTGGGATGTCACCATCGCGACCTACCCGAAAGATCCTGATGACGAACTCCAACGCGCCTGCCGGCTGGTACCCGAACCCCGACGACCCCGCTGAGATGCGCTGGTGGGACGGCGCGACGTGGACCGAGCACACCGCCCCACCCGTGGCTGTCACTGCGGCGAGCGCACCGAAACCCACGCGGGCCATCCCCGTCTCCACCTGGATCGGCGGCGGGCTCGCCGCCCTCTTCGCGCTCGCGGCGATCCCGGCCGGTGTCGGCTCGTTCCTGATGTGCGTGGCTCTGATCGCGGGAGGCACCGCCGTCTACACGCTCATCACGAAGCGGCGCGGGTGGGCTCGCCTGCCGCAGTCGCGCCCGATCGCCGCCGCGATCGCCGGCGGCGCGCTCGTGCTCCTCATCACGGGCACCAGCCTGTACTCCGCGGCGCACCCGGAGCCACCCGCCCTTGCGGGGTCGACGATCCAGCCCGCGGCGACGACACCGACGCCCACTCCCACTCCCGCACCGACCGCGACGGGAGAGCCGCTCGATCCGGACACGGCCGTGGCTGCGGACGGCGGACCCGCCGTCGCGATCGCGGACACCAGCAGCACCGCCAAGACGGCCTTCGAGGTCCTCTCGACGATCCCCATCAAGGGGAAGGCCCCGCAGACCGGGTACGCGCGCACCGGTCAGTTCGGTGCGGCGTGGCTGGATGTCGACCACAACGGGTGCGACACCCGCAATGACATCCTCTCTCGCGACCTCACCGGCGTCGTCCGGCAGGGCCCGTGCAGGGTGCTCTCCGGCGCCCTCGACGACAAGTACTCCGGAACGTCGATGGACTTCGTCCGCGGCGACACGACCTCAGCTCTCGTCCAGATCGATCACATCGTCTCCCTGCCGAACGCGTGGGCGACCGGCGCACAGCAGCTCACCCATGCGCAGCGGATCAGCCTCGCCAACGACCCACTGAACCTGATCGCGGTCGACGCGAAGTCCACCGAGAAGAAGGCTGCCGGGGACGCCGCGACCTGGCTGCCGAGGAACACGGCATTCCGCTGCGAGTACGTCGCCCGGCAGATCTCCGTGAAGGCCACCTACGGGCTGTGGGTGACCAGCGCGGAGCATGCCGCGATGACGGCCGTCCTCGCTGAGTGCTCCGGCCAGATGGCACAGTCGTCGACGTTCACGCCGCCCGCCCCGACGCCGACCCCGGAGCCGGTGGCACCGGCACCCGCTCCGGCTCCCGCACAGCCCGCTCCGGCGGCACCCGCCCCGCCGGCACCCGCCCCGGAGGCACCGGCCCCCGCTCCGGCGCCGAATATGTACTACCAGAACTGTGATGCCGTTCGTGCTGCGGGCAAGGCGCCGCTCTACGCGGGAGAGCCCGGATACTCACGCAAGCTCGACCGTGACGGAGATGGGATCGCCTGCGAGTAGGACGCCACTCCTGGCTTTTAGAGGAGCCGAGCCAGACGATGACGGCCGCTCGGCGGTGCTCGAGGAACCTCCGACCCCCGTGAAACGATCGGTCCCGTTCCGGACATGTTGCGTGTATGACGACGATCACCGATGACGAGCTCGAGGCGCGCGTGCGAGCCGCCGCTGGCCCGTCGCCCGCGCAGGATCCTGAGGTCGCCGCTCCCCTGACACACGTTCTCGATCAGCTCAGCGACCCTGACGTTCGCTCGGGGCTGGCGACGAAACCGGCGTGGTGGCGCCGCCACCCCCTCCTCGGAGCCACCCTCGGGATCGTGATCGCCGTCGGCGCTGTCGGCGTCCCCGCAGCAGCGGCCGTCGACTGGCTTGCGCACACGGGGATCTTCGGCGGCCACGGCTCGGAAGTCGACGCGTCGGAGTGGATCGGACTGGACGCGTCCGACGCGCCGACTGCCATCCGCGACCTCTACCCCGAGTGGATGCCGCTCCCCGCGGGGACGACGCGTGGCGACGCCGAACTCACTGTCGGATCGCTCTACGAACGAAGCGTGGGCCACGCTCAGAAGGAGTCGCCCGGTCACGTCTTGACGCAGGAGACGGACATCCAGCGCATGTTCGAGAGCTACGGCCGATGCGCGTGGTACCGGGAATGGATCGACGCCGATCAGGCCCAGGACGCTGCGATGCTCGCCCTCGCGAGCAGGACCATCGACGACGCGACCGACTGGCCGGCGACCGTGAGCACCGACGGCGGTGGAGTCGTGGATCACCTGCGTGCGGTCGCACACTCGGCAGCCGCAGGCGATCGGGCCGCCGTGGTCTCCGCGTATGGAATCGACGGGTGCGCTCCGTTCACCGGGAACCTCGCCGGATGACTGTCGGCACTGGCTCCGAGCGAGCGGACGTCGACACCCTCGAACCGTTCGTGCGCGGGATCGCCCCCGACCTTCTCGCCTACTTCTCTCGACGTGTCTGGCCGACCGAGGAGGCGGCGGATTGCCTGTCCGAGACGCTTCTGGTCCTCTGGCGGCGGCGCGCAGACCTCCCGTCCGACGAACACGACCGGCGAGCCTGGGCGTTCGGGGTCGCCAGACGAGTCCTGTCGAACTTCCGACGCGGCGCGATCCGACGGCTGGCCCTGAACGACCGGCTGCGCGAGAACCTGGCCACCGCTGCCGTCTCGTCGGGCGGAGACGAAGCCATCACCGACGCTCTCGCACAGCTCACGGAGAAAGACCGCGAACTGGTCACCTTGATCCTCTGGGACGGATTCGGGGTCGCCGAAGCCGGCGCCGTTCTCGGGCTGAAGCCGGGCACCGCCCGGACCCGATATGCGCGCGCGAAAGCACGGCTCCGGGACCTGTTGGGGTGACAGCAGCCGGCCTCTAGCGCGGCCGAGCACTCTTCGTCACGCCGCCACTCCTCCCAAGATGACTACTGGTGGGGAGGCACAGCCGGGTTGAGCCGATTCAGCGCGGCGAGCATCGGCTCGAACGAGCGGAGCTGTGTGAAGACGACCACCGACTGGTGACCAGGCGCTCGAAGAACGCAGGTGAAGACAGTCCCCCAGAACCTTCCGACACTGGTGATATCACTCACGGGCAGTTCTCCGCTCTTGAGTGGTGCTTTCCAGTGCAACGTCTCACCGACGAGATCGACACGATACGCAACACGGAAGAGCCACCAGTAGACGTTCCATCCAAGGAAACCGAACCAGATCACGAGGAACCACAACGGCGGACCGGCATGGCCTGCCACGGTCTGAACCAGGAGAGATACACCGGCGACAGCCAGGACCGCCATGATGAGCACCAGGAACCCCACCCAGGCGACCGGCAGCGACCAGGTCTCCCCCGCCATCGCGTCCGACTCGTTGCGCGTCATCGATCCCCTCCGGAATGCCGTCGGCTGACAGTACCAGCGTGTCCGGGATTCGTGCGGCAGGTCACGGCTGCTCTGCGTCGACGTCCCGCAGCCGGTTCGGCTCGCGCATCCGATCGCCGGAAGCAGGAGAAGCGAACGGGCCTACAGCGGCACCGGTCGCTCCCTGCACGATGGCCTGCTCTGAATCTGTGGGCACGATGCGGCAAATCCATCGCCGATACGTGAAAACCCCCGAAATCACTGGGATTCCGGGGGTGGTTCGATCGGCGGAGACGGAGGGATTTGAACCCTCGGTCCCCTTGCGGGGACTCCACCTTAGCAGGGTGGTGCACTAGGCCGAACTATGCGACGTCTCCTCGGCGCCCGCGAGCAGGCGCACGACTGCCATCATAACGGACGCGAGCGGCCGCCATGGACACGGGATTCTCAGGCTCCGTATGCGGTGAGGCGCGCGATGTCGTTGAACATGCCGGAGAGGAGGGTCACCGTCCAGATCATCGTGACGATGAACGAGAGCACGGTCACGGCGATCGCTCCCCACAGCGGGGCCATTCCGCGGCGGTCGGCGACGCCGCGGACGATGACGGTGCGGCCGATCACGTAGACCAGGGAGCTGAGGAACGACCACGCCCAGTGGAACGGGCGCACGACACCGCGGCGGGTGAGCTCGCGGTAGTCCAGCCAGCTGAGCACGACGGTGACCGCCCAGATCAGCCAGCCGACGAGCACGAGCACGAAGTACATCGGGCCGCCGAGCAGGACGAAGGGGTCCGGGATGTTCTGGGGCGACGCGTGCATCGTCGTGTAGAAGTACGACGTGAAGTCGAAGCGCAGGAACGGCAGCATCGCGAGGGTGACCAGCGGGAGCAGGACGACCAGCCAGATCCACACGGTGCCGACCGGGGTGGCCGGGTTCAGCGCGGGACGCTTCGGGGCGTAGTGGACCTGAGCGGGCTGGGGGACGACGGGCTGGGAGACGTCCGCGGTCCACTGGGTGCCGTCCCACCAGCGCTGGGGCGCGGCGCCGTACGGGTCGCTGTACCAGCCGGGTGCGGCTCCTCCGGGGGTCCCGTTCGCGTCGGTCATCGTGCGCGCCTCCATCCCGCGGCCCCATCCGGCCGCCCCTGCGACCCTACCGTCACCGCCTCGGACGCCCCGATCGGCACGCCCCGAGTACGGCGCGCCCGACCGGACTCCCTCCGGTCAAGCGGTTCCGGGGTCCGGATCCGCGGCCGTCACCGGGGCCGGGCCGGGGTCGTTCGCGGGAGGGTGCCCCTTCGTGGCGCGCAACAGGGCTGTCACCATCGCGTTGGCGACCGCGATGAGGGGAACGGCGAACAGGGCGCCCGCGACCCCGGCGATGCCGGTGCCGGCGGCCACACCGACCACGACGGCCAGCGGGTGCACCTTCACTGCCCCTCCCACGAGGAGCGGCTGCATGACGTGGGCCTCGAGCAGGTGCACGAGCAGCACGCCGGCGAGCATGATGATCGCCTGCACCGGTCCGGCGAAGACCAGGGCGATGACCACGGCGATGATGCCCGAGACGATGGCGCCGATGACCGGGATGAAGGAGGCCAGCAGCACGACGACGCCGATCGGGATGGCGAGCGGCAGCCCCAGGAAGAACGCGACGAGCCCGATCCCGACGCCGTTCACCGTGGCGACGAGGATCTGCACCCGCACGAAACTGGTCAGCGTCTGCCAGCCCGCGTCGCCCGCGGCGGAGATCGCCGGGCGCCCCCCGCGCGGGAACAGCCGGGTGATCCAGCGCCAGATGCCGCCGCCGTCGATGAGCATGAAGATGGTGGCGAAGACGGCGATGAGGGCACCGGCGAGCAGATGGCCGGTGGTGGACCCGACGCGGACCGCCCCGCCGATGATCTGCCCGCTGTCCTTGCGGATGAGGTCGCCGAGGCTGGCGATGTAGCCGGAGAGCTGCTGGTCGCTGACGCTCCACGGCGGCTGGCGCAGCACGACCCTGGCGCGGTCGTAGGCGGCGACCGACTCCCGCTCCAGCTGCGGGAGGCCGGCCCGCACCTGCCACACGACCAGGGTCACCAGTGCGGCCACGACCGCGGCGAACGCCACCAGCGTCACCACGATCGCCAGCCACTTCGGCCACCGGCGGCGCTCGAGGGCGGCGACGGCGGGCTGCAGCAGCGCGGAGACCAGCAGCGCGACGAGCAGCGGGATGACGATCTCCTGGAACACCATGACCAGGTAGACCACCACCGCCGCGAGACCCAGGATCACGAGCAGCCGCCAGGACCACTCGGATGCTGCTCTCACCCCGTGCGGCACGCTCGACTCGGGGGCGCGACCCCCGTCCGATCGCGGACGACTCCAGCGCAGCTCCATGAGAGGTCTCCTTTCGAACGGCACCACCTCATCCTCACCGCGCGCGGCGCTCCAGCAAAACGGTTGACATCGGACCCCGGAGGTGACGGGTCAGGAATCCATGCCCACCGCGGGCTCGCCGACGAACTGGTGCGCCTCCGCGGCGAGCTCGGGCCAATCCTCGGCATCCGCGATCCGCACCCACGCACCCTTGGCCTCGGCGCGGGCGGCGGGGACGCGGGAGGCGACCTCGCGCCCCACCAGATCGCCCGCCCGCGGGGACGGCAGGTCGACCGCGAGCGTGTCGCCGTCGAGGTAGGCGAACAGGCGCCCGCGCACATGCAGCCCGGTGGCCGTCACGGAGACGTCGAGGTCGGGATCCTGCAGCAGCTGGCTCGCCAGCAGGTCGAAGGCGGTCTCGGGGCTGTCGGTCATGGGGTTCCTCTCGGCCGGATGCGACCCATCCAACTCCCCGCACGGCCGTGCGGCCAGTACCGACCGCGGTGGCGGCACGTCACCAGCCGTGCGTGTTGAACCAGTCGCGCCGGCGTCCCGCCTCGACGCCGGACTCCCCCGGATCGGCCGTGTCGTGCTCGACCAGTCGGCCGGGTGCGTCGAGAGCCACGAAGCGCAGGCAGTTCCGGCACAGGGCGCGGCCGCCCGGGAACCCGTCGGGCAGCGACGCAGCGGGCGACCCGGCGACGCCCGAACCGGGGCAGCGCGGCGGATCGGCCGACAGGTCGCTCCACATCGCGCCGCGGTGACGGTGCAGCCCGGGATGCCCCAACGGCCGGGTGCAGCGCCGGCCGTCGCTGCGGCTCGGGCAGGAGCGCACGGGTTCCATGCGACGAATGTATACCGCCGCCCGGACGCTCCACGGACGCGACGAAGCCCCCGGCTGGGGGCGCCGAGGGCTTCGAGGGCGTAGGGCCGCCCTGCTCTCCTACTTGCCGTAGAAGACGCCGTGGCGGCGCTTGGCCAGCAGGTAGAGCACCAGGCTGATCGCGCACAGCACCGCGACATAGATCGGGAACACGTTGCCGAGCCCGACGCTCTGCAGCCACACGAAGAGATACGACGCGGTGCCGCCGAAGAGCGCGACGCCGACGCCGTAGCCGATGCCGACCGCGGTGCCGCGGCAGTACTGCGGGAGGAGCGAGTTGGCGACCGTGTTGTAGATCGTCAGGTTGAGCAGCAGCACCAGCGAGCCGCCGAGCATCACGGCGGCGAGCGAGCCGACCCCGTTTCCGGTGTAGAGCAGCACGAGGAAGATCGTCGGGATGGCCAGCGCACGGCTGAGGACGAACCAGCGCGAGAGCGCCCACTTGTCCAGGAACCGGCTGAGGACGAGCGCGCCGATCGTCAGCACGACGCTGAGCGTGGTGCTCACCGCGAAGACGCTGGTCGGGTCCTCCTCGAACGTGCCCGTCGCCAGAGACGGCAGCCCGGAGAGCCAGGTGTAGTTGTAGGCCTGGATCGCACCGACCACGAAGATGACCGCGACGATGCTGAGCCAGTAGTGGCGCACGCCGCGCCAGACCCGGATCGACTCGGTGCGGGTGGCGATCGTGCCCGGGTCGGCCACGCCGTCCTCGGACCCGAGCGTCTCGGGCAGCGACCGCCGCAGCCACAGCACGATGAAGCCGAGCAGGCCACCGAGGATGAACGGGATGCGCCAGCCGTACGCGGCCATGCCGGTCGGGCCGAGCAGCGCGCTGGCCGTGAACGCGGTCAGGGGCGCCAGGAGGTTGCCCAGGTTGTTGAAGAACGACATGAACCCGGCGACGTAGCCCGGGCGGTCGGGCACCAGCTCCACGCCGTACGCGTTGCTCAGCGGCGCCTCGATGCCGGTCGAGAAGCCCTGGACGAGGCGCATGACGAGGACGATGATGCCGGCCCAGATGCCGAGCACCTCGTGGGTCGGCAGGAAGCCGATGATCAGGCTGGCGAGCGCGGTGGCGCCGACGGCCCAGAGCATGACGACCTTGCGGCCGATGCGGTCGGCCACGAGGCCGAACACGACACCGCCGACCGGGCGGGCGACGAAACCGACCGCGAAGACGGCGAGAGAGTTCAGTGTCGACGCCGCGGGGCTGGAGCCCGGGAAGAACGCGTTGCCGATGTAGACGGACAGCAGACCGAACATCGCCCAGTCGAACCACTCGAGCGCGTGCCCGGCGCTGAGCGCGAACAGGTTGCGGGTGGTGTGCGGCCGGGAGCCGGCGGGGGTCGAGGAGGAGGTCGCGGGGGCCGCGGTGTCCTGGTTTTCCAACATTCTGTGAGCTCCTTCGCTCATCGCAGATCGGGGAGGTTGGGGGGATTCGGGAGGCTGTCAAAACTATAGTATAGCGATAGCCGCACTCACGGAAAGGGAGCCGACGATGGTTCACACGATGACGACGACCGACGAGACGCTGATCGCGGAGGCCTCGGCCGCGCTGGTCCGGGTGCATGACCCCGCCGCGGTCCGGGTGGCCGCGGCGGTGCGTGGCGCGACCGGTGCGGTGTACCTCGGGGTGAGCCTCCGCTCTCCGCGGGTGAGCGTCTGCGCGGAGAGCACGGCGATCGCGAACGCCAAGCTCGCCGGGGAGGCGGAGCTCGAGACGATCGTGGCGGTCGGGCTCGGCGAGGACGACGTGCCGCGGGTGATCAACCCGTGCGGGGTGTGCCGCGAGCTGGTCCCGGCGCTGGCCCCGGGGGTGCGCGTGCTGGTGGACGCCGGCGACGCGGTGGTCGCCGTCACCTCGCCCGAGCTGCTCCCGATGCCGTGGGTGCGGGCGCGCTCGTACGACTGAGCGCGCCCGGCGCCGCCGGCCCGGCGATCAGCGCCAGGGCAGCGGCCGGCGCAGCACATCGCCGATCAGCTCCAGCACGCCGTCGAAGTCCATGTCGAAGATCACCCGGTGGAGGGGACGCGTCTCGCCCCGCACCGGATGCACGCCGGCGAGGTAGCGGTCGCCGGTCTGCGGGTCCTCGAACGTCTGCAGCGGTCGCTGCACCGACCCGGCCACGAGGTCCGGGCGCAGCAGGCTCGCCACGGCGAGGCTGTCGTTGATGCCCATGATCCGCTTGCCGTCGGGCTGCGGGTACGACCGCGTGTAGAAGCCGGCGTAGTCCGCGCTGATCTTCGTGATCAGCTCCGCCGGGGCGAAGCCGGTCGAGGCCGCGATCTCGAGGAAGAAGTCCTCGGGCACCATGGCCTGACGGGTGACGTAGGGTCCGCACCAGGTGATGTCCCCCTCCCGCGCGGCGACCTCCTGGGCCGCATCGATGTCGAAGGAGACGTTCGGGTCGCGGGAGACGCGGAAGCGCCGATCGGCCCACGGCTCGGTGTCGTGGTAGAGCGCCGGGCCCAGGGTGCCGACGATGGTCGTGCTCCGCAGCCGCTGCATCAGCGCGGGCTCGGTCTGCAGCGCGATCGCCAGGTTGGTCTGCGGGCCGAGGGCGACGTAGTCGATCTCGCCGTCGTGCGCCTCGACCAGCTCGAGGAGGACTGGGACGCCGCGCGGCTCGGCAGGCACCGGTGCGGCTGGCCGCAGCCCGGTGTTGCCGAACCCGTCGTCGCCGTGGATGCCCGCCGACAGGCGCAACTCCTGCTTCAGCGGCGCATCCGCCCCCCGGTAGACGGGCACATCCTGCCGGCCGCAGGTGTCCAGCACGTAGCGGGCATTGTCGGCGGCGCGGTCGCCGTGGGTGTTGCCGAAGACGCTCAGCACGGCGAGGATCTCCACCTCGGGGTCCGCTGCCAGCAGCATCAGCGCCAGGGCGTCGTCCACGCCGGTGTCGGTGTCGACCACGACTTTTCTCATCGGTCCAGCTTCCTTCTCGGTTCGTTCTCGGATGTTCTCGGGTGCTCTCGGAGCGAGGGTGCCGGTCGCGCGGCGTCAGGGGCGGCTGAGCCCGGCCGCGGCGAACGCCTCCTGCGCGGAGGGCTCCGTCAGCAGCCGGGCGAAGTCCCTGGCCGCCTGGGGGGCGCCGGTGCGCGCGCCGATCGCGAAGCGCGCGTACGCCTGGAGTTCGTGCGGGATCGGCTCCACCACGTGCGGACCGGCGACCGAGCGCAGCTCGCTCACCTGCTGCACGGCGATGTCGGCGCGGCCGTCGACGACCGCCTCCGCGGTCAGGCCCGACTCGAACCGCACCGCCCGCTCGTCGAGGCGCTCCAACAGCCCGTGCTCGCGGAGCACCGCGATGAAGTGGAGGCCGCTGGCGCCCGAGAGCGTGTAGGCGACGGCGCGGGCGGCCATCAGGTAATCCAGGAAGGTCTGCGCGCCGGAGTCGGCGGGCGCCGGGGTCTCGGGGAGCCGCGCGAAGCCCACCGCAGAGACCGCGATGTCCTCGATCGCCGCCGCGTCGACGACGCCGTCGCGGGCCAGGTCGCGCACGGACGACGCCACGCCGAGCACGAGGTCCGGGCGGTCGCCGTCCTCGATGCGCTGCAGCAGCCGGGTCGTCGGCTCGAACGTCGCCTCGACACGCACGCCGTGCTCCGCCTCGAAGACCGGGATCACGGTCTCGACCAGCGGCTGGCGGACGACGAGTCCGCTGTAGAGGGTGATCATGGGGTGGGGGCCTTTCCGGTGGTCGTTCGGGGCTGGAGGGCGGCGACCTGTTCGTCGGAGAGCGATGCCGTCCGGAGCCCGCGGGTGAGGAGGAAGAGCTGCGCGGTGTGCTCGAGCTCCTCCAGCGCGTCGAGCGCCTCGGCGAGATCGGCGCCGGCGACGACCGGGCCGTGATTGCGCAGCAGGAGCGCGTGGGAGGCGCGCGCGGCCTCCTCCACGGCGTCCGCGGCCGCGGGGTCGCCCGGAGCGGAGTACGGCAGAAGCCGCAGCGCACCCACGCGCATGCCGTAGTAGGCGGTCAGCGGGGGCAGCGGCCGCTCGGGGTCCAGCCCGTCCAGGCAGGAGAGCGCGGCCGCGTGCACGGAGTGGGTGTGCACGACCGCGTTGTCACCGGGGCGCGCGCGGAGCACGGCGACGTGCAGGAAGGCTTCCTTGGTCGGGCGCGGGCCGGCGAGGTGGGTGCCGGCCAGGTCGACGATGGAGAGGTCCGCAGCGGTCACGTCGCCCAGGCTGACGCCGGTCGGGGTGACGAGCACCCGCTCCCCGTCGCGCACCGCGAGGTTGCCGGTGCGGCCGTGGGTCAGTCCGCGACGGTGGATGTCGTGGGCCACCCGCTCGACGGCCAGGGCGGCGGGGTTCGCGTGGTCGCTCATCGCCCGGCCTCGACCGCGTCGCGCAGGGCGACGTCGACGAACAGTCCGGGCTCGCCGAAGTTGCCCGACTTGAGCACCAGGTGCAGGTCGTGCTCGACGTCGTGGATCCAGGGGGCGCCGAGGGCGGCCTCCTCCCCCACGATGGCCGTCCCGGTGCCGAGGGCGCGGATCACCGCACCCGAGGTCTCGCCGCCGGCGATGAGCATCCGTTGCACGCCGCGCTGCGCCAGTCCGGCCGCGATCCGGCCCGCCGCCTGCTCGTACAGTTCGGCCGCGCCCGCGACGGTGCTCGCGCGCTCGTCGGCGGGGCTGGACGAGTAGAGCAGTCCGGAGGCGCCCTCGGGCAGCTCGTCCCACCAGGCGAGCGCCCGTTCGGCGAGGCTCGTCGCGGTGTCGCCTGCGGTGGCGACGATGTGGTGGGACGGCGCCTCGGTCGCGCGGAAGCGGTCGATCTGCTCCAGCGTGCGTCGCGAGCAACTGCCCGCGATGATCGCGGTGCGCGCGGTGGGCGGAGGAACGGCGGCGGCCTCCGACCGCGGACGGCGCAGCGCCATCGCACCGATCAGCCCCGCGGATCCGGCGACCAGCACCGCGTCGTCGATCGCCTCCGCGAGGGTCGAGAGGTCGTCCTCGCTCACGGCGTCCGCCACGAGCTGGCCGATGCCGTCGGCCTCGGCCGCTGCGATCCGCTCCCGCACCTGCACGGCTCCCGCGCGCACCGCGTCGAGCGGCAGCAGCCCCACAGCACCGGCACTCTGGGGCCGGAGGAGGCGCGGCACCGACGAGTCCCGCATCGGGGTGATCGGGTGCTCGCGCATGTGCGTCTCGTCCAGCAGAGCGTCTCCGACGAAGAGGTGGCCCTGGTAGACGGTCCGGCCGTGCAGCGGGGCGGCGGGCGTCGTCACGACGGTCCGCGCCCCGAGCCGCACGGCCAGAGCTTCGGTGATCGGCCCGATGTTCCCCTCGGCGGTGGAGTCGAACGTCGAGCAGTACTTCACGTAGAACTGGCGCGCACCGCGACGGCGGAGGGCGTCGACGGCCGCCAGGCTCTGGGCGACGGCCTCGGCGGCGGGCAGGGAGCGGGTCTTCAGGCCGACGACGATCGCGTCGACGGCCGAGTCGCCCGCGGCGGCGTCCGCTGCGGTCTCCGCGGCGGTCTCCGGGTCACCGAGGTCGCTGGTCAGGGAGAGCAGGGTGCGCAGCCCGGCCCGGCTCAGGGCGGCGGCGACGTCGGTGGCCCCGGTGACGTCGTCGGCGACGACACCGAGCATCGGGCGGACGGCGGCCCGCGGCGGCGTGCTCATCGGATACGCTCGGCGATCTCGGCGGCGAGCCGCCGCGCGGCCGCGCGCGGACCGTCGAGCACGGGCACGCCGAACCGTTCCGCGAGCGCGTCGGCGGCCGCGGCGAGCGAGTACTGGGCGAGCACCACGAGGTCGTAGGGTTCCTCGACCGCCGCGATGGCCGAGCCGAGCACCGCGTCGAGGCGGTCGCCGGGAGCCGGACGGGCAGCGGCGGACACCACCACCGGCACGACGACGGCGGCGGAGCCTGCGGCGGCGAACGCCTGGGCGAGGCGCTCCGCGCTGTCGGCGGCCGCCGAGTCCAGGGAGGCGACGAGGAGCACGCGCGCCGGCCGGTGCTCGACCGCCTCGGCGAAGAGCGGGCCGTCGGCGGAGAGCACGGCCGCCGGATCGGCGGCGCGATCGCGCACGTCGGCGCGGGCGCCGAACTGCGAGCAGGTCAGCAGCACGCCGTCCGCTCCACCGGCGAGCGCGAGCTCGATCAGGTGGTCCATGCGCGCGGCGAGCGGCGGCGTGATCCCGCCCTGCAGCTCCGCATCGGCGAGCAGGCGGTCGTCGAGCAGGTTCCAGACCGTGCCGTCGGGCAGCGCGTCGGCCAGGGCGGCCGCGGCGGGCGGGATGGCCAGCGGGGTCGCGCTGATCAGGGCGATCTTCACGGGGGCGGTCGCGTCCGCGGGGGTCATCGCGCGATCCTCTCTGTCCAGGCCAGGCCGTCGACGGTGCCCGCGACGGGACCGTACTCGCAGCCGATCCAGCCGTCGTAGCTGCCGGCGGCGATGTGAGCGAGCACCCGGTCGTAGGCGATCTCACCCGTTCCCGGCTCGCCGCGACCGGGGTTGTCCGCCACCTGGATGTGCGCGATGCGCGGGAGCAGCCGGTCGAAGCGGGTGATCAGGTCCCCGCCGTCGACCTGCGCGTGGTAGACGTCGAAGAGCACGCCGACGGTCTCGGGATCGACGGCCTCGGCCACCGCGGCCGCGGTCTCCATCGTCGCCAGGCCGTAGCGCGGCTGGTCGCGCTTGTTGATGGCCTCCAGCGCGATGCGCACCCCCGTACCCCGGGCCCGCTCGGCGGCCCAGCCGATGTTGGCGACGTAGGAGGCGAAGGCGCGGTCCGCGTCGACCCCGTCCGGCCGCAGCCCCGACATGACGTGGACGACCGAGGTGCCGAGCACGGTCGCGTACTGCAGCGCGCGGTCCACGCCCGCGCGGAACTCCTCCCGCGCCTCGGGCACGTACGCCGCCCCCATCACCGTCGGGGAGCCGGCCGGGCCGGCCGGCGTGTTGATCAGCACCTGCTCCAGTCCCGCCGCGTCCAGCAGGCGGCGGACCCGCTCCGCCGGGAGGTCGTAGGGCGACGCGAACTCGACGCCGCTGAATCCGGCGGCCGCGGCGGCGTCGAACCGCTGCTCGAACGGCAGCTCGGTGAACAGCCACTTCAGGTTGGCGGCGAGCCGCACGGGGCCGCCCGCGGTCTCGACGATCATGCGGGCACCGCCTGGTAGTCGGGGTTGACGACGAAGCGGGGCGCATCGCCGGCCAGCACACCGATCACGTTGGCGGCGGCCATCCGGCCGGACTCGCCGCGGGCCTCGCGGGTCGCCCCGGCCACGTGCGTGGTCGCCACGATGCCGGGGGTGTGCAGCAGCGGACTGTCGGCCGGCAGCGGTTCGGCGGCGAAGACGTCGAGTGCCGCCCCGCCGATGACGCCGTCGCGCACGGCGGCGACGAGGGCGTCCTCGTCCACGATCCCACCGCGCGCGGTGTTGACGAGGATCGCGTCGCTCTTCATCGCGGCGAGGCGCTCGGCGTCGATCAGGTTGCGCGTGGAGTCGTCGAGGAAGAGGTGGAGGGTGATGAAGTCGGCCTCGGACACGACCTCGTCGAGGGTGGCGCGACGGATGCCGTTGGCCGCCGCGAAGTCCTCGTCGAAGTACGGGTCGTAGGCGATGACGCGCATCCCGAACCCGCGGGCGATGCCGGCGACGGCCTTGCCGATCGACCCGAGGCCCAGGATGCCGAGCGTGGCACCGTGCAGCTCCCGTCCGGTGAGCTGCTGCCAGCGGCCGGCGGCGAGGTTCTCGATGTTCTCCGGCACGCGGCGCGCGGCGGCGAGCATCAGGGCGAAGACATGCTCGGCGACCGCCTGCCGGTTGGCACCGGCCGTCACGCACACGGGGACCCCCTGCGCGGTCGCGGCGGCGACGTCGACGCTGTCGTAGCCGACACCCGTGCGCACCACGATCTCGAGCCGCAGCGCCTGCTCCAGGTCGGCCGCGCGCAGCGGCTGCGTGCCCGCGATGATGCCCCGCACCTGCGACAGGATGCGCGCCCGCTCCGTCGCGGGCAGGGCCGCCAGCTCCGGCGCGTGGTGCGTGCGCAGCCCCGCCGCCCGCAGCGTCTCGTCGACCTCGTCGCCCGGCTGCAGGAACGCGGTGGTGATCAGGACATCGATGGATTCGGCGGCGGCGCTCACCAGATCCCTCCCTCGTAGTCGGATGCGGTGAAAGCACCGCCGTGGAACCGCGGCGCGGCGGCCGCGTGGTCGACGGCGCCGGCGTGGTCGGCGGCGTCGTCCTGCGGGCGGAAGCCGATCGCGGCCCAGCCCGCCCGGCCGTCCCACCAGCCGTCGGCGTTCGCCGAGCAGCCGTAGACGACCTGGCAGCCGACCGGCCCGCTCTCGATCGCACAGCGGGTGAGCTCGATGCCGTCGCGCCAGCTCAGCCAGAGCGCGAGCTGGCGTCGGTCCTCCGGCTCGGGACGGAAGGTGCCGATGCGCAGGAGCACCGACTCCACTCCCCACTTGTCGTGGTACAGCGACGCGAGCGCCTCGCCGAACGCCTTGGACACGCCGTAGTAGGTGTCGGGGCGCAGCGGTGCGGACTCGTCCAGCACCTCGGAGGCCGGGTGGAAGCCGACCACGTGGTTGGAACTGGCGTAGACCACTCGGCGCACGCCGGCCCGCCGTGCGGCCTCGTAGACGTTGTAGGTGCCGTCGATGTTGGCGGCACGGATCTGCTCGAAGGGCGCCTCGTCGGCGATGCCGCCGAGGTGGACGATGACGTCGATGCCGGCGGCCGCGCGCTCCAGCGCGTCCAGATCGGCGAGATCGCCGACGACGACCTCCTCCCCCGGGTGCAGCGGTTCGTCGGGTGCGCTGCGGGCGTAGAGCACCACGCGGTCGTAGCGGCCGGCGAGTCCCTCGCGGATCACCCGGCCCATCCGTCCGGTGCCCCCGGTGTAGAGCACTGCGGTCATCGTCGTCCCTTCGTCGTGCCGGTCGAGCGGCTCACTGGATGCTCCGGTCCTGCTCGCCGCCCGTGGCGCCGGGGAAGTACCCGATGGCGGCGCGCTGCGGGCGCACCCGCTCGACCGTCCCGCCGTCGAGCCGCAGCGCGACGTCGTGTCCGGGCACCAGGAGGCCCGCGGTGTCCGTCAGCAGGGAACGCAGCCGGTCGATCGTCGCGGCACTGGCGTCCGCGTCCAGCGTGGAGTCGGCCAGACCGGTGGCGAGCTCGTGGATGTTCTTCACCGCGTCCCCCGCGAACACCAGCCGGTCGTCGGTGCGCTCGGCGAAGAACGCGAGGTGGTTCGGGGTGTGGCCCGGGCTGGCGATCGCGTGGATGCCCGGGAGGACCTCCTGGTCCGGCGCCATCCGCTCGACGCCCTCGGTGCGGCGGAGCAGCTCGCGCACGTGGAGGTCGGGGATGAACGTGGTGCCGGCCGGCAGCTGCGCGGCCCAGGCGAGCTCGGCCTCCCCCACCCAGGTGGTGGCGTTCTCGAACATGGTGAAGTTCGCAACGTGGTCCCAGTGCAGGTGCGTGATCAGCACATCCGTGATGTCGGACGGCGTCAGGCCGAGCCGGTCGAGGCCCTCGTGGATGAGCGGGATGTACGCCGGCTGCCCCGCGTCGATCAGCACCCGCCGCGCGCCGTCGTCGAGCAGCCACAGGCTGCTCCAGCCGAAGGCCCCGTGCGAGTGCGATTTGCCGGGGAACCCGTCGACGATCGGATGCGCGGTGTAGGAGTTCACGCCCTCATCCTCTCCCTCGTGGTTGGTATCGCTATAGTATAGCGATACCACGTCGAAGTCAAAGCGCTCCTGCACCCGCGCTCCCGCTCTAACCGTCGGTCGCTGGGCGGTCCGGCGCCCCGGCGCCGAGACGGACGGCCGAGTTCAGATAGGCCGCGGCGATGACCAGCGACACCAGGCAGCCGATCCACGCCGCGGGCGCCGACTCCGGCGCCGCCGAGGCCGTCGCGCCGACCGCCTGGAGAGCGAACCCGAGGCCCAGCACGTACCCCGCCGCCGGACGCGCCGTCATGCGCCACCAGGCGCGCGGCGCATCGGACTCGTTCTCACCGCGGAAGACGCGGGTGAGCGCCAGCACGAGCAGCAGGACGATCCCGCTCCCCGTCGCGACGCCCCACGCCGCGGTGGTGGAGACGGCGACCGGGATCACGGCCAGCACCACGCCGGCGTAGCCGGCGACGATCAGTCCCGCCTTGGCGACAGGGGTGCGGACGCGCACGGAGGCCTCCTCAGCGGGCGAGGAGCCGCTCGGTCGCGCCCGCGATGTGCGTGCGCATCGCGGCATCTGCGGCGTCGCCGTCACCCGCGTCGAGCGCCTCGAAGATCGCGCGGTGCTCCGGCGCCGCTCCCTGGGCGCCCGTGCGGCCGACCTTGGAGAACAGCCTGAAGCGCTGGATCTGGCCGCCGAGCGCTCCGTAGGCCAGCTCGAGGAACGTGTTGCCCGACTGTGCGGCGATCAACATGTGGAACCGGTCGTCCGAACGCCAGTAGAGGTCGAAACCCTCGGTCTCGACATCGGCGACCTCGGCGGACCGGTCGAAGTCGTCGAGGGTCTCGGTCAGCGCGGCGATGAAGTCGTCCGTGCGGCGAGCGGCCGCCTCGCGGGCGAGCCACGGCTCCAACTGGAGGCGCGCCTCCTTGAGCTGCTCGACCTCCTCGCGCGTCATCGCGGGCGCGACCCGGTAGCCGCGCAGGGCCTCGCGCTCGACGAGGCCGGTGTGCTCGAGCCGGGCCAGCGCCTCCCGGAGCGGGGTCTGGCTGACGGCGAGCTCGCGCGAGAGGGCGCCGATGTTGAGGCTCTCCCCCGCCGCACGCTCGCCCGACATGAACTGGTGCAGCAACACCTCGTACATCTGATCGGCGATCGGCTGCCTCAGTGTTATCCGCTCAACCATCCATGACCCCTGTTCGCAACTCGGAAGGCCCGACCGCCCTGCCGGCGTCGGCGGACCGACCTCGCCCGATTCTAGCGTCGGCGGCGCCCGGACCCGCCGACGCGCGCCCTCAGAACGTCTCCACGTACTCCTCGGGAGGCCCCAGCTCCGGCTCGGCGCGGAACTCGATCCGGTCGCCGGAGTGCTCGAGCTCCAGGATCGTCACCGTGTTGCCGCCCGGCCGCAGCACGGGTGCCGGAACGTACAGGGTGACCTGCGGCCCGATCTCCCAGTACCGCCCGAGGAGCAGGTCGTTGACCCACACGAACCCCTTCCCGAAGCCGGGCAGGGCGATGAACGCGTCGGCGGGCTCGTCCGCGTCGAGCCGGAACCGGGCGGTCGAGAACCCCGGACCGCCCGGCCGGCCCGCACCGTCGGCATGTCGCGCGAGCTCTGCCACGGACCACTCGTCGAGCGGGATCGGGGTGGCCGTCCAGCCGTGCACGAGCCGCCGCCCGACCCGCACGCCGCCCAGGATGCCCTTGCCCTGGCCGAGCAGAGGCCCGTAGTTGATGCGGCCCTGGTTCTCGACCAGCACGGTCAGGTCGACGGGTGCGCCGGAGCCGGTCACGCTGACGGAGCCGTCCCCCTCCACGGTGCCGACGGACACGCCGTCGACGAACACCTGCGCGCGGTCGTGCAGGCCGGCGACCGTGATCGTGCTGTCGCCGAGCGGCAGCCGCGGTGTCGCGCGGTACAGCACGAGACCGGAGGCGATCCCCAGCTCCTCGAAGCTCGGCGGCGTCGGCCGGGCCGCGGCGGCGGGCAGCATGCCGAGGGCGGGGAGCAGCTCCGCCCCGCGCTCGACCCGCACGCTCCGCGGCGCCAGGATGCGTGGATCGGCCGGCACCGGAGGCAGGGCGACGCCCAGGGCGGCGAAGCGCTCCCGGAAGGCATGGAACTTCGGCGTGACGGCCCCGTGCTCGGCGACCGGCGCGTCCGAGTCGTAGCTGGTGATCGTCGGCTGCAGGCGACCATCGTGGTTCGCTCCGGCCCAGAGCCCGAAGTTCGTCCCGCCGTGTGCCATATAGAGGCTGACGGACCCACCGGCGTCGAGGATCTCGGCGAGGGTCGCGTCGGCGCTCGGCACGGTGCGCACGTGGTGCCGTTCGTCCCAGTGGTCGAACCACCCGTTCCAGAACTCCGCGCACAGCAACGGCTCACCGTCGCGACGCGATCGCAGCAGGCCGAACGCCTCCGTCGCCCGCGAGCCGAAGGTCGCCGTCGCGAGCACACCGGGGAGGGTGCCGCCGTCGAGCATGAGATCGGTCGGGCCGTCCGCCGTGTACAGCAGTTCGGTCGCGCCGCGGTCGACGAGCGCATCCCGGAGCCAGGCGAGATACCCGGCATCGTCGCCGTAGCTGCCGTACTCGTTCTCCACCTGGAAGGCCACGATCGGCCCGCCGTTGGACGCCTGCAGCGCGGCCAGCCGGGGCAGCAGCTCGTCGAACCACTCGGAGACGGCGGCGAGGAAGGTGGGCTCGGAGCTGCGGGCGCGCATACCGACCCGCGCGGTCAGCCACGCAGGCAGACCGCCGTTGTCCCACTCCGCGCAGATGTACGGGCCCGGACGCACGATGACGTCCAGCCCGACCTGCCCGGCCAGGGCGATGAACGCCTCCAGGTCGCACCAGCCGTCGAACGACGCCGGACGGTCCTCCCGCCGCTGGTGGAAGTTCCACGCCACATACGTGTCGACCGTGTTGAGCCCGAGGGCGGCGAGGCGCTCCAACCGGTCGCGCCACTGGCCGGGGTGCACCCGGAAGTAGTGCATCGAACCCGAGAGCACCTGGTGGGGTGCGCCGTCGCGCAGCAGCACCCCCTCCTCGAGCGTGAGTCGCGAGGAGGTCGTCGTCACCGTCACTTCACGGCCCCCGCGGTCATCCCGGCGCGCCAGAAACGCTGCAGGGCCAGGAACGCGATGATCAGCGGCACGACCGAGACCAGCGAGCCGATCACCACCAGGGGCGGCGGCACGGCGACGTGGCTGGCGTTCCACCCGACCAGCCCGACGGTCACCGGCTGCATGCGGTCGTCGCCGAGCACCATCGCCGGCAGGAGGTAGTTGTTCCAGATCTCGACGAACTGGAACAGGAAGATCGTCACGAGCGCGGGCAGCATCATCTTGGTCGAGATCGCGCGGAAGATGCGGAACTCGCTCGCCCCGTCGATCCGCCCGGCCTCGATCACCTCGTCCGGCACCGACTGCGCCGCGAAGACACGTGCCAGGTAGACGCCGAACGGGCTGACGATGCTCGGCAGGAGCACCGCGAGCGGATTGTTGATCAGGTGCACGCCGGAGAACATCAGGTAGAGCGGGAGGGTGAACAGGATCTTCGGCACGAGCACCGCCGCCAGGATCACTCCGAACAGCGCGCCGCGGCCCGGGAAGTCGTACTTGGCCAGCGCGTAGCCGCCCATCGCGGAGAGCAGGGTGCCGATCGCGGCGCCGACACCGCAGTACAGCAGGCTGTTCAGCATCCACTGCCAGAAGATGCCGTCGCCTTGTGCGGTGAGGCGGGCGAGGTTGTCGAACAGCCCGAAGCCGTCGAACCAGAGGCCGTTGCCCGAGAACTGCTCGCCGAACGGCTTGGTCGCCGAGACGAACAGCCACCAGAGCGGGAAGAGGAAGTAGACGGTGGAGACGGCGAGCAGCACCATCACGACGGTGCGGCTGAGCGGAGTGGTGTCCCGCCGCGGGCTGAGGAGGGTCACGCCTTGTCCCCTTTGCTGGTGAGTCGGAAGAACACGAACGAGATCACACCGACGATCACCGCGAGGATGACCGACTGGGCGGCGGCATACGGGTAGTTGCCTGCGCCGACGGCGGCCTGCGCCGACATGATCGGGGTGAAGGTGGAGGAGACGGATCCGCCGGAGATCGGCTGCAGCACCGTCGGCTCGTTGTAGAGCTGGGCGGAGCCGATGATCGAGAAGACGGCGGTCAGGATGATCGCGCTGCGCACCATCGGGATCTTGACGCTCCACGCGGTGCGGAACGCCGAGGCGCCGTCGAGCGTGGCCGCCTCCAGCACCTCGGCCGGGATCGACTGGAGGGCGGCGTAGATGATGATCATGTTGTAGCCGGTCCAGCTCCAGGTGACGATGTTCGCCACCGACCACAGCACGGTCCCCTCGTCGAAGAAGGGCAACTGGATGCCGAGGGGCTCCAGGATGTGGTTGATCGGGCTCGACGTGGTCGAGTACATGAACGACCAGACGAGCGCCGCACTCACGCCCGGGATCGCATAGGGCAGGAAGCTCGACAGCCGGAAGAAGCCCTTGCCGCGGGCCGACTTCGAGTCGATGAGCAGCGCGAGCACCAGCGCGAGGCCGAGCATGACCGGCACCTGCACGACGCCGAAGAGCGCGACGCGGCCGAGCGAGGCGACGAAGTCGGGGTCGCCGAACGCGTGAGCGTAGTTCGCGAACGGGTCGAACTCCTGCGTCGGAGCCGTCAGCCCGAGACCGGACCGCTTCACCGTGAAGAGGCTGCTCACGAACGCGTAGATGATCGGCGCGATGTTCATCGCGGCGAACAGCACGACGAACGGCCCGAGGAACAGCAGCGGCGCACGCCAGCTGAAGGCGCGGCGCGGCTTCCGCGGCTTCTGCGGGGCGGCCCGCCCCGTCGCCGGCGAGGTCGCCCGGTACTCGGCGACATCCAGGTCGGTCACGATTCCTTCTCTCTGCGCGCGGTCGCCCGCGCGGTCTCACGACGGGATGCGGCGGTCCGTCCCGAACCGGACCGCCGCATCCGTCGCCCCCCGTTGTCGCCGTCGGCTCCTATTCGGAGACCTTCAGCCCCTGCTTCTTCAGCTCGGCGACGGTCTTGTCCTGCGCGCTCTTCAGCGCGTCGGTGATCGTCCCCTGACCGGCCCACGCCTTGCCGAGCCCGTCGTCGAGGTCGGCGGCGGTCTTCGTCATGACCGGTCCCCAGGTCCAGTCCGGGTTGACGTGCGGCGCCGCGTCGGCGAACACGTCGAAGATCTTCTGCCCGCCGAAGTAGGGGTCGCCCTCCGTGAGCGCGGGCAGGTCGGTCAGACCGGTGGCGGCCGGGTAGAGGCCCGCCTTCTGGACGAGCGTGTTGTAGGTGTCCTTGTCGGTGCTCAGCCAGTGCGCGAACTCCCACGCGGCCTTCGCGTTCGAGCAGCCCTTGAGCACGGCGGTGGCCGAGCCCCCGGCGTTGCCGACCTGGTCGTCGCCCGCCGACCACTGCGGCATCGGGGCGACCGCCCACTTGCCGGAGCCGTCGGCCGCGCCGCCCTTGATGACGCCCGCCTGCCAGACGGCGCCGACGACCGTGGCGATGCTGCCGTCGCCGAGACCGGTGTACCAGGCCTGGTCGTACATCGGGGCGCTGCTGATCAGCCCCTCGGAGACGAGGCCCTGCCAGTAGTCGGCCACCTTCGCGTTGGCGTCGGAGGCCATGGTGACCTTCCAGGCGTCGCCGTCCACGTCGAACCACTTCGCGCCGGTCTGCCAGGCGAGTCCGGCGTAGTCGTAGTCGAGGTACGGCGACGAGATGAACTTCTTCGGGTCGGAGGCGTGGATCTTCTCGGCGTCCGCCTTGTACTCGTCCCACGTGGTGGGCGCGCTGAGGCCGAGGGAGTCGAACAGCTCCTTGTTGTAGAACAGGCCCATCGGGCCGGTGTCGACCGGCGCACCGTAGACGGCGTCGCCGATGCTCACCGACTTCCACGCGGCCGGCTGGAAGTCCTTCTCGTCGGCCTTGGCGTAGCTCGCAACGTCTTCGAGCGCCCCCTGGGCCGCGAAGCTCGGGAGGGTCTCGTAGCCGACCTGGGCGAGGCACGGCGCGTTGTTCGCCGTGACGGCGTTGAGCATCTTCTGGTAGCCGCCCTTGGAACCGGGCTGCACCTCCTGGTACTTCACCGTCACGTCCTTGTGACTGGCGTTGAAGGCCTTGACCGCGTCGGCGTAGCCGGGGGCCCAGCCCCAGAAGGTGACCGTCGCCGGTCCGGAATCGGACGAGCCCGAACCGCTGCCTCCGGAACAGCCGGCCAGGGTCATCATGCCGAGTGCGATCGCCCCCGCCGCGCCCGCCACTCGTATTGCTGCTGACTTCTTCACTGCCTCTCCTTTGAACACAGACACCCTTCAGCGGGTTCGAGAAGCGAGTGTCGCACAGAATGATACCGATAACAACACTTGGATCGCGATTGCCGTAATCGCTCAGCAGATCTGCGCGATCACAGCGATGCGCCCGCTATCATTGCCTGCATGACCAGCATGGAAGCACGGGAGTCGGCACCGAAGCCGCCCGGCATGACGGACGTCGCCCGCGTCGCCGGCGTCTCCGCCCAGACCGTCTCGCGCGCACTCAGCGGCCACCCCAACGTGCAGGAGAAGACGCGCGCCAAGGTCCTCGCCGCCGTCGAGCAGCTGGGCTACCGGATGAACAACGCCGCCCGCATGCTGTCCTCGGGCCACAGCCGGACGATCGGCGTCGTGCTGCTGCAGACCGGTTTCTACTCCCGCACGGCGGTGACCGTCGGTGTGGAGAACGCCGCGCGCGACGCCGGCTACGCCGTCAGCACCGCCAGCAGCCCGTCGCTGGAGCCCGCAGCGATCGAGGAGGCGATGTCACGCCTGGCCGACCAGGGTGTCGAGGGGATCATCCTCGCCCTGCCGCTGATCCACGTGACCAAGGGCATCGAGGAGGTCACCCGATCGATTCCGACGATCACGATCGACGGGTCGCGGACCTCCACGACCGAGATCGTCGCGGTCGACCAGTCGCAGGCCGCCCGGCTCGCCACGCAGCACCTGCTCGACCTCGGCCACGAGACGGTGTGGCACGTCTCCGGCCCATCCGAGTGGCTCGACGCGGTCAGCCGCAGCGAAGGCTGGCGCAGGACCCTCGAGGCCGCAGGGATCACCCCGCCGCCGGAGCTGAAGGGCGACTGGTCCCCCGCGTCCGGCTACCAGAACGGCCTGATCCTCGGGCGGATCCCCGACGTGACCGCCGTGTTCGTGTCGAGCGACGAGATGGCGTTCGGCGTGATCCGCGCCTTCCACGAGCTCGGCCGGCGCATCCCCGAGGACATCTCGGTCGTCGGCGTCGACGACATCTCGCTCGCCGAGTACTGCTCCCCGTCGCTCACGACCGTTGCCCAGCCGTTCGGCGAGATGGGGCGCCTCGCCGTGGAGCACCTGCTGCGCTACATCACCGACCCCGGCACCCCGCTGGCCCCCGCCTCCGTCGAGCCGACACTCGTCGTCCGGGCTTCGACGACGGCGGCACCCGCGGGCCGCGCGGTGGCAGAGTCGTAGAATTTTATATCTGTATATCTGGTATTGAGACGGTCTTCGCCGCTAAAATTGTGCATTCCAGCGATGGTTCGACATCACAATGGGGTGAGATGACGATGACGTCTGTACACGTTCGTTCCGCAATCCTTGCGGCAGCTTTTGCTATCTCGGCAACCGTCGGCGGATCAGTTCACGCCACCGCGGCAGAAAGCGCCCCTCACGGCCTAACGGCGGCCGATGAGCAGATGCTCCGTAGATCTCTCTCTAGGTTCGACGTCCCCGAGTCGACGCAGGACGTCCTTATCGATCGCGCGCGAGCGGGCGAGCTCTGGGACGCAACCGCGCCCGATGCGGTTCCGGTATCCGAGGCGCATGGTGTCGTCAGGGATGGATTCTCCTATGACGTCAAGCACTATGCCGACGGGTCGGTTTCGTATGTCGGACTGCAGATTCCGAGCGGCGGCGAAGTAGTGGACGGTGGCCCACGGACCATTTCGCAGTGCAGATACCAGTCAGGATCGGGCTATTCGAACGCCACAGGGTGCCAGATCGACGGCGCATGGGGAACGGTGATCGCAGGAGCGATCAACGTCGGCTACACACTGGTGCAGGGCGGCGCAGATCGAATGATCGATGGAGGCTACGGCTTTCAGCGCTGCGTGTATCCCACCAGTTGCTCATCGCCGGTCAGGGTTCTCTGGAAGCCCGTCGAAGACCGTTCGGCGGCATACCAACGTTGGCAGGCAGACGTCAATGGCGGCTATCTCGGGAGTTGGAACGTGTGGGTGCAACTGAATGTCGGTGGCGATCGCGCCTGGCAGACGAACTCATAGCGAGGGACGAGATGAGCATCGAGCCGCAGATTCCCGTCGCGTTCGACGTGGTCGGAATCCTCCTGGGGGTACTGATCGCCGGGCTGACCATCGCCTCGATCGTCGCAATCGCCCGCGCGCGATGGGCAACACCCGCACAATGCGCAATGTGGGTCGTCATCGCCATCGCCGTACCGATCATCGGTGCCGTCGCCTGGTTCGTGACTGCACACACGCAGATCGCTCCTCGAGAGGACGACGCGCCGACAAGTCCTCCGACGGCTTGACTTCCCCAGGAACTCACCGAACTGCTAGCGATATCAGGGGGTTCCTGAAAGCTCTTTAATCACCTAGTGTTATCGATGCCATACGGGCAATACCTTCCCAACGATGCAGCTAGGTGGACCTTGTGAGCCTTCCTCCCCGGCGCGCGCTGCGCGCCCTGTCAGCCACGATCGCGGCCGCGGCCCTCGCCGTCGCCGGCGCCCTCGTGCCGATCGCGTCGGCCCCCGCCACGGCGGCCGACGCCCCGGCTCCGGCCGGGGCCGCCATCCCGCAGACGCAGTACGCGCTCGTCGGCGTGGACTCCGAGTCCGACCCCTACCCGGCGCCTCCCGCGCTCGACGGCACGGCCCTCGCGGCCTTCGACGGCGACCCGGCCACCCAGTGGGCGACCCGCTACAACGGCGGAGACCCCGACCCGCTGCCGCACTGGATCACGGTCGACGTGGGCGGGTCGTTCCCGCTCACCGGCATCCAGTACCAGGTCAAGAACCAGTCCAACGGACCGGTGAAGGACGTCACGGTCTACGTCACCGACAGCGCCGCGGTGGCGAAGGACCCGGAGGCGGACTGGGGCTCGCCGGCCGGCACGGCCGTCTTCCGCCAGCCCGCCGACGCATCGGACGTGCAGAACCTCGTGTTCGCGCAGCCGGTGACCGGCCGCTACGTGAAGTTCGTCGCGACCAGCACGATCAACGGCAGCGCCAACGTCTCCGCCGCCGAGCTGCGCGTCTTCGCCACGGGTGACACCACCCCGCCCCCGGTCACCCCGGATCCGCCGGCCGACGCCGCCACCCCGGTCGCCATCGGCAACGGCGCCGGGCTCACCGTGCAGGTCGCACAGGAGTTCCCTCAGGTCGTGTCGTACGAGCTGAACGGCCGCCGTCTGGCGGGACAGGCGCAGAAGCTCAGCGCGTTCACCATCAACGGCACCGCGCACACCGCGACCACCACCATGACGACGACCGCCGACGCCGCGACTTACGTCTCGACGTTCGCCGACCTCCCCGACCTGACGATCACGACCGCCATCACAGCCACCGCGAAGGGCACCGTCGAGTTCGCGGTGACGAAGATCGAGGGAGGCGCCGCGGCGACCGTCGACCAGCTCGCCATCCCGGACCTGTCGCTGGTCTCGGTCGACTCGTCGGACTCCTCCGCCGCGCTGGCGCGCACGCAGATCTCGACCGACTCCACGACGACCGCGGACCGGTTCCTCGCGATCACCGGAGCCACGCCGGTGGACGCGCGCAGCGTCGGCACGCCCTACGGCTTCGTCAGCTCGTCGCAGCTCGCCGCCGGCCTCCTCACCAACGCCACCGACGACTCGGCGCAGGACTCGAACACCAACTGGAATACGCGCCTGCAGTCGCAGATCGTCGACGCCGGCAACGGCGCACGCCGCGCCCAACTGTCGGTCGGCACCTGGACCTACGCCCCGGCCGGCGCCACGGATCCGCGCGTCGCGGTCTACGCACTCCCGCGGGCTACCGTCGTGCTCGCCGCCGATGTCAACGGCGACGGCCGCATCGACTGGCAGGATGCGGCGATCGCCTACCGGGACGCCGAGACCCGGCCGCTCGGCGCCGATCGCGTGCCCGAGCGCGTCATCCAGCACATCCCGTTCAACTTCGCGAGCCAGGCCACGAACCCGTTCCTCAAGACCCTCGACAACGTCAAGCGCATCTCGATGTCGACCGACGACCTCGGCCAGTGGGTGCTCGACAAGGGCTACGCCAACGAGGGTCACGACTCCGGGCACCCGGACTACGGCGGGGACTACAACACCCGCGCCGGCGGCCTCGACGACTTCAACACGCTGGTGGACGACGCCAAGGCCTACAACACCGACGTCGCGGTGCACGTGAACGCGACCGAGGCGTACCCGCAGGCGAAGACGTTCAGCGACCGGATGGTGCAGGGCCAGGTCAACGGCTGGGACTGGCTGAACCAGAGCTACCACATCGACCAGCGCTACGACCTCGGCTCGGGCGCGATCGTCGACCGGTTCGCGCAGCTCAAGCACGAGGTGCCCGGCCTGGCCGGCGTCTACATCGACGCCTACTACTCCAGCGGCTGGCTCGCCGACGGGCTGGCCGCGCAGCTGCGCGACCTCGACCTCCAGGTCGCCACCGAATGGGCGTACAAGTTCGAGGGCTCGTCGATCTGGTCGCACTGGGCCAACGACAAGAACTACGGCGGCGCCACCAACAAGGGCATCAACTCCAACATCGTCCGCTTCATCGCCAACACGGACCGCGACGTCTGGAACGTCGACCCCCTGCTCGGCGGCGCGGACATCAAGGAGTTCGAGGGCTGGACGGGCCAGAACGACTGGAACACCTTCTCCAGCAACATCTGGACCGCCAACCTCCCGACCAAGTTCCTGCAGCACTTCCCCGTGCAGTCGTGGGACTTCGGGAAGACCGCGACCCTCTCCGATGGCGTGTCCGTCTCACTGAAGGACGGCGTCCGGCAGATCGTGATGGATGGCGCGACCGTCGCCACCGGCGGCACCTACCTGCTGCCCTGGGGCGAGCCGGGCGCGGACGGCGTCTCGTCGCCCGCTCACGCCGACAAGATGTACTACTTCACCCCCGCGGGAGGCTCGGCCACCTTCACCCTCACGCCGCAGTTCGCCGGCACCACCGACTTCACCCTCTACCGGCTGACGGACCAGGGCCGTGTGAAGGTCTCCGACGTGCGCGCCGCCGACGGGAAGGTGACGCTGAACGGGTCGAAGGGCGTGCCCTACGTGCTCGCCCCGGCGAACGGCGCGGCCCCGCACGCCTCGGCCGGCTACGGCGCGGGCAGCGGCCTGACCGACCCGGGTTTCAACGCGGGCGACCTGTCCGCCTGGAGTCCCACCGGTGGTGCGAAGGTCGCCACGGCCGAGAGCGGGGACAACGTCGCCGTGCTCGGCACCGACCGCGCGTCGCTCTCGCAGAAGGTGACCGGACTGCGTCCCGGCACGCGGTACTCCTTCAGCGCGAACGTGGAGATCGGCCCGGGCGAGCGTCGCGCCACCACCCTCTCGGTGGACACCGGGACGGTCACCGCGAACACCTTCGACACCACACCCGCCGCCAACTCGATGGCGTCGGACGCGAAGCAGGGCACCTACTCGCAGCGCGCATCCGTCGGCTTCACCGCACCCGAGAACGGAACCGTCACCGTCGCCCTCGGCGCGGTGGCCGGGAAGGCGTCGGTCACGTTCGACGACGCCCGGGTCATGGTCGACACCTCGGCACCGCTTCCGGCGGGCGGCGCGGTGATCGCCGCGGACGACTTCGAGGGCAACCAGCCCGGCTGGGGTCCGTTCGTGAAGGGCGACGCCGGAGGGACGACCGACCCGCGCACCTCGATCAGCGAGCTGCACGACCCGTACAGCCAGAAGGCATGGAAGAACACCCACTCGCCGTACGACTCCGGCGCGCTGAAGGGCCTCGGCGTCGACGACGTGCTCACGGGCCTGCACTCGCTCAAGGCGCACGAGGAGAACACCGGACTCGTGTACCGCACCGTCCCGGCAACCGTTCCCTTCGTCGCCGGGCACAAGTACCGCGTCTCGTTCGACTACCAGACGAACCTCGACGGCCAGTGGGCCTGGGTCACCGGGGCCGACACCGTCGGAGGCGGGACCGTCAGCTCGGCCGACGTGAACCGCGACGCCCTCGCGCCCGCGCTCGACACCACGCACTACACCGCGGACATCGTCGCCGGCTGCGGTGACACCTGGGTGGGCCTGCGCAAGCTCGCCGGGGCGAACGGCGCCGACTTCGTGCTCGACGACTTCCGCGTCGAAGATCTCGGGGAGGAGGCCGGAGGCGCGTCCTGCGGCTCGGTGACCGCACCCGCGAGCACCGACCTCAGCCCGGGCGTCGCCGGCACACTCGTCACCACCTTCACCAACAACGAGCTCACCGCGGCGACGAACGTCGGCGTCGAGCTCCGCGGCCTCCCGGACGGCTGGACCGCCCAGGTCGCCAAGAAGGACGGCAACCTGTTCGGCAGCGTCGCGGCCGGGAAGAGCGTGACGACCACCTGGCTCGTCACCCCGCCGGCGTCCGCCGCCGGGTCAGATGCGACCTTCACGGTCGGTGCGACCTACGCGAACGACTGCGTCGAGAAGACGGTCTCGGGGCAGGTGAAGACGACCGTCTCGGACCGGCCCATGCTGTCGCCCGGCTCGATGACGGCCACCGCCGACTCGGAGAACCTGTCGTCGGGCGCCGGGGAGGGACCGGTCGGCAACGTGCTCGACGGCGACATCGACACCATCTGGCACACCGACTACACGAACTCGGCCGCCCCGTACCCGCACTGGGTCACCCTCGCACTGGCGGGACCGTCGACCGTCGACGGCTTCGGCTACCTCGGCCGCCAGAGCGGAGGTCAGAACGGCCGGGTGAAGGGCTACGAGGTCGCCGTCTCCGACGACGGCGCCACGTGGATGACGGTCGCGAGCGGTACGCTCGTCGACTCCCCCGCCATCCAGGTCGCGTCGTTCACGCCGGTGACCGCATCGTTCGTGCGGTTCACCGCGACGAGCGCGCTCAACGGCCAGCCGTTCGCCGCGGCCGCCGAGATGCGGGTCTACGGCACGGCGGCCGACCTCCCGGCCGGATACGCACCGGGTACGCGACCGGCGGATGCTCCCTGCGCGCCGGGGACGCCGGCGATCTCCGCCCCGGTCGCGGTCACCGCCGGGCACGACCTCACGGTCGGCCTGAGCGGGTTCGCGCCGGGGGTCCGCGCCACCGTGGTGCTGCACTCCGACCCGGTGACGCTCGGCACGGTCACGACGGACGGCAGCGGCACGGCGAGCCTGACCGCCACGGTCCCGGCCGACTTCGCCACCGGCCCGCACACTCTGCAGGTGGTGGTGGACGGCGCCGTGGTCGCCGAGCGTGCCATCACCGTGACGGCGGCCGCCGTGCCGGGGACCGGGCCGGGCGTGGGAGGCGGCGGCGCGGCAGCGCTCCCGCCAGGCCTCGACGACCCGCTCGCAGCCACCGGCTCGACCGCGCTCGGCGTCGCGGCACTGCTCGCCCTGCTGGCTGCTGCCGGTATCGGCACCGGCGTGCTGCTCCGCCTCCGGCGCACCCGCCGGGCGTAGCCCCAGCGGACCACCGACGACGGCGCCCCGCCTCCCGATCGATCATCGGGTGGCGGGGCGTCGTCTCGTTCGCGCGATTCGGACCGAATGTCGACTTACGCGCCCGCTTTCGCGCGATTCGGACCGAATGTCGAGAGGAGCACGCGCCGTCGCAGCGGCGGTGTCAGTGGCGGGGCTTGCGCGGAGGGCGTGCGTCGCGGCCCCGGTCGCCGCGGCCCCGGGAGTCCCGGTCGTCGCGGGACGTGAACTCGCGGCGCGCGCCGGGACCGCGGTCGAGCCGCAGCTCGATCAGCTTGCCGCTGATCCGGGTGCCCGAGAGACGGTTCAACGTCTCCTTCGGCAGGTCGGCCGGCAGCTCGACGAGGGAGAAGTCGGGCATGATGCGGATGTGCCCGAAGTCGTCGCGGCTCAGGCCGCCCTCATTGGCCAGGGCGCCGACGATCTGGCGCGGCTCCACCCGCTGGCGCTTGCCGACCTCGATGCGGTAGGCCGCCATCGGCTTGTCGCTGCGCTCCCGCCGCGCCGGCCGATCCCCGCGGTCATCGCGGCGAGCGCCGCGATCCGTCCGCCCCCGGTCGTCCGCGCGCGCGTCGCGCTCGAGACGCTGCGAGAGCGCGTCGTCCTCGCTGAGCAGCAACGGCTCCTCCCCCTGCGCCACGACGGCGAGCGCCGCCGCGACGTCCGACTCGGGGACGTCGTGGTGCTCGACGTAGTGCGCGATGATGTCGCGGAAGCGGGAGATCCGCTCGGGCTCCTCGAGGGCCGCCGTGATGGCGTCGTCGAATCGGGCCAGCCGGGTGACGTTCACGTCGTCGACGGTGGGCAGCTGCATCGGGGTGAGCGGCTGGCGCGTGGCCTTCTCGATGGCGGTCAGCAGACGGCGCTCACGCGGCGTGACGAAGCTGATCGCGGCTCCGCTGCGCCCGGCGCGACCGGTGCGGCCGATCCGGTGCACGTACGACTCGGTGTCGATCGGGATGTCGAAGTTGACCACGTGGCTGATGCGCTCGACGTCGAGGCCGCGGGCCGCCACATCCGTCGCCACCAGGATGTCGAGCTTGCCCGACTTGAGCTGGTCGACCGTGCGCTCGCGCTGGGCCTGTGCGACGTCCCCGTTGATCGCCGCCGCCGAGTACCCGCGCGCCCGCAGCCGCTCCGCGAGCGTCTCTGTCTCGTTCTTGGTGCGGACGAAGATGATCATGCCCTCGAAGTTCTCGACCTCGAGGATGCGGGTGAGCGCGTCCACCTTCTGCGCGTACGACACGACGAGGTAGCGCTGCGTCGTGTTGGCCGAGGTGGTGGTCTTCGAGGCGACCGTGATCTCCTCGGGGTCGTGCAGGTACTTCTTTGAGATGCGGCGGATCTGCGCCGGCATCGTCGCCGAGAACAGGGCGACCTGCTTGTCGTCCGGAGTGTCGGCGAGGATGGTCTCCACGTCCTCCGCGAACCCCATCTTGAGCATCTCGTCGGCCTCGTCGAGCACGAGGTACTTGAGCTCAGAGAGGTCGAGGGTGCCCTTGTCGAGGTGGTCCATGATGCGGCCGGGCGTGCCGACGACGATGTGGACGCCGCGGCGCAGCGCCGACAGCTGCACGCCGTAGCCCTGCCCGCCGTAGACCGGCAGCAGGTGCACGCCCTTCAGGTGGGCGGCATAGCTCTCGAACGCCTCCGCCACCTGCAGCGCCAGCTCACGCGTGGGGGCGAGCACCAACGCCTGCGGGCTCTTCTGCGAGAGGTCGAGGCGGGAGAGGATCGGCAGCGCGAAGGCGGCGGTCTTGCCGGTGCCGGTCTGGGCGAGCCCGACCACGTCGCGCCCCTCCAGCAGCAGGGGGATGGTCGCGGCCTGGATGGCGGACGGGGTCTCGTAGCCGACGTCCTTCAGCGCCTTCAGCACGGCGCTGTCGAGCCCCAGGTCGGAGAAGGTCAACGCGGCTTCGGCGGTCTCGGCCTCGCTGGGCACGGAATCGGACGTGGTCATCGTCCAACGGTAGCCCCTGCGGGCTGCGAGCGCGCCCCGAGGCGGCGCCGCACACTCGTGCCGAATGTGGCCTTCGACGTCGCCGAAGTCGACATTCGGCACGAATCGCGCGACTCAGCTGCCGATGGTGGCGGCGGTCACGTCGATGACGGCATCGGCGCGGCCCGTCGAGACGGCCCAGTCGCGCACGACGTCGTAGACCCGCCGGCAGACCTCCGCCGCCGCGTCGATGCCGTCGACCCCGATGCGCACGCGGATACGGTCGCCGCTCACCGCCACGGTGCCCGGGTCCGCCGGGCCGCTGCCGAGGGCCGAGCCGATCGCGGCGACCACCTGGCCGACCGGGGAGGCCGCCGGGTACAGGGTTGCGACGCCGGGCACCCCGAGGATGAGGGCGGCGAGCTCCGCCGTCGACCCGGCGTCCGGTCCGGGTCCGTCGGTCGCGAGCGTGCCGCTCATCACGCGTCCTTTCCGGTGCGGGGCTCCCGCACGTCCGTGACGAGCACGTCGACCGAGGTGATCGTCAGCTCGGCGTGGCGCGCGAGCTCCGCCGCGACCGCGTTCCGCACGGCCTCGGCCGTCGCGGTCATCGGCACCCCGTAGCGCACGGAGATCTCCACGTGCACCGCGATCGGCGCACCGGGCGTCTCCACCTCGCCGTCCAGCCGGCACCGTCCGACGAGCACGCCGTCGATGTCGTCGCCCACGCCGCGCACGAGAGCGCGGACGGCTCCCTCGGTCAGGGCCAGCTCCGCTGCGGGGTCGGGGTGGGAGATCGGGATGCGGCGTCCCGACTGCACGTCGAGCCGGATGCCGGTCAGGATGCGCCCGACCCAGTCGTCCTCGGCGGGACGGGCCGCGGCCTCCTCGTCCAGGAGATCCTGCGTGGCACGGCCGAGGCGCTCGAGAGCGGTCAACGCGGCCCGGCACTGCGGCGAGTCGTCGATCGTCGGGTCGGCGGGCTGCCGCCCGGCCGCGAGGTACGCGCTCAGCTCGTCGAGCGTGTGCCCGTCGATCAGTTCGTCGGGCGGGAGGAGCGGATCGGTCATCGCCAGTCCTCCATCGCCTCGAGAAGCCTCTTGCGGCCGCGTGCGAGTTGGCCGCGCACCGTGGATGCGGGGACGCCGAGCTCCTCCGCTATGTCGTCGTAACTGTACTGCCCCGCTTCGCGGAGCACCCAGCATCGCCGCTGCAGCTCGGGGAGCCGGTCGAGCGCCGCACCGAGCGCCTCCGTCGCACTGTGCGCCTCGACGATCCGGCCCGGCTCCTCGCGCGCCGGAGCGGGCGCGTCCAGCTCGGTGATGTCGTCGTGCTCGTGGCGCACGCGGATGCGGTCGATGCAGCGTCTGCTCAGGATGCGCATCAGCCAGCTCTTGACCGCCGCGCCCTCGTCGAGCTCGCCGAGCCGGCGCCACGCGGTGACGAACGTCTCCTGCACCACGTCGTCCGACTCGTCGGTCGACCCGAGCATGCGGGCGGCGTAGGCGCGCATCAGCGGACCGTGCCGGCGTACCAGCACCTCGAACGCGACGGTGTCGCCGTCGGCGGCGCGGCCTGCGAGGAGGCTGTCGGCCGCCTCCCACAGATCGGAGACGCTGGACCTCGGCACAGCACCCCCTCTGCTCGGCGATCGCTTGAGCGACCACACGCATCATGTTAGACAGGCGATCAGCACGCCGAGCGCCGTCGAAAGAAAAATCTTCGCGCGGGAGCGTGACGAATACACGCCTGCGCCCGTCCCAGCAGTAGGAGTCACCACGGTGACCGCCGCGGGACGTCCCCGCGGACCGAGGGAAGGATCACGCATGGCAAACACAACGACCACCACCACCGGACCGAGCGTCACGGCAGCGCAGGGCAAGACCGTCATCAACGACGCCGTCGTCGCCAAGGTCGCCGGAATCGCGGCGCGCGAGGTCCCCGGTGTGTTCGCGCTGGGCGGCGGCGCAGCCCGCGCCTTCGGGGCGATCCGGGAGGCGATCAACGCCACCGATCTGGGTCAGGGCATCAGCGTCGAGGTGGGCGAGACGCAGGTCGCCGCCGACGTCACCATCGTCGCCGAGTACCCCGTCGCGCTTCAGAAGGTCGCCGCCGATGTGCGTACGGCCATCACGCAGGCGATCGAGCAGATCGTCGGGCTCCAGGTCACCGAGGTCAACGTGACGATCAACGACGTGCACGTCCCGTCCGACGACGACAAGGACGAGCAGGAGGCGCGAGTCCAGTGACCTCCGCCCGCTTCGGCGTCCTCGTCGGCGGCGCGCTCGCCGTCGTCTGGGCCGTCTTCGGCTTCTGGGTGTTCCTCGGCGTGGCCGCCGCGATGCTCGTCGGCTCCGTCGTCGGGCGCCTGCTCAGCGGCGAGATCGAGGCGGCGCGCCTCGCCGACGCGCTGCGCGGCCGCCGCTCGTCGTCATGACGGCCGGACGCGACCGCATCGCTCCCCGGGCGCTGGAGCGCCTCGCCCGGGCGATCGCCGCCGAGGCGCTCGGGGTCCGCATCGGGGAGACCTCCGTGCGGATCTCGGACGCCGCCGGCGCGATCGCCGTGCGCGTCCAGTCTCCCGTCGCCCTCCCGCCGCTGGGCGACAGTGCCGGGGGCGGGCTGACGACCCGATTGGCGGACGCCTCCGCCGACACGCGGCGGCGGCTCGCGGAACTCACCGGCCTGGAGGTCGCACGCGTCGACGTGCGCGCCACCGGTGCCGCCATCATCGAGAGGAGGGTGCGATGAACGCGCTCGGAACCCGCATCGTGCGGCGTGAGACGCACTCGCCGCGCTCGACCGCCGCTGTCGTCGTCGCACTGTGCGTCGCCCTGGTCGTCGCGTGGGCAGCGACGGAAGGCGTTCTGTCCCTGCTCGGCCTCCGCCCCCTCCTGCTCGCCCCGCGCGGGATGCTGACCGCCGTCGCTGCGCTGCCCGACGCACCCGCCGCCGCTCTCGCCGGCACCGCCGTCGTCGCCGGGCTGCTCGGAGTCCTGCTGTTCGGCATCGCCGTGCTGCCGGGGCGTCGCGCCCGCCGCCCGCTGGACGCGGAGCACACGGTCGTCGTCGCGGACGACACCATGCTCGCCTCCGCACTCGCCCGCACGGCCGCCCGGACGGCGGCGGTCTCCGCCGACGCCGTGAGCGTGTCGCTCGGGCGCCGCTCCACCACCGTCTGCCTCGTGCCCGTCTCCGGGACCCGCGTCGACCGCGACGCGGTCCGCAGCGCTGTCGCCGCGGAGTTCGCCGACGCCGCGCCCGCGCGCCCCGTGCGTGTCGCCGTGCTCGTCTCCGCGGCAGGAAAGGTCGGATCGTGAACAGCACCAACCGCGCACTCAACCGCGCACTGCTCGCCGTCATCGGAGTGATCCTCGTCGCGCTCGCCGCCGCACTGGCCTGGCTGCTCGTCGTGCCCGGCGCGGGATCGCTCTGGCGCACCGGGGCGACCGCCGTCCTCGCGTGGACGGATGAGGTGTTCGGCCGACCGCTCTGGTCGGGGACCACGGTCGGTCCGGCGGCGATCGTCGCCCTGGCCGCGGCCGTGCTGGTCGTCGTCCTGCTGCTCGCCTTCGCGCTCCGGCAGGGCGGTGGCGCGACCGCGACCCTGGTGCGGGCCCGCGGCGACGACGGCGCCATCGAGATTGACACCGCCGTGCCCGCGCGCCTGCTCGTCGACCGCCTCCGCGCGGTGCCGGGTGTGGCTCACGTGACCGTCAGCGCCTACCGCGTCCGCAGACAGCCCGCCCTCAAGCTCACCGTCGACTGCCGCCGCGGCGCCTCTCCCCGCACGATCGTCGATGCGGTCGATGACGCGGTCCTCCGGCTCGGCGAGGCACTCGGCGCGGAGCCCCCCGTCTTCGCGCAACTCACCGGCGGATTCCGGGCGCGCGTCCGCACCCCGGTTCGGGTCGACACCGGCGCGACGGCCGTGCGATCCATCCCCTAGCCTGGTTCGCATGACAATCGTCGTCGAAAACCTCCCACCGCTGTCCTGGAGCAACGCACCGGGTCAGGCCGAGCAGACCGCGGAGGGCGCGGTCGTGGTGACGGCCGCCGCCGGGAGCGATTGGACCAACGACGCGTTCGGCGGCCCGCAGCAGCACGCGGCGACCGCACTCGGCTTCACCCCGACGGAGGACTTCGCCCTCAGCGCCCGGGTGCGGGTGACCTCCCCGCGCAGCACCTTCGATGCCGGCGTCCTCGCCATCTGGGGCGACCGGGACCACTGGGCGAAGCTCTGCTTCGAGTTCTCCCCGCAGGGGCAGCCCATGGTCGTCTCCGTCGTCACCAACGGATACTCCGACGACTGCAACTCCACCCTCGTGACCGACGGCCAGGTCTTCCTCCGGGTCGTCCGCTCGGGCGCCGGCTGGGCGTTCCACTCCTCCCGCGACGGCGTGCACTGGGACTTCGTCCGCGTCTTCCGCCTCGACTACGACGGGCCGGTGAACGTCGGATTCCTCGCGCAGGCGCCGATGGGCGACACCTGCGTCGCAACCTTCGACGCGATCGTGTACTCGACCGAGGTGCCGGGGGACTTCCGCGACGGGTCCTGACGGGGCCGGGTCCTGACGGGGGCGGGTTCCTGACGGGGGCCGGGTCCTGAGGGCCGGCGGACTGCCCGGATCCCGCCTGCGCTCACTCCGCCGCCGTGAAGTCCCCCGGCCGCCAGGTGCCGTCGAAGACGGTCGTCTGCGGTCCGTAGACCCGGAAGTACGCGAACCACCCGCGACCCGGGATGGTGCGGATCCAGTGGTCGTCGTCACCGTCCGGCTGCTCCGGGCCGAAATGCAACGCCACCGAGTCGGAGACCGGAGCGTCCCTGAGTTCGAACATCGACCGCAACGCGGCATATCCCTGGTCGGTCTGGATCTGGCTGCGCGTCTCGGCGTCGTACACCGTGACACTCCAGAACAAGTTCGCGGGCACCGGGAGCGGCACCTCGAGCCGATAGGCGCGCGACCCGTCGAGGTAGTCGCCCTGATCGTCCCGCGCCCCGAACCAGTAGAGGGACCCGAAGCCGGCCTGGCGCCGGAACATGGCGGGCGACGTCGCGATGGCCTGGAAGAACCAGACCTCGCGCGCGACGGTGTCGGTGTAGCCCGGCGTCTGGAAGAACCCGTTCTCAGGTCGCAGGGTCACCCACTCCCAATGGCGGTCGCTCCAGACCGACCGGTCCGGCCGCCGGTCGGCGAACGACTGCACCCGCAGTTGGTCGTTGCCGTCCTCGGCGGCGGCGGCGAGGATGCGCTGGAGCCGCTCGTCGGGATCGAAGGGCGTACCCTTCTCGATGCCCAGCGCCGCGAGGTCACCGTACGCGGCCCTGGCCTCCTCCAGGGCGGGCTCGGTCGAGATGAAGTCGTGCAGCACGCGCCAGAACTCGATGCTCCGCTCGATGGAGACCGGGGTGGTGTCCTGCGGCTTCCCCGTCAGGTCGATCCACGTCGGCTCCTCCCAGGGCGTCGACGGGTCGAGCGGGTGCACCTTCACCGTTGTGAGCAGCCGGAGCGCGGCGGGGACGTCGCCGTCGACCGGGATGGCGCGGACGCCGCCTACCACGTGGAACGTGCTGGACCGGGCGACGAAGTAGCCCTCTGGCACCTCCCCGTCGTGGCCGGGCGGAAGGAGGAGGTAGCTGCCGCCCTTGCCCGCATCAGGACCGGGGAGACCCATGTCGGCCACCCACCGCTGGTCCAGCGCCAGGAACGCGGCGATGATCGGGCCCTGCGGGACCTCCACCACCAGGGGGCCGACCGAGAGGTCGAGCAGCATCGGGCCGTACGGGGTGTCGGAGTTGAGGGTGAACCCCACCTGGAGCGGACGCGTGTCGAGCGTCCCGAACACCCGGTTGTACTCGACGCCGGCGGCGAGAGTACCGCGCGCGATCATCATCCCCGAGACGGCCGGGTAGAAGTATCGGTAGCAGGCGACCGCTCGATTGCTGTCGGCACGGTCGTACGCGTCCGTGACGGTCGACTCCGTCGGAAATCCCCCGGGAAAGCCTGTCGATGCCATCGTCCCTCCATCTGCGCAGGTGAGAGTCGAGACGCGACTCTCATTCAGGGACTGTCTAGTCGGTGCGTGCGGACGCGAACAAGACCCGATCGCCGTCGTCTAGAAGATCAGCAACCCCGCCAGGTAGCTGGCGCCCAGCGTGCCGACCCCGACGGTGAGGGATCGCGCCATCGTCCGGCCGACCCCCGTCTTGCCGCTGCGCGCGCTGACGATCGACGTCAGGACCAGGGAGGCGATCACGGCGACCAGCACCGCCCACGCCTCGAGCGCGCCCGGGACCAGGATCGTGATCAGCAGGGGGACGAACGCGCCCAGCACGAAGGCGGCGCTCGCGGTGACACCGGCCCACACCGGCGCAGCCCGAGAGAGCACCTCGCGGATCCCGTGCTCCGCCTCCAGCTGCGCGGCGAGGGCGTCCGCCGCCGTCAACTGCTCGGCGACCTGGAGGGCGAGGTCGGCGGTGAGCCCCTTCGCCTCGTAGTACCCGGCCAGCTCGGCGACCTCCTCGTCTGGGCTCAGCTCGAGCTGCGCCTCCTCTTCGCGGATGACCCGCAGCTGCGCCTCGCGCTCGGCCGCCGCCTCGGACCACTTCGCTCCGCCGAGACCGAGGCCGCCGGCGACGGTCGCCACGATGGCGGCGGTCAGCAGCGTCGAATCGGACGCCCCGGCTCCCGCGAAACCCTCCAGCACACCGGCCGTGGCGATGATGCCGTCGTTGGCGTCCACCGTCCACGATCGCAGCGACGCCGCATCCGTCACCGCGGTGCGGAAACGGGTGAGCAGACTGGCCATGCGTCATGCTCTCACGACCGCTCTTGTCTTCACCGTCTTCGTTCTGCAAAACTCTCCCCGTGGTCCTCTAGCAGCGATTCCCTTCCTCCCCACGCCCGTGGGTGAGTCGATCGATCCTGCGAACGATGAGGTACCCCATGTCTTCTGATCACACGAGTTTCACCCTGTCCCCGGTCGCCGTGCCGGACAGCATCGCGTCGCCCGACGCCGCCGACTTCATCGGGATGGCCGAGGTGCGGCGCATCGTCGAGACCGAGCAGCGCGGTGCCTCCGCCGAGCATGCTGTCGCCCCGGAGACCGCCGCCGCCGAGCTCCTGCCCACCTGGAAGGACGTGACGTCGCCGATGGCGGGGCTCGTCGCGAAGGTCGACGGTCGCGTCGTCGGCCGCGGCACCCTCGCCCTCCCGCTCGGAGCGGCCGAGTGCTGGGCCGCGGTGAGCGTGCTGCGCGACGTCCGCGGTCGCGGGATCGGCTCCGCCCTCTACGAGCGGCTGGAGCGGATGGCCGGGGAGGCCGGACGCACCACGATCCAGAACCAGACCGACTTCCCGGCGGGGATCGGCGGCAAGGCTCTCACCGCGCCGACCGGTTTCGGGTCGGTGCCGCTCGAGCTGGTGTCCACACGCTTCCTCCGCCGCCACGGCTTCTCGCTCGAGCAGGTCGGCCGCCTCAGCGGCCTCCGCGTGCCCGCCGACGGGAGACGGCCGCGCTCCACCGGATCGCTCGATCCGGCCGCGCCACCGCCGGCCGCGCCACCACTGGCCGCTCTCCGCGCCGCGACCGACGCCGCCGCGGTCGGCTATCGAACGGTGAGCTGGCCGGGTCGCACCCCCGACGAGTGGCTCGACGCCCTCGCCCTCCTGCGCACCCGGATGAGCACCGACACCCCGAACGCCGGCATCGAGCAGACCGAGGACGTCTGGACCGCCGACCGCGTGCGCGCCGTCGACGACCTCTGGGCGGAGAGCCCCCTCACGGTGCTGACGACCATCGTCGTGCACGACGCCACCGGCCGCCCGGCCGGCTACACCGAACTCGCCGTCCCCGCCGAACCCGAGCGCCCGGTCGACCAGATGGACACGCTCGCGCTCGCCGAGCACCGCGGCCACCGGCTGGGCACCCTGCTGAAGCTCACCAACCTGCGCGAACTGACGCGACGGTTCCCCGGCGAGCACATCGTCGAGACGATGAACGCGGAGGACAACCGCCGCATGCTCGACGTGAACGAGGCCATGGGGTTCGAACCGATCTCGTACGCGGCGCGGTGGAGGAAGGTGCTGCGCTGACGGGGCGGAGGGCGTGGGATTCGAACCCACGAGACATTTCTGCCCACCAGTTTTCAAGACTGGCTCCATCGGCCGCTCGGACAGCCCTCCTGGCGCCGGAGACCGGCGTCGCCCGATTCTACCCAACGCGCGCGTCGCGTTCGCGAGTGCTGTCGTTCGGGACGACCGCGGCGCGGCGGCGTCAGTCTTGGAAGGGCTTCGAGCAGGTGTACTGCGCGGCGGTCTGACCGTGCACGTTCGACGGGAGCGAGACCGAGCTGCCGGGGGCTCCGGTCGACGCGTCGGTCGAGCCGTCGGTGGGAGTCTGGGTCGCGGTGTCGCCGGGGACGGCCGGAGTCTGCGTGGCAGGGGCGTTGGGGTCCGCCTGCGAGCCGACGCCGGTGTCGCCCGTGAGGGTGATCGGCTGGTCGTTCTTGAGCGCGTTCATCAGGGTCTCCGCAGCGTCGATCGTCGGCGCCACCCCACCATCGACGTAGTGGTTCGGGTACTGCACGAACACGACCTTGCTCACGTCGATGTCCTTGAGCGCGACCGCCATCGAGGCGATGGTCGTGACGTTCTGCAGGCTGTCGGAGAGCTGGATGTTGTTGACCGCCGCCTTCGCCAGTCCGTAGACCTTGAGGGGGTTGGTCAGGGTGTCCGCGCTCTTGATGGTGCGCACGAGCGACGACAGGAAGACCTGCTGGTTGCTGATGCGGCCGAGGTCCGAGCCGTCTCCGACACCGTGGCGCGTGCGGAGGAACGCGAGGGCCTGCGACCCTTCGAGGGTGTTGTCACCGGCCTTCACGTCGAGTCCGGTGTACGGATCGTTGATGTCACCCGCGACGCACACCGGCACACCGCCGACGGCGTTGGACATCTCGATCACACCGTCGAACTCGATGACACCGGCGTAGGGGATGTCGAGGCCGGTGAGCTTCTCCACCGTGAGCACCGTGCAGGCCAGACCGCCGTAGCTCAGTGAGCTGTTGATCTTCTGGCGGCTCATCGCGTCGAAGCTGCCGCCCTTGGGGTCGGGGCAGGACGGGATGGAGACGAACATGTCGCGCGGCAGGCTGATGACGGTGGCGTTCTTGTGGTCGGAGGAGACGTGCAGCACCATCGTGACGTCGTTGAGCACCTCACCGCGCTCACCGTAGGCCGCGTTGCCGCCACCGCTGTCGGAGCCGGCGAGGAGCACGTTGAACGCGCCGTCCATCGCACCGATCTGAGGGACGACCGCATTGCCCTTCGCGTCGACGAGGGTGACCGACTTCTTCGACGCCACCGTTCCGGTGACGTCGAGGACCGCGTAGGCGGCGACGCCGGCGGTGGAGACGGCGAGCACCGCGACGACGGCGACGAGCGCCGTCAGGAGGGTGCGGAACGGGTGGTGCCGCTTGAGCCGGCCATGGCGGGCGACGGTCGGTCCGACGGACTTCTCCTGGGCGCGCGCCTGAGCACGGGTGGGCACCTCGTTCATTCACTTCCTCTCGATGGAACGGCCTCAGAAGGGCAGTCTTTCACGACACGGGATTTCCAGAGTCGCACGCCACCCTGGCAGGAATCTGGAAGAGGCGAGGAAAAGTGCTGATCGGGAGGGCAGCCGATCGGTGCGGGACGACCGCTCAGAGGCTATCGAGCAGCTCCGCCAGGCCGTCCTCCACGACAGTGCCGACCACGCGCGACGACACAGCCTTCACCTCGTTCGGCGCCTGTCCCATCGCCGCACCGACACCCTGGGCCGAGGCCCACGTGAGCATGTCGATGTCGTTGCGGCCGTCACCGACCGCGACCACGTCGGCGAGCGGGATGTCGAGGGCGGCGCGCACCCGCTCCAGCGCCGTGGCCTTGTTGACGCCGTCGGGGGCGATGTCGAGCCACGCCGTCCACCCGATCGCGTAGCTCACCTTGTGCAGCCCCATCCGCTCGACGATGGAGAGGAACTGTTCCTCGTCGTGCTGCGGCGAGACGACGACGACACGGGTGGCGGGGTGGTCGGAGAGCTCCTCGAAGGTGACCTGCTCGGCGTTGACGAGCTCCCAATCCGTCATGCCCTCGGTGTAGCGGCGGAACCCGGTCGGGTCCTCGACCATGAAGCTCCCGCTCGGCAGGTGCGGCCGGATGGTGCGGAGCACCTCGGTCGGATCGAACGTCTCGACGAACTCGCGCCGGTAACCACCCTCGACGGTGTCATCGCGGCGCATCGTCAGCGCCCCGTTGGCGCACACCACGAACTCGCTGTCGAGCCCGAACGCCTCGTGGATCGGCTTGGCCGTCTCCCAGCTGCGGCCGGTGGCGAGCATCACCTCGTGCCCGGCCTCGCGCACGCGGGTCACGGCGGCGCGGACCGCGTCGCCGATCGTCTCGTCCTCGTGGATGAGCGTGCCGTCGACGTCGAGCGCGATGAGCAGGCGGCGGCCGGCGCCGTCGGGAGCGGAGGCGTTCACCGGGCGATCGGCTCCAGGACCTCGAGGCCGCCCAGGTACGGACGCAGCGCCTCGGGCACGCGCACCGAGCCGTCCTCCTGCTGGTGCGTCTCGAGGATGGCGACGATCCAGCGCGTGGTGGCGAGCGTGCCGTTGAGCGTGGCGACCGGGGAGGTCTTGCCGTTCTCGCCGCGGTGGCGCACCTCCAGACGGCGGGCCTGGAAGGTGGTGCAGTTGGAGGTGGAGGTGAGCTCGCGGTAGCTGCCCTGCGTCGGGATCCACGCCTCCACGTCGAACTTGCGGGCCGCGCTCGACCCGAGGTCGCCGGCGGCGGTGTCGATGACGCGGTAGCTGAGCCCGAGCTCCTGCATCATCTCCTCCTGCCAGCCGAGGAGGCGGGCGTGCTCGGCCTCCGCGTTCTCGGGCAGGGTGTAGACGAACATCTCCAGCTTGTTGAACTGGTGCACGCGGATGATGCCGCGGGTGTCCTTGCCTGCCGAGCCGGCCTCGCGCCGGTAGCAGGTCGACCACCCGGCGTAGCGCAGTGGCTCCGTCACGTCGATGATCTCGTCGGCGTGGTAGCCGGCGAGGGCGACCTCGCTCGTGCCGGTGAGGTAGAGGTCGTCGGCGGGCAGGTGGTAGACCTCGTCGGCGTGCGCGCCGAGGAAGCCGGTGCCCTGCATGATCTCCGGCTTCACCAGGGTCGGGGTGATCATCGGGATGAACCCGTTGCCGACCGCCTTGTCGAGCGCCATGTTCATCAGGGCGATCTCGAGGCGCGCTCCGATGCCGCGCAGGTACGAGAAGCGGGCTCCGGCGACCTTGGCGCCGCGCGGCATGTCGATCGCGCCGAGCAGCTCGCCGAGCTCCAGGTGGTCGCGGGCCTCGAAGTCGAACGACGGGATCTCGCCGACCGTCTTGAGCACCACGAAGTCGTCCTCGCCGCCGGCGGGCACCCCGTCGATGATCGGGTTGCCGATGCGGCGCAGCACGTCGGAGAACCGGGCCTCGGCGTCACCGGCGGTGCGCTGCGCCTCCTTCACCCGGCCGGCCAGCACCTGCGCCTGCGCGACGAGCTCCTTCTTCTGCTCCTTGGGCGCCTGGGCGACCTGCTTGCCGAACGCGTTCTGTTCGGCGCGAAGCTCCTCGAACGCGGTGATGGCGGCACGGCGGTCGATATCGGCCTGCAGCGCCTCGTCGACGACCTCGACGGAATCACCGCGCGCCTCCTGCGATCGGCGGACGACATCGGGGTTCTCGCGGAGCAGGACTGGATCGATCACGCCACCAGCTTATCCACCGCGGAACCGGGCATCCCGGTTCTGCACACGGAACAGGTAGCGTGAGCAGGGTGAACGGACGGGGAGACGCGCGGGACGCCACGGTCGCGGTGGTCTACAACCCCGTCCGCATCGACGTCCCCCGGGTCCGTGCTGCCGTGGAGGCCGCGGCCGCACGCGCCGGCGGCGTCGAGCTGATCTGGCTCGAGACCACCCCGGAAGAAGGCGGCCAGGCGCAGACCCGCGCGGCGTTGGAACGCGGGGCCACGCTGGTGCTCGCCGCCGGGGGCGACGGGACCGTGCGCGCCGTCGCCGAGGCGCTGCGCGACCGGGAGGCGACCCTCGGCCTCCTCCCCTCGGGTACCGGCAACCTCCTGGCCCGAAACCTCGGGCTCCCGTACGCGAACGTCGAGGAGGCATGCGCCGTCGCCTTCGACGGCGAGACGCGCTCGATCGACCTCGGCGTCGCCACCGCGACCCGGGAGAACGGGGAGCGCACCGAGCAGGTCTTCCTCGTCATGGCGGGCATCGGGATCGACGCCACCATGATCGCGAACGCCAGACCGGAGCTGAAACGCCGCTTCGGCTGGCTCGCGTACGTCGACGCGGGCGTGCGCACGCTGCCCAAGGCCCGCAAGCTCCGCGTCCGGTACCGCCTCGATGCCGGGCAGGAGCGGTCGGCGCACGTCAGCACCATCCTCGTGGCCAACTGCGGCACCCTGCCGGGCAACATGGAGCTGATCCCCGACGGCGCCGTCGACGACGGCCTGCTCGACGTGGCGATCCTGCAGCCGGCTTCGGTGTTCGGCTGGCTCGCGATCTGGCGCAAGGTGACGTGGGAGAACCGGGTGCTGCGCAGGAGCGCGCTCGGCCGCCGCATCATCCGCTTCACCGATCGGGCCGTGCGCACACAGCTCAGCTACCTGCGCGGCGCGGACGTGGGTCTGCGCGTGGACGGCCCCGAGCCGTTCGAGCTGGACGGCGACGCGTTCGGTCACGTGGTCGCCCTGGACCTGGCGGTCGACCAAGGCGGCCTGCGCGTGCGGGTGCCGCGGGGGTAGACGCCGGCGCGACAAGCAGAACCGCGACAAGCAGAACCGCGACAGGCAGAACGCGTCACGTGCGGAGCCGGGTGCGGCGGAGTCGCGTGGTGCGGTGCCGGTCGGGCGGGGCTAGAGCTCGTCGTCCGGGTCGAGGTCGGCACCGGTCGCGGCGACCGGGCGACGCCGGCCGACGATCGCGGTCAGGAAGAGCAGGGCGACCATCGTGGCGATCCCGATGGTGATCATCGGGCCGGCGAGCACCCACCCGATCTGGGTGAGCACCTGCATGCCGATGTCGCCGCCGGTGCCGGTGTAGCTCGTCGTGTAGGAGGCGTTCACCGCGACCGCGTAGATCACGACGCCCAGCACGACCAGGCCGGCCCCGACGATCCACAGCGCGAGCATGAGCGGGTTGCGTCGGGGGGAGAGCTCGGCGCCGGCGAGGAGTCCCGCCGTCACCACCACCGGGGCCGCGGCGGTCTCCGGGAGGGACGGGGTGACGGGGAAGGACCCGTCCGGCAGGTCCAGCGGAGCAGGCTCGACCACGCCCGCGGCCTCCCACGACGACGACGACGCGGCAGGGAACGCATCGTCCACGTCGGCCTCGATGCGAGGCCGCTCGCGGACCGGAGCCGCGGCGACGGCGCGCACACGAGTGCGGGAGCGCTCGCCCGGTTGCGGGTGGTAGCCGCGCTGGAACGCCGGGTCGTACCGGGGGTCGAACCCGCCGGAGCGGGCGCTGTCCTGCTCGTCGTCCGCGATCATCTTCGGTCTCCTTCTGAAGCGCAGCCTACCCCCGCGGGGTCCCGGACCCGGCGGCGTCCCGCGCGCCGCCCTCGGTGAGCGACGCGAGCCAGGTCCGCGCCTCGGTGAAGACGTCGTCGCGATAGCGCTGATCGAAGTCCACCGGCACGCGGTCGGCACGCGGGTACGACCCGAGGAAGATGACCGACGGGCTGAACCGGCGCAGGCCCAGCAGGGCGTCGGCCACGCGCTCGTCGTGTATGTGCCCGTCTGCATCCATCACGAACCGGTAGCGGCCGAGGGCGTCGCCGATGGGCCGGGACTCGATCAGGCTGAGGTTGATGCCGCGGGTGGAGAACTGCTCCAGCAGGTCGAGCAGCGAGCCCGGGCGGTCGTCCGGCAGCTCGGCGATGAGGCTGGTCTTGTCGGCGCCGGTCGCCTTCGGGACGGTGCGTGCGGTGCTGACCAGGACGAACCGGGTGACGGCGTTCGGGTTGTCGCCGATGTTCTCGGCGAGCACGGCGACGTCGTGGTGGTCGACGATCCCGGGCGGGGCGACCGCGGCGTCCGCGGTGCTGCCCTCGAAGAGGGAGGCCGCCGCGGCGACGTTGCTCGAGGCCGGCAGGTGCCCGTGCTCCGGAAGGTGCTCGTCCAGCCACTGATGGCACTGGGCGTAGGCGACGGGATGGGCGTTGATCGTCCGCACGTCCGCCAGCGTGGTCCCGGGCCGGGCGACGAGCACGAAGTTGACCGGGACCAGGTACTCCCCCACGATCCGGAGGCCCGGCACGGTCGCCAGCGCGTCCTGCGCAACCGAGACGCCGCCCTCGATCGAGTTCTCGATCGCGATCATCGCCGCCACGCTGCGTCCGGCCACCACGTCGGCGAGCGCCTCCCCCACGTTGTTCACGGCGCGCCAGCGCTTGCCCCGAGCCTCCGGCACCTGTGCGAGCGCGGCCTCGGTGAAGGTACCCGACGGCCCCAGGAAGCTGTACACCTCGTCGACGGAGGCGGGCAGTTCGGCAGTGGGCTCGACGGGCTCTGAGGACATGGCGTTCAGCTTAGCGACGGGGGCGAGCGTGGGATGCGCCCCCGTCGACGGCGCCGCCGTGGAACGAGTCCGGCGTTTCGACGGCAGACGGACCACCCGGGATGGCGCAGACGTGGGCCTCGCGCACACCCGCCCCTCCCCTCCGCCGCGCGAGCGTGGAAGCATAGGAGCATGGACCCCCGAGCAGGCACTCCCGCGCAGCCCTCCGACCTCATCGACGTGGACGCCCTCCGGCGCGCGTACTACGAGTTGAAGCCGGATGTGAGCATCCCCGAGCAGCGGGTGGTCTTCGGCACCTCCGGCCACCGCGGCAGCTCGCTCAACACGGCATTCAACGAGGACCACATCGCCGCGACGACGCAGGCGATCGTGGAGTACCGCGCGTCGCAGGGGATCACCGGCCCGCTGTTCATCGGCGCCGACACCCACCTGCTGAGCGACTTCGCGACCACCACCGCACTGGCCGTGCTGGTCGGCAACGAGGTGCGCGTGCTGGTGGACGAGTTCGATGACTGGGTTCCGACGCCGGCGGTGTCGCACGCGATCATCGCCTACAACCGGGCCGGGCACCCCGATCAGGCGGACGGCATCGTCGTGACGCCGAGCCACAACCCGCCGGCGGACGGCGGATTCAAGTACAACCCGCCGCACGGCGGACCGGCCGACACCGACGCGACCAGCTGGATCGCCACCCGGGCCAACGAGATCATCGCGGGCGGCCTGCGCGACGTGCGCATGGCCGAGCCGAGCGGAGTGGAGACCTACGACTTCCGCGGGAAGTACGTCGACGACCTCGAGAACATCATCGACCTGAAGGCCATCCGGGAGAGCGGCATCCGCATCGGCGCCGACCCGCTGGGCGGCGCGAGCGTGCACTATTGGCAGGCGATCGCCGAGCGCTACGAGCTCGACCTGACCGTGGTGAACCCCCTGGTCGACCCGGCGTGGGGTTTCATGACGCTGGATTGGGACGGCAAGATCCGCATGGACCCGTCGAGCCCGTCGGCGATGGCCTCGGTGGTCGAGCGCCGCGCCGACTACGACATCCTCACCGGCAACGACGCGGACGCCGACCGGCACGGCATCGTCACGCCGGACGGCGGCCTGATGAACCCCAACCACTACCTTGCGGTGGCCATCGACTACCTGTTCCGCACCCGCACCGGCTGGCGGGAGGACGCCGCGGTCGGCAAGACGCTGGTGTCGTCGTCGATCATCGACCGGGTGGCGGAGTCGCTCGGCCGGCGGCTGTGGGAGGTCCCGGTCGGGTTCAAATGGTTCGTGCCCGGCCTGATCGACGGCTCGGTGGGCTTCGGCGGGGAGGAGAGCGCGGGCGCGAGCTTCCTGCGCTTCGACGGCTCGGTCTGGACGACCGACAAGGACGGCATCCTGCTCGCCCTGCTCGCGAGCGAGATCCGCGCCGTCACCGGGAAGTCGCCGTCGGAGCTGTACCGCGAGCTGACGGAGCGGTTCGGCGACCCGGTCTACCAGCGGGTCGACGCCCCGGCCACCCCGGCCCAGAAGGCCGCGCTCGGCAAGCTCGACGGCGACGCGATCGCCGCGACCGAGCTGGCGGGCGAGCCGATCACCGCGAAACTGAGTCGCGCACCCGGCAACGACGCGCCTCTGGGCGGGGTCAAGGTGGAGACGGCGACGGCATGGTTCGCCGCCCGCCCCAGCGGCACGGAGGACGTCTACAAGATCTACGCGGAGAGCTTCGCGGGCGACGAGAACCTGCGCCAGGTGCAGGAGGAGGCCAAGCGGATCGTGGGCGACGCGCTGGCCTGATCGCCCGCTCCCGCAGACCGAACGATCCGTTCGTCACGACATGCCGTCGGCCGGTCGGCCCGCGCGGCGTGTCGTGACGGACGGATCGCGGGGCGACGATCAGGCGCGGCGCACGAGGATCGCGAGCGCGTCCCCGACGGGGGCGGCGCCGTTCTCGTCGCGGGCGGCCCCCACGATCCGGGAGACCGCACCGGCCGCGGTCGCCGAGCCGCGCACGCGCGACTGCAGCACACCGAGCCCCGCCTCTCCGCCGAGGGCGTCGAAGACGGCATCGCTGATGACGAGCAGCCCCTCCCCGTCGGCGAGGGAGACCGTGCGCTCGGGGCGTTCGGCGCCGGCGATCCCGAGCGGGAGGGTCGAGGTCTCCAGCCGCTCGATGTCGCCGGTGCGCCGCACGACGAACGCCAGCCCGTGGCCGGCATCGACGAAGCGCACGCGTCCGTCGCCGTCGATGCGGGCGTGGAACACGGAGGTGTAGGCGGCCAGGCGGTCGAGCTCCTCTTCGACCATGCGCGACGCCTCGGCCACGGCGGGCACCAGGTCGGCGAAGGCGCTCGCGCTGCGCAGCGCCGCCCGGACGGAGGCGGCGATGATCGCGATCGGGCTGCCCGAGCCGACGACGTCGCCGATCGTCACGTGGAACCCGCCCTCGGCGTCGTACCAGTCGTAGAAGTCGCCGGCGATCCGCTCGCCCGGCTCGCAGGCCGCTGCGACGTCGTAGCCGGGCGCGGTCGGCTTGCGTCGCGGGAGGAGGGCACGCTGCACGACCGCGGTCCTGTCCAGCTCTTCGTCGCGATCCAGCTCGGCCTGCACCCAGTCGGCGAGGTCGCGCAGCAGTCGCAGCTCGGCCGCGGTGAGGGTGCGGGGCTGCACGTCGACCACGCAGAGGGTGCCGACGGCCTCCCCGCCCGGCGCGTGGATGGGCTCCCCCGCGTAGAACCGCAGGTGCGGGTCGCCCGCCACGAACGGGTTGTCGCGGTAGCGCTCGTCGGCGATCGTGTCGCCGATGATGACCGGAGCGTCGGTGCGGACGGTCAGGTCGCAGAACGAATCGGCGCGCGGCGCCTCCCGGGTGAGCCCGAGGTGCGACTTGCGCCACTGGCGCTCGTCGTCGAGCAAGGTGATGCTCACCATCGGCACATCGAAGAGCTGCTGGGCCATCCGGGTGATCCGGTCGAACCGGTCCTCCGGTTCGGTATCGAGGATCTCGAGGGCCTCCACCGCGCTCTGCCTGCGCTGTTCCGACTCCCGCGTCCGTACCGCCTCGATGGTCATCCGGCCTCCCGTCATCCCGTCCGTCCACCCTATCGACGGAGTGTTCGGAACGCAGGGGCCCAGCGGATGGCGGCGACGACGGCCGTCGCCGACGTCAGTGGTACTCGGTGCCTCCGGCGCAGTGGAAGAACTCCTCCAGCGTCGTCACCCCGGTCGCGTGCAGGTGGGCGGCGAGCGGCACCCCGATGAAGCGGAAGTGCCAGGGCTCGAACGTGAACCCGGTCACGGGCACCTTGTCCGCCGGGTAGCGCAACAGGAAGCCGAATCGCCACGCGTTGGCGGCGAGCCACGTGCCCTGCGGGGTGTCGGCGAAGCACGCAGCGAGCGAGCACTTCGCCGGGACCGCGCTGATGTCGACGGCGAGACCCGTCTGGTGCTCGCTGTGGCCGGGTCGTGCCGTGTCGGTGTCGGCGTACGCCTGCCCGTTGCGGGCGACGTCGTCGTCGTAGACGCGGGTCTGGGAGTCGAACGAGCGATAGGCGCTCTGCACCGAGAAGTCGAGGCCGGCCTCCTGCTTGCCCGCGTGGAACATCGCGACGAGGGCGTCGGCGACCTCCGGGCGCATCGGCTGCCGGTTCACATACGTCACGTCGGGGTAGACGAGCTCCGGCGGGGCGAAGGCGACCGGGTCGAGCACGCGCGACTTGTTGACGACCACCCAGGTGCTCGCCGGATCGTCGAACGACTGGGCGGTGGCATCGAAGCCGACGGAGGTCGGCGTTGGCGGAGCGGAGGGTGTGGGCCGTGGATGCGGGCGGGCGCCTGCACCGGGGGCGTCCGTGTGCGGGCGGTGCGTCGGGCGTCCGCCCGCCTCGGCGGACGGATCGGCTGCGCAGCCTCCGAGGGCGAGCAGCATCGCCAGCGCAGCGCCGGTCACGGCAGCGCCCAGTGTCGTCGCCCGCAGGCGGGCTCCCCCCAAGGTCACGGGCAGAGCATAGCCGCTCCCGGTGGGAGGGCACTGAACGGCGGGGCGACTACTTCGACAGGCTCCAGAAGTGCCCGATCGCGCCCGGGTGGTCGACCGTGATGGTGGTGTCGAGGTCGCGGTAGTCGGTGTCCTCGTTGTGGCCGACCATCTTGATCTTGATCTGGCCGCCGACGTTCTCGACCGCGGAGACGATCTGCACGTGGTCGAGGGAGTCGTTGTCGTTCCAGTCGAACATGACGATGTCGCCGACCTTGATCTTGTCGCGCTGGTCGAACGAGTACTCCGTCAGTCCGAGCGCCGCGGCGTTCTGCTGGAAATACGCGTCCATGGAGGGGACGTAGCCCCACGCCGGGCTCCAATCGGCGGCGGCGTTCTTGTTGTACCACTCGTCGTTCATCGTCCAGCCGCGGGCGATGAGGGTCTGGCTGACGAAGTTCGCGCAGTCGCCGCCGACGGGGTTGAGATCGCCCCACTCGGCCGTGTTGTAGTTCTTCCAGTAGGTCATCGCATACGCGAGCTGCTTGTCGACGGGGGTCTGGACCTGGTAGTCGTACGTCTTGCCATCGGTGGCGACGGCCTTGCCCGACTTGTCGGTCACGGCGATCGGCACGGCGCCCGCGGCGAAGCTCTGCGCGGCCGGGACGGCGACGGTGACCTTGTCGGCGGTCGCCGCGGTGACGGCGGCGGCCTGGCCGCCGATCTGCACGCTCGTGACGTTCTGGAGGTTCGACCCGGTGAGGGTGACCGTCCCGCCGGAGACGCTGCCCGTGGCGGGCTCGACGTCGGAGACGCTGGCCGTGCGAGGTGTCGTGTTCGCGGTCGCCCCGGCGAGGGCCTTGGTCGCGACGGACGGCTCGCCGGCGCATCCGGTGAAGAGGAGCGCGGCGGAGGCCGCCACGGCCACCACGGAGGCGATGCGGCGGGGGTGCCGGGGGGAACGACGGGGGGAGCTGAGAGAACTCATACGTCCTTCGGAGGGGATTCGGAGGGGGACGGGTTCGGGTGCCTCACACGGTACGCCTGCTACCTATGCGCCACCTGGACGGGGGCCATTCCGGGGCGTAGCGTCCGAGGAGTTCCGCGTCATCCCGGGGATCGCGAGCGCACGTTCGCCCGTGGCGAACCATCCCCGGCCAAGCCTGGGCGCGTTGCCGAAAGACGCGCACCGGGTGTAACTTTGCACCCTCCGCAAAAATATTCACGACTCACACCGGTGTGACGCCCGAGCACCGGGCGTCCCCTTTCGCTCTCGACTCGGAGTTCAATGTCCAGCACTGCCCCCGCGGCCCCGCCCGCACCCAAACCGATCATGTCGCACCGGCAGATCCTCTTCGTGATCTTCGGTCTCATGGCCGGCATGTTCCTCTCGGCCCTCGACCAGACGGTCGTCGGCACCGCGATCCGCACCATCGGCGACGACCTGCACGGTCTCAGCCAGCAGGCGTGGGTGACCACCGCGTATCTGATCGTCTCCACGATCGCCACGCCCATCTACGGCAAGCTCTCCGACATCTTCGGCCGCCGCCCGCTCTTCATCTTCGCGATCGTCGTCTTCATCATCGGCTCGATCCTCGCCTCCTTCTCGACCTCGATGGTCGAACTGGCCGCCTTCCGGGCCATCCAGGGCCTCGGCGCCGGTGGCCTGATGTCGATGCCGCTGGCGATCATGGGCGACATGCTCGCCCCCCGCGAGCGCGCCAAGTACCAGGGCTACTTCCTCGCCGTCTTCGGCATCTCGAGCCTCATCGGCCCGCTGGTCGGCGGCCTGTTCGCCGGCGCCGACCAGATCCTGTGGATCGCCGGCTGGCGCTGGGTGTTCCTCGTGAACGTGCCGATCGGCCTCATCGCCCTGGCGATGGTGCTGCGGTTCCTGCACCTGCCCAAGCACGACCGCGGCTCCGTGCGGATCGACTGGTGGGGCGCGACGGCCGTCGTGGTCGCCCTCGTCCCGCTGCTGCTCGTCGCCGAGGAGGGTCGCGACTGGGGCTGGGACAGCGCCGGCGCCATCGCCTGCTACGTGATCGGAGCCGTCGGCATCCTGGCCTTCATCCTCATCGAGAGGGCGATGAAGGACGACGCGCTCATCCCGCTGAAGCTGTTCCGCTCGAACACCTTCTCGATGGCCACCATCATCGGCGTCTTCGTCGGCTTCGGGATGTTCGGCGCCATGCTGACCCTGCCGCTGTACCTGCAGCTGGTGCTCGGCGCGACGCCGACCGAGTCGGGGCTGCAGATGCTCCCGATGATCCTCGGACTGATGATCTCGTCGATCGCCTCCGGTCAGATCATCGCGCGCACCGGTCACTACCGGCAGTTCCCGATCATCGGCACGGCGCTGCTCTCGGGCGGATTCTTCTACCTGACCTTCCTCAAGTACAACGACTCGTACTGGTTCATCGCGGGCGCCATGCTGCTCATCGGTCTCGGCCTCGGCCAGCTGATGCAGACGCTGACGATCGCCAGCCAGAACTCGGTCGGCGTGCGGGACATGGGTGTGGCGACCAGCGCCTCGACGTTCTTCCGCCAGATCGGTGGAACGCTCGGCACGGCGGTCCTCCTCTCCCTGCTGTTCACGGTCATGCCGGGCAACGTCAAGTCGTCCCTCGCGGACGAGCCCACGCTGAACAGCGCACTGAACGCGGCGCTCGACCCGTCGGTGGCACAGGCTCCGGAGAACAAGAAGATCATGGAGCAGAGCTACAACACGATCGTCTCCGAGCTGACCGACAAGACGAAGTCGGGCATCCAGGCCAACGTCACGAAGGCTCAGGACGCCGCCAAGCAGGCGGTCGCCGACGCGGTCGCGGCCGGTCAGATACCGGCCGCCGCGCAGGAGCAGGCGACGACCGCCGCCGTCGAGAAGGCGACCGCCGCGGCGGGCACCGCCATCTCCGCGAAGGCACCGTACGCGTCCGTCGCCCCCGACGGCACGGTGACGCTCGACTTCTCGAACGACACCGTCCGTCAGGACTTCGTCGACTCGGTCGCGCCGACCCTGTCCAGCACCCTCAAGAAGTCGACCAGCGCGAACGCCGGCAGCGGCAACCTCGACGACACGTCGTTCCTGAACGACGCCGACCCGCGTCTGTCGAAGCCGTTCCTCGTGGGCTTCAACGCCTCCGCGATCCAGGTCTACTGGGTGGCCCTGATCGTCGTGCTGATCGCCTTCGTGCTGACGTGGTTCTTCAAGACCCCGCCGCTGCGGGCGAAGTCCGCACTGCAGGAGGCGGCGGACGATGCCGCCGAGAAGGACGAGGCGGCACGCCGCGAGGAGGAGAACGAGGATGTCGGCATCCTCGCCAGCCGCGCGGCCGCCGAGGTGGGCGCCCTGATCGAGCCGGGTGCGGATACCGCGTCCGTGCGCGCTCAGCGACCGCAGGCCTCCGCGGGCGAATAGTCCCGCGCAGGCGCCTCACCCACGACGGCCGTCGTCCTCCGGGACGGCGGCCGTCGTCGTCATCGTCACCGGGGTGATCCTGCGCAGCACGAAGGGGGCCGCGACGCCGTGGAGCAGGATGCTGCCCACGACGGTCAGCACCGTCACGGCGAGCACATCGCCGCTGACGGACTCCGGCAGCTGGTTGAAGGCCAGGAGGCCGAACACGATCGACGCCGTGCCCCGCGGCCCCATGAGCCCCAGGTACGTGCGGTCCTTCCAGCCGACGGGCGAGCCGAGCATCCCGACGTAGACCGGCACCGCCCGGAACACCGTGAGGGCGAGGACGGCGAGCACGAGCAGCCGCCAGTCGATGCCGTTCACGATGACCGCCGTCGTCATCCCGCCCAGGATGAACCACACGAAGTTCGCTGCGACAGCGCTGGCCTCTTCGACCAGCAGGAGCTCCTCGTGCGGGACCGCGCGCAGCTCGGTGCGCCGGGTACGCGCGATCCGGAAGATGACGCCGGCCACGAACGCCGCCACGAAGCCGTTGGCGGCGAGCTCGTGCACGGTCGCGATCCCGAACGCGAGCAGCGGCGCCAGCAGGGTCACGAACCGGATGCCGGTCGCATTCGCCCAGTCGCGACGCGCGGCCCAGCGGGTGAGGAACCCCAGTGCCCCGCCGAGCAGCACGCCGATCAGGATGGCGATGACCGTCGCGGGCACCGCTCCGAAGAAGGCCTGCACAAGGTCGGTGATGTTCTTCTCGAGCTGCGCTTCGTCACCGGAGGCCTCCGTTCCCGTCTCGGCGATGTGGAGGAGGGTGGGGAGCGCCACGGCGATGGCCAGCGCGATCCCGAACACGGGCGAGATGAGGCCGTCGTTGTAGCCGCTCTCCACATTGAGGATGCGCCGCACCCGCGCCGGGATGCGCTCCGACCGGAGCAACGCGGTCGCCGGTGCGAAGTCGGTCGGCATCACGATGCAAGCGATGACGATCAGCACGAAGACGCCGATCTGGGGCAGCAGCCACACCCCGACGAGCACCACCAGGACGAGCGAGAGCGGCAGGGCGATGAGCACCAGACGGGCGAGCGAGCGTCCTTCTCCGCCGAAGAGTCCGCCGCGCACCTCGCACGCGTCGACGAACAGCAGGACGGCCAGGATGAGCTCGACCACGTGCTCGGACACGTCGCTGTCGATGGCGGCGGTGAAGGCGGGCACCGCCGGGATGACGACCAGTGCCCCGAGTGCGGCGAGACCCGCGGGCCCCGCGATCCCGACGCGCTCGAATCGGTGGGCGACCAGCGACCAGAGCGCGACGGCAGCGAAGCCGATGAGGATGATGACGGGCATTCCACCCCTCCCCTCGGCACCCGCCCCGACGGTCGGGGAGGTGTCCAGTCTCGTCGGAGCACGGGACGCGGCTCCACCGGGACACGTGGTCGATCAGGTAACGATTAGGTCACGGCGTCGACCGGAGGCCGGGTCGGATCCGCGGAATCCCGCGGCGGAGGAAAGCCCGGAATCCCGGGCGTGAGAGCGCGATCACGGATCGGCTTGACATCCTCGCCGGACTCGTTCTAGATTCTCCAACAACGCGTGAGAGCGCTCTCACGGTCGCGAACTGAGAGCGCTCTCACAGCGCCTCATCAGACCCAGCACACACCACAAGGGAGTGAACCGTGAAGCTTTCACGACGCACCAAGGTCGCGGCCGCCATTGCCGGCGCCGCGTCCTTCGCCCTCCTCGCCGCCGGCTGCTCATCGAGCGGCAGCGACGGCGGGAGCAGTTCTGACCCCATCACGCTGACCGTCACGACGTTCGGCACGATGGGCTTCGACAAGCTCTACTCGGAGTACGAGAAGGAGCACCCCAACATCAAGATCAAGGCGACCAACATCGACACCGGTGACAACGCCCTGACCGACTGGCAGACCAAGCAGGCGGCCGGCAGCGGCCTCCCCGACGTTCAGGCCGTCGAGGAGGGCTGGCTCTCCAAGGTCATGCAGGTCTCCGACCAGTTCAACGACCTCAAGGACTACGGCGCGAACGACATCAAGGACCGCTGGGTCGACTGGAAGCTGAAGCAGGCCACCGACAAGGACGGCCGCATCATCGGCTACGGCACGGACATCGGGCCGGAGGGTCTCTGCTACAACAGCAAGCTCTTCGCCGCGGCCGGCCTGCCGAGCGACCGCGACTCCGTCGCCAAGCTCTTCGGCGGCGACAGCGCCACCTGGGCGGACTACTTCAAGGTGGGCGAGCAGTACAAGGCCGCCACCGGCAAGGCGTTCTACGACCAGTCCGGCTTCCTCTGGAACGCCATGGTGAACCAGCAGCCCGAGGGCTACTACACCAAGGCCGGCAAGCTGAACATCGAGAACAACTCCGACCTCAAGGCGCTGTGGAGCCAGTTGGCCGCCGGTGCGGCCGCGGGCCTCTCCTCCAACCAGACCCAGTGGGACTGGGGCAAGGGCAAGGCGTTCACGGACGGCTCGTTCGCGACCTTCGTCTGCCCGGGCTGGATGCTCGGCGTCGTCAAGGGCCAGGTCGAGGCGGGCGGCGGCAACGCCGAGACCGGCTGGGACTTCGCCAACGTGTTCCCGGGCGGCGCCGCCAACTGGGGCGGTTCGTTCCTGACCGTGCCGAAGCAGTCGAAGCACCCGAAGGAGGCGGCCGAGCTCGCCGCCTGGCTGACCACCGCGAAGTCGCAGGTCGCCACGTTCCAGGCCGCCGGCACGTTCCCGTCGGTGACCGCGGCGCAGTCCGACCCCGGAGTGACCGGTGAGAGCGACCTGACGAAGTTCTTCAACAACGCTCCGGTCGGCGAGATCCTCGCCCAGCGTGCGAAGGGCGTCGTCGCCCAGTACAAGGGCCCGGACGACTCCGTCATCCAGTCGCAGGTCTTCGGGCCGTCGGTGCAGGAGCTCGACTCCGGCAAGGCGAACGGCGACCAGGCCTGGGCCAACGCGATGACCCTGCTCAACCAGCTGGTCGTCAACAAGTAACCACCTCACCACGAGCCGCCGAGCCGGGCGATCCGCCCGATCCCTCGGAGACGAGCAGAGACCTGTGCTCGGCGGCTCGACCCCAGCCCACCGGAGATCCGCATGACCACCGCCACCCGCCCCGAGACCGCGACCGCGGTCCGGCGCGACCGGGATGCGCGCAAGGCGCTCACCTTCAAACAGAAGCTCAGCCGCTTCGACGTCAAGGCGTCGCCGTACTTCTACGTGGCGCCGTTCTTCGTCCTGTTCGGACTCGTCGGGCTGTTCCCCCTGGTCTACACGTTCGTCGTCTCGCTCAACAACTGGAACCTGCTCACGGGTCCCGGCGAGTGGGTCGGCTTCAGCAACTACCTCACCGAGCTGAAGGACCCGTTCTTCTGGAACTCGCTCTTCAACACGGTCAGCATCTTCCTGCTGTCCGCCATCCCCCAGCTCATCGCCGCCGTCTTCATCGCGGCGATCCTCGACCAGAACATCCGCGCCAAGACCTTCTGGCGCATGAGCGTGCTGCTCCCCTACGTCGTCACCCCTGTCGCCGTCACGCTGATCTTCTCGAGCGCGTTCGACGAGAAGTACGGCCTCATCAACAACATGCTCCAGGCCATCGGCCTCGACCCCGTGATGTGGAAGACGGAGACGTTCCCGTCGCACGTCGCCATCGCGACCATGGTCAACTGGCGCTGGACCGGCTACAACGCCCTGATCCTGCTCGCGGCGATGCAGGCGGTGCCGCGCGACATCCACGAGTCGGCCGCACTCGACGGCGCCGGGTCGTTCCGCCGCTTCTTCTCGATCACGCTGCCGAGCATCCGCCCCACCATGATCTTCGTCATCATCACGGCGACCATCGGCGGTCTGCAGATCTTCACCGAGCCGAAGCTGTTCAACCCGTCGAGCGCCGTGCCGGGAGGCCCGCAGCGCCAGTACCAGACCACCGTGCTCTACCTGTGGGACATGGCCTTCAACCGGCAGAACTTCGGAAAGGCCTCCGCGATCGCCTGGATGCTGTTCCTCCTGATCGTGCTGTTCGGCCTCCTGAACTTCCTGATCTCGCGGCGGATCGCCTCCACAGAGGCGCGTCTGCACACCAGACGGACAGCGAAGCGCCTCGCGCGCAGTCGCGCCGCCGCAGCGGCGGACGACCGCGACCATCGCGACGACGACCGCGAGGACCGCGAGGCCACCGCCGAGGGCGCCCGCGCCCTGGCCGCGGCCAGTGAGGAGAAGAACCTGTGACCACCGTCGCCAAGCAGCGCGCGCGCTCCACGCAGCGCACGGACGGCCCACGCCCCCCGCGCGACCCGAAGCGTCGCGCCCTCGGCATCGACCGGCGCCCGGGGTTCCTCACCTACGGCATCCTCATCGTCATCTTCGTCGGCGGCGCCTACCCGCTCTGGTGGTCGGCGGTCGCCGGCTCCAGCGACAGCACCGTGCTGACCGCCACCTGGCCGCCCCTGCTGCCGGGCGGCCAGTTCTGGAAGAACGTCGGCGAGGTGCTCGGCACCGTGCCCTTCTGGCAGGCGCTCGGCAACTCGATCATCGTCTCCACCGTCATCACCGCCTCGGTCGTGCTGTTCTCGACCCTCGCGGGCTACGCGTTCGCCAAGCTGCGGTTCCGTGGCCGTGAAGGCCTGATGGTGTTCGTGATCGCGACGCTGGCCGTACCGACCCAGCTCGGCATCATCCCGCTCTTCATGGTGATGAAGCAGTTCGGCTGGACCGGGACCCTCGGCGCGGTGATCGTGCCGACGCTCGTCACGGCGTTCGGCGTCTTCTTCATGCGCCAGTACCTGGTCGACGTCATCCCCGAGGAGCTGATCGAGGCCGCGCGCGTCGACGGCGCGAACATGATCCGCACCTTCTGGCACGTCGGCGTGCCCGCCGCCCGCCCGGCGATGGCGATCCTCGGGCTGTTCACCTTCATGACCGCGTGGACCGACTACCTCTGGCCCCTGCTCGTCGCGCCGCAGAACCCCACACTGCAGGTCGCGCTGAGCCAGCTGCAGTCCGCGAAGTACGTCGACTACTCGATCGTGCTCGCCGGCGCCGTGCTCGCGACCATCCCCCTGCTCATCCTCTTCGTGCTCGCCGGCCGGCAGCTTGTCTCCGGCATCATGGCCGGCGCGGTGAAAGGCTAAGAATGACCGACAACCGCTGGCCCGACGGCTTCCTGTGGGGCTCCGCCACGGCCGCCGCGCAGATCGAGGGCGCCGCCCACGAGGACGGCAAGGAGGACTCCATCTGGGACGCCTTCGCCCGCGTCCCGAACGCGATCGCCGGCGGCGACACCCCCGAGCGCGCGGTGGACCACTACCACCGCATGCCCCAGGACGTCGCCCTGATGGCCTCCCTCGGCCTCCAGTCCTACCGTTTCTCGACCTCCTGGGCACGCGTCGTGCCCGGCGACCGGACCGTGAACCCGGCCGGCCTGGACTTCTACAGCCGGCTGGTGGACGAGCTGCTCGGCGCCGGCATCCTGCCCTGGCTGACGCTGTACCACTGGGACCTGCCGCAGGCGCTCGAGGAGAAGGGCGGCTGGGCGGACCGCGACACGGCCTACCGCTTCCGCGACTACGCCGTCGCGGTCTACGACGCGCTCGGCGACCGGGTCGACCACTGGACGACCTTCAACGAGCCGCTGTGCTCCTCCCTCATCGGGTACGCAGCGGGCGAGCACGCGCCGGGCCGCCGCGAACCCGACGCGGCCCTCGCCGCACTGCACCACCAGCACCTGGCGCACGGCCTCGCCGCTCACGCCATCCGCGAACGCGCGACCATCGCCTCCGTCGGCGCCGGGAGCGATCCGGGACGCCTCGACCGCCTGCGCCTCGGCATCACCCTCAACCTGACGACCGCGGTGCCGAACGACCCGACCGACCCGGTCGACCTCGACGCCGCCCGCCGCATCGACGGGCTCTGGAACCGGATGTACCTGGAACCGCTCCTACTGGGCGCGTACCCGACGGACGTGCTCGACGACCTGCGGGAGCACCGGTTCGAGACGCTCGTGCACGACGGCGACCTCGCGACCATCGCCCAGCCGCTCGACTTCCTGGGCGTCAACCACTACCACGACGACAATGTCAGCGGACACCCTCTGCCCGCCGACGCCGCAGCCGCCGTGGTGCCCACCGACAGCCCGAAGGCATCGCCGTTCGTCGGCAGCGAGTTCGTCACCTTCCCGTCGCGGCACCTGCCGACCACGGCGATGGGATGGGAGGTCAACCCCGACGGGCTGCGCGCACTGCTGGTGCGGCTCACGGCCGAGTACCCGGCCCTCCCGCCGCTCTACATCACCGAGAACGGCGCCTCCTACGACGATGCGGCCGACCCGGACGGCCGCATCCGCGACACCGAGCGCGAGGCGTACATCCTCGCCCACATCGACGCCGTGCGCGCCGCGATCGACGAGGGGGCGGACGTGCGCGGCTACTTCGTCTGGTCGCTGCTCGACAACTTCGAGTGGGCCTGGGGCTACGAGAAGCGCTTCGGCATCGTGTCTGTGGACTACGAGACGCAGGTGCGCACCGTGAAGGAATCGGGCCGTGCGTTCGCCCGCCTCATCGCCGCCGCGCGCGAAGCGGAGTCGTCGGACGTCGGCGCCACGGCGGCGCGCGCTTAGCATGGACGACGGACGGGAAGGAGACCGATGACCACGGATTCGGTGGACGCCGTGGCCGTGCCCACCCTGGAGGCGGTGGCGGCACGCGCCGGAGTCTCGCGCGCCACGGTCTCGCGTGTGGTCAACGGCTCGACGAAGGTCACCCCCGAGGTCGTCGCCGCGGTCACCGCGGCCATCGCCGACCTCAACTACGTGCCCAACCGCGCCGCCCGCTCGCTGGCCTCCCGCCGCACGCAGGTGATCGCCCTGGTCGTGCCGGAATCGACGGCCAAGGTCTTCGCCGACCCGTTCTTCGCCTCCATCGTCCAGGGCGTCGCGCTCAGCCTCGCCGACACCGAGTACACGCTCAACATGGTCATCTCGTCCGAGACGAACCCGGACAAGACCCGGCGCTACCTCATGGGCGGCAACGTGGACGGCGCGCTCGTCGTGTCGCATCACTCCGGCGACCACTCGTACGTGGAGCTCGGCGCCTCCCTCCCGATCGTCTTCGGCGGCCGGCCGGTGGGCGACGAGACCGGGGAGTCGTACTTCGTCGACGTGGACAACGTGTCCGGCTCGGCCGGCGCGACCGAGCACCTCATCGCGCGCGGACGGCGCAGCATCGCCCTCATCACCGGCCCGCAGGACATGCCCGCCGGACTCGACCGCCTGGTCGGGTGGCGCCGCGCGCTGGAGGCGCACGGTCTCGACAGCTCCCTCGTCGAGCTCGGCGACTTCTCCCCGCTCTCCGGCAAGGAGGCGATGCGACGGCTGCTCGCGCGCGGGGTGCCGATCGACGGTCTCTTCGCCGCGAACGACCAGATGGCCGCCGGCGCCTATTCGGCGATCCGGGAGGCCGGGCTCACCATCCCCGGCGACATCGCTGTGGTGGGATTCGACGACGACAACTTCGGCATCACCGCCGCGCCGCCGCTGACGACCGTGCACCAGCCGTCGATCGGCCTCGGCCAGGCGATGGCGCAGGTGCTGGTGCGCCGTATCGCGGGCGAGCAGGTGGAGCGCGTCACGCTGCTCCCCACCGAGCTCGTCGTCCGCGAATCCACCTGACCCCGCCCCCGCCGCTCCGGAGCGCCGCACATTCGTGCCGAATGTGGTGTTAGCGCGTCGCTTTCGCAGCATTCGGCACGAATGTGCCGCGGGTCAGGGCAGGAAGGCGGCGAGCTCGGCGGGGGTCGGGTAGGAGGCCTGGGCACCGGCGCGGGAGGCGGCGAAGGCACCCACGCCGACCGCGAAGCGGGCCGCGTCGAGCAGGGTGTCGCCGCCGGCGAGCCGGAGCAGCAGGGCGCCCATGAACGCGTCGCCGGCGCCGGTGGTGTCCACGGCGTCGATGCGCACGGCGGGCACGGCGACGGGAGCGGCGGAGCCGTCGACGACGACGCAGCCGTCGGCGCCGCGCGTCACGACGGCGCGGGTCACACCGAGCGCGGCGAGGCCGTCGCGCAGCGCGCCCGGCGACGCGTCCTCGGCGACGCCGAGCAGCGCTGCGGCCTCGCCTTCGTTGACGAGCAGCACGTCCACGAGCGGGAGCAGCTCGCGCGCTCCGACACGGAACGGGGAGGGGTTGAGCACGACGGTGAGCCCGGCGGCGCGGGCGCGCTCGGCGGCATCCACCACCACCGGCTCCGGCACCTCCAGGCAGAGGCCCAGCACGGCAGCGCCCGAGAGCACGGCGTCCGCGAGATCGGCGGGGGCCAGGGTGCCGTTGGCGCCGGGCGAGACCACGATCGTGTTCTCGCCGTGGGCGTCCACCGTGATCAGCGCCGTGCCGGTCGCCACGCCGTCGCGCACCGCGACCGACGAGACGTCCACCCCGGACCCGGCGACGGCCGAGCGCAGCAGCTCGCCATGCGCGTCCGCGCCGATCGCGCCGACCAGGCTGACCGCGCCGCCCAGGCGGCCGGCCGCGACGGCCTGGTTCGCGCCCTTGCCGCCGGCACCGGTGGCGAGGTCGCCTCCCGAGACCGTCTCGCCCGGCTTCGGGAAGGCGGCCGTCTGCACGACGAGGTCGGCGTTCAGCGAGCCGACGACGACGATGCGGCCGCCGGCCGGGGCGGCGCTCATCGAGCGGCCGCCCGCGAGGACGCGACCTCGGCGGTGTCGGGACGGGGGATCAGGAACGACACCGCGAGGGCGACGGCGGTGATGGCGGCTCCGAGCATCATTCCGGCAGAGTATCCGGTCGTGGAGTCCGGCGCCGCCGACGTCGCGACCTGCAGGGCCGGCAGCAGCGCGAAGCTCAGGCCGGCGCCGAGGTTGAACGCGCCCGCGTTGAGGCCCGGCAGGAAGCCCGGGTTCTCCGCCGGGGACAGCACGATGCCGAGCCCGTTGAGCATGATGTTTCCGATGCCGGCGTAGCCGATCCCGATGACCACGGTCGTCGCGATGAGCACGGGCAGGGAGTGCACACCGACGAACGCCATGACGACGGTCGCGACGATGGTGCCGGTGAGCCCGATGCGCAGGATGCGGCGGTAGCCGAGCACCGGTGCGAGGCGACCGGCGAGCGGGCCGACGATCCAACCGACCAGCGCATACGGCGTGAGGAAGGCCAGCGACGCCAGGTCGGGCGCCATGCCGAAGCCCGCGTCCGCGTTCTGCGCGAGGGAGGTCACCAGTCCGTTCACGACGGCGAACACACCGGTCATGGTGAGCAGGGTCGTGGCCAGCAGCGCCCAGGTGGAGCGGCGGCGCAGCAGCGGGGTGGGGACGAGCGGCTGGGTCACCCGGTTCTCCACCCGCCAGAAGATGATGAACGCGATGACGGCGACGGCCAGAGAGAGCGCGACGAGGACCCAGTTCGCTGCGGCGAGGCGCCCGGCCTCGTTCAGACCGGTGAGGAGCGCGCCGATCGAGACGACCAGCGGGAGCACGCCCCACCAGTCCATCCGCACGCCTTCCGAGGGGCGCGACTCGGCGGCCCAGACCAGCACCATGACGACGGCGACGACGGTCACGACGGCGATCGTCCAGAACACGGAGCGGAAGCCGAAGGTCGTGGCGAGCCAGCCGCCGGCGATGGCGTCGATGCCGGCGATGCCGCCGTTGACCGCGGTCAGCAGGCCCATGGCGGCGCCGTACTTGCGCGGGTCGGAGATCTCGGCGCGCAGCATCAGGAGGCAGATCGGGACGACCGGGCCGGTGACGCCCTGGATGAGACGGCCGGCGAACAGCATCCCGACGTTGAGAGCGAGCGCGGCGACCACGCTGCCGATCAGCATGACGACGAGCATCGCCAGGAGCACCCGCTTGCGGCCGACGATGTCGCTCAGGCGCGGCAGGAACAGGGAGAACAGCGCCGCGATGGTGAAGAAGAGGGTCTGCGAGAGGCCGATCGTCGCCTCGTCGGTGTGCAGCTCGTGCCCCATGGTGACGAGCACCGGGCTGAGCATGCTGGCGTTGAGCTGGAAGGCCACGCAGGCGGCGAGCAGCGCCGCGGTCAGTGCCGCGATGCGGACGGGCCGACCGGTCGGCGCGGAGACCGGGGTGGGGGCGGTGGCGCTCACGCGGCGGCTCCCGCGGTCTCGGTCTCGGCGTCCGTCGGGTCCCCGATGCGCTCGAGCGCGTCGACGACGAGGTCCCAGAAGCCTGTGTGGTCGAGCTCCATCGCGGCCCAGGTCGGGCAGTCGGCGGGAGCGGACGAACGGAGGTCGGCCACGGTCATCCCCGTGGTCAGCCGCCCCTGCGTCTCGATGGCGATCGGCATCTGCACCGCGCGGACGACGGTCGGGTCGATCACGTAGGCGACCGCGACCGGATCGTGGACGGGCGGGCTGTCGAAGCCCTGGACGTCGGCGTAGGTGCGGCCGAAGAACTCGAGCAGTTCGCCGACGAAACGCGCCGGGGCCGTGCCGATCGCGGCGATGCGGGTGGCGACCTCCGGGGTCGCAAGTGCCTGGTGGGTGACGTCGAGGCCGCACATGACGACCTTCCAGCCGGCGCCGAAGACGATGTCGGCCGCCTCCGGGTCGATGACGATGTTGAACTCGGCGACCGGGCTCCAGTTGCCGACATGCACGCCGCCGCCCATGAGCACGACCTGCTTGACCCGCTCGACCAGCCGCGGCTCCTGCCGCACGGCGAGCGCGATGTTGGTGAGCGCGCCGGTCGGGACGAGCGTGACCGTGCCGGGGTCGTGCGCCATCACGGTGTCGATGATGAGCTGGACCGCGTGCCGGCCGTCGAGCTCGAAGGCCGGCTCCGGGAGCTCGGGGCCGTCGAGGCCGGACTCGCCGTGGATGCTCGGGGCGACCTCCACGGGGCGGGTGAGCGGACGGTCGGCGCCGGCGGCGAACGGCACGCCGACGATCCCGGCCACGCGTGCCACGGCGAGCGCGTTGCGGGTCACCTTCTCGAGGGTCTGGTTGCCTGCGACGGTCGTGACCGCCAGCAGGTCGATGTCGGGATTGCCGTGGGCGAGCATGAGCGCGATCGCGTCGTCATGCCCCGGGTCGCAGTCCAGGATGATCTTCTCCATGGGAGCCTTCCGCTTCGTCGGGGACGTCAAACGCTTGACACTGTAAGCGTAAAGCGCTTGACGTCGCAAACCGGCGGGTGGCCACCGATAGCATCGAGACCATGTCCTCGCTCCCGCCCGCACCCCGTCGGGTGACCGCGGCCATGGTGGCGGAGCGGGCGGGGACGAGCATCGCGACCGTCTCGCTGGTCGTGAACGGCAAGGCGCGCGGACGCATCTCGGACGAGAACGCCGCCCGCGTGCTCGCCGCCGTCGCCGAGCTGGGCTACGTGGTCGACGGCGCCGCGAGCGCGCTGGCCCGCGGGACGAGCGACATCGTCGTGCTGCTGGCGCCCGACCTCCCGAACCCGTTCTTCGGCCGCGTGATCAAAGGCGTGCAGGAGGAGCTCGGCCAGCGCTACCAGTTGCTGCTCTCCGCGGCGGCGAGCGGCGCCCAGCCGACCGCCACCGACGTGCGGCGGCTCTCCTCCCTGCGCCCGGCCGGACTGCTCGTCTCGGCGCCCGGCCCCGAGTTCCTCGACGATCTGCCCGCCGGCACCCCGCTCGTGCTGCTCGACGCCCCGGGCCTCGAGTCGCGCGCCGCCGCCGTCAACTACGACCTCGCTCCGGGGGTCGAGGAGCTCGCGCGTCACCTGGCCGAGCGCGGCCACCGCACCATCGGCTACCTCGACGGCGCGACCCCCGCGGCCACCTACACGCTCCGCCGGGAGCTGCTCCGGGAGGCCGCTGTCCGTCACGGGATGACGCTGCTGGCCGAGCCGGACGTGCGCAGCGGGCCGGACGTCGGCGAGGCCGCCGCCGCAACGCTCGCGGCGCTGCCGGCGTGGCGCGCCGCCGGCGCGACCGCCGTCGTCGCGGCAGCGGACACACTGGCCCACGGCGTGCTCGCGGCCTGCGCCTCCGCGGGGATCCGCGTGCCGGAGGACATCGCGGTCGCCGGCTTCGACGACCTCCCGGCCTCCGCGGTCACCGCGCCGAGCCTGACCAGCGTCGCCCTCCCGGGCGATGCGCTCGGCCGCGCCGCCGCCCACCGGCTGCTGGCGCTGATCGCGCCCGACGACGCGACCCCGGAGGAGTCACCGGGCCCGCTCGCCGCGACCCTCACCGTCCGCGCCTCCACCTGACGCGACCCGTCTCCTCCGCATTCCGCACGAATGTGGGGAATGGCGCCGCCATTCGCGACATTCGGCACGAATCTGTGCGGGGAGCCGAGCGCTAGGCGAGGGCGCGGTAGACCCGGTTGCCGAGCACGGCGAGGATCAGACCGGTCGCGACGATCGCGGCCACGCCCCCGGCGTACGCGATGAAGAGGTGCGAGGCCCCCTGCTGCGCGGAGAAGTAGGTGATCAGCAGTGAGACCAGGGCCCCGACGGCACACACGGCGGCGATCCACACCAGCGGCCACAGCTTCGTCCGCACCGGCTGCTCCGCCGGCCGCAGCCGGAGACCGCTGAGCACGAGCCCCGCAACGCAACCCCAGAAAGCGACCACGAGCATGCCGGCGATGACATCGCTGGGCCGGTGCCACTGCTCGACGAGGGTGGAGGCTCCTGCCGCGATCGTGAAGACCGCTCCGATCACCGCGGCGAGCGGGCGGAAGCGCGGCGACGCCACCAGGAAGACGACCAGGGCGGCCGACGCCGCGACCGAGGTGTGTCCGGACGGCAGAGAGTTCGCGAGGCCTGCGTCCACGCCCTTCTCGGGTCGGGACAGGATGGAGTACTTGAGGATCTGCGTACTCACGTTCGCACCGATCGCGGCTCCGACGGCGACCGCGAACACCAGCCAATTGCGCCGCACGATCACCACGATCAGCGCGATGACGGCGCCGATGAAGACGGCCGCCACCGGAAGCGCGTTGAGGAAGGTGTGCGCGAAGTCGATCAGGTCGCCCTTCCACGCGTCCGCCCCGGCGAAGGCCCGCTCGTCGATCACCTGGCCGACGTAGCTGCGCACGAACAGCAGGTACACCCCGGTGAAGGCGAGCGCGGTCCCGATCGCGCCCCACAGGAAGGGCAGGGCTCGCAGGACCGGTCGCATAGTCAACAACCCTTCCACACGCGGCTCGGAAATCTCCGGACGGTCGCCGGGAAGGCGCCGCTCCGGCGCCAGGTGGTCGCCGCGTCGTCGCCGCGGTTCAGACGAAGCGGACGTCGCGCTCGTCGCGGGCGAACCGCTCCCGCATCACCGCGATGGCCTCCGGGTTGCTGTCCACCAGCAGGAAGTGCCGGCCGAGTGCCGCCGCGACGGCCCCGGTGGTGCCGCTGCCCGCGAAGAAGTCGAGCACCCAGTCCCCTTCCCGACTGGAGGCCTGAACGATCCTGCGCAGCACGCCCTCCGGTTTCTGGGTCGGATACCCCGTCTTCTCGCGGCCGGTCGGCGAGACGATCGTGTGCCACCACACGTCGGTGGGCAGCTTGCCGAGCTCGGCCTTCTCGGGAGTGACCAGTCCAGGAGCCATGTACGGCTCGCGATCGACCGCGGACGAGTCGAAGAAGTAGCCGGACGGATTCTTCACGTACACCAGGATGGTGTCGTGCTTCGCCGGCCAGCGCGTCTTGGACTTCGCCCCGTAGTCGTAGGCCCAGACGATCTCGTTGAGGAAGCTCTCACGACCGAAGAGCGCGTCGAGCAGCACCTTGGCATAGTGCGACTCCCGATAGTCGAGGTGCAGGTAGAGCGTCCCGTCGTCGGCGAGCACTCGCCAGGCCTCGATCAGCCGGGGTTCGAGGAACTCCCAGTAGTCCTCGAACCGGTCGTCGTAGCTCAGGAGGTCGCCCTTGATGCGCTCGTAGCTGCGCCCCTTGAAACCGATCACGCTGCCTCCCGCGCCCGGCTCCGACCGCACCGCCTTCATCGCGCGGCGCGCCTGCGAACGGCCCGTGTTGAAGGGAGGGTCGAGGTAGATCAGCCGGAACGACTCGTCCGGAAGAGCCGCGACGACATCGAGGTTGTCGGCGTGCACGACGGTGCTCGGTGCGGCGGGGTGCCACAGCGGCGCCGCGGGGTCGGCGGCGGGGACGGACTCGAGCATGGGTCCATTCTCGCAGCGACCCGGCGCCGCAGGAGTAGCGTTGCCGCCATGAGCCTGACGGTGCAGAACGAGCCCGACGAGTCGCGCTACGCGCTCTACAAAGACGGCGAGCGCATCGGGGTCGCCGAGTACGACCTCCGCGATGACGCGATCGTCTTCACGCACACCGAGGTCGACCCGGCGAAACGCGAGAAGGGGATGGCGTCGACACTCGTGCAGACAGCCCTCGACGACGTGCGCGACACCTCGGAGCGCCGCGTGATCGCGTCATGCCCCTACGTGCGGAGCTGGCTCAGCGCGCATCCCGACTACGCCGCCCTGCAACGGCGGTAGACCGGCCGTCGTCGTCGACGGCGCGCCCCTCGGCGCGCTGCCCGTTGCCCTGGGAGCCGACGTCGATCGTGATCTTGCCGCCCTCCCAGACCCCCTTCTCCCCGTCGCCGGGGAGCGGTGCGGGAGCCGGAAGGAAGGACTGCCGATCAAGCTCCTGCTGGGCCTCGTGGCGCGTGGGCGCGAAGATCTCGTCGAACGAGCCGCCGATGGCGCCGCTCATGGTCCCGGAGCCGCGCTGGGCCTTGTTGGAGAGGTCGATCCAGCCGAGCTTCACCGCCACGACGATCACCGCGACGAGCGCCACGACGACGCCCACGACCCACCAATTCACCCCTCGATGGTACCGGAGGCCCGCCGCGCGCCCTGTGGACGCACAGGAAGCACCAAGGGTGCGCCGCTCTGCGGATGCGGGATGACGTCGACGGGATACGCGTAGACCTCGGCCACCCGCTCGGCCGTGAGGACCTCCTCCGGGGAGCCGTCGGCGACCACCCGACCGTCGCTCAGGAGCACGACGCGATCGGCGTAGGCCGCCGCGAGATTGAGATCGTGGAGCACCGCGAGCACGGCGCAGCCGGTGCGAGCGAGCTCGGCGGCGACCGTGAGCACCTGCTCCTGGTGGCCGAGGTCGAGCGCGTCGGTCGGTTCGTCGAGCAGCACGATCGGGCAGCGCTGGGCGAGCACCCGTGCCAGGGAGACCCGGGCGAGCTCGCCGCCGGAGAGCGTGGTGACGTCGCGGTCGACGAGGTGCGCGGTGGAGGTGCGCTCCAGGGCGTCGGCGATGATCGCCTCGTCGTCGTCGCTCTGCGGTGTGCGCGCCCAGGGCATCCGCCCCATCGCGACCACCTCGCGCACCGGATAGGAGAACGAGACGCCCTTCTGCTGCAGGAGCACCGCGCGCATCCGGCCGAGCTCCCCGACCTTCACGCTGCGGGTGTCCCGGCCGTCGATCAGGGCGGCGCCGGCGTCGGGCGCGGTGTCCCCGGCGAGCACCCCGAGCGCGGTGGACTTGCCGGCGCCGTTGGGCCCGATGAGGGCGACGAGCTCGCCCGCGCGCACGGCGAGGTCGACGTCGTCGAGGATGCGGCGGCCGGCGATCGTCACGCCGACGCCCCGCAGCTCGGCACCGACCGTCGTGGCCGTGCCGGCGTTCATGCGCTCTCCCCCGACGCGACGGTGCGTCGCAGCAGGATGAAGAAGACCGGGCCGCCGACGAGGGCGGTGAACATCCCGATCGGGAGGTCCGCGAAGGGGACAGCGGTGCGCGCGACCACGTCGGCGACCGAGATCAGCAGCGCGCCGCCGAGGGCGCTCGCGGGCAGGAGAGCACCGTGACCGGGCCCGATCAACAGACGCAGCAGGTGTGGAACGATCAGCCCGACGAATGCGATGATCCCGGCGAACGAGACGGCCACCGCCGTCAGCAGGGCCACCAGGAGGATCGAGACCAGCCGCACACGCTCGACCGGGACGCCGAGGTGCCGGGCGCTGCGGTCGCCGAGGGCGAGCGCATCCAGCCGCCGCGACATCAGGCAGGCGCAGACGACGCCGACGATCAGGAGCGGAACCGTCACCCCGACCGCCGACCAGGTCGCGCCGTTCAACGAACCGAGCTGCCAGAACATGATCTGCTCCCGGCTGGCGGTGTCCGCCAGGAAGACGAAGAGGGCGATCACCGCGTTGGCGATCGCGTTCACGGCGATGCCGGTGAGCACGAGCATCAGCACACGGGTGCGTCCGCGCGCGCGAGCGAGGACGTACACGAGCACCGTCGTGATCACACCCGAGACGAAGGCGGCCGCGGGCACCGTGGCGGCGCCGAAGGTCTGCAGGCCGAAGACGATCGCCGCGCACGCGCCGACCGCGGCGCCCGCGGAGACGCCGACGACCGCCGGCTCTGCCAGCGGGTTCGCGAACACGCCCTGCATGAGGGCGCCCGCCACGCCGAGGGCGGCGCCGACGATCAGCCCCAGCACGATGCGGGGGAACCGCACGTTCCAGAGGGCGCCGTCGGCGTACAGGTCGGCCGGCGTGATAGGCGCGAGCCCGAGCCGACGGCCGAACGAGGCGAAGATCTCGGCCGGCGACAGGGAGAACTGGCCGAGCGCCGACGACGTCAGCACCACGGCGAGCAGCAGCACGATCATCGAGCCGATGACCAGCGCGCGCCGCCCGCGTGCCCGCGTCACCGCCGCGACGGCGGGCCGGTCGGCGCGGGAGGCGCGACCGGCCCGTTCCGTGCGGGTGGCGTGGGCGGTCATCCCGCCGCCCCTGGCCGGTACAGCGCGTCGGCGAGCGAGCGCAGCACCGCGGGGGTGGTCGGCCCGAAGGAGAGGATCTGCCCGTCCGACATGTCGACGATCCGGCGGTGCTGACCGGCGAGCGTGTCGGCGACCCCGGGCCGCTTCAGGAGGCCGTCGACACCGCCGGTGGACTCCAGACCGTCGGTCATCATCAGGAAGACGTCCGGGTTCGTCGCCAGCAGCGCTTCGCTGTTCGCGGGTTTCGCGCCGGTGATGCCCGCCGCCGAGGCGACATCCACCGCGCCGACGCCCGAGATCAGATCGTCGGCGCCCATCCCCTTGCCGAACAGGAAGAAGACGCCGGCGGTGCCGCGCACGTACAGGAAAGCGACGCGCAGCTTGTCCGCGTCCGCCTTCGGAGCGAGCTTCGCGATGTCGGCCTTCGCCGTGACGAGCTCCTCGTCGGTGCGCTTCACGAGCTGGTCGCCGACGCCGTCCAGGCCGACGGCATGGGCGACGGCCATGGTCTGCGCGCCGATCGTGGCGATGCTGCGCTTCGGGTCGAAGAACACCACGGGCACCCCGGAGGCGCGCAGCTGATCCTGCACCTCGCGCGGGCCGAGGGTGGTGTCCGTGAGCACGAGGGTGGGGTGCAGGGCGAGGATCGCCTCCCCGTTCAGCTCGTGCCCGTTCTGCGTCACGAGCGGGAGGTCCTTCATCACGTCGAGCGTGTTGGAGGACCCGCGACCGACCAGCTTGTCGCCGAGCCCCAGCCCGACCACCGTCTCGGCGAGGGTGCCGTAGATGTCGAGGGCGAGGATGCGGCTGGTGTCGGTGATCGTCACCGAGGTGCCGGTCGCGTCCGTGACGGTGACCGGGAGCGCCGGCTTCGGGTTCTTCGCCACCGGCTCGATCTCGGCGATGGAGGCCGCGGTCGAGGGACCGGTGATGGTGCGGGGGTCGGGCAGCGTCTCGCCCGTCGTGGTCGCGGAGGCCGACGGACTCGCCGCCGTCGGCTTCGCTGCCGGAGCCCCGGCCGCGCATCCCGTCAGGACGGACACCAGGGCGGCCACGGCGACGGCGCGGGCCGCGCGCGACCGCAGAGGACGCGACGTGCGGGAACGCCCATGGGCGGCGCTGGAGGCGCCGCCCATGGTCTTCGTGCCGATCAGGGTCACAGAACCTCCGCGTCCGCACGCGTCGCCCGGCGGCGCACGACCGCCACCGCGGCGATGCCCGCGAGGATCAGCAGCCCGCCGAAGAGCGGAACCGAGCCCGCACCGGCGCTGCCGGTGGAGGCGAGGCCCGAGGTCGTCGTGCTGTCGCACGGCACCTCGGCGCCCAGCGGGAACCGGAATGAGATCGGGTCGAGCGCGTCGCCTGCCTTGTAGAACCCGGCGAACGCCTGGGCGCCGTCGGCGGTCAGCGCGGTGGCCGCGCCGTCGACCGAGTAGGTCGAGCCCGAAGCCGTGCCGCCGCCGAGCGCGATCGTCGCGAACGAGACGCCCGAGAAGTCGCTCGGCTTCCCGCCCATGTCGGTCGAGTGCACGTCGGCGATGAGCGTCGCCTGCGTCGGGCTGGTCACGCGGACGGCGAGGTTGGAGAGCACCAGGTTCAGCACGCCGTCGTGTCCCGTGAAGGAGACCGAGCCGGAGTACCGCACGAGACCGCGGGTCTCGTCCGGGTTGAAGGTGCCCTTCCCGCCGGTCCAGCCGTACTGGCCGCCGGAGTAGGTGACGCCCGCGAGGGTCCAGGAGCCGTTCGCGATCCCGCCGCTGATGTAGTTGCGGAAGCTCGTCTTCACACCCCAGTCCAGCGAGGCGCCGCTCACCGCGCGCGCCACGCAGGTCGGCTGTGCCGCGGCGACGGGGGCCGGAGCCTCCGGGGTCGCGACGGCGGCCGGCTGGACGACGAACGGCACCTGCGGGGAGACCACCGGGGTGAACAGGTCGGGGTCGTCCGGCGAGAAGCTCGCCGAGAAGGCGTGCGTTCCGGCGGCCAGGCCGGGGACCCGCACCGTCACGGACGACGAGGACGCAGCCAACGCCGCGAAGACGGCGACCCGCGCGGTGGGCGCGGCCGTGACGTCGGGCACCAGGCGAACGTCGCGAGCGACGACCTTCCCGTTGTCGAGCAGCGTGATCGTGCCGTCGGCCGCCGGGGTGACCCGCACGGTGACGTCGACCGGGTCGCCGGCGTTGCCGGTGCCGCCCGAGGTCGTCAGCGTGATGGTCGGCGTGATGGCGGTGCCCGGCGCGGCGTAGGAGAGCGCCGTGGTGGTGTCCTGCGTCCGGTCGACGTTGCCCTGTCCGTGCGCCTTCGAGGTGTAGAGCGCGTAGGCCGGGACGGTGTCCGAGGCCGCAGGCACGGTCACCGTGACCGTGAAGGTCCCGTCCGCCTTCAGCGGCGCGGTGCGGGTGGTGCCCGAGGTCACGTCGGGGTTGCCCACGGCGATCCAGACCGTCTCGCTCGGGATGAGCTTCCCCGAGTCCGCGTAGAAGCCGCGGAGGCCCGCCGGGCCGAGGCCCAGGTAGATTCCGGGGTCCGCCGTGGAGAAGCCGCTGCCGGTGACGGTGATCGTGCCTCCCCCGGCCGGGATCTGCGGTGCCGACACGGTCGGGACACCGGCCGGGTTCACGGTGACGGTCGTCGCGGCCGAGGTCGCCGGCGCGGCGACGGTCGCGTCGGTCGGCGTGAACGCCGCGGTGATGGCGTGCGAGCCGACGCCCAGCGTGCTGGTGGACAGCGACGCGACTCCGCTGGTCGCCGTGGTCGAGCCGAGCGAGACGGCGCCATCGAAGAACTTGACGGTGCCGGCGGCGACCGGCGTGACCGTCGCAGTGAAGGTGACGGCCGTGCCGGTTGTGACGCTCGACGCGCTGCTCGAGACGGTCACCGCGGTCGTCGTCGGGGCAGCGAAGGCGATCGGTGTGTAGGTGTCCTGGCTGCGGTCGGTCGACCCGCCGGATGCGAAGGTGTAGACGCCGCACTCGGTGGCGGCGCAGTCCACGCCGGCCCCGTTCGAGGTGAAGGCGCGCTTGAGGCCCGTCAGCGTGATGCTGAACGTGCCGTCGGCGTTGATCTTCGCACCGTAGGTGCCCGCCGTGGTCGCCCACTTGACGCCCTGGTAGTACTTCGAGTTGGAGTACCAGTCGGCGTTGTCCTTAGCCGACTTCGGGCCGATGCCGATGTAGAAGCCCTTGCCCGCGGTGGAGAATCCGGTGCCGCTGACGGTGACGGAGCCGCCCGCGGGGTCGATGCCGGTGGTGGGGCTGACGGCCACCGCGGGCACGGCGGTCGCCGTCACCGTGACGGTGATCGCCGAGGCGGTCGAGGCGGTGGCGACGGTCGGGTCGGTCGGCGTGAAGACCGCACTGAGCTGGTGCGAGCCGACCGCGAGGGCGCTGGTGTCGAGTGTCGCCGTCGTGCCGGTGGCGATGGCGGAGGTGCCGAGGGAGGTGCTGCCGTCGAAGAACTCGACGGAACCGACGGCGGCGGGGTCGACCGTCGCCGTGAGGGTGACCGAGGTGCCCGTGACGACCGACGAGGCGGAGCTCGAGACGGTCAGGGTGGTCGACTTCGGCGCCGCGAAGGCGATCGGGGTGTAGGTGTCCTGGCTGCGGTCGGCGGAGCCGTGCGCGGCGAAGGTGAAAACACCGCACTCGACGGCGGCGCAGTCCACGCCGGCCCCGTTCGAGGTGAAGACGCGCTTCAGGCCGCTGAGGGCGATGGAGACGGTGCCGTCGGCGTTGATCTTCGCGCCGTAGGTTCCGGCGGTGGTCGCCCACTTGACGCCCTGGTAGTACGAGGCGTTCGTGAACCAGTCGGCGTTGTCCTTGGCGGACTTCGGGCCGACGCCGATGTAGAAGCCGGTCCCGGTGGTCGAGAAGCCGGACCCGGTCGCGGTCGTGGTCCCCGCGACGGGCGCGATGCCGCTCGCCGGGCTCGCCACGATGGTCGGACCGGTCGGCTGAGGAGCCGCCGTGACGGTGACGGTGGTCGCGGCCGACGTCGAGCCGGTGTAGGCCCCGCCGTCGGACGGTGCGAAGGATGCGGTGATGCCGTGGGTGCCGACGGACAGGGCGCTGGTCGTGAGCGCGGCGGTCCCGGACGCGACGGGCTGCGTGCCGAGGGTCGTCGATCCCTCCGAGAAGGTGACCGTCCCCGCCGCCTCCGCGGGGGTGACGGTCGCCGTCAGCGCGACGGCGGCGCCCTCTTGCACGCTCGCGACGTCACTGGTCAGTGAGACGGCGGTGTTCGTCGGCTCGGGTGCCGCGTAGCTGAGCGCCGTGATCGTGTTCTGCGATGGATCGGAGAAGCCCTGTCCGTGCGCCTTGGAGGTGTAGATCGCGTACGCCGGAGTGGACTCGGTCGGGGCGGGGACGGTCAGCTGGACGGTGAACGTCCCGTCCGCGGCCATCGGCTCCTGGCGCGCGGTGCCGGAGGAGACGGTCTCGTTGCCGGGGGCGATCCAGACGGTCTCGGTCGCGAGCAGGCTGCCCGCGCCCTGGTAGAAGCCGCCCAGTCCGGCCGGTCCGACGGCGAGGTAGATGCCGGGTGCCGTCGCGGCGAAGCCGCTGCCGGTCACGGTGATGGTGCCGCCCGCGGCGGGCACCGCGGGGGCCGAGACGGCGGGGCCGGCGGCCATCGCGGGTGCTGCGCCGATGGCCGTGAGGCCGGCGGCCGCGAGCAGCGTCGCGAGGGCGCCGGCGAGGATGCGGCGCGCACGACGGGGCGTGCGCGGCCTCTCGGGATCTGGGGCTGTCGAAGCAGTTCGGGACGCTGTCATGGCACTCCTGGCAGCGGTCGGCTCGGGCCGATCCGCGGCGATCTCTGAAGGTGAGGTTTAGGTAAGGCTCAACTAACTAAGCCATGCCTAACCTAACAGAGCTGACTGCTCAGCGCGCAAGCGGATGACAGGAAAAAGCCCGTATGCCGTGAACGGCATACGGGCTCTCCTGCGAGCGGATCGGTGCTCACGGCACGCGGTACAGCCACTCGTCCGTGGCGAACTTCTCCTCCACCAGCCGCTCCGCCTCGGCGTACTCGGCCTCGGTGAGGTCGCCCTCCGTCGCCCCGTAGAGGCCGGCGAAGGTCTGCTTCATGCGCTCGATGATCTCTGCGCGGCTGAGTCCCGTCTGGCTGCGCAGCGGGTCCACCCGCTTCGCCGCGCTGGTGATGCCCTTGTCGCTGATCTTCTCCCGGCCGATGCGGAGCACCTCCGTCATCTTCTGGCCGTCCATGTCGTAGCTCATCGTCACGTGGTGGAGCACGGCGCCGGAACCGAGACGCTTCTGCGCGGCTCCGCCGATCTTGCCCTTCGGGCTCGTGATGTCGTTGAGCGGCTGGTAGACGGCGTCGATGCCGAGCGACTTCAACGCCACGATCGCCCACTCGTCGAGGAAGGCGTAGCTGTCGGCGAAGCTCATGCCCTGCACCAGGTCGGCAGGGGCGTAGATCGAATAGGTGACCACCGAACCGGCCTCCATGAACATCGCACCGCCGCCGGTGATCCTGCGGACGACCTGGATGCCGTACTTCTCGGCGTTCTCGGGGTCCACCTCGTTCTTCACCGACTGAAAGCTGCCGATCACGACCGCGGGTTCGTCCCACTCCCAGATGCGCAGGGTCGGCCCTCGCGTGCCGTCGCCGACCTCGTTCGTGAGCACCTCGTCCAGGGCGAGGTGCATGAGCGGCGAGACCGCCTTCGCGTGCACGATCTCCCACGGGTAGTCACGCCAGCTGGTCGCCTTGGCCAGGGCGCGGCGGATCGCGACCGCGACCGCATCCGGCGAGAACCCGAGCAGGATCGCCCCCTCGGGGAGGGCGGCCGCGACGGCCGCGGCGATCGTCTTGGCGTCGGACTCGGCGGCGAGACCGTTCACCGCCGCGTCGATAGCCTCCAGCGCGGTGTCCGGCTCGAGGAAGAAGTCGCCCGCGAGGCGGAACCCGCTGATCCGGCCGTCCACGACCTCCAGGTCGACGACGACGAGCTTCCCGCCCGGGACCTTGTACTCACCATGCATGCCCCCAGCCTAAGTCCGCGCGGGTCGCCATCCCTTCCGGAGTTTTGCACACTCATGCGCGGCGTGTTGCGCGCAAAAGTCCGGAAGGGATGGTCGGCCGCGGGAGCTAGGCGCGGGCGGGGAAGCGGGCGCCGAGCCAGGCGGTGAGGTCGGCGATCACCTCGTCGCGGTTCGTCTCGTTGAAGATCTCATGCCGGGCGCCGGGGTAGACGATCGTCGTGACATCGGTCAGGCCGGAGCGCGCGCGATAGGCGTGCTCCAGCTTGCGCGCGGAGGCCTCGCCGCCGAGCGGGTCGTCGCCGCCGACCTGGATGAGCAGCGGGAGGTCCCGCGCGAGGGAGCGCGCCGGCCGGCCGAGCATGCGCGCGGCGTCCGCGAGGCCGAAGAGCTGCTGCAGCGGCGTCAGCGTCGTGAGCGGGTCGTCGACGAACTCCTGCGCCACCCGCGGGTCGCGGCTGAGCCACTCGGCCCCGGTCGTCCCCAGGTGCGCGTGCCGCTTGTTCAAGTCCCCGCTGTTCATCGAGCCGACCATCCGATACGCCGTTCCCGAGAGCACAGCGGCGTCGTACTCGTCGCTGTGCCGGTTCAGGATGATCTGCCCCATCAGGGAGCCCCAGCTGTGGCCGAGGTAGATCAGCGGCAGCTGCGGGTCCTCGGCGCGGATCAGCCGGCTGAACGCGCGCACGTCGCGGATGGCCGCCCGCAGCCCGCCGGGCCCGAGCCGCCCGATCTTCGAGGAGTCCCCGCCCCACTGCTCCAGGCCGGTCCGGCCGTGCCCGCGGTGGTCGTCGGCGTAGACCGCGTACCCCTCGCCGGCGAGGTGCTCGGCGAGGGCGCGGTAGCGACCGGCGTGCTCGCCCACGCCGTGCGCGATCTGCACGGCCGCGCGCGCGACGCCACGAGCCGAGTACACGTCGTAGTGGATCCGGATGCCGTCGTCGTCGATGAAGTCATGCTGCACGCGTTCATTGTGACGCATGATCACCGCCCGGTGGCGCACGGATTTACTTAGCGTGTCTAAATTGCTAAGCTAAGTATTCGTGGCTTCCCGGATCTCGACGCATGACCTGAGCAGCGCGTTGCGGATCTCCGTGGCGCGGCTGTCCCGCCGCCTGCGCGCGGAGAAGGAGGACGACGAGCTCAGCGACAGCCAGACCTCCACCCTCGCGTTCCTGGTGCGGGAGGGCTCCGGCACCATCGGCCGGCTCAGCGAACACGAGCGGGTGAAGCCGCCGTCGATGAACCGCATCGTCAACCACCTCGAGCAGGCGGGCTACGTCGAGCGCACGTCGGACGCGGAAGACGGCCGCAAGGTCGTCGTCGTCCCGACCGCGGCCGGCCGCGCGCTCGTGGCCGAGACCCGGCGCCGCCGCGACGCCTGGCTGCACCAGCGCCTCCGCGGACTCACTCCGGAGCAGCGCGCCGTTCTCGCCGAGGCCGCGACAATCCTGCGGGAGGTCGCCGACTCGTGAGCGCGATGTTCCGTTCGCTCGCCGGCGTCAACTACCGCATCTGGGCGGCCGGCGCCCTGGTGTCCAACGTCGGCACCTGGATGCAGCGCACCGCCCAGGACTGGATCGTGCTGACCCAGCTCACCCACAACAACGCCGCCGCCGTCGGGTTCGTGATGGCGCTCCAGTTCGGCCCGCAGCTGCTCCTGCTGCCGGTGACGGGATGGGCGGCCGACCACCTCGACCGCCGCAAGCTGCTCATGGTGACCCAGGGCGGCATGGGCGTGCTCGGTCTCGGCCTCGGTCTGCTGACCGTCACCGGGATGGTCCAGCTCTGGCATGTCTACGTGTTCACCCTCCTGCTGGGCGTGGTGGCGGCCTTCGACGCCCCCGCGCGGCAGACCTTCGTCTCCGAGCTGGTCGCCGGACCGAACCTCTCCAACGCGGTCGCTCTGAACTCGGCGTCGTTCAACTCGGCCCGCCTCATCGGCCCGGCCGTCGCCGGACTCCTCACCGCCGCCGTCGGGGCGGGCTGGGTGTTCCTGATCAACGCCGCGACCTTCGGCGCCGTGCTCATCTCCCTGATGACGCTGCGCCGTGAGCAGCTGTACCGCAGCGAGCGCGCGAAACGATCGCGCGGAGGCCTCGTCGACGGTTTCCGCTATGTGCGCAACCGGCCCGACATCCAGGTCATCCTGGTGATGGTCTTCTTGATCGGGACCTTCGGCCTCAACTTCCCGATCTTCATCTCGACGATGTCGGTCACCGTGTTCCATCAAGGCGCCGGCGAGTACGGCCTGCTGTCGTCGGTCATGGCCATCGGGTCTGTGGTCGGAGCGCTGCTCTCGGCCCGGCGGGAGCGGCCGCGGGTCGCTCTGCTCTTCGCGGGCGCGGCGTTCTTCGGCGCGGGATGCGCCATCGCCGCGGTCATGCCGACCTACTGGCTGTTCGCGATCGCGCTCATCGTGATCGGCGTCTCGTCGCAGACCCTGATGACGACGGCGAACGGCACGGTCCAGATGACCACCGACCCGGTGCTGCGCGGGCGTGTGATGGCGATCTACATGGCGATCTTCATGGGCGGCACGCCGGTCGGCGCCCCGATCGTCGGCTGGGTGGCGGACACGTTCGGGCCGCGCTGGGCGATGGGCGTGGGAGCCGCGAGCGGTTTCGCCGCCGCCCTGGTCGGGGTGTTCTACCTGGTGAAGTACCGCGGTCTGCGCGTCCGGTTCACGGGCATGCGGCCGCGCGTCACGGTCAACGCACGCGAAGAGGTCCGCGAGGAGCTCGCGGACACCGAGGCCACGGCGACCCGCACCTCCTGATCGGCGGCCCCGTCAGGAGTACTCGGGCGGGTTCTTCGCGTAGCGCCAGGCGAGCTCGTTGTCGAGCACGAACCGGGAGAGCGTCTCGTCGCGCGGGAGGCTCTCCCCGACCTCCGCCTCCACGAGCGCGAGCAGCGCGCCGGCGGTCGCCCCAGTCGGCTCGGCGATGACCGCGGCGAGCGCCGCCGAGAAGCCGGCCGGCACCTGGGGAAGGGCGGCGACCTGCGCGGTCAGGTACTTCGGCCCCGAGAAGAAGACCCTGTTGTGGGCGAGCATCGCGCGCCCGGCCGAGGTCGCGAGATGCACCGAGGCGTGGGCCAGCAGCATCCGCTCGCCGCTCTCCGCCGCCTGGGGGAGGAAGTACCCGCCGTGCAGCCGGCACTGCGCCACGAATCCCGCGACCCGGTCCTGCCACTGCTCGGCCGAGACGGTGGTGACGCGGTCGATGCGTGCCGCCAGATCGGGCACCCGGCTGTAGGCGATGCGGGACGCGGCGAACGAGTCGCGCACCGGGTCGTCGCCGCGCTCCGCGGCCTCGTCGAGGTACGACAACGTCGCAAGCTTGATGTCGTAGTAGCCGTCCGGATACCCGACGTCCTCCGTCTCGACGTACATCAGCCGGCGCTCACGGAACGCCGCCTCCCATCTCTCCTCGGTGACGACGAGGTACAGGTCGACGTCGGACCCCGGGCGAGCCGTGCCGCGGGCGACCGACCCGGAGATGACGACGGCGAGCACGTCGGGGTCGGCGGAGACCCGCTCGACGTAGCGCTGCACCGCCCGGTCGTGGTGCTCCATCTAAGCCTCCGCGCTGCTCGCGCGCACGACGAGCTCCGGCTGGTAGAGGATGCGGCGCGCCTCGCGATCGGGCTCCTCCGCCTCCTCGAGCAGGATTTTGACCGCCGTGTCGCCGATCAGGTGGCTGGGCTGGCGGACCGAGGTCAGCGGGACCACCGACGCGCTCGCGAATTGGATGTCGTCGTAGCCGACCAGCGCGATCTCCTCGGGGACCGCGAGCCGCCCGCGGATGAACAGCGACTGGAGCAGCCCGATCGCCAGGAGGTCGTTCGCCGCGAACACCGCGTCGGGACGATCCCGCACCGCGCGTCCGACGATCCCCTCCCCCGCGCGCCGGCCCTCCGGCACCGTGAGGGCGTCCACGGTCACGACCTCCAGCGTCACGCCGGGATGCTTCTGCACCTCGAGCCGGGCGCCGGCGAGGCGGTCGCTCACCTGGCGTATCTCCACCGGGCCGCCCACGAACGCGAGCCGGGTGCGGCCGGAGGCGATGAGGTGCGCGGCCGCCAGCGCTCCGCCCGCGATGTCGTCGACCGACACGGAGCTGAACGTCGAGTCGCTGCTCTCGCGGTCGACCAGCACGGTCGCGATGCCGCGATCGCGCATCTGCCGCAGGCGTGGCGCCGGGTCGCCGACCGGGGAGAGCAGGACGCCGCGCACGCGCAGCTCCTCGAACAAGGTGAGGTAGCCGGCCTCGCGGTCCGTGTGCTCGTTGCTGTTGCCGACGATCACCGAGTAGCCCGCGGCGACTGCGGCATCCTCCGCCGCCGTCGCGACGTCGGTGAAGAACGGGTTGCCCCCGCTGAGCGTGATCAGTCCGATGGCCTGGCTGTGCCCCAGCCGGAGCTGGCGGGCGGCCTCGTTGCGCACATAGGAGAGCTTCTCCATCGCCAGCGTGACGCGCTCGACCGTCTCCGGCGACACGATCTCCGGTCGGTTGAGCACATTGGACACCGTCCCCACGGAGACCTGTGCGAGCGCTGCGACGTCCTTGACGCTTGACGATGCCATGACGAGTCCCTCCCGCTGGTCATCGTAGCGGACAGAGGGATTGAAACGAAACAATCTTGTGCACTCCGTATGGCAGCGCGAGCGCTCGATGGCTGCGGCCCATTGAATCGGCTGAATCGCGGCACGCGAGAGGCGGACCCCGAGACAACGGGCCACCGACCGACCCTTACCTGGGGATGGAAGTCGTGATTGAATCGACACAATTGCGTCTTGACGCGGGGCATCGAGCACCCTATCTTCAAATGAAGCGTTTCAAGCCGCTCCGACACCCGGGAGCACGGGCGCTGAAAATACAAGGAGGTATTTGATGTTCTCTCGAACGACGACGACGCGTGTCGTCGCCACGCTCAGCGGGGTCGCGCTCCTGGGCGCCGCGCTCGCGGGCTGCAGTTCGTCCGGCAGTTCCGACGGATCCACCACCATCTCCCTTCTCGCGGGCGGAAACGACCCGGCGAGCACCAAGTTCGCCAACGACCTGGCGAAGGGCTTCGAGAAGGAGAACCCGAAGGTCACGGTCAAGGTGGAGACCCGCCCCGCCGGTACCGACGGCGACAACCTGATCAAGACGCGACTCTCCACCGGCGAGATGAACGACGTCTTCCTCTACAACTCCGGTTCCCTGTTCCAGGCGCTCCACCCCGACACCCAGCTCCAGCCGCTCACCGACGAGGCGTGGGTGAAGGACATCACCGACGACTTCAAGAAGACCGTCAGCACCGACAAGGGCACCTACGGCGCCCCGACCGGCACGACCTTCGACGGCGGCATCATGTACAACAAGAAGGTCTACGCGAAGCTCGGCCTGAGCGTCCCGAAGACCTGGGACGAGTTCATCGCGAACAGCGAGAAGATCAAGGCCGCCGGGATCACCCCGGTCATCACCTCGTACGGCGACACCTGGACCAGCCAGCTCTTCGTCCTCGCCGACTTCGCGAACATCTCGGCCGCCGACCCGAACTGGGCCGACGACTACACCGCGAACAAGGCCGACGCCAAGTACTCCAAGTCGCCCGCCCTCGCCGGCTTCACCCACACCCAGGAGGTCTTCGACAAGAAGCTCATGAACGAGGACTACGCGTCGCTCACCAACGTGAACGCGCTCAAGATGCTCGCGACGGGCGAAGGCGCCCAGTACCCGATGATCACGACCGTGATCAGTAACGTGCTGCAGAGCAACCCGGACCAGGTGAACGACATCGGCTACTTCGCGATGCCGACCGAGTCCGGAGACCCGCACGCGACCGTGTGGGAGCCGGGCGGCGCCTACATCCCGAAGTCCACCACCGGAGACAAGCTGACCGCGGCGAAGAAGCTCGTGGCCTTCATCAACTCGGACGCGGGCTGCGCGATCCAGAACAGCGCCGGCACCCCCGCCGGTCCGTTCGCGATCAGCACCTGCAAGCTGCCCTCCGACGCCCCCGCGCTGGTGCAGGACGAGCTCAAGTACCAGGAGGACGGCAAGACCGGCCTCGCGCTGGAGTTCGTCTCCCCGATCAAGGGCCCGAACCTGGAGAAGATCCTGATCCAGGTCGGCTCCGGCATCTCCAGCGGCACGGAGGGCGCGGCCCTCTACGACCAGGATGTGAAGGCTCAGGCCCAGCAGCTCGGCATCAAGGGCTGGTGACGCCCGCTCGGGCCGGCGCACCGCGCCGGCCCGAGCACCCCCCACGCAGAAGACTCGATGAGGAGCAGACTATGTCGACGGCCAGTCCCGCGACGGCCGCTCAGGCGGCCGACATCATGACGGAGTTCGGGAGTCCGGACAAGCGCAAGCCGAAGAGGCGCATCCGGTCCCACTACCCGACCTGGTTCTTCATCCCGGCGCTGGCGCTCTACGCGATCTTCTTCGCGATCCCCACGATCGCGTCGTTCTACTTCTCCTTGACGCGCTGGTCGCTCTTCGACGCGCAGTTCATCGGCTTCGCGAACTACGTCCAGTTCTTCCAGGACCCCCAGCTCTACACGAGCTTCATCCACACCCTGATCTACGGCGTGCTCACGTCGGGCGCCAAGGTCGTCATCGGCTTCGCGCTCGCCCTCCTGCTCACCGGGCCTGTGGTCGGCCGCGGCTACCTGCGTGCGGTCGTCTTCTTCCCGGTGCTGCTGTCGACCATCGGCGTCGGCATCCTCTGGAAGTCGCTCCTCGATCCGTTCCACGGCATGGTCAACGCCGTTCTGGGCTTCTTCGGCCTGCCGGAGCCCGGCTGGTTCACCGACCCCAACCTCGCGCTCTACACCATCGCCGGCGTCGACATCTGGAAGGGCGTCGGCATCGCGACCCTCATCTTCATGGCGGGCTTCGTCGCCATCCCCAGCGAGTACTACGAGGCCGCGCGGATGGACGGCGCCAGCAGCTGGCGCATCCTGCGCGACATCACCATGCCGCTCAGCCGCGGTGCCACCGCGACCGTGATCATCCTGTCGCTCATCGGCGGCCTGCGCTCGTTCGACATCATCTGGGCCACCACGGGTGGCGGTCCCGGTTTCACGAGCGACGTGCTGGCGTCGGTGATCTACAAGCAGTACCAGGCCGGCTTCTACGGCCTCTCGACCGCGGGGAACGTCGTCCTCTTCCTCGTCGTGACGGCGATCATGGTGCCGCTGTCGTACTTCCTGAACAGAAAGCAGGTGGAGCTGTGAAGCGGCAGCGCATCCGCGCCTGGATCGTCGGCGTCATCGCGATCCTGGTCTCGATCATCGTCTTCCTGGTCCCGTTCGCGTTCGTCGTCCTGCAGTCGGCGAAGACGCCGGACGACGCGTCGAGCCTGGCGTTCAGCTGGCCCAAGGAATGGCAGTTCTTCGACAACTTGGTCGCGGTGCTGCAGAGCAACGACGGCCTCATCTGGCGGGCGTTCTTCAACTCGGCGGTCCTGACCGTCGGTTCGGTGATCGTCATGGTCATCCTCTCGGCGATGGCCGGCTACGTGCTCGCCCGCAAGCGCAGCAAGTGGGGACCTCTGGTCAACTTCTTCGTGCTGGCCGGCCTGATCGTGCCGCCGGCCGTGGTTCCGACGATCTGGGTCCTCCAGGGCGTCGGGCTGTACAAGACGATGCCGGGCATGATCCTCATCGAGGCGACCTTCGGGCTCTCGTTCTGCATCCTGATGTTCCGCTCGTTCTTCGGCACCGTGCCCCGGGAGCTCGACGAGGCGGCCGTGCTCGACGGCGCCGGCCGCGTGCGGCTCTTCTTCCAGGTGATCCTGCCCCTGCTGCGTCCGGTGATCGTGACCGTGATCGTGGTGCAGTCCGTGTTCGTCTTCAACGACTTCGCCGGACCGCTGTACTTCCTCCCCGGCTCGGACAACGCGACGGTGCAGACGACGCTCTACACCTTCTCGGGCCAGAACCTGAGCTTCTACAACCTGCTCTTCATGGACATCCTGCTCATCACCATCCCCCCGCTCGTGGCCTACATCTTCTTCAACCGGCAGATCATCGCCGGCATGACCAGCGGAGCCGTCAAGGGCTGACCACCCGTCGGCACCGCGCACGCCGCACCGATACGACACCGACACCGACACCGACACCGACACCGACACCGAGAACGAGACTGGAGAACCACGCACCATGAACTGGCACGCCCGTATGATCGCCGCCGACGCCGCGTACGACGGCGCCCCCCTGCTGCGCCGCGAGTTCGCCCTGGAGGAGGGCCACGGCGCCGTGGCCTCCGCCGCACTGACCCTCACCGCGCACGGCATCGTGGAGGCCTTCGTGAACGGCCGGGCCGTCTCCGACGACCTGCTGACGCCCGGATGGAGCGCATACGAATGGCGGCTCCGCTACGCCACCTACGACGTCACGGACCTCGTCGAGGGGACGACCGTGCTCGGTCTCGCCCTCGGCAAGGGCTGGTTCGGGGGCCGCCTCGGCTGGTCCGGCGGCGGTTCCTGGTACGGCGACGACCTCGGCGCCTTCGCGCAGCTGGTGGTGACGTTCGAGGACGGCACCACCCAGCTCGTCGTGACCGACGAGGACTGGGCGAGCGGCCCGAGCGCCGTGCTCGCCAACGACCTCTACGACGGCCAGACCATCGACGCGCGCCGCCGCGACGAGTCCTGGAAGCAGCCGGGGTTCGCCGGCGACGGCTGGACCGGCGTGCGCGTCCTCGACCTCGACACCGCCGCACTGGAGCCGTACGTCGGTCCCAGCGTGCGCCGGTGGGCCAGCCTGCCCGTGCAGGAGATCAGCACGTCGCCGTCCGGCAAGACGCTGATCGACTTCGGTCAGAACCTGGTCGGCTGGGTCAAGGTCCGCGTGCAGGGACCGGCCGGCACCGAGATCGTCATCCGCCACGCCGAGGTGCTGGAGGACGGCGAACTGGGCGTCCGCCCGCTGCGCACCGCGCAGGCCACCGACCGCTACATCCTGAGCGGGGGCGAGGACGTCTTCGAGCCCACCTTCACCTTCCACGGCTTCCGCTACGCGGAGGTCGAGGGCTGGCCCGGCGAGCTCGCGCCCGCCGACCTGACGGCGATCGCGATCGGATCCGAGCTGAAGCGCATCGGCGAGTTCCGCTCCTCCGACCCGCTGCTCAACCAGTTCCACGAGAACGTGGTCTGGGGGATGCGCGGCAACTTCGTCGACGTGCCCACCGACTGCCCGCAGCGCGACGAGCGCCTGGGCTGGACCGGCGACATCGCGGCGTTCGCTCCCACGGCGGCCTTCCTCTACGACGTCGACGCCTTCCTCAGCGACTGGCTGATCGACCTCGGGCTCGAGCAGGCGCACCACGATGGCATCGTCGGCTTCGTCATCCCGGATGTGCTCAAGTACCTCGACCGCCCGACGGACTTCGGCGAGGTCGACTCGACCGCGCTCTGGAGCGACGCCGCCGTCTGGGTGCCGTGGTCCCTCTACAGCGCGTACGGCGACGAGAGCGTTCTCGCCCGGCAGTTCGACTCGATGACCGCGCATGTGCGCCGCGTGAAGTCGCTGCTCTCGCCCGCGGGCGTCTGGGACGGCAACTTCCAGTTCGGCGACTGGCTCGACCCGGACGCACCGCCGGAGGACCCGGCCCGCGCCAAGGCGGACAAGGGCGTGGTCGCCACGGCCTGCGCCTTCCGGTCGGCGGACATCGTCGCGCAGACCGCGCGGATCCTGGGCCGGGAGGCCGAGGCGGCCGAGTTCGCCGCACTCGCCGCCGACCTCCGGGCGGCGTTCACCCGCGAGTACGTGCACGCCGGAGTCGTGACCAGCGACTGCACCACCGTCTACGCCCTCGCGATCGTCTTCGGCCTGCTCGACGACGCCGACCTGGCCGTGGCGGGGGACCGCCTGGCCGAGCTGGCGATCGCCGCCGACTACCGCATCTCCACCGGCTTCGCGGGCACACCCTTCATCACCGATGCGCTCTCCCAGACCGGCCACACCGACATCGCGTACCGCCTGCTGCTGGAGCGCGAGTGCCCGTCGTGGCTCTACCCCGTGACCATGGGGGCGACCACGGTGTGGGAGCGCTGGGACTCCATGCTCCCGGACGGCACCATCAACCCGGGCGAGATGACCAGCTTCAACCACTACGCCCTCGGTGCCGTGGCGGACTGGATGCACCGGGTCGTCGGCGGCCTCGCCCCGTTGAAGCCCGGGTACTCCTCGGTGCTCGTGGCCCCCGTGCCCGGAGGCGGGCTCACCGAGGTCGAGACGTCGCTGGAGACCCCGCACGGCCGGGTCTCGGTCGCGTGGACCCTCGACGGCGACGCCTTCACCGTGGAGGCGACGCTGCCGGAGGGCGTCGACGGCATCTTGCGCCTCCCCGGCCAGGACGACCGGGTCATCGGCTCCGGGACGATCACGGCGACCGCAGAGCTGCCCGCACCGGTCGGCGCCGAGCGCTGAGGCCGGACGGAACGATGAGGATCGTGCGGCGCGGGTGCGGTGCTCCGCCTCGCGCCGCACGTGCCACCGGAGGGAGGGAGGACCGATGCAGAGAGTGTGCTTCACGATGCGCCTGAGGCCCGAGCGCGCCGACGACTACCTGGCGGCCCACGAGACGGTGTGGCCCGACATGCTCGACGCGCTGCGCGACGCGGGATGGAACGACTACTCCCTGTTCCTCGACCGCGACGAGGGGCTGGTCGTCGGCTACCTGCAGACCGAGGACTTCGACGCGGCGGTCGCGGCGATGGCCGAGCGGGAGGTCAACACCCGCTGGCAGGCGGGCATGGCCGGCTACTTCGTCGACGGGACCGCGCCGGACGGCAGCCTGAAGCGCCTCACCGAGTACTTCCACCTGGACTGAACCACCGAATCGAGAAAGCGACACCATGACACTCACCGACGACATCCGCTCGCAGCTCGCGCTGCAGGCGATCGAGCTGCCGAGCTGGGCCTTCGGCAACTCGGGCACCCGCTTCAAGGTGTTCGGCACCCCGGGCACCGCTCGGGACCCGTTCGAGAAGGTCTCCGACGCCGCCCAGGTGCACAAGCACACGGGTCTCGCCCCGACCGTCGCGCTGCACTTCCCGTGGGACCGCGTCGACTCGTACGCGGACCTGCGCGCGCACGCCGAGGACAACGGGGTGGAGCTGGGCACGGTGAACTCGAACACCTTCCAGGACGACGACTTCAAGTTCGGCTCGGTCACGCACTCGGACGACCGCATCCGGCAGAAGGCCGTCGACCACCACTTCCAGTGCATCGATGTGATGAACGAGACCGGCTCGCGCGACCTCAAGATCTGGCTTGCGGACGGGACGAACTACCCGGGCCAGGACTCGCTGCGCGCACGCCAGGATCGCCTGGCCGACAGCCTCCAGAAGATCTACGAACGCCTCGGTGAGGACCAGCGCCTGGTGCTCGAGTACAAGTTCTTCGAGCCCGCTTTCTACCACACGGACGTCCCGGACTGGGGAACCAGCTATGTGCAGACCGCCGCCCTCGGCGAGCGCGCCCTGGTCTGCCTCGACACCGGCCACCACGCGCCCGGGACGAACATCGAGTTCATCGTCATGCAGCTCCTGCGCCTCGGCAAGCTCGGCTCCTTCGACTTCAACAGCCGGTTCTACGCCGACGACGACCTCATCGTGGGCGCGGCCGACCCGTTCCAGCTGTTCCGCATCCTGTTCGAGGTCATCCAGGGCGGCGGCTACGCGCACCCCGACGTGGCGTTCATGCTCGACCAGTGCCACAACCTGGAGGCGAAGATCCCCGGCCAGATCCGCTCGGTGCTCAACGTGCAGGAGGCGACCGCCAAGGCCCTGCTCGTCGACACCGCCGCCCTCGACGCCGCCCAGCGCGCGAACGACGTGCTGGCCGCCAACGCCGTCCTGATGGACGCGTTCAACACGGACGTACGCGCGGACCTCGCCGCATGGCGCGAGTCCCGCGGCCTCCCGGCCGACCCGATGGCCGCCTATGCGGCCTCGGGGTACCAGGCGCGGATCGAATCCGAGCGCGCCGACGGCACCCAGGCGGGCTGGGGCGCCTGACCACCACCCGACCCGACCACCGACCACCGCTCCCCTCGCTAAGGACTCACCCATCATGACGAACGAGACCGTCGCAGCCTTGATCGGCCGCTCGAACCGCCTCGGCGCCGACCCGAAGAACACGAACTACGCCGGCGGCAACACCTCCGCCAAGGGGGTCGAGACCGATCCGGTGACGGGCGAGCCCGTCGAGCTGCTCTGGGTGAAGGGCTCCGGCGGAGACCTCGGCACCCTGCAGGAGAGCGGCCTCGCGGTCCTCCGCCTGGATCGGCTGCGCGCCCTGCAGAACGTCTACCCGGGCGTCGAGCGCGAGGACGAGATGGTCGCCGCGTTCGACCATGTGCTCTTCGGGAGAGGGGGCCTGCACGGCAAGGGAGGCGCTGCTCCGTCCATCGACACCGCGATGCACGGGCTGGTGGAAGCGGCCCACGTCGACCACCTCCACCCCGACTCCGGCATCGCCATCGCGACGGCTGCCGACGGGGAGGAGCTGACGAAGACGATCTTCGGCGGCACGGTGGTCTGGGTGCCCTGGCGCCGTCCCGGTTTCCAGCTGGGCCTGGACATCGCCGCGATCAAGGCCGCGAACCCGGAGGCGATCGGCACCATCCTCGGCGGCCACGGCATCACCGCCTGGGGCGAGACCAGCGAGGAGGCCGAGGCCAACTCGCTCTGGATCATCGAGACCGCCGCGGCCCACATCGCCGCCCACGGCCGTCCGGACCCGTTCGGAACCCCGTTGGCCGGTTACGCGCCCCTCCCGGAGGCGGAGCGTCGCGCGAAGGCCGCCGCCCTGGCACCGCACCTGCGCGCCATCGCCTCCACGGACCGCGTGCAGGTCGGGCACTTCACCGACTCCGAGGTCGTCCTCGACTTCCTCGCGTCGAGCGAGCACCCGCGTCTCGCCGCGCTCGGCACCTCCTGTCCCGACCATTTCCTGCGCACCAAGGTGAAGCCGCTCGTCCTCGACCTGCCGGCCACCGCCTCGGTCGAGGAGTCCGTCGCCCGCCTCGAGGAGCTGCACGAGCAGTACCGCGCCGACTACCAGGCGTACTACGACCGCAACGCCACCCCCGACTCCCCCGCGATCCGCGGCGCGGACCCGGCGATCGTGCTGGTCCCGGGCGTCGGGATGTTCTCCTACGGCGCGAACAAGCAGACGGCCCGTGTCGCCGGCGAGTTCTACGTCAACGCCATCAACGTCATGCGCGGCGCCGAGGCGCTCTCCACCTACGCACCGATCGACGAGGCGGAGAAGTTCCGCATCGAGTACTGGGCGCTCGAGGAGGCGAAGCTGGCCCGGCTCCCGAAGCCGAAGCCGCTCGCCGGCCGCATCGCGCTGGTCACGGGCGCCGCCTCCGGCATCGGCAAGGCCATCGCCACCCGCCTCGCCGCCGAGGGCGCGTGCGTCGTCATCGCCGACCTCGACCTCGAGAAGGCCCAGGCCGCCGCCGGCGAGATCGGCGGCACCGACGTCGCCATCGGCGTGGTCGCGAACGTGACGGACGAGGAGGCCGTCCAGGCCTCCATCGACGCCGCACTGCTCGCCTTCGGCGGCCTCGACCTCGTCGTCAACAACGCCGGCCTCTCCATCTCCAAGCCACTGCTGGAGACCACGACAGCCGACTGGGACCTCCAGCACAACGTCATGGCGAAGGGGTCGTTCCTCGTCTCGCGCGCCGCGGCGAAGGTGCTGATCGACCAGAAGCTCGGCGGCGACATCGTCTACATCTCGTCGAAGAACTCGATCTTCGCCGGGCCGAACAACATCGCGTACTCGGCGACCAAGGCCGACCAGGCCCACCAGGTGCGCCTCCTCGCCGCCGAGCTCGGCGACCACGGCATCCGCGTCAACGGCATCAACCCCGACGGCGTCGTCCGCGGCTCCGGCATCTTCGCCGGCGGCTGGGGCGCCAAGCGCGCCGCCGTCTACGGCGTTCCCGAGGAGGAGCTGGGCCAGTACTACGCCCAGCGCACCCTGCTCAAGCGCGAGGTCCTCCCGGAGCACGTCGCCAACGCCGTGTTCGTGCTCTGCAGCAGCGATCTCGACCACACCACCGGTCTGCACATCCCCGTGGATGCGGGCGTCGCGGCGGCCTTCCTGCGATGAGCGGGACACCCCGGACGGGCGTCGTCGCGGCCGTCGACCTCGGAGCGACCAGCGGGCGCGTCATACTCGCGCGCGTCGGCCCGGACACGCTGGAGCTGACGGAGACGGCGCGCTTCCCGAACACGCCCGTCCGGCTGTGGGAGGGCGACCGCGCCGCCCTGCACTGGAACGTCACGGGTCTGTTCGGCAGCATCCTCGACGGCCTCGGCTCGGCCGCGCGCAGCGAACCCGGGCTGGCGAGCATCGGCGTCGACGCGTGGGCGGTGGACTACGGCCTGCTTCGCGGCGGCCGGCTGCTCGGCGAGCCCTACCACTACCGCGACGAGCGCAGCGCCGTCGGTGTCGGGCTGGTGCACGCCGCCGTCCCGCCCGACGAGCTGTACCGGGAGGGCGGGCTGCAGTTCCTGCCGTTCAACTCGCTCTACCAGCTCGCCACCGACCGCGCGGCCGGAGAGCTGACGTCGCCGGACCGCTTCCTGCTCGTCCCCGATCTGATCACCTACTGGCTGAGCGGCGTCGAGCAGGCGGAACGGACCAACGCCTCCACGACCGGGTTGCTGACCGCCGCCGGGCACTGGAACGACGCGCTCCTCTCCCGGCTCGACCTCCGCCGCGATCTGTTCGCGCCGCTCGTGGACGCCGGGAGCCCCGTCGGCCCGCTGCTGCCGTCTCTCGCCGGCGACCTGTCCTTCTCCGGCGGCGGCCCGATGGTCACCGCCGTCGGTTCCCATGACACCGCCTCCGCCGTCGTCGCGGTGCCGATGGACCCCGCCCGGTCCGCCTACATCTCCTGCGGCACCTGGGGCCTCGTCGGCGTGGAGCTCGAGCACCGCATCGTCGGCGAGGAGGGACGCGCGGCCAACTTCACCAACGAGGGTGGCGTGGACGGCCGCATCCGCTACCTCCACAACGTCATGGGCCTCTGGCTGCTGAGCGAGTCCCTGCGCGCGTGGCAGCACCGAGGGCTGCGCGTCACGCTCGAGTCGCTGCTGGCCGAGGCGGCGGAGCTGCCCCGGCCGGCCGATCTCTTCGACGCGGACGACCCGCGCTTCCTGGCGCCCGGCGACCTCCCCGGCCGGATCGCCGAGTGGTTCGCCGAACGCGACCTCCGTGCCCCCGCGAGCCCGGCGGGCATGGTCCGGGTGATCATCGAGAGCCTGGCCGAGGCGTTCGCCACGTCCGTGCGGCGCGCGTCCGAGCTCTCCGGCGTCCCCGTGGACACCATCCACATCGTCGGCGGCGGCGCACGCAACGCCCTGCTGTGCCAGGCGACCGCCGATCGCGCCGGGGTCGCCGTGCTGGCCGGCCCCGTGGAGGCCACCGCTCTGGGCAACGCGCTGGTCCAAGCCCGTTCGGTCGGCCTCCTCCGTGGCGACCTGGACACGCTCCGTGCCCTGGTCGCCCGGCACCACGAGCCGGTGCGCTACGAGCCCGCCACACTCGCAGTGCGGTAGCCGGAGAGGCGTGCAGGGCGTCCGGCGAAAGCCGGTCATCCCCGAAGATGGACAGGTGACCCTCGACGACCTCGCCCGCCGCGCCCTTTCCCTCGCACCCGAGGGGACCAGGGCCGTGCTGGGCATCGCCGGCAGTCCCGGCTCGGGAAAGACCACCCTCGCCCGCGCTGTGACGACCCGCGCGAACGCTCTCGCGGGAGGCACGGTCGCGGTGCACGTGCCGATGGACGGCTTCCATCTCGCCAACTCCACCCTCGACGCGCTGGGGCGGCGCTCGCGCAAGGGCGCGATCGACACCTTCGACGGCTGGGGGTATCGCGCTCTCGTCCGACGCCTCATCCGGGAGTCCGACCACACCGTGTATGCGCCAGCCTTCGACCGGACCGTGGACGAGCCCGTCGCCGGCTCCGTCGCCGTCGGACCCGAGGTGCGGCTCGTGGTGACCGAGGGGAACTACCTGCTGATCGACGCCGAGCCGTGGGCGGGCATCCCGGCGCTCCTGGCCGAGACCTGGTTCGTCGCGACGCCGGCCGCCGAGCGGGAGTCCCGGCTGGTCGAGCGGCACACCCGGCACGGGCGTACCCCGCAGGCCGCCCGCGCCTGGGCCCGCGAGGTCGACGGCGCCAATGCGTCCGTCATCGAGACGACCCGCGACCGGGCGACCCTCCTCGTGGACGGAATGCTCCCAGGGATCGGCGCCTAGGCTGGCGGTATGACCGACACGTTCGACAAGGTGACCATGTTCGGCGCGGACTGGTGCCGCGACTGCATCCGCTCGAAGGCCCTGCTGGACCGGCTGGGCGCCGACTACGAGTACATCGACCTGGTGGCGCACCCGGAGCAGGCCGACCGGGCGCAGGCGATCAGCGGTCGTACCAACATCCCCGTCGTCGTCTTCCCCGACGGCCGCCACTTCGTCGAGCCGACCGACCCGGAGCTCGAGGCGGCGCTGGCGCAGTAGCCGCGCCTCCCCCGGGCGGAGCGGTACCGCGCCGCCCTCACTCGGTGACGAGGGCGGAGAGTGCGCGCACCTCCGCCATCACCTGACGCACGCGCTCGGCCAGTGAGCCGGGCGCGTCATCGACGACCCATGCCGCGAAGGCGACCTTGAAGGCGCCGACGGCCGTCTCGGCCGCGACCGCGGCGGGTCGGGGCGGCACACCGCGTTCGCGCAGCGCCGCCGCGACCGCGTCCCCGAGCTGCGCGAGCTTGAGCAGTTCGCGCTCCTGGAGGCTCGCGGTGGCCGCGATCGCCTCCGCACGGCGCCGTGCGTACGAGCGCCGCTCCTCCAGCATCGCCGTCCCCTCGGCGAGCGCCTCCTCTGCGGCCTCCAGAGCCGGGAGCCCCGACGGGAGTGCGGCGAGGACGGCGAGCACGTCATGCTCCATCTGGCCGGTCGCGTCGAACAGCACTTCGCGCTTGTCGGCGAAGTAGCGGAAGAACGTGCGCTCGGTCACGCCCGCGCGCGCCGCGATGTCCGAGACGGTCGTCTGCTCGAAACCCGGGTCGAGGTAGAGCTCGAGCGCGGCGAGGCGCATGCGCCCCTGCGCGTCCGGCTCCCATCGTCCCATGAGGACAGTCTAGTGATGACAGATGCTGACATCGGTGCTACGGTCGATGTCAGACACTGACATCAACGGAAGGACACCATCCCATGCGCGTTTTCGTCACCGGAGCCTCCGGCTGGATCGGCTCGGCCGCCGTTCCCGAACTGCTCGCCGCCGGACACGACGTCGTCGGCCTCGCCCGGTCCGACGCCTCCGCCGCCGCCCTCCGCGCCGCCGGCGCCCAGGTGCGCACGGGGAGCCTCGACGATCTGGACAGCCTCCGCGCGGGCGCCGCCGACGCCGACGCCGTGCTCCACCTCGCCTTCAAGCACGACTTCTCCGACTTCGAGGGCGCCGGACGCACCGAGCGCGCCGCGGTCGAGACGATGCTCGACGAGCTCGCCGGAACCGACCGCCCGTTCCTCTTCGCCTCCGGCATCGCGATGCTCGCCCCCGGACGCGTCGCGACCGAGGAGGACGGCCCGCGCTCGGCCGATCCCGCCTCCCCGCGCGGCGGCGCCGAAGGCTTCGCCCTCGCGTCGGCCACGCGCGGGATCCGACCGGTCTCCCTGCGCTTCGCCCCCACCGTGCACGGGGTCGGCGACCACGGCTTCTCCGCAGTCCTGGCCGGCATCGCCCGCGCGAAGGGCGTCGCCGGCTACGTCGGCGACGGCTCCAACCGCTGGCCCGCCGTCCACCACTCCGACGCCGGTCGCCTCATCGCGCGCGCCCTCGACGCGGCGCCCGAAGGCGGCGCGATCGTCCACGCGGTGGGCGAAGAGGGCATCCCGGCGCGCGTGATCGCAGAAGCGTTCGGCGCCGCGCTCGGCGTGCCCACCGCCTCCATCGCCCCCGAGGATGCGGCAGCCCACTTCGGCTGGATCGGCGGCTTCTTCGCCGCAGACATCCCCGCCTCCAGCACCCTCACCCGCGCGCGCTACGGCTGGGAGCCCACCGGCCCCACCCTCCTCGAGGACATCGCCGCCGGCGCCTACCCCGGCGCCTGACCCGTCCGGCTCTCAAGCAGCCGAGTACGCAAAAAGTGGGGCCCAAACCGCCGAGTACGCAGAGAATTCGCGTACTCGGCGGGCGGGGAGCGACTCAGGCCAGCCGCGCGGGCGCCCCGTGGCCGGGGCAGACGAGGCGGGGGCGGCGCGCGGCGAGCGCAGCGAGGGTCGCGTCGGCGGCCGCCCGGTCGCTGATCAGGAAGCCCGGAAAATGCACGAGCCGCCCGTGCGAGACGCGCGCCGCGTCGCCGATGAACGCAACCCCGCGCCACAGGAACGCATGGTGTCCGGGAGTGTGCCCGGGCGCCGGCACCGCGACGAGTCCCGGGACCACCTCGATCTCCGCGTCGTCCGCCAGTTCGACGAGCGCCGGGATCGCCGGCCGGCCCAACCATCCCGAGTTCCGCATCCACCGCCGCACGCGGGTCGGCGGCTCGGCCTCTCCGCGCAGGATGCGCACGTCAGCCGCGCCGAGCCACACCCGCGCGCCGGTCTCGCGCTGCACGGCGGCCGCCGCGCCGACGTGGTCCGGGTCGTAGTGGGTCAGGACGATGTCCGTGAGCGGCGGGATGCGCGCCGCCGCGAGCTCCGCGACCACCGCCCGCGCTCCCGACGGAAGCCCGGTGTCCACGAGCACGGACCGGTCATCCGCCTCGATGAGGTAGGCGTTCCCGGCACGCGCGGACTCGACGCGGTACAGGGACGGGATCACTTCGCGCATGGTGGGATGGTAGCCCTTTCGCATTCATCGACCCACGCGCATAATCCCATCCACGCCCCCTGTTGGACTTCCCGACCCGGGAGGCGGATGCTGACCACATGGAGTACACCCAGCTCGGCCGGTCCGGCCTGAAAGTATCCCGCCTCGTCCTCGGCACGATGAACTTCGGCCCGCAGACGTCGCCGGAGGATTCGCACACCATCATGGACGCCGCCCACGAGGCCGGCATCAACTACTTCGACACCGCGAACGTCTACGGCCAGCACGTCGGCAAGGGCGCGACCGAGTCGATCCTCGGCGACTGGTTCGCGCTCGGCGGCGGCCGCCGCGAGAAGACCGTCCTCGCCACCAAGCTCTACGGCGAGATGGGCGACTGGCCGAACGAGGGCAGGCTGTCGGCGCTCAACATCCGGCGCGCCCTCGACGCGAGCCTGCAGCGGCTGCAGACCGATCACATCGACATCTACCAGTTCCATCACGTCGACCGGAACACACCCTGGGACGAGATCTGGCAGGCCATCGAGACCGCGATCGCGCAGGGCAAGATCCTCTACGCCGGCTCGAGCAACTTCGCCGGCTGGCACCTGGCGACCGCGCAGGCGGAGGCCCGCAAGCGCAACCTCCCCGGCCTCGTCAGCGAGCAGTCGATCTACAACCTCCTCACCCGCCAGGTGGAGCTGGAGGTGCTGCCCGCCGCGCAGGCCAACGGCATCGGCGTCATCGCCTGGTCGCCCCTGCACGGCGGTCTGCTCGGCGGCGTGCTCCGCAAGCAGAACGAGGGCAAGCGGCGGCTGGAGGGCCGCGCCGCCGAGACGCTCGCGCAGCACCGCGACGCGATCGAGGCCTACGAGGCGTTCGCCGACGAGCTCGGCCACGAGCCCGGCGACATCGCTCTGGCCTGGCTGCTGAGCCGCCCGGGGGTCACCGGCCCGATCATCGGACCGCGCACCCTCGACCAGCTGAACGCCGGCCTCCGCGCCCTCCATGTCGAGCTCGACGACACCGCGCTGGCGCGACTCGACGAGATCTTCCCCGGCCACAAGACCGCCCCCGAGGACTACGCCTGGTGAGCACCGGGCGCACGATCACACCGACTCCGAGAGGAACAGAGTGAAGACACGCAGGATCGCCGACGTCGAGGTGAGCGCGATCGGCCTGGGCGGCATGCCCCTGTCGATCGAGGGCCGACCAGACCGCGAGCGCTCGATCCGCACGGTGCACGCCGCGCTCGACGCGGGAGTCACCCTCATCGACACCGCCGACGCGTACCATCTGCACGCCGACGAGGTCGGCCACAACGAGGAGCTCATCGCGGAGGCGCTGCGCACGTGGAGCGGTGACGCCTCCACCGTCCTCGTCGCGACCAAGGGCGGCCACCTGCGCCCCGGCGACGGGAGCTGGACTGTGAATGGCCGCCCCGAGTACCTCAAGGAGGCCGCCAAAGCCTCGCTCGCCCGGCTCGGCGGCGACGCGATCGGGCTGTACCAGTTCCACCGGCCCGACCCGGAGGTGCCGTACGCCGACTCGGTCGGCGCCGTGCGGGACCTCCTCGACGAGGGAGTGATCCGCCTCGCGGGGATCTCCAACGCGAACCCCGAGCAGATCCGGCTGGCGCAGGACATCCTGGGCGGCCGGCTCGCCTCGGTGCAGAACCAGTTCTCGCCCGCGTTCCGGTCGAGCGAGCCGGAGCTGGAGTTGGCCGGCGAGCTCGGCATCGCGTTCCTCCCGTGGAGCCCGTTGGGCGGCATCACCCGGGCGTCCGACCTCGGCTCGCGGTTCGAGCCGTTCCAGGACATCGCGGATGCGCGCGGCATCAGCCCGCAGGTCGTCGCGCTCGCCTGGCACCTCGCGCAGGGGCCGCACGTCATCCCGATCCCGGGCTCGTCGCGCCCCGAGACCATCCTCGACTCGCTCACCGCCGTCGACGTCACCCTCACCCCCGAAGAGCTCGCGCGCCTCACCCCCGCCTGACCCGCGCGTCGTCGGCCCGCCAACCGTCGAGTACGCGAATTCTCTGCGTACTCGGCGGTTTCGGCCCCAGATTCTGCGGACTCGGCGGCTCGTCGGCGCGGCGCGGGTCAGGAGGCGATGGTCGCGGTGAGGGCGGCGACCTCGGCCGCGCGGTCGGCACGGTCGCGCGGGGCGCCCGGGATGCCGGGGCGCTGCTGCCAGGGCAGCGGACCGCCAGGGTGCCGGTACTCGACGCCGACGGCGTCGAGCCGCGCGAGGTGCGCCGCGAGCCGAAGTTCGAACGCCTCCCACGAGCGCTCACCGGCTGCGTCCGCGGTCCACAGCGCCTCGGCCAGCGCGGCCAGTCGCGGGAAGGCGAAGTAGTCGAGCCCGCGCGGCTGGTCGATGTACTCGGTCCACAGGTTCGCCTGCGCGCCGAGCACATGGAGACGCTGCTCGGCCGTCAGCTCGGCGGGCACCGGGTCCAGCTCGTACACGTCGCGCACGGTGGTGACCGTGACGAGCGGGATCGGCTCCTCCGGCGACTCCGACTGGCGGTAGTTGAAGTAGAGCACGCGGTCCGGGCAGAACACGACGTCGTGCCCCTGCCGCGCGGCCGCGACGGCGCCCGTCTCGCCGCGCCAGCTCGCGACGGTCGCACCCGGGGCGAGGCCGCCCTCCAGGATCTCGTCCCAGCCGTACGACCGGCGGCCCCGTGCGGTGAGGTGCTCGTCGATCTGACGGACGAACCAGCTCTGCCCCTCCTCCTCGGTCGCGGCGCCGATCTCGCGCAGTCGCTCCTGGGTACGCGGGTCGGTGCGCCACTGGTCCTTGCGGCACTCGTCCCCGCCGATGCCGATGTAGGGCGACGGGAACACCTCGACGACCTCGTCGAGCACGTCGCGGAAGAACGCGACCGTCGATTCCTCGAGGTTCAGGACGTTACGGCTGATCCCGTAGCGCGTCCACACCTCGCGCGGCTCGTCGCCGCCCGCGACGCCGAGCTCGGGATACGCGGCGATCGCGGCCTGCACATGCCCGGGCGCCTCGATCTCGGGGACCACGATGATGCCGCGGGCGGACGCATACGAGACGATCTCGCGCAGGTCGTCCTGCGTGTAGAAGCCGCCATGCGGGCGGCCGTCCGTGGGAGCCTCCGGACCGAACCCGACCTGCGACTCGCGTCGCCATGCCCCCACCTCGGTGAGTCGCGGATAGCGGCGGATCTCCATCCGCCAGCCCTGGTCGTCGGTCAGGTGCAGGTGGAGCACGTTCATCCGGTGCATCGCGAGCAGGTCGACGAAGCGGAGGATGTCGTGCTTCGGCAGGAAGTGCCGGGCCACGTCGAGCATGAGCCCCCGCCAGCGGAACGCCGGGCGGTCCTCGACCCGGCAGGCCGGGGCGGCCCAGCGGACGCCGTCGAGAGCGCCGCGCCGGTGCACGGCGGCGGGCAGCAGCTGCAGGAACGCGTGCGCACCGTGCGCGAGCGCCGCGGCCGACCCGCCGAGGACGCGCACCCCGTCGGGCTGCACGGTGAGGCGGTACTCCTCCTCGGCGAGGGTGGGATCGGCGGCGAGGGTGATCGCGTCCGCGCCACCGCCGCCGATCGAGACGCCCGCCATCGGCAGGCCCGTCGCGGCCGCGAGCTGAGCGCGCAGCCACGCGGCGACCGGAGCGCCTGTCGCGTCGGCGTCGACCGCGGTCGCGTCGTCGAGCACGAACTCGCCCGGGAGCTCCTCGACCCGCCGCGGGCGCGGCAGCAGGCGGTCGGCGAGCGATGCCGTCATCGCTCTGGCCGCACCGGGCGCTGACTGCGCACCGCATCGTAGGTGAGCCGGAGGGACTCGGTCATCTGGTCGTACATCTGCTGGGCCACGCGCACGAAGAGGAAATCGACGAGAGCGAGCTGCGCGATGCGGCTGGACATCGCGCCCGACCGGTAGAGGCTCTCCCGCGCCTGAGTGGTCAGCACGTGGTCGCTGACACGCCCGACGCTCGAGTCGGGGAAGTTCGTGATGGCGACCGTCGTGGCACCGGCCGCGCGCGCGACGGAGAGCGCGTGACTGGTCTCGATGGTCTCGCCGGAGTGGGAGACGCCGATGGCCACATTGCCGGGTTTCTGCAGCGCGGCCGACGCCAACGCGAGGTGGGTGTCGACCGAGCAGAAGGCGGTCAGGCCGATGCGCGAGAGCTTCTGCTGGAGGTCCTGTGCGGTGAGGCTGCTCGAGCCGACGCCGTAGAGGTCGATGCGGCCGGCGCCGACGATCGCGGCGACCACGCGGTCGAGGGCGTCGAGGTCGAGCTCGCGGGCGGTCTGCTCGATCGCCAGCGTTTCCTGGTAGGCGATTTTGGCGACGACCTCCTGCACGCTGTCGGCCGGGTCCACGTCGCTCTCGGTGAGCTGGAACCGTTCCCGTGTGGCCTGCTCCCGGCTGGTCGCCGACGCGATGGCGAGCCGGAACTCGCGGTATCCCGTGAACCCGATGCTCTGGCAGAAGCGGGCGATCGTCGCCTGGGACGTGTCGCACGCGACGGCGAGCTCCGAGATCGTCAGGTCGACGACGCGCTCGGGATGGTCCATCACCACGTGGGCGATGCGCGCCTCCGTCGCGCTCAGCCGCGGCACCGCCTGACGCACCGCGGAGAGGACGTCAGCCACCATGCTCGACCCGCACCGCTGCGGCACCCGGCGCACTGAGCCGGTCGCGTCCGGCCCCGTCGGCCGCGAGGAGGGCATCGCGCAGCCGTCCGCCGTGCTCGGCGAGGAGGCGCACAGCGGCGTCCGCGTCGAGGGTGGTCTCGCTCATCAGAATCGCCGCCTTAATCCAGCCGCCGGTCGCGTCGAGCGCCTCCGCCGCCTGCTGCGCGTCGGTGCCCGTCGCCAGCATAACGGTCCGCTCGGAGCGGGCGCGCAGCTTGGCGTTGGTGGCCCGGAGGTCGACCATGAGGTTGCCGTACACCTTGCCGAGACGCACCATCGAGATCGTGCTGATCATGTTCAGGACGAGCTTCTGGGCGGTCCCGGCCTTGAGCCGGGTCGAGCCGGTGAGGATCTCCGGGCCCACGACGACCTCGATGCCGACCTCGGCGTCGCGGCCGAGCGGGGAGTCGGCGTTGCAGGCCAGCCCGACTGTGAAGGCTCCCGCCCGGCGCGCCTGATCGATGGCGCCGAGCACGAACGGAGTCCGTCCGGAGGCGGAGATGCCGACGACCGCGTCGAGCGGGCCGACGGTGATCGCACGGACGGCGCCGCGCCCGGCCTCCTCGTCGTCCTCGGCGTTCTCCACCGCGGTGTGCAGGGCTTCCGGGCCGCCGGCCATCAGTCCGACGACGAGCTCGGGTGGGGCGCCGAAGGTCGGCGGGATCTCGCTGGCGTCGAGGACGCCCATGCGTCCGGCGGTGCCGGCGCCCGCATAGATGAGACGTCCGCCGCGGCGCATCCGCTCGGACACACCGGTCACGGCCGCGGTGATGCTCGCGCTCTCGCGGGCGACCGCGACGGGCACCTCGGCGTTGGCGGCGTTCATCGCCTCCACCAGCTCCTCGATCGACATGATGTCGAGGTCGCGGGTGGATTCGCTCACCGCCTCGGTCGCGAGCGTCCCGAGCGTCTCGCGGAGGTCGGAGAGGGAGTGCGGCTCAGCCACGGAGTGGTCCTTTCGTCGGTGCGTCGGTCACCGGGCCACCGCCACGGCGGGGTCGGCGGCCAGTGTCAGCCCGGCGACGCCGCGCAGGCGGCGGCCGGGGACGGAGTCGGGAGCGAGCGTCAGCCTGCCGAGGACCCGCGCGCGGCCGGGCGGAGTGCCGGGCAGGTCGGCGGGCACGCCGTGCCAGCTGAGGAAGCCGACGAAGGCGAAGAGCAGCGACTCCTTGTGGTCGGCATCGATGCCGAGCGCCTCGCTGCTGATCACCTCGACGCCGTGCAGGCCGAGCACGGCGCTGAGGGCCCGCATCAACGCGGGGTTGCGGGTCCCCCCGCCCGAGACGATCGCCCGAGCCGGGATGTGGGACGACGACGAGCGCACGGCGTCGGCGACCGTGCGGGCCGTGAGGGAGGTCAGGGTCGCGACCAGGTCCGCGAGCGAGGGCCGTACGCCGGCGCGGGCGGCGGCCGCGTCGACCACGCCCAGGTCGAACGTCTCGCGTCCCGTGCTCTTGGGAGCGGGAGCGGAGAAATAGGGGTGGGCCAGCAGCGCGCTCAGAAGCCGTTCGTCCACTCTCCCGCTCGCGGCGAGTGCGCCGTCGGTGTCCTGGCCCTGGCGACCGTCGGTCGCGCGCGCGACCGCCGCGTCGATGAGGGCGTTCGCCGGACCGCTGTCGAAGGCGATCAGCCCGCCGTCGGGCTCCACGATCTGCACGTTGGCGATGCCGCCGAGGTTGACGGTGGCGATGGGGCGTCCGTCGCGCGCGGCCTCGCCCGCGAGCCAGGCCCGGTCGAAGAGCCCCATCAACGGAGCGCCCTCTCCCCCGGCGGCGATGTCGGCCGACCGGACGTCGGAGAGCACCGGGACACCGAGCCGTTCGGCGATCCACGCCGGCTGGCCGATCTGCAGGGTGCCGCGGGCATGGCCGTCCTCGACCCAGTGATGCAGCGTCTGGCCGTGCGAGACCGCCAGCTCGACACCACCGGCCTGCTCGGCCGCCCCCGCCGCTGCCTCCGCGAACTCCTGACCGGCGAGGGTGTCCATCCGCACGAACTCGGCGGGGGTGAGGCTCCGGCCCTCGACGGCGGCGAGCAGCAGCGCGCGGGTCGGCTCCGACCACGGCACCGTCCGGGCGAGCACCGAGGCGAGGCGCACCAGGGGGCGGTCGCCCGCGTCGAGCGGATCGATGTCGACCACCGCCACGTCGATGCCGTCGACGCTGGTGCCGGACTGCAGCGAGAGGATCCTCACGCCGTCACCCCCGCGAGCATCTCGGCCACGACGTCGGCGGTGATCCGGCTGGATCCGTAGGCGTCGACGGTGGGGAGCGGGAGGTCGTCCGCCGCCGGGAGGCCGGTGGTGACGACCACCGCGGTGGGGCGTGCGACGGCGAGGATGCCGAGCGCCCGGCGTTGCGGCGACCCCGGCTGCACGGCGTCGGCCAGGGCCACGACGGCACTCGTTGCCGGGATCCGCCCGAGCGCATCGCTCATCGTGGCGACGACGTCGCGGCCGCCGAGCGGTCCCGCGACGACGCGTTCGGCTCCGAGGGCGGCGCTGAACGGCTCGGCCGTGGAGGCCACAGCGGCGCTGGCGCGGTCCCGCAGGTCGAGGACGACGCGGTCCCCGGCGGGCACGGAGGCGGAGCCCCGCACGACGATCGCCTCGCGGACGACCTCTGCCGCGTCGAACGTCTCGCCGTCGTCGCTGGTGGCGCCTCCCGCGCGGGAAGCGGCGTCGGTCCACTCCGAGAGGTCGGCGACCGCCCGCGACGCGCGCTCGAGCGCGGCGATCGGGAGCGTGCCGTCGTCCACCGCGGCGAGGAGCGCGTCGCGCACCTCCGCGAAGTCGTCGAAGTCGCTCGTCGAACCGTGCTTGGGTCCGAGGTCCGAGGGGTTGCCGATGCAGAGCAGGTCGGCACCGGCGAGGATCGCGCGCACCGCACCGGCCCCGGCACCGAACTCGGCGCGAATGGCGGCCATGTCGAGCGCATCCGTGATGATCGCGCCCGAGAAACCGCGTTCGCGGAGCATCCCGAGCACTCTCGGGTCGAGGGTGGCGGGGAGGTCGCCGTAGGCGTCGACGACCACGTGCGAGGTCATCACTGCGGCCGCACCGGCGTCGATGGCGGCCTGGAACGGCGGGAGATGCTCCGCCTCGACGGCCGACGCCGGGAGGGTCACGTGCGGCAGCCCGAGGTGGGAGTCCACCGCCGTGTCGCCGTGGCCCGGGAAGTGCTTGACGCACGCGGCGATGCCGCCGGCCTGGATGCCGGAGACCATCGCGGCGACGTGGCGGCCGACCAGGTCCGCGGTGGTCCCGAAGGAGCGGGTGCCGATGACCGGGTTGCGCGGATTGGTGTTGACGTCCGCGACCGGTGCCAGCGCGACGTTCGCCCCGGCGGCGCGCACCCGCCGGGCGAGCTCGCCGCCGGCCGCCCGGGTGACCGCGGTGTCGTCGACGCGGCCGAGCTGGGAGGCGCTCGGGAGCGTGGAGCCGCGCGCGGCCTCCAGCCGGGTCACCGGTCCACCCTCCTCGTCGATGCCGAGCAGCGCTCCGGGACGCGCCTCGCGCAGCCGGGCGGAGAGCGCGGGGAGCTGGGAGCCGTCGTCCGGGTCGATGTTCTGACCGAAGTAGACCGCTCCGGCCAGGCCCTCGTCGAGGGCGTCCAGCAGCCAGTCCGGTGCCGTGCGGCCCAGGAAGCCGGGCCACAGCACGCTCGCGACCAGCGAGCGAACGCCCGGATCGGTGCTCGCGCTCATCCCGCTCCCCCTAGCCCTTGACGGCGCCGGCGACCAGGCCGCTCGACAGGCGGCGCTGGACCAGCACGAAGAAGATCATGACCGGGATCGTGATGATCGTCGAGGCCGCCATCACGTATCCCCACTCGTTGGTGTGCTCGCCGAAGAACTGCTTCAGGCCGATCGCGACCGTGTAGTTGTCGCTCGCGCCGCCCAGCAGCGTCATCGCGAAGATGAACTCGTTCCACGCCGTGATGAACGCGAAGACGCTGGTCGCGACCAGGCCCGGCATCACCAGCGGGAACAGCACCGAGCGGAACATCCGCCACCAGCTGGCGCCGTCGAGGTACGCCGCCTCTTCGAGCTCGACGGGGACGGCCGCGACGAAGCCGCGCAGCATCCAGATGCCGAAGGGCAGCGACAGCGCGACGTACACGACGATCAGGCCGAGCAGCTGGTTCAGGAGGCCGAGGTCGCGCACCTGCACGAACAGCGGGATGACGAGCGCCTCCAGCGGGACCATCTGCACCGAGAGGATCATGAACAGCATCGCCGTGCGGAACTTGAAATTGAAGCGCGCGACCGCGACTGAGGCCAGAAGGGCGAGCACCGCCGAGATCACCACGACCGCGACCGCGACGATCAGCGAGTTGCGGAGGAAGACGTCGAAGCCGCCCTTGGTGAGCACGTAGGCGAAGTTGTCGAACGTGAACTCCTGGGGCACGAGCGACTGACCGCCGCTCGACGCGCGCTTGTCGAAGGCGCTCGACAGCATCCAGTAGACGGGGAAGAGCGTGAAGACGAGCAGCAGCGCGACGAGCACGCCCTTGCCGATCCTGCCGCCGACCGAGCGCTTCACAGCTTGTCCTCCTTGAGCATGGTGCGGACGTAGACGACGGTGATCGCGAGCAGCACCAGGGTGAGCAGCACCGCGATCGCCGAGCCGAAGCCGTAGCGGTTCTGGCCGAACGACTCGACGTACGACCACACGCCGAGGTTGAGCACCTGACGGTTCGAGCCGGATCCTCCCGGCATCAGGTAGACCTGCGCGAAGACCTTGAAGTCCCAGATCGTGGACAGGATGATCACGACGGCGAACACCTGCTTGAGCGACGGGACGATGATCGAGAAGAAGCGGCGCACCGCTCCCGCGCCGTCCATCGCGGCCGCCTCCAGCATCTCCTTGGAGACACCGAGCAGGCCGGCGAGGACGGTGATCGCGACGAAGGGGAAGCCGTGGTGGATGATGTTGAGGAGCACGATCCCGTAGAACGTGAACGGGTTCGTGAACCAGTTGAAGGACTCGTGCATGAGCCCCAGGTTCTTGAGGACCTGGTTGACGATGCCGTTGTCGGCGTCGAAGATCCAGACCCAGACGTACGTGCCGGTCACGGCGGGCATCGCCCAGGCGATCATGATGGCGCTGCCGACGATCGTCCGCCAGGTCGGGCCGAGGCTCTGCATCAGCAGGGCGACGAGGGTGCCGAGCGCGACGGTCCCGGCGACGGAGAGGATGGCGAACACCACGGTGTTCGGCAGCGCGACCGTCCACAGGGTGGAGTTGCCGAAGATCTCGGCGTAGTTCTCGAGACCGATGAAGTTCGTCTTGCCGCTGACGATCTCGCGCAGGCCGTAGTCCTGCAGCGAGATGATCACCACGCGGATGAGGGGCCACAGCAGCAGCCCGGCGAGCACGACCAGCGCGGGCGCCAGCAGCAGCCACGGCCGGCTCACGGCGATGAACGAGCGCCTGCGCTTCGGGGCGGGGGCGCCGGGGCGCCGGCCGCGCGCGGTGCGCACGGCCGGCGTCTCGGGACGAACGTCGATGGCCATCGGGCTACTTGTCGTTCAGCAGCTGGGTCATCTCCTTGGCCGCGTCGGTCGTCGCCTGGTCGACCGTCTTCTGCCCGGAGAGGATGGACTGGATCATCGCGTTGGTCGTCTGCTTGGCCTGCACCGCGCCGAACTGCGGGGTGACCGGCACGGACGCGCCGCCGTCGACCATCTGCGTGGCGAACGGCTTGACCAGCGGGTCGTCCGACTCCATCGCCTTCGTGACCAGCGAGTTCAGACCGGAAAAGTAGCCGGTCTGCGACGCCCACTCCTGGGCGTACTTGCCCGTGGTCATCAGCTCGACGAACTTCCAGGCCAGATCCTTGTTCTTGGCCGTGTTGAACACGCTCAGGTGCGAGCCGCCCAGCACCGACGGGCTGATTCCGCCGTCCTTGCCCGGGATCGGGGTCGCGGCGATCTTGCCCTCGAGGTCGGGGGCCTTCTGCACGATCGTGGCCGGGGTCCAGGAGCCCTGGATGGCCATCGCGACCTTGCCCTGATTGAAGTTGTCGAGCACGTCGGTCTCCTTCCAGGTGGTGGCGCCGGAGGTGGAGAAGCCGAACTTGGTGGCGAGGTCGGTGTAGAACTGGATGCCCTCACGCGACTTGGCGCTGTCGAGACCCGAGGTCCAGGTGCCGCCCTTCTCGGTGGCGACCTGGCCGCCCGCGCCCCAGACCCACGGGTACACGCCGAACTCGGCGGTGCCGGGCACGGCGAACGGGATCATGTCGGGCTTCGCGGCCTTGATCTTCTCGCCGGCGGCGACGATGTCGTCCCAGGTCTTCGGAGCCTCGATGCCGAGCTCCGTGAAGACGTCGGCGCGGTAGACCAGCGAGCGGACGCCGGCGTACCACGGCATGCCGTAGAGCTCGCCGTCGTAGGTGCCCGACTCCTTGAGGCCCTTCACGAGGTCGTCCTCGAGACCGGCCTTCTTGACGTCGTCGCCGATCGGGGCGAGGGCGCCCGCGTCCGCGAACTCGGCGGTCCAGGTGGTGCCCGTCTCCGCGACATCCGGCGTGGTGTTGCCGGCGATGGAGGTGACGAAACGGTCGTGCGCGTCGGCCCACTGGACGAACTGCACATCGAGCGTGGCTCCGGTCTCCTTCGTGAACTCGTCGCCGACCTTCTTGAAGAAGGCCGTGGAGTCGGGGTTGGTGCCCTGCATGATCCACACGCTGAGCTTCTGGCCCTTCGCGTCGACCGAGCCTCCATCGCCGCTGCCACCGCTCGAGCAGGCCGTGAGGGCCAGTGCTGCGATCGTGACTGCCGCGACGGAGAGGTAGCGCTTCTTCATGGTGCTGTCTCCTCTTCGAAACCGGGGAATGTGTGGTGGACGCTGGTGCATCCGGTATGAAACTATCCTTCACACTTCGACGTGTGCTTGCAAGTTATTTCCACTCTACACATGTAAAAGGTCTGTGACGATCCGGTGACGACGGTCGACGCGCGGTCTCGACCCCACCCCTCAGGAGGACGGTCCGCCGAGCAGACCCCTCCGGAAACCCTCCGCCACGGCCGACGCACGATCGCCGACGCCGAGCTTGGCATAGACGCTGAGCAGGTGCGTCTTGACCGTCGCCTCACTGATGTGCAGCCGGCTCCCCGCCTCCCGGTTCGTCGCACCGTCGGCGACGAGCGCGAGCACATGCAGCTCTCGGGGACTCAGCAGGCCGGCCTCCGGCGTGCGCACCCGGTCGACCAGCCTCGACGCGACCGCCGGGGCGAGCGGCGCCTGCCCGCTCGCCGCCGCGTGGATGGCTCGCACCAGCTCGTCGCGGGGGACGTCCTTGAGCAGGTATCCGGTGGCTCCGGCCTCGATCGCCGGCAGCACATCCGCGTCGGAGGCATAGGTGGTGAGGACGACCACCCGGCTCGGCACGCCCAGCCGGGTGAGCTCGCGGATCGCGCCGACGCCGTCGACGCCCGGCATCCGGAGATCCATCAGCACGACGTCCGGCTCGAGAGCCCGCGCGAGGCGGACCGCGGCGGCACCGTCGGACGCCTCGCCGACCACCTCGATCTCCGGATCCGAGGAGACCATGCCGACGATGCCGTCGCGCACGACCGGGTGGTCGTCGGCGACGAGCAGCCGCACCCGGCTCATGCCGGCACCTCGACCCGCACGGCCGTCCCGCGGCCGGGCCCCGAGTCGATCACGACCGTGCCCGCGAGCCCGGCGATGCGCTCCCGCATCGCGATCAGACCGTAGCCGCCGTCGACGTCGTCCCGGCGCGGCGCCGCCGGGTCGAAGCCGCGCCCGTCGTCGCGCACCTCCAGGCGGGCGCCGCGGGCGTCCTGACGGAGGGTCAGCGTGACACGGTGGGCGCCGGCATGGCGCTCCACGTTCGCGAGGGCCTCCTGAGCGGTCCGCAGCAGAGCGACCTCGGCATCCGTCGGGAGCGGACCCGCCGCCTCGCGTGCGTCGACATCCACCGGGATGCCCGTCCGCTCCGACCAGCGCCGCGCGGCGTCGGCGATCGCGCCGGCCAGCCCGGCACCGTCCAGGGCGGCCGGGCGCAGGGCGTTCATCGACCGTCGCGCCTCCGAGAGGCCCTCGCGGGCCAGGGCCAGCGCGGCACCGGTGTGCCGGTCGCGGCCGGCGGCGTCGTCGGCCTGCTCGGCCGCCTGCAACTGGGTCACGATCCCGGCGAAGCCTTGAGCGAGCGTGTCATGGATCTCGTGCGCGAGTCGTGCCCGCTCGAGCAGGGTGGCCGCGCGCTCCTCCTGCCGCCGGGCGACGCGGAGACCGAACGAGAGACCGCACATGATCACGACGTTGATCGCCACCACGGCGACCCGTCCGACGATCCCGGCGAGGCCGAACCCGAGGCCGGAGGCCTGGGCCAGGCCCGCCACCACGGCCGTGGCGCCCACCGCCACCAGCTCCCACGGCCACGCGACGAGCGAGTACGCCAGCGAGAAGGTCGCGATGGTGAGGAAGGCGAACCAGCTGTCGAGCTGGACGAGGGCGAGGTTGATGACGATGGTGCCCACCAGGAGCGTCGCGATCGCCGCCGGCCGACCGCGCCAGCGCAGGGGGAGATCGCGCAGCACGAGCACCCACGCGACGTAGGCCGCGCACAGGACGAGCTCGGGGACGAGCGTCGCCCACCGGCCCCACCCCACGCCGACGGCGAAGGCCGCGAGCATGCCCGCGACCAGGTAGGGCACGACCGCGAGCACGGTCCGCCACCGCGGATCGACCATGGTGCCGACCCTACGCGCCCGAGGGGAAGTGGGCACGCATGCGCGGCAGAAGGGCCAGGATCGCGACGGGGAGCACGAGGGCGCCGCAGACGGCCTGTTCGAGGCGCACCCAGTCGGGGAGCAAGCCGGGGATGGCGACGATGACGATCACGGCGAGCACCACGATCGGGGCGATGATCCGCAGCCGCAGCCAGGACGATCGCGAGCCGCGCGCCGCGAACAGCGCGATCAGCAGCAGCACGGCCGCGCTTCCCGCCACGAGGGAGCAGCGGATCCAGACGGCGGTCGCGACGTCGCCGCCGTTCATGCTCTGGACGATGAGCGCAGCCTCCATCGCGACGCTGATCACGAGGAAGGCGGTGAGCAGGACGAGGATCGGCCGGAAGGCGGCGCGCCGGGCGGCGGGACGGACGGAGGAGGGAGTGGATGTCGGAGTCATGGTCCCAGCGTCGCGACGCGGGCCCTCCGACGGATCCACCGATCGGTCCGACTTCGCCATCGATCGGTGGAGGCTCCGTGCGACCGCGAACGCGTGCCAGGACCGCGTCAGACGATGCTGACCTGCCGCAGGAACGCCGCCGCCGCGGGGCTCGGCTCCTCGGCGGCGGCCACCGCCACGGTCCACTTCGGCACGTCGCCGGCCAACGGGACCGCCCGCAGCCGGTCCGGGCGCTTGCGCGCGAAGCTGGTCGGCACGACCGCGACGCCCAGATCGTAGCCGACCAGGTCGAGCAGCGGGTGGACGTCGTTGACCTCCATCGCCGGGCGGTAGTCCAGTCCTGCCGCCGCGAAGGCCCGGCGGGTGAGCGCCTGCGCACCCCAGCCCTCCTGGAAGCCGATCATGGTCTCGTCGCGCAGACTCTCGATCCGCAGGCTCTCCTCGCCGGAGTAGCGGTGGTCCGGGTGGCACAGCACGAGCAGGTCCTGTGTACTCAGACGGCGCAGCCGCACGCCGGCGGGCGTGTGGCCGGTGTCGACCACCAGCGCGACGTCGACCTGCCCGTTGGCGACCGCGTCCACCAGCTCCACGGAGCCGGTCTGACGCAGCCGCACTTCGACGCCGGGGTTGGCGGTGCGGAAGGCGGCCAGCTCGGCCGGGAGGTCCACCGAGCCGAGGCACGGCTCGGCTCCGACGGTCAGCCGGCCGCGCTGCAGTCCGCGCACGGCGGCGACGGCGTCCCGGGCGGCCGCAGCGCTGGCGAGCGTGCGGACCGAGTCCGCGAGGAGGGCCTGACCGGCGGTGGTGAGCTCGACCCGGCGGGTGCTGCGGACGAAGAGGGAGGTGCCCAGTTCCTGCTCCAGCGAGCGGATGGAGGCGGAGAGCCCCGACTGCGAGATCTGCAGCAGCTCGGCGGCCCGGGTGAAGTGCCGCTCTTCCGCGACCGTGACGAAGTGCTCGAGCTGACGCAGTTCCATTCATCAAGGATACTGCTGAATACGGGCGGCTCGATCTGTCGAAGCGATGTCGGAGGGGGGCAGACCGTTGTTCAGCGCCCGCAGCGCCCGATGGGGTCGGCCGCCGAGGGAGTGCCGTGATCGCGCCGGTGAGGATCCACCTGGCCCAGCGTGATGCGGCCATGCGCGGGCAGCGCGACCAGGTCGCCCGCCTGCAGGTCGGAGGGCAGGTCCATCAGCCGCGGCCCCGCGTGGACGGCGCACAACGGCGCCGGGGTGGCCCGCCCGATCAGCCGCGCCTGGGACGTCTCGGCGGCGATTCCACCGAGGTCGGCGTCGAGGTCGATGTCGAGTCCGCCGCCCACGTGGCGGCGCACCGCCGTGACCCGGGTCACCACGGCGGCCGTGTCGTCATCGGTGTGCACGCACGGCGTCGTGCACCAGTCCGCGAGGCGCAGGAGCGAGACGCCAGCGATGACCACATCCGTGGTGGTCGGGTGCGTGTGCGCCGGCCAGCGGGTCGGGTCGAGCGGTTCGGGGATGCTGCACCGGAGGGTGGGGAGGAGGCGGGTGAGGGTCATGCCTCCGGTCTACGCGGTGGGCGCATCCCGTTGTCCGGCCCTGACGGTTCCCGTGCGGGTGGCGCCGCGATCCGTGCGGTTCCCTGACGGCGACCTCAGCGCACCCCGCGCATCATGCGCAGCACCCAGGGGCTGAGCAGCACGAGGACGACGCCGACCCCGACCGCGACGGCCCCGATGATCCCGAAGTAGACGCCCTCCGTCTCGGGCGTGTACAGCTTGGCGAGCTGGCCGGCCATCGCCGTCCCGAGGGCGACGGAGAGGAAGTAGAGGGCGACCATCTGGGCCTGGAAGGCGTGCGGCGCCAGCTTGGTGGAGGCGGAGAGCCCGACCGGGGAGATCAGGAGCTCGGCCACCGTGAACGCGAGCAGGATGCCAATAATCGCCAGCAGTGGCGTGCTGTTCTTGCCTCCTCCCGCCCAGAACAGGAACAGCCAGAACGTCAGGCCCATCAGGATGGTCCCCGCCGCGAACTTCAGCGGGGTCGACGGCTGCTTGTCGCCCCATTTCGTCCAGATCGCGGCGAAGACCCCGGAGAGGATGATGATGAAGATCGGGTTGATGGACTGCACCCACGAGACCGGGAACTCCCAGCCGAACAGGTTGCGGTCGAGTCGCTCATCGGAGTAGATCGTCAGCACCGTGAACTGCTGCTGGTAGAGCGACCAGAACGCCGCGTTGGTGATGAAGAGCGGGATGAACGCGAGGATGCGGCTGCGCTCCTCGCCGCCGACCAGACGCGACGACAGGATCACGGCGAAGTAGGCGATGGCTGCGGCGATGGTCACGACGATCACGACCAGCGCGAGGTTCTGAGCGTTGATCACCCCGGTGAGCACAAGCGCGAGCACGATCACCAGGGCGGCGACGGCGACGCCGATGACCAGCGGGTACCGTTTCGCCGGCAGCGGGTTCGGGACGGCGCGGGCCTCGTCGGGGAGCCGCTTGCGCCCGATCGAGTACTGGATGAGGCCGATCGCCATCCCGAGTGCGGCGAGCGCGAACCCGTAGTGGAAGCCGAGGGTGGACTGCAGCAGCCCGGTGAGAAGGGGGCCGAGGAAGCCGCCCAGGTTGATCCCGAGGTAGAAGAGGGAGAAGCCGGCGTCGCGCCTCGAGTCGTGCTCGCCGTACAGCGTCCCGACGATCCGCGTCGCGTTGGCTTTCAGCCCGCCGCTGCCGACCGCGACGAAGATCAGGCCGACGATCACCCCGGCGAACCCGGGAAGGAGCGCAAGTGCGATGTGCCCCGCCATGATGACGACCGCGCTCCAGAACAGCACCCGTTCTGATCCGAAGAGACGATCGGCCAGCCAGGCGCCGAGGATCGTCGACAGGTAGACGGCGCCGCCGTAGGCACCGACAATTCCCGCTGCGGTCGCCTGATCGAGTCCGAGGCCGCCTTTCGTCGCGGAGTAGTAGAGGTAGATGAGCAGGATGCCCTGCATCCCGTAGAAGGAGAACCGCTCCCACATCTCCACCCCGAAGATGTTGGCCAGCGCTCGCGGCTGCCCGAAGAACCCGTGGCTCTCCCGATCGTCGGGCCGGGGCGCCGGCTTCACATCCCTGGTGTCACTCATGCCGACATGCTCCCACCGCGTCGCGCTGTGCGGGAGGCCGCGGCGACCCGAACCTCTCCGCGCTCAGCTGAACATCTCCGCGATCGCGCGGTCCACCTCGCGGTAGGTGGACGCGGCCTCCTCGGCGTACTCCGCCGCCGCGACGAGCGCTTCGACCTGCGCGCGGTGCTGCCGGTCCCACTGGGTGTGCGCGCCGACGAACCGTTCCTGCGCCTCTCCCGACCAGCGCTCGGCGACCGTGCGCGCCGTCGTCCCGACGCCCTCACGCCCCTCCGCGAGCCGCTCACTGCGCCGCCGCAGCTCCCCCGCGAGCGCGTCGAGCTCATCAGGATCCACCTGGAACTCGGTCATGAGGGGTACCAGTCGAGGTCGGGATCCATGGGAACGCAGCGCGAGTTGCCGGTGAAGTCCGCATATCCCTCTCCGACCGTGAAGACGATGCCGAACCCGTCCGTCGTGGTGCCGGTCAGGTACGGCGGATACGAGACGACCTCCCTCGGCGGCGTCATCCGATCGTCGGAGACCACCTTCGTGGGGTATCCGAGCCGCGTCCACAGGTCGGCCACTTTCTCTGCGATCCTCGTCGGCGGCTCATCGAGCAGCCCGAACCGCTGGGTGAAACGCGCCCAGGTCTCGTTGTCCTTTGCGCTTTCGAGAATGGCGCACCCTCGCCATTCGGCCGACGAGGGCGGACTCCACCCGGCGCCGACGAGTTCGAGCGTCTGCTCGTAGATCTCATCAATCTCTTCTCGCGCATTGTCATGCCTCATTTCCGCACTCCCTCCGGATTCGATTGGTCCCGAACAACTCGACAGAAGACCCGCCACGATTGCCGTGACGAGCACCGCCCGAACACTCCGCGCCCTCATCGGCCCCACTTCCGGATCCGCTCCTCCGTACGCCAGCCGAACCGGTCATCGGGGCTTCCCGCCTGCGCGAGTTCGTCGCCGCGTCCCATCGTCGCGAGTGCGGTCGCATACTGCGACGCCGTCAACCCGTTGAGGTAGCTCGGCGCCTCCTCTGTCCCGATCGGGCCGTGGCCGGTCACCCCGGCGAGATCGCGACCGTCGATGGTCGTGCCCTCCGAGGTGAACACGCGCGCTCCGTACCCGGGGGAGGTCGGGTCGGTCCGGCCGGAGAGCAGCTGCCCGAGCGGGGCCCACTCGTCGCTGGTGCCCTGCGTGGCGAAGACCTGGCCGAGCGGGACGTTGAGCGCACCGGCGACGGGAACACCGGACACGCCGGCGGATCCGAGCATGACGAGGTTTCCCGCTCCGGCATCCGGCCGCGAGAGCGCGATGGCCGCGACGTTCGTCCCGTAGGAGTGGGCGACGACCGACAGCCGGGGAGACTGTGCCGTCCACTCGTTGATCGCCTGCAGACCCTGCATGGTGTGGACGAGCCGGTCCGCGCCCACTTCGGCGAGATCGTTCTGCAGCACTCCCGGAAGGTCTGCTCCGCCCGGCGGCGCATAGTCGAGCCAGGCGACCACGGCGAGCGCCGAGGCATCACCACCCGACAAGCGAGCCTGAAGGTCCCTCAGGCTCGCAGCCGCAGCCGTGTACCTCCCCACATCACCCGCCGTCGTGCCCATGCCGGGCACGATCAGGCTCACGTGCTCCGCGTCGTCGATGAGGCCGGTGCTGAGGGCCACCATGGTGCGATCGCCGGGGTGATACGCGTACAGCTGGTGGGGCGGCGTGCCGCCCGGGCCGGCGCCGAACGCGGTGCGGATGGCGCGCAGCTGGGCGAGCAGCTTCTCGTCACGGTCGATCAGCGCCCGTGCGGACGCGCGGGTGCCGGCATCAGGACTGCCGAGGAGCTTCTCCGCGTTACGGATCCGATCCTCCGCCGCGGCGATGTCATCCGTCAGCAGCCGCGCGTTCACCGCGGATCGGGTCCGGGCGTCGACACCGTCCAGATTGCCGATGACGCGCGGGATGCCGCGGGCCACCCGCTCGCGCGTCGCGTCGTCCAGACCCCGCCACCAGGGGGCGATGCGCGCGGGCCCGAGCGCGAGGAGGCGGTCGAGCAGATCGGGATGGGCGGCGGCATAGGCGGCGAGCGCGGGACCGGACAGGAGCCGGAGGTCGCGGAGCAGGTGCTCCTCGTCGGCACGCGCCATCACCTCCGCCACCGTCGTGGGAAGACCCGCCGCCGCGAACACGGAGCCGGTGACGGCGCGGTCGGCGAGCGCGCGGAGAGCACGGGCGGCGTCGGCTCCGCTCGTCCGGACGGCGTCACGGGCGTCCGCTAGCAGGGCCTCCGCGTTGTCGCGGATCGCCGTGCCGGGATCGACGAAGACGGTGGGGACCGGCAGCGCGAAGGGCGCGGCCCGGTTGCGCGACTGCTCGGCCTCGTAGGCGCGGCGGGCGGTCGCCGTCACGCCCTCAGCGCGCTCCCATTCTCGAACGGCCTTCTCGGCGATGCGCCGCCCGTTCTCGATCTCGTCGGCGTGCGCCGCCAGTACGGACGCCGCTTGACGGTAGGCGGAGGAGGCCGCGATCGCGCGGGACAGGTGACGCCCGCGCGCCGACTCGAAGGCGGTCGCTCCGGCTCCCCGCCAGGGCTCGATCGTCGCCGCACGATGCTCGGTCGCCGCGCCGTCCACCGTCCTCGCGTGCGCCTCCCAGCGCCCGGACTGCTCACGCACCGCACTCGGGTCGCCGTAGACCAGACGACCCGGGTCGGTGGTCTCCCCCAGCTCGGCCATCATGCCGCCTCACGCCGACCGCGCTCGGTCAGCGCCTCCTCCGCCTCGGCGAACAGCCGCCCCGCCCGCCCCAGCCGTGCGGCGAACTCCGCCACATCGGACCCGATGAGCCCGTCCGACCGCCCCCAGGCGGTCGCGAACGTCGCGACGGCGCCGCGCACTTCTCCCGACACGACCAGCTCGAGCACGGCCGGCCCGTCGGGAAACCCCTGGAATCTTCTGACACCCGCCGCAACCGCGTCGGTGTCCACCCCCATCACAGACATGCCTCGAAGGTAGCGAGGCAGAATGTTTATTTCAATATATTTGATGAGGGCATCGCGGCGGCCTTCGCCGCGAGATCCTGCAACACGAACTCCAGCTGTTCGACAGCCCAGTCCAGGTCGGCCGGGTCGATGACGAGGGGAGGCGCCAACCGGATGGTCGACCCGTGCGTGTCCTTGGCGAGCACACCGCGCTGCAGCAGCAGTTCGCACACCTCGCGGCCCGTCGCCAGCGCCGGATCGATGTCGACGCCGGCCCACAGCCCGGCTCCCCGGACGGCGAGCACACCGCGCCCGATCAGGCGCGACAATCCGGCATGGAGGCGCGAACCGAGCAGGCGGGCGCGTTCCTGCGGCTCCCCCGTCGCGAGCAGAGCGACGACGGCCCGGCCCACGGCGGCCGCCAGAGGGTTGCCCCCGAACGTCGAGCCGTGCTCGCCCGGGCGCAGCACGCCCAGCACCTCGCGGTCGGCGACGACGGCAGAGACGGGCACGATCCCGCCGCCGAGCGCCTTACCGAGCAGATAGACGTCCGGCACGACCCCGACCAGGTCGCAGGAGAAGGTGGCCCCGGTGCGCCCCAGCCCGGACTGGATCTCGTCCGCGACGAACAGGATCCGCCGCTCGTCGCACAGCGCGCGCACCGCGGGCAGGAACCCGGCCGGCGGGACCACGATCCCGGCCTCGCCCTGGATGGGCTCCACCAGGACGGCGACGGTGTCGTCGTCGACGGCAGCGGCCAGAGCCGCGGCGTCGCCGTAGGGGACGGTGCGGAAGCCGGGTGTGTAGGGCCCGAACCCGTCGCGGGCGTCCGGGTCGTCCGAGAACGACACGATGGTGGTGGTCCGGCCGTGGAAGTTGCCCGCCATCACGATGATGTTCGCCGCGCCGTCCGGCACCCCCTTCACCCGGTACCCCCACGCCCGCGCCACCTTGATGGCGGACTCGACGGCCTCGGCTCCGGTGTTCATCGGGAGCACCATGTCCTTGCCCGCCAACGCTGCGAGCTCGTCGACGAACGGCCCGAGCTGATCGTTGTGGAAGGCCCGGCTCGTCAGCGTGATGCGATCGAGCTGTGCGCGGGCGGCGTCCAGCAGCACCGGGTGGGAGTGCCCGAAGTTCACGGCGGAGTAGGCGGCGAGGCAGTCCAGGTAGCGCCGCCCGTCCACGTCCGTCACCCAGGCGCCATCGCCCTCGGCGACGACGACCGGAAGCGGGTGGTAGTTGTGCGCGGTGTGCGCCTCCTCGCGGTCGATCAGTGCGGCCTGCCGCGCGCTCGGCGCCTCGGGCCGAGGGAGGACGCGGTGCGCCACCGTGCCTCCGTCACTCGCTGCGGACGTCATCGTCGCCCCCTCCGGGATCGGACCGGGCCGTCGCCCGGGCGTGGATACCGGATAGTTTCACACACGGAAGTCGACGATTGGCGGCGTCGCAACGCACGTAATCGTTGCGATCGGACGCCCCGCGCCAGATACGTGCAACCGCGTCCACACGTGTGGACGTTCGGCAACGCGGGCACCAGAACACCCGCGCACGATTCCCGCGTAACACTCACGTATACGCAACGATCCACCCTATGCTTGCGCCGTGGACAACCTCGATCGCAGCATCCTCGACCTTCTCCGTCAGAACGCGCGCTCGGGATACGGGGACATCGGCTCCGTCGTCGGGCTGTCCGCGTCGGCCGTGAAGCGCCGCGTGGACCGATTGGTCGCGGACGGGGTGATCCGGGGCTTCACCATCCAGGTCGACCCCGCGATCGACGGCATGAGCACCGAGGCGTACGTGGAGCTCTTCTGCCGCGGGACCGTCTCGCCGGAGGAGCTGCTGCGCATCCTCTCCGCGGTGCCCGAAGTCGTCGACGCCGGCACCGTGACCGGCAGCGCCGATGCGATCGTCCACATCCGCTCCCGCGACATCCCGAGCCTGGAGGCCGCCCTGGAGAAGGTGCGACTCGCCCCCAACGTCGACCACACGCGCAGTGCGATCGTGCTGTCACGCCTGATCAACCGCGGCAATTCCTGACCGGGTCGCAAAACTTCAAGACGACCGGACCGGCGCGGCGCAGACTCGGGCCATGACCGAGACAGCACGCACGAGCCTTCGCATCGCCGCCGGACGCGACGCCCTCTGGCACGCCCTGACCGACCCCGACACCATCGCCCGGTTCCTCTCCGGTGCGCGGGTCGTGACCGAGTGGCAGGTCGGCGGACCGATCGTCTACCGCGGCGAGTGGAAGGGCGCACCCTACGAGGACAGGGGAACGATCCTCGAATTCATCCCGGGGGAACGCCTGGTGACCAGCTACTACAGCCCGCTCAGCGGCAAGCCGGACATCCCGGAGAGCTACCAGACCGTCTCCTACCTGCTGGAGGCCGAAGCCGACGGGGACGCCACGCTGGTCACCATCACACAGGACGGCTGCGCAGACCGGGCGGAGGCCGATCGGATGAGCGAGAACTGGGCCCAGACGCTCGAGTCGCTGCGCTCCGTCGCCGAAGAAGCCTGAACGTCCTCTGCGAGAATCCTCAGCCCCCACGGTGCGTCGCGGGCAGGGAACCGAGCGCCACCACGGCGAAGAGTGGCACGATGGGCGCATGAAGCTGCTCGTTGTTGAAGACGACCCCGACATGGGAGGCCTCGTCGAGCGCGGTCTCGCCGCCGAAGGATACGACGTCACCCTCGTCACCAACGGGGTGGACGCCCTCATCGCGCTGCGCAGCGACGCCTACTCGGCCGCCGCGATCGACGTGATGCTCCCCGGGATGAGCGGCTTCGAGCTGTGCCGCCACATCCGCGAGGCGGCCAATCCCATGCCGATCCTGCTCCTCACCGCGCGCGACGCGATCGAGGATCGCGTCCACGGCCTGGACTCGGGAGCGGACGACTACCTCACCAAGCCGTTCGCGTTCGCCGAACTGGCCGCCCGGGTGCGCGCCCTCCTGCGCCGCGAGCCGACCGGGATGCGCCCTCAGGTCACCGTCGGCCGCCTCACGGTCGACTCGCATGAGCACCAGGCCCTCGTCGACGGGCACGAGATGCCCCTCAGCCGACGGGAGTTCACGCTGCTGCGCCTGTTCGCGACGAACCCGGACAAGACCCTGTCGCGCGCCGACATCCTCGAGTCCGTGTGGGGAACCACCGAGAACATCGGCACCAACGTCATCGACCAGTACGTCTCGTACCTGCGCAAGAAGCTCGACCTCGCCGATGCCGGACTCTCGATCGTCACCGAGCGCGGGCGCGGCTACCGCCTCGACGCCAAGAACGCCCTCGACGCCAGGGCCGGGAGCGAGGGCGCGCAGGACGAGAACTTGGAGAAGTCGACGTCGTGAGGTGGGTGCGGCGGCTGTCGATCACGGCGCGCATCACCATCGGCAGCCTGCTCGTCGCCTCGCTCTTCGGCCTCGCCGCGGTGGTCGTCATCCGCGTCGGTGTCGCGTCGATCCTGCACAACGCCACCGTCACCCTGCTCTCCAACGACATCACCGGCCCGGCCGAGTCGGTCCAGAACAACCCCCGCGGACCGTTCGACCTGCCCGGAGGCGGACAGGAGCTCGCCGTGGTCGATGCGAGCGGCGACATCCTCGCGTCCACGCTGCCGTCCGCGATGGAGCCGAGGGTCGACAAGCTGATCTCGTTCGGGAACACGCCGACGATGTATCAACTCGGCGACGACCAGTACCTGGTGCTCACCGAGACCGTGAGCACGGTCGACGGCGACGTCCATATCGTCGCAGCACGCAACGACGAGACCACCGCGCTCATCCTCGACCGGCTGACCGCCGCCCTGCTGATCGGGGCCGGCGTGCTCATCCTCGGCTTCGGCGGCGCCTCCTGGCTCTTGGCCCGCGCCGCACTCCGGCCGGTGAGCAGGATGCGCGAACAGGCCGAGATCATCGCCGGCGAGGAGCGGTCCAGTACAGAGGCCTCGACCGGCGTGCTGACCGTCGGCCCGGCTCAGGACGAGCTCTCCGAGCTGGCCACCACGTTGAACGACCTGATCCGCCGTTTGCGCGCCTCGGCCGACCGCGAACGGCAGATGGTCTCCGACGCCAGTCACGAGCTCCGCACACCGCTCGCCGTGCTCCGCGGTCAGCTGGAGCTGGCCGAACTCGATGCGGGTGACCCGCAGGCGTTGCTGGACGACATCCGCTCGTCGCACGCGACCGCGCTGCGTCTCGGCCTGCTGGCCAACAATCTGCTGGAGCTCTCGCGCATCGAGGCCGGACCGACGAGCGGGCGGATCGACTGGCGCACGCTCGTGGACGAGCTCACGGACGCGATCGACCGGGCGCGGCTGCTCGCCAGCGGCGACGATGAGGCCGGATCGATCTCGGTCGATTTCGGATACGACCCGCGGCGACGGCCGCATCCCGAGTCGCGCGTCGCGCTCAGCCCGACCGACTTCGGGCGCATCCTGGACAACCTGCTCGGCAACGCGATCACGGCCATCCGCTCCGTGCCCGGACACGGCGACGCGACCGTGACCGCCGAGATCGCCGTCGCCGGAGACCAGGCCGTGCTCACCGTGCGGGACACGGGCCCGGGGATGCCCGAGGAGTTCATCCCGGTGGCCCTGGACCGCTTCACGCGTGCCGACGGCGCGCGCACCTCCACGTCCGGTGCGGGTGGCGGTCTCGGCCTGGCCATCGTCGCGGCGCTGGCCGGCGCCGCGGGCGGCGAGGTCGTGCTCGCCAACGCGAAGCCGACCGGCCTGCTGGTGACGGTGACGCTGCCGCTCGTGCGGGTGTCGGACGCGTGACGCGTCGCCGCGGCGCGCCCTGAGAAGCGACGACTGCGGCGTCAGTGCCCGCTGCGGTCGGAGTCGACGCCGGCCTCTGGGCCTTCGTCCAGCGCGTCGAGGGCGTGCAGGTCGTCCGTGTCGAGCGCGAAGTCGAAGATCGCGAGGTTGTCGGCCATCCGGCCCGGGTCCGCGGACTTCGGGATGACCACCAGCCCGTTCTGGACGTGCCAGCGCAGCACGATCTGCCCCGGCGTGCGATCGTGCTTCTGCGCGAGCTCCGCGAGGACCGGCGAGGAGAGCAGGTCACCCGTTCCGCCCCCGAGGGGACTCCACGACTCGGTGAGGATGCCGTGGCGGGCGTCGTACTCGCGCTGCTCCCGGCGGGTGATGGCCGGGCTGAGCTGGATCTGGTTGACGGCCGGGACGACCCCGGTGGCATCGATGAGCGCGTCGAGGTGCGCCGGCTTGAAGTTGGAGACGCCGATGGCGCGCGCCATGCCCTCCTCGCGGAGTCGGATGAAGGTCTCCCAGGTCGAGACGAATTCGTTCCGACCCGGCAGCGGCCAGTGGATCAGCAGCAGGTCGACGTAGTCGAGGCCCAGCCGTTCGAGGCTCCCCTCGAGCCCGGCCCGGGCCCGGTCGTTCCCCTGGTACTCGCCGTCGAGCTTGGTGGTGACGAACCAGTCCGCTCGCGCGACACCGCTCCCGGCGAGGCCGCGGCCGACCCCGACCTCGTTGCCGTACTTGACCGCGGTGTCGACGTGTCGATAGCCCAGCCCGGCCGCAGCGATCACCGCCTGCTCCACGGCGGCGTCGTCGAGGGGCCAGGTGCCGAGGCCCACCTGCGGGATGCTCTGCCCGGAGTCGAGCGGGAGGGAGGGCACGGTGGACGAGGCGGAGGCGGGGGTCGTCATGGCGTCAGCCTACGCTCGCGCTTCGTCCACCCCGCCTTCAGATGACACCCTCGGAGAGCGAGGTCGGATTGCCGAAGCGGTGATTGGTGATCGAGATCGCCTGCTCGTGCAGGAAGGGCAGGACCTCGACCCGGCCGGACGGCGTCACCTCCCCGGCGTAGACGGCGACATCGGGGCTGCCGTCCAGTGCCGCGGCGAGCGCGACCGCATCGCCGCCGATGAGTCGGATCCGCTGGGCGCCGACCGTGCCGGCACGCACGCGACCGAGCCACTGCGCGTCGTTCTCCACCACGACCTCGATCTCGCGTTCGCGCAGGAGTTGATGCATCCCGCGTGGGAGCTTCAGCGTGGTACTCACCGTGAACGGGGACCGTGCGATCGTCCCCGCCGCGACGATGCGGAGCAGCTCGGCCAGCGAGCTCCCGTCGGAGAGCCGGATGGTGACGGGGACCGGCCGGTACCGGAACAGGTTGCGTTCGACGCCGAGCGCCGAGACGTCCTTCACCTGCCGGTATTCGGTCGCGATCGCGATCGCATCGCTGAGTGCGGAGCGCCGGACCAGATCGAACGCGGCGTAGTCCATCGACGACTGCCCCGACTCGATCAGGTCGGAGACGCGATCCTCCAGACCACGCAAGTGCAGGCTGGCGCTGGAGCGGCCGGTCTCCGGCACCCACGAGCCGAGGCCGATCAGGTAGTTGGGGCCTCCGGCCTTAGTGCCGGCGCCGACGGACGAGCGCTTCCAGCCGCCGAACGGCTGCCGCCGGACGATGGCGCCGGTGATGCCGCGGTTGACGTAGAGGTTGCCCGCCTCCACGGTGTCGAGCCACTCGGCGAGCTCGTGCGCGTCGAGGGAGTGGAGGCCGGCCGTGAGACCGTACTCGATGGCGTTCTGGAACCGCACCGCCTCCTCGAGCGAACGGGCGGTCATGACCCCGAGCACCGGCCCGAAGAACTCCGTCAAGTGGAAATACGAGCCGGGTTCGACACCCGTCCGGATCCCCGGCGACCAGAGCCGTCCCGTCTCGTCGAGCTGCTTCGGCTCCACGAGCCACTCCTCCCCCGCGCCCAGCGTGGTGAGTGCGTGCAGGAGCTTGCCGGAGGCGGGCTCGATGAGCGGACCCATCTGGCTCGTCGGGTCGGCCGGGTAGCCGACCGGGAGGCTGGAGGTCGCGTCGACCAGCTGGCGCCGGAACCGCTCCGACCGGGCCACCGATCCGACCAGGATCACGAGGCTCGCCGCGGAGCACTTCTGCCCGGCGTGGCCGAACGCGCTCTTGACGATGTCGGAGACGGCGAGGTCGTAGTCGGCGCTCGGAGTGACGATGATGGCGTTCTTGCCGCTCGTCTCGGCCAGCAACGGCAGATCGGGCCGCCAGGACCGGAACAGCTTCGCGGTCTCGTACGAACCGGTCAGGATCACGCGGCCGACGCGCGGGTCGGCGACCAGCGCCCGGCCGAGGTCGTTCTCCGGCACATCGGCCAGCACGAGCAGGTCGCGGGGGATTCCGGCCTCCCACAGCGCCTCGACGAGCACCGCGGCGCAGCGCTTGGCCTGCGGGGCCGGCTTGATGATGACGGCGCTGCCCGCGGCGAGCGCCGAGAGCACGGAGCCGGCGGGGATGGCGACAGGGAAGTTCCACGGCGGTGTCACGACGGTGAGGGCGGACGGCACGAACCGCGCCCCCTGGACGGCGTCGAGGTCACGGGCGAGCGCGGCGTAGTAGTGCGCGAAGTCGACCGCCTCGCTCACCTCGGGATCCGCCTCGGCGATGGTCTTGCCGGTCTCGGCGGCCATCACCTCGATGAGCCGGTCCCGGTTGGCCTCCAGCGCGTGACCGGCCCGGTCGAGGACGGCCGCACGGTCGTACCCGCTGCGTCTGCCCCACGTCGCTCCCGCGTCCGTCACCTGCCGGAGGATCGTCTCGAGCCGGGTGGCGTCTCCCACGGCGGCGGCGGCGATCGTCTCGACCCCGAGATCGGTCGTGACCGAGCGCGCGAGGATCCGCCGGCCCCAGGAACGGTTCGCCGCGATCGAGGGATCGGTGTCCGGCGCGTTGCGGAACGCGGCGGCGGCCGATCCGGCCGGGGTCGCCTGCGCACCGGCGGCGGCCGAGGACGCCGGGCCGGACCCGGCGTCGGAGGACACCGAGGGCAGTGCCGGATCCTCCGGATCGAAACCGCCGTCCCCTCCCGACCCCCGGGTGAGGCCGAGGACGACACTGGTGAGGCCTTCCTCCGCCTGGGTGGAGCGCACCGCCGCGGGCGGGCGGGTGAACGACGGCGCGGTCGCCTCCTCCCACTCGCGGGTACGGTCCTGCGTGCGGTGCGGCGTCGGTGCTGCTCCGCGCGGCAGCCCATCGGTCTCCAGCGCCTCGACGGAGGCGAGGAAGCGGTCGCGCTCCCGATCGAACAGCGTCTGGTCGGAGCCGAGCTCGAAGACCGCGGACATGAAGTTCTCGTGGCTGGCGTTCTCCTCGAGCCGGCGGATCAGATACGAGATCGCCACATCGAACTCGCCGGGGTCCACCACCGGGGTGTACAGCAGAAGGCCGCCGACGGTCCGCTTGACGGCCTCCGCCTGGGCGGTCGCCATGCCGAGCAACATCTCGAAATCGATCCGATCGGTGACGCCGCGACGCGACGCGAGCAGCCAGGCGTACGCGACGTCGAACAGGTTGTGACCCGCGACGCCGATCTTCACCGCGTCGGTGTGCTCCGGCGTCAACGCCCAGTCGAGCACCCGCTTGTAGTTCGCGTCGGTCTCGAGCTTGCTGCCGTAGGTCGCCGTCGGCCAGCCGTGGATCGCCGCATCGACGCGCTCCATGGCCAGGTTCGCCCCCTTGACGATCCGGACCTTGACGGAAGCCCCGCCCTGCAGCCGGCGCTGGGCGGACCACTCGGTGAGCGTCTGCAGCGCGTCGAGAGCGTCCGGCAGGTAGGCCTGGAGCACGATGCCCGCTTCGAGCCCGCGGAACCGGGGCGCGCCGAGGATGCCGGTGAACACCGCGATCGTCAGATCGAGGTCGCGGTACTCCTCCATGTCGAGATTGATGAACTTGGGGGTCGGCGACGCGGCGGCCAGCTCGTAGAGCGGCGTGAGCCGCTCGACGACGCGCTGCACGGTCTCGTCGAACGACCACATCGACAGCTGCGAGGCGATTGAGGAGACCTTGATCGAGACGTAGTCGACGTCGTCCCTCGCCAGCAGCGTCCGGGTGCCCTCCAGCCGTCGGGCCGCCTCGGCCTCGCCGAGCACCGCCTCGCCGAGCAGGTTGAGGTTGAGCCGGGCGCCGTGGCCCTGCGGGTCGGAGGGCGCCCGCAGATGCGCGATCGCCGGTCCGAGCTTCTGCGGCGTCGCGTCCACGACGAGGTGGCCGACCATCCGGCGCAGCACGCGGCGGGCGATGGGGACGACGACCCACGGGAGCACCGGGCCGAACACGCCGCCCAGCCAGATCGCCAGGCGCATGTACCAGGGCAGGAAGCGCGGGATCCGCTTGGCGACACGCTGGAGGTTGTACCCGGCCACGAAGAGGTCCTGCGGCCGGGCGACCCCGTCGACGAATCCGACCGCGAAGTCCAGTCCGTCGGGATCGCGGAGCACCCCCGCCAGTCGTTCCGCCGCCGGGTCCTGCGCCGGGGCTCCGTCGCCCGCACGCGCGCTCTCGGCGAGCCAGACGCGTGCCAGCTCGACGGCCTCGTGAGCCAGCGCAGCGGGACGCACCTCTGCGCCGTCCGTTTCATCCACCATGACCTCGACTGTAACGACCCCGGCCGGGCTGGCGCTGGCGGCGCTCGAACATGTGGAGAAGTCGCAGTGTCGCGGCCTCCTGTGGACGGCATTCTCCCCGTCCGGGCCGTCCCCTAGGCTCTGTTGCATGACGGACAGCGCACCCTCCTCCCCCGCCCCGACGCACGACGTGGTGATCGTCGGCGGCGGCCACAACGGGCTCACCGCCGCCGCCTACCTGGCGAAGGCGGGGCGGAGCGTGATCCTGCTCGAACGCCTCGACGACGTCGGCGGGGCGGCGGTCAGCGCCCAGGCCTTCCCCGGGGTGGAGGCACGACTCTCCCGCTACTCATACCTCGTGAGCCTGCTCCCCCAGCGCATCATCGACGACCTCGGGCTGGACATCCGGCTGGCTCGCCGGCGCTACTCCTCCTACACCCCGGTCCCCGGCGACCCCGACGGTGCCGGCCTGCTCATCGACAACACCGACCAGGAGGCGACCGCGGCCTCCTTCGCCCGGGTCGGCGCCGCTGACGACGCGGAGGCGTTCACGGACTTCTACGCGTCGACCGCCGAGGTCGCCCGGGCGCTCTGGCCGACGGTGACCGAGCCGTTGCTCACCCGGACCGAGGCGCGCGCCCTGGTGGGCGACGACGAACTGTGGGAGGCGCTGATCGAACAGCCCATCGGCGGCTTCATCGAGTCCCGCCTGCAGAGCGACCTGGTGCGGGGCGTCGCAGCGACCGACGCCCTCATCGGCACCTTCGCGAGCGTCTCGGACGCGTCCCTCGACCAGAACCGCTGCTTCCTCTACCACGTCATCGGACAGGGCACGGGCGAGTGGGACGTCCCCATCGGCGGGATGGGCGCGGTCACGGGCGAACTGGCCCGGGTGGCGCGCGAGGCCGGAGCACGCATCGTGACCGCTGCGGAGGTGACGGCCATCCATCCCGACGGGTCGGTGGAGTACGTGCGCAACGGGCACGAGCGTCACGTCGTGGGCAGGCAGGTGCTCGTGAACGTCGCACCCGAGATCTACGACCGGTTGCTCGTCGACGACTCCGTCGCAGGCGACGGCGGCTCCGTCCCTCCCTCGCGCCCGCGCGCCGAGGGCGCCCAGGTCAAGGTCAACCTGCTCCTGACCCGGCTCCCGCGCCTGCGCGACGAGACGCTCGATCCGCGGGCGGCCTTCGGCGGGACGTTCCACATCAACGAGACCTACACCCAGCTCGAGGCCGCCCATGCGGGCATGCTGCGCGGCGTCATGCCCGAGTTCCTCCCCTGCGAGATCTACTGCCACACCCTGGCCGACCCGAGCATCCTCGATCCCGAGCTCGCCGAGAGCGGTGCCCAGACCATCACGGTGTTCGGACTGCACACCCCCGACCGGTGGCTGACCGACGAGAACAACGACGCGACCCGTCAGCGCCTGCAGGACGCCGTGCTCGCCTCCCTCGACTCCGTCCTGGCCGAGCCGATCGAGAGCCTGCTGCTCACCGACGGCGAGGGCAACCCCTGCATCGAGACGAAGACGACGCGCGACCTCGAGCGCGCTCTCAACATGCCGGGTGGGAACATCTTCCACGGTCCCCTGTCCTGGCCGTTCGTCGAGGACGACGACCCGCTCGACAGCGCCGCACAGCGCTGGGGCGTCGCCACGGCGCACCCACGCATCCTGATCTGCGGTTCCGGTGCGCAACGCGGCGGTGCTGTCAGCGGCCTCGGCGGCCACAACGCGGCGATGGCCGTCCTGGAGGGCTGAGAGCGGCACCGGAGACGACTGAGAGGACTCGCACCCTCCGCCCACCGCGCGCCCAGCGCCGCCACTGCCGGAACACCCGAGCGGTGACTAGGGTGAGGGGCACGAGCATCGGCCCAGACGAGGGCCGGGCTCGGTGGGAGGTCGCCATGACGCCGCAGCCGACGGGAAGACTGGTCCGCAAGGACGACGGGGTCTATGTGGTCCTGGACCGCATCGTCCATGCTCCGATCGAAGAGGTCTGGGCGTACTTCAGCAGGTCCGCCTATCTGAGCCGGTGGATCGGCGAGTTCACCGGGACCCCGGCGACCGGTGCGGTGAAGTTCCGCATGAACGCGGAAGGCGACGGCGCCGAGTGGGAGAACGTGACCATCATGCTGTGCGACGCCCCGCACCGGCTGCACGTCGACATCGGCACGGCTCCGGACTCGCGCCGCATGTTCGTCCATCTGACGCAGTCCAGCGGCCACACCACCATCACCTTCGGGGATCTGCTGCACACGGTCGCCGAGGGGGCGGACTATGGAGTCGGATGGGACTACTACCTCGACCGGATGATCGCCGCACACGACGGCAAGCCGCTGCCCGCCTGGGACGACTACTACCCGGACTTCCTCGACCACTACACGACGCTGTGCCGCGAGCTCGACCACGACCTCAAGGTCGAGCACGCCGAGGCACTGCGCAACGGCACGACCGGCTGATCCCGATCCTGCGCCCGCCGGCTCAATGCCAGCGGTGGTCCTGCAGCGTCACCCGGGGGCCGCGCCGCTGGAACCGGAACCCGCTCGCCAGGATCAGCCGCACCACCCGCTGACGGTGCCCCGCCCACGGCTCGAGGAGCTCCAGCATCCCGTCGTCGTCCACCCGGCGACCGATCAGCGCCTCCCCGACGTAGTGGGCCAGGTGGTAGTCGCCGACGCTGACGAGGTCGGGGTGGGCGTGGCTGCGCTGCAGCGTCTCCGCCGCCGTCCAGGGGCCGATGCCCGCCACGGTCCGCAGCACGTCCGCAGCCGCGTCGAGGCTCTGCGACCGCTCGACCGCCCGTTCGAGCGAGGGTGCGACCGCGAGCACCGCTCGAGCCGTCCGGGCCCGTCCCGGGTCGACGCCCGCGCGGTGCCAGTCCCAGGACGGGATGCCGCGCCAGTGGGCGAGTGTCGGCACCACCCGCATCCCGTCGGGCGCCGGACCCGGGGCGGGCTCGCCGTACCAGCGGAGCAGACGGGCCCACGAGCGGTACGCCTCGAGGCTGGTCACCCGCTGCTCCACGATCGCCGGGAGCAACGCCTCCAGCACCAGGCCCGTGCGCGCGAGCCGCAGCCCGGGGTTGCGATGACGGCTGTCCCGGAGCAGCGGGTGCGCGCTCACGTCCAGCCCCGACCAGTTGTCGCCGTGGCCGAGCAGCGCGGGCACGGCATCGACGGCCCACTCGGCTCCCTCCCCCCACGCCTCCGCCGCGATCGAACCGTCCGCGGCAGGTCGGCGCACACGGAGCGTCGCCGCCCCGAGGGGTGTGCGCCAGGTGCGCCAGAACCCGCCGAGGTCCCACTGCGTCGTCGGGTCGTAGGGACCGCGGCCGAGCAGGCCGAGCGTCCCCGGCAGGTCCAGCGGCACGGCCGGGCGGTAGACGGTCTGCGCATCCGGGAGTGCGTGCGACCCGGAGGCGGCGGGCAGCACGGCGGTCATGCCGGAATGGTACGTCAGCCGCCTGACAGCGGATGCGGCTCCACCCCTTCCCGCGTGTCGGTGGCATCCCCTACATTCGGCGCCATGGGAATCGAACTCGGCGACGATCTCGTCGCGCAGCTGCGTGGGTCCGTCCGCGGCACCGTCCTCCTCCGCGGCGACGAACGGATCGCCGCCGAAGCCGCCTGCTTCGACCCGACCGTCCACCACGACCCCGACGTCCTGGTCGCCGCCCAGGACGAGGACGACGTGGTGGCGGCCGTGCGGTTCGCCCGCGCGAACGGCCTCCCGTTGCGCATCCAGGCGACCGGACACGGCTCCGAGTCCGCGATCTCGGGCGGCCTGCTGCTCATCACCCGCGACCTCGATTCCCTCGAGGTGGATCCGGACGCCCGCCGGGCCCGCATGGGCGCGGGCCTGCGCTGGGCGCCCATCATCGCCGCGACGGCCGAGCACGGCCTCGCACCGGTGACGGGGTCGTCCACGAGTGTGGGCGCGGTCGGCTACACCCTGGGCGGCGGCCTCGGACCGCTGGCCCGCAGCCACGGTTTCACCGCCGATTGGGTGCGCGGCTTCCGGGTCGTGACCGCCGACGGCGACCTCGTCACCGCGGACGACTCCACCAACCCTGAGCTGTTCTGGGCCCTGCGCGGCGGCAAGGGCGGTCTCGGCGTGGTGACCGAGATGACCCTCGAGCTGGTCCCGCTCACCACCCTGTACGGCGGCAGCGTCTTCTTCGAGGGCGATGCGGTCGCGGACGCGTTCCGCGCGTGGACGGCGTGGTCGTCGACCCTCTCGGACGAGGCGACCACCTCCGTCGCGTTCGTGCGGGTCCCGGACATGGACGGCCCGCCCCCGCCGCTGCGCGGACGCTCGCTGTTGAGCGTGCGTTTCGCCTTCCCCGGCGACGCGGAGGAGGGCGCGCGGCTCTTCGCGCCGATGCGGGAGGCCGCTCCGGTCTATCTCGACTTCGTCGCCGAGATGCCGACGACCGCCGTCGCCTCCATCCACAACGATCCGGAGCAGGGCGGCCCCAGCTGGATCCGCGGCCACATGCTCGACTCGTTCGATCAAGAACTCGCCGAGTCGCTGCTGCCGTTGATCGGTCCGGACGCCGACTCGCCGTTCGTCGCGGTCGAGGTGCGCCAGCTCGGCGGTGCCACGCGTCGGGATCCGGCGGACGGCACGGCCGTCGGCGGACGCGACAGCTCCCACACCTTCACGTCCATCGCGGGCGACCCGTCGACGTTCGCGGAGGCCGCCCCCGCCCACGCCGACGCCATCGCCGCCGTGCTCGGCGACCGTGTCTCGCGCGTGACGAACATCAACTGGGTCGCCGACGTGACCGACCCGCAGCAGTTCGCCGGGATGTGGCCGACGGAGATCTTCGACCGGCTCTCGACGGCCCGCCGTCAGTGGGATCCGGAGCGCGTCTTCCCGTTCGGGCCCGCGTAGCGAGGCCTCCCGGTCGCGTCGACGGCCGTGCCCGGTGTCATTCGTTCCAGACGCTGGGTGCGGCCGCGCGCGTCGACGGCAGCGCGGCATCCGCGCCCCATTCGAGCAGCCACTCCGGAACCGCCACGTCCGTCGGCGCCGGACCCACGGCCTCCAGCAGCTCGTCGATGGTCACGATGCCGCCCCCGCGCTTCAGGAACCGGCCGCGGATGAACGCCTGGGTGTAAATCTCACCGTCCACGGTGAACCGCTGCTCGACGTAGACGGCCTTCTCGTCGAACCCCAGGATGCGCGACTCGACGACGAACGGCTGCCACAGCTCGAGCGACTTGCGGAAGGAGATCGTCTCCGAGGCGACCACCGGGTACCAGCCGCGCTTCTTGAAGACCGCCCAGACGCCGTTGCGGCTGAGCAGGTCGAAGCGCCCGATGTCGGCGATCGACAAATACACGCCGTTGTTCATGTGCTTCAGGATGTCGAGGTCGGTCGGCAGCACGCGGAACCTCGTGCGCGCCACGTCCCAGTGCCCGAGCCGCGGCCCGAACCGGGAGAGCAGGAAGTGGAGCATCGTCCGGAAGATCATGTGCACCGGGCAAGAGTAGTCACCGGCCAACCATCCCGCGCAAACGTTGTGCGCGATCTCCAACCGAGAGCCCGGCTGTGGCCCAGCGGATTGTGCGATCCACCGCGGGAGGCGGGCACGGGGAACCCGTCCCCCTCCGCGGCCGTTCTGTTCAAGACCCCGCTCGGCGGGCTCCCTAGGGTGGCCCTATGACTCTTCGACTCGGATTCATCGGCATCGTCACCTCCGATCTGGCCGCCTCTCTGGCCTTCTACCGTGCGCTGGGGGTGCCCGTCCCTCCGGGTCTCGACGCCGCACCCCATGTCGACGCGACCCTCGACGACGGCACGACGCTCGCATGGGACACCGTGGAGACGGTCCGTGGCTTCGACCCCGGCTTCGTCCCGGCGGTCGGCGGCCACCGGATCGCGCTCGCGTTCGACAAGGGCACGCCCGAGGCGGTGGATGCCGCCGTTCGCGACCTGCGCGCCGCCGGCTATCCGCCGCACGTCGAACCGTGGGACGCCCACTGGGGCCAGCGCTACGCCACGGTGCTCGATCCCGACGGCAACTCGATCGATCTCTACGCGGCGCTGTCCGCGAACTGACGCGGCGTCACGCCGACCAATCGACGGAACTCCCGGGTCAGGTGCGGTTGGTCGGCGTACCCGGCGAGCGCCGCCGCGTCCGCCGGGCTCCACCCTCCCGCGAGGAGCGACCGGGCGCGCCGGGCGCGTTCGATGCGGACGAGTGCGGTGTATCCGTACCCGAACGTTCCGGCCATCGACCGTCGGAGCCGTCGCTCCGACCACGAGAGCTCCTCGATCACCGCCGCGACCGGACGACCGCGGCGAGCATACTTCCGGACGACCTCCACCCATCCCTCCGTCGTGCCGGCGAGGGCCCCACGCTCCGCCGCGGAGGGGGACGACGCGTCGAGTCGGCGCAGCTGGTCGGCGAACGCCCGCGCAGGCCGGCGACCGACGACGTCGGCCAACGGGAGGAACGCATCCCGCAGCTCGGCCGGGTCGACGCGGAGGAGGCCGCCGGCGACACCGGGAGCGAACCGCACCCCGACGGTCGGCTCCGCCCGATCGTCCTGCGTCGTGAGCCAGTGCGTGGACGGTCCGGCGACGTGCACGGCGCCATCCCGCAGGATGAGATCGAGGCATCCGTCGGCCGGCAGGACGCTCGCCGTCGATCCGGTCGAACGCCAGAGCACGCGCGCCCGGTCGATCCGCTGCTCGGTGTACACGGAACGATCATGGCACCCACCGCTGACCTCCGGCCACCGTCACCGCCGCCGCTCGTGCTCCCGCCGGAGCAGCGCCCAGGAGTCCACGCTCGACCACTCGCCTGTGAAGAAGTCGGCATCGATCGCCCGGCCCTCGTGCCGGAAGCCGAGGCGGCTGAACACCGTGGCGGCGGCCCTGTTCCGCACGTCGGTGATCGCCGTCAGACGATGGGCCGCCTGGTCGGCGAAGAGCGCGCCGGTCATGGCCCGGAGCGCCTCGGTCGCGACGCCGCCGCCCTGCGCTCCGCGGGCGACCGTCACTCCCAATTCGTACGTGTCGGGGTTCTCCGCCAGGGCGTGGACGCCGAGGTCGCCGACAAGCCGGCCGGAGGACCGCTCGCACACGGCGACCTGCAGCCAATCCCCGGAGCCCGGCTCGAGCACGCGGGGCTGCGCACCGAGCAGGGCGTCCGCATCGGCGGCGGAGAAGTCCGGAGTCCAGGACTGCCAGCGGGCGATCAACGGGTCCCGACGGTAGGCGACGAAGGCCTCCCGGTGCCGCTCATCCAGCGGCACGAGGTCGAAACGGTCGGTGCGGATCGGGAACGTGAGCACCCGATCACGGTAGCCGGTGGATCGGGCGTTCCGCCGCGTCCCGGTCTGCCGTCACCGCCAATGACCGTGCGCGTGCGGGAAAGACCGGGTGCGGCCGACCCCGTAGCCTCGGGCCATGTCCACCGCATCGGCGCGTCCGTTCGGCCGAGCGCTCCGTCTCCGCGTCGCTCCCCCGGTCGTCGCGGTGCTGTCGCTGCTCGCGACGGCCGCGATGTGGTCGGGGTATCCGGTCGTACCGGCGCTCGCGTGGATCGTGCTGCTCCTCGGCGTGGCCGTGGGATGCGCGGCCTCCGCCCGTCGCGCCCCCGCCGACCGTCGCGCCCCCGCCGACCGTCGCCGCGACGGCAGCCACCTCGCGGTGGAAACCTTCACCATGGCGCTCATGGTCGTCCTCGGCCTGTTCCACACGCACGGTCGCGTCGTCGCCGGAGATCCGGTGACGACCAGCCATGCCGACCACGGAGGCTGGTTGCTCGGCGTGCTGGCCGTCTCGGTCGCTGTGCTGACGGTGGTGTGCCTCGTGCTGGCCGCACGCCACGTCCGCGCGGTCGGCCTCGCTCGCGGCGCTCTTCCGATCGTGGCCGCGGCGGCGATGGCCGTCATGGCCGCCGGGATGCTCCTCCCGGCCTGACCGGCGACCGACCGCTCTCGGGGTCCGGCCGAGACCGGGTCCGAGCGGCGCACTCAGTTCCCGCAGTCGCACTCAGTGCCCGCAGTCGCACTCCCCGCCCGCGCAGCAGCTCGTCCCGGACGTCGCCCCGTCGGGCAGGTCCAGTGCCGGGTTGCGGTCCAGGAACCCGTACGGCTTGAAGTGGAACCCGGAGTAGTCGACCGGCATGATCGGCCAGTCCTCGGGGCGCGGGATGTGGGTGGGGCCGAAGACGTGCCAGAGCACGAGGTCGGTCTCCTCCAGCGAGCGGTCCGCCACCGTCCACGCGGGCAGCCCCGCGCCGCCGGCATGCGCGTTCGGGTAGTCGCCCGCAGGGAAGCGCTCCGCTGCGTCGAACGGCGTCGCCCACAGGTGCTTGGTGGCGAAGGTCGCCCGCCCCCACACGGTCGACTCCGGCTGGGCGAGTAGCGTCGCGCTCGGCTGCGGAAGGAGGTGATACGCCGTCGCCGCCCCGACGGCGTTGGTCCGCGACGCGCTGCGCACCTCCCACACCCGTGCCCGGGACGGGTCGGCGAGCCGTTGCGCCTCCGACTCGCTCCGCAACGGCGTGTTCGACCAGGTGAAGGCGTTGCCATGCGGGTTGTCCGGGCCGATGGGGATGCCGACGGCGTCGATCTCGGAGAGCGAGTTCGCCTCGCCGTCGATGGCGACGTCGAGCCGCGCGCAGAACAGGTGCTGATGCACGGGCGCGAACAGCCCCGGCGCGATCTCGGGCGCGTGCGGATCGGTCGAGCCGGGGACCCCCGCGCCGGCGAAGACGATGCCGGTGGCCTTCGCCTCCACCTGGATCGTGCCGTCGAGGTAGAGGTACCAGAAGAACCCGTAGTCGTAGTTTCCGATGGTGGAGAAGTACGAGATGACCAGGCGGCGGGAGCGTCGCACCTCGGTGTTGCCGTCGAGGTCGGTGTGCTTCCAGAGGATCCCGTAGTCCTCCTCGTGCATGCACACCACCTGGGGGATGGTCACCGGGTTGCCGTGGTCATCGGCGACGATCCCGTCGAAGTAGTGGATGACGCCGAGGCAGTCGCAGCCGAGCGTCAGCGTGTTCGCGTTCTTGCCGAGCAGGTACTCGCCGGCGTCGAAGTAGCTGATCCAGAACCGCGTGGAGGTGGTGTCCCCGTACGGGACCACCATCTCGGGCACCGAGCCACGGTAGAGCACCGAGCGATCCTCGTCCCCGTCGCGGAATGTGACCTGGTTGAGCACGAGCCCCTCGCGGGCGTTGAAGCCGACGCGCAGCTTCCAGTTCTCCCACTCGACGTGCTGGCCGTCGACGCGGAAGCTCGGGCCCTCGGGCTGGGTGATCTCGATGGGCTTGAGGGAGGTGCGGGCGGCACCGATGGCGGCGGCGTCGTAGTTGCCGTCGAGGTCGGGGACCGGCACGTCGCCGTCGTCCTCGACCCGCAGCACCGCACCGGTGGTGAGGTCGATGTGGACGATCAGCCCCTCGACCGGGTGCGACCAGGGCGAATCGGACGGGGTCGAGCGCAGGAAGGTCAGCGACCGGATGACCCGGCGCCCGGTCTCCTCCGCGCGGTTGTGGAAGCCGGGGGCGAGGGGCGCGCAGAAGGCCAGCTCGATGCGGTCCTCGAGCCCGCGGCGGGCCATCGCGGCCCGCCACTCGGGGGACGCCTTGGCGATCTCCTCCGCCCGCTCGTACTCCTCGAAGAGGTACTGCGGCTGGCCGTAGGGCGCCTCGGCCGTGCCGAGCGGGCGGTGGTCGACGAGTTCACGCGTCGTGACCGACACGACGGCCTCGGCCGACGTCCCGGTCGCGGTGTCGAGCAGGACGAAGAGGATCCGGCGGTCGATCGCGTCCCCGTCGCGGAACGCCGCCACGGCCTGCTTCGACGGCTCGACCGGCAGGACCGACGGGAACCGCGTGGACTCGCCCACGAGGCCCGAGGCGACGAGGATGTCGCGGCCGTCGGCGATCTCCCGAGCGGTCAGGGCGTCGAGGGGATGACGCACCTCCGTGGGCGCGGTGACGGTGGAGGTGTGCTGGTGGGACATCGGTGTTCCTTACGTCGAGCTCGTCCTCTCAGTATCCGGGCTCGTCCAGACGGGCGGGAAGGCACGCACGGCCGAACGTTCCGTTTCAGACAACCGCTCTGCGTCGCACGCCAACCCGGCGGGCTCGGGAGACGGTTCAATCGTCAGCAATCGCGCACCCTGCCGTCCCTTCGTGGGCTTACCCTTCCTGGCGCGAACCGAACGAGGAGAATGCGTTGACCTCCACCGAATCCGCCGACACCGCCGTCGGCACGCGCACCGCGGCCCACCGCCGTCTGGGCGTCCCCGCCGTCACGTTCATGATCGTCGCGGCGTCCGCCCCGCTGACCGTCCTCGCCGGCGGCGTCACCACCACGTTCGCCGTCACCGGAGTGCTCGGCGTGCCGCTGTCGTTCCTGATCCTCGGCGCGACACTCGCCCTCTTCGCCGTGGGATACGCGGCCATGAGCCGCTTCGTCACCAATGCGGGAGCCTTCTACTCGTATGTGTCGCAGGGCCTCGGCCGCCCCGGAGGCGTCGGCGTCTCGATCGTCGCCCTCATCTCGTACAACGCCATGCAGATCGGCGTCTACGGGATGTTCGGCTTCCAGATGTCGTCGCTGCTGGCGAGCAAATTCGGCTGGGACGTGCCGTGGTGGATCCCGGTGCTCGTGTGCATCGCCCTCATCGCGGTGCTCGGCGTCAACCGGGTCGACCTCTCGGCCAAGGTGCTCGGGGTGCTGGTCGCCCTGGAGTTCGTCGTCGTGATCGTCTACGACATCGCCTCGTTCATCGTCGCCCCCGAGGGCATCAGCGGCGAGGCGCTCAGCCCGTCCGCCCTGTTCGTCCCCGGCATCGGTGCGGTGTTCGCCTTCGGGATCGCGGCGTTCATGGGCTTCGAGTCGGCCGCGATCTACGGCGAGGAGTCGAAGGACCCGAAGCGCACGGTCGCCCGCGCCACGTACACGGCGGTCGGCGTCATCGCACTCTTCTACGCGCTGTCGTCGTGGGCGATGACGGTCGGGACGGGTCCGAGCACAGTCATCAAGGCCTCCACGGAGCAGGGCCCCGATCTCATCTTCACCTTCCTCTCCTCGCACCTCGGCATCGTGATCAGCGACATCGCCCAGCTGCTCTTCATCACCAGCCTCTTCGCGTCGCTGGTCAGCTTCCACAACGCCGTCGCGCGGTACTTCTTCTCCCTCGGGCGGGAGGGTGTGCTCCCCCGCGGCCTGTCCCGCATCCGCGCCCACAGCGGCGCACCGTGGGCCGGCTCGCTCACCCAGACCGTGCTCGCCGCCGTCGTGATCGTCGCCTTCGCCATCGCGGGCGCGGGATGGACGCCCCCCGAGGGTGCGCCCGCCGCCCTGTTCCCCGTGCTCACCCTGTTCTCCTGGCTGACGAACAGCGGAGCGCTGGGGCTGGTGCTCCTGATGGCGATCGTGTCGTTCTCGGTGATCGGCTTCTTCCGCCGGGACGGCCGGGGTCTCGGACCGTGGCAGCGTCTCGTCGCCCCGATCGTCTCGGGGGTGGCGCTGACGGTCGTCTTCGCCTTGATCCTGATCTATTTCAACACCCTGCTGACCAGCGACCCCACGGCACCGCCGTCGGCGACGACGTTCATCCTCCCGGCGATCGTCATCGTGCCCGGCATCGTCGGGGTGTTCTGGGGAATGGCGCTGAAACGGCGCAACCCGAAGGTCTACGCGCAGATCGGCCACGGCACCGAGGAGGCCGGAGCCCCCGAGCTCGGCACCGAGGACGACTGAGCCGCTCGCGCGGGAACGGGGCGCTCTCCACGGAGGGCGCCCCGTTCGGCGTTCGGGGGGGGGTCGCCGCGGGCGGCGTCAGGCGCGGGCGGCGGCGCGCACGTCGGACGGGGACTCCGCGTACGCCGCCTTGAACACCCGGCTGAAGTGCGCTGCGTCCACGAACCCCCAGCGGGAGGCGATGGAGGCGACCGACTGGTCGGCGTGCAGCGGGTCAACGAGGTCGCGTCGGCAGCGCTCGAGCCGTCGCGTGCGGATCCACGCCGACACCGTGGTGCTCTGCTGCTGGAACAGCCCCTGCAAGTGCCGGGTCGAGATGAAGTGGGCCGCCGCGATCTGCGTCGGCCCGAGCTCCGTCGACGCCAGGTTGGCGTCGATGTACATGCGGATGCGCTGCATCAGCGCGCGGTGCGGGTCGACCGCGTCGGTGCGCGCGTCGAGTTCGTCGGCGAAGAGGGTCGTCACCAGGTCGAGCGCGCTGTGCGCCAGCCGGGTGCCGCTCAGGCCGGAGAGCTGGTCGAGGTTGCCGACGAGCTGGGCGAGGAACGGCACGATGATGCCGCCGACGCCCGAGCGGCCGTCGAAGCGCACGGCGGTCAACTGCGCGACCAGCTCGCGCGGGAGGTCGATCAGGTTCTTCGGGAACATCACGACCATGGTGCGGAAGTCGTCGTCGAAGACGAGGGAGTACGGCCGGTGCGTGTCGTAGACCGCGAGGTCGCCGGGGCGCAGGACCGCCTCCCGGTTGTCCTGGATGAGAAGCCCCGTGCCCGACAGCATCATGCTGAGCTTGTAGTAGTCGCGGTCGGATCGCGCGATCAGCTCGGGCGTGCGGGCGACGACGTGCTGAGAGGCGCTCACCTCGGAGAAGTGGATCGTGTCGGCCGTGGCCATCCGGATCCGGCCCCAGAACGGATCCGGACGATCGCTCGTGACCTGCAACGGGACGAACGACTCCGAGACCGCTGTGCGGAAGGCGCTGAAGTCGCGCGTGGCGCTGGACGAGACGCGGGCCTCCGCGTCCCGCGCCGCGCGGGCTGCCGACGCGGGCCGGGACTGTTCGGGAGACATCGGCATCTGCTGCGGAGTGACGAGCACGATCTACCTCATTCGGGACCGGGGACGACGTTGTATACGATCCGTGATATCGATCGTATCATCTCGCTCCAGACGGAGCCAGGGCGTACCGTCCCGAAGCCGACGACAGCTCTGCACCGCGCGTCATCCGCCGTGCGTTCACGGTCAAGCGGGCTCCGGCGCTCCGACCGAGACTGGGTCGAGGACCGTTCCACTGGAGGAGACCCGATGCCGGACAACACCGAACTGCTCGACCGCGTCAGCGCACCGGAGGGAGCGGGCCGACCGATCCATGATCCGGCCACGGGTGCCGAGATCGGCCGGGCCCCCGAGGCGTCGGTCGACGACCTGGATGCGGCGATCGCCCGCGCACGCGCCGCTCAGCCGGCCTGGGATGCGCTCGGCCACGACGCACGCACACAGGTGCTCCTGCGCGCGGCCGACGCCATCGACGCCCGCGCAGAGGAGCTGGCCCGGTTGCTCTCCCGCGAACAGGGCAAGCCGCTCAACGGCCCCAACGCGCGGTTCGAGATCGGGGCGTGCTCGTCCTGGCTGCGCACGTCCGCGACGCTGCCCCTCGAGCCGCAGGTCGTCGTCGACGACGGCGAGACGCACGCCGAGCTGCACTACCGGGCGGTCGGCGTCGTCGGGGCGATCGGCCCGTGGAACTGGCCGCTCATGATCGGCATCTGGCAGCTCGCCCCCGCACTGCGGATGGGCAACACGGTGGTGCTCAAGCCCTCCGAGTACACGCCCCTCAGCGTCCTCGCCCTGGTCAGCGTGCTGAACGAGGTGCTCCCCGCCGATGTGCTCATCGCCGTCTCCGGAGGCCGCGAAGTCGGCGCACGCCTGGCGAGCCACCCGGACGTCGACAAGATCATGTTCACCGGCTCCACCGCGACAGGCCGCCGGATCATCGAGAGCTCGGCCGGCAACCTCGCCCGGCTCACCCTGGAGCTCGGCGGCAACGACGCCGGCATCGTGCTCCCGAGCGCGGATCCGCAGGCCATCGCCCAGGACCTGTTCTGGGGCGCGTTCATCAACACCGGCCAGACCTGCGCGGCGCTCAAGCGCCTGTACGTGCACGACTCGATCTACGATGCGACCGTGGACGCCCTGGCCGCGATCGCCCGCGCCACCCCGATGGGCAACGGCCTGGACGAGGACAACGTGCTCGGGCCGCTGCAGAACAAGCAGCAGTTCGACATCGTGAACCGCCTGGTGGAGGACGCGAAGGCGAACGGCGCACGCATCGTCACCGGAGGCTCCCCGGCCACCGAGCTGGGCGCGCTCTTCTACCCGATCACCCTCGTCGCCGATGTCGCCGATGGCGTCGCCCTGGTCGACGAGGAGCAGTTCGGTCCGGCCCTCCCCATCGTCCGCTACAGCGAGGTGGACGACGCCATCGCCAGCGCGAACCGTCTGGATGTGGGTCTCGGCGGATCCGTCTGGGGCGACCGCGACGAGGCCCTGGCCGTCGCCGCCCGCATGCAGGCCGGGACGGTGTGGATCAACTCCCACGGAGGGGTGCACCCGATGATCCCGTTCGGCGGCGTGAAGGGGTCCGGCTACGGTCTCGAGTTCGGCGTCGAGGGGCTCAAGGCCGTCGCCGTTCCGCAGATCATCAACGGCTGACCACGCTGATCGCCGTCAGCGGCGGAGCGGCACCTCGACGATGCTGACACCCCCGGGCGGAGCGGAGAGCGCCTGATCGAGCTCCCCCTTCGTCCGCGCGGTGCGATGGTCCCAGCCGTACGCGGCGGCGAGGGCCGCGATATCGACATCGTGCGGCGTGTACTGCACGCGATCGAACGCCGCCGTCCCCGCCGTCGCCGCCACCTCGAGGCCGTCGAAGATGGTGCCGCCGCCGTCGTTGCCGACCACGAGCTGAAGGTGCGGTCGCTCCTCCCCCGGAGCACAGAGCAGCGCGCCGACATCGTGCAGGAGCGCCAGATCGCCGATCAGGACGCGCGTGACGCCGGACGGATTCCCGGCCTCCGCCGCGGCGGCCTGGCTTGCGATCGCGATCCCGGTCGCCGTGGCGATCGTGCCGTCGATGCCGGCGAGGCCGCGGTTCGAGTGCACCCGGATCCGCTTGCCCGGGACGATGCGGTCGGCATCCCGGATGAGGCGGGAGGCCGCGAGCACCAGCCGGTCGTGCGGCCAGGTGTAACGCCAGAGCGCCTCCGCCAGCAGCGGCCGTGTGATCGGGGCGCGCACCGCCGCGAGCTCCGCCTTCGCGAACGCGAGCGCATCGGCCGGCTCGTACGAACGGGCCTTGTCCACGTCCGGGGCGAGCGCCGCCGGATCGGCGGCGCGCTCGGCGTCCTCGATCAGTCGTCGGCTGGCGAAGACCCAGCTGCCCACCCAGCCGCGCACCTCCGGCGAGCGCAGGTCGACGGCCGCCGGCGGCCGCACGGCACCGACGATCCGTGCACGGTGGCCGGGATCGTAGGCCTGCGCGCCGGTCGGGGCGACCACGATCACCTCGACCTCGGGGTCGGTCAGCAGTGCGGGGATCTCACGGCTGAGCGTGGGATGCCCGAAGACGATCGCACGCTCGACCCGGCCACCGAAGGATTCCTCCCGGAGCAGCTCGCGGTACGCGACCACCAGGTTCGGGCCGAAGCGCGCTCCGCTGGAGACCTCGGCGAGGAGGGGGTAGCCCGCCTCCCGGGCGAGTTCCTCGGCGTCGGCCCCTGCATCGGCACCGGCGACGACGACCGTACGCGCCCGGTCGTCGAGCTCGATCGTCTCGCGACCGAGTGCGTGCGGCCCCGCGATCGGCGGAAGTGCGCCGACGATCGGCTCGTGGAGCGTGGGCGCGGCCACGGAGAGCGGCTCGCGGTAGGCGACGTTGAGATGCACGGGGCCCGGGTCGGCGGTCTCGGCGCCCACGGCGGCGCGCACCGCGGCGAGCGCCAGCGACGCGGCCGCACGGGCCTCGACGGCGGTCTCGACGGCGTCGGCGGCACGGGGCGCGTCCACGTCGTTCGACCATCGGACGGCCACACCGTACAGGCCGTCCTGCCGGGTCGTCTGATTGGAGCGGATGCCGCGGAGCTCGGCCGGGCGGTCGGCCGTCAGCACGATCAAGGGCACACCCGCCTCGTGCGCTTCGAGGACGGCCGGGTGCAGGTTCGCGGTGGCGGTGCCGCTGGTGGTGATCACGACGGCGGGTGCGCCGCTCTCCCGTGCGAGACCGAGCGCGAGGAAGCCGCCCACGCGCTCATCGATCCGGACGTGCAGCCGCAGATGACCGCTGTGCTCGAGCGATGCCGCGACGAGTGCGAGCGCCTGCGAGCGTGAACCCGGACTGACGACGACATCGCGCACGCCGGCGCGCACGAACGCCCTCAGCAGTGCGGTGGAGTAGTCGGTCGCGGGGTTCCCGGTCGCCTCGTCGTCGCGCGCAGGCGCGTCCGAGGCGCGGGCGCCGTCTCCGGAGCCCGCGGTGGAGGGTTCACCCATCCCGGCGGCCGGTTTGGTCGCTGTCGGGACCGTTGTCGTCGAGGTCGGCGAGCTCCTTCTCCAGCTGGCGGATCCGTGCCTCCTGGTCGCTGTCGAGCTTGAGCTTGCCGAGGAATTCGGGGTCGTCGTCGGGGGCCACCAGACGGCGCTCACCCGCTCGTCGCCGACCGCGCCCGATGAGGAACCAGAGGATCCCGCCGATGACCGGGAAGAGGATGATGATCAGCAGCCACACGGGCTTGGGAAGGCCGCGCACTCGCGAGCGTTCGAAGAGCGCGCAGTCCACCACCGAATAGATGTAGAAGACCGCGGCTGCGACGCCGAGGACTATCCAGAGGCGAACCATGGGTCAATCGTAACTCTCAGAGTCCGTCTCTAAGCTGGGAGGGTGAAGCGGATTCCCTCCTGGTTGTATTACACCGTCCTGCGCCTGCTGGTGTTCGCCATCCCGCTCGCCGTCCTGCTGTTCCTGGGCATCGTCTGGTGGGCGTCGGTGATCGCCGCCGCCCTGATCGGACTGTGCCTCTCGTACATCTTCCTCAGCCGGCCGCGCAACGCGGTCTCCTCCGAGCTCTACGAGCTCCGTCACCGCGAGAAGCCGACCCCGTCGGTCGACGACGAGGTGGAGGACGCGGTGGTCGACTCCGCCGAGGCCGCCGCCCATCCGACCGCGGAACGGCCGACCACGGAGCAGCAGACGACGGAACGGCAGGCCGACGCCGGCGCCGCTGCCGCTTCTCGCGAGGCCGGCTCGACGCCTCCGACCGCCTGACCGCGCGGGAGAGGCCGCAGCCTCAGAAGGCGAACGCGACGCCGAGCGCGATCCCGACGAGCAGCCCGGTGATGCTCGTCAGCTGCAGTGCCGTGATCAGCTCGCGCGAGGTCTTGGCGAAGAGGGTGATGGCGCAGGCGGGCAGTGCGGCCAGCAGGGCGAACATGCCGAACCACGCGATCGGGTAGAACAGCGCCAGGAGCGCGACGATCGCGAACGGGACCAGCAGCAGCACGCAGAACACGATCCGCGAGGCGACGTTGCCGATCAGGACGGCGAGCGTGCGCTTGCGTGCGGCCTTGTCGGGGCCGATGTCGCGGATGTTGTTGACCATGAGCACGGCGCACGCGATCAGTCCGGCCGCGACGGCGCCGTACCAGGCCTCCTGGTTGACGGTGCCGGCCAGCATGTAGGTCGTGCCGGCGGTCGCCACCAGCCCGAAGAAGACGAAGACGAAGACTTCGCCCAGGCCGAAGTAGCCGTAGGGCCGCTTTCCGCCGGTGTAGAACCAGGCGGCGGCGATGGCGGCAGCGCCGACCAGCAGCACCCACCAGTGCAGGGTGAGCACGACCAGGATGAGCCCCGCGACCGCGGCGAGCCCGAAGAAGACCAGGGCGACCGTCAGCACCTTCCGGGGCGAGGCCTTGCCCGACCCGGTGAGACGCCCCGGCCCGACACGGTACTCGTCGGTCCCCCGGATGCCGTCGGAGTAGTCGTTGGCGTAGTTGACGGCGATCTGCAGCAGCACCGCGACGGCCAGGCAGAGCAGCGATCGCACCGGGTGCCAGACGCCCGGGCCTTCGGCGACCTTGGCCGCGCCGACGCCGATGAGGACCGGGGCGATGGCCAGAGGAAGCGTGCGCAGACGTGCGCCCGCGATCCAGTCCGCTGCGGTCGCCGGTCGAGCCGCCGTGGCGCGCGCTGCGCCGGGACGCCCACTCTTGCCTCCACGCGGTCCGCGTGCCGGGGGCGGCGCCATCCTCTGCATCCGTGGCTTGTTCTCACTCATCACAGTGCGAATCTTAACAACAACGGCTATGCCTCGTCCCCGGAGGTCGTCGCCGCCATCCGGGCGGCCGTCACCCGGTCGGGCTTGCCGCTGCTCAAGGTCGGGAGGGAGCCCACCTCGACGATGCGCGCCGGGGCGGCGGCGCGCCCGACCCGGTCCGCGACGGTCGCGCGCAGCTCGCGAAGCGCGCTGCCGGTGCGGTCGCCTGCCGGATCGCCGACGCGATCGCCGCGTGCCACGACCACGACCGGCACCTGCCCCCATTCGTCGTCGTCCGAGGCGACGACGATCGCGGCCTCCAGCCCGGGGATCCCGCGCACGACCTGCTCGACGGCGTCGAGCAGGACCTTCTCGCCGCCCGAGATGATCACGTTGTCGGCGCGCCCGAATACGGTCACGCGGCCGTCGTCGACGCGACCGAGATCGCCGGTGCGGTACCAGCGTCGCCCGTCCGCGTCGTGGAAAGCGGTGCGCGTCCGGCCGTCGTCGCCGAGATAGCCCTCGGCCAGGGTCGGGCCGGCGATCTCGAGCAGCCCGCCCACCGAACGGACGGTGGTCGTTCCGATCGGGACGCCGTCGTAGACGCAGCCCCCCGCGGTCTCGCTTGATCCGTAGGTGCTCAGGATGCGCGCTCCCACCGTCTCGGCGCGCTCGCGGAGTTCGGGGGTGAGTGCCTGCCCTCCCACCAGGATGCCGTCGAAACGGCGGAGGCTGCGGGCGACCTCGCGCGAACCGGCATCGACGGCGTCGATCAGGCGCGCGAGCTGGACGGGGACCAGCGACGTGTACCGCAGGTCGTGCGTCAGACCGTCGGCGAGCGCGGAGAACCGCTCCGCGTCGAAGTGCCCGCTGCCGTACACGAGCGGTTCGGTCTCCGCAGCGATTGACCGGACGAGCACTTGGGCACCGGCGACGTAGTGTGCGGGGAGGGCGAGGATCCACTGGCCCTGCCCGCCCATCGCACCGGCGGAGGCGGCGGCGCTGGCGAGCAGGGCGTCGGCCGAGAGGGCCACGCGCTTCGGCACCCCCGTCGACCCCGAGGTCTCGATCACGAGTGCGACGTTCCGGGCGACCGTCTCCTCGGTGCCTGCCTGCTCGGTGCCTGTCTCTTCGGTGCCGCTCTCCTCGCCACCCGTTCGGCTCCTCCCGGTGCGGACGTCGGACGCGGCCTCCCGGGGGAGCACCGCCGGCCCTCCGGCGAGCGCGTCGCGGAGAGCCGCGAAGACCTCCTCCGCCCGGCCGGCATCGACGTGTCGCAGCGTGCGTGTCATGGCCGGCCCGTCAGTACTGCCAGGGGAACGGGGACCAGTCGGGCTCCCGCTTCTGCAAGAAGGAGTCCCGGCCCTCGACCGCCTCGTCCGTGCCGTAGGCCAGACGTGTCGCCTCCCCGGCGAAGACCTGCTGGCCGACCAGCCCGTCGTCCACCGCGTTGAACGCGAACTTCAGCATCCGGATGGCCGTCGGCGACTTGGTCAGGATCTCCCGCGCCCACTCCAGTGCCGTCGACTCCAGCTCCTCGTGCGGGACGACCGCGTTGACCGCGCCCATCTCGTACGCGCGCTGCGCCGAGTACTCCCGAGCCAGGAAGAACACCTCCCGCCCGACCTTCTGCCCGACCTGGCGGGCGAAGTAGGCGCTGCCGTAGCCGGCGTCGAACGAACCGACATCGGCGTCCGTCTGCTTGAACCGACCGTGCTCGGCGCTCGCGATGGTCAGGTCGCACACGACATGGAGGGAGTGCCCACCGCCGGCGGCCCAGCCTGGGACGACGGCGATCACCACCTTGGGCATGAACCGGATCAGGCGCTGCACCTCGAGGATGTGCAGACGCCCGCTGCGCGCCGAGTCGATCCCCGCCGCCGTCTCGCCGTCCGCGTACTTGTAGCCGTCGCGGCCCCGGATGCGCTGGTCCCCGCCCGAGCAGAAGGCCCAGCCGCCGTCCTTCGGGCTCGGCCCGTTGCCGGTCAGGAGGACGACGCCGATCCGAGGGTCTGTCCGTGCGTCCTCGAGGGCGGCGTAGAGCTCGTCGACCGTGTGCGGCCGGAAGGCGTTGCGCACCTCGGGCCGGTTGAACGCGATGCGCGCGATGCGCCCGGACACATCGTGGTGATAGGTGATGTCGGTGAGCCCGTCGAATCCGGGCGCCTCCACCCACTGCGTCGGATCGAAGATCTCGGAGATTGCCGCTGCCATGCCTCCAGCCTACGGTCCGCCCCGTCCCCGGGGACCGGCCGTGCGAAACTGGGGGAATGGTGCCCGAGCTGCACGACCTGTTGATGACGGCGCGCGTGGTCAGCGTGCCGATGACCTCCCGCTTCCGCGGCATCACCACGCGAGAGGCCGTCCTCTTCGAGGGCCCGGAAGGCTGGACCGAGTTCTCCCCGTTCGTCGAGTACGGCGACGAAGAGGCGGCGGCCTGGTTGCACGCGGCGATCGACTTCGGCTGGCGTCCCACGCCGCAGGCTCTGCGCGCGCGGATCCCGGTCAACGCGACCGTCCCGGCGGTCCCCGCCGCCGACGTCGCCGCCGTGCTCGACCGCTACCCCGGCGCTCGCACGGCGAAGGTCAAGGTCGCCGAGCCCGGCCAGACCCTCGCGGACGACATCGCTCGTGTCCGCGCGGTCCGCGACCGTCTCGGCGCCGAAGGGCGGATCCGGGTGGACGCGAACACGTTGTGGAACGTGGACGAGGCCGAGCACGCCATCCATGCCCTCGCGCCCTTCGACCTCGAGTACGTCGAGCAGCCGTGCGCGACCGTCGACGAGCTGGCCGACATCCGCCGCCGCACCGCCTACATGGGCATCCCCATCGCCGCCGACGAGAGCGTGCGCAAGGCTGCCGACCCCCTGGCCGTAGCGCGCGCGGGTGCGGCCGATCTGCTGGTGATCAAGGCGCAACCGCTCGGCGGCATCCACTCCGCGCTCCGGATCGTCGCCGAGGCGGGACTGCCGGTGGTCGTGTCCAGCGCGATCGACACCTCGGTCGGCATCGCGATGGGCGCTCACCTCGCGGCGGCCGTGCCGGAGCTGGAGTTCGACTGCGGGCTCGGAACGGTCGCCCTGTTCGTCCAGGACATCGCGGTGGAGCCTCTGCTCCCCGTCGACGGCTTCATCCCCGTCACGCGACCCGCCGTCGACCCGGCTCGGCTCGGCGCACTCGAAGCACCGGCCGACCGCCGGGAGTGGTGGCTCGAGCGCGTGCGACGCTGCTATCGGGTCGTCGAGCGCGCGGCCGCGCTCTGACCGCCGGCGCGCTCAGGAGTACAGGCGCTCAGGAGTAGAGGCGCTCAGGAACCTCGAGGCCGTAGATGGCCCGGCCCGAGTTCCAGATCGCGGCGCAGGCGGCACGCAGCAGGTCGAGCTCGTCCGTCCCTTCCTTCCTGATCCGGACGTCGTTGCCCTCGATCGCAACGGTGGCATCGCCGACCGTGACCGCGCCGTCCCGCCCGGTCGTGGTCGTGGGATACGGTTGGGCCAGCCCGCGGAGGTCACCGAGGATGAAGGTCGGGCGTGAGTTCGCGTCGGCCGCGATGAGCTGCTTCGCACGGTCGATCCCGGTCAGGACCAGGACCGAGTCGATGCCCGCGCGGTTCGCGCCCAGGATGTCCGTGTCGAGCCGATCGCCGATGAAGAGCGGTTTGGCGGCGCCGAAGCGCGCGACCGCCTCGTCGAAGATGGCCACTTCCGGCTTCCCCGCGACGAGCGGCAGGCGCCCCGCCGCCGTGTGCACCGCCGAGACCAGGGTGCCGTTGCCCGGTGCGATGCCACGTGCCACCGGGATCGTCCAGTCCGTGTTCGTGGCGATCCAGGGCCGCTCCGTGTCGGATCGGCCCTGCAGGGCGAATGCCGCCTCGGCGAGTTGCGTCCAACCGACGTCGGGCGCGAAGCCCTGGATGACCGCGGCCGGGTCGTCGTCCGCCGAGCGGGTGACGGTGAACCCGCCCTTCTCCACCTCGTCGACCAGGCCGTCTCCTCCGATCACCAGGATCGTCGAGCCGGGCGCGACGTGAGCGCCGAGCAGGCGCACCGCGGCCTGCGGCGAGGTGACGACGTCGCTCGGCTGCACGCGCAGCCCGAGCTCGGTCAGGTGCTGCGCGACCGAGGCGTCGGTGCGCGAGGCGTTGTTGGTGATGTAACCGACTCGCACGGTTTCCGCCGCACTGTTCAGGCTCTCCACCGCGTGCGGGATGGCGCTCGGGCCCTTGTAGACCACGCCGTCCAGATCAGCGAGGACGACATCCACCCCATCGAGCGGAGTCGCGGATTCAGCGCCCCGTCGGAACAGCGCCATCGTCGGGCTCGCCCTTCGCCTCGTCGGTCGTCGCGTCGGCGATCGGCTCGTCCTCGTCCTCGTCCTCGTCCTCGACGACGGTCACGTCAGCGTCGTCATCGCCCTCGAACTCCACGATGGTCTCCCCGTCGGCGTCGGGCTCACCGTCCGGTGCGACCTGACGCTCCGGGTCTCCGGCGACCGCCGGCACACCAGCCTCGTCGGCGTCGATCTCGGCGGCGTCGATCTCGGCGGCGTCCTCATCCTCGAGCAGCTCGTCGACCTCGGCCGCGAGCGCCGCAGCGGAGAGGTCGCCGGGCGCGAGCTCGTCGTCGGCGTCGTCCTCGGCGCTGTCGTCCACGGCGCTGTCGTCCACGAGGATGTCCTCCTCGATGACGTGGATGGTCTCGTGCTCGTCGATGTCGATCGCGTCGGCGAGCGCCTCCTCGGCGCGGTCGGCGCGCTCGCGCCACGAGGCCGCCTGCTCGTCGCGTCCGAGCTCCTCCAGCACCTCCGCGTACGCGTGGAACAGGTCGGGACTCCAGCTGAAAGCGCGGTCGGGGTCGAGCTGAGGGATCTCCAGCTCCGCCAGCGCAGCTTCGGGCTGGGCGAGGTCCAGTCGGGCACCGGACATCGCGATCGCGAGCGACACCTGCACGTCCGCCGGCAGCGTGGACTTGTCCACCGACCGGCCGAGCTCGAGCGCACGGTCGGGGCGACCGACGCCGCGCTCGCTGTCGACCATCAGCGGAAGCTGATCGTTGGAGCCGGAGATGCGCCGGTAGGTGCGCAGCTCGCGCAGGGCGAGCGCGAAGTCACCGGTCGCGTACGCCGTGATGGCGAGCGTCTCGCGCACCACGCCGATGCGCCCGGCCCGCCGCGCTGCGGACAGCGCGTGCCGGTGGGCGAGCTCCGGGTCCTCCTCGATCAGCCGGGAGGCCATCACGAGGTGCTGGGCCACCCACTCGGCGTTGTCCTTGCTCAGCGTCTTGAGCTCGACGCGTGCCTCACCGGGGAGGTCGCGTGCCACCACACCCTCGGGCACCTCCGGGTCGTCGTGATGCGGGCGGACCGATCGCAGCTCCCGCGAGCGCTCGATCTCCTCGTCCGAACGGAGCTCACGCTCACGGGCGTCCCGATCACCGCGCGCCGGCGCACCATCGCGCGTCCACAGCTTGTCGTCACGGCCGCCCCGACCGCCGTCGCCGCGGGGACCGCCCGAGCGCTGACCGTCACGGGAGTACCCGCCACGCTCGCCACCGGAACGCTGACCGTCACGAGAGTACCCGCCACGCGCACTATCAGAGCGCTGGCCACCGGAACGCTGACCGTCACGCGAATACCCGCCACGCTGACCGTCGGAACGCTGACCGTCGGAACGCTGACCGTCACGAGAGTACCCGCCACGCGCACTATCAGAGCGCTGGCCACCGGAACGCTGGCCATCACGCGAATACCCGCCACGCTGACCGTCGGAGCGCTGGCCACCGGAGCGCTGACCATCACGCGAGTATCCGCCACGCTGACCGTCGGAACGCTGACCGTCGGAACGCTGACCATCACGCGAATAGCCGCCACGGGAACCACCGGATCGGTCGCCGCTCGAGCGCTCGGCGTCACGCGAGTAGCCGCCGCGCTGACCGTCCGAGCGCTTACCGTCCGAGCGCTGACCACCCGAACGCTGGCCTCCGGATCGATCACCGCCGGCACCCTGCCCGTCGCGCGCGTATCCGCCGCGCCGTCCCGAGCCTCCGCGGTCGGCATCGTTGCCGTAGCCGCGGCCGGCACCGCTCGGGCGCCGCTCACCACTGCCCGATCCGCCCGCACGGCGGTCGCCCTGCGGGGAGTCCGAGCGGCGTCCGCCGCTCGCCCCGGCCCCGCCACGCTCGCTGCGCCCGGAGTGTCGGGCGTCCTTGTCGTCTGGTGTTTCGCTCACGACGTCTCCTGTCGACTGGCGGGCATACGAGCCCAGCCTACGTTGGGGTGTTCACGCGCGGATCAGCGAGCGCGGAAAAGGACCTGTTAACGCGAAATGGCCACCCATCACTGGGTGGCCATCTCACAAAGAAGTCCGGCGGTGTCCTACTCTCCCACAGGGTCCCCCCTGCAGTACCATCGGCGCAGAGAGTCTTAGCTTCCGGGTTCGGAATGTAACCGGGCGTTTCCCTCTCGCTATGGCCGCCGAAACACTATTGATGTATCAAAGTGAACGAACAATCATCACGATTGTTTCAGTTCTCGACCGTACATCGAGAACCACATAGTGGACGCAAGCAATCTTGGCTCCTCATACCAGCCTTACAACAGTATGAAGATAGTGATTATCAAATTATCGGCTTATTAGTACCGGTCAGCTCCATGGGTCTTTAGTCCCCACTTCCACATCCGGCCTATCAACCCAGTAGTCTAGCTGGGAGCCTCTCGCCCGAAGGCATGGAAATCTCATCTTGAGGCCGGCTTCCCGCTTAGATGCTTTCAGCGGTTATCCATCCCGAACGTAGCTAATCAGCGGTGCTCCTGGCGGAACAACTGACACACCAGAGGTTCGTCCAACCCGGTCCTCTCGTACTAGGGTCAGATCCTCTCAAATTTCCTGCGCGCGCAGCGGATAGGGACCGAACTGTCTCACGACGTTCTAAACCCAGCTCGCGTACCGCTTTAATGGGCGAACAGCCCAACCCTTGGGACCTACTCCAGCCCCAGGATGCGACGAGCCGACATCGAGGTGCCAAACCATGCCGTCGATATGGACTCTTGGGCAAGATCAGCCTGTTATCCCCGAGGTACCTTTTATCCGTTGAGCGACAGCGCTTCCACAAGCCACTGCCGGATCACTAGTCCCGACTTTCGTCCCTGCTCGACTTGTCAGTCTCACAGTCAAGCTCCCTTGTGCACTTACACTCGACACCTGATTGCCAACCAGGTTGAGGGAACCTTTGGGCGCCTCCGTTACTTTTTGGGAGGCAACCGCCCCAGTTAAACTACCCATCAGGCACTGTCCCTGAACCGGATTACGGTTCTAAGTTAGATATCCAGAGTGACCAGAGTGGTATTTCAACATTGACTCCACGAACACTAGCGTGCCCGCTTCACAGTCTCCCACCTATCCTACACAAGCCACACCGAACACCAATACCAAACTATAGTAAAGGTCACGGGGTCTTTCCGTCCTGCTGCGCGTAACGAGCATCTTTACTCGTAGTGCAATTTCGCCGAGTTCGCGGTTGAGACAGCTGGGAAGTCGTTACGCCATTCGTGCAGGTCGGAACTTACCCGACAAGGAATTTCGCTACCTTAGGATGGTTATAGTTACCACCGCCGTTTACTGGGGCTTAAATTCTGAGCTTCGCCGAAGCTAACCCTTCCTCTTAACCTTCCAGCACCGGGCAGGCGTCAGTCCGTATACATCGTCTTGCGACTTGGCACGGACCTGTGTTTTTAGTAAACAGTCGCTTCCCACTGGTCTCTGCGGCCTTCAAACGCTCCAGGAGTAAATCCCTTCACGCCTCAGGCCCCCCTTCTCCCGAAGTTACGGGGGCATTTTGCCGAGTTCCTTAACCACGATTCTCTCGATCTCCTTGGTATTCTCTACCTGACCACCTGAGTCGGTTTGGGGTACGGGCGGCTTGAACCTCGCGTCGATGCTTTTCTTGGCAGCATAGGATCACTGAATTCGCCTTGACGGCTATGCGTAAGATCTCAGGCTATGTGAGAGACGGATTTGCCTATCTCTCGCCCTACATCCTTGCCCCGGGACAACCATCGCCCGGTACAGCTACCTTCCTGCGTCACACCTGTTAATACGCTAGCCGCACCAGCATGGGGTCGAGCGTTAGGCCAGGAGCGTCACCCCGAAGGGATCAGTCACCTGGATTAGGACTCTTAGCACCACTGGATTAGCTTGGGCGGTTCTTCGCCGGTACGGGAATATCAACCCGTTGTCCATCGACTACGCCTGTCGGCCTCGCCTTAGGTCCCGACTTACCCAGGGCGGATTAGCCTGGCCCTGGAACCCTTGGTCTTTCGGAGGACGGGTTTCTCACCCGTCTTTCGCTACTCATGCCTGCATTCTCACTCGTGTGGCCTCCACGGCTGGTTTACACCGCCGCTTCGCTGGCCACACGACGCTCTCCTACCCATCAACACGGCTGGACCACGAAGGCCTACCAATAATGTCAATGCCACAACTTCGGTGGCGTGCTTGAGCCCCGTTACATTGTCGGCGCGGAATCACTTGACCAGTGAGCTATTACGCACTCTTTCAAGGGTGGCTGCTTCTAAGCCAACCTCCTGGTTGTCTGTGCAACTCCACATCCTTTCCCACTTAGCACGCGCTTAGGGACCTTAGTTGGTGGTCTGGGTTGTTTCCCTCTCGACGATGAAGCTTATCCCCCACCGTCTCACTGCTGCGCTCTCACTTACCGGCATTCGGAGTTTGGCTGACGTCAGTAACCTTTTGGGGCCCATCGGCCATCCAGTAGCTCTACCTCCGGCAAGAAACACGCAACGCTGCACCTAAATGCATTTCGGAGAGAACCAGCTATCACGAAGTTTGATTGGCCTTTCACCCCTATCCACAGCTCATCCCCTCAGTTTTCAACCTAAGTGGGTTCGGTCCTCCACGACGTCTTACCGTCGCTTCAACCTGGCCATGGATAGATCACTTCGCTTCGGGTCTAGGACATGCGACTGAATCGCCCTATTCAGACTCGCTTTCGCTACGGCTACCCCTCACGGGTTAACCTCGCCACATATCGCTAACTCGCAGGCTCATTCTTCAAAAGGCACGCTGTCACCCCTACAAGGAGGCTCCAACGGTTTGTAAGCAGACGGTTTCAGGTACTATTTCACTCCCCTCCCGGGGTACTTTTCACCTTTCCCTCACGGTACTTGTCCGCTATCGGTCATCTGGGAGTATTTAGGCTTATCAGGTGGTCCTGACAGATTCACACGGGATTTCTCGGGCCCCGTGCTACTTGGGATACTCTTCGCGCCATTGGACCATTTCGGTTACGGGGCTGGCACCCTCTGTGGCTGGCCTTTCAATGCCATTCACCTATGATCCTTTGTAACGCTTGCTGTTCGGCAGAAGCAGCAGAAAAGTCCCACAACCCCGACCATGCAACGCCTGCCGGCTATCACACATGATCGGTTTAGCCTCTTCCGGTTTCGCTCGCCACTACTAACGGAATCGCTTTTGCTTTCTCTTCCTGTGGGTACTGAGATGTTTCACTTCCCCACGTTCCCTCTACCCGCCCTATATATTCAGGCGGGAGTCACTGGGTCACCCAAAGGGCCCAGCGGGGTTTCCCCATTCGGAGATCCTCGGATCAAAGCTCGTTTATCAGCTCCCCGAGGCTTATCGCAGATTACTACGTCCTTCTTCGGCTCCAGATGCCAAGGCATCCACCGTCTGCTCTTAGAAATTTGAAATCACATGAGTTTGAATCGATCGGCTCACCTAAGTGAGCAGATTGACCAATGATCTAATCAGTACATAAGTACTGTGATCATCTTTTGTGATCCGAACCCGAAGGTTCGAATCTAAGATGCTCGCGTCCACTGTGTAGTTCTCAAAGTACGGGCGGTACCTTCTCCGCCGGCCGAGTCATGGCCGACAAGAAAAGGTCCAGAGGTCCAGTTCTCATCATGCGATGAGGCCCGGTCCCTCAGGACCCAACAGCGTGCATGTGCAGGACTTCCGGGTCCGAACCGTTCCCATCCGCAAGGGATGTACTGAGTTCGAGCCGTTCGGCTCTGCACCAATGTCAATGTTCCACCCATGAGCTACCGGCTGAGACGTTTGCTCAGATCCGGCGCCTGGACACTCCGAGGAGTGCCAGATGCTCCTTAGAAAGGAGGTGATCCAGCCGCACCTTCCGGTACGGCTACCTTGTTACGACTTAGTCCTAATCACCGATCCCACCTTCGACGGCTCCTTCCACAAGGGTTAGGCCACCGGCTTCGGGTGTTACCGACTTTCATGACTTGACGGGCGGTGTGTACAAGGCCCGGGAACGTATTCACCGCAGCGTTGCTGATCTGCGATTACTAGCGACTCCGACTTCATGAGGTCGAGTTGCAGACCTCAATCCGAACTGAGACCGGCTTTTTGGGATTCGCTCCACCTTGCGGTATTGCAGCCCTTTGTACCGGCCATTGTAGCATGCGTGAAGCCCAAGACATAAGGGGCATGATGATTTGACGTCATCCCCACCTTCCTCCGAGTTGACCCCGGCAGTCTCCTATGAGTTCCCACCATTACGTGCTGGCAACATAGAACGAGGGTTGCGCTCGTTGCGGGACTTAACCCAACATCTCACGACACGAGCTGACGACAACCATGCACCACCTGTTTACGAGTGTCCAAAGAGTTGACTATTTCTAGCCCGTTCTCGTATATGTCAAGCCTTGGTAAGGTTCTTCGCGTTGCATCGAATTAATCCGCATGCTCCGCCGCTTGTGCGGGCCCCCGTCAATTCCTTTGAGTTTTAGCCTTGCGGCCGTACTCCCCAGGCGGGGCGCTTAATGCGTTAGCTGCGACACGGAAACCGTGGAATGGTCCCCACATCTAGCGCCCAACGTTTACGGCGTGGACTACCAGGGTATCTAATCCTGTTCGCTCCCCACGCTTTCGCTCCTCAGCGTCAGTTACGGCCCAGAGAACTGCCTTCGCCATCGGTGTTCCTCCTGATATCTGCGCATTCCACCGCTACACCAGGAATTCCATTCTCCCCTACCGCACTCTAGTCTGCCCGTACCCACTGCAGGCCCGAGGTTGAGCCTCGGGTTTTCACAGCAGACGCGACAGACCGCCTACGAGCTCTTTACGCCCAATAATTCCGGACAACGCTCGCACCCTACGTATTACCGCGGCTGCTGGCACGTAGTTAGCCGGTGCTTTTTCTGCAGGTACCGTCACTTTCGCTTCTTCCCTACTAAAAGAGGTTTACAACCCGAAGGCCGTCGTCCCTCACGCGGCGTTGCTGCATCAGGCTTGCGCCCATTGTGCAATATTCCCCACTGCTGCCTCCCGTAGGAGTCTGGGCCGTGTCTCAGTCCCAGTGTGGCCGGTCACCCTCTCAGGCCGGCTACCCGTCGTAGGCTTGGTGAGCCTTTACCTCACCAACTACCTGATAGGCCGCGAGTCCATCCTTGACCGAAGTTCTTTCCACCCGCTGGAGATGCCTCCGCGGGTCGTATCCGGTATTAGCTTCCGTTTCCGGAGGTTATCCCAGAGTCAAGGGCAGGTTACTCACGTGTTACTCACCCGTTCGCCACTAATCCCCAAGAGCAAGCTCCTGGTTCATCGTTCGACTTGCATGTGTTAAGCACGCCGCCAGCGTTCGTCCTGAGCCAGGATCAAACTCTCCGTAAAATGTTTTGCTCCAAGTCGCAAGCGACTGGAAACATAGTGCAGGCTGGACAGGAAATGTGTCCAAGCACTGCGAGTTTGTCTTGACTAGTTTCGAATATCTACTGACATTCTGTTTCTAATCCAAAGGAATCTCGCATCGACCATCAGACCGGAGTCTTTCAAGTCAATGCCGAGGTTGTTTGGCATTTGACATTGTGCACGCTGTTGAGTTCTCAAGGATCGGACGCTCTCACCTTTCACCCTCTCGGGCTGCTCTGTGAGGCAACTTCTCTACCTTACCACTCTCAGTCAGTTTGTCAAGTCGGCCGTTTCGCGCTCTTTCGTTCATCCATCGTGGGATACATCCGATTTGCACGAACCGAACCGGTTAGACCTGCTCAGTGAGTGGGGTGTTAATCCTAAGCGCAACAAAGGAACTCTTACAAGTTCAGATTTGCCGCTAAGCTCAGGATTTGGTCCCTCTTGAGGCCGGGAAGCTCTTCCGCTCTCCCGCACCTTTGGGGTGACAAGTAAGTACTTTACGCAGGTCCCCAGAACCGCGCAAATCTCGCGTTCATCCCGGGCGTGTCGCGCTTGACTTCCGCGGAATCACGCGGTTTTTCCCCGAGCCGCCGTCGTCGCCCCCGGTGTTGCGCCCCTGCGCCGGCGGGATGGCCGCCGGCGGGGATGGCCGCCGCCAGGAATGCAGAAAGCGCCGGCCGGAATCCGACGAGGATTCCAACCGGCGCTCACGAGGAGTGCGTGACGGCCCGGGATCACAGACCCGAGTACGCGTGCAGTCCTTTGAAGAACACGTTCACGACGCCGAAGTTGAACAGCACCGCCGCGAACCCGATGATCGCGAGCCAGGCCGAACGGGATCCGCGCCATCCGCGCGTAGCTCGGGCGTGGATGTAGCCGGCGTAGATCACCCAGATGATGAAGGTCCAGACTTCCTTCGTGTCCCAACCCCAGTAACGCCCCCACGCCTTCTCGGCCCAGATGGCTCCGGCGATCAGCGTGAAGGTCCACGCGATGAAGCCGACGATGTTGATCCGGTAGGCGAGGTTCTCGAGCGCGACCGAACTGGGCAGTGTGCCCAGGAAGCGGAACTGCTGCGGACGGGACTCGGCGATCTGACGCTCGCGCCGGTACTGCAGCAGCTGCAGACCGGACAAGGCGAAGCCCAGTGCGAAGAATGCCGTGCCGAGGACGGCGACGATGATGTGGATGACCAGCCAGTACGACTGCAGGGCGGGCTGGAGCGGAACCACCGGAACGTAGTACCGCAGCAGCGCGATCCCCTGCAGCACCAGGACCAGCCCGACGATGAAGGTCCCCAGGTACTTGATGTCCCACTTGAGGTTGGCGACCAGGAAGACACCGATGATGACGAGGGTCCCCGTCATCGAGAACTCCCACATGTTGGCCCACGGGACTCGGGCCGCAGCGATACCGCGCAGCACCGTGGCCACCAGATGGAACGCGAAGCCGATGATCGTGAGCGTGAACGCCCAGCGGATGGACGCCGACGAGACGGAGCCGTTCATGACGTCGTCTTCGATGCGCGTGCTGATCCGCGAAGACAGGCGCCCCAGCGCGGAGCTCGGCGGGGCGTCGTCCGGCGACGGTCCGCCGGTGTCGGCGGTGATCGTCCGGGAGGCCCCCACCTGCGCCGGAACCGCCGACCTCCGCGCGACGGCGCTCGGCACGGACGCGGCCTCGACCGCCGTCACGCGCGCGCCTCGACGGGCGAGGTCGAGTGCGAACGCGATGAACGCTGCGGCGTAGACCCCCATGGCCACGTAGATGAACACGGTGGACAGCTGGGACAGGGTCTCGGTCACGATGACAGCCTAATTCTTCCGTTGACGGGTGAGGGAGGCCGCATGCTCTTCGGCGACGGCCGAGACGGCGGCGATCAGGTTGGGGTCCTCACCACGGGCGAGGCCAGCGTACTCCAGGGTGAGCGAACCGTCACTGTTCTCGACGGCTTTCACCCAGATGCGTCTCCGAGGGACGAAGAGCGCGGTGAGCAGGCCGGCGAAGATGAGCACGGCGAAAGCGAGCACCCATCCTTGGGCAGGATCGTGATGGACGTCGAGCGAGGCGTAGCGCTTGACACCGTCGAGGGAGATCGTCCCGAGGCCGTTCGGTAGCTCGACGGCCTCGCCGGGGCGCAGCTGGAGCGCCTTCGCCTTGGTCGGTGGTCCGGCGAGCTGCTTCAGCTTGTCGGTGTTCAGACTGTAGACGGACTGGGGCACTCCGCTGTCGACCCCCAGGTCGCCGACGTAGACGTTCAGGCTCAGGAGTGGATCGTTCAGTCCCGGGAACGTGGAGGTCAGGGCACCGCTCGCGGTCTGGCTGTCGCCGACCGTCGGATAGAAGAAGCCGATCATCCCGAGCTGCTCCGCGAGCCCGTCCGGCACCTTGATGAACCCGAGCGAGGTGAGCCGGGCGTCCTGGGGCAGGAACGGGACGGAGTCGGTGAAGACGACGTCGCCCTTCGGATCGCGCACCGTGATCGTCGGGGCGTAGCCGTTGCCGAGAAGGTAGACGTTGGTGCCACCGATCGCCAGCGGCTCATTCACCTTGATGGTCGTGCTCTGGCTCGCGTCGCCCGGGCCGATCGTGGAGACATGCGCCGTGTAGTCGAGCGGCGTTCCGACCGCATTCTGGTTCTTCGTCTCGTATGAGACATCGAGCTTGTCCACCCGGATCGAGAACGGCTCGAGTGCGGCGTCGCTGAAGAACCGTCCCGGATTGAACGAGTTGTAGGAGGGCAGGCTGTTCACGAAGCTCTGCCCCTCGACGACGACCTTCTGACCGGTGTAGCCGAAGCCGCCCCCGACGCCGATCGCGACCAGGACGCCGAGCAGCGCGATGTGGAAGACGAGGTTCCCCGTCTCGCGCAGGTAGCCGCGTTCGGCCGAGACGGACACCGATCGCGCGTCCTCATAGATCGCCGTGCGGTAGTGCGCCCGGCGAAGGATGTCCTGCGCAGTGGCGATCGGCTCCGGGGCGTCGGCGCGGAGGCCGGCCGGGAGGATGCCGGCCTGGAAGCCGGCCATCCGGGTGAGGCGCACCGGCGTCTTGGGCGGCTTCGCGCGCATGGCCTGGAAGTGGTGCTTGGTGCGCGGGATGATGCAACCGATGAGCGACGCGAACAGCAGCAGGTAGATCGCGGAGAACCACGCCGACGTGTAGACGTCGAAGAACTGCAGCTTGTCGAGCACGGGCGCGAGCTGCGGGTTGTCCGTGAAGTACTGCGTGACGCCGTTCGGGTCGGAGCTGCGCTGCGGGACCAGGGAACCGGGAACGGCCGCGATCGCCAGCAGCAGCAGCAGGAACAGTGCCGTGCGCATGCTCGTGAGCTGGCGCCAGAACCAGCGCAGCCACCCGATCGGGCCCAGCTTCGGCTGGACGACGTCGGGGTCCACGTGCGGGGGCGCGGAGTCGATGTGGTCAGAGGGCCGGCTCAAAACCTTGGATCACCGCCAAGAACTGGGACATGATCGCGCTCCACAGGCCGGTTGCCATGAGGATGCCGATGATCACCAGCAGCACGCCGCCGATGATGTTGATGGTACGGATGTGACGCTTCACGAAGGCGACGGATCCGGCGACCCAGTCGAAGCCGAGCGCGACGAGGAGGAACGGGATGCCGAGGCCGACGCAGTAGAACAGGCCGAGGAGCGCGCCGCGCCACGGCGAGCCGGTGCCCACGCTCAGCGCGCTGATCGCCGCCAGCGTCGGCCCGATGCAGGGAGTCCAACCGAGGCCGAAGACGATCCCGAGCAAGGGGGCTCCGATGAGGCCGGTCGCCGGGCGCCAGCCCGGCTTGATCGTGCGCTGCAGGAAGGAGAACTGCCCGATGAACACCAGCCCCATCACGATGACGAGGACGCCGAGGATCTGGATGACCGTCTCCTGCCAGCGCACGAGCCAGAGCCCGAGGGCCCCGAAGGCCGCGCCGTAGGCGACGAACACGATCGCGAACCCGAGGATGAACAGGGCGACCCCGGTGAGCACCCGCGAGCGGTCCCGCTTGGCACCCGGGTCGCTGATGCCGCCGACGTAGGCGAGGTAGCCCGGCACGAGCGGGAGGACGCACGGCGAAGCGAAGGAGACGAGCCCCGCGAGCAGCGCGATCGGGAGCGCCACCAGGAGCTGGCCGCTGAAGACGATCTGTCCTACGCCGCCCACGTCAGTTCTCGGCCACGGCGTCGGAGATCAGGGAGTCCAGGATGCTGCGGTCGGGGATGGCACCCAGGATGCGCGCGGAGACGCGGCCCTTCTTGTCGATCACCAGCGTGGTCGGCGTCGCCTTCGGCGGGACGGTCTTGCTGAACGCCAGGAGGACCGACCCGGTGTCGCGGTCGAGCACGGAGGGATAGGTGACGCCCTTGTCCTTGTCGAAGCTGGCGGCCGTGCTCGCGGTGTCGTAGAGGTTGACGCCCAGGAAGCCGACGCCCTCGGCCTTGTACTTCTGGTAGAGCGCCTCCAGGTCCGGGGCCTCCACCCGGCACGGCGGGCAGCCCGCGTACCAGAAGTTCACGACGAGGACGTCCCCGGCGTAGTCCTTGGACGAGACGGGCGAACCGTCGGCGAGCGTGCCCTGGAAGCTGACCGGCTCGCCGCGATTGCCGGCCGCGAACTCGCTGACGGTGCCGTCGCCGGCGATGTAGTTCTGGCCGCTGCCGGAGCGGTACTGCTTCGCCAGGCTGTCGTCGGAGGTGCAGCCGCTCAGCAGCAGCGCCACCGCGGCGGCGGCCGCCGGAAGCGCCAGGGCGAGCCGGCGATGAGCGCGGCGCTGGGACGGGCGGGTGTTCAGGGTGCGCATCACACGGCTCCCACATCGGTCGCCGAGGCGAGGAGCTCGGCTGCGGGCTCGACGTACCCGACCTCGACGAGACGGAGGACGGGCGTGGCCGGCGAGGGCGCCGTGCCGGGCTCGGAGGGATCGGGAGTCCGGTCCGCGGGCGACGCTGCGGGCTCGGTCGTGCGCTCGAACGTCGTGATGCTCGACAACGCACACCGCCGGGACCGCGGATCGTGCCAGAAACGCTCGCCGGCGACCGAGAGGTGCGAGACCCAGATCGGGAGTTGGTGGCTGACCAGGACGACGTCGCCGTCCTCGACGGAGTCGAAGGCGTCGTCGATCGCGGCGAGCATGCGCTTCTCGATGCTCGTGTAGGCCTCGCCCCAGCTCGGCCGGAACGGGTTCACCAGGAACGGCCAGTTGCGAGGCTTGGCGAGGGCGCGCTTCATCACAGTGCCCTCGAAGTGGTTGGTGGGTTCGATGATCCGGTCGTCGATCTCGGGCTCGAGGCCGAGCGCGGCCAGGATCGGCGCAGCCGATTCGCGCGTGCGCTGCAGCGGGGAGACGCGCACCGACGACACGGAGCGGCCACGGGCGACGATCTCGTCGGCCGCGGCCTGAGCCATCCGGTGCCCGAGTCTGGAGAGGCCGAAGCCCGGCAGCCTGCCGTACAGGATGCCGTCGGGATTGAACACCTCGCCATGGCGGACGAGATGAACCTGGCTTGCTACCACGACCCCAGTCTACGGAGGCGTTTCCCCTGAATTCACTGAGCGCGGGCACGGGAGCCCCTCGCGGCCCTCCTCCGGGCGGTAAGCGCGGGCGGTAGGCTTGCTGATCGTGACCGCACGCGTTTTGATCAAGGACCTCGCCGCCCACTCGGACGGACCCGTCAGCGTCGCCGGATGGGTGGAGACCGTCCGGGACCAGAAGAAGGTGCAGTTCGTCGTGCTGCGCGATGAGTCCGGGGCGGTGCAGCTGGTCAACCCGCGCACCGTCGCCGAGGACGGCACGATCGTCGCCGACGAGCCCGCCATCACGATCTCCGGTCTTTCTCAGGGAAGCTTCGTGCGGGCCACCGGCGAGCTCAAGCACGATGAGCGCGTCAAGCTCGGCGGCATCGAGATCAAGCTGAGCACACTCACGGTCGAGACGGTCGCCATCCCCGAGACACCGATCGCGGCCGACAGCGGCATCGACAAGCGGATGGACTGGCGCTTCCTCGACCTGCGCGAGCCGAAGAACAACCTCATCTTCCGGGTGCAGACGACGTTCGAGCACGCCCTCCGTCAGTACTGGGTGGAGAACGACTTCGTCGAGATCCACACGCCGAAGCTCATGGCGTCGGCGTCCGAGTCGCGCGCCGAGCTGTTCGAGCTGGACTACTTCGAGACCACCGCGTACCTCGCGCAGAGCCCCCAGATCTTCAAGCAGATGGCCCAGGCCGCCGGCTTCGGCCGCGTGTTCGAGATCGGCCCGGCGTTCCGCGCCGACCCCAGCTTCACCAGCCGCCACGCGACGGAGTTCACCAGCATCGACACCGAGCTGAGCTGGATCGACAGCCATGAGGACGTCATGAAGGTGCACGAGGAGCTCCTCGTCGCCGGGTTCACGGCGGTCAAGGAGAAGCACGGCGCGGAGATCGAGGCGCTGTTCGGCGTCGAGGTCACGGTTCCGGCCACGCCGTTCCCGCGCATCCCGCTCGCGGAGGCGAAGCGGATCGTCGCCGAGCGCGGCTACGAGGTGCCTCGCGACGACGATGACATGGACCCGGAGGGTGAGCGCCAGATCTCGGCGTACGTCAAGGAGACCTACGGCCACGAGTTCGTCTTCCTGACCGACTACGCCTCGACCATCCGGCCGTACTACCACATGCGTCACGCGGACGACGAGACGATCACCAAGAGCTACGACCTCATCTTCAACGGCGTCGAGATCTCGACGGGCGCCCAGCGCGAGCACCGCGTGGACGTCATCGAGAAGCAGGCGCGGGAGAAGGGCCTGTCCGTCGAGGAGCTCGAGGACGTGCTGGCCTTCTTCCGGTACGGCGTCCCGCCGCACGGCGGGTTCGGCATGGGCCTCGCCCGTGTGCTGATGCTCATGCTGCACCTCTCGAACCTGCGCGAGACGACTTATCTCTTCCGTGGACCGACCCGCCTGACCCCGTAGAGCCGCCACCGGTCGCACCGATCGCCGCCCAGCGATCGCCCGCGACCAGGATGTGCCCGAGGAAGCGCAGGCCGATCGTCGCCGCGGCCTGATCCAACCGTCGGGTGAGGACAAGGTCGGCGACCGACGCATCGGTGACGCCCGACGGATGGTTGTGCGCGACGGCGAACGACCTCCCCCCACGCGTGAGGACGGACTGCAGCACGTCGGCGGGTTGGATGCGCGCCTCGTCCACGCCGCCGTCGTGCAGCAGGACGAGCTCGAGCGGCCGCGCGGCCCGGTCCGCGACCACAACCACGAATCTCTCGCTGTCGCGATGCAGAAGCTCCGGCCGGACGATGTCGGCGACCGCCTTGTCGTCGACCAACCGGGTCCAGGCCGATGATGCCCCGGCCCGCCGCCAGATCTCGATGATGGCGACCAGGCGACCCGCGGTGGCAGGCCCGACGCCGGCAAGGGTCTCCAGGCGGGCGAAGTCCATGGTCGCCAGACCCGGGAACCCGCCGGTGCGGCGCAGGATCGATCGGGCGAGTGCCCGCACGCTCTTGCCGGACTGGCCCGAGCCGAGCACGAGCGCGAGCACCTCGTCGTCCGTGAGCGCGCCGACGCCGAGCCGACGCATCCGTTCCCTCGGCCGATCGTGCACGGGAATGCTCGCAAGGGACTCCTCCTCGTCTGACGCTTCGTGGGACATGCCTTCACGGTAGGAAACCGCTCGGGCCCCCGGGGTCGCCGGTCACAATCTGTGGATAAGTGCCTGCTCGACCCACGCTGTGGACAACGCGACGAAATCTCTCCCCAGAGCTGTGGATGAACGATCTGTCCACGGATTCAGCGGACCCCGTGGCCTTCGTGCGCCGTGGAGACACAATGGAGTCATCACGCAACGAAGGAGCAGCACATGGCCAGCCCGGACGACGTCGTCATCCTGTCCGCCGCCCGAACCCCGTTCGGCAAGATCAAGGGAGCGCTCGCCTCGCAGAGCGCGGTGCAGCTCGGGTCTGCGGCGCTCGCGCAGGCGCTGGAGCGCTCCGGCATCGACGCCGCCGCGGTGGACGCGGTGATCTTCGGGCAGGTGCTCCAGGCGGGCGCCGGCCAGAACCCCGCGCGGCAGACGGCCATCGCCGCCGGGATCGGTTGGGACGTGCCGGCGACCACGATCAACAAGGTGTGCCTCTCCGGCCTCGCCGCGGTCATCGACGCGGCCCGGCTGATCCGGGCGGGCGAGGCGACGGTGGTCGTGGCGGGCGGCCAGGAGTCCATGACCAATGCACCGCACCTCCTGCCCGGATCACGTATGGGATGGACATACGGGTCCATCCCGGCGCTCGACTCCGCGGCGCACGACGGGTTGACGGATGCCTTCGACGGGATCTCCATGGGCGCTTCGACCGAGCGGTACACGGAGCGGCTCGGCCTCACCCGCGAGGCACAGGATGCGTTCTCCGCCGGGTCGCACCAGCGGGCCGGGGCGGCCGCAGCCGCCGGGATCTTCGACGCCGAGATCGCGCCGGTCCGCATCCCGCAGCGGAAGGGCGAGCCAGTGGTCGTCGCCGACGACGAGGGCGTCCGCCCGGACTCCTCCACCGAGACACTCGCCCGACTGTCCCCCAGCTTCGCCGAGGGCGGCACCCTGACGGCCGGCAACTCGTCCCCACTGAGCGACGGTGCGGCCGCGCTCGTGCTGACGAGCCGGGCCAACGCCGAGCGGCTCGGGCTCGAGTGGCTCGCCGTCGTCGGTGCCAGCGGCCAGGTCGCAGGGCCGGACAACTCGCTGCACTCGCAGCCGTCCCACGCCATCGAGGCGGCCCTCGCCCGAGCCGGATGGACGGCCGACGACCTCGACCTCATCGAGATCAACGAGGCGTTCGCGGCCGTCGCCCTTCAGTCGATGGCCGATCTCGGCGTCGACGACGCGACCGTGAACATCCACGGCGGCGCCATCGCTTTGGGGCACCCGATCGGCGCCTCGGGGGCACGGCTCGCCGGGCACGCCGCGCACGAACTCGCCCGCCGCGGGTCGGGGCGAGCGGCGGTCGCGCTGTGCGGCGGAGGCGGGCAGGGAGACGCGCTGCTGCTCTGGCGCTGACCTGCATCGGCCGGCAGCGCCGACACGACGGAACGGTCGAGCCGGCCCCGCCGCGGCGGTAGGGTCAACCCGCCAGGTGGCGCTCCTCGGGACCCGTGTACTGGGAGAGCGGGCGGATCAGGGAATTGGCCGCATACTGCTCGAAGACGTGGGCGGTCCAGCCGGTGAGGCGCGCGGCGGCGAACAGCGGAGTGAAGGTGTCGGTGTCGAAGCCCATCAGGTTGTATGCGGGGCCGGACGGGTAGTCGAGGTTGGGCTTGATGTTCTTGCGCTCGACCATGGTGGACTCGAGGGCGTTGTACAGCTCGAGCACCTCCGGGCGGTCATAGTGCTCGACCAGCGACTCCAGAGCCGCCTTCATCGTCGGCACGCGCGAGTCGCCATTCTTGTAGACCCGGTGGCCGAAGCCCATGATCTTGCGCTTCTCGGCGAGAGCCGCGTCGAGCCACTCCTCGGCGCGGTCGGCGGTGCCGATCTCGTCGAAGGCGTGCATGACGGCCTCGTTCGCGCCACCGTGCAGCGGGCCCTTGAGGGCGCCGATCGCACCGGTGACGGCGGAGTAGACATCGGACAGCGTCGAGGCGATCACCCGGGCCGTGAAGGTCGACGCGTTGAACGAGTGCTCCGCGTACAACACCAGCGAGACCCGGAATGCGTCGACGACCACGTCGTCCGGCACCTCCCCGAACGTGAGCCAGAGGAAGTTGCGCGAGTAGTCGAGATCCTCGCGCGGCTCCACGGGCTCGAGGCCGCGCCGGCGGCGCTGGATGTAGGCGACGATGGTGGGCAGCTGGGCCAGCAGGTAGAGCGCACGTCCGGCGTTCAGCTCGGGATCGAGGACGCCGTCCGTCTGCTGGAGGGTGTCGTCCAGCCCTCCGAGCTGGCTGACCGCGGTGCGCAGCGCGTCCATCGGGTGGGCCGAGGCGGGGATGTCGTCGAGCGCACGACGGGTGCGGTCGTCGAGCCGACGCAGCGAGCGCTCCCGGGCCTCGAACTCCTCGCGCTGTTCGGCGGTGGGGAGCTCGCCGTTCCAGAGCAGGTACGCGACCTCCTCGAACGAGCACTGAGCGGCGAGCTCCTGGACGGGATAGCCGCGATAGAGCAGCGAGTTCGTCTCCGGGTTCACGGACGAGATGGTCGTGGTGTCCACCACGACACCGGCGAGGCCCTTGTGGATCTGCGGATCGGTCATTCGAGCTCCTTCGCTACAGCTGCCAAGCGGGTGGGGCGCTACCGACGCACGTCGAAGGTGAAGACCGACGAATCGAACGTGTTGTAGCCCTCGTAGTCAATCAGGTCGTAGAGGTCGGCGCGATGCTGCATCGACCCGAGGAGCGGTTCGAGGGAGCCGCCCGCGACGAGCTGGTCGAGACCACGCTCGGCGGCGCCCATCGCGAGGCGGAGCAGCGACACCGGCCAGATCACGATGTTCACCCCGACGTCCCGCAACTGGTCCACCGTGAACAGGTCGCTCTTGCCGAACTCGGTCATGTTGGCGAGCATCGGCACGTCGATGGCCCGCCGCACGGCCTCGAACTCGGACAGGTCGGCCATCGCCTCGGGGAAGATGGCGTCGGCGCCCGCGTCGACCAGGGCCTTCGCCCGGTCGAGCGCCGCATCCAGACCGTCCACGGCCCGGATGTCGGTGCGCGCCATGATCAGCAGGTTGGGGTCGCGGCGGGCGTCCACGGCCGCACGGATGCGCTTGAGCGCCGTGCTCTCGTCCACCACCTGCTTGCCGTCGAGGTGGCCGCAGCGCTTGGGGTTGACCTGGTCCTCGATGTGCAGCCCGGCCACCCCGGCGTCCTCGAGGGACTGGACGGTGCGCGCCACGTTCATCGGCTCGCCGAAGCCGGTGTCGGCATCGACAAGGGCGGGGAGGTCGGTCATCCGCGTGATCTGAGCGGACCGGCCCGCGACCTCGGTGAGCGTCGTGAGGCCGATGTCCGGCAGGCCGAGATCGGCCGAGAGCACGGCGCCCGAGATGTACACGCCCTCGAAGCCCTTGCGCTCGATGAGGCGGGCGCTGAGCGGGTTGAAGGCTCCGGGCATCCGCACGAGTTCCCCGGACGCAAGTCGGGCGCGGAACGCCGCACGCTTCTCGTGCGCGGGAACGGTGGAGTACAACATCAGAAGAGTCCCTTCGGGGCCGGGACGGAGGCGAGCACCCCCGGAGCGGCGGTGATGGTGAGCCCGCCGAGCTCGGCGGCCGACAGCTCCGGCAGTCGTTCGGCGACGCTCAGGAAGCGCTCGATCTCGGCCGGCTCCAGCACGTCGGTCGCGAGGGTGCGGAACTTCGCCACGTAATCGGCGCGGACGAAGGGCCGAGCCCCGAGCGGGTGGGCGTCGGCGACAGCGATCTCATCGGTGATCACGCGGCCGTCGGCGAGGTGGATCTCCACCCGGCCGCCGAACGCCTTCTCCGCCGGATCGGTCGAGTGGTAGCGACGCGTCCACTCCGGGTCCTCCGTGGTGGTGACCTTGCCCCAGAGCGCGACCGTGTCGGGACGAGCGGCACGCGACGGGAGATAGGACTCCACGTGGTGCCACCCGCCGTCCTGCAGGGCGACGGTGAAGATGTACGGGATGCTGTGGTCCAGCGTCTCCCGCGACGCCGAAGGATCGTACTTCTGCGGGTCGTTCGCACCCGAGCCGATCACGTAGTGGGTGTGGTGCGACGTGTGGATGAGGATCGACTCCACCCGCGACGGGTCGGCGGCCTCGGGATGCTCGCGGTGCAACTTGCGGGCGAGGTCGATCCAGGCCTGTGCCTGGTACTCGGCCGAGTGCTCCTTCGTGTAGGAGTCGAGGATGGCGCGCTTGGCCTCTCCCGCCGCCGGCAACGGCACGTCGTACGACGCGGACGGCCCGTCGAGCAGCCAGGCGATGACGCCGTCCTCGCCCTCGTAGATCGGGGTCGGGCTGGTCTCGCCCCGCATCGCCCGGTCGATCGCCTCGACCGCCATCTTGCCTGCGAAGGCGGGGGCGTGCGCCTTCCAGCTCGAGATCTCACCCTTGCGGGACTGCCGTGTGGCCGTCGTGGTGTGCAGGGCCTGCCCGATCGCCTGGAAGACGACCTCCGTCGGCAGTCGCAACAGGGTTCCGATGCCGGCCGCGGCCGACGGGCCGAGATGGGCGACATGGTCGATCTTGTGGGCGTGCAGGCTGATCGCCTTCGCGAGGTCGATCTGGATCTCGTAGCCGGTGGCGATCCCGCGCACGAGGTCGTGGCCGGTGAGACCGAAGGCGCGTGCGGCATGCTGGGCCACCGCCGTGATCGGCGGGATGTTGTCGCCGGGGTGCGAGTACTCCGCCGACAGGAAGGTGTCGTGGTAGTCCAGCTCGCGCACCGCGACACCGTTGGCCCACGCGGCCCACTCGGGCGACACGCGGACGGCCTCCTGCTCGCCGAAGACGGTGGCGCCGTCCTGCGGCCGGTCCGCTGACGCCGCCAGCTCCTCCAGCTGGCGAGCCGGCAGCGGGTGGGCGAGCGCCTGCGACCGCGCCGAGACGACCGGGCGGCGGGTGAGGGAGGCGACGGCGACGGCGGCGTTGTCGATGACGCGGTTGATCACCATGTCGGCGACCTCGGTGTCGACCTCCACCGGATCGGCGGCGACCTCGGCGATCTTCCAGGCGAGCTGGTCCTGTCGGGCGAGGTTCTCTTCGCTGCGGTGCACACGGACGTTGTGGATCTTCACGTATCGAACCTACCTCGCTACGCTCTGCTCATGGTGCCCGCCCCCTCCCTCCTGGCGTTCGCGCTCGCCGCTGTGGCGCTGATCGTCATCCCGGGGCCGAGTGTGCTGTTCGTCATCGGCCGGTCTCTCGCGCTCGGCCGTGCGGGCGGCCTGCTCAGCGTGCTCGGCAACGCGCTCGGGATGCTGCCGCTCGTGATCGCCGTGGCCGTGGGAATCGGTGCGCTCGTCGCGCAGTCCGCCGTCGTCTTCGCAATCATCAAGTTCGCGGGCGCCGCCTATCTCGTCTACCTGGGCGTCCAGGCGATCCGCCACCGGCGCCGCACGGCGGTCACCCACGAGTCGGCAGCGGCGCGGTCGGCCTGGCGGATCCTGGGCGAGGGCTTCGTGGTCGGTCTGACCAACCCGAAATCGCTCGTGTTCTTCGTCGCCGTGCTACCGCAGTTCGTCGATCCCCAGGCCGGCGGCATCCCGATCCAGCTGTTCGCGCTGGGCGTGGTGTTCCTCGTGCTCGCGCTGATCTGCGACAGCATCTGGGCGCTCGCCGCGGGGAGCGCGCGGCTGTGGTTCGCGCGGTCACCGAAGCGGGTCGAGCGACTGGGTGCCACCGGAGGCGTGATGATGATCGGACTCGGGGGGATCCTGGCTCTCACCGGAAGCAAGAGCTGACCGGCCGCACCCGTGGCCCCGGGCGGCTCGGGCGACGCGCCCCGGTCAGATGTCGCCGGCGGTCGCGACCGGGGTGAGCACGGCGCGCGCGAGCGTGTGGAAGTGCGCGTTGAAGCCCAGAACCGCGGGGGTCGACTCGGGGTCGAGGTCCAGCCGGTCGACATCCAGCGCGTGCACGACCACGTGGTAGTGGTGCGTCCCCGTCCCGGGCGGCGGACCCGCCCCGGTGAAGCTCTTCGAGCGCAGCTCGTTCGAGAGCATGGCGGCTCCCTGCGGCAATCCCGCGCCGCCCTCCGCCCCGGCGCCCGCGGCGAGCGCTGTCACCTCGGCCGGGATGTTGAACACCGCCCAGTGCCAGAAGCCGGAGCCGGTCGGTGCGTCCGGGTCGTGGATGGTCACCGCGAAGCTCCGGGTCTCGGCGGGGAAGCCGCTCCAGGCCAGCTGCGGGGAGACGTCTCCGCCGCCACCGCCGGCGCCCCACTGCTCCCGCGCGAGCGGCCGTCCGTCGGCGATGTCGTCACTGATCAGCGTGAAGAGGGGAACGGCGCCGAAGCGCTCCAGGGGATCGTTCGAGGTCATACCCGTAACCTACGCTCGGGCGGCGCCCGGCTCAGACGCGTTGAGCGGATTCGGAGACGGCGGCGGGCACCGGTCGGCGGCGGAAGCGGGACGGGAGTCCGGTGATGCCCCACCCGGTGACCCGCAGCATCGCCTCGGCGACGATCCCGCCGGTCATCTTCGACGCGCCGTGCTCGCGCTCCACGAAGGTGATCGGCACCTCCGCGACGGTCAGGCCGGCACGGTAGGCACGACGGAGCATGTCGATCTGGAAGCAGTAGCCCTGGCTCTCGACATCGGCGAAGTGGATGCGGCGGAGTGCGTCGGCGGTGAAGGCGCGATAGCCGCCGGTCACGTCGCGCGCCGGGACCCCGAGGGCGATCCGGGAGTACGCGCTGCCGCCGCGGGAGAGCAGGCGGCGCCGGGCCGGCCAGTTGACCACGCCACCGCCGGGCACCCAACGGGAGCCGAGCACGAGATCGGCACCGCGCCCGTCCCCGTCCAGGGCGTCGAGCAGTCGCGGGAGCTCCTCCGGACGGTGCGAGCCGTCGGCGTCCATCTCGACGATCCGGTCGTAGCCGGCGTCGAGCGCCCAGCGCATCCCCTCGCGGTAGGCGGCTCCGAGACCGTCCTTGCCCGCGCGGTGCAGCACGTGCACGTTCGCGTCGGTGGCGGCGAGCGCATCAGCGATCTCCCCGGTGCCGTCCGGCGAGTTGTCGTCGACCACGAGCACCTCGGCGACAGGCACGGACGCGCGCACCCGACCCACGATCGGGCCGACGTTCTCCCGCTCGTTGTAGGTGGGGATGATGACGATGGTTCGCACGGAACCGCCTTTCTGCCGTACTGCGCGCCTGGAGGCTACTCCCACCATGCCTGAGCTGGCTGAACACTTGGCGAACGAAACTTCCGGCGTTCGCAGCTTCGGGCGCGTGGCCCGCTGCCCTCCGGGCCCCGTCTCGCCCGCGTCGCCTACCATCGACAGGTGCCCGTCCCCAAGATCCTGCTCTACTACGCGTTCACTCCGCTGCCCGATCCGGAGGCCATCCGGCTGTGGCAGCGCGACCTGTGCGCGTCGCTGGGACTGCGCGGACGCATCCTGATCTCGAAGGACGGCATCAACGGCACGGTCGGCGGGGAGCTCGATGCCGTGAAGCGGTATCTGCGGTCGACCCGCGAGTATCCGGGGTTCCACGGGCTCGACGCGAAGTGGAGCGAAGGCTCCGGTCTGGACGAGGACGGTCTCAGCCGTGACTTCCCCCGGCTCTCGGTGCGCGTGCGCGACGAGATCGTCTCCTTCGGGGCTCCGGACGAGCTGCGGGTCGATGGCTCCGGTGTCGTCGGCGGCGGCGAGCGCCTCGCCCCTGAGGACGTGCAGCGACTGGTCGACGAACGCGACGACGTGGTCTTCTTCGACGGGCGCAATCGGTTCGAGGCCGAGATCGGACGGTTCCGCGATGCGGTCGTGCCGGAGGTGTCGAACACCCGCGAGTTCGTCGCCGAGCTGGAGAGCGGGAGGTACGACCACCTCAAGGACAAGCCGGTCGTCACCTACTGCACCGGCGGCATCCGGTGCGAGGTGCTCTCGGGGTTGATGAAGTCCCGCGGGTTCCAGGAGGTCTACCAGCTCGACGGCGGCATCGTCCGGTATGGCGAGGCGTTCGGCGACGCCGGGCTCTGGGAGGGGTCGCTGTACGTCTTCGACGGACGGGGGTCGGTGTCGTTCGGCCCGGATCCCGCCGTCCTCGGCCGGTGCGCGGCCTGCGGTGCGGCGACCAGCCGGATGCGGAACTGCGCGGATCCGTCGTGCCGCGAGCAGCTGGTGGTCTGCGAGAGGTGCGACATGCTGCGCTGCGAAGCGCACGCCTCTCCCCCTCGCTGACGGCGAACGCGTCCTCCCCGACCGGTGGGAACCATTGCTGGCCGCTTCGCGTTGCGGCCATCATGAACACCATGGATCCGGTAGCAGCCATCGTCTGGATCGTGTCGTTCGTCCTCGTCACGGTCACCGTCACGGGGCTGTCGCGCCGTGTCGGCTGGTCCGCTCCGGTGGTGCTGGTGGTCGTCGGCGCCATCGCGTCGTTCATCCCGGGCGTCCCCCAGATCGCGCTGGAGCCCGAGGTCGTGCTCTACGGCCTGCTGCCGCCCCTGCTGTTCGCGGCGGCGATCCAGACCTCCATCGTGGATGTGCGGGCCCGCCGCGACGGCATCCTGCTGCTCTCGGTCGGACTCGTGGCCTTCACCGTGATCGTCGTCGGGTTCGCGACCTGGCTGATCGTCCCGGCGATCACACTCGCCGCCGCGTTCGCGTTCGGGGCGGTGGTCGCCCCCACGGACACGGTGGCGGTGACCGCGATCGCGGGTCGCGGACACCTCCCCCGCCGACTCGTGACGGTGCTGGAGGGCGAGAGCCTGCTCAACGACGCGACCGCGCTGGTCGCCCTGAACGCGAGCATCGCCGCGATCGTGAGCGTGATCAACCCGTGGGCGATCGCGGGCGAGTTCGGGCTGGCCGTCGTGGTCGGCATCGGCGTCGGTCTCGCGGTCGGCTGGGTGCTCTCGCTCATCCGCAAGCAACTGCGCTCCCCCGTGCTGGACACGTCGCTCGGGCTGATCACTCCGTACCTCGCATTCATCCCCTCGCAGTTCCTGCACGGCTCCGGCATCCTCTCGGTCGTCGTCGCCGGCCTCTACCTCGGCTACCGGTCGCCGACCATCCAGACGGCCGAGGCCCGCATCGCCGAGACGATCAACTGGCGCACCATCCAGTTCCTGCTGGAGAACGCCGTCTTCCTGTTCATCGGGCTGGAGCTGTCGAGCATCCTGAGCGGCGCGTTCCGCTCGGGCATCACCGTGTGGGAGACGGTGATCATCAGCGTCGTGGTGCTGCTGGCACTGTTCCTCGCCCGGTTCGCGTGGATGGTCGGCACGACGGCGCTGTACAAGTACGGCCCTCGGCGCCTGCGGGAGCGCGGCTGGTCGTGGCCGACGGGCATCGCCGTGTCGTTCGCCGGGATCCGCGGCGTGGTCACGCTGGCCGCGGTGTTCCTGCTGCCCACGGAGACCCCGCACCGCGAGTTCCTGCAGTTCCTGGCGTTCGTGGTCGTGGTCGCCACCCTGCTCGAGGGTCTGGCACTGCCGTGGATCATCCGTCGCCTGCATCTGCCGTCGCCCGACTTCGCGCAGGAGGCGAGCGAGATGCAGCGGCTGCTCGCCGAAGCGCAGACGGCCGGACTGGAGCACCTGGAGACCCAGGTCACCGGCAACGAGGACCAGCGCGTGATCGAGCGGTTGCGGATCAATGCCGTTTTCCTCTCCGACGCCCTGGAGAACCCTTCCGCCGACGAGAGCGAGGACACCCCGCTCGAGTACCGGCACCTGCGCCGCACCATGATCGTCGCGGAGCGGCAGGCTGTGCTGACCGCCCGCGCCGAAGGCCGCTACCAGGAGCCGGCCGTGCGCTCGGTCCTCGCCTTCCTCGACGCGGAGGAGGCGGCGCTCAAGTCGTCCGGTCCCGGTGGCAAGAAGCCGCTCATGTGACGACGGCCGTTCCGCCGGCGCCGGGCCGCGATGCGGCCGCGCTAGCGCAGCGTCGTGTCGTCCGCGGGCGCCCGGGCCGCGGCGAGGGCGTGGGCCGTCGCTTCTGCGCCCCCGGCGCGGCGCGAGCCCCTGGGACGGCGAGCCCAGAGCCGGGACCTCTGGGACGACAGGGCCAGTACGACCAGGATGTCGAGCGGCAGGCCGAGGAGGTTGTTGCGCAGCGTGATCTGCGGGCCGCCGTTGAAGAAGTCGATGGCCGCGAACACGATGAGCGCGGCGCTGTACGACATGGACGCGATCCGGGCCCAATTGCTGCCGAAGAGGACGAGGAGCGCGAGGAGGAAGTAGAAGACGAGGCCGGCGGCGAAGATCCCGAGCAGAACCCCGAAGACGACGTCCGCCTGATGGCGGGTCACCCCCTCCAGATCACCGGCGTCGAAGAGCGACCCCACCCACTCCCGCCAGCTCAGCACCGTGAGGGCGACGAAGAGCGCACCCGCCCCGACCCGCAGCAGCATGAGCAGGAAGCCGAGCGCCGTCGGGATCGGTCGACGCTCGGCGAGGGCGATGCGGCGTGCTTCCGCCTGCTGCACCACGCGCTCGGCCTCGGCGTCGACGGGGACGCGTCCCAGATCGACCACAGGCAGGTCGCCATCGGTCTCGATGCTGTCGCCTCCCCCGTTGCGCGAGTGGTAGCCGCTGGAGAAGTCGCGGATGACCTCGACCTCCACCCCGATGTCGGCCGTCAGCAGTGTGGAGACGATGTGGTCCCGCTCGATGTCGGTGTTCGCGTCGATCTTGTGCGTGATCTGCAGGGTGAACAGCGAGAAGCCGACGGACTTGTCGAAGGTGCCGGCCGCGAGCCAGTCGACCTGGTGCCCGCCCGGCAGGAGCCAGCCCTCCGGGCATTTCCAGAACCGCACATGATGCCTCTTGGCCGGGTTGCCGAGCACCTCCTGCTGATAGGCGACGTCCTGCTGGTGGCCGAACAGGAACAGCGGGCTGACCGGCGCTTCGTCGTAGCTGCGGCGCAGGAGCGTCGAGGTCACGATGCGGCGGCTGGAGGCCAGGGTGACGTCGTCGGCGCGGGTCCAGCCGGCGGCGCGCATCGCGTCGTCGAGCTGCTCCTCCGACCCGAGCAGCGCGAGGTTGACCGGGTCGCCGAGCAGTCCATCGCTGGTGCGGGCCCGGCCGATGAAGTAGTCGGGAACGTAGATCTGGGTCAGGATCCGGTGCAGTCTCGGCAGCACCAGATAGGCGAGGACGAGCCAGAACAGGATGAAGAACAGGACGAGGAACCATCCCCACCCGAAGCTCTCGGTGAGCACGAGCCAGGCCAGCCAGACCGCGGCGACGCCCCCGAACAGGAAGAACGCGTAGTCGACGACCGCATTGACCGAGAACCGCCGGGCGGTCGCCGACCGGGTCTTGCGCCCGGCCCCCGGAGCGTCGTTCGGCGCCGCGCTGGGAGCCTCCGGCTGGGTCATGGGGCCATCCTAGAGGGCACGCGCACGTGGTCGTAGGGTGGCGGCATGGCCACCATCACCGAACGCGGCTCCGAGCTGCGCCGCCTCCACCACGCCCCCGAACTGCTGCAGGTCGTCAATGTCTGGGACGCGATCAGCGCGACCGCGATCGCCGCTCTGCCCGAGACCCGCGCCCTCGCGACCGCCAGCCACTCCATCGCCGCCACGCTCGGATACGACGACGGCGAGAAGATCCCGCTCGACCTCATGCTCGACATGGTGGGCCGGATCGTCGCGGCGACGGACCTGCCGGTGAGCGCCGACCTCGAGGGCGGGTACGGTGACGCCGGCGAGACGATCCGCCGAGCGATCGGCGTGGGAGTCGTCGGCGCCAACCTGGAGGACCGGATGCGTCCGTTCGAGGACGCGGTGGCCCTTGTACGGGACGCGGTGCGGGCGGCCGAGGCGGAGGGGGTGCCGTTCGCCCTCAATGCGCGCACCGACGTCTTCCTCCGCGACACTCTGCCGTCGGTCGCGCAGAAGACCGAGGAGGCCGTCCGCCGCGGAGGGGCCTTCCTCGACGCCGGAGCGACGAGCGTCTTCGTGCCCGGGCTGCTCGACGAGGCGACGGTGGCCGCGCTGGTCGGCGGCCTGGGCGAGCGCACGCTCAGCGTCATCGCGGTCCCCGGTTCCCTCTCTCCCGCCCGGCTGCAGGAGCTCGGCGTCGCCCGGGTCTCGTACGGCCCGTGGACGCAGCGCGTCGCCCTGACCGCGTTGCAGGACGCGGCGCAGGCGCTCTACGCCGGAGGGGCGCTGCCGGACGGCACCCGCACGCTGAACTGACGACCGCCCGGGGCCCCGCGTAGGCTGCAGACATGAGCGACTTCCGGGCGATCGTGATCGAGCAGGAGATCGAGGGCGGCAGGATCACCGCCCACACGGCGGAGGTGCGGCGGGTCACCGACGCCTTCCTCCTGCCGGGCGACGTGACCGTCGCGGTCGAATACTCGGGGCTCAACTACAAGGACGGGCTGGCCATCGGCGGACGGCCTGGGGTGGCGCGGACCTCGCCCCTCATCCCGGGCATCGACCTGGTCGGCACCGTCGAGTCGAGCGCCGATCCGCGCTGGCGGGCCGGCGACCGCGTCGTGCTCAACGGCGACGGGATCGGCGAGTCCCACCACGGTGGCCTGGCCGAACGGGCCCGGGTGCGCGGCGACGCCCTGGTGCGCGTCCCCGCCGCGATCTCGTCGGCGCAGGCGGCGGCGATCGGCACCGCCGGCTTCACCGCGATGCTCTCGGTACTGGCCCTCGAGCGTCACGGCGTCGACCCGGTGGAGGTGCGCGAGAGCGGGAGCAGTGTGCTCGTGACCGGAGCGGCGGGCGGGGTCGGCTCCGTCGCCGTCGCGGTGCTGTCGGGTCTCGGCTATCCGGTGACGGCCTCGACCGGACGTGTGGACGAGCTCGCCGGCTACCTGACCGACCTCGGGGCGACGGCGATCATCGATCGGGCCGAGCTCGGCGATCCGGGACGGCCCCTGCAGAGCCAGCGCTGGGCCGGGGTGGTGGACGCCGTGGGCAGCCACACCCTCGTTAACGCCCTGGCGCAGACCCGGTACGGCGGCACCGTGACCGCGTGCGGTCTCGCCCAGGGGCCCGACCTGCCGGGGACCGTGCTCCCGTTCATCCTGCGCGGCGTGACCCTGGTCGGCATCAACTCGGTGGAGGCTCCGGCCGCCCTGCGCGAGGCTGCCTGGCGACGACTCGCCACGGATCTCGACGAGGAGGCGCTCGCCGCCATGACGAGCGTCATCCCGCTCGCCGCGGCCGTGCCCGCCGCGGAGGAGATCCTGGCCGGACGGCTGCGCGGACGCACGGTGGTCGACGTGCGCGCCTGAGCGCGCAACCGCTGGGCCCGCCCGTATGCTGGCGGCATGATCGTCCTCGCCACCGTCGTGGTCACCCTCGCCGCCGCCCTGCACGTCGCGATCTTCTTCATGGAGAGCGTGGCCTGGGGGCGCCCGTCCGTCTGGAAGCGGTTCGGCGTGGCCGACCAGGCGGCGGCCGACACCACCAAGCCGATGGCCTACAACCAGGGCTTCTACAACCTCTTCCTGGCGATCGGTGCGGTCGTCGGGCTCATCCTCTACGGCGTCGGTCTGCACCCCGCCGGCCTGGCCCTCATCCTCTTCACCATGGCCTGCATGTTCGCCGCGTCGGTGGTGCTGCTCACCACCGGCAAGGGCTACTGGCGGGCCGCGATCACCCAGGGCGCGCTGCCGCTCATCGGCTTCATCCTGATGCTGCTGTCCTGATGTCGCGCTGCTGACGCCGCCGCATCGAGTCGTCCGTGCGCGGCCGGGACGTCAGCGCAGTTCGGGCGCGACCGACTCCGGCCGGAGCCCGCGACCGATGAACCGCGCCGTCGCCCGCTGCACCAGCGGCATCGCAGCGGCGAGCGCGGTGCGGATCGCCGGCGGCAGAGGGTCGGGGAGGCCCTCCGGTCCGCCCGGGCGTGCGATGCCCCGGTGGGCGGCGAGCTGGATGCGCTGCATGGCGGCCACGGGTGGGAGCCGCCGCCGCTGGATGCCGTCGAGCACGCCGAGGTCGACCGGCCCGGCGCGCAGCGGGGCCACGAGGGCGTTCGCCGCGGCCACCGCATCCTGCACGGCGTAGTTCACGCCGACGCCGAACGCCGGCGACATCGCATGGGCGGCGTCGCCGATCGCGAGGAACCCGCGACGGTACCAGCGGTCGAGCCGGTCGATCTGCACGCTGAGCAGTTTGATCTGCTCCCAGTCGTCGATCGTCGCCAACGGTTCGCGAAGGAAGGGCGCCGCGGCCGCGACTGCGTCGCGGAAGGCGGACAGGCCGCCCGCCTTCAGCTGGTCGATCCCGCCCTTCGCGATGACGAGCCCCGTCTGGTAGTAGTCGCCGCGGTCGATCGTGATCACCATCGATCCGTGACGCAGGTAGGCGAGCGTGCTGGGTGGGGCCTCCGCCGGCTTCGGGAGCCGGAACCACAGCACGTCGATCGGCACGCCGAAGCGGCGCGGGCGCAGTCCGGCCGCGCCGCGCAGCATCGAGTCGCGCCCATCCGCCGCGACGGTGAGCGCCGCCGCGATCTCGAGCTCTCCGTCGGGCCCGGCGGCACGCACGCCGGTCACGGCGCCGTCCCACCAGGTCAGCCCGGTCGCGGTCGTCTCCATCAGCAGCCGGAATCCCGGATACCGTGCGCCTTCGCCGGCGAGGAAGGACAGGAAGTCCCACTGCGGCGCGAGCACGAGGAAGTCGTCGGGCGGACCGAGCCGGGAGAAGTCGACCGGGTGCAGGCGGGTGCCGCTCACGACGGCGTCCAGCGTGCGCACGCTCGTGTGCGGCAGACCGAGGAACCGCTCGCGCAGACCGAGTTCGCCGAGCACGCCGATCGTGGAGGGGTGGATGGTGTCGCCGCGGAAGTCCCTGAAGAAGTCCGCGTGCTTCTCCAGCACCACGACCTCCAGTCCGTTGCGGGCGAGGAGGACGCCGAGCATGACGCCGGCCGGTCCGCCTCCCGAGATCACGCAGTCCGCCTGAAGCGCTTCCATGCCTCCGCAGCGTATCCTCCCGGCATGGCCATCGTCGCGTCCGTCTTCGTCGCACTCGCCGCCGTCGTGCATCTGGGGATCTTCGCGTCGCAGACGATGGCGTGGTCATCGCCCTCGGTCTGGCGGCGCTACGGCGTCGCGTCGCAGCGCGATGCCGACACGAGCCGGCCGATCGCCTACACGCAGGGCTTCTACAACCTCTTCTTCGCGGCGGGGGCGGTGGTGGGCATGGTGCTCTACTGGACCACTCTGCGGCACGTCGGCTTCGGCCTGATGTTCTTCACCTGCACCTGCATGGTCCTCGCGGCGGTCGTGCAACTCACCGTCGGAGGCCGGAAGCCGTCCGCGGCCCTGGTCCAGGGCATCCCGCCGCTGATCGGTCTGGTGCTGTTCGTCGTCGCGCAGGCCGGCTGAGCAGCGCGCCCGCCTCTCCGGCCGCGACTACTCGATGATCTCGCCCTCGGCGGGGAGTTCCGCGACATCCACTCTCAGCGCTTCGACGAGCTTGGCGGCGTGCGGCGTGGAGACGATCACCCGGGAGTACTCCTCGCCATCGAGGTCGATCACGACGGCGGCCCGCTGCTTGCCCTTGATGACGAGGAAGTCCTGCCCACCGTGGAACTTCCACGTGCCGACAGACAGCGTGAGCGGCACCGCCGCACCAGGCGCGCGGATGCCGCGGATCCAGATCCACGGGTCCTCGGTGATGGCGACCGAGCGGATGCTGTCGCGCGGGATGACCAGGCCGTCGCGTTTGAGCGCGAGCACCTTCTCGGCCCGCGTGAGATGGATCTCCAGGCGGTCGGGGTGCACGTACAGATCGGCCATGTCTCTATCCTGCCAAGCCCTCGGAGCGTGCGGCAGTGCCGAACCTCACAAAGCCATAACCCTTGGGTTGTGCCTCGGAGGTCCGAGCACCGATGCGGCATGTATCCTTCTCGTCGTGGCAACCCAGAGACGGACTCCGGGCTCGCAGACTTCACTTCGTGAAGCCAACCGAGCTCGAATCGTCGATGCCATCAAGAAGCACGGCGGCCTGACCCAGGTCGAGCTCGCCGGTGCCACCGGCCTCTCCCCCGCGACGGTGTCCAACATCGTGAAGGAGCTGTCGACCTCCGGTGTGCTGCACACCACGCAGAGCATCCGCAGCGGCCGCCGGGCCCAGCACGTCACGCTGGCGCACGCGCTCGGCCTCGTGGTCGGCGTGCACTTCTCCACCCGTCATCTGCGTGTGGCGCTGGCCGATGTCGCGCACACCGTCGTCGCCGAGAACCACATGCCGCTGGCACGCGACCACCGCGCGGACAACGAGCTCGACAAGGTCTCGATGCTGCTGAGCGACATGCTCGACTCGGTGGAGGCGTCGCGCGACGAGGTGCTCGCGATCGGCATCGCCCTCCCCGCGCCCCTCGACCGCGCGAGCGGGACGATCGCCCGCAGCGGCATCATGCGCGGCTGGGACGGCGTGGTGGTCGCCGAGGCCATGGAGCGCCGGGTGAAACGCCCCGTGTTCGTCGACAACGCCGCCAATCTGACCGCCCTGGCCGAGTCGCGCTTCGGCGCCGGACGCGGCAAGCGCAACTCGATCACGCTGGACATCGGGGACGGGATCGGTGCCGGCCTGCTGCTGAACGGCGGGCTCTTCCGCGGCAACAACGGCGTCGCCGGCGAGTTCGGCCACACGACCATCCGGGAGAACGGCCCCCTCTGCCGCTGCGGCAACCGCGGCTGCCTGGAGGCCATCGCCGGCGGCCCGGCCATCCTGGACGAGCTGCGCGACCATCTCGGCAGCCTCAAGCTCGGCGACGTGGTGCTGCAGGCCATGGCCGGGGATGCGCGCTGCATCCGCGCGATCGCGGACGCCGGCAAGCACATCGGCGTCGCCACGGCGAATCTCTGCAACCTGCTCGACCCGGAGCGCGTCGTGGTGGGCGGTGAGCTGGCCCGCGCGGGCGAGCTGCTGCTCGGCCCGATGCGGCACGCGGTCGAGCGCTCCATCATCGTCGGCGAGGACCTGATGCCCGACATCGTGCAAGGCCAGCTCGGGACGCGCGCGGCCACCCTCGGGGCGGTCGCCTACGCGGTCGACCGGGTCTCGCTGACCCCGCAGAGCACAGCCAACTGAGCCCGCTCCGCGCGCTGTCCCCCGTCACCCCCCAAACGTGACCAACCGTTATCGAATGCGTTGACTTCAAGTATTGACGCCAAGACGCGCACCTGACACACTCAACCCAGCCGCCAAGGATGGCGGGCTCGAACCGGAGGTTTTTCAATGAAGATCGCCACCAAGAGGGGAATGATCGCAGCATCCGCGGTCCTCCTCGCAGCACTCAGTCTCACAGCCTGTTCGAACGGCTCCGGCAGTGGAAGCACCTCCACGGCGGACGCCTCCAAGGCCCAGATCGGCCTTCTCCTCCCCGACTCCGTCACCGCCCGCTACGAGGCGGCGGACAAGCCCTTCTTCGAAGCCAAGATCAAGGACCTCTGCTCCGGCTGCAAGGTGCTCTACGCGAACGCCGACGGCGACGCCAGCAAGCAGCAGCAGCAGGCGGAGTCCATGCTGACCCAGGGCGTCAAGGTGCTCGTCCTCGACCCGTTCGACGGCGAGGCCGCGGCCTCCATCGTCGGCGAGGCGAAGGCCAAGAACGTCCCGGTCATCTCCTACGACCGCCTGATCAACAGCAAGGACGTCGACTACTACATCTCGTTCGACAACGAAGAGGTCGGCAAGCTGCAGGCCACGGCCCTGGTCGACAAGCTCAAGAAGGACGGCGTCCCCGCCGGCAGCGGCATCCTGATGGTCAACGGCTCGCCCACCGACAACAACGCGACCCTGTTCAAGAAGGGCGCGCACAGCGTGATCGACACGAGCGGCTACAAAGTGCTCGCCGAGTACGACACACCAGGATGGGACCCGGCACAGGCCCAGAACTGGGTGTCCGGTCAGATCACGCAGTTCGGCAGCCAAATCAAGGCCATCTACGCGGCCAATGACGGCACGGGCGGCGGCGCGATCGCCGCACTCAAGGCGGCCAACGTCTCGCCGATCCCGCCGGTCACCGGGCAGGACGCCGAGCTCGCGGGCATCCAGCGCATCCTCGCCGGCGATCAGTACATGACGGTCTACAAGGCCATCCAGCCGGAGGCGGAGAAGGCGGCCGAGCTCGTCATCGCGCTCACCAAGGCCCAGAAGCCGGCCGGTGACACGAGCGTCGACACTGCCGGCGGCGCGAAGATCGCGTCGTTCCTCCTGAAGCCGGTCGCGGTCACGACCGACAACATCGAGAGCACGGTCGTCAAGGACGAGTTCTACGGAGCGGACTCCGCTGCGAAGATCTGCACCGCGGACTACAAGGCGGCGTGCGACAAGTACGGAATCAAGTAACACCTGGCAGCACGGCCCTCCAGATGCGGATCATCGCACCTGGAGGGCCGTGTGCACCCGCCCTACGATGGACCCGAACCACCCAGCTCACCTCGAAGGAGAGAACGCCGTGACCATGGAATCCGCGATCGCCGAGGAGGAGCGGACCGAGCGTCGGCCCGTGCTCTCGCTGAGCGGCGTCTCGAAAGGCTTCGGCGCCGTGCAGGCGCTCACCGACATCAGCCTCGATGTCTATCCCGGTGAGGTGGTCGCCCTCGTAGGCGACAACGGCGCCGGCAAATCCACACTCGTCAAGATCCTCGCGGGCGTGCACCCGCAGGACTCCGGGACGATCACGTTCGACGGCCAGGACGTCAGCATCCCGTCGCCCGCCGCCTCGCGCGAGCTGGGCATCGCGACGGTCTTCCAGGACCTCGCCCTCTGCGACAACCTCGACGTCGTCTCGAACCTCTTCCTTGGCCGTGAGATCACCCACGGCACCCTCGACGAGGAGGAGATGGAGAAGCGGTCGTGGAGCCTGCTGCGGCAGCTCTCGGCGCGCATCCCCTCCGTCCGGATCGCTGTCGCCTCGCTCTCCGGAGGTCAGCGGCAGACGGTCGCGATCGCCCGGTCGCTGATCGGCGACCCCCGCGTCGTCATCCTCGACGAGCCCACCGCCGCCCTCGGGGTGGCGCAGACGGCCGAGGTGCTCAACCTGATCGAGCGGCTGCGTGAGCGCGGGCTCGGAGTGCTGCTCATCAGCCACAACATGGCCGACGTCCAGGCGGTCGCCGACCGGGTCGCGGTGCTGCGCCTCGGCCGCAACAACGGTGACTTCCGCGTGCCGGACGTCAGCTACGAGGAGATCATCTCCGCCATCACCGGTGCGACGGACAACGTCGTGAGCCGTCGGGCCGGCCGCGCCGGCGAGGCGGGCATCAGCGAAGGGAAGGCCGACGCATGAGCAAGGCAACAGCGGAGACCCCCGCCGAGGTCGCGGCCGACCTGCAGGACGAGCGCCTCATCCGCGAGGCGGGTCTCGGCGGTGCGCTGCGCGGCTTCGGCCGCCGGGTGCGCGGCGGCGACCTCGGCTCGCTCCCGGTCGTCATCGGCCTCGTCGTCATCTGGGTCGTCTTCCAGGTGCTGAACCCCAACTTCCTGAGCGCCAACAACCTGGTGAACCTGACACTGCAGTGCGCGGCGATCGGCACCATCTCGATCGGCATCGTGCTGGTGCTGCTGCTCGGCCAGATCGACCTCTCGGTCGGGTCGGTGAGCGGCGTCTCCGCCGCCATCCTCGGGGTCGGCTTCACCCAGCTGCACTGGCCGCTCTGGGCGACCGTGATCGTAGCGATCCTCGCCGGAGCGGTGATCGGCTACCTCTACGGTCTGCTCTTCACGCGCTTCGGGGTGCCCAGCTTCGTCATCACGCTGGCCGGTCTGCTCGGCTTCCTCGGCGTGCAGTTGTGGATCCTCGGACCGAACAGCTCGATCAACATCCCCTACGACTCGTGGATCGTCTCGTTCGCGCAGCAGACCTTCCTCCCGCCATGGGCGGCGTACGCCCTTGCGGTGGTCGCGGCCGGCGGGATGTTCCTCTCCGATTGGCGCCGCAACGTCCGCCGCCGGAACGCCGGCCTCTCGGAAGGCTCGACGGCGGCGGTCGCCCTGAAGGCGGCGCTGCTGCTCGTCGGACTCTGCATCGCCGTCTGGTACCTCTCGACGGATCGTGGCACGGGAGCGATGTTCCTCTTCTTCGTCGTGCTGGTGATCGTGATGAACTACTTCCTCACCCGCACCAAGTGGGGTCGTTCGGTCTTCGCGGTCGGCGGCTCGGTCGAAGCGGCCCGCCGCGCCGGCATCAAGGTGAACCGGGTCTTCATCAGCGTGTTCATCCTCTGCTCGACGTTCGCGGCCGTCGGCGGTCTGCTCGCGGCGGCGCGGCTGGCCTCGGTCAGCGCGTCGTCCGGCGGAACCGACACCAACCTGAACGCGATCGCGGCCGCGGTCATCGGCGGCACGAGCCTCTTCGGCGGCCGTGGCTCCGCCTGGTCGGCCCTGCTCGGCATCCTGGTGATCCAGTCGATCTCGAACGGCCTGACGCTGATGAACCTCGACTCGTCGTACCGCTTCATGATCACCGGCGCCGTGCTGCTGCTCGCGGTCATCATCGACTCGCTGTCGCGCCGGTCGAGAGCGTCGCACGGCCAAGCCTAGGCAGCGGGCGGGTGTGAGAAGGTGGTCGGGTGACCCGCACCACCACCTTCCGCGCCCGCCTTCTGCGTGAGGGCGAGCCGCCGCGCACGGTCACCGAGCGCGCACCCTCGGACGTGCCTCCACGCACCCTCCGGCGCAGCGCATCCGGCGGTGGGATCTACGACATCTACGCCCTGCTCGACGCCGAGGGCTGGCCGGCGACGGCCACCTACAGCTTCGTCCAGACGCTGTCGCCCGTCCGCTCGGCTTCGGACGACTGAGGCCGGACCCTCAGCGTCCGACCCGGACCCTCAGGCGTTCGCGGTCGCGGAGGCCGCAGCACGCGCGGCACCGGGCAGCGCGTCCAGGATGCGCCCGACAGCGGCGTCGTCATGGGCGGCGGTCACGAACCACGCCTCGAAGACGCTCGGCGGCAGCGAGACGCCCGCGTCGAGCATGGCGTGGAAGAACGCGCGGTAGCGGAACGCCTCCTGCGTCTGCACCTCGGCGTAGGTGCGCGGGGCCGTGGCGAAGTCACCGAAGACGAAGCTGAACAGGTTGCCCGCCCGCTGCACGCGGTGGGCGACGCCCTCCGCGGCGAGGGCGTCGGAGACCGCGCCGGAGACGGACTCCGCGACGATGTCGAGCCGGTCGTAGACCGCCTCGTCGGCGTGCGCGAGCGTCGCGAGCCCCGCCGCGACGGCGACGGGGTTCCCGGAGAGGGTGCCCGCCTGGTAGACCGGGCCGGTCGGCGCGAGGAAGTCCATCAGCTCGGCACGGCCGCCGAGGGCCGCCAGAGGCATCCCCCCGCCGATGACCTTGCCGAAGGTGACCAGATCGGGCGTGTAGCCGCGGTCGAGGCCCCAGAAGCCGGCCTCGCTCACCCGGAAACCGGTGAGCACCTCGTCGAGGATGAGCAGGGCGCCGAACTCGTGCGCGAGATCGGCGAGGGCCGCGTTGAACCCGGCATCCGGCGGGACGACGCCCATGTTGGCCGCGGCCGCCTCGGTGATGACCGCGGCGATGTCGGGACCATTCGCCTCGAAGGCCGCCCGGACCGCGTCGAGGTCGTTGTACGGCAGCACCAGGGTCTGGGCCGCGGTGGCCTCGGTCACGCCGGCCGAGCCGGGGAGTGCGAGCGTCGCGAGACCGGAGCCGGCCTCGGCCAGCAGACCGTCGGAGTGGCCGTGATAGTGCCCCGCGAACTTGATCAGCAGCGGGCGACCCGTGAACCCACGGGCCAGCCGGATGGCCGTCATGGTCGCCTCGGTGCCGGTCGAGACCAGGCGCAGCTTCTCGAGGAACGGGACGCGTCCGAGCACCGCCTCCGCGAGCTCGGTCTCGGCCGGGGTGGACGCACCGAAGGAGAGCCCCTTCGCGGCGGCCTCCTGCACGGCCGCGACGACGGCCGGGTGGGCGTGACCCAGGATGGCGGGTCCCCACGAGGCGACCAGGTCGACGTATCCGCGACCCTGCGCGTCGGTGATGTACGGTCCCCACGCCGACACCATGAACCGGGGCGTGCCCCCCACGGAGCGGAAGGCGCGCACCGGGGAGTTGACCCCGCCCGGGATCACGCGCTGGGCGCGCTCGAACTGGGCGAGGTTCACGTCGCCGAGCGCGGCACCGTCGGCCAGGCCTGCCAGATCGCTCATCGCAGCCACCCCGCCGCCTCGGTCGCCCAATAGGTCATGACGGCATCGGCTCCGGCCCGGCGCGCGCCGATCAGCGTCTCCTCGACGATCCGACGGCGGTCGATCCACCCGTGTGCGGCCGCCGCCTCCACCATCGCGTACTCCCCCGACACCTGGTAAGCCCAGACGGGGACGTCGCTGATCGAGGCCACATCGCTGAGCACATCGAGATAGCTCAGCGCCGGCTTGACCATCAGGATGTCGGCGCCCTCGTCGAGGTCGAGCCGTGCCTCGCGCAGACCCTCGCGACGGTTGGCCGGATCCTGCTGGTAGGCGCGGCGGTCGCCGGAGAGCTGCGAGTCGACGGCCTCGCGGAACGGCCCGTAAAACGCGGAGGCGTACTTCGCGGCGTAGGCGAGCAGCACCACGTCGTGTCGGCCGGCGGCATCGAGCGCGTCGCGCACGGCGGCGACCTGGCCGTCCATCATGCCGGAGAGGCCGAGCAGCTGAGAACCGGCCTCGGCCTGGGCGAGGGCCATGTCGCGGTAGCGCTCGAGCGTTGCGTCGTTGTCGACGTGGCCGGCGGCGTCGAGCACGCCGCAGTGGCCGTGGTCGGTGAACTCGTCCAGGCAGAGGTCGGTCTGCACCACGAGCGCGTCGCCGACCTCGGCCGCGAGGGCGCGGGTGGCGACGTTGAGGATGCCCTCCGGGTCGGTCGCGGAGCTGCCGACGGCGTCCCGCGTCTCGGGCACGCCGAAGAGCATCACGCCGCCGACCCCCGCCTCCGCGGCCGCGACGGCCGCGCGCTTCAGAGAATCGATCGAGTGCTGCTGCACGCCGGGCATCGACCCGATGGGCACGGGCTCGCCGACGCCCTCGCGCACGAACATCGGCAGGATCAGCTCGGCCGGGTGGAGTCGTGTCTCCGCGGTCAGGCGGCGGAGCGCCGCGCTCTGCCGGAGGCGTCGAGGGCGGATGACAGGATGCAGCTCACTCACTCTCACCACCCTACGCCCGTGCGGCTGTGCGCCCGCCCTGGCCGACGCCGGGAGGGGGTCAGGAGGCGCGGGACCGTGCGACGTCGGCGACCGCGTCGATGAGGGAGAGGGCCGTGCGCTCGGCGGCGATGACGTCCACGCGCAAGCCGAAGGATCGGGCGTCACGCGCGGTCTGCGGACCGATCGCGGCGACGAGGGTCGACTCCGGAACCGGGCCGAGCTGCAGCTGGACCTGTTCCGCGACCGAGCCGCTGGTCACGAGGATGGCCTGGACGAGACCGTCGCGGACATCGCGGACGACGTCCTCGGGCACGGAGACCCCGACGGTCCGGTACGCGACCACCGATTCGACGTCGTGGCCGATGCGGCGCAGCCCCTCGGTCAGCAGAGGCTTCGCGATCTCGGAGCGGAGGGTGAGGATCTTCAACGGTACGACGCCCTGGGTGGCGGCCTCCCACTCCTCGAGCAGTCCGCGCGCGGAATTGTCCTCGGCGGGCACGAGGTCGACCTTGTACCCGGCGGCCACGAGTGCGGCGGCCGTCGTCTCGCCGACCGCGGCGACGCGCGTCGTGGACGGCACGACCACACGCTGAGCGCTCAGCACATCGACGGTGGTCGCGCTCGTGACCGTCATCCAGTCGAACTCGCCCGCCGTGAGGCGCTCCAGCGCGCGCTCCAGCGCGGGCGCGTCTGCGGTCGGCGCGAAGTTGATCATCGCGGCGACGACCGGCGAGGCGCCCTTGGCGCGCAGGTCCGCCGCGACCGAATCGCCCCAGGGACCGCCGCGCGGCACGAGGACGCGCCAGCCGGCGAGCGGTTTCGGTGCGGTGGGTGGCTGGGTCATCGGACACTCCCCAGGGGGGCCAGGCCGGCGGCCCCCGCGCCGAGCAGTTCGGAGACCACCCGCTCCCCGACGTCCCGCGCGGCCTCGTCGAGATGACCGGCACTCAGGGACTCGGGGGTCGCGGCGTGGGATGCGGTGATCCGTTCCGAGCCGTCCGGGCGGTAGACCGAGGCGGTGAGGAACAGCAGGCCGTCGTCGACGAGGGCGGTCGCACCGATCGGCGCGGCGCACCCTGCCTGCAGTCCGGCGAGCACTGCGCGTTCCGCAGTGACGACGGCATGGCTGGTGACGTGGTCGACGGCGTGGAGTGCCCGGGCGATCGGCCCGCGGCCCTTCTCGTCGCCGGCTCGCACCTCCAGCGCCAGCGCGCCCTGTCCGGGCGCGGTCGGCATCTGGGAGAGCGAGAAGTAGTCGGTGACCGCGTCCAGGCGCCCCAGCCGACCGAGACCGGCGGCCGCGAGCACCACGGCGTCGAGGTCGCCCTCGGCGACACGGCCCAGGCGGGTGTCCACGTTGCCGCGGATGTCCACGACCTCGAGGTCCGGGCGCGCCGACGCCAGCTGCGCGATCCGCCGCGGCGAACCGGTACCGACACGGGCACCCTCCGGCAGGGCCTCGAAGGTGAGGGCGTCGCGGGCGCAGAGCGTGTCGCGGGCATCGGCGCGCTTCGGCACCGCTCCGATCACGAGCCCCGGTGCGGCCGCGGTGGGCAGGTCCTTGAGCGAGTGCACCAGCAGGTCGCACTCGTCGGCGAGCAGGGCCTCCCGCAGCGCCGTGGCGAAGACTCCCGTGCCGCCCAGCTCCGAGAGCGACTCGCGCGAGGTGTCGCCGTGCGTCGTGACCGTGATCAGCTCCACGTCCAGACCGGTCGCGCGGGCGATCGCCTCGGCGACCGCCGTCGTCTGCGCGACGGCGAGCGCGCTGCCGCGTGTCCCCACGCGCAGCACTCCCTCGCGACGCTCGGCCGGCCCATCGGCACGGCGCACGGCGCCGGTCACGGCGCGAGCCCCGCGGCGGCGGGCTTGAAGCCGAGACGCACGTTCTCGCAGCACCCCGGCCGGCACACGTCGTACCAGGGGCCGAGCGAGGTCAGCGCGGGACGCTGGTCGACCGGGACCCCGTCGCGACGTTCCAGCACCAGATCGACGAGCCCCTTCACGTACTTCGCATGCGTGCCGGGAGTGGGGACGCGGACGGCCACCAGGCCGTTCTCCTCGCTCGACTCCATGGCCTCGTTGTCGAGATCCCAGAGGACCTCCATGTGGTCGCTCACGAAGCCGAGCGGGACGATGATCACGGCCTTCACGCCGGTCGCGGGGAGCTCGGCGATGCGGTCGTTGATGTCGGGCTCGAGCCACGGCATGGACGGCGGGCCGGAACGGGACTGGTAGACCAGATCCCATCCGATGACCCCGCCCGTCGCGGCCTGCGAGACGACCTCCGCGACGGCGAGATGCTGGGCGGCGTAGGCGCCTCCCTCGCCGAATCCGCGCTCGGCCGGGCCCGACTTGGCGGCATCGGTCGACGGGATGGAGTGCGTCGAGTACAGGATGCGGATCTCGGTCGCCGGGTCGATGCCCGGGACCTTCTCCTGCAGCTCGGTCACCGCGTTCCTCACGCCCTCGATGAAGGGCTCGACGAAGCCGGGGTGGTCGAAGAACTGGCGCACCTTGTCGATCTGGATCGTGCCCTCGAGGCCCGTCTCCTCCAGGACGCGCGCGAAGTCCTCGCGGTACTGACGGCAGCTGGAGTACGAGGAGTACGCGCTCGTGGCGATGGCGATGAGCTTCGTGAAGCCCTGCTCCTGCGCCTCCTTCAGCGCGTCCTCGATGTACGGGTCCCAGTTGCGGTTGCCCCAGAGCACGGGCAGGTCGATGCCGCGCGAGGCCAACTCGGCCTCCAGCGCCGCCTTGAGCTCGCGGTTCTGGTCGTTGATCGGGCTCACGCCGCCGAAGTGCCGGTAGTGGTGCGCGACCTCCTCCAAGCGCTCCTCGGGGATGCCGCGGCCGCGCGTGACGTTGCGGAGGAAGGGGATGACGTCGTCCTGCCCCTCCGGGCCGCCGAAGCCGGCGAGCAGGATCGCGTCGTAGGCGACCGGCTCGGTGACATGCTCGGGGCCGTCGGCGGCGGCGGGCGTCGCGCCGAGGACGCGCGCGCCGGGCTCTGCGCTCACTGGAGCACCTCCACGACCTCGGCCGGCTCGATCCGGCGACCGGTGAAGAACGGGACCTCTTCGCGCACGTGCATGCGGGCATCGGTCTGGCGCAGGTCGCGCATCAGATCGACCAGGTCGACCAGCTCGTCCGACTCCAACGGCAGGATCCACTCGTAGTCGCCGAGGGCGAACGATGCGACGGTGTTCGCGAGCACCGAGCGGAACGCCGCGCCCTTGCGACCGTGCTCAGAGAGCATCCGGCCGCGCTCCTCGTCGGGGAGCAGGTACCACTCGTAGCTGCGCACGAACGGGTATACGCAGAGCCAGCTCTTCGGCTCCTTGCCGCGGAGGAAGCCGGGCACGTGCGCCTTGTTGAACTCGGCGTCGCGGTGCACCCCCATCGCGTTCCAGGTCGGGAGGAGCGCCTTCAGCAGCCGGGTGCGGCGCAACTGGCGGAGCGCCCACTGCAGCCCCTCCGCGTCGGGTCCGTGCAGCCAGATCATCAGGTCGGCGTCGGCGCGCAGGCCGGAGACGTCGTAGAGGCCGCGGGTGGTGACGCCCTGCAACGTGATGTCATCGATCACGCCTTCGAGCTCGGAGACGGCCTTCGGCACGTCGGTGCCGTCGAGGTCGTCGGGGCGTGCGGGGTCCCGACGGAGAACCGCCCAGAGGGCGAAGCCGGTCGGAGTGTCGCTGGATTCTTCGGGGGCGGTCGACTCTGCCGGAACGGCAGCCGGGGTACTCATACCCACAGTCTCCCTCTCAATCCTGTGAAGGCCAAAACGCACGACGGAACCGCGGGCGCGATGCCCGCGGTTCGAGCTCCGGCGTCAGCGCCGGGTGAGGCGGACGATGCCCCAGACGATGCCGCCGACGGCGGCGGCCACTCCGGCCACCACGCCGGCGAAGGCGAGCGGGCTCGCCGACGCGAACGTCTTCACACGCTCGGTGGCGCGCTTCGGAGCGTTCAGCTTGTACTCGATGGCGTCGAGGGTCGCGGCCAGCTCGGCCCGAGCGCGATCGACGTCGCTGCGGTCAGTGGTCATACTTTCCCAGCCCCTTCAGAGCGTCCGCGTCTTCCTTGATGCTGTCGATGGTCTTCTGCGGTGCGACGCCCTGGATCTTCTTGAGCGATCCCACGCCCAGCAGCACCAGCAGCGCGGCGAGGATCAGCAGCGCACCGAACACGATCAGGGCCGCCGCCCACCCCGGGAGCACGACGGCGAGGCCGAGGATGGCGGCGGCCACCAGCACGCCGAGAGCGAAGAAGAGGAAGGCCGCCGCGACGGCAAACAGCCCTATGCCGACCCCGGCATACTTCGCCTTGGCGGCGAACTCCGCCTTGAGGTGCGCCAGCTCGGCCTTGACCAGGTCGATCAGCAGTCGAGGCAGGTCGGAGATCAGCTGGACGAGCGATTTCGCCCGAGCACGTTCCTGATCGGTCATTCCGCTCACTCCCTTCGCACGGACGCGCTCACGCGTCCCGTTCAGCCCGCAGAGCCGCCTCGGCGGCCGGCGACGGGTAGGTCTCGCGCGCCTCGCGACGCCGCTGGTTCGCCCGGACGACGAACTTCTTGACGGTCACGACGACGGTCTCGGGGATCTCGCCCACCTTCTCGGCGATGAAGTCCTCCACAGCGTGCACCTGCTTCTGAACACCGGGCGACTCCCAGACCTTGGTCGCCGCCGACTTCATCTGCTCGTAGCGCTTGCGGCCGGCACGAGTGCCGAGCACGTAGCCGACGGCCGCCCCCGTGACGAAGAGAATCTTTCCGCGCATGTGGTCCCCTTTGCTCGGTCTACAGGTTGTCGGTCAGTGCCTTCCAGCGTAGACCCCGTGCCTTCTCGGCGACCCGGCGGGCATCCGGGACGACCGAGGCCAGCCCGGTTCCGGTCAGCCAGGAGCCGGTGACCTCGAGGCCCTCGACGGCATCGACTCCGTCGCGGACTCGCTGGATGCGGTCCCGCTGCCCCACTGTTGCATAGGGCAGGGCGTTCGTCCAGGGGGTGCGCGCGAATGCGACGAGGTCGGATTCCCGAAGAGGAATATTGAGCAGGCGGCCCGCGTCCGCGACGGCGAGGGCACGCAGCGCGGTGTCGTCCAGATCTCGGGATTCGGCCGGTCGGCCTGCGCGCCCGTACGACAGTCGGACGATGTGCCGGCCGGGGCCTGAGGCCTCCGCGACCCACGCCCACTTGGCACTGGAGTGGGTCATCGCCTTCGCCGTGACGTCGGCGTCCGCGGTGTCGGCGACCAGCACGCCGGTGCCTTGCGGCGCGGCGGCCAGGCGGTCGTCGGCCAGGACGAGGGTGACCAGCTCGACGCTGGAGGCGGCGGGCCATTCGAGCGCGGCGAGGTCGGCGAGCGCGTCGTCGGCGGTCGCGAGGAGGGCGAGCGCGGGATCGGCGGGTGCGGCGACGACGACGACGTCCGCGGCGATCCGCTCCCCGTCGGCGAGGCGGAGACTCCAGCGCGCCGGGAGGCCGGGGAGGTCCGTGACGGAGGGCGCCGGGAGGCCGAGCTCGTCGGCCAGGACGCCCGCGAGAGCGGCTTCGACGGCCTCCGCCGCCTGGTCCTCCTCGCTCGGCGCCTCCCCCGACTCGATCGCGGTGACCGGGGCCTGCAGGCGGATCGTCCCGCCGCGCGACGCGACATCCGCGGCGAGCGCCGCCGGGAGCCGCCACATGCCGCCGCGGATGCCGCCGACCGCACTGCCCGCCGTGGCCGCGGAACGCAACTCGCCGACAGCACCGGAGAGCGAGCCGAGCCGGGTGAGCGCGGCGTTGAGTCCGGGTGCGACCACGTCGACGTCGAGGTCGTCCGGCGCAGCGGAGTAGACGCCGGTGACGACCGGGGCGACCAGCAGCTCGAGCACCTTCGAGCCCATCCGGGAGCGGACGAGTGTGCCGAGCCGCTTCTCCTGTCCGATCTTCAGCACGGGCTTCAGACGGTCGAGATAGGCGCGGAGTGCGCCGCCCCAGCCGATCGCAGCGACGACGTCGCGCGCCAGCGGGGAGCTCGGGATGCCGAGGAGGCCCGCCTTGGGGAGCGGCACGGAACGGCTGCCGTGTCGCACCCACGCGCCGGCGGCACTCGGCTGGACGACGTCGTCGGAGAGACCGAGCGCATCGATCAGTTCGGCGACATGTCCGCCGCGGGTCGCGAAGCTCTCGGCGCCGGCGTCGAGGGTGAGCCCGTCGAGCTCGAGCGGGGCGACCGACCCACCCACACGACCCGAGGCCTCCAGCACCGTCACCTCGAATCCGGGACGGGCGCACTCGCGCGCGACGACCAGGCCGGCGACGCCGCCGCCGACCACCACGATGCGGGTCGGGGGCGCCTCGACCGCGTGCCGGATCTCGTCGCCGAGCGCGTCCTCGCTCATTCGGGGCGCCAGCCGTGCACGTACTCGACCAGCCGGGTCAGGACGGTCGGGTCGGTCTCGGGCGGGACGCCGTGCCCAAGGTTGAGGACGTGAGCGGGAGCGTCCCGGCCGCGCTCGAGCACGTCCGTCACGTGGGTCTGCAGCACCTCCCACGGGGCGTCGAGCATCGCCGGGTCCACGTTCCCCTGCACCGGCACCACGTGGCCGAGGCGGCGGCTGGCCTCGTCGAGCGGGATGCGGTAGTCGACACCCACGGTGTCGGCGCCGACATCGTGCATGGCCTTGAGGAGCTCGCCCGTGCCGACGCCGAAGTGGACGATCGGAACGTTGCGGGTCTCCGGCTCGGCGGGCGGCTCGTCGCCGGCCGCAGGCGCGCCGGGCACGTCGTAGGTCAGGTCCCGCACGTGCGAGAGGGCCCGTGCGGAGGCGGGAGCGACGTGCTGCACGTAGTCGTGCAGGGACAGAGAGCCGGCCCAGGAGTCGAACAGCTGCGCCGCGCTCGTGCCCGCGAGCACCTGCGCCCGCAGGAAGGCGCCGGAGATGTCGGCGGCCCAGGCCATGAGGCGTGCCCACGCGTCGGGGTCGGCGTGCATGAGCGTACGGGCGCGGATGTGGTCCTTGGAGGGGCCGCCCTCCACCAGATAGGCCGCCAGGGTGAAGGGCGCACCGGCGAAACCGATCAAGGGGGTGTCGCCGAGCTCCGCGATCGTGAGCCGCACCGCTTCGGCGATCGGGGCGAACACGTCGTCCCCGAGCGAGGCGGGGTCGACCGCGGTCAGCCGGTCCACGTCGGCCGCGGTCCGTACCGGCTGCGCGAAGACCGGGCCCTTGCCGGGCTGGATCTCCACCTCCACACCGGCGAGCTTCAGCGGCACCACGATGTCGCTGAAGAAGATGCCCGCGTCCACGCCGTGACGGCGCACCGGCTGGAGGGTGATCTCGCTCGCCATCGCCGGGTCGAGGCACGCGTCGAGCATGCGGGTGCCGACGCGCAGTTCGCGGTACTCCGGAAGGGAACGGCCCGCCTGTCGCATGAACCAGACGGGCGTCGTCTCGGGACGGTCGCCCTGATAGGCGCGGACCAGCCGGCTGGAGGCCGTGCGGCCGGAGGCGAGGGGGTGGGCGGAGGCGAGTGCGGTCACCCCCTGATTCTGCCAGGCCAGAATCTGCCAATCCCCCGGGAATCCCTGCGGCGACCCGGAAGAGCGCGCACCCGGATTCGAGGTTCGCGCCCGGCGAGCGTAGGCTTCGGTCCGTGCTTCTCTGCTTCTCGTCGAGCCACCGCACGGCGGATTTCGACCTCCTCGAACGGCTCGAGCGCTCTGCGCCCGCCGTCACCGCGGCGCTCGCGGAGCACAGTGAACTCGTCGCCGGATCGGTCGTCGTCGCCACGTGCAACCGCTTCGAGGCCTACCTCGACATCGACGACCCGCTGCCCTCCGCGCGGGCCGTGTCGTCCGAGACCGTGATCGACGCGGTCAGCGCCGCCAGCGGCATCCCCGCCGACGAGCTGCGCGCCTCCAGCGCCGTGTACTGCGACCACTCGGTCGCCGAGCACCTCTTCGCCGTCTCCAGCGGGCTCGAGTCCGTCGTCGTCGGCGAGGGCGAGATCGCCGGCCAGGTGCGCCGCTCGCTCGAGTCGGCCCGCGCCTCCGGAACCGTGACCAGTGACCTGGAGCGCCTGTTCCAGGTCGCCTCGCGCACCTCCCGCGGCGTCAAGAACCGCACCGGGATCATGACCGCCGGCCGCTCGATGGTCCGCCTCGCACTCGACCTGGCCGAGAGCCGGGTCAGCGACTGGTCGCAGACCCGCGTGCTGCTCGTCGGCACCGGCAAGTACGCCGGCGCGAGCCTCGCCGCGCTGCGCGACAAGGGCGCGGAGGACGTCCGCGTCTACTCGGCCTCGGGACGCGCCGCGAAGTTCGCGCTGTCGCACGACGTGCGCCCGGTCGTCGAGGGCGGCCTGCTGGAGGCCCTCGCTCGCGCCGACCTCGTCGTCACCTGCACCACGGTCACCGACTACGTCCTCACCCCCGAGCTCCTGGCCGAGGCGGCCGCACGGCCCGGCGCCGCCGACCGTCGCCTCGTCGTCGACCTGGGCCTCCCGCGCAACGTCGACCCCGCGGTCGCCGCACTCGACGGCGTCGAGCTGCTCGACCTCGAGACCATCAGTATCCACGCTCCCCTGGAGGAGCTGTCCGCCGCCGACGACGCCCGCAGCATCGTCGGGGAGGCCGCCGCGGAGTTCGCCGCCCAGACCGCCGAACAGGCCGTCACCCCGGCTCTCGTCGCCCTCCGCACGCACGTGTTCGATGTGCTCGACGCCGAGATCGAGCGCGCCCGCTCCCGCGGAGCCGACGAGCAGACGGAGGTCGCCCTGCGCCACCTCGCCGGCGTGCTCCTGCACACCCCGTCGGTGCGCGCCCGCGAGCTCGCCCGCAACGGCGAGGCCGAGGCCTTCGTGGCCGGGGCCGCCGCCCTCTTCGGGCTCGAGATCGAACCCGCCACCGCGCGACCCCGCCTGAGCGCGGTCGACGACCAGACCGCCTGACCCACCGAACCGGAGGATCCGTGAGCAACGACGCCGCAGCCCCCACCGAGACCGTCGAGCCGCACGGCGCGACCGGCCTCCCGTACGCCGCGCAGGAGCTGCGCACCGAGCGTCTCGTGCTGCGCCCGCTGAACACCGGCGACCTGGACGATGTGCACGCCTACCAGAAGCTCAAGGACGTCGTGCGCTACCTCTACTGGGAGGTGCACGACCACGAGGAGTCGGCCGAGCACCTGCGCAAGCGGATCGCGATGAACCGCCTGGAGAAGGACGGCGACGGCATCGTCTACGCCGTCGAACTGCCCGACCCGGCCGGCGGGCACGGGCGCGTCATCGGCGACATGAGCGTCTTCCTGAAGTCGGCGGCGTGGGGCAAGTTCGAGATCGGCTGGGTGTTCCACCCCGCCTTCCACGGCAACGGGTTCGCGAGCGAGGCGGCGGACGCGATCCTCTCGCTCTGTTTCGACGCCCTCGGCGGCCACCGCGTCTTCGCCCAGCTCGACGCCCGCAACGAGGCCTCCGCCCGGCTCTGCGAGCGCATCGGGATGCAGCGGGAGGCGCTCCTGCGGCAGACCGAGATCTTCAAGGGCGAATGGTCGGACACCGCGGTCTACGCACTCCTCGAAGAGGAGTGGCGCGCCCGCTGAGCGCGACCGGCACGGCGCCGGCCTCCTCTCGCCTCCCGCGTCCGGCGCGGGCACAGGCGCATCCTCGTTAGGATGGTTGCGGACTTCTCCACCCACCCGCACCGACACCACGAGCAGGGAGCACCATGGCCGCTACGTCGAGACTGGATTCCGTCATCACGCTGGCACAGCACCGCGGATTCGTCTTCCCGTCGGGTGAGATCTACGGAGGCACGCGCTCGGCCTGGGACTACGGCCCCCTCGGCGTGGAGCTGAAGGAGAACATCAAGCGCGAGTGGTGGAACCGCTTCGTGCGCGGCCGCGGCGACATGGTGGGCCTGGACTCGGCGATCATCCTGCCGACCCCGGTGTGGGAGGCCTCCGGTCACGTCAAGGTCTTCAGCGACCCCCTCACGGAGTCCCTGATCACCCACAAGCGCTACCGCGCCGACCACCTGTTCGAGGCGTACGAGGCCGAGCACGGCCACCCGCCGGCGAACGGTCTCGACGACATCGCCGACCCCGACCACCCCGACAAGGTGGGCCAGTGGACGCCGATCCGACAGTTCTCGGGCCTGATGAAGACCTACCTCGGCGTCGTCGACGACGAGTCGGGCCTGCACTACATGCGCCCGGAGACGGCGCAGGGCATCTTCACCGACTTCGGCGCGGTGCTGCAGACCGCACGCAAGAAGCCGCCGTTCGGCATCGGCCAGATCGGCAAGGCGTTCCGCAACGAGATCACGCCGGGCAACTTCATCTTCCGGACCCGCGAGTTCGAGCAGATGGAGATCGAGTTCTTCGTCGAGCCCGGCACCGACGAGGAATGGTTCCAGACCTGGATCGACCTCTGCTGGGACTGGTTCGTCGACCTCGGCATCGACCCGGCGAACATCCGCCGCCTCGAGCACCCGAAGGACAAGCTGGCGCACTACTCGAAGCGCACCATCGACATCGAGTACAAGTTCCAGTTTGCGGGCAGCGAGTGGGGCGAGCTCATGGGCGTCGCGAACCGCACCGACTACGACCTCAAGACCCACATCGAGAACTCGGGCAAGGACCTGAGCTACTTCGACCAGAACAAGAACGAGCGCTACGTGCCGTTCGTGATCGAGCCGTCCTTCGGCCTCACCCGCGCCCTCATGGCCTTCCTGGTCGACGCGTACGACGAGGAGGAGGTGCCGAACGCCAAGGGCGGCACCGACAAGCGGACCGTCCTCCACCTCGATCCCCGCCTCGCGCCGGTCAAGGTCGCTGTGCTCCCGCTCTCCCGCAACGAGGCCCTCTCGCCGCTGGCCCGCTCGCTCGCCGACCGGCTCCGCCAGCGCCGCAACGTCGACTTCGACGACTCGGGCGCCATCGGTCGCCGGTACCGCCGGCAGGACGAGATCGGCACGCCGCTCGCGGTGACCGTGGACTTCGACTCCCTCGAGGACGACGCCGTGACCGTGCGCGACCGCGACTCCATGAAGCAGGAGCGCATCCCGCTCGAAGGCCTCGACCGCTACCTCGCGGAGCGCCTCCGCGAGTTCTGAGCGGTCCCGCGGCGACACGCGACGACGCCGGTGACGGATAGGTCGGCGCGCATCCTCGGGCCATACTCGTCTTCAGGGATCCGTCCGGGTCCCTCCGCCGACGACCGGAACCGAGCATGAGCAGCGCACCCCCCGCGAGCGATCGACGCGCGGACGCCGAGCCGGCGGACGCGGAGCCGGGTCGCGGCCGAAAGCCGCCCGCGGCCTTCTGGGTCGCCCTCGGCCGCTTCGCCCGCGTCGCCCCGGCGAGCATCCTGGTCGCCGCCGTCGTCATCGTCACCTCGGTCGTGACCGGGACGCTGTGGAGTCCGGCCACCGACAGCGGCACGGCGCTCGTCTGGGCGGCCGGGGTGACCACGACGATCCAGGGCGGATTCTGGTGGACGCCGCTCACCGCCCTGTTCGTGCCGGAGGACGCCGCGCAGCTCGCCGTGGCGGTGGTGCTCGCGCTGACGCTGATGGCCGTCGCGGAGCGTCTCCTCGGCACCCTGCGTGCCTCGATCGCCTTCGTGGCGACGGGCGTGCTCGGAATCACGATCGGCGTCGTGGGTCAGTGGGCCGCCGCGAGCATCGGCGAGCTCTGGGCCTCGGCCACCGAGTACGACTTCACCCTGGATCCGACCATCGGCATCGTCGGGGCGCTGATCACGGCGAGCGCCTTCGCCTCGGCGCTGTGGCGGCGGCGGATCCGGCTGCTCACCTTCGCGACGCTCCTGGCCTTCGTGCTCTACAACGGCGACCAGAACAACGTGTACCGTCTGTTCGCCGCGCTGCTGGGTCTGGCGCTCGGCGCCCTGCTGCGGGGCGGACGCCTCCATCGCATCCGGCGCAGTTCGCACGGAGAGACGCGCAACCTCGTCGCGGCGATCGTCGCGATCACCGCCCTCGGCCCGCTGGTCGCGCTGCTGCCCCCGGGCGGGCTCGGTCCGTTCTCCTTCATCGCGACGCTCTTCCAGCACCAGCAGCTGGACACCTCCACCGTGCTGCAGGCGTGCGACCAGGTGTACACCTCCAATTGCCGGTTGGAGCTCGCGGTGGTCTCTGTCCAGGGTCTCGGTCCGCTGCTGCTGACCCTCCTGCCCCTGGTGCTGCTGATCGTCACCGCGATCGGGCTGCGGCGCGGCCGGCACTTCGCCCTCGTCCTGGGCATCGTCGTGAACATCGGCATGATGGTGCTGCCGTTCACGGCGCTTCCGGACGGCGACATCCGCATCGACATCGACGGCATCGACGCCCTGGCTCCCGCCCTCGAGGCGCTGGCGTGGCTGCTGGCCGTCGTCGTCGTGCCGCTCGCGTCGATCGTCCTGCTGATCCTGACGCGGCGGCAGTTCCAGATCCGCGCGCCGCGGGACGCCGTGGTGCGCTTCACCCTGCTGACCGTCTCGTCGTTCCTGCTGCTGGGCGTTGCGTACCTCATCGCCGGCCTCGCCTCCCTGGTCGAGTTCGTCCCCGACGCGACCATCGGCGACGTCTTCGCCTCCACCGTCCGACGGTTCGTCCCGTCGGGTTTCGAGTCGGTGCTCGGTCAGGTCATCGTGCCGACCACCCCGGTCGTGATCGCGCTGTACCAGTGGGTCGGGCCCGTCTTCTGGCTGATCTTCGTGCTCGCCACGATGCGCCTCTACCGCGCCACCTCCACCGGTCGCACCGTGGGAGACGAGCTGCACTTCCGCGAGCTCCTCCGCGCGGGCGGCGGCGGCACCCTCGGCTTCATGGGCACCTGGCCCGGCAACGTCTACTGGTTCAGCGAGGAGAACGACGCTGCGGTCGCGTACCGGGTCATCAACGGGATCGCGATCACGCTCTCCGACCCGGTCTGCCACCCCGACCGGGTGGAGCGCACGATCATCGAGTTCATCGGGTTCTGCGATGCCAATGGCTGGACGCCGGTGTTCTACAGCGTGCACGACGAGTACCTGCCGGTGTTCGACTCCCTCGGCTGGCAGTCCGTCTCCGTCGGCGAGGAGACGCTCATGCACCCGCAGACCTTCGACATGGCGGGCAAGCCGTGGCAGAAGGTGCGGCAGGCGCACAACCGCGGCCTCAAGGAGGGGATCACGACCGTGTGGTCCACCTGGGACGACCTGCCGCCGCTGCACCAGACCCAGATCGCCTCGATCAGCGAGCAGTGGGTGGCCGAGAAGGAGCTGCCGGAGATGGGCTTCACGCTCGGCGGGATGGCCGAGCTGAAAGACCCGGACGTGCGCCTCCTGCTGGCCTTCGACCCCACCGGCGGCCTGCAGGCGGTGACGAGCTGGCTGCCGAGCTGGCGGGACGGCCGGGTGATCGCCTACACGATCGACTTCATGCGCCGGGCGGACGGCAGCATCCCGGGCATCATGGAGTTCACCATCGCGTCCGCCGCCCTGCGCATGCGCGAGGAGGGCGTCGAGGTGCTCAGCCTGTCCGGCGCACCCCTCGCCGGCAAGCCGCTCGCGCCGGGCGAGGAGCCGGCGGAACCCGACACGATGGACCGCCTCCTCGGCTTCCTCGCCCGCACGCTGGAGCCTGCCTACGGCTTCGCCTCGCTCTTCGCGTTCAAGAGCAAGTTCAACCCGACCTACGCGACGATCTCCATGGCATACGCCGACCCGCTGGCGCTGCCCGCCATCGGCAACGCCCTCGGCAAGGCCTACCTCCCCGACGCCAACGCACGCGAGTACGTCGCGCTGGCCCGCACCCTGCTGCGCTGAGCCCGTACGGGACCGGAGCACGGCACCGCAGCGCCTTCTGCCCTGCGCAGACCCCGGGACCGGACCGACGACGCCCGAGCGGTCGCGGCGTACGGTGGACCGCATGTCGGACACCACACGCACGGCCATGCTCATCGGCGGAACCGGGCAGATCGGCTCCGCCGTCGCCCGTCGACTCGCCGCGGACGGGTGGTCGGTGCTCGTCGCGCACCGCGGCGAGCACCACGGCGACACCGAGCTGGCCGACCTCGACGTCACCAGCATCCGGCTCGACCGCGACGACACCGACGCGCTGATCGAGCGCGCGCGCGGGCACGACCTGGTGCTCGACACCGTCGCCTACGAACCCCGCCACGGCGAGCAGCTCGCCCGGCTCGCGGGTGAGGTGGGGTCGCTCGTCGTGATCTCCACCGGCTCCGTCTACGCGGGACGCGACGGCGGCTACCTCGACATCGTGACCGGCCCGGACGACTTCCCCGACTATCCCGTGCCGCTGCGCGAGACCGACCCGACCATCGACAACGCCGAACGCACGTACTCGCCGCTCAAAGCGGCACTGGAGCGCACCCTGCTGGCCGTCGATGACCTGACGGTCAGCATCCTGCGTCCCGGTGCGGTCCACGGCCCCTTCAGCCCCGCCCTGCGCGAGTGGTACTTCATCAAGCGCGCCCTCGACGGGCGCGACCGTGTCGTGCTGTCCGATCGCGGCCGGAACCGTTTCAGCACCTCGTCGACGGTCAACATCGCGGAGCTGGTGGCCCTCTGCGCGGATCAGCCGGGCACGCGCGTGCTGAACGCCGTGGACACCGACGACGTCAGCGTCGCCGAGATCGCTCAGGCCGTCTATCGATCGCTCGACCGGGAGGTGGAGATCGACGTCTTCCCCGGGCCGCCCGTGGACGGGGTGGGCGGCACCCCGTGGACAGTGGCGCGGCCGCTGCTGCTCAGCATGGCCGCGGCCGAGGTCGAACTCGGCTATCGTCAACCGGTCGGCTACACCGAGTCCGTCGCCGCCGCGGTCGACTGGGCCGTGCGGGAGGCGGAGGCCGCCGAGCGGCGGCAGGAGGACTGGACGTCGGCCTTCCCCGGCCTGGCGCAGCGGGCCGAGGCCGATCGCTGGTTCGACTATGACGCGGAGGACGCGTTCCTGGCCGCGCGCTGAACGGGGCGGCGAGTCAGAACACGTACTCCAGGAGGTCGAGGCCGACCGTGCGCATTCCGTCGATGACAGCGAGACGCTCGGGCAGCTCGGTGTCGTCGAAATACGTCGAGACGGCATAGGTGACGCCCGCGTTCGGCCCGCGGAGGACGCCGACCTCGCTGCGCACGCCGGCGTCGATCCCGGTCTTGTTGACGAGCAGGATGCCGTGCTCGGCCTGCCGGTGCGAGTGCGGGTCCAGACCGAAGGCGCTCGACACGAGGGAGAAGTCGCTGTTCAGCGAGAGCCACGAGATGACGCGCTGACTCGTGGCGGCGTCGACGACCTCCCCGCGCGCGAGCGAGGAGAACAGCCACGTGAGCTCGTTGGCGCTCCCGACCGAGAGCTGCGGCGCATCGTCGGGTCCACGGTGATCGCGCACCAGGTCGAGCAATGCGGTGCGGGTCAGGCCGAGCGCCTCGGTGCGGGCGCTCACCGCCTCCAGCCCGACCCGGCGCAGCAGGACGTTGGTGGCCAGGTTGTCGCTGGTGGCACCCACCAGGGCGGCGAGATCGGCGACGGGGAGGGCGGGGACCTGGAGATGCTGCCAGATGCCGGAATCGCCGGCGGCGTCCTGCGGCAGGCGGTCCAGCTGCACGAGCGGGCTGAGCTGGCCGGACTGCAGGCGCGCTGCGACCTCGACGAGGAGGAGCACCTTGCCGATGCTCGCGGTCGGCATGACGATGTGGTCGTCGACCGAGAAGAGCACGGCACCGGTGCTCAGATCCGTCGCGCGGGCCGAGACCTGGACGCCCTGGAGGGCGAGCTGGCCGAGGCTGTTGAAGCTGCGCGAGAAGGCGTCGTCGGAGGTGGCCGGTCCGCGGTGGCGGGCGCGTCGGGCGGTGGCGTGGCGCCGGCGGCGCTCGGACTCCTGGGTCTGCATCGTCACGTGGTTCGGGTTTCTCCTGCGAGAGTGGTGCGGTTCGCGCGGTCCCCCCGAACCCGCGACTGGGGTCGATGCTACCCCGATCAGGGGACACGTGCGTCGCCGAGGAGCGACGCACGTGTCCGGGTCACCAGATCGTGACGCGCGACTCCGGGTCGAGCCAGAGCGCGTCGCCCTCCACCACGCCGAACGTGTCGTAGAAGGCGTCGATGTTGCGCACGATCTGGTTGCAGCGGAACTCGTTCGGCGAGTGCGGGTCGATCGCCAGGAGGCGGATGACCTCCGCGTCGCGGCCCTTCTGCTGCCAGGCCTGCGCCCAGGAGAGGAAGAACCGCTCGGCGCCGGTGAGGCCGTCGACGACCGGCGGCTCCTGCCCGTCGAGCGACAGCAGGTAGGCCTTCCAGGCGATGCCGAGGCCGCCCAGGTCGCCGATGTTCTCGCCGATCGTGAGCGCGCCGTTGACGTGGTGCTCGGGCACCTGGGCGGGAGCCAGCGCGTTGTACTGCTCGATCAGGCTCCCGGTGCGCTTCTCGAACGCTGCCCGGTCCGCCTCGGTCCACCAGTCCTCCAGGCGCCCGTCGCCGTCGAACTTGGAGCCCTGGTCGTCGAACCCGTGCCCGATCTCGTGCCCGATGACCGCTCCGATGGCCCCGTAATTGGCCGCTGCATCGCGGTCGGCCGTGAAGAACGGGTACTGCAGGATGGCCGCAGGGAACACGATCTCGTTGAAGCCGGGGTTGTAGTACGCGTTGATCGTCTGCGGCGTCATGAACCACTCGTCGCGGTCCAGCGGCGTGCCGATCTTGCCCAGCTCGCGGTCGAACTCGAACAGGGCGGCGGCACGCACGTTGCCGACCAGGTCGGTCGCGTCGATCTGCAGTGCGGAGTAGTCGCGCCACTTCACCGGGTAGCCGATCTTCGGGGTGAACTTCTCCAGCTTGTCCAGGGCGCGGTCGCGGGTCTCCTCGCCCATCCACTCGAGGGTCCGGATGCTCTGCCGGTACGCCTCGATGAGGTGGGCGACCAGGTCGTCCATCGCGTCCTTCGCAGCGGGCGGGAAGTGCTTCTCCACGTAGATGCGTCCGACGGCCTCCCCCATCGCACCCTCCACCAGGGAGACGCCGCGCTTCCAGCGGGCGCGCATCTGCGGGGTGCCGGTGAGGGCGCGGCCGTAGAAGTCGAAGTTGGCGTCGACGAAGTCGCCCGGCAGGTACGGGGCCGCGCCGTGGATGATCTGCCACGCGAGCCAGTCCTTCCACGACTCGAGCCGAGACGCGGTGAGCAGGCCGGCGAGGCCGGAGGTGAACGACGGCTGTCGCAGCACGATCTCGGCGAGCGCACCCTCCGGGGCACCGAGCGCGGCGGCCCACTCGTCGAGGCTCGCCTCCGGGTCGCCGCCGCCACCGGCGAAGAGGGTGTCGGCATCGGCCCAGGTGTAGAGGTTGTAGGTCTTCTCGGAGTCGCGGGAGGCGACGTTGTCCCAGTGCTGGGCCGCGATCTCGGTCTCCAGGTCGAACACCCGCTGGGCGCGCTCGGGGGCGCCGTCGAGGCCGGCGAGTTCGAACAGCCGCTGGATGTGCGCGACGAACGCCTCGCGGATGGGCGCGAACCGCTCCTCGCGGAAGTACGACTCGTCGGGCAGCGAGATGCCGCCCTGCTCGGCGAAGACGAGGTAGCGCTCCGGGTCGCCCGGATCATTGTCGACGAACAGCTGGTAGAAACCGCCGACGCCGTGACGCTCGAGCCTGCCGAGGGTCCGCAGCAGCCCCGCGATGGAGTCGACGTCGCTCGCCAGCGCGAGCTGCGCCTCGATCGGCCGGATGCCCAGCGCCTCCACCCGCTCCTCGTCCAGGAAGCTCGTGTAGAGGTCGCCGAACTTCCGCTCCTCCGTGCCCTCCGGCGCATCCTGCGCGGCCTGGATGATCTCGCGCACCGCCGCCTCGGACTGCTCCGCGAGCACCATGAACGACCCCCAACGGGCCTTGTCCTCGGGGATCTCGGTGCGGTCGATCCACCTGCCGTTGACGTGCCGGAACAGGTCGTCCTGCGGGCGGATCGTGGGGTCGAGTTCGTCGGAAGCGATACCGGAGGCGAGCGTCATGCCCCCAGCCTACGGCTCAGGCCGGGACGCGGGCCAGGGCACGCAACCGCGTGGCCGAGGTGGCGAACAACGCCGCCAGGACGGCTTGCCCGAGGATCGACACCCAGCCGGAGACGCTGCCGTAACCGGCGAACGAGAAGATCGCGTTGGCCAGCGCCGAGACCCCGTAGAGAGCACCCAGCACCGCCGACAGCAGCGGACGGTTCGTCATCCGCCACCACGGTCGAGCGGCCTGCAGCGACTCCCCGGGGCCTCGGAAGACGCGCGTCGCGAGGTACCACCCCGCTGTCTGCAGCACGGTGAGCGCGATCGACCCGAGCTCGGAGTGCAGGGCGTCGAGGAGGAAGACCAGCACGATGTCGACGGCGACCAGGACGGCGATGACGATCGCCTTCTGCCGGGGCGTGGTGAAACGCATGGGGTCCCCCTGTGGTGCTGGTGCCGGCGGTGCCGGCGCGGTGGTGCTGGTGCTGGCGGTGCCGGCGCGGTGGTGCTGGTGCTGGCGGTGCCGGCGCGGTGGTGCTGGCGCCGGTGGTGCCGGTGCGGTGGTGCGCCACCCGTTCTGGCTGCGGGTGGTGGTGCTCCGCCCAGTCTGACCGACCCGGGGGCGAACGGCCGGGAGGCGGCTCAGCGTGGGACGGAATGGGGCTGCGTCGCCGCGCGCACGCCCTCCCACTCCCCGATCAGCTCCGGCAGCCTCCCCTGGAGGAAGCGGTAGAAGCCTGCCATGTCGCGGAGGCGCTCGGTGGCCGGGGAGGCCGGGTCGTCGACCGCGGAGAGACCCACGTCGGCCTGGTCGGCGAGAGCGGCGTAGATCGGGCTGTTGCGGACCATGAGGGCATACCAGTCCGAGGGGAGCTCGTAGCGGTCTCGGCGGCTCGTGGACTGGGAGACGCGGCGGATGATGCCGAGGGTCTGGAGGTAGCGCACGGCGCCCGAGATCCCGGCCGCGCTGACGGCGAGGGTCTCGGCGAGCTCGGCGGCGGTGAGACCGGGCTGCTCGGTCACGGTCAGGGCCATGAGCACACGCGCGGGCATCTTCGGGAACCCGGCCGCGGCGAGGATCGCGGCGGAGTGCTCCCGCACGTCGGCGAGCGCGATCGGGTCCTTCGCCATGCCAGCTCCTATCCGATCGCGACGTCGCGGCGGCGGAGGAGGGCGGCGGCCGCGGCCAGGGCGACGATCGCGATGCCGAACATCCAGTATCCCCCGGTCCAGTCGACGTCACCGACGACGACGGGCGCGTCGGCGAAGGGCGAGAGGTGGCGGATGGGGTCGGGGAGGTCGATCAGGCCGCCGAAGATCCCGATGAACGCGCCGAGGCCGAGGGCGGTCCATCCGACGGGGATGGTCCAGCCGGGGAGGACGACGAACACCAGCGTCAGCACGCCGAGATAGACGAGGGCGACGGGAAGCTGGGCCGCTGCGGCGACGAACGAGTCTCCGATGCGCGCCGCGCTCTCGCCCGAGGCGACCGCCGAGAGCCCGGACGCGAGGGCGGCGGCGATCAGCACCAGCAGCACAGCGCCGATGCCGACGACAACGAAGCCGAACAGCCAGCGGACCCGGGAGAGCGGCGCGGTGAGCAGCGCCTCGGCGGTGCCGGCGGCCTCCTCCTGCCGCAGCCGGATGACGGCCTGCACCGCGCACGCCGCGGCGAGCACGCCGGCGATGGCGAAGATCGCCGAGATGAAGAGCTGCGTGAGCGGACCCGACCCTCCGGCGCCGATCCGGCCGATGGCCGAGCGGATGTCGGAGAGGTCGGGGTTGTTCGCGATCGAGCTGCTGACCAGGCTGCCGAGCGCGCCGGCGAGGGCACCGGTGGCGGCCCCGCCGACCGTCCAACCGACGATGGTCGGCCACTGCAGCCGCCAGGCGAGGCCGAGCGGCCCGCGCAGCACCGGCAGGGCGTCTCGCCGGCCGGCGCGCTCGGCGACGACGCCCGCCCCGGAGTCGCGGACGGCCTGGAGGGAGAAGGTGATGCCGATCAGCACCGCGGCGAAGCCGAGCTGCAGCAGCAGCGGCCATCCGGTGACGCTCCCGTACGGCGACACCTGCTCGCCCCAGCCGATCGGGCTCAGCCAGCTGGTCCACCCGGCGACCAGGTGGGTCCCGTCGCCCGTCGGCGTCCCGGTCGCGTCGCCGATCCCGCGCAGGAGGTATGCGAGCACCACGAGCGCGGCGGCGAAGCCGTTCGCCCCGCGGGAGGTGCTCATGATCTGCGCCAGCAGCAGGCCGACGGCGAGGAAGGCGACACCGACGCCGCCGGTCGCCGCACCGGCGGCGAAGGATCCACCGACCGGGAGGCCGGCGGCGATGAAGCCGAGGGCGGTCACGAGCGCGAGGGCGATGTCGGCCAGCAGCCCGTGCACGACCGTCGCGGCGGTGGGCAGCAGACGGCCGGCGGGCGTGGATCCGATCAGTTCAGCCCGCCCCGATTCCTCCTCCGCGCGCGAGTGGCGGACCGCGAGGAAGGTGTTCATCAGCCCCGCGAGCAGGGCGAGGAAGGTGAAGATCTCGAAGAAGGTGACCGCTGCGAAGCTCGTCCCGTCGGGCAGCCCGCGGAGCATCAGGATGGTCGGGTTGGCGATCGCGAGCCGGAGCAGCTCCGCGCGGCTGGTCGCGTTCCCATAGGTCTGCGCGATCGCCGCCGCCGAGAAGAGCGCCAGCACGCCGATGCCGACGAGCCAGATGACCAGCTGCCACCGGTCGCGGCGCAGGCGCTGGCGCAGCAGGATCCCGAGCGTGCGAGCGGCGCCGCCGGAGCGCACCGTGGACGACGCGAGGCGGTGCGCGCCGGTGCGGTCGGGGACGGTGGTGGCGCTCATCGTCCCGTCGCCGCCTCGATGCCGTCCGATCGGGCGGCACCCTCCTCGACGGAACCGGGCAACTCGTCGCCGTAGTGCCGCAGGAAGAGCTCCTCGAGGGAGGGCGGCGCGACGGTGAGGCTCCGCGCATCCAGCCCTGCCAGTGCCGTCAGCACGGGCGGCAGGGCGTCGCTGTCGGCGGTGAAGGTCACCCGCCCGTTGCGCACGTGCAGGTCGTGGGCGTCCGGGATGCTCGCCAGAGCGGCCTCCGTGACGCCGTCGGCGGCGAACGACACCTCGGTGCGGGTCAGGTGCCGCAACTGGTCGAGCGTGCCGGTCTCCACGGTCGTGCCGGCGCGGATGATGCTGACGCGGTCGCAGAGCTGCTCCACCTCGGAGAGGATGTGGCTGGAGAGCAGGACCGTCGCACCCTCCTTCGCGATCCGCGCGATCTCGGCGTCGAAGGTGGCCTCCATCAGCGGGTCGAGCCCGCTCGTGGGCTCGTCGAGGATGTAGAGGTCGGCGGGGGTCGCGAACGCGGCCACGAGGGCGACCTTCTGCCGGTTGCCCTTGGAGTACGCCCGGCCCTTCTTGGTGGGGTCGAGCTGGAAGACATCGATCAGCCGCTTCTTGCGCTCCGCGTACGCGGACCGATCAGCCGCTCCGCCGCGCAGCCGCGACAGCAGGTCGATGGCCTCACCGCCGGAGAGGTTCGGCCAGAGGTTGACGTCCCCGGGTACGTAGGCGATGCGACGGTGGAGGTCGACCGCGTCCTTCCACGGGTCGCGCCCGAACACCGTCGCGTTGCCGCCGGAGGCGCGGGCGAGGCCCAGCAGGATGCGGATGGTGGTGGACTTGCCCGCACCGTTCGGGCCGAGGAAGCCGTGCACCTCGCCCGCCGCGACGGAGAGGTCGAGCCCGTCGAGGGCGCGCACCCGGCCGAAGCGCTTCTCGAGGCCGGTGGCCTCAATCACTGTGTCCATGCGCGGGACTCTACGCTTGTTTCAGTAATTTGTGAAAAGTTCTTACGGAATCCTTACGGGCGTGTCGCCCGGCGGCCGCGCGGGCCGGTCAGGCGCCGCACTCGATCGCGTCGATGCTCGCGTACTGCAGGCTCGAGGCGTCGTAGGGGACCGAGTAGATGTGCGGCTGGTGCGCGGCGAGCGCGACCGTGTCGGTGAACTCCTCGGCCGCCGGGCCGCTCTCGTCGTCGCTGAACCCGACCGTGACGGTGGCGGCGGGGCAGTCCTGGGGCGAGGTGAGCGTGAAATCCCACCCGGTGTCGTCGTACTGGACGCGAACGCCGTCGACGACGTACTCGCCCGAGGCCGACCCGACGTCGGTGCCGGCCGCGGTGTCGTAGCCCGACGTCGAGCGCGCCGCACCGACGATCGCCACCGCCGCGATGACGACGAGGACGAGGAGCACGGCGAACCCGCCGAGGACCCAGCCGACGATCGCGCCCGTCGACGGCCCCCGGCGCGGCGGCGCGTAGGGCGGGTAGGCCGGGTAGGCCGTGCTCTGCGCGTAGCCGGGATACGGCGGGCGGCCCTGATACTGCGGGTTGCCCGGATACTGCTGCCAACCCGGGTACTGCGGGGCACCCGGGTACTGCGGTGCGCCGGCGTAGACGGGCGCAGCAGGGAACGCGGGCGCGGCGGGTGCGGCGGGTGCGGCGGGGTAGGCGGGTGCGGCGGGGTAGGCGGGTGCGGCGGAGTGCGGTGCGGTGCCGGGGTAGGCCGGGTTTCCCGGAGCCGCAGCAGCGCCGTACGGCGGCGCGGACAGCGGCGGATACGCAGCCGCGGGGACGGTCGGCGCGGGGACGGTCGGCGCGACCGCGCCGCCGGGGGACTGCCAGCGGGCGGCGGCGACCAGCGCATCCCGGGCGGCCGCCAGGCGGTCGCGGGCCTCGACATCGTGCGCGGGCACGGCGGCCAGGTGGGCGAGATAGGCGCTCTCGACATCGTGAGAGGCAGCGGTCGGGTCGACTCCGAGGAGCGCCGCGGCCTCGACAGGGCTCAGCATGGCTCGATGCTAGTGCCCGAGCGCGCGCCGTAGGGCGGGATTCGCGCCCCCCATCGAGGGACGCGGTGCGCGCCGGACGCGCCTCCGGAACGGACGGCTCAGCAGGCGGCGAGGATGCGGTCGAGCGCCGCGCCCTCCGCCGGGAGGACCCAGAGGCCGTAGGCCGCCTTCACCGCCACCTGTCGCGACGCGTACACGCAGCGGTACGCCTTCGACGGCGGCAGCCACGTGGCAGCATCGCCCGCACCCTTCCTCTGATTCGTCGGCCCGTCGACCGCGACCAGATTGAGGGGGTCATTGGCGAGCCGCACGCGCGCCTCCTTGGTCAAACCCTGAGCTCCGGTGCGCCAAGCGTCGAGCAGCGGGACGACGTGATCGATCTGCACCCGCGCCGAGGTCTCGGGGCCGCGCTGGAAGGCGATGCGCGTGCCGGTGTAGGGATCGTCGAGCGTGCCGGAGAGCACCGTGCAGCTCCCCCGCCGGACGACGTCGTCGAGGTCGCGGGCCAGGATGTCGTCGCGAGTGCCGCAGCCGTTGCCGTCGACGTCCCGCCACGCCTCGCCGAAGCGCGCGACCCGGTCGTACCCGGTGGCCGGTGCGCTGCCCTTGACGGGAAGGCCGGCGAGCAGCGCGCGGGCCTCTGCGGCGGTCGGAACGCCCGCATCCCTGCCCTCGGCCGCGGCCGAGGCCGAGGCGGCGGCCGAGGCCGAGGCGGCGGCGCCGGTCGTCGGGGAGGCCGTCGTCGGGGAGGCCGCCGCCGAAGAGGCCGTCGCGGGCCGCTCCGGCGCGAGCGGACCCGGTCCGGTGAGCACGTCCGTTCCGCCGCCGGACACCACCGCGTACCCGCAGAGAGCGAGCACGGCGGCGACCGCCATCCCCGCCACCGTCGTCACGACGCGGGCGGGGGAACGCCGCCGCGTCACCGGCGGCTGTCGCTCGGGATGCCCCGGTGCAGACCGCGACCGCCCAGATGCACTCCGGGCCGATCACTGGTGGCGATCTCCCCCAGCTCTCGCATCACGCGACCGTAGAACGGTCCCGCGATCGTGTTGCGGTACGCGCCGGGGTGGAGGTCGGCCTCGTTGCGCAGCCGGATCTCCGCACGCGCCGCCTCCACGGGAGCGATGAGCTTGGCCCCGCTGCGGTACCGGATCAGCCGGTGCACCCACTGGTCCAGCATCTCGGGGAGGCCCGCAGGCACCCGGTCGTGCTCGGCGGCCAGGGAGACCCGCCCCCGGTCGGTCGACGCGGCGGGCGCATCGTCACCCTCGCGGCGACGACGCTCGGTCGACAACACGGAGAGCAGGTCGTCACGACGGTTCTGCTGCTGGGCGAGCACCTGCAACGCATCCAGAGCGGCCGTGAACTCCTCGTCGTAGTCCGCGTACCCCTCGGGTTGCGCGGCCCGGTCGTTGACGAGGTCGGCCCGCGCCGTCCTCGCCTGGCTGCGGCTCAGGATGGTGCGCCCGCTGCGCACGCGCTCCAGACGCCAGGTCCAGGTGGCGAGGAGCTGCGGCATGAGGGTGCTCATGAGTCCACTGTAGGCACGGCCACCGACACCGGTGCGCTCGACACCGCCGCCGCCTGTACCGGACCGTCGAAGTGCGCGGAGGCGCGGCCGACGGCCTCCGCGGGTTCGAGCCCGAGCGCGAGATGCGTCAGCAGCAGACGCCGCGCTCCGGAACGCCGGGCGAGCTCTCCGGCCTCCTCCGGTGTGAGGTGCACGGCTGGTCCGCCGGGTTCGCGGCGATCGGTCCCGGCCTCGCACACCAGCAGGTCGCACCCGGCGGCGATCTCGTCGAGGGCGCTGCACGGCCCGGAGTCGCCGGTGTAGACGAGCGACGCCCCACCGGCCTCCACCCGGAGGGCGAACGCGGGGACGTCGTGCCGCACACTGCGCCAGCGCAGGACCATCCCGCCGAGCTCCCGCCTGCCGCCGTCGCCCACGGCGTCGAAGGCGAAGACCCGGTCGAGCTCGGGACCGGACGCCGGCCCGAGGAAGCCGATCAGCCTCCCGCGCACGTCCTCCGGTGCCAGGACGGGGACGGCCGCGGGAGCGCGGACGCCGCCGTAGCGGTAGGCGTAGAACGCCGGCAGCAGGTCGACCGCGTGATCGGCATGGCCGTGCGAGACCCAGACGGCCGACAGGTCCTCGAGGGCGACGTGGCGCTGCAGCTCGGCGAAGCTGCCCGGGCCGGCGTCCACCCAGATCGAGACATCGTCGTGCTCCAGCAGCATCCCCACGCAGGGAGCACCAGGCACGGGGTAGTGGCTCGAGACGCCGAGAGTGGTGAGCCGCATCCCGCGATCGTAGCGGTCGTGCCGCTCGTGTGTCGGTGTTCCGCGCTAGCGTTGACCACGCCGTGAACGCCCTCCTCCGCCGCCCGGTCGACCGGGAGATCCTCCGCCTCGCCGTGCCTGCGCTCGGCTCGCTGATCGCCGAGCCCGTCTTCCTGCTGGCCGACTCCGCGATGGTGGGGCACCTCGGCGTCGCACCCCTGGCCGGCCTGGGGATCGCCAGCGCGGTGCTGCAGACGATCGTGGGGCTGATGGTGTTCCTGGCCTACTCCACGACGCCGGCCGTCGCGCGCCGCCTCGGTGCGGGCGACGAGCGCGGGGCCGTCGCCGCGGGTGTCGACGGCACCTGGCTCGCCCTCGGCCTCGGGGCGGTGCTCGCGGCAGCGGGCTGGTTCGCCTCCCCCGCGCTCGTCGGACTCTTCGGCGCGTCGGCGGACATCTCCGAACAGGCGACCCGCTACCTGGAGATCTCGATGCTCGGCCTCCCCGCGATGCTGATCGTGTTCGCGACGACCGGTCTGCTGCGCGGGCTGCAGGACACCCGCACACCACTGGCCGTCGCGGTCGCCGGCTTCGCGGCCAACATCGCCCTGAACTACCTGTTCATCTACGTCGCCGGCTGGGGCATCGCCGGCTCGGCCGCCGGCACGGTCGCCGCTCAGTGGGGCATGGTCGCGATCTACCTGATCGTGGTCGCCCGTCACGCCCGGCGCGTGAGCGCACCCCTGCTCCCGCACCACTCCGGGATCGGGCGCAGCGCCCGCGCGGGCGGCTGGCTGCTGCTGCGCACGGCGAGCCTGCGCGCCGCCATGCTCCTCGCCGTCTTCGCCGCCACGCGTCTCGGACCGGACGAACTGGCCGCGTTCCAGGTGACGATGACGATCTTCGCGACCCTCGCCTTCGCCCTCGACGCGCTGGCCATCGCCGCGCAGGCCCTGATCGGCAAGGGACTCGGCGCCGGCGATCTCGAGCACGTGCGTGCCGTGCTGCGCCGGTGCCTGCAATGGGGCATCGGCGCGGGCGTCGTGCTCGGAGCCGTGACCGTGCTGCTCAGCCCCGTCGCCGCCGGACTGTTCACGAGCGACGCGAGCGTCGCCTCCCTGCTCCCCGTCGGGCTGGCCCTGGTCGGCATCAGCGCGCCGCTGGGCGGATACGTCTTCGTGCTCGACGGGGTGCTGATCGGCGCGGGAGACGCCCACTACCTGGCCCTCACCGGGCTCGCGAACGTCGCCGTGTTCGTGCCGCTCGCGATCGCGGTGGTGGCCTGGGGCGGCCACGACGCGACGGGACTGGCCTGGCTCACCGCGGCCTTCGTGTTCGGGTATCTGGGGGCGCGCGCGGTCACGCTGGGGCTCCGTGCCCGCGGCCGGGCGTGGATGCGCGCCGGGGCGCTCTAGCCCGGCTCAGCCCAGCCACTCCCGGGCCGCCACCACGAGGGCGCGCACGCCGGTCGGGATGGTCGGCTGCGCGAGCGGGCCGAAGAACGGCGAGTGGTTCGACGGGATGTCGGTGTCGACCGTGCCTGCGGCGATCGCGGCCCGCACGACCTCGGGGTCGCCTCCGCCCAGCATCCAGTAGACGAGAGGCACGCCGGCCGCCGTGGCGAGGTTGCCGACGTCCTCACTGCCCGAGAGCGCGCCCGGGTCGAAGATCCGCTCGGCGCCGAACTCGGCGGTGAAGGCCGCGGTCACCCGCGCGGTGGCCTCCGGGTCGTTGACGGTGACGGGGTAGCGCTCACCCCACTCGACGTCGGGGGCCTTGGGCGCTCCGGACGCCTCCGATTCGGCGCGCAGGATGCGGTCCACGGCACCGAGGACCCGCTCACGCACCTCCTCGTTGAAGCTGCGGACGCTGAGGCCGAGGGTCGCCTCGGCCGCGATGATGTTGTTCTTGGTCCCCGCGTGCAGGGTCCCCACCGTGACCACGGCGGTGTCCTGCGGCGCGATCTCGCGCGACACGACGGTCTGCAGGCGCATCACGGCCGAGGCCGCCATCACGATGGGGTCGATCGTCGTCTCGGGGCGCGAACCGTGGCCGCCGCGGCCGTGGAGGGTGACCTCCATCGTGTCGACGGCCGCCATCGCGGGCCCGGAGTGCGCGCCGAGCATGCCCGACGGCAGCGGGGTGACGTGCTGACCGAGCACGACGTCAGGGGCCGGGACGACGTCGTAGAGGCCGCTGTCGACCATGACCTGGGCGCCGCCGCCGTGCTCCTCGCCGGGCTGGAACACCACGACGAGCGTGCCCGACCAGGCGTCCCTCGAGCCGGCGAGCTCCTCGACGGCGCCCAGCAGGCAGGTGATGTGGATGTCGTGACCGCAGGCGTGCATGACGGGGACGGTCGCGCCGGTGTCGTCCTGCGCCGTGACGGTGGAGGCCCAGGGCAGCCCCGTCTGCTCGCGCACCGGCAGTGCGTCCATGTCGGCGCGCAGGAGCACGGTCGGGCCCTCGCCGTTGCGCAGAACGCCCGCGACGCCGGTGCCGCCGATGCCGGTGTGCACCTCCACCCCCAGCGCGGTCAGCTGCTCGGCCACGATGCCGGCGGTGCGGTGCTCGGCGAACGAGAGCTCGGGGTGGGCGTGGAGATCGCGGTAGAGGGCCTCAAGATCCATACCCTCACCCTACGCGGCGGGCGGTTTCGCGACATTCGGCACGATGAGTGCTGGCCCATTTGGACCGAATCGTGGGTTTACGCGACGCTTTCGCGCGATTTGGTCCAAATGTCGACGCGGGAGCCCGAGGGGGGTGCCGCGGGAGCCGCGGGTGCTAGCGGCGCGCGGGGGCGGCGGTCGTGTTGCCCTGGTGGAACTCGGAGGTGAACGACTCGGGGGTGATCCCGCGCCCCTCCAGCATGTCGACGACGGACCGGCCCGCGGCCCGGCCCTTGTCGACGGCGGGCTGGACGAGAGTGGTGAGGTCGTACGGCCAGAGGCCGTCGACGCGGGCGCCGTCGAACCCGACGACGCTGACATCCCACGGCACCTCGAGGCCGAGCTCCTCGGCGGCGCGGATGACGCCCGCGGCGAGCAGATCGCTCTGGGCGATGATCGCGGTGGGGCGTCCCTGGGCCTTCTCGAGCAGGGCGGTGCCTGCGAGCCGGCCCTCCTCGACGAACGACCCGCGCGTGACCCAGCCCCCGATGCCGGGGAAGACGTCCTGTGCGCCGGCGAGCCGGTCCACGGCGGTGGTGGAGCTGGCGGACAGCGCCGTCGCGGCGGTGAAGGGTCCGCGCGCCCGGTCGCGCGTGAGCGGCAGGGCCACCACGGCGACGTCGCGGTGGCCCAGGTCGTAGAGGTGCTGGGCGGCGACGCGGCTCGCCTCCCGGTTGTCCTGACCGATGGTGGCGATGCCCGCCGCCGGATCACCCTCGATGGCGACGAGCGGGATCCCGCGCTGTCGGAGGATGGCGACCGACTCGTCGAGGCGCGGGCTGCAGCCGATGAGCACGACGGCGTCCATCGGGGCGTCCTCGATGCGCTGCGCGGCGTCCCCGGCGTCGGTGAGGATCAGGAGGCCGGCGTCGATCGCGCCGATCTCCTCGGTGATGCCGTCCAGCAGCGCGATCTTGATCGGGTCGCGGAAGGCGTCGCCGACGCGCTCCTCCATGACGACGCCGACGATGCCCGACCGGCCGCGGCGCAGCGAGCGCGCCCGCGGGTCGGGGCCGCCGTAGTTGAGCTGCTTCGCCGCGGCGAGCACTCGGTCGCGCGTCGCGTCGGAGACCGGGCCGGACCCGGAGAACGCGAGGGAGGCCGTCGAGTTCGAGACGCCGGCGAGGCGGGCGACCGCGGCCAGGGTCGGCCGAGAGGTCGCGGGTGCTGTGCTGCTGTCGTTCACGTGTGCTAGCTTAGTCGAATCGTTTCGATCGAAACGATTCGATTGCCACACACCCGCCCGATTCCCGTTCGATCACCAGGACCTGCGATGTCACAGCCGACCCCGACCTCCCCCACCGCCGCTCCGGCGCGCAGCCGCCGTGAGCTCGCCGCCTGGCGCAACGCCATCTTCGGCGTCTTCGTCCTGAGCGGGCTGGCGACGGCCACCTGGGTCGCCCGGATCCCCGGCGTGCGCGACGACCTCGATCTCGGCAAGGACACCTCCTCGATCGGCCTGCTGATCCTCGGGATGTCGGCCGGGGCCATCCTCGGGCTCGCGCTCTCCTCCCCCGTGCTCGTGCGTTTCGGACCCCACAAGTCCATGTTCGGTGCGCTGACCGTCGCCGCAGTGGGCACGGCCACCCTCGGGCTCGGCTCGACCGTGTTCCACTCGGTCCCGGTCGTCGCGATCGGGCTCATCCTGCTCGGGTTCGGCAACGGGATGCTCGACGTGATGATGAACGTCGAGGGCACAGCGGTGGAGCGCGAGATCGGCAAGACGCTGATGCCGCTCATGCACGCCTGCTTCAGCCTCGGCACGGTGATCGGCGCGGGCATCGGCGCCGCTGCGGCCGCCCTGCACATCGGTGTCGCGTGGCATCTGCTGGGGATCGCGGTCGTGCTGGTCGCCGGCATCGCCGTCGCCATCCGCTTCATCCCGCGCGAGGCCGAGCTCGGCGACGAGCAGGCCGACGCCCCGCGCGTGCCGTTCGGCGACCGGATGCGCGCGGCGCTCTCCGTATGGGCCGACTGGCGACTGATCCTCATCGGCGTCGTCATGCTCGGCATGGCGTTCGGCGAAGGTTCGGCCAACGATTGGATCTCCCTGGCGGTCGTCGACGGGCACGGCCAGGCGAACTCGACCGGCGCCGTCGTCTTCGGCTGCTTCGTGGCGGCCATGACCGTCGGTCGCGTCGCCGGCGGCCCGATCGTCGACCGGATCGGCCGGGTCAACGCGATCCGCATCACCGCCGCGATGGGCGTCGCCGGTCTGCTGCTGTTCATCCTGGGCGGCCCGATGTGGGTCGTCGTGATCGGCACGCTGCTCTGGGGCTTCGGCGTCTCCCTCGGCTTCCCGCTCGGCATGTCCGCCGCCGCGGACGGGGCGAGCAACCCGGCCGCCCGCGTGTCGGCCGTGGCCATCATCGGCTATTGCGCCTTCCTGGTCGGTCCGCCGGTCATCGGCTTCCTCGGCAAGGAGTTCGGACTCCTCAACGCGCTCTATCTGATCCTCGCCCTGCTGCTCGCGTCGTTCCTCGCGGCGCCGGCGGTGCGGCCACGGAAGGCCGCCGCGAGCGCCTGAGCACCGCCGCATCAGCTCCGGAGATTCTCCGCGACACGCCGCTCAGGTCGCCGTAGGAACGGAGATCCGGGCGCTTGCGCCACTGATCTCAGGAAATGACACGCCTCGGGAGAACCACACCTCGGCAGCTGCCGCACAGCGACGCGCGCCGGTCGCGGACGCTCAAACGAAGGCGAGGCAGACCGGGGTGGGGACCGGCGAGGTGCCGAGGAAGCGCAGCGCGCGCGAGCGCGGGTCGAAGGCGAACACGGTGACCTCGTCGCTGTCCTGGCAGGCGGCCAGCACGCGGTCGCCCTCGGGGGCGATGGCGAGATCGCGCGGTGCACGGCCGCGCACCGGCTCCGTGGCCACGAGGGCGGCGCGCGAGACATCGGCGTCGAACGAGAAGACGGCGATCGTGTCGTCGCCCCGGTTGGTGACCAGCACCGTCGCGCCGTCCTCCGTGACGCGCACGGCCGCCGGGAGGTTGTCGCCGACCGCTCCCGGCGCACGGGTGGACACGGTCGATACGCGCACGAACCGGTCGTCGCCGCGGCGCAGGACGTCGAGCGTGCTGTCGAGCTCGTTCAGCACGAACGCGTGCCGGCCGTCCGGGTGGAACGCGAGATGCCGCGGGCCGGCGGCGCCGGAGGCGATCGTGGCCTCCGGTTGCAGGGTCAGGGAACCGTCGTCATCGAGGGCGTACCAGCGCACCTCCCCCAGCCCCAGGTCGACCACGACGACATCGCCGCTGACCGGGTCGGCACTGAGGTGGTGGACGTGCGCCGCCTCCTGGCGCGCATCGTCCGGACCGCGCCCCTCATGCTGAACGAACCCGGTGCGCGCGCCGATCGAGCCGTCGCCGTTCAGCGCGAAGACCGAGACCGAGCCTCCGCTGTAGGTGCCCGCGAGCAGGTGCCCCGCCGGGTGGACGGCCAGGTGTGCGGGATCGGCGCCGCCGCTGGGAGCCTCGCCGAGCAGCCGGAGCGTGCCGTCGCCCGCGCGCTCGAAGGCGAGCAGACCGCCCTCCGGGCCGGTCTCCGACACCGCGTAGACGCGCGTGCCGCCCGCAGCGACGGCCACCCAGGACGGGTTCCGCACCCGCGCAGCGACGGAGATGTCCGACACCTCCGACCCGTCGAAGCGGGCCGCGAGCACGCCGTCGGCGTGACCGTCGACATGCGGGAGGCGTTCGGTGTACGTGCCGATGACGAGATCGTGAGGCATGCCCCCATCCTGCCAGGCACCGCTTCCGCGTCCAGTGCCCCGGCGCGCAGCCGGTCTACCGGTCCTCCCCCGTAGGATGTTGCGGTGCGTCTCGTCATTGCCAACTGCTCCGTGGACTACGCCGGACGCCTGAGCGCGCACCTGCCTCTGGCCCCGCGGCTGCTCATGCTCAAATCCGACGGCAGCCTGCTCGTCCACTCCGACGGCGGCTCGTACAAGCCGCTCAACTGGATGAGCCCGCCCTGCACCCTCGCGGTGACCGAACCGGACGAGCTCCAGCGGGAGGCCGGCGTCACCGAGGTCTGGCGCGTCACCCAGGCCAAGACGGCCGACATGCTGATCGTCTCGATCCACGAGGTGATGCACGACTCGGCGCACGAGCTCGGCATCGACCCCGGCCTGCAGAAGGACGGCGTCGAGGCGCACCTGCAGAAGCTGCTCGCCGAGCAGATCCACCTGCTGGGAGACGGGCACGTGCTCGTCCGCCGCGAGTACATGACCGCCATCGGACCGGTCGACATCCTGGCCCGTGACGCCGCGGGCGCCTCGGTGGCCGTCGAGCTCAAGCGGCGTGGCGACATCGACGGCGTCGAGCAGCTCACCCGCTATCTCGAGCTGATGAACCGCGACCCGCTGCTGGCGCCCGTCACCGGCGTCTTCGCCGCGCAGGAGATCAAGCCCCAGGCCCGCACCCTCGCCGAGGACCGGGGCATCCGCTGCCTGGTGCTCGACTACGACGCCATGCGCGGCATCGACGACAGCGACAGCAGGCTCTTCTGATGGCGCCCGCACCCCGCTTCCCGCAGAGCTACGAGAACGTCCCCGTGCGCGCCGCGCTCGCGGACATCGCGGCGGAGCCGACCCTCGCGAACCTGGAGGCCCTGCTCGCCGCCGCGGTGAAGGGCGGCCTGGTCGTCGACGTGACCGGGTCCACCCCGCAGGACACCCGTCTGCGCACCATCAGCTCGACCACCGGCGAACCGGTCCTGCCCCTCTTCACCTCGATGAAGGCGCTGCGCTCGGCCGTCGGCCGGACGGCGGAGGGTGCGGGCACGAAGGTCCAGGCGGTCATCGTCCCGGCCGTCGAGGCGCTCGGATTCGTCCGCACCGCGGAGTTCGTCGCGGTGCAGTTCGACCCCGGCTCGGAACAGACCATGGTCGTGGCGCGCTCGCACATCGAGTCCGCTCTGGGCGACCGCTGAGCGAACGTTCACATACGCCCCATACCATTGGGACTGCTATGACCACCCCCATCACCCCCACCGTCACCCGGACGTGGACCTGCGTGCTCTTCGATCTCGACGGCACCCTCACAGACTCCGCCCCGGGCATCACCGGCTCCCTCGTTCGCACGTTCGAGGAGCTGGGCCGCCCCGTCCCCACCCCCGCGGAGCTCGTCGAGTACGTCGGGCCGCCGCTGCTCGACTCGCTCGAGAAGTTCGCGGGCATGGACGAGACCGAAGCGCGTGCCGCCCTCGCGGTGTACCGCACCCACTACGCCGCCGAGGGCGCGTTCGACAGCGCCGTGTTCCCCGGGATCCGCGGGCTCCTGGAGCACCTCCACGCCGCCGGTATCCCGCTCGCCATCGCGACGAGCAAGCCCGAGTCGCAGGCGATCCGCATCCTGGAGCACTTCGGCCTGGCCCCGTACTTCACCGTGATCACCGGCGCCAGCGAGGACGAGACGCGCAGCGCGAAGGCGGACGTGGTGGAGGAGGCCCTGCGCCGGCTCACCGCGGAGGGCGTCGACCTCGATCACACGGTGATGGTGGGCGACCGCCAGTACGACGTCGAAGGCGCCGGCGCCCACGGGCTGCCGACCATCCTGGTCGAGTGGGGCTACGGCTCGCCGGCCGAGGCCGCCGGCGCGATCGCGGTGGTCCACTCCGCCGACCAGTTGCGCAGGCTGCTGCTCGGCTGACCGGAGGCGGGCGCGCGAGTACGCTGGAGTGTTGTTGCAACACCGCACCACCAGACATACAGCACTAGGAAGATCATGCGCACCCGTACCTCTCTGCTCGCTCCCGTCGCGCTCGTCGCGGCACTCTCCATCGCCACCCTCGCCGGCTGCTCCAGCACCGGATCGGACTCGTCGTCCACCTCCAGTTCGTCGTCGACCCAGGCCGCGGCCTCGCTGCCCTCGGACTTCCCGAAGAGCGACGTCCCGCTCGTCGACGGCCAGGTCGTCGTCGCCCGCGGCGACAAGGACAACGGCTGGTCGGTCACCGTCCAGCCCACCACCAAGACCGGCTTCGCCGACGCGACCGCCGCGCTCGAGAAGGCCGGCTACACCAAGCAGGCGGGCTCGACCGACTCGAAGGCCGTCTACACGAACGACAAGTACACCGTCGCCGTGGGCACCCCCGGCGTCTCGGTCACGTACACGATCACCGCGAACTAGCTCAGCGCCCTTCGCGCCGCTTCACCGGACCGCCGGCCGCCTCGTGCGCCCGGCGGTCCGTCGTCTCTCCCCTCGAAGACGGCCGAGTACGCAGAAAGTGGGGCCGAACCGGCCGAGTACGCAGAGAATTCGTGTACTCGGCGGTTGTCGGTGGGAGGGGCGAGAGGGTCAGGAGTCGATGATGCGGACGAGCTCGTCGATGAAGGCGCTGAAGGTGTCGGCGCGGCGGATGAGACCGAGCACGGCCTCGCGATCGCCGAAGACCTCGACGAACTGGTCGAAGACCGTCTGGAAGGAGGCGCGGCCTCCCGCGTCGAAGGCGATGAAGGCGATCACGTTCACCCGCGCGTCGCCCCAATCCATCGCCGTGTCGTTGACCACGATCGCGATCGCCGTCCGCTTGGCGCCCATCGTCATGGCGTGCGGCACCGCGAGCGAGTCGGTGAACGCCGTCGACGACATCTGCTCGCGCTCGATCGTCTGGTCGACGTAGTCCTGGTCGATGGCACCGACCGCGATCATCCGGTCCCCCAGCGCCCGGATCATCGTGATCGCGTCACGGGCGTAGAAGTTGCGCAGGAACAGTCGCTCGTCGAAGTACTCGAGGAGGTCGTTCTTGATCCGGGCGCGCCGCCGCTGCCGGCGGATGCGGGCGACGGCCTGGCGGATGTGCTCGATGTCGGTCTCGGTGACGAACGGCTGTACGATGACCGCGTTCTCGCGACGGCCGCGCGGGTCGATCGTCGTCAGCACCAGGTCCGCGTCGATGGCGCCCCAGTCGGCGTCGGCGGTCGTGATCACACTCGTGACGTCGAGGTCGTCGCCGAGCGCGCTCTCCAGCCGGTCGCGCAGGAGGATGTGCATGTCGTAGTAGTTCGGGCAGACCACCGCACAGGTCACCGCGTCCCGGCGCCGTGACTGCTGCTCCAGGTACGCGCCGACGTGCATCGCGATGTAGGCGATCTCGTCCTCGTTCACCTCGATGCCCTCCGCCGCCTGCAGCCGGCTCGCGATGTAGACGGCCAACTCGTAGATCATCGGGTAGGAGCTCTTGATCGAGCGGGTCAGCGGGTTGCGGGAGTACGACTTCTCGTGCGCCCTGGCCACGAGGTTCTGCACGTGCAGGGTGAGCCGGACGATGAAGTTCTCGTCCCGCAGGTCGACCAGGTACTCGGTCGAGGCGCGCGTCACGATCCCGCGGACGACCTCCAGGTCGGCCTCGCTCACGAACTCCTCGACCGGATCGCGGCCCGCGCCGGGCGCGATCACCCGGGTGCGCAGCAGGATGGCGAGGTAGCGCAGCTCGGTGGGGTCGAGCACGACGTCGAAGTGGGTCGCGACCAGTCCGCCGAGGTCGTCGGAGAGCGAGCGGATGGTCTCGCTGACCTGCGGATCGCCCGCGGCGGGCAGCACGCGGTCCTTGGCGACGCGGTCGAGCGCGACGGCCATGTGCAGAAGCACGTCGTTGATGCCGTACTCGTTGACGAAGAAGCCCCGCGCGTCGAGCATCGCGACCAGGTCGGACTTGAACTCCGCCAGGCCGCTGGAGGAGAAGGCCTCCTGGATGCGCGCGATGTCGACGACGCCCTGACGCATCTCGTCGCGGAACAACCGGCTGATGAGCTTGCGGCGGGCGATCTCCGGCCCGGTCAGCTGCACGACCGGGCCCTGACGCTTCAGGGCGAGCTCGGTGTCGGCGAGGATGCCGCGCAGGCGGGTCAGATCGGACTCGATCGTCGATTCGCTCACGAAGAGGCTCCCGGCGGCCTCGTAGACGTCGACGCCCTCCGGCTCGTCGAGCAGCCGCCGGGCGACGAAGACGAGTCGTTCCTGGGGGGACCCGGCGCCGGACTCCGCCTGACCGTCCCCGTCGACATGGGCGGCGTACGCCTCCGGGCGCACGCGGTAGCCGTTCGCCCCTGACACCACGAGGTCGCCGAGCGCCGCGGCGTAGGTGCGGATGCTGCGGGAGGTCACGCCGAGATCGTGTGCGAGCTCCGCCGCCGTCACCCAGGCAGCACGGCGCGCCAGGATGTCGAGCATCCTCGTCTGCTGCGCCGAGAGCGCCACCTGCACCACCTTCCGCTCCGAGTCAATCACCTACCGGCCCCCAGGCCGAGGCGCATCCCGCCGATCTTCCGGTCCCCCGGAAGACGGGCTGGGCTTCGGGCACGAGCGGCGGTCCTCCGCGCGGGCTTCCGCACCCCCGGAAGATACGCGGCTGGAGGGCGGCCACCGACGGGACGAGCATGGCAGACGATCCATCCGCTCCACCCAGCACGACTGCTCCACCCAGCAACTCTGCGTTACCGAAAGGCACAGGTCGATGAAGATCATGGTCGTCTGCGGCGCGGGAGCCTCGAGCACCTTCGTCGCCGTCAAGCTGCGCAGCGCCGCGGCCGCCCGCGGTGCCTCGGTGATCGTGGAGGCGGGGAGCGTCTCCCAGCTCGACTCCCTCGCCGGCGTGGACGTCGTCCTCGTCGGCGCGCATCTGGAGTCCTCGGTGCCGGCGCTGCGCGATCGCGCTGTCGTCACGGGCACCGCGGTCGCCGTGCTCCCCCCGGTCTCCCCCGCCGCCCTCGACGGCGCCCAGGCCCTGGATCTGGCTCTCGACGCCCGAGCGAAGGCACTATGAGAGCACGAGCCACCCTCCCGGGACCCCGGGGCATCGCATCATCGAAGGAGAACCCACATGGCTGAGCGGATCATCACTGTCGGATCGAGCCACGGACTGCACGCGCGCCCGGCGAAGCTCTTCGTCGAGGCGGTCAACGCGTCCGGCGCCACCGTCCAGCTGTCCAAGGAGGGCGGCAAGTCCGTCAACGCCGGCAGCATCCTCGGCGTGATCTCCCTGGGCATCGACCACGGCGACAAGATCGTCCTCACCACCGACGCGGCGAACGCCGACGCGGTGCTCGACGACCTCGCCGACATCCTCACCACGGACCACGACGCCTGATCATGGCCACCGAGACCAGCGTGTCCACCACCCGGCTCACCGGAGCGGGCATCGGCCAGGGCGTCGCCCTCGGACCGGTGCTCCGCATGTCCGACCCGCTCCCGGAGCCGGCCGAGACGCCCAGCACCCGCACCCCCGACGAGGAGAAGGCGCGTGTCGCCGAGGCCGTCGCCGCCGTCGCCACCGATCTGCGGTCGCGCGCCGCGAAGGTGACCGGCATCGCCGCCGACGTGCTCGAGGCGCAGTCGATGATGGCGGAGGACTCGACCCTCGCCGACGACGTCGCCGCGCGGATCGACGGCGGCACGACCGCCGAGCGCGCCGTGTTCGAGGGCTTCGCGGTGTTCCGCGACATGCTCATCGGCCTCGGCGGCTACATGGGCGAGCGCGCCACCGACCTGGACGATGTCGCCCAGCGCGTGATCGCGGCGCTCTCGGGCCGTCCGGCTCCTGGGGTGCCCGAGTCCGACGAACCGTACGTGCTCGTCGCCCACGACCTCGCCCCGGCCGACACCGCACTGCTCGATCTGAGCAAGGTCCTGGGGCTGATCACGCGCGAGGGAGGTCCGACCTCCCACACCGCGATCCTCGCCCGCGAGAAGGCCATCGTCGCCATCGTCGGGGTGGCCGGCTCCGACACGCTGACCGACGGGACCGAGGTGGTCGTCGACGCCGCCTCCGGCACCGTCACCGTCGCCCCGAGCGCGGAGGAGAGCGCCGACGCCCGACGGCGCATCGACGAGCGCGCGGCCGCCCTCGCCGGCGGCCGGGAACCCGGGGCGCTGGCCGACGGCACGCCCGTCCCGCTGCTGGCCAACCTCGGCTCCGCGGAGGGGACGCAGAAGGCGCTCGACGCCGGGGCGGAGGGCGTCGGCCTGTTCCGCACCGAGTTCCTGTTCCTGGATCAGCGGATGGCTCCGACCGTGGAGCAGCAGCGCGAGCAGTACACCGCCCTGCTCGCGGCGTTCCCCGGCAAGAAGGTCGTCGTGCGCGTTCTCGACGCCGGCGCCGACAAGCCGCTCGCGTTCCTCAACGACGCCCACGAGGACAACCCCGCGCTCGGCCTCCGCGGCCTGCGCGCCCTGCGGGCGAACGAGGATCTGCTCCGCGAGCAGCTCACCGCCCTGGCCGAGGCCGACGCGGCCACCGACGCCGACCTCTGGGTCATGGCGCCGATGGTGTCGACCGTGGAGGAGACCCGGTACTTCGTCGAGCTGGCGACCGGGTTCGGGTTGAAGACCGTCGGGGTGATGGTGGAGGTCCCCTCCGCCGCGCTGCTCGCCGACCGGGTGCTGCAGTCGGCGGCGTTCGCCTCGATCGGCACGAACGACCTCACCCAGTACACGCTCGCCGCCGACCGCCTGCTCGGCTCGGTCGCCGGCTTCCAGGACCCGTGGCACCCCGCCGTCCTCCGCCTGATCGGCGAGGTCGGCTCGGCGGGCACGAACCACGGCAAGCCGGTGGGCGTCTGCGGCGAGGCCGCGGCCGACCCGCTGCTGGCGGTCGTCCTGGTGGGCCTCGGCGCCACCACCCTCTCGATGTCGCCGGCGGCACTCGCCGACGTGCGGCTCTCCCTGACCCGCTTCACCCTCGACCAGGCGCGGGCCCTGGCCGAGGTCGCCCTGGCCGCCGACGGCGCGGCCGAAGCCCGCGACGCGGTCCGTGCGGCCGCGGCCGCCTTCCCGCAGTAGCGCACCCCCACCCGATGAGATCCCCCACCAGAAACGGGATCCCTGACAGAAACGAGGCCCCATCATGACATCGGCGACAGAGACGTCGACGACGGCGACGACAGCGAAGCGACCCGGAGGCGCGCGCGTCGGCGTGCAGCGCTTCGGCACCTTCCTCTCGAACATGGTCATGCCCAACATCCCGGCCTTCATCGCCTGGGGCATCATCACCGCTCTGTTCATCCCCGAGGGGCCGTTCCCGAACAAGGCGATCGGCGGGCTCGTCGGCCCGATGATCACGTACCTGCTCCCGCTGCTGCTGGCCAACACAGGCGGCCGGATCGTCTACGGCGTCCGCGGCGGCGTGGTGGGCACCATCGCGGCGATGGGCGTGATCGTCGGCTCCGACATCCCGATGTTCATCGGCGCGATGATCATGGGCCCGCTCGGCGGCTATCTGATGAAGCTCGTCGACAAGATCTGGGAGGGGAAGATCAAAGCGGGCTTCGAGATGCTCGTCAACAACTTCTCTGCCGGAATCCTCGGCTTCATCCTGGCCATCGGCGCGTTCTTCGGCATCGCACCGCTGGTCGAGGGCCTCAGCAAGGCGCTGGAGGCGGGCGTCAACTGGCTCGTCTCGGTGCACCTGCTGCCGCTCGTCAGCATCCTGGTCGAACCGGGCAAGGTGCTCTTCCTCAACAACGCGATCAACCACGGCGTCTTCACCCCGATCGGGACGCTCGAGGCGCAGCAGACCGGCAAGTCGATCCTCTTCCTGATCGAGACGAACCCCGGCCCCGGCGCCGGCATCCTGCTCGCCTGGGCGATCTTCGGGCTCGGGGCCGCACGGGCGAGCGCTCCGGGCGCCTTCATCATCCAGTTCTTCGGCGGCATCCACGAGATCTACTTCCCGTACGTGCTGATGAAGCCGATCCTGATCATCGGCGCCGTGCTCGGCGGCATGACCGGTGTCGCGGTGAACGTCGCCTTCGGAACCGGTCTTCGCGCACCCGCGGCCCCTGGATCGGTGTTCGCGATCTTCGCGCAGGCCCCGGTGCCCAACATGGTGGGCATCGCGGTCTCGATCGTCGCGGCGGCGGCGGTCTCGTTCGCCTTCAGCGCCATCGTGCTGCGGGCGACGCGCAAACGCGACCTCGCGACCGGCAACGCCGGCGACCTGTCCGCCGCGGTCGCCCAGACCGAGGCGAACAAGGGCAAGTCCTCCTCGGTGCTCGGCAGCCTGGTGAACGAGGGCGAGCACGACACCGGCGACGCCCAGGGCGATGCCACCGATCGACTGGTGCGCAACATCGTGTTCGCGTGCGACGCTGGGATGGGCTCGAGCGCGATGGGCGCGTCCGTGCTCCGCAACAAGTTCAAGAAGGCCGGGGTGGAGGGGGTCACGGTGACGAACCAGGCCATCGCCGACCTCGACGGCACGGCCGATCTCGTCATCACCCAGCAGCAGCTGACCGACCGGGCGAAGGGCCAGTCGCCGGATTCGCTCCACGTCTCGGTCGACAACTTCATGAACAGCCCCAAGTACGACGAGGTCGTCGACCTCGTCGCCAAGCAGACCCAATCAGCACCGGAGGACGCCAGCAAATGACCGACACGATTCTCGACCGGGCGAACGTCGTGGCCGCGGGCACCGCGACCACGCGGGAGGACGCGATCCGGGAGGCGGGCGCGCTGCTGGTGCAGGCCGGCGCGGTGCAGCCCGGGTACGTCGACTCGATGCAGGAGCGCGAGAACACCGTCTCCACCTACATGGGGAACGGGCTCGCGATCCCGCACGGCACCAACGAGTCCAAGGACGAGATCACCCGCTCGGCGCTCTCCTTCGTCCGCTACTCCTCGCCGCTCGACTGGGGCGGCGAGGAGGTGCGGTTCGTCGTGGGCATCGCGGGACAGAACAACGAGCACCTCGAGATCCTGTCGAAGATCGCCATCCTCTTCTCGGAGGACGACGACGTGCGGGAGCTCATCGAGGCTCCGGACGCCGACGCGCTGTTCGCGCTCCTCGGCGACGTGAACGACTGAGGTGACCGAACGCATGAAGGCCGTCCACTTCGGGGCAGGCAACATCGGCCGCGGCTTCGTGGGGCTCCTGCTCCACGAAGCCGGGTACGAGGTGGTGTTCGCCGACGTCAACGCCGACCTCATCGACGCACTGGCCGCGGCCGACTCCTACGACGTCCACCTGGTCGGCGAGGAGTCGCAGACCAGGACCGTCACCGGCTTCCGCGCCATCAACAGCGCGACCGACGAGGCGGCGCTGGTCGCCGAGATCGCCACGGCCGACGTGGTCACGACAGCGGTCGGCCCGCGCATCCTGCGCTTCGTCGCCCCGGTGATCGCGCAGGGCCTCGCGGCCCGAGCGGACGACGCCCCGCGCCTCGCCGTCATGGCGTGCGAGAACGCGATCGGCGCCACCGATCTGCTGGCCGCCGAGCTGATGGACGGTCTGCTCGACGACGAGACACGGGAGGCGCTGGCCGCCAAGGCCGTCTTCGCCGACACCGCGGTGGACCGGATCGTCCCCGCCCAGGCTCCGGGCGCGGGGGTGGATGTGACCGTCGAGACGTTCTACGAGTGGGTCGTCGACCGCAGCCCGTTCGCCGGCCGTGAGCCCGCCATCCCGGGCGCCCACTTCGTGGACTCCCTGGCGCCGTACATCGAGCGCAAGCTCTTCACGGTGAACACCGGGCACGCCACGGTCGCGTACACCGGCTTCCTGCAGGGGGCCGAGACGATCAGCGAGGCCATCGCGATCCCGGCCGTACGGCAGGCCGCCGAGGACGCCCTGCGCGAGACGTCGGCCGCGCTCGTCGCCAAGCACGGCCTCGACCCGGAGGAGATGGCCGCCTATCGCGCGACGATCCTCGGCCGCTTCGCGAACCCGCACCTGGTGGACGAGGTGGCCCGCGTCGGACGCGAACCGCTGCGCAAGCTGGGCCGCAACGACCGGTTCATCGGTCCGGCGATCGACCACGTCGCCTACGTCGGGTCTGTGCCCCAGGCGCTGCTGGCCGCCGTCGGCGCCGCGCTGCGCTTCTATGTGCCCGCGGACACGCAGAGCGTCGAGCTCCGCCACCTGCTGGAGGAGGCCTCGGCGGAGGAGATCGTGTCGGAGGTCACCGGGGTCGTCCCTGGCGAGGTCCTGTTCGACCCGCTCGTCGCGATCGTCCGCGAAGCCCAGGGCTGACCGGCTCCGCCGGGCGGCGTCAGCGGGGCTGCAGCGTGGTGGTCGGGTCGAAGCACCAGGCCAGCATCGACGGCCACTCGCCGTAGCCGGCGGTCAGCTCGAGGTGGCCGCCGCCGGGGATGGTCTGCACCGGGATGCCGAGCGGTGCCCCGTAGGCCGCCTGTGCCCCCTCCGGGCAGAACGGGTCGTCGTCCGACGCGACGATGGTCGTCGCCATGGCGGGCCGTGCCGGGTCGACGGCGGCGAACGAGGCGATCTCGGGGATGCCGGCCACCACCTCTCGCGACGGCGGCGCGACGAGCAGGACGTGCCTCACCGCCGCGTCCGCCGGACGCGCGCCCAGCCAGAGCAGGCAGGCGAGGCTGTGGCAGATCACCGTCACCTCGGCGCCGTCGGCCGCCGCGGCGCGCAGGGAGACGCCGGCCGCATCCCGCCAGCCCGCGAGCGACGGGGACGACGCGCTCGGCAGCTGCGGATACTCGACCCGCTCCCCGCGCGAACGCAGGGCGGTCGCCAGCTCGTGCTGCCAGTGCCCGGGCGGTCGGTGGTTGTCCCAGCCGTGCAGGATCAGGAAGGCGCGCATGCCGACGAGCGTAGCGCGCGCCCAGGCCGCGCCTCGGTGCGCGCGCCCTCGGCGATGACCGGCTCGCCCGCCACGAGGACCCACGGGATGCCCTCCGCCTGCCGGCGCGGGGCCGCGAAGGTGGCCCGATCCGCGATGGTCGCGGGATCGAAGAGCACCAGATCCGCTACGAGCCCGGGGGCGATGCGGCCGCGGTCGGTGAGCCCGAGAAGGGCGGCCGGACGGGCCGCGAGGTGGACGACGGCGTCCTCCAGCCGCAGCACGCCTTCGTCGCGCACGTAGTGCCCGAGGTAGCGCGGGAAGGTGCCCCAGGCCCGGGGATGCGGCTTGTCACCGACCAGGATGCCGTCGCTTCCGCCGGTGTGCCGCGGGTGCGCCATCATCGTGCGCACGTTGGCCTCGTCGCCGACATGCTGCAGGATCCCCGTGCCGAGCCGGTCGGCCAGCAGCAGATCCAGGGCGACGGTGGACGCGGCCTCTCCCGAGGCGGTGGCGAGCGAGGCGACGGTGCGGCCGACACGATCGGCGAGGGCCGGGTCGCGCACCCCGGAGATCTCGATGGTCTCCCACTCCACGGGAACGCCATGGCAGCCGTCGGTCCCGACGACGTCGAGCTCGTGGGCTATCCGCGTACGCAGCGCCTCGTCGCGAAGGCGGTCGAGCGTCGCCGCCGGTCCGCCGTCCGCCGCCCAGGACGGCAGGAGTGCGGCGAGGGTGGTCGAGCCCGGCAGGTAGGGGTAGGTGTCGAAGGTGAGCTCGACACCGGACGCGATGGCCGCGTCGAGCAGCGCCACCAGCTCGCCCGCGCGCCCGCGGTTGACGCCGAAGTTCATGGTGGCGTGCGCGAGGTGCAGGGCGACGCCCGACCGCCGGGCGATGTCGATCATCTCGGCGTAGGCGTCGAGCGCCCCCGCGCCGTACGACCGCTGGTGCGGCACGTACACCCCGCCGTGCGCGGCGACCACCGTGCAGAGGGCGACGAGCTCGTCCGTGCCGGCGAACATGCCGGGCACGTAGGTGAGGCCGGAGGACATCCCGAAGGCGCCGTCGCGCATCCCTGCCTCGACGAGGGCGCGCATGGCGGCGAGCTCGCCGGCGGTCGCCGGGCGGTCGGCAGCGCCGACGACGTCGAGGCGCACCGTGCCCTGGGGCACGAGGGCCGCGACGTTCGCGGCCGGGCGGGCGGCATCGACCGCCTCCAGGTAGGCGCCCACGGTCGGCCAGCCGAGGGCGAGGCCGGGCGGGACGCCATTCCAGCCGGCCAGCTGGTCGCGCAGGACGTCCGCTGCGACGGAGGTCGCGGGGGCGTACGAGAGCCCGTCCTGCCCGACGACCTCGGTCGTGACCCCCTGGGAGACCTTCGCCAGGTGCACCGGATCGGTCAGGACGGCGATGTCGGAGTGGGCGTGCATGTCGATGAAGCCGGGTGCGAGCGCGAGACCGTCGGCGTCGATGACGCGCGCGCCCGGAGCGTCGAGACGGCCGCCGACCCGCCGGATACGGCCCTCGGTGAGGAGCACGTCGCCCGTCTCGCCCGGCCGGCCGCTTCCGTCGAGCACCCGCGCGCCGCGGATGAGCGTCGGCGCCGATCCGCTCATGCGCCGGCCGCGGCCGCGCCGAACTCCCGCGCCCGCTCGGTCACCGCACTCCACGAGGCGGCCGCGATGTCGTTCGCGCTCACGACGCTCGAGCCTGCGGTCACGGCCAGGGCTCCCGCGTCCATCCATTCGCGCGCGTTGCCGGCGTCGAGTCCGCCCGAGGGCACGAAGAGGGTGCCGGGGAACGGCCCGGCCAGGTCCCGGAGATAGCGCGGACCGACCAGGGATGCCGGGAAGACCTTGACCGCTGCGGCACCCAGTTCGATCGCGCGCATCACCTCGGTGGGGCTGACCGCGCCCAGCAGGATGGGCACGCCCGATTCCCGCGCGACACCGGCGGCGCCCTCGCTGAGGCCGGGGGTCACCAGGAAGCGCGCTCCGGCGGCGACGGCGGCCTCCGCCGTGCGGGCGTCGGTCACGGTGCCGGCGCCCACCAGCGCGTCATGTTCGCCGGCGACGGCGGCGGCGATCACCTCCTCCACCCCCGGGGTCGTGAAGGTGAACTCGACGGTGCGGATGCCGCCGGCGGCGAGCGCACGGCAGAGGCCGACCGGGTCGTCGATGCGCGGGGCGCGTACGACGGCGAGGGCGCGGTCGCGGCGGAGGGTGTCGAGCAGCATGCTGTGTCCGTTCAGCCGAAGGTGGTCTCGAGCAGGCCGATCACGCGCGGGTCTGCGCCGAGGGCGTCGTCGACGACCGGGAGGGCGCGCCACTTGTCGAAGGTGGTGCACGGGTGCGAGAGGCCGAAGCGGATCACGTCCCCCACCTCGACACGGGCGTGCGAGGGCAGGCGTACGAACGTGTGCTGGTCGTTCATCGCCGTGACCACCGCGCCGGAGAGGGGGAGGTCGTGATCGGCGCCGTACGCCCGGACCGCCTGCGGCACGGGCAGCCCCTCGTCGTACGGGAAGTCCCGCTTGCCGCCGTCGACGAGTGCGAGCCCGGGCTCCGGTCGGGACACGACGGTGGCCCAGCCGTGGATCGCGGAGCGGAACGTCCCTCCCCCGGCGCGGCCCAGTGGCGCGATGACGCTGTAGAAGCCGTCGTCGTGCGTGAGGTAGGCGCCGGAACGCAGCAGAACCTCGACGACCCGGCCCCGGGCGCCGGCGAGATCGCGCCGTGGAGCGAGGACCTCCGCGACGACGTCGAAGTAGGCGCTGCCCCCGGCCGTGAGGATCGCCGGGGCGTCCTCCGGGTACAGTCCGGCGGCCTCCAGGGCATCGTGCACGGCCCCGATCCGCTCGAGGTAGCCGCGCACGGTCGCGAGGGACTCGGCGCTGCCGTCGTGGGCGAGCGCGCCTTCGTAGCCGGCGACGCCGGCGAGACGAAGGACGGGGGAGGCGGCGACCGCGCGGGCGACGGCGAGCGCCTCCTCCGCGGTGCGGGCCCCGGTGCGGCCGCCGGGGGCACCCAGCTCGACCAGGACGGCGAGCGGCTCGGGCAGGGCGCCGCCGGGCAGACCGGAGCCGGCCAGCGTCTCGGTCATGATCTCGACCGCGCGCACGGAATCCGCCCAGACGGTCAGCCGGTCGGTGTCCGGCGCGAGGGTGCGCAGCGCCGCCGGCTGGACCAGCGCATTGGCGAGCAGCACGCGCGGCACGCCCCAGCCGAGGGCGACGGCGGCCTGCCAGGGGGTCGCGACCGTGATCCCCCACGCGCCGGCGTCGAGCTGACGCTGCCAGAGCTCACGGCTCATCGTGGTCTTGCCGTGCGGCGCGAGCCCGATCCCGGTGCTGCGGCACCAGTCGGCCATCGTCGCGAGGTTGTGCGCGACGGCGCTCTCGCTGAGGGTGACGAGCGGGGTCGGGAAGTCGCGGAGCGCGGCGGGAGCGCCGTCGAGCGCGGCGACGTCGTCCGGGGCGTAGCCGAGCGGTACGGCCTTGTACTCTCTCACGTCGGTCCTCCGGTGGTGGGGCGTGGATGCGGGTGGATGTCGCTGCAGTGCAGCACGTTGCGTATGTTGCAACGGGCGTTGCAGTGTGTGCTCGTTCTGTTCTAGCATGCGGAGGGACGTCCGCCAAGACCACCGCCCATGCGCACTCGAGAGGAGGGGGGATGCCCTCACCCCTGCTCGTCACGCTCGGCGAGGCGATGGTCGTGCTCTACCCGGAGGGGCACCGGCCGCTCGCCGAGGCGCGGGACTTCGCCTCGGATGTCGGCGGCGCTGAGTTCAACGTGGCCACCTCCCTCGCCCGGCTCGGACTGCCCGCCGCCTGGATCTCGCGCCTCGGGGCCGACGGCTTCGGCGAGCGCATCCGCCGGGTCGCGGCCGACGCCGGGCTGGACGTCTCGGCCGTGGAGACGGACGACGCGCGCCCGACCGGCCTCTACATCAAGGAGCCCACCCCCGGGCCCGACGGCGTCACGACGCGGATGCACTACTACCGCCAGGGCTCCGCAGCCTCCACCCTCTCCCCCGGACTGCTGCGCACCTCCCCCGCCGGTGCGCTGCTCGCCCGCGCCACCCACCTGCACACCAGCGGCATCACCGCCGCCCTGTCGCCGAGCGCCGCCGAGGCGACGGCCGGACTCCGCGCCGCGGCGGGACCGGGGACCGTGGTCAGCGTCGACCTCAACTACCGCCCCCGGCTCTGGCACGGTCGCGACACGGCGCCGCTGGATGCGCTCGTCGCCCAGGCCGACCTGCTCTTCTCCGGTCACGACGAGGCCCTTGCCCACTTCGGTCATGCCGACCCCGTGCGCCTGTTCGCTGCGTTCCCGCAGCTCGACGCCGTGGTGCTCAAGGAGGACGCCCATCGCGCGTCGGTGCACCGCAGGGACGGGCGCGAGGCCGAGGTCCGCTGCCTGACGGTGGAGGTCGTGGAGCCGGTCGGGGCGGGGGACGCGTTCGCCGCCGGGTTCCTCGCCGGGCTCGCGGAAGGCCGCGACGACGAAGCCGCCCTGCGGCTGGGGCACGCCCTGGCGGCGCTGACCCTGATCGGCCACGGCGACCGCCCGCTCTCCGTGCCGAGCGCGGACGAGCGCACGACGATCGCCGCCGCGCGCGACGAATGGTCCGGGTGGCGCGTGCACCCCGGCGAGATCCCCTGGAGGAGCGCATGAGCCAGTCCCTCGGTCGCGCCCTCGATGTGCTCGACCTGGTCTCCCGCGGCGTCGCGACGCTCGACGCCCTGGCCGACGAGGTCGGCGTCCACAAGACCACGGTCCTCCGCCTCCTCCAGACGCTGGAGGAGCGCGGATTCGTCGGGCGCGACAGCTCCCACCGGTTCCATCTCGGCCCGGCGGTCTTCGCCCTCGCCGAGAGCGCCCTCGACGCCCGCGATGTACGCTCCGCCGCCTCCCCCGCCCTGCACGCTCTCGCGGCCGAGACCGGCCAGACCGTCCACCTGGCGACCTACCAGGACGGCGTGGTCACGTACATCGACAAGGTCGAGTCGCGGCAGCCGCTGCGCATGTACTCCCGCGTCGGCCTCCCCGCAGCGCTGCACGCGACCGCCGTCGGCAAGGTGCTGCTCGGCGCGCTCGACGACGCCGAGCTCGAGCGCGTCGTCGCGGGCGTGCCGTTCCAGCGCTACACGGAGCGGACGATCGGCGGCGCCGCCGAGCTCGTCGCCGAGGTGCGGCACAGCGCCGCCCGCGGCTGGGCCGAGGACCACGAGGAGCACGAGACGTTCATGAACTGCGTCGGCGCCCCCGTCTTCGGCGCGGACGGGCGCATCGCGGCCGCCGTCTCGGTGTCGGTACCGAACGTGGTGCTGCCCTACGAGGGAGTCCTCGGGCTGCTCCCCGCACTGCTCCTCGCGACCGCGCGCGTCTCCGCCGAACTGGGGGCACCCCCCTCCGCCGTCCCGACCGCAACCCTCCCGGGCGCCCGTGCGTCCGCCGTTCCGAAAGGCTCAGCATGACCGACCGCATCGCCGTCTCCACCACCGACGCCCCGCCGCCCGCGCACACCTTCTCGCAGGGCGTGCGCCGCGGTCCGTTCCTCCAGGTCTCGGGCCAGGGGCCGGTCGACCCGGCCACCAGCGAGTACCTGCACCCGGGCGATGTGAAGGCGCAGACGACCCGCACCCTGCAGAACGTCGAGGCCATCCTCGCCGCAGGCGGGGCCGGCTTCGACGACGTGATGATGCTGCGCGTCTACCTCACCACGCGCGACGACTTCGCGGCCATGAACGAGGCCTACGGCGAGTTCGTCGGCGCCCGCGTCGCCTCCGGAGTGCTCCCGGCCCGCACCACCGTCTTCACCGGGCTGCCGCGCGCGGAGATGCTGGTGGAGATCGACGCGCTGGCCGTGCTCGCCTGAGCGTCCGCACTCGGACCGGCCGTCGCGAATCGCTCGCCGACGGCCGGCATCCGGTCCAGATGTGAGGCGGCCGTGAGCCGTCGTCGCAGGATGTGCGCCGGGTGTACGTTGCGCTTGTGAGCCGAATCGTGTCGGTGGCGCCGGTGCTCCCGGCCCGCAGCTACCCCCAGCAGGAGATCACGACCGCGCTGCTGGGGATGATCACCCCCGACCCGCAGCGCCAGGCCGTGATGCGGCGCATCCATGCGGCGAGCGGCGTCGAGACCCGCAGCCTCGTCATGCCCCTCGAGCGGTACAGCTCGATCGCGTCGTTCCAGGAGTCGAACGACTTCTTCATCGCGGAGGGCACGACCCTGGCGGAGCGCGCCGTCACCGGGGCGCTCGCCTCGGCGGGGCTGCAACCGGCCGATGTCGACTTCCTGCTCTTCACCTCGGTGACCGGCATCGCCGCTCCCTCGATCGACGCGCAACTGGTCGCGCGACTCGGGCTGCGGCCCGACGTCAAGCGACTGCCCAGCTTCGGGCTCGGCTGCGTCGCCGGGGCGGCGGGAATCGCCCGGGTGCACGACTACCTCGCCGGGCATCCGCGGGAGGTCGCGGTGCTGCTCTCGGTCGAGCTGTGCTCCCTGACGGTTCAGGCCAGCGACGACTCGATGGCCAACATCGTCGCCAGCGGGCTCTTCGGCGACGGCGCGGCGGCGGTCGTCATGGTCGGCGACGAGCGGGCCGCGGCGCTCGGTCTCGCGGGGCCCGACGTGGTGGACACCCGCAGCCGCATCTACCCCGACACCGCCGACGTCATCGGCTGGGACATCGGCGGCACGGGATTCCGCATCGTGCTGAGCGCCGGCGTGCCCGAGGTGATCGAGCGCAACTTCGCCGGCGACGCTCGCGGGATCCTCGCCGCCCACGGCCTCGAGGTGGCCGATGTCGGGGCGTGGGCCGCGCATCCCGGCGGCCCGAAGGTGCTGGAGGCGTTCGCCGAGGCGCTCGACCTCCCCGAGGGAGCGCTCGATGCGAGCTGGCGGTCGCTGGCTCGGGTCGGCAACCTCTCCTCGGCCGCGGTGCTGCACGTGCTGGCGGAGCAGTTGGACGCCCACGCCGCCGGCACCGTCGGGCTGCTCTTCGCTCTCGGACCCGGGGTCACCAGTGAGCTGGTGCTGCTGCGCTGGGCCGAGGGCGCCCCGCACGCGGGAACCGCGATCGGCGCGGCCGCGTGATCTGGTACCTGGTGCTCGTGCTGGCCACGGGCGCCGAGCGCATCGCCGAGCTGGTCGTCTCCACCCGCAACGCCCGCTGGTCGTTCGCGCGTGGCGGCGTCGAGTTCGGACGCGGGCACTTCCCCCCGATGGTGGCGCTGCACACCGGCCTGCTGCTGGCCTGCCTGGCGGAGGTGTGGTTCGGCGACCGCCCGTTCCTCCCCTGGCTCGGCTGGCCGATGCTCGTGCTGGTGCTCGCCAGCCAGGCGCTGCGCTGGTGGTGCATCGCCGTTCTCGGTCCGCGGTGGAACACCCGGGTCATCGTCGTGCGCGACCTGCCGCTCGTGGTGCGGGGTCCCTACCGGTGGCTGAAGCATCCCAACTACGTCGCCGTGGTGGTGGAGGGATTCGCCCTGCCCCTCGTGCACACGGCGTGGATCACCGCCCTCGCCTTCACCGTGCTGAACGCCGTCCTGCTGCTCGCCGTGCGCATCCCGTGCGAGGATCGCGCGCTGGCGACCGTCGTCCCCGCGCGGGCATGAGCGGCGCGGGGCCGATCCCCGACCTCGTCGTCATCGGCGGCGGCCCGGTCGGGCTGGCCTGCGCGATCGAGGCGCGCCTCGACGGGATGGACGTGCTGATCGTCGAACCCCGGGACGGCCCCATCGACAAGGCCTGCGGGGAGGGTCTGATGCCGGGCGCGCTCGCGGCCCTGCACCGCATCGGCGTCGACCCGGCCGGGCACCCCCTCGCCGGGATCGCCTACATCGACGACGACACCCGGGTCGAGCACCGGTTCGCCGAGCGCCCGGGGCGCGGCGTCCGCCGCACGGTGCTGCATGCCGCCCTCGCGCGGCGCGCCGAGGAGCTCGGAGCGCGGAGCAGGGACGGCCGGGTCTCGGGCCTGACCCAGCAGCGCGACCGCGTCCGTCTCGAGCTGGCCGATGGAACGGGCCTGGAGGCTCCCTGGGCCATCGCAGCGGACGGCCTGCACTCGCCCGTGCGGCGGATGCTCGGGCTGGAGCGCCGCCCGCAGGCGGAGGCGCGCCGGCGCTACGGCGTGCGCCGGCACTACGCCGTCGAGCCCTGGAGCGAGCTGGTCGAGGTGCACTGGTCGCCCGCCGCCGAGGCCTATGTGACCCCGGTCGACGAGCACACCGTCGGCGTCGCGGTGCTGGGACGACGGCCGCTGGACCAGGACGCCGTGCTCGACACGCTCCCCGCCCTGGCCTCCCGGCTCGCCGGCTCCACCGTCGTCGGCTCCGCCCGCGGCGCCGGGCCCCTGCTCCAGCGCGCCCGCGCCCGCGCGTCCGGTCATGTGCTGCTGGCCGGCGACGCCTCGGGCTACGTGGACGCGCTCACCGGCGAAGGGATGCGGGTGGGTTTCGCTCAGGCCCGCGCCGCGGTGGCCGCCGTGCGTACGCGCGACACCGAGCAGTACGAACGCGCCTGGCGGGCGACCACCCGGGACTTCCGGATGCTGACCTCGGCGCTCGTCATCGCCTCCCGCTCCCGGTTCCGGCCACGCATCGTGCCGACAGCAGCCGCGCGACCCGAGCTCTTCGGTTCGATCGTCGAGCGCCTCTCGCGCTGATCATCCACCCGACTTCTATGCATGCATAGGAGAGCGTTAAGGATGTGCCGCGCGACCGGCTCCCGATAGAATCTAGAAGATCTGTTATCACGTTCTGATATGCGAGGTCTCCATGAGCCGACCATCCGACGAGGGCTCCCCCGGCCCCCGCCACAAGCCACCGGACACCGCGGCGTTCCGGGCGCAGCACAGCGCGCTGACCGGCCCGACCGCCGCGCGAACCCGACGCACGACCATCACGTTCTATCTGACCGAAGGCCTGCGCAACCGTGCTCGCGCGGTCTATCGCGCCACCTCGTTCGCCGAACGCGACAGCAGTTGGTCCGAGATGCTCAACAAGGCGCTCCTCGCCGAGGTCGAGCGCCGAGAGCTCGAGCACAACGATGGCCAGCTGTTCGCCGCCAGCGACGAACCACTGACTCCCGGCAGGCCCATCGGGTTCTGACCGGGCCGAGAAAGCGCTGCGCTGGAGATCCCCCCAACCACCCCCGTGGCGCTCTCTCACCCGGAAGGTCGGCATGCTAGCCCTTGGCGAGCGTGCCGACCTTCTCTCCGTTGTTCGCGTAGACGACGAGACCGTCGCCGGAGACCTTGGCGGTGTTCGCCCGGCTGAGCCACGGGTTGACGCCGTCGCACGCCTTCAGGGTCGAGGCGAACGGCCCGAACGTGAAGGTGTCCCCGCTCACCGTGCCCTTACCCGACATGGCGTTGCAGCCGTCGGTGCCGCTGAAGGTCCCGTCGTCCGAGATCGTGAGGTTGGGCTTGCCGGCGTCCGACGAGCCCCAGGTCCCGGTGAAGGACGAACCGGACGACGAGCATCCGGAGAGGGCGATCACCGCGGCGACCGCGGCGAGGGTGAGGGCGGCTCGGGCGGTGCGGGCAGGTCGCAGGCTCATCATGAGAGACACCGTAGCGGTCGGAGCACCCGCGGCGGAATGACTGTTCGGCGCCGGTGCACCGGGCATGGCGGAGCGGGCCGCCGAGGAGAGGTGGTTCGGCGGCCCGCCTGCCGTACGCACGCGTCTAGCGGGTGCGGTGGTGCCGCCGTTCCCGACTGGCCGCCGTGAACAGCGCGAGCAGGCCGAGCAGCGCCAGCAGTGCGGCGAGCGCGCCGACCGCCAGTTCGTTCGAGCCCGTCGACGCCAGCATGCCTCCGCCGCCGGAGCCGAGCGCCACAGCCGCTCCGACCGAGGCGGTCGCGGTGCCGACCGTGCCACCGCCGTCACCCGGCACCACCGGCGTGGTCGGGGTGGTCGGGGTGGTCGGGGTGGTCGGCGTCGTCGGGGTGGTCGGAGTCGTCGGAGTGGTCGGCGTGGTCGGGGTCGTGGTCGACCCGGTCGTGGCGCTGTCGCCGATGACGCTGATCGCGTTGCCGCCGACGGTCACGGGCACATCCAGCCCGATCGGCAGCTCCACGGGGAGCAGCCCGCCGAGGAGGCCGGTGCCGGGATCCCCGGCGCCCCCTCCTGCCGTCGATCCGGTGGTCGCCGATCCGCCCGTCGCCGGGGCGGTCACGGTGGACGTCGCGCTGGACGAGTCGCCCACGACGCTCACCGCGTTGCCGCCGGCCGTGACCGGGATCCCCGCGGCGATCGGCGCCTGGATGCCGCCGAGGGCACCACCGAGCAGACCACCGCCTGAACTCGCACCGGATCCGGTTCCGCCGGCCGCTGCACCGCCGGTGGGCGACGCCGTGGTGGACGATCCGGTCGACGAGGAATCGCCGATCACACTGACCGCGTTGCCGCCGGCCGTCACGGGCGCACCCGCGGCGATCGGCGCCTGCACGTTCCCGAGCAGGCCGCCCAGGAGGCCGGAGTCACCGGAGCCGGAGCCCGAACCGCTGGTCGCCGTCGCGCCCCCACTCGCGGGCGGGGCCGTGGTCGTCGATCCGGAGCTGGAGGAATCCCCCAGCACACTGATCGCATTGCCACCGGCTGTCACCGGCAGTGCGGCATCGACCGGTGCCTGCACGTTCCCGAGCAGACCACCCAGGAGGCCGGAGTCGCCGGCGCCCGACGCGCTCGTCGCCGTCGCCCCGGGTGCCGGAGCCGCCGATGCGGACGTCTTCGAACCGGTCGACGACGAGTCGCCCAGCACGCTGATCGCATTGCCGCCGACCGTGACCGGCACGGCCGCGTCGACGGGCGCCTGGACGTCGCCGATCAGGCCGCCGCTCCCGGAGGAGCCGGCCGTGGTCGCGGCCGGCGCGGGCGCCGGTGCCGCCGGTGCGGTGTGCGACTGTGTGCTTCCCGCGTCGCCGACCACGCTGACCGCGTTGCCGGTGACGGTCACCGGGACCGACACGTCGGCGACGGCCTGCGTGCCGCCGAGCACACCGCCGATCGCCGACGGGTCGATGGTCAGCTTCGGCGCCGGAGCCGGAGCCGGGGCGCTGGTGGCGGCCGCCGAGGACGACGAGTCGCCCAGCACCGAGATGCCGTTGCCGGAGACGGTGACCGGCACGGAGAGTCCGACCACCGCTTGGGTGCCGGAGCCGGAGCTGTCGCCGGTGGGAGGCTCGGCGGCGTTCGCCGCCGCGGTCCCCGCCAGCCACAGGCCGCCGGCGCAGAGGGTGATCCACAACCCTCGCGAGACATACGTGTTCATGATTCAGCCTTTCGAATGAGTGGTGTCGCCTCCGCTCGGGAGGCAGGGTCGCGTTCTGCCCGCGGGCAGACGGGACCCACTCAGTCGGGGCTGGTGTCGTGGTCGGCGACAGGGGACGCCGGGATGCGGTCGTCCGTGATGACGTGTGCGATGCGGCCCGGAGCACTACCGGGCAGGGCGGTGCCGTCGGCGATGGCCGTGGGCATGACCGTGCCGCCGCCCGGCGCGGCCGAGCCGGTCCCGGCGCTGCCCGAGGGCATGCCCGGGGGCGCTTGACCGTTCCCGCCCGGCCGTCCGGGGACCGCCGGATCCTGCCCGGCCGGTCCGCCCGCACCTGCTCCGGCGGCGGCCGCGATCGGCGACGCGAGGAAGAGGGTGCTCCGCGGGAACGTCACGGCTCCCGGTGCCGCGGCGGCGGTCGCGCCCGGCGCGGACGTGGCCGCGACGGTCGCGGCGGCGAGCGGCGATCCCGTACCCGGCCCGGCGATGCCCGGGGCGGGCGGGACGGAGACGACCGGCGGCGTCGAGTCGCCGGGTGGAGCGAGGGGGGCGACGGTGTCGCTCACGACCCCCGCGACGCCGGCGACGGTCTGATCGACGAGGCCGGTCACCGGCGTGGTGGCCGACTCCACCGGAGCGCTGCCGAGCAACCCTGTCACCACGTCGCCGACGACCGGCGTCGACGTCACGACCGTGTCGACGGTGGTGGCCACGGGCTGCACGATCGTCGTCACGGGGTCCGATCCGGCGACGCGGGAGACGGCCGAGGTCACCGGCGCCACGACCTGCGCAACGACCTGCCGCACCGGCTCGGGGACCGCGGGCGCCAGCTGCGAGGTGACCGCTCCGACCGCCTGACCCAGCCCATCGGTGAGCCCGGAGACCGCGCCCCCGAGGCCGCTCGACGCGGCGGGAGGCGGGGGCGCCGGCGCCTCGGCGCGAGCGGAACCTCCGCCGAAGAGGAGTCCCAGGACGACCAGGCCGGCGCCTCCGAGCAGGGAGCCCAGCAGGATGCGGACGGCGAGGCGCGACGGGGGTGGGTCTTCGGCCACATCCACCATCACGATCACCCCCTGATCGTCACGCGTGTCATTTCCTCGGGGTCGTCCAGTTCGTTCGGGACACCGGTGAGTGTACGCCTCCGTCTACTAGACCGAAAGGGCTTCGTCCGGCTTCGGCGCGATGACCGCGCGGGACCGGCGCGCGGCGACGGCTGCCACCGCGATCACCACGAGCGCGCCGACCGTCATGGCCGCGCCGACCCAGAGCGGCGAGGTGTAGCCGAGGCCCGCGGCGATGGTCAGGCCTCCCAGCCAGGCACCGATCGCATTGCCGACGTTGAACGCGGCGATGTTCGCCCCCGACGCGAGCGTCGGGGCATGGTCGGCGTAGGTCAGCACCCGCAGCTGGAGGGCGGGGACGGTGGCGAATCCCGCCGCCCCCATCAGGACCAGCGCGACGACCGTGGGAATCGGCAGCGCGGCGACGAGCGCGAAGCCGGCCAGGACCAGCACGAGCACGGCGAGCAGGATGAGCAGCGTCCGGTCGATCGACCGGTCGGCGAGCCGGCCGCCGATTGCGTTGCCGGCGAACAGGCCGAGTCCGAAGAGGATGAGCAGCCAGGGCACGGCCCCGGCGGAGAACCCCGAGACGCCGGTGAGGGTGTAGGCGATGTAGGTGAAGGCGCCGAACATCCCGCCGAACCCGAGCACGGTGGCGACGAGGGAGAACCACACCTGCCCCGATCGGAACGCGCCGAGCTCCCGGCGCAGGCTCGTGGCCCCGGCGGCGGAGACCTCGCGCGGCACCAGGACGGAGACGCCGATCAGGGCGATCACGCCGATCCCGGTGATGGCCCAGAAGGTCGAACGCCAGCCCGCCTCCTGCCCGAGCAGGGTTCCCAGCGGCACACCGAGGACGTTGGCGGCGGTGAGGCCCGTGAACATGATAGCGATGGCCCGGGCGCGCTTCTCTGGCGCGACGAGCCCGGCCGCGACGACCGAGCCGATGCCGAAGAACGCGCCGTGGCAGAGGGCGGCGACGACGCGTCCGCCGAGCATCATCGCGTAGGTGGGGGCGAGGGCCGACAGCAGGTTGCCGAGGATGAACAGCACCATCAGCCCGAGCAGCGCCGCTTTGCGCGGGATGCGCGTCGCGGCGGCGGTGAGCCCGATCGCGCCGACGGCGACGGCGAGCGCGTAGCCGGAGATGAGCCACCCCGCGGCGGCCTCGTCGACCCGGAAGTCGGCGGCCACCTCGGGCAGCAGCCCCGCGATGACGAACTCGGTGAGACCGATGCCGAATCCACCGAGGGCAAGGGCGATCAGGCCAGCAGGCATGGGAAGACTCCGTGAGTGATGAGGTACGGGTGGGGGGATCGCGTATCGTGGTACTTGCAGACGCGCTATAAATAGTTGCACGTGCAACTAGATTGCGCAACCCGAGCAGAGGAGACCCCATGGGCATCGCGGACGACGCCGTCGAGGTACGCGCCCAGGGGTGGCGCACCCTCGCCGCCCTGCACAACTTCATCGAGACGGAACTCGAGCGGGCCCTGACTCGCGAGGCCGGGCTCTCGGTGGTGGAGTACACGGTGCTCGACGCGCTCAACCGCCAGGACGGCTGGCACATGCGCATGCAGCAGCTGGCGCGGGCGAGCGCGCTGAGCCCGAGCGCGACCACTCGCCTCGTGAACCGTCTCGAGGAGCGCGGACTGCTCACCCGGGTCGACTGCCTCGACGACCGTCGCGGGATCTACACCGAGCTGACCCGGGACGGCCATGCCTTGCTCGACCGCGCCCGCCCGGTGCACGACGTCGCTCTGGAGCGCGCCCTCGCCGAGGCGACCGACCTCCCCGAGCTGGCCGCGCTCGTCGCCGCCCTGCCGCAGCTGACGCTCGCCGCGAGCTGACCAGCCCGCCGACTCTCGCCACCGACCCAGAACGGCCGTCATGCTCCGCACGATGTTCATGTCCAAGATCCACCGCGCCACGGTCACGCACGCCGACCTGCACTACGTCGGTTCGCTAACCGTCGACCAGGACCTCCTCGACGCTGCCGATCTGCTGCCCGGGCAGCAGGTGTCGGTCGTCGACATCGCCAACGGAAGCCGGTTCGAGACCTACCTCATCCCCGGCGAGCGCGGCAGCGGCGTGATCGGCGTGAACGGCGCCGCCGCGCACCTCGCCGAGGTCGGCGACCTGGTGATCGTCATGGCGTACGCGCAGATGGACGAGGCGGAGGCCCGCTCCTTCGTCCCGCACGTGGTGCACGTCGACGAGCGCAACCGCATCGTCGCGGTCGGCTCCGACCCGGCCGAGGCGCTCACGCCGGGCGTCGAGACGCCTCCCTTCGCGCTCCACTGACGCCGGAGAGGGATCCCGGAACGGCGACGGCCTCTGCTCCGTCTCCCGCCGACCTCCCGGTCAGCGCAGCACCTCGATCAGCGCCACCCACGAGAACAGCACGGTGGCGATGATCGCCAGGATGGTGGCGACGGCCACCAGCACCAGACCCGCGGCCGGAAGGGCGGCCAGCAGCAGCACACCCCCGGTCAGGTAGGCGAGAAGCGGGATCACGAACGGGATGATCTGCGACGCGTCGTACTGGTGGTAGCCGGTCCGTGTCTCGTCGTGCCGGATCGCGCGGGCCGCGAGTACGGCGACGACCCCGCAGGCGAGGGCGCCGACGAGCACCTGGACTCCGAATCCGACGGTGCTCTGCCCCGGGATCAGGGCGAGGCAGCACAGGGCGACGCCGAGGATGAGGGAGGCGATCGACGCGCCCGCCCGTGCGGCCAGGCCGCGCGACTCGGCGATCTGCTTGATGTTGACCGACAGCGCGACGATCAGGAGGCCGCCCAGGGCCGCACCGGCCCCGGCGACCGCGGTGTTGAAGGCCGCCCACTCTTCGAACTGCGGAGTCATGGCGCATAGCGTATCCGCCGGTCGCGCACCAGGCTGGCGGGTCGAGGTGGCCAGGGCGTATAACGGGGGCATGGCCGACGCGATCACCACCTGGATCGACGACTACCGACGCGCGTGGGAGTCGAACGACCCCGACGACATCCGGGCCCTCTTCACCGAGGACGCGAGCTACCGGACCGAACCGTTCGCCGAGCCGTGGGACGGCCACATCGAGATCGTGGAGGGCTGGCTCGACGCACGCGACGAACCGGGCGCCGCGTCGTTCGAATGGCAGCTGGTCGGTCAGGACGGCCCGCAGTACTTCGTGGAGGGCGTCACCGACTACCGCGACGGCCCCAGCTACAGCAATCTGTGGGTGATCCTCCTGGCGCCGGACGGGCGGGCGGAGGAGTTCACCGAGTGGTGGATGGAGCGGGACGCCGCCACGGACTGAGCGGCGTCTGCACCGGTGCCATCCGAGCCGGCATCGGCCGTGCCGGCCGCATCGGAGCGGACCGGATCAGAGCTGGCCGAGCCAGAGACCGAGGCCGGCCGCGGCGAGCGCGAGCAGCAGCATCCCGACGCCGTTGAACAGCGCGGCCCGATAGCGGCGCTGCTGCTCGAGGCGCACCGTCTCGTAGCTCGCCGTGCTGAAGGTCGTGTACCCGCCGAGGAAGCCGGTGCCCAGGATCGCGCGCCACTCGGCCGGGAGCCCGTTCGCGAGGGCCAGGCCGGTGACGAGCCCGAGCAGGAACGAGCCGGTCACGTTGATCACGGTCGTGCCGAGGGGGAAGTTCACCCGCACGAGGCTGCGGGTCACGCCGTCGAGCACCAGGCGCGCCACGGCACCGAGGCCGCCCGCGACCGCTACGGCGAGGACGAGGAGAGGCGTCACGCGTCTCCCCCTTCCCGGTGCAGCCGGTCGGCCCGGCGTCGGCCGAGCGCGGCTCCCAGGGCGATGCCCGCGATCGAGGCGAGCGCACCGACGGCGATCGTCGCCACGGCGTAGATGATGCTGCCGCCGAGGTTCTGGGCGACGATCAGGCCGTCGGTGTCGACGGCGAACGCGCTGTAGGTGGTGAAGCCGCCCAGGATGCCGGTGCCGACGAAGAGCCGCACCGAACGGCGGCGGCCCTCGTCGGGACCGCGCAACGCCAGCGCCTCCAGCAGCCAGCCGAGGACGAACGCACCGACGACGTTGATGCCGACCGTCGCGAGAGGCAGCCCGAGCACCGGAGGGACGGCGGTCGAGATCAGGTACCGCACCGTCGTCCCGAGCGCGCCGCCGACGAAGACGAGCAGCACGGAGCGCCAGTGCAGATGCACGGGGAGGGGAGGCCGCGACGTCACCGCTGCGTGAGGTCTTCCCACGGCAGCGTCTCGGCGCCGGGCACCGGCGCGAGCGGCACGACGATCACGGGACGGTGCTGCCGGTGCGCCAGGTGCACCGCGACCGAGCCGTTGAAGAACTCGCGCAGGCTGCCGCGCAGCCCCGCCTCACGCGTCCCGACCACGATGTACCGGGCGTCGATCTCGTCGGCCAGCCGGGTCAGCGCCCACGCGGGGTCGCCCGCCAGCTGGCGCAGGACGAACGGGACGCCGCGCCCCGCGAGCACGGCGCGGATGCGCTCCTCCAGCTCGGCGTCGAACTCCTCCTCCTCGGCCTCAGGGAGGTCCGGGTCGTACGGCAGGGCGACGACGGTGCCGTCCACGTAGTTGGAGACGAGGTAGCGGTTCGGGTCGACGGTGGCGCACACCAACGGGACGTGGAGGTCGGTCGCCAGCCGGGCCGCCTGCTCGAGCACCGCGACCGGCTGCCCGGCGACCACCGCCACCAGGACGCCGCCGCGACCGGAGGAGTCGTTGCCGCTCATGTCCCTAGTGTGCACCATCCCATCGGGGTACGGTCGGCGTACAGCGAAAGGTGAGACGGCACAGGATGAGTCACGACAGCACGAGCACCGGCGGCCCCGCGGCGGGGCCCGCCCTCCCCCGCGAACGGCGGCGCACGACGCGCGGTCTGAGACCGCTGCCGGAGCTGACCCGCGATCTGGTGGCCCAGCTCAAGCGCCTGGTGACCGCCGAGCTCGCCCTGTTCAAGGCCGAGATGACGGCCAAGGCCAAGGCGGCCGGGATCGGCGCGGGCCTGCTGGTCGGGGCGCTCGTCTTCGTGTTCTTCGCCCTCGGTGTGCTCGTCACAGCCGCGGTGCTCGCCTTCGCGCTGATCGTGCCCGCGTGGCTCGCCGCCCTGATCGTGGCGGGAATCCTGATCGTGCTGGCGATCATCGCCGTGCTCATCGGCCGGGCCAGCCTCAAACGGGGTGTCCCGCCGATCCCCGACGACCTCGGGTCGGAGCTCAAGGCCGACGCCCACGCCCTGAAGGGCGAGCAGCCGTGAGCGCGACGCCCGGCCGTGCCGGCGCCACCCGCCCGCCGCTGCCGAAGGGCGCCGGGATGAACACCATCGAGCTCGACCTCGAGCTCACGCGCAGTGAGCTGGCCGGAACGCTCGACGACATCTTCGCCACGTTCAACCCGCGCATCCAGATCCGCTCGCACCCGGTCGCGGCGGGCGCCGTGCTGCTCGCGGCCGCGACCATCGCGGCGGGGGTCGCCACCCTGCTGATCCGGAAGCGCCGGCGTGACGGCTGAGCGCACTCCGGTCCCGTGGATCCGGCTCCCGTGGGGCTTCATCCTGAAGGGCACGCTGCGCGGCTTCTCCCGTGACGCCTGCACCGATCTGGCCGCCGGCCTCACCTACTTCGGCGTGCTCTCGCTGTTCCCGGCGATGATCGCCCTGGTCAGCATCCTGGGCCTGGTGGGGCAGAGCCGGTCCGGTATCGACGCACTGTTCGGCATGGTGAACGAACTGGCGCCGGGCATGCTGGACGTCGTGCGCGGGCCGATCGAGGCACTCGCGGAGTCCCCCGCCACCGGCCTCGCGCTGGCCATCGGGATCGTCGGCTCGGTGTGGTCCGCCTCCGGCTATGTCGGCGGATTCGGGCGCGCCCTCAACCGCATCTACCAGGTGCGGGAGGGGCGGACGGCGTTCGCGCTGCGTCCGGCTCAGCTCGTGGTCACCATCGCCGCCCTCGCGCTGGTGGCCATCGTCGCCATCCTGCTGGTCGTCTCCGGCCCGATCGCTCAGGCGATCGGCGACGCCATCGGGCTCGGCGAAGCCGCCCAGACCGCGTGGTCGATCCTGCGCTGGCCGGTCGTCGTCGTCGCGCTCGTGGTGCTGGTGGCCCTGCTCTACGGAGTGTCGCCGAACGTGCGCTACCCGCGGCTGCGCTGGCTGACCACCGGCTCCATCGCCGCGATCGTCGTGATCGGGATCGCCTCGACCGGGTTCGCGTTCTACGTCGCGAACTTCGGCAGCTACGACAAGACCTACGGCGCGCTGGCCGGCATCATCGTTTTCCTGCTCTGGATCTGGATCGCGAACGTGGCGCTGCTGCTCGGCGCCGAACTCGACCGCGAGGTCGAGCGGGCCTGCGAGATCCTCGCCGGGGAGGAGGCCGAGTACGGCCTGAGCCTCCCCCTCAAGTCCGACGCCGCGATCGTGAAGGCCCGCGATGCCGAGGCCGGCGCCATCCTCGCCGCCCGCGCCCTCCGCAAGCACGCGCCCTCTCCCTCGCCCGCGCACCGAGACGGCGAATAGTCCGCCGTCTCGCCCGTTTTCGCGGCACATCGTGCCGTCTCGACGGCCGCTAGGCTCGTGGATATGAGCGATGCGCGGCGGGGGCACGACGAGCCGGACGGCCGCGGGCGCACGGGGCTTCACCGCACCGGTCGCGACCTGACCGGCAACCCGGACGTCCGCGTACGTGACGTCGAGGTCACCTCCGACGGCTGGCACGTCCTGCGGCGGACCACTTTCGACTACCGGGGCCGCGACGGCTCCTGGACCACCCAGTCGCGTGAGACCTACGATCGCGGCAACGGCGCAACCGTGCTGCTCTTCGACCCCGCGGCCCGCACGGTGCTGCTGACCCGCCAGTTCCGCCTCCCCGTCTACGTGAACGGCCACCCCGACGGGATGCTGGTGGAGGCCGCCGCCGGCCTGCTCGACGGCGACGCCCCCGACGAGGCGATCCGGCGCGAGGCCGCGGAGGAGCTCGGCGTGCGCATCGGCGAGCTCGAGCACCTCTTCGACCTCTACATGAGCCCGGGCTCGGTGACCGAACGCGTCCACTTCTACGCTGCCCCCTACCGCCCGGCCGAGATTGCGGGAGGCGGAGGGGTCGAGGCCGAGGGCGAGGAGATCGAACCGGTCGTCGTGCCCTACGATGACGCGCTCGCGATGATCGCCGACGGCCGCATCGCCGACGGCAAGACGGTCATCCTCCTGCAGTGGGCGGCACTGAACCTCTTCTCCTGAGGTCACGGCGTCGCCCCGCGTGAAGGGCGACTGACGATCGCAGGTCGGCCTGTTCCGATCAGTATTTGATCGTCGTGCCCTGCGCCTTGAGGAAGTCGATGTGCACGTGGTTGCAGGTGTCGTCGAACGGCTTGAAGTTGTCGAGGCTGATCGAGCTGCGGCAGTTGAGCTGGCCGAGTCCGGTGCCGGCCGGGACGATCGGGTCGAGCAGGCGGATGAGCTCGAGCGAGTGGGCGTCCCCGCCGGTCAGCGGGGAGCCGTTCAGCAGATAGAAGTCGAGCGCGTGGCCGCCACCGTCGGCGTAGTGGGCCGACTCGGTTCCGGCGCCCTCGATCTGGCCCGTGCAGCGACGGTTGATGTCGGAGACTCCGACCTGGCTGTAGTGGGCGAGGGCGAAGGAGATGGTCTGCAGCACACGGTAGTCGACCCCGCAGCCCTGGACGGCCCTGCCCTCGGCGAGGTCCGCGATCTCAGGGAGATGGTTCGGCGTCGAACCGACGAGCCGGCCGGAGGCGACGGCGCCCATCAGCTGGATGGCGAGGGCCTGGACCGTGGGCGAGACCGTGCTGTTGGTGGTCGAGTCCAGGGCCTGCGGGCTCTCCTGGACGTCGAGGCCGTCGCGCAGCACGACCTGGGTGGCGTTTGTGGTGCCCCCGGTCAGCGTCTGCACGGCGAGCGCGGTGCGAGCCGTTCCGACGGCCGATCCCTCGCTGGTGGTCGCGTACGCGGGCAGCGCCGCAGTGCCGAAGAACGCCGTCAGCGCGAGCGCGACGACGACGTGGAAGCCCCGGCGGCGGTGCTCGCCGGGTCGGCCGGTGCCACGCAGCCGCCGCAGGACGCCGCCGCGCGCGGATTCGAGCGCGGTGGTAGCAGACGTCGTGCGCCGCGGAGCCGGAGCCGCCGCCATCCGGGAACCGACGATCGGCTTGACGACCACCCGTTCCCGCTTGCGCGGACGGGTCCGCTCTGCCTCGAGCCGGGCGCGCCGGCTGCCGTAGACCTGCTCCTGGGGGGCATCCGCTGCGATCAGGTGCTCGCCGCGTGTGAAGTCGTCGACCGGGTCGGCCGTCAGCTCGGACTGCCGTTCCACTTCGACCACGAGGGGTGCACGAGAACCGCGGCGAGGCCGCGGGGAGGCAGTGGAACGGGGCAAGCTGATCTTCCTGGGGGCAGGGGCGGGGGCGTACCCGATCCTTTCTACCCCATTTCGCCTGAAGGTTCTATCAATGCAGACGAATGGATTCCATGTACCTACGGAACTCGGCCGCCGCTGGGGCGCATCCCGCGCGTTCGGGTCGCGCAGAAGCGCCCCGGCTCGACTCTTGCGCGGATGCGGGGCTCCGATCCATACGAACGTATCCGCATGAACGAATACCGGAGGAGCCCGGTACGGGTGGTACGACAGCACCGTCGGGGACTCACGGCACGACGACGGCGAGCTCGACGCGACCATCGGACTCCCGCAGTTCGACCGCCGCCTGCTCCGCGAGCTGCCGCAGCCCGATTCCGGGGGAGGCCGTTGTCAGCACTCCTCCGGAGGACACGACGACCGACACGCCGGTCGCCCCGTGGGGCTCGACGTCGAGGGTCACGGGGCTGCCATCGCCGTGCCGGACGGCGTTGGCGAGCCCCTCGGAGATCGCATCGACGACGGCGTCGCACCGCGCGGGCTCGAGCAGGCGCGGCCAGGCGTCGACGGCGACCGTGGCCTGGAGCGCGACGGCGGACCGCCAGCTCTCGACCAGGGCACGCACCCGCTGCTGCGGGTCGGGCGCCTCCGGCGGGGCGAGCAGCTCCACCCGGACACGGTCGACGACGGCGCGGAGATCCCCGGATGCGTCGTCCGCGTCATCCGCGTCGCCGGCGGCGAGGACCAGCGCAGCGGCGATGAGTTCGGACTGCACTCCCGAATGGAGCATCCGGGCCAGAGCGGCGCGCTGATGGTCGTAGTCGGCGCGGAGCCGGGCGGCGTCGAGCACGCTGGTCTGCACGGCCGCCTCGAGCACATGCTGATCGAGCCGGATGCGTGCCGAGAGCGAGACGACCAGCGCCACGGCGAGCGCGATCAGCGGGTACGTGATGGCCTCGAACCAGATGAAGTGGGGGTGCAGACCCTGCCAGCGGATCGCCGCATCGGTCGCCAGCGAGAGGAGCACGCCGACCGTCACGTAGCCGATGACGAGGACGAGTGCCCGGAATCGTCGCGGCGAGCGGACGAGCACTCGCGAGACGGCGAGGTTGCCTGCGGCGACCACGATCAGGCCCGCGATGAGGGCCGGGGCGCAGGAGAGGAAGCCGTATTGGGTGAGGCCGAACGGGGTGACCAGGGCGGCGAAGAGCACCGCGAGCAGAAGGGGTGGGGCCGCCTGGGCTCCGCCGTGGAGGGTGAGCACCCAGTCGCGCAGCCGCACTCGCGGCGTCTCGCCGGCGCCGGCCGGTGCGGCGTCCTCCCGTTCGTAGAGCCAGTGGCTCACCGGGCGCACCACATCGGTGGCGAGTCCGCGCAGCACTCGGGCCGCTTCGCTCGCCCGCAGGGGGCCGCCAGCGCTCGTCGCGGCGCGCTCGATCTCGGCGAGCACATCGTCGACGGCCGCGTGCCGCATGCTGCTGACGCGCAGCGCCGCACGTTCCGCGTCCAGTTCGGTCGCGCGCTGCGCGGCACGAAGCCGGCGGTAGACGCCGAGGTGGTCGCGCACGAGGTCGACGCCGACGGCGATCAGCGTGAAGATCGTCACCGTCGTGACGACGTTGATGGCGATCCGCCCCGCCAGGTCGCCGGTCTCGACCGGGATGTCGAGGATGCGCCCGACGGCCAGGAACAGAAGGGGACGCAGCACACCGATGCCGGCGAAGAGGGCGAACACCACGACGACCCGGATCCGCGCCGGAGTCACGCGGAGCACGGCCCACGCACCGGCCAGCAGCACACCGACGGCGAGGTGCTGCGTGATCGAGAGCGCGAGCACCGCCCCCGGACCCCCTTGGATGTACTGCAGACCGGACATCACGGTGAGGGCGAAGGGGGCGGTGATGGCCCACGTCCAGACGGTGATGGCCGAGCTCCCGGTCGCGCGCGCGATGAGCCTGCGCGTGCGCCTCCGGGCGACGTCGGTCATAGCCCGGTGTCGGCGTCGCCGAAGGTGGTGACGTAGAGCGTCGCCGCGGCGACCCGCGGAGCCGTCCCAGCCGTCCCGTCACCCGCGGTGAGCCCCAGGGCGTGGAAGACCCGCTCGACGCTCTTCTCGACGGCCCGCACGGAGATGCCCCGGCGACGGGCGATCTCGGCGTTGGTGAGCCCGCCGGCGAGCAGGCGCGCGGTCTCCAGCTGGGCGGGACTCAGCCGGAGCAGGGCGTCCCGTCGCCCGCTGCCCGCGCGGTCCCGGGTGATCGGGCGGTCGGCGAGGACCGCCTCGGCCGCGTCCACCAGCTCGTCGACCGATTCGACCGCCGATTTGTTGACGTAGGAGGCGTCGGCCACGGTGCCCCGGGCGCGCGCGGCCGCGGCCTCCCGGGGGAGGTTGCTCAGGAACAGCACGGCGACATGGGGCGCACGCTCGCGGACGATCGTCGCGAGCTCGACACCGTTCGGCCGATCGCCCAGGTCGATGTCGGTGACGAGGAGGTCGGGGTCGGCCTGGTCGAGAGCGGCGAGGGCCTCGGGGGCCGATGACGCCGTCGTCGCCTCGAACCCGCGCTGCCGGAACGCATCGGCGACGAGGGAGCGCATCAGGGCGTGGTCCTCCACCACGAGCACCCGCCTGCTCCACCCTCCCGTGCTGCTCACGTCGGCCATGCTGCACAGGATAACCGGAGCGAACGCGCCGGAGGCCGCGCATCGGACCCCCTATAAGAGGAGCAGTGGGCTCAGCTCAGGCCCCGAGCTCCGCCAGGATGCCGGCCACGCGGCGCGACCGGGTCTCGGGAGCCTTCGCTCCCTCCACCGCCAGCACATGCCGTTTGCGAGCGCTGGCCGAGAGGGCGTCGAAGCGCTCGCGCGCCCCCGGCACGGCGGCCAGGGCGGTGGCCAGATCGTCCGGGACGGCGACCGTGCGCGGCTGGTCGTCGCGCACGAGCTCCACGTCGACCTCCTGACCGGCCGCGATCCCGGCGCGCGAGCGGATCTCCGCGCTGACGGGGAGCTTCGCCTGACCCGCGCGCATGGCCACGGAGCTGGGGTACTCGATCCCCCCGACCGTGGCGCGCACGGGGATGCGCCCGCCACCGCCGAGCCCGTCCACCACCTCGGGCGGGACGACGATCCCCGTCGCCGTCGCGCCGTCGAGCTGGAGCAGGGCTCGGAACCTCATGACCTCGTCCACGGTCGGCACGATACTGCTCCGTGGGTCTGCGCCGCCAGCCCCGCGCGGGAGGGTGCGATCCGTTCCGTAGACTGACTCCGAACCCCTCGCGACGGGTGGGGACGACGAGTGAGGACGGACCGATGGGATCGAGGCCGGCACGCGCGACGCGCGGCGCCCTCGCGTCCGCGGTCGCGATCTTCGTCGCGGCCCTGTTCCACGTGGCCGGCGGCGGTGCGGCACCGGGCGTCGTCCCCGTGGCGCTGAGCCTCGCGTTCGCGACCATCGCCTCCATCGCCCTGACGTCGCGGCGTCTCTCGCTGTGGCGGCTGACGGCGTCGGTCGTGCTGAGCCAGTTCCTGTTCCACGCGCTGTTCAGCCTGGGCGATGGCACCGCGCGATTCGTGGCGGCCGACGGCACCGTCCCCTCGGGGCACCTGCACGCGGGTGCACACCTGACGATGACGGGCGCGACCATGCCGGCCTCGCACGCCGACCCCACCGCTCCCTCGATGTGGCTGACCCACGCCGCCGCGGTGCTCGTCACCGTCGTGGCGCTGCGCTTCGGCGAGCGCGCGTTCTGGAGCCTCTTCCAGACGGCCCGGGTCGGGGTGGTGCGCTTCGCGGAGCTGGTCGCCGGAATCGCGCCGATCCCCGTGCGGGTCGTCGCCGTCGTCTCCGCCGTCGCCGCGGCCGAGCCGGCCCGCCTGCGCGACCTGGGCCTCCCCCTCGCGCGGCTGCGGTATCGCGGACCTCCGGCGCTCGTCGGCGCGCTCTGACGGTCCCCCCGCTTCCTCGGGGTGGTCCGCATGCGCGCACGCGCATTCGACGACCCTGTAGAGACCAAGGACCCTCATGAAGAAGACGACCTTCGCCGCCTCCGTCGCGGCCACCACCACCGCACTCCTGCTGCTGGCCGCACCGCTCGCCGCCAGCGCGCACGTGCACGTCACGCCCGATGCGGCGACGCCCGGCAGCTACGCCACCCTCACGTTCAAGGTGCCCACCGAGTCCGCCACTGCGGGCACGGTGAAGCTGGTGGTCGACCTGCCGACCGCGACGCCGTTCACCTCCGTCAGCTACCAGCCGATCCCGGGCTGGACCGCCTCGGTCGACACCGAGACGCTCGCCACGCCCGTGAAGACGGACGACGGCACGATCACCGAGGCACCGGTGCGGATCACCTGGACGGCCGAGAGCGGCACGCAGATCGCCCCCGGGCAGTTCCAGGAGTTCACGATCTCGGCCGGTGCGGTTCCCGACACCGGGTCGATCGCGCTCCCGACGCACCAGTACTACTCCGACGGCACCGTCGTGGACTGGGCCCAGCCCACGCCCGCCTCGGGGAAGGAGCCGGAGCACCCGGCCCCCACGCTGTACGTGAACGACCCGGCCCCGGCCGAGGACGGCGGCACCATGACCACGCAGGTGGCGACCAGCACCTCGGCCCCGGAGCCGATCGCAGCGGGGACAGCCGCGACGGCCGTCTCGATCGGGCTCGGGATCGGCGGCCTCGCCCTGGGTGCGATCGCCCTGGTGATCTCCGTGCTGGCGCTCGTGCGCCGCGGTAAGGTGCGGGCATGATCCGCCGCACCCTCGCCGCGACGGCCGGCCTCGCCGCCGCCCTCGCCCTCGCTCTGCTGCCCGCCGTGGCCGCGTCGGCCCACGACTACCTCGTCGGCAGCGATCCGGCGGCGGACTCGACGGTGACCGCACCGCCGAGCACGGTGACGCTGACCTTCAACGACCGGGTGCTCGACCTGGCCGGCGACGGCTCGAGCACGCTGCTGACGGTCACCGGCCCGGATGCGGCGACCCGTCACTTCGAGACCGGGTGCGCGACGGTCGCCGACCGCAACGTCAGCGCCCCGGTCGCCCTGGGCGGCGCCGGTTCCTACACGGTGACCTATCAGATCGTGTCCGCGGACGGGCACACGGTGTCGAACTCGTACGCGTTCGCCTACCAGCCGCCCGCGGGTGCGGCCGAGGCGGCCGGCACCGAGAAGACCGCGTGCGGGGCCGCTGCGGGCACGCCCGCGACGGAGGCTCCCGCGGCCTCCGACCCGGCGACCCCGGAGGCGACCTCGGGGGGTTCCGCACCGCTGGTGACCGCGGCGAGCCCGCAGCCCACCGTCGCCGCGAGCGACTCGGGCCTCGGCCTGGTGATCGGCATCGCGATCGCGATCGTCGTGCTGGCGGTGGCCGGCGTCGTGATCGTCGTCGTGACCGCCCGGCGCAAGCCGGCCGCCGCCCCCGCGGGCGACGGCACGGACGACGGTGCCGAAACGGAGCAGAAGCCGGGCGCCGACCCGGGCGCCGGGTCCGACCGCACGATGTGACCAGGGCCGGGGAGGCGGCGCTCCGCCTCCCCGGCTCCGTCCTGGTCGCCCTGCGGGCCCTCTCGGAGGCAAGGGCCAGAGGATGCTCACCCGGGGTGGAGGCTGCGCCCAGCATCGTGCGGCATCGTGGGGCACGTGGAGATCGTGGTCGACGTCGTGCTGCTGGTGCTCGGCGTGCTTGCCGTGGTCGCCGGCTACACCAACGGCGCCATCCGCGCGGCCGGCTCGCTCGTCGGCCTCGGCTGCGGCGTCGCACTGGGGCTCTTCCTCGCACCCACCGTCGTCGGCTGGGGCGTCGCGTACGGTCTCACCGGGGTCACCCAGCGCTCGATCGTCGCCGGCGTGGTCATCCTCGTCTGCGCGGGCGTGATCTACGCCATCGCCGGAGGCATCGCCGCCCTGATCGGCAAGGTGCTCCGCCGGGGGCCGATCCGCTGGCTCGACTCCCTGGTCGGCGCCGTGCTCGGACTCGCCACCTGGGCCGTCGTGGTGTGGCTGGTCGCCGGCTTCGCTTTGTCGACGAGTCTGGCGACCGTCGTCCAGGCCGCGAACGCCTCCCGTGTCGTCGCCACCCTGAACAGCATCGCGCCGGTGCCGTCGTCGACCGTGCTCGGCGCGATGGACGACGCGCTCGCCAGCGCGGGGCTGCCGAAGGTCTTCGAGGGCGACGAGTCGATCAAGACGATCTCGGCTCCCGACCCTTCGGTGCCGGCGGACATCTCGGCATCGGAGCGGTCCGTCGTCACCGTGCTCGCCTCCAAGCCTGCCTGCGGCGTCGACTCCGAGGGCAGCGGCTGGGTGGTGCAGCGCGGCCGCGTCGTCACCAATGCCCACGTCGTGGCGGGGGCGTCGTCCATCGTCGTACGCGAGTCCGGCAGCGACACGGTCGACCGCGCGACCCTTGTCGCCTTCGACCCGTCGCGCGACCTCGCGGTGCTCGACGTGACCGGGCTCTCGGCGCCGGCGCTCGACATCGGGCAGGACCTCTCCTCGGGCGCTCAGGCCTACGCCGTGGGGTACCCGGGGGACGGTCCGTTCACGGTGAGCCCGCAGCGTGTGCGCGACCAGCTCGTCGCCCGGGGCACCGACATCTACCAGAGCGGCTCGGTCGACCGTGAGATCTACGCGCTGCGCGGGACCATCCGCCCCGGCAACTCCGGCGGACCGCTCCTCGACTCGGCCGGGGATGTGGTGGGCGTCGTGTTCGCCCGGTCGACCGTCGACCCCGACACCGGGTACGCGCTCACCCTGTCGGAGCTGCGGCCCGTGCTCTCCTCCGTCGGAAGCGCCCCGATCAGCTCGGGGGCGTGCTCGGCGGGCTGACCCGTGGTTGGCTAGGGGCATGCAGGCTGTCAGCTACTCCTCCACCGGCGACTCCGACGTGCTCGTGCTCGGCGAGCGGGAGGAGCCGCATGCCGGCCCCGGCCAGGTGCGGGTACGCATCCACGTCTCCGGGGTGAACCCGACCGACTGGAAGTCCCGGCGCGGCGGCGGCGGCGATCCCGCTCCACTCCCCCGCCCGCAGGTCCCGAACCAGGACGGGGCCGGTGTCGTCGACGAGGTCGGCGACGGCGTGACCGGCCTGCGCCCGGGCGATCGCGTCTGGGTGTGGGACGCGGCCTACCAGCGACCCGACGGCGCCGCCCAGCAGCTCGTCGTCCTGCCCGTACGCCACGTCGTGGCGCTGCCGGACGAGGTGGGCTTCGACGTGGGAGCGAGCCTCGGCATCCCCGCGCTCACCGCCCATCGCGCGCTGACCGCGTACGAGCATGCACCCGGCGAACTCGCGCCCGGCAGCCTCGCCGGGCGCACCGTCCTCGTCGCGGGGGGCGCGGGCGCAGTCGGTCATGCGGCGATCCAGCTGGCGGTCTGGGCGGGCGCGACCGTGATCTCCACGGTGAGCAGCCACGAGAAGGCCGAACTCGCCCGCGCCGCCGGGGCGCACCACATCGTCGACTACCGGGACTCGGACACCGCCCAGGCGATCGGCGCCCTGGCTCCCCGCGGCGTGGACATCGTGGTCGAGGTGAATCCGACGGCGAACGTCGCCCTCGATGTGCGCGTCGCCGCGACCGGAGGAACGATCGCGATCTACGCCGACAGCCCCGGCGAGACCGAGGTGAGCATCCCGGTCCGGCCGAGCATGGCGAAGAACCTGCGCTGGCAGTTCGTGCTGACCTACACGACCGCGACGGAGGTGAAGGACGCCGCCGTGCGTGCCGTGGCGGCCGCGGTCGCCGACGGAGCGCTGCCGGTCGGCGCCGAGCACGGACTCCCGCTCACCCGGTTCCCGCTGGCCGGCACCGCCGCCGCCCACGACGCCGTCGAGGGCGGCATCGTGGGCAAGGTGCTCATCGACCTGGACTGACCTCGCGCCGGGCACGCGCGGCCTGCACGATCAGCGCCACCACGGCCACCGCCCCGATCGCGACGGCGTAGCCGAGCACGGTCGGGAGGAGCCCGACCGTGGCGATGAGCTCGCCCGCGATCAGGGCGGGCACGCCGTAGGCGAGGTAGCTGACCAGGAAGATCCCGGCGAACAGCTCCGCGCGCTTGTCGTTCGGGGCGAGGGGTGCGAGGAGGCGGAGCATCGCCGAGAAGCCCGCCCCGAATCCGGCGCCGGCCACCACGGCGCCGGCGAAGAGCAGCGGCAGCACCGCGGCGGCGATGCCGACGCCGGCCAGGACGATGCCGACGACGATCGCGGCCATCGCCCACACGGTGGTCCGGCGCGCGGGAGCGCGGGTCAGGGCGAGCCCGGCGACGGCGCCGACCGCGGGCGGCGCCGCGACGATCGCGCCGTTCAGCAGCCCGCTGTCGAGATGGAACACGCCGTGCAGGATCGTCGGCGAGAGTCCGATGAAGAGTCCGGCCAGCATCCAGGTCGCGAGGAAGAGGGGGATGGCGCCGACGAACTCGCTGCGGGCGGCCCGGGGGATGACCAGGCGCGGGATCAGCGACCGCACCGCGCCGGGACGGCGGCCGACGGTTTCGGGCGAGGCCGCCACGACGACGATGCCGGCGGCGAAGAGCAGCGCGAGGGTGACGAAGACGAGGGTCGTCGGCGCCGCGGCGAACTGGACGGCCAGACCGGCGAAGAGGGCGCCGAGCGCGAGGCCGCCGACGGGGGCGGTGCTCCCGATGGTCGCGCCGAGCTTCTTCTGCCGTTCCGGGGCCAACTCGACCAGTGCGGCCGTGAAGGTGCTCATGGCGGCGCCGGTGGCGACACCCTGCACCGAGCGGGCGGCGATGATCCAGCCGATGTCGGACGCGGACAGGAACATCAGCATCGCCACGACCTGCAGCGCGAGTGCGCCGATCAGGACGGGACGGCGGCCGATGTGGTCCGAGAGCGAGCCGGCCACCAGCAGCGTGATGAGCAGGGTGACCGCGTAGATGGCGAACGCGACCGTGAGCAGCCACGGGGCGAAGCCCCACTCCTGCTCGTAGAGCACGAAGAGGGGGCTCGGCGCGCCGACGGCGAGCGCCACCGCGACGAAGGCGAGCGCCGTCCCCGCGAAGGCTGTGGCCGGACGCAGCCGGAACGGGCGACGCGCTGCGCGTGCGGCGCCGGGCACGGCGGGAGTGGACCCGGTCGCGCAGAGCTCATCCGCTGTGGTCATGACTGCCTCCTTAAAGCAAATATGTTTGCTTTAGTGGACTCTAGAACCTCGAACGAGTTAAAGCAAGCGGATTTGCTTTAAGCTATTCCCATGTCCGAACCGACGATCGACGAGGCCGCCCCCAAGCGCACCGGGGGCCGCAGCGCGGCAGTCATCCACAACGTGCGCACCGCGGTCGAGGAGCTCGTGAAGGAGAAGGGCAGCGAACGGGTCACCGTCCCGATGATCGCGGAACGGGCCGGCGTCAACCCGACCAGCATCTACCGCCGCTGGGGCGACCTGCCCACCCTGATCAACGACATCGCCACGTACCGCCTCGACCCCGAGCGTCCCATCCCCCGCACCGACGACCTGCACGACGACCTCGTCGGCTGGGCGCGCGAGATCGTCGCCCACTACAGCAAGCCCGTCAACGCCGCACTACTGCGCGGCGGCGCCTCCAGCGCGGGCGAGCGGCAGTCCGACTGCCTCCGCAATCGTCGCGCCGAAGCGGGGATGCTGCTGCAGCGGCATCCGGACGCCCCGTTCAGCGTCGACGACGTGATCGACGTCGTCATCGCGCCGATCGTGTACCGGGTGATCTTCCTGCCCTGGACGCTCGACGAGCGCACGGCCGATCAGGTGGTCGCGCGGCTCTTCCAGTAGAGCCACCCGGCCCGGCACCCTGACCGCCCGCGCGAGACGCCGAACCCGCGCAGGCGCGCTAGTCTCGCAGGATGGCCGACGACCGCTCCCCCGAGGTGCGCGCGGCCGCCCGCTCGGGATGGGCCGTCGGACTCGCCACCGCGGCCTACGGGATCTCGTTCGGCGCCCTGGCCACGGCCTCCGGACTCGACGTCTGGCAGGCCTGCGTGCTCAGCCTGGTCATGTTCAGCGGCGGTTCGCAGTTCGCGCTGATCGGCGTGCTCGCCTCCGGCGGCGCCTCGGCCGGCGGGACGGCGATCGCCGGTGCGGCCCTCCTGGGCGTGCGGAACTCGTTCTATGCACTGCGGCTCTCCCGCATCATCGGCCGGGGATTCTGGCGCCGAGCCGCCGCCGTGCAGCTCACCATCGACGAGTCGACGGCGGTAGCCACGGCGCAGACGGACCCGCGGGCGCAGCGGATGGGGTTCTGGGTCACGGGGCTCGTCGTCTACGTGGGCTGGAACCTGATGACCCTGGCGGGCGCACTCCTCGGCAATCTGATCGGAGACGTGCGCGCCTACGGCCTGGACGCCGCCGCGGCCGCCGCCTTCCTCGGCCTGCTCTGGCCGCGGCTGCGAGCCCGGCAGACGCAGGCCGTCGCCGTGGCCGCCGGATTCGTCGCGACCCTGCTGACGCCGTTCCTGCTGCCCGGGCTGCCGGTCCTCGCGGCCGCCGTCGTGGCCATCGTGGTCGGCGTGCTGAACCTGTTCGGGCGGCGCGACGACCCTCCGCACCCCGAGGCCATCCCGATGGAGAGGGAGGTGGAGCCGTGACCACGTGGAACATCATCCTGCTCGGGTCGATCGCCGTGCTCGCGCTCAAGGCCGTCGGCTGGCTCGTGCCCCCGAAGGCGCTCGACCACCCGACCGTCGCGCGGGTCAGCGATCTGCTCACCGCCGCGCTCCTCGCTGCGCTGATCGCCGTGCAGACCTTCGGCGCCAGCCAGTCGCTGCAACTGGACGCGCGCCTGCCCGCCGTGGCGATCGCAGCGGGCCTCTACGCTCTGCGCGTGCCGTTCATCGTCGTCGTGCCGGCCGCGGCACTGGTGGCGGCGCTCATCCGACTGCTCACCTGACGGGAACCGCCCGCGGTGTCGGCGGCGTTTCGTACAGTTTCGCCGTGACCGCATCCTGGCATCCCGTGGCGAACGCCCACCCCACCGAGTGGGTGCTGCGCCAGGGCGCGGCCGGCGCCGCGTATGCGGTGGTCCGTCGCTTCACGTTCGGCGACCCGGCCCGGCCGGACGTCTGGTTCCGGGTCGTCACCTGGGCGGCGGCCTCTCCGGAGCGGGAGCTGATCGGCTGGTGCCGGACCCTGGAGGCCGCCGCACGGGTGGCCTGGGACTACCGCTGCGCGGCCGAGTCGTGGCGGCACCACATGGCCTCACGCCGGGTGGACGCGGCCGCGATGGCCGCCCAGCGCCCGCGTGCGGCGGAGCTCGTCCGCTTCTACCGGGCGGCCATGCGCGGCACCGCCTCCCCCGCCGTCGTCAGCGCTCGCTGAGCGCGCCTCCGACGGGGTCGGCGTCCGCGGCGTGATCGAGCAGGCGCTCGGTCCGGTCGAGCATCTCCTCGACGATCCCGGCCGCCTGCTCGTCGCGGTCGCCGAGTGCTGCGGCGAACGCGAGCACCCGCTCCCGCGGCAGCGCCCCCGCCGTCTCCGGCCGCAGCCGGAGGTAGCGCAGCACCCGCAGGTGGACGGTGTCGATGGTCTCGATGAGCACACCGTTGGGAACGGCATCGAGAACGACCCGCACGATGCGGAGGAAGACGTCGACCGGGTGCTGATCCTCGTCGCGCTCCAGTCGGCCGGCCAGCAGACCGATCTCGAGCTCGGCATCGTCGTCGAGGTGCGCCAGGCCGTCGCGGACCGCGTCGGGATACAGGCGCCGGAGGACGTCGATCGCGTCGCGCACCTCCCGCTCGACGAGCGGCGCGACGATCGTGTAGCGATTGGGCGAGCTCTCCACCAGTCCGATCGTGCCGAGCCGTCCGAGGGCCTCGCGGACGGGCGTCCGCGAGACCCGCAGCCAGTCGGTGAGCTCCGCGTCCTTCAGCCGGGAGCCCGGCTCGAGCGTGCCGTCCATGATGCGCTCCAGCATCAGTTCGAAGACGTCGTTGCGCAGGAGGCGGCGGTCGGCCGCCCGCGACGGGACGAGGTGTGAGACGGGAGCGAGGGCGAGGGCGCTGTCGAGGGTCATATCGTGCTCTTTCGCCGGGTGAGGTCGAATAGGATGCGGATACCCTGATATATGTTTACCTCATATCGAAGGATTCCACAAAACCGACCATCCGGTACGGGCGCACACGGTGCCCGGAATCCGTGGAGACCCCGATGTCCCGCGTTCCCGCCCGCTCATAGTCTGGACGCAGACTTCCGGCCAGGGGGACGGAACCAGGGGGATACCGAAAGGGCCGGAGCGACATCGTCGCTCCGGCCCTTCTCGCCGTCCCGCCGTGGCGGTCGGGCTGGTGCTACTTGGTCAGCGGCTCCAGGGTCGGGTCGTTGGCGTACGCCTCCGCCGCGTTCTCCTTGGTCACGACGACCGGGGTGAGCAGGTAAGCCGGGACGACCTTCGCGCCGTTGTTGTACGACGTCGGGTCGTTGATCTCCGGCTTGTCGCCCTTCTGCAGGGACGTGACCATCGCGACGGCCTGCTTGACCAGCGCGCGGGTGTCCTTGTTGATGGTCGAGTACTGGATGCCGGCCATGATCGACTTGACCGACTCGGCCTCGGAGTCCTGTCCGGTCACGACCGGGACCGGCTTGCCGGCGCCCTGGACCGAGGTGATGATCGCGCGGGCGAGGGTGTCGTTCGGCGACAGCACGCCGTCGAGCTCGGTCGACGCGTAGTTGGCCGCGAGGAGCGTGTCCATGCGGGTCTGCGCGTTGGCCGGCAGCCAGCCCTGGGTGGCGGTCTGCTTGATGTCGGTCTGGCCCGAGACGACCTTCAGGGTGCCGTCGTCGATCTTCGGCTGGAGGACCTTCATCGCACCGTCGAAGAATACCTTCGAGTTGGCGTCGTCCGGCGAACCGGAGAACAGCTCGATGTTGTAGGTCTTCTTGTCCGGGAACTTGGCCTTCATGCCGTCGAGGAGGGCCTGGCCCTGCAGCTCGCCGACCTTCTCGTTGTCGTACGCGACGTAGTAGTCGACGTCCTTCGTGTTGAGGATCAGGCGGTCGTACGCGATGACGACGGCGCCGGCGTCGTGGGCCGCCTTGGCCTGAGCCGCGAGCTGGCCGCCGTCGACGGCACCGATGATGATGACCTTCGCGCCGTTGGTGATCATCGACTGGATCTGCGACTGCTGGTCGGCGACGGCGCCCGAGGCACCGGCGTACTGCACGTCGCCCTTGAAGCCGGCGTCCTTGAGGTCGTTGGTGAAGAGGTCACCGGCGAGCACCCAGTTCTCCGACGTCTTGGTCGGGAGGGCGACGCCGATCGTGGCGCCCTTGTCGAAGCCGGCAGCCGTCGACGAGCCGGACGAGCCGTCACGGCTCGAGCAACCCGTCAGGGCGAGCGCGGCGGCAGCTGCGACAGCCACTGTCGCGAGTGCGAATTTGCGCATGGCGTTTCTACTTTCTGTGTGTTGGATGGTGCAGGTGGGAGGTGGAAGTCAGTTCGTCAGTGAACGGGACGAGGCCTCGGCGGAGTCGTCGGCGGGGACGACGGCGGGCTGGTCGGCGCCCACGGCGTCGGCCTCCTGCTTCTTGCCGCCGCCGAACATCCGGCCGATCAAGGAGGGTCCGCCGCGACGCTTGGAGTAGACGTCGATGCCGACCGCGATGAGGAGCACGAGGCCCTTGATGATCTGGACCTTGTCGGTGGTGACGCCGAGCAGCTGGAGGCCGTTGTTGAGGACGGCGATGACCAGACCACCGACGATGGAGCCGGCGACCGTTCCGATGCCGCCCGAGACCGCGGCGCCACCGATGAAGACGGCCGCGATCGCGTCGAGCTCCCAGCCGAGGCCGTCCTGCGGGCCGGAGGAGACCGAGCGGGCCACCGAGATCATGCCGGCCAGCGCGGCGAGCACGGACATGTTCATCATGACGAAGAAGTTGATCCGCTTGATCTTGACGCCGGACAGCTCCGCCGCGTGCCAGTTGCCGCCGACCGCGTAGATGTGACGGCCGAAGATCGTGCTGCGCGTCACGAACGAGTACAGGATGATCAGGATGCCGAGGATGACGCCCGAGACCGGGAACGAGGTCCCGACGCGACCGCTGGCGAACAGGAAGGTGAAGTAGATCACGACGGCGTCGAGCACGATCACCTTGAACACGCTCACCCAGAGCGGCGCCTTCTCGGAGCCCATCTTGGTCTGGTTGCGACGGGTGCGGATCTCGAGGACCACGATCACAACGGCGATCACGAGACCGAGCAGCAGGGTCGAGTTGTTGAAGCCGGTGTCCGGCCCCCACTCGGGCAGGAAGCCGCCGCCGATGAAGGTGAAGCCGTCGGGAACGGGGATGGTGTTCGCGTTTCCGATGAACTGGTTCAGGCCGCGGAAGATGAGCATGCCGGCCAGGGTCACGATGAACGCGGGGACGCCGACGTAGGCGACCCACCAGCCCTGCCAGGCGCCGATCACGGCGCCGATCGCGAGACCGAGCACGATGGCGAGCGGCCAGGGCATGTTCCATTGCGTCATTGCCTGGGCCACCACGATGCCGACCACCGCCGCGACCGAGCCGACCGACAGGTCGATGTGGCCGGCGATGATCACCATGACCATGCCGATCGCGAGGATCAGCACGTAGGCGTTCTGGTTGACCAGGTTGATGAGGTTCACCGGGTCGAGCGTCTTGCCGCCGGTGAGGATCTGGAAGAGCACCACGATGACGACGAGGGCGCCCAGGATGCCGAACTGGCGTCCGGTGGACTGGCCGTTGCCGAACATCTTGCCCAGGTCGCGGATGCCCCCGGACTTCTTCTTCTCGGGAATCTGTGTGGTCATGATTATGCGGTCACCCTCTTCTTGGCGGATGTCATGCTCTTCAGGAGCGTCTCGGGGGTCGCTTCCGCGATCGGGAACTCGTTGGTGATCTGACCTTCGAAGATCGTGTAGATCCGGTCGGAGATGCCGAGGAGCTCGGGGAGCTCCGAGGAGATGACGATGACGCCCTTCCCCTGCGCGGCGAGCTGCTGGATGATGCCGTAGATCTCGTACTTGGCGCCGACGTCGATGCCGCGTGTGGGCTCGTCGAGGATCAGCAGGTCGGGGTCGGTGAACATCCACCGGGCCAGGACGACCTTCTGCTGGTTGCCGCCGGAGAGCGTGCTGACGCCGCGGTCGACGTCCGGCGTCTTGATGCGCAGGCTCTTGCGGTACTGCTCGGCGACCGCGTACTCCTGCAGGTCGTCGACGACGCCGCGCTTCGCGATCTTCGTCAGCTTGGCCGCGACGATCGACTGCTTGATGTCGTCGAGGAGGTTGAGGCCGAGCACCTTGCGGTCCTCGCTCACGTAGGCCATGCCGTTGTGGATCGCGTCGGAGACGTTCCGCACCTGGATCTGCTGGCCGTCCTTGTAGATCTCGCCCGAGATGAAGTTGCCGTACGAGCGGCCGAAGACGCTCATGGCGAGCTCGGTGCGGCCGGCGCCCATGAGGCCGGCGAAGCCGACGATCTCGCCGCGGCGGACGGTGAAGCTGGAGTTCTTCACGACCAGGCGGTCGGGGACCTGCGGGTGCTGCACGACCCAGTCGCGCACCTCGAAGAAGGTCTCGCCGATGTCGGGCGTGCGCTCGGGGAAGCGGCTCTCGAGCGTGCGGCCGACCATCCCGCGGATGATGCGGTCCTCGTCGACGCCGTCGGCCTTGACGTTCAACGTCTCGATGCTGTGGCCGTCGCGGATGATCGTGATCTCGTCGGCGACGCGCTCGATCTCGTTGAGCTTGTGGCTGATGATGATCGAGCTGATGCCCTTGCTCTTGAGCCCCAGGATCAGGTCGAGCAGGTGGGCGGACTCGGCCTCGTTGAGCGCGGCGGTCGGCTCGTCGAGGATGAGCAGCTTCACCGACTTGTTGAGCGCCTTGGCGATCTCGACCAGCTGCTGCTTGCCGACGCCGATGTTCTTGATCTGGGTCTCGGGGTCGTCCGAGAGGCCGACGCGGGCGAGGAGCTCGACCGCGCGCTGCTTGGCCTCGTTCCAGTTGATGACGCCGCCGCGGCCCGGTTCGTTGCCGAGGAAGATGTTCTCGGTGATCGAGAGCTCCGGGATGAGGGCGAGCTCCTGGTGGATGATCACGATGCCCTGCTGCTCGCTGGACTTGATGTCCTTGAACCGCATGACCTCGCCCTGGTAGACGATGTCGCCGGAGTACGTCCCGTACGGGTACACGCCCGAGAGGACCTTCATGAGGGTGGACTTGCCCGCGCCGTTCTCGCCGCAGATCGCGTGGATCTCATCGGCCTTGACGGTCAGGGACACATCCTCCAGCGCCTTGACACCGGGGAACTCCTTGGTGATCGCGCGCATCTCGAGGATGACTGCGTTCGACGACATCGTCGCTCCTTGGTTTCGGATTCCTGCCACGCATGTTCGGTCATGCGCCTAAGTAGTAAACGCTATGTCTGGTCTTGGCGTCAAATAGTGAAGACAACGAGACGGTAACGGTTTGGCGCGACCCGCACGGTGCTCCCGTCCGGCGTCGCGCTATTCGGCGCCGGCGAGCGCGTTCTGGATCACCAGGGCTGCAGCGCCCAGGGACTCCGCGCGGTCGCCGAGGGACGACACGCTCACCGTGGTGGTCTCGGCGATGATCGGGATCGCGTTGTGCTGGATGCCCCGACGGATGGGCTCCAGCAGCGCCTCCCCCAGGCCCACGAGCGGGCCGCCGATCAGCACCAGCTCGGGGTTGATCACGTTGGTGACGCTCCCGATCGCCTGGCCGATCGCCTGACCGGCGTCTCCGACCACGCGCAGAGCGGCCGGATCGCGCTCCAGGCCGCGGCGCAGGATGTCCGCGGTCGTGACGGGCTCGGTCCCGTTGCGGCCGAGCGACTCGATCATGACCGTGGTCGAGGCCACCGTCTCCAGGCAGCCGCGGTTGCCGCAGCGGCAGATCACCCCCGGATCGACGACCGGTGTGTGCCCCAGCTCGCCCGTGATCCCGAGGAAGCCGTAGTACGGCAGACCGTTGAGGATGAGCCCCGCGCCGATGCCGGACCCGATCTTGACGAAGATGATGTTGCGGGCCCCGCGATGCGCGCCCCAGGTGACCTCGCCCAGCGCGCCCAGGTTCGCGTCGTTGTCGAGCACGACCGGGAAGCGGAAGGCGTTCTCGAGGTCGCGGAGGTTGACCCCGACCCATTCGGGCAGGATGGCGCCCTGCAGTACCGTTCCCGTCCGGCGGTCGATCGGGCCCGGGATGCCGATCCCCACCGAGAGCACCGACTCGCGGTCGTGTCCGCCCTCCGCCAGCATCCGGTCCAGGAGGCCGGAGGCGTCGACGATGGCCCCGGCGACGTCGTAGCCGAGGGGCAGCACGAGCTCCTGCTCGGCGAGCACCTCGTAGCCGAGGGTGCAGAGCACGATGCGCACGTGCCGGCGGCCGAAGTCGACGCCCACCGCGATGTCGCCGGTGTCGGTGAGCTGCACGAGCAGCGCCCGCCGCCCGCTGGAGGTGACCGGCGTGGTGGTGACGACGCCCTTGACGGCCATGTCCCGGACGATGTTGGACACAGTGGCGGTGGACAGCCCCGTCCCGCGCGCCAGCTCAGCCTGGGTGGAAGGACCGTTCGCCAGCAGGAACTCGACGAGCCGCTCCTGGTTCAGGTGCCTCAGTGCGCCCTGCGACCCGGGATTGCGAGCGCCACGGGGCACGAGGCCCGGAGTGGCGGTCATAGGGATAAGCGTGAATCATCCTCGGGTTGGAGTCAAGCTGTGAACGTAACGGTCAGCTGTCCCTCTGCTGAGAGAGTTCCCAGACCAGCGGCAGCTCCTGATCGGCCACGCCGCCGCCGAACTGCTCGAAGTGATCGACGTGCCGTCCGATGAACTCCTGCCAGCGCCGATTGGCCGGGTCGTCCTCCAGCGCCGCCATCGCCGCGGCGAAGTCGTCGCACTCGACGAGGTGGAACAGGTCTCGGCCGCTGCGCCAGATCGACCAGTCCCGGATGCCCAGGCGCGCGAACGAGGCGGCCAGGTCGTCCGGGATGACCGCGTGATCCTGGTCGTAGGCGGTCTCGTGGCCGTCGCGGAGCACGGAGTGGAGGGCGATGCGCATGCGGAATCCTTCGCGGGGGTCGTCAGTCGACCAGGGTCGGCAAGAACTCGTGCGCCCGCAGCGAGGCGGGGAGCATCTCCATGCCGGTCCCCGGCGTGAGCGGAGCACGGTAGCGTCCACGGTGCAGTTCGACAGGGGTGACGAAGTGCTCGTGCAGATGCTTGGTGTATTCGATCATGCGCCCCTCCTGAGAGCCCGAGACCGCCACGTAGTCGAACATCGAGAAGTGCTGGACCGCTTCGCAGAGCCCGACACCACCGGCGTGCGGGCAGACCGGCACGCCGAACTTCGCCGCCAGGAGGAGGATCGCGATGTTCTCGTTGACGCCGGCGACCCGGGTGGAGTCGATCTGGATGATGGAGGCCGCCTCGGCCTGGAGCAGCTGCTTGAACAGCACCCGGCTCATCCCGTGCTCTCCGGTGGCGATCGGGACGGGCGCGACGGCACGCGCGATCGCGGCGTGGGCGAGCACGTCGTCGGGACTGGTGGGCTCCTCGACCCAGGCGAGGTCGAACGGTTCGAGCGCGCGGATCCACTCGATCGCCTGATCGCGGTCCCAGCGCTGGTTGGCGTCGATCGCGATCCGGATGCCCGGCCCGACGGTCTCCCGCGCGATGCCGAGGCGACGGATGTCGTCGTCCAGGTCGTCACCGACCTTCAGCTTGATCTGCTCGAAGCCGTCCTCGACCGCCTCGCGCGCGAGCCGGCGCAGCTTGTCGTCGGAGTAGCCGAGCCAGCCGGGCGTGGTCGTGTAGCCGGGGTAGCCGAGGGCGATCAGGTCGGCCTCCCGCTCCGCCCGCCCCGGCGCCGCTCGACGGAGGATCTCGAGTGCGTCCTCGCGGGTCAGCGCGTCGCTCAGGTAGCGGAAGTCCACCAGCGCGACGATCTCCTCCGGCGTCATCCGCGCGAGGAGCTGCCACAGCGGCAGCCCGGCGCGCTTGGCCGCGAGGTCCCAGAACGCGTTCACCACGGCGCCGATGGCCATGTGCATGACGCCCTTCTCGGGGCCGAGCCAGCGCAGCTGCGAGTCGTGGACGAACTCGCGCCAGAACGCGCCGAGGTCCCCGAGGATGTCCTCCACCTCACGGCCGATCACCCGGTGGGCGACGGCCTCGATGGCGGCCACCTGCACGTCGTTGCCGCGGCCGATGGTGAAGACGAAGGCGTGACCCTCGTGACCGTCGGCCGCGTCGGTGGTCACGCGGAGATAGGCGGCCGAGTAGTCCGGGTCGGGGTTCATCGCGTCCGACCCGTCGAGCAGGGCGGACGTCTCGAACCGCACGTCCAAGGTCTCGAAGCCGGTGACGATGCTCACGCCGTTGTCCTTTCGTTCGGCTGTCGACAACATCCTATTGGATATAGGTGACAATACCAACGCTCTCGATCTCGTTCGTTGAATTCCTATAGGAAATAGCAATAGGATGACGACGACCCCACCCGAGCGAAAGGACCCTCGATGCGATTCATGCGACTCGGCGCACCCGGCGCGGAGATCCCGGCCGTGACCGACGGCACGACGACGTGGGATCTGCGCCCGCTCACCGCCGACATCGACGGAGCCTTCCTCTCCGCGGACGGCCTCACGCGCGCCGCTGCCGCTGCGACGGACGGGTCGCTCCCGGTGCTGGACGCCGCCGGCCTCCGCGTCGGCGCGCCCATCGCCCGCCCGCAGGCCGTCATCTGCATCGGCATGAACTACGCGGCCCACGCCCGCGAATCCGGCGCCGAGCCGCCGACGGACATCGTCGTGTTCTACAAGCACCCCAACACGGTGGTCGGACCGAACGACGACATCCTGCTGCCGCCGGGCTCCACCACCACGGACTGGGAGGTCGAGCTCGCCGCCGTCATCGGCACACGCGCCCGCTACCTCTCCTCGCCCGAAGAGGCCCTGGAGCACATCGCCGGCTTCGCCGTCGCCAACGACGTGTCGGAGCGCGAGTACCAGCTCGAGCGGTCGCTCGGGCAGTGGAGCAAGGGCAAGAGCTTCGAGACGTTCAACCCGCTGGGCCCCTGGCTCGTGCCGACCGCGGAGGTCGGCGACGGCTCCGGACTGCGGCTGTGGTCCCGGGTCGGCGGGCAGACCCGCCAGGACTCGAGCACCAGCGACCTCATCTTCTCCGTCGCCGAGATCGTCTACCGGCTCAGCCGGTTCACCGTCCTCGAGCCGGGCGATCTGATCAACACGGGCACCCCGGAAGGAGTCGGGCTCTCCGGGCGGTTCCCGTACCTCGCGGCCGGCGATGAGGTCGAGGTCGGCATCGAGGGACTGGGAACGCAGCGCAGTACCGTCCGTCCCGCCTGACCGTCCCGCGCGACCACCTTTCCCCGACACGAAGGAGACATCGATGTCCCAGCATTTCGACGGCCTGGTGGCCGCGGTCACCGGCGGCGCCTCCGGCCTCGGTCGGGCTATCGCCGACGAGCTCGCCGCGCAGGGCGCCCGCGTCTACGCGCTCGACCTCGACCCGTCGGGAGTGCCCGCGCCGCACACCGGCATCCGCTGCGACATCGGCGACGACGGCTCCGTGCGCGACGCCGTCGCTGCGGTCCTCGCCGACGCCGGTCGCCTCGACGTGGTGGTCGCCAACGCGGGCATCGGCGCGCAAGGGGATATCACGGCCAACGACGACGACGAGTGGGCGCGCGTGCTCAACGTCAACGTCGTCGGTTCTGCCAGGACGGTGCGGCACGCCCTGCCCCATCTGCGGGAGTCGCCGGCGCCCGCCATCGTCTTCACGAGCTCGATCGCCGCCTGGGCGGGCCTGCCGCAGCGGGTGCTCTACTCGGCCTCCAAGGGCGCGATCTCGGCGATGACCCTCGCCATCGCGGCCGACTGCCTGCCGCTCGGGATCCGCGTCAACGCCGTCGCTCCTGGGACGGCCGACACTCCGTGGGTGGGCCGCCTGCTCGATTCGGCGACCGACCCCGACGCCGAGCGGGCGGCTCTCGCGGCGCGACAGCCCAGCGGCCGGCTGGTCCAGCCGCACGAGGTCGCGGAGGCGGTCGCCTACCTGGCCTCCCCGACCTCCGGCTCGACCAACGGCGTGATCCTCGCCGTGGACGGCGGCATGTACTCGCTGCGCCCCCGGCGCTGAGCCGCGGGCGGCCGCCGGGTCGGCGCGGAGGCGGGCGACTACTCCGCCTCGACGGCCTCCAGGCTGCTCGCGATGCGGTGGTACGACCGCGTGATGTGATCGAGCATCGCGGCCTCGGCCGCGGCCGCGTCCCCGCTGCGCAGCGCCTCCAGCACGGCCTCGTGTTCGCCCGAGGTCTCGTCGACGACCCCGTGGGTGAAATAGATGCGGTACTGGTGCATGTGCGAGCGCAGCCGGGAGATCGCATCGGAGAGCAGGACGTTGCCCGAGTGCTCCGCGATGATCCGGTGGAACTCGGCGTCCTGGTTCGCGAAGTCCTTGTAGTCCTTGAAGCGGTCCTCGCCGGTGTGCGCCGCTGCGCCGCTGCGGTGCATCGCCTCGCAGAGCTCGCCGAGCTGGTCGAGGGTGCCCTCCTCGATCCCGCCGGCCGCGTTGCGGGTCGCGTACGGCTCGAGCAGCCGCCGCATCTCGAACAGTTCCCGGAGTCCGTCGCTGTCCAGCAGCGGGGCCGCGGTGTAGCCCTTCAAGGCCTTCTTGACCACGAGCCCCTCGGACTCGAGACGGGCGAGCGCCTCGCGCACCGGCGTCGGCGACACCCCGAGCTGACGGGCGATGCCGTCGATGCTGGCCCGGCTCCCCGGCTCGATGACCTGGTCCATGAGCAGCCCGAGGACGGCGTCGTAGACGTCGTCGGCGAGCGCCCGGCGCGCGGGCAGGAAGTGCTCGCCCCGCACGTCCTGCGTGATGTCGGGTTCGATGCTCATGTGCACATCCTAGATCGCGGGGAGTCGTGCCAAGAGGATAGAGGATGGAGGATCCGCCTCACAGGACCCCTTCCGCGGAGAGCTCCGCCCAGAGGTCTTCCGGCACGGCGGTGTCGGCGAGGGCGGCATTGCTCTCGATCTGGCCGGCCGAGTCCGCACCCATCACCACCGTCGAGACCGCGGCGTGCCGGAGCGGGAACTGGACGGCCAGCTGCGGCACGGTGACGCCGTACGGGGCGGCGATGTCCGCGATGGCGATCGTGCGCTCGACGAGGGCGGCGGGCGCCGCGCCGTAGTCGAACTTCGCGTCGGCGACCGGCCGCTCGGTCGCGAGGATGCCGGAGTTGAAGACCGCGGCCACGGCCACCGAGACGCCACGCTCGGCGGCCGCCGGGAGCAGGTCCGCCTCGGCCGCATGGTCGAGGAGGGTGTAGCGGCCCGCGCACATCACGATGTCGAGGTCGGTCTCGCGCACGAACCGGGTCAGCATGGCCGACTGGTTCATCCCGGCACCGTAGGAGCGGATGACACCCTGCGAACGCAGGTCGTCGAGCGCCGGGAACGCGCCCTCCAGCGCCTCCCGCTCATGCTCGTCCGGGTCGTGGACGAAGAGCACGTCGATGCGGTCGACGCCGAGCCGGCGTAGGGAGTCCTCGACCGAGCGGAGCACGCCGTCGCGCGAGTAGTCCATCCGGCGGCGGAGCGTGGCCGGGGCGGCGAACAGGTTCGCGATGTCGGTGTCGCCCGGACGGTAGTCGGGGTTCGGCTCCAGCACGCGTCCGACCTTGGTCGAGAGCACGTAGTCGTCGCGGGAGAGCCCGCGCAGCCCCGCGCCGAGCCTCTCCTCCGAGAGTCCGACGCCGTAGTGCGGCGCGGTGTCGAAGTACCGGATGCCGGCGCTCCAGGCCGTGGGGACGATGCGCGGCCATTCGTCCGCCGGGCGGGGTTCGTACAGGTCTCCGAGGGCCGCGGCACCGTAGCCGATCGGTCCGACCTCCAGCCCGGCCCGGCCGAACGGCCGCCTGCTCGTCTGCGCCATCGTCACGCCACCCGCCTGTCCTCGATCGCGTCGAGATCCCAGCGGATGCCGAGACCCGGTTCGTCGGAGGCTACACCGTGCCCGTCCCGGATGGTCATCTCGGCGGTCGTGATCGCCCGCAGCTGAGGGATGTGTTCCAGGTAGAGCGCGTTGGGCACGGCGCAGCAGAGCGAGACATGCAGTTCCATCAGGAAGTGCGGGGCGACGGCGACGTTGAACGCCTCCGCGAGATGAGCGACCTTCAGCCAGGGGGTGATGCCGCCGACGCGTGCCACGTCGACCTGCACGATGCCGGCGGCACCGGATTGGAGGTACTCGCGGAACTGCCCGACCGAGTACATCGACTCGCCCACCGCGATCGGCACGCTCGTCGACTGCGCCAGGCGGCGATGCCCGGCGAGGTCCTCCGCCGGGAGCGGCTCCTCGAACCAGAAGATGTCGAGCTTCTCGAACAGCGCCGCCCGGCGGATCGCCTCCGCCGACGTCAACGACTGGTTGGCGTCGACCATGATGTCCAGGGCGTCGCCCACCGCGTCCCGCACGGCGGCGAGACGTTCGTAGTCTTCGTGGCCGCGGGGCTTGCCGACCTTGATCTTGACCCCGCCGAGCCCGCGGGCACGCGACTCGAGCGCCTGGGCGACGAGCTCCTCCGTCGAGAAGTGCAGCCACCCGCCCTCGGTGTCGTAGAGCGGGATGCTGGGCTGCGCGCCTCCCGCGGCCACCCACAGGGGCAGCCCGGCCGCGACGCAGCGGGCGTCCCACACGGCCGTGTCGACGGCGGCGAGCGCGAGGGAGGTGATGGCTCCCACCGTGGTGGCCCTGGTCGATGAGAACATCGCGCGCCACACCTCCTCGGGCCGATTGACGTCGAGCCCGACCACGACGTCGAGGAGGGTGCTGCGCAGCAGACTCAGCACGGCACTCCCGCCGGTGCCGATCGTGTAGCTGTAGCCGAGTCCTTCGGCGCCGCCGGCGGTGCGCAGCCGCACGAAGATCGTCTCCTGCTTGAGGAAGGACTGCACGGCGTCGGTGCGGACGGTCTCCACGGCGAGGTCGCTCAGCCAGGCGTCGGCACTGACGATGGTGCCGCTGGCCGCGGTTCGGGCGACGGGCGGGGCGAGGGTCATCGGTTCTGCTTTCTGGTTCGGTCGGCGCGACGCCGGGCGGCGAGGCGGGGCGGGGTCCCGGGCGTCAGCGGCCGCCGAAGCCGCCGAGCGCGACGCCCTTGATGAGCTGGCGCTGGAGCACGGCGACGATGATCAGCGACGGGATGATCGCCAGGGTGGAGGCGGCCATCATCAGGCTCCACTGCGTTCCGTGCTCGCCGGTGAACATCGAGAGGCCGAGCGGGACGGTTGCGAGGTCCTGACTGTTGATGATGATCAACGGCCAGAGGTACGAGTTGTAGTAGCCGACGAACGAGAAGACGCCGAGCACCGAGAGCGGAGCCGCGAGCTGAGGAAGCAGCACCGACCACAGCGTGCGGAACCGGGAGGCTCCGTCGATGATCGCGGCCTCCTCGAACTCGATGGGGATGGTGAGGAAGAACTGCCGCAGCAGGAACGTTCCGAACGCGGTGAACGCGAACGGCACGATCAGGGCGACGTAGGTGTCGACCAGCCCGAGCTGGTTCATCATGATGAACAGCGGGACGACGAGCACCTCCTGCGGCAGCACGAGCGTGAACACGTACAGCAGGAAGATGCGGTCGCGGTACTTGAACCGCAGGCGCGAGAACGCGTACGCGCTCAGCACGGCCACGATCACCGACAACAGGGCGCCGCAGATCGCGACGAAGAAGCCGTTGAAGATGAATCGGCCGAACGGCACCAGGGTCCACGCGTCGACGAAGTTGGACCACTTCACCTCGGAGCCGATGAACGACGGCGTGGGCGAGAACACTTCGTTCTCGGGCTTGAGCGCCGAGAAGAACATCCAGATGAACGGGAAGGTGAACGCCAGCGCGACGATCGCGAGCACGAGCGTGTTCAGCCAGGTCTTGGCGACGACGACCCTCTGGGCGGGGCGCATGCGCGGCTTCGGTCGCACCCGCTCGGGGGTGCGGACGGACTCACTTGTCATAGTTGACCCACCTCTTCTGACCGGCGAACTGCAGCGCGGTGATGAGCATGACGACGACGAACAGCATCCACGCGAGGGCGGACGCGTAGCCCAGCCGGTCGAAGACGAAACCGTTGCGGTAGAGGTACAGCACGAACGTGTTGGTCGACTCGCCCGGTCCGCCCTGCGTCAGGATCTGCGGCTGCACGAACACCTGGAAGGCGCCGATCATCGTCATCGTCATCGTGAAGAACAGCGACGGCGAGAGCATCGGCAGGATGATCGACTTCAGGCGCTGCCAGGCGTTGGTGCCGTCCATCCGCGACGCCTCGAGGATCTCCTTCGGGATGCCGCCGAGGCCGGCCGAGAGCACGATCACGTTGTAGCCGAACGACTGCCACACCGACATCGCGATCACGGAGGCGAGGGCGAAGCGGGAGTCGGAGAGCCAGCTCGGCCCGTCGATCCCGATCGAGGCGAGCGTCGAGTTCACGATGCCGTTGTCGCTGAGCAGCAACCGCCAGACCAGCGCGTTGGCGACCATCGGCGTGATGGCGGGCAGGAAGAAGATGACCCGCCAGAATCCGGCGAACTTGACCCGGGTGTTCAGCCAGAGCGAGATCGCCAGCGCCAGCGCCAGGTTGAGCGCGGTGTAGACGAACGCGAAGATCACCGTGTTGAAGAGGACCGTGTAGAACGTCGGGTCCGAGAACAGCTTCTGGTAGTTGGCGAGCCCGATGAACGTCGGCGAGCCGAACAGCGGCCACTCGAAGAGGCTGATGACGAGCGAGCCCAGCAGGGGAACGACGATGAAGAAGACGAAGCCGGCGAGCCCGGGCCAGAGGTAGGCGAGGGCGGTGAGGCCGTCGCCACGGCGCTTCTTGCCGCCCTTCCGCGGCGGGGTGGGGTGGGGTACGTGGAACGGCCGCGTCGCGGGCGCGGCGGGTGCCGCCGTCTCCTTCGAGACGGCGGCACCCGTGATCAGCGGGGAGGCCATGCGGCTACTGCCCCACCGAGTTCTGGATCGTGCTCAGCACGTCCTTGGCGCTCTTGTCACCCCGGTAGCCCTCGACGCCGTACTGGGTGAACAAGGTCTCCACCTGGTTCCAGGTGGGCGTGGTGAGCTGCGCGGTGGCGTTCTTCAGCAGCGCCTGCACGGCGGCGTAGGCCTCCGGCGACTTGCCCTCTGCCCAGGCCGACTGCGCGTCGGCGCGGGAGGGGACGATGCCGCGCTTCTCGGCCTGTCCCTTGAGCACACTGGTGTCGGTCATCGCGACGATGGCCTTGAACGCCGCGTCGGGGTTCTTGCAGTTCTTCGCGATGCCGAACCCGGAGCCGGCGGTCATGCCGTGCGCCTCTCCCGAGGTGCTCGGAACGATGGTCACTCCCAGGTCGAATTTCGCCGCGTCGGCGAAGGTCCCGTACATCCACGGGCCTTCGATCAGCATGTCGACCGCACCGGAGGTGAAGGCCGCCTGCGAGGCGTCGGAGGCGTCGGCCGCCTCCGGAGCCTTCGCGATGCCGTCCGTCTTCACCAGGTCGAAGTACGACTGCACCTGATCGACCAGTTTCGAGTTGGTGAGATCCAGCTTGCCGTTCTTGACCGCCTCCGCGCCGTCGGCGATGGCCCACGCGTTCGGGATGAAGAAGCCCGGTGCGATGGCGAGCGCCTTGTGGTCGGCGGTGGTCAGCTTCTTGGCGTCGGCCAGGAACTGCTCGCGCGTGTAGGTGGTGCTCGGGAGGTCGAGCCCTGCGGCGGTGAAGGCGTCCTTGTTGTAGTAGAGGACGATCGGCTCTGCGTCATAGGGGATGGCGCGGATGGTGCCGTCGACCGTCATACCCTTGAGCATCGAGGAGTCGAACGCCGACGTGTCGAGCTTGTATTTCTTGATCAGGTCGTCGAGCGGCATGAGCAGTCCCGAGAGCTCCTGGGCGCGCGCGGCCTGCGTGGTGAGCAGGCAGGGCGGGTTGGAGCCGCTGAGGCGGGTCTTGACCTTGGTCCAGTAGTCGTTGAAGCTCGGACCCTCGATGGTGACGTCGAGGCTGGGGTCGACCTTCTTGCCGAGGTCGATGAACCCCTGCCACTGATCGCGATCGCTCTGGCTGCTGACCCAGGTGTACATGGTGATGGGCCCCTTGGCGTCCGATCCGCCGGTGCCGCCGGAGCACCCGGCCAGGGCGGCGAGGGCGCCGGCCATCAGGACGGCGGTTCCGATTCGGACCGCTCTGCGCGTGTTTCGTGGTGTCACTTGCTGTGCCTCCTTCATTGGATTCATCACTGTGATCGCCTACCGTGCCTGCCGATCCGCTGGCCTCCGGGGGGACGGCTTCGTCGAGTCCGGAGTCTCTTGGATCCTATAGGGTCTATGATATAGGTTACTCGGAGCATAAGGGCTCGCCCGGGAACGGTCAAGTAGGCCTCTCGGTCTACGCGAAATCGATCGCGATGACGTCGATGGGAGCGCCGGACGCCCGGGGCGCCGGGATGTGGAGCTCGCCGAGCGGCTCCTGCCCGGGTGCGGGCTGCTCGTGCACCTCGAGGTTCACCTCGTAGGGGAGCTGCTCGCCGGTCGCGAGCAGCCGCACCCCGGCAACCCGCCCGACCGGGATGCCGCGCACGACGACCTCCTCGATCGGGCGCAGGACGAGGTGCAGGTAGAGCGTGCCGGGTCGCGCGGTCGAGGGGCCGTAGAAGTCGACACCCTGCGTGGGCGACACGTCCACCACGCTCTCGGAGTGCACATCCATCCATGCGCCGATCTCCTCGAGCGTCGCCACCTGCGACTCGTTGAGACTCCCGTCGCCCTTCGGCCCGATGTTGAGCAGGAGGTTGCCCCCTCGGCTCGCCACCTCGATCAGCGTGGTGATCAGCGACGTAGTGCTCTTGCTCTTGGTGTCGCCGGGGCGCCAGGCCCACATCTGGCCGATCGTGAGGCAGAGCTCCCACGGGCCCGACGGGGCGGTGACGGGGAAGCCCTGCTCGGGGGTCGTGTAGTCGCCCTGGCCGGGCAGGCGGTCGTTGATGACCACGTCGGGCTGGAGCGACGTGATCAGGGCGCGCAGTCCCGCGCTGTCCCACTCCTCCTCGGTGCGCTCCCACTCGCCGTCGAACCAGAGCAGGTCGATGGTGCCGTAGTCCGTCAGGATCTCGGTGAGCTGGCGCCGCAGGTACTGCTGGTAGCGCGCCCACTGCTCCGGCGTCGACCGGCGGTGCGTGTCCACGGCGATCGGCAGGCCCGCGTTCGCCGGGTCGCCGGCCGCCGGCCAGTGCTCCTCGGCATAGGGACGGTCCGCCATGGTGAAGGCCGGGTAGTCCGGGTGGTTCCAGTCCGGGAGGCTGTAATAGATGCCGACGCGGATCCCCTCGGCACGGATCGCCTCGACGAACTCGCGGGTCACGTCGCGTCCGAACGGAGAGTTCTCGATGCCGAAGTCGGACTGCGCCGTGTGGAACATCGAGTAGCCGGCGTGGTGTCGGGCCGTGAACACGACGTAGCGGGCTCCCGCTCGCTTGGCGAGACGCGCGAGCGCGACGGCATCCCACTCGACCGGGTTGAACGTGGGAGCGCTCGACTGGTATTCCTCGACGGTCACGAAGTCCTCGACGGCGTCGGAACCGGGGATGATGGAACGGCCGACCAGCGGCCAGGAGATCTCGATCCCCTGCTGGCTGGCGTGGTCCCAGTGCACGAACAAGCCGAATCCCGCCCCGATGAACCACTCCCCTCCCGGCAGTGTGAAGTCGGGCGGGCGCACGAACGAATCAGGCGTGGCGACAAGCGCGGTGGTCACAGCGTTGCTCTCCTTTGAGTCGAATGGCTATTGCCTATAGGATATGTGAAGAGGGCGACCCTCACAATCCATTCGATGAAGAAGGAGAATCCGAGCGTGGCAATGTTCACTCACGACCCCGTCCGCCCCGAGAACTACCGTCGATTCGAGCGCGACACCCCCGACTGGTTCACCGACGCCAAGCTCGGCGTCTTCGTGCACTGGGGCCCCTACTCCGTGCCCGCCTGGGCAGAGCCGATCGGCGAACTCGGCACCATCGAGAAGCAGTACTGGTTCGCCCACAACCCGTACGCCGAGTGGTACTACAACACCATCCGCATCGAGGACAGCCCCGCGGCCGAGCACCAGCGCGAGGTCTACGGCGGCGCCCCCTACGACGACTTCATCGACCAGTGGGATCCGGCGGAGTTCGACCCCGAGGAGTTCCTCGCCCTCGTCAAGAGCACCGGGGCCGGCTACTTCGTCCCCACCACCAAGCACCACGACGGAGTGACGCTCTGGGACGCCCCCGGCACCGACGGACGCAACACGGTCGCCCGCGGCCCCCGGCGCGACCTGGTCGGCGCGTTCGAGAAGGCCACCCGCGCCGCCGGCCTGCGCTTCGGCGTCTACTACTCCGGCGGCCTCGACTGGCACTTCTCCCAGCTGCCGCCCATCACGGACGAGGGCCAGGAGTTCGGCCGCCCGGTCGACGCCGCCTACGCCGAATACGCCTACGACCATGTCGTCGACCTCATCGACCGCTACTCCCCCGACGTGCTCTGGGGCGACATCGAGTGGCCCGATGCCGGCAAGCCATCCGGACCGTTCAGCATGGAGAACCTGTTCGAGAAGTTCTACGCGGCCAGCCCCGACGGCGTCGCCAACGACCGCTGGGGCGAGACCCACTGGGACTTCCGCACCAGCGAATACCAGAACGGTACGCACGTGGAGGGCTCCGGCACATGGGAGAACTGCCGTGGCATCGGCTACTCGTTCGGCCACAACACGCAGGAGGACGAGCGGCACCTGCTCAGCGGCCCGGCGGCTGTCGCGTCGTTCGTCGACATCGTCTCCCGGGGCGGCAACCTGCTGCTCAATGTCGGCCTCACCGCACGCGGCACCGTGCCCGACCTGCAGCGTCGCACCCTCGAGCACCTCGCCGACTGGAACGCGGTGAACGGCGACGCCGTCTTCGGCAGCCGCCCGCTCGACGCCTCCGTCGCAGGGCCGTCCGACGCGCCGTGGGTGCGCTGGACGCGCACGGGCGGCACGGCGAACGCGTTCGTCGACGCGACCGGCGAGGTGCGCGTCACCGGCGTCTCGACGGCGGTGGATGCGGCGAGCGCCCGCCTCGCCGACGGCACTCCCCTGGCGGTGACCCGCGACGGGGACGCCCTCGTGGCGACTCTCCCGGAGCCGACGATCGCCGGTCCCGTCCTCGTCCGCTTCGACCTGGCCGACTGAGATGACGGTCGACGCCCACCTGCATCTCTGGGACCTCGAGCGGGTCGAGTATCCCTGGCTGACCTCCGCCCTCGCGCCGATCGACCGCACCTTCGCGTTCGCCGAGGTGGAGCCGCAGCTGGCGCAGGCGGGCGTCGACCGTGTCGTCCTCGTCCAGGCCGCGAACTCCGTCGAGGACTCGGCGGCGATGTTCGCGGTAGATTCCCCGCGGGTCGCGGGTGTGGTCGCCTGGGCGGACCTGCTCGTGCCGTCCGCCGCCGCCCGACAGGTCGAGGAGTGGAGCGCGCATCCGACCTTCGTCGGCGTCCGGCACCTGATCCACGACGAACCCGACCCGGACTGGCTCGGCCAGCCGCCGGTGCGTCGCTCCCTCGCCGTGCTCGCCGAGCGCGGCCTCTCCTTCGACGTGATCGGCGTGCTCCCCCGCCACCTGGAGCACGCCATCGCCATCGCGGACGACCTGCCCGGGCTGCAGCTCGTGATCGACCACCTGGGCACTCCGCCGGTCGGCGCCGCCTCTCGGGAGCCGTGGGCCGGGCTGCTCACGGCGCTCGCGGAGCGCCCCAATGTCGCCGTCAAGCTCTCCGGCCTCACGACGCTCGGCGCGACCGAGATGGCGCCGGCCTCCGACCTGCGTCCGTTCGTGGAGCACGCCCTGGCTGCCTTCGGCGCCGAGCGGGTGCTGTACGGCGGGGATTGGCCGGTCTCCACCCTGGCCGGGCCGTACGCCGAGACCTGGGACACGGTCTCCGAGCTGATCGCCGGGCTGAGCCCGGGCGAACGGACGGAGATCCTGGGCGGGACGGCGGAGCGCGTCTACCGCCTCGGCGAGCGCTGAGCCTCTCGGGGATACTGGACGGGTGAACGATCGCCTGGTCCGCAACGTCCCCGTCCAGACCGCGCTGGAGGCGTGGGCCGACCGCAAGGAGGCCCGCACCTTCTCGAACGTGCTCCGGCAGTGCGTCGCCGGTGAGCTGCTGCTCGACATCAGCGCCTCCGTCTTCGCCGATCCGAGCGCCGGCTTCCAGCCCGGGGACGCCCTGGCGCTCGCCAAGCAGACCGATGCCGCGGGCAAAGACCTCCTCGTCGCCTTCACGAGCAACGAGCGCCTCGCCGCCTACCACGGCGGCGCCGAGTTCCGGTCGCTCGCGCAGCCGGCCTGGTCGGTCCTCGCCGAGGCCATGTCCCGCGCCGACGGCCTCGCCCTCGACCCGGGAGACGACGCCCTCCTCATCGCCTACGCCGACGAGCTGCGCGCCCAGGTGACCGACGAGCCCGGTCGCAACGCCGCACTGAAGAACGCCCTCGTCGACCGCGACCTCGCGTGGCCCGCGTTCCTCGCGCTGGCAACCGCCGCCCCGGTCGTCTACGTCGGCCTCGACGAGGGCCAGGGCGCGATCCCGTCCGCCGTCGGGCAGGACGGCGCCCTCCTGCACCCCGTCTTCACCTCCCCCGCCGAGGTCTTCGTCTGGTCCCCCGCCCTCACCGCCCGCGGCACCACCATCGCGGCGGTCGCCCGCGTCGCCCGCGAAGACGGCTACACGGGCCTCCTGCTCGACCCGGCGGGCCCGTC
>NZ_AYMR01000005.1 GCF_000633535.1 Leifsonia aquatica H1aii | reverse complement strand
GCGGGTGGGAGGTGGGGGTGTGGGGTTGAAAAACAGAATGTATGCGCATACAGTCGGAGCGCAACGACCTAGAGAAGGTGGCAATGACGCACTCACGACCCCCTGGTGGGCGACGCCGACGGAGACTCGGAGCGCTCGCCGTGATCGCAGCCGCAGCCCTCGCGCTCTCCGGCTGCAGCATCAAGATCCAGAGCAAGCAGGACCCGTCCATCCCCGCGGACACCATGCTGCTGGCTGCAGACAAGGGCACTCCGATGATGGAGCGCAACTTCAACCCGTACCTGGTGAACAAGCGTGCAGCCGCCTCGTACATCTACGAGCCCCTCGTCGTCATCAACGTCCTCGACGGCACGGGCACGCCGTGGCTCGCCTCGAAGATCGACCAGCCGGACGCCCGCACGATCGACTACACGATCCGCGACGGCGTGACCTGGTCCGACGGGAAGCCGTTCAGCGTCGCCGACGTCGTCTTCACCCTGAACCTGATCAAGAAGTTCCCGACCCTCGACCTCAAGGGCGCGTGGCAGCACATCGCCTCCCTCGAGACGAAGGGCGACCACCTGATCGTCCACCTCAAGGAGGACGACGCCCCGGCGCAGGACATCATCTCGCAGACGCTGATCGTCCCGGAGCACATCTGGAAGGACCAGAAGAGCCCGGACACGTGGCGCGACCCGAACCCGGTCGGCACCGGTCCGTACACCCTGGCGAACTTCACCTCGCAGCAGTACACGATGGACAAGTACGAGGACTACTGGCAGGCCGACAAGGTCCAGGTGAAGCACCTCGTGCTCCCGGCCGCGACCAACGAGCTCGACATCGCCACCAAGGGCTTCGACTGGGCGTACGCGTTCATGAGCGACGTGCAGGGCACCTGGGTGGAGGCGAATCCGCACAACAAGTACTGGTTCCCGCCGGGCGGCATCATCGGCCTGATGCCGAACTTCACGGTGGCGCCGTTCGACAACCTCGACGTGCGCCGCGGGCTCGCGCTCGCGCTGGACCGCGACAAGATCGCCGACTCGGCCACCGAGGGCTACATGAAGCCCGCCGGGCAGACCGGACTGATCCTGCCGAACCAGGAGAAGGAGCTGGACCCGAGCATCCCCGACGGCGGCCTGATCAAGCAGGACACCGCCGGTGCCCTCGCCGCCTTCGCCGCAGCCGGATACACCCAGAAGGACGGCAAGCTCGTCGGCCCCGACGGCAAGCAGTTCTCGTTCTCCATCACCACCGCCAACGGCTACTCCGACTGGCTGCGTGCGGTGCAGGAGGTCCGCAAGGAGCTCGGCGCCCTCGGCATCGACGTGCAGATCAAGCAGCCGCAGCCGCCGGGGTACCAGCAGGCCATCCAGAACGGCGACTTCCAGGTCGCGATGGGCGGCATGGGCGGCGGCGTGATCTTCCAGGCGTTCAACGCAACCCTGTCGAGCGAGTTCGCCACCCCGATCGGCAAGGCGACCGCGAGCAACTTCGGTCGGTACACGAACCCCGAGGCCGACAAGCTCCTCGCGGAGTACAAGGTCACGGTCGACCCGGCGAAGCGGCTCGAGCTCAGCCACCAGCTGCAGCGCATCGTCTACGACGACCTCCCCGTCATCTCGATGTACTACGGCGGACTCTGGGGTCTCTACAACGACGCCAAGTTCACAGGCTGGCCCGACGCGGACGACCCGTACGCGCCGCCGCAGACCTACGACCAGACCCCGCTGCTCGTGTTCACGCATCTCAAGCTCCGGAAGGACGGTGAGTAGGCCATGACGTACGCACTCCGCAAGCTCGGCCTCTTCGTCCTCACCCTGTGGGCGGCGATCACGCTGAACTTCCTCCTGCCGCGCCTCATGCCCGGCTCCCCGACCGACGCCGCCATCGCGAAGCTCTCGCAGAACGGCCCGGTCACCCAGGCCACCCGCGACGCGATCGAGGCGCAGCTCGGCGTGCCCGGCGGCAACCTCTGGGACCAGTACGTGAGCTACCTGCACCAGGTCGTCACGTTCGACTTCGGCGTCTCGTACACCTTCTACCCGCAGAGCGTCGGCGAGCTGATCGGACAGGCGTTCCCGTACACGATCATGCTCGTCGGGATCGTGACGATCGTCGCCTTCGTCCTCGGCACCCTGACCGGCGTGCTCGCGGCCTGGAAGCGCAACACCTGGCTGGACTCGCTTCCGACCCTGACTGGCACGTTCGCCAGCACGTTCCCGTACTTCTGGACCGCGCTGCTCCTGCTGTTCTTCCTGGGCTATGTGCTGCACTGGTTCCCGACCTCGGGCGCCTACGGCCCAACGGCCTCCCCCGCCTTCAGCTGGGACTTCATGGTCGATGCGGCCTATCACGCCATCCTGCCCGCGGTGACGATCCTCATCACCTCGGTGGGCGGCTGGATCCTCGGCATGCGCAACGCCATGATCAACACGCTCGGCGACGACTACGTGACCTTCGCCCAGGCGAACGGTCTCAAGGGCCGCACGGTCGCGATGAAGTACGCGGCCCGCAACGCGATCCTGCCGAACCTCACCGGGTTCGGGCTGGCACTCGGCGGCGTGGTCGGCGGCTCCATCCTGGTGGAGCAGGTGTTCGGCTACCCCGGCATCGGCTTCCTGCTCTTCAACGCGGTGATCGGACAGGACTATCCGCTGATGCAGGCACTGTTCCTGCTCATCACGGTGAGCGTGCTCGTCGCCAACTTCCTCGTCGACATCCTGTACGGCGTACTCGACCCAAGGACCCGCCGATGACCACAACGCAGAGTTTCAAGTCCATCAGCACCGACGAGGTGGCGCGCCCGCCGCACCGGCTGGCCTTCATCGGCCGCGCCTTCGCGACCCTCTGGTCCAACTGGAAGTCGCGGCTCGGCCTGATCATCCTCGGCCTGTTCGTGCTCATCGCGATCTTCGCCCCCTGGCTCGCACCGTACGGCGCGACGCAGGACGGCTTCCCGCGCAACGCGGACGCCAGCGCCGCGCACTGGTTCGGCACCACCGCGGCCGGGGAAGATGTGCTCAGCCAGCTGATCTACGGCACCCGCGTCAGCGTCACCGTCGGCTTCATCGCCGGTGCGCTGTCCACCATCGTCGCCGTGCTGATCGGCCTCAGCTGGGGATACATCCGCGGCTTCGGAGCCGAAGTGGTCAACTTCATCGTCAACCTGTTCCTGGTCATCCCGGGCCTGCCACTGATGATCGTCATCGCCGCCTACCTGCAGAACGGCGGGCTGGCGATGATCATCGCGGTCATCGTGATCACGGGATGGGCGTGGGGCGCCCGCGTGCTGCGCAGCCAGACGCAGTCGCTGCGGTCGCGCGACTTCGTGACCGCCGCCCGGTTCTCCGGCGACAGCTCGTTCCGTGTGGTGTTCCACGAGATCCTGCCGAACATGACCTCGCTCATCGCGGGATCGTTCTTCGGAGCCGCGACGGCCGCGATCCTGGCCGAGGCGGGGCTGGAGTTCCTCGGTCTCGGCGACTCGTCGATCGTCAGCTGGGGCACCATCCTCTACTGGGCGCAGAACTCGAACGCCCTGCTCACCGGCCAGTGGATCCTGCTCTTCGCACCGGGTCTGTGCATCGCCCTGCTGGCGATGAGCCTGACCCTGATCAACTTCGGCGTGGATGCGATCAGCAACCCGCGCCTGCGCGAAGGGTCGGCCAAGGCCACCCGGACCGCACCCGCAGCCCGCACCGAGGAAGGAAGCGAGCGATGACCGCACTGCTGGAGGTCCGCGACCTCTCCGTCGTCTACGAGTCGGTCGGGCAGACCCACGTCCAGGCCGTGGACCACGTCTCCTTCGACATCGGCGCCGGCGAGTTCGTCGGCCTGGTCGGCGAGTCGGGCTCGGGCAAGTCGACGCTCGGCTTCGCGCTCACCCGGCTGCAGAAGCCGCCGGCACGCACCAACGGCGGCAGCATCCGCTTCGACGGGCACGACATCCGCGAGCTCGACGACGAGTCGCTGCGCCGCCAGCGTCAGGGCGGCTTCGCGATGGTGCTGCAGTCCGGCATGAACGCACTCAACCCGGTGCGCACCATCCGCAAGCACTTCGTCGACATCTTCAAGGCCCACGGTCACGTCAACCGCAGCCGCTGGGATGACCGGATGCGCGAACTGGTCACCAAGGTCGGCCTGCCGGAGCAGGTGCTCGCGCGCTTCCCCGGCGAGCTGTCCGGCGGCATGCGGCAGCGCGTTTCGATCGCGCTCGCGCTGTCGCTGGAGCCGCGCCTCATGGTGTTCGACGAGCCGACGACCGCCCTCGACGTGCTCGTGCAGCACGCGATCATGGACACGATCACCGAGCTGCAGGCGTCCGAGGGCTTCACCGCCGTGCTGATCAGCCACGACCTGGGCGTCGTGCTGGAGGCCACCCAGCGCGTCCTCGTCATGCACGACGGCCGCATCGTGGAAGACGCCTCCAGCCGCGACATCCTGGAGCGCCCGCAGCACGAGTACACCCAGATGCTGCTCAGCCACTACGCCGACCCGCGCGGCGAGGTCGTCGAGCTGCCGGGCCTTCCGGCGGACCGCTCGGCCCGCACCACCGCGGTCGAGCAGCGGGAGGGGCGCTCGGCGCTCTCCGCGATCACCGTCGAGGGCGTCAGCAAGGTCTATCCCGCGCCCCGCCGCGGCGAGAGCCCGGTCACCGCGGTCGACGACGTGACGTTCGTGCTCGAGCCTGGCCAGTCGCTCGCGCTCGTCGGCGCGTCCGGATCGGGCAAGTCGACCATCGCGAAGCTGCTGACCGGCGTCGAGAAACCGACATCCGGCACCGTGCGTTTCGGGGACTCCGACGTCGCGGCGCTCGGCAAGCGCGGCATCCGCCAGCTGCACAAGAACGTGCAGATGGTGTTCCAGGACCCATACGCGGCGCTCAACCCGCTGCACACGGTGGAGTACGCGCTCACCCGCCCTGTCGTCAACTACACCGGACTCCGCGGCACGGACGCGCGGCGACGCGTGCTCGAGCTGCTGGAGACGGTGGGCCTGACCCCTGTGGAACAGTTCGCGCAGAAGCTGCCGCACCAGCTCTCGGGCGGTCAGCGGCAGCGCGTCGTGATCGCCCGCGCCCTGGCGAGCGATCCGCAAGTGCTGATCGCCGACGAGCCGGTGTCGATGCTCGACGTGACGCTGCGCGCCGGCGTGCTCGCCCTGCTGGAGGAGCTGCGGGAGCGCTGGGGCGTCTCACTGCTCTACATCACACATGACCTGCTCTCCGCCCGGCTCGTGACGGACGACATCATGGTGCTGAACAGCGGGCGCGTGGTCGAGCGCGGGCGGACCGCAGAGGTGCTGCAGCATCCCACCGATCCGTACACGATCGCCCTGCTCGACGCGGTGCCGAACCCGGCGAAGACCCGGGAGGCGCTCGCGTGACCGTCGCTGCCCTGCCGCCGTTCGGCGCTCTGCCGGTGCCGCCGGGGGTCGACGTCGTCGGCCTCCCGGCGCGGATCGGCACGCTGACGGCGTTCCACGCGGCGGCGCAGGGGGAGAGCCGCGGGACAGTGCTGATCGTGCCCGGCTTCACCGGGTCGAAGGAGGATTTCCGCACCTTCCTGCCGCTGCTCGCGGGGCGCGGCTGGGACGTCTGGGCATACAGTCAGCGGGGCCAGGCGGACTCGGAGTCGCCCGCGGGACTCGATGCCTACACGCTCGACGCCTTCGCCGCCGACGCGGTCGAAGCCGCCGGACTCGTCGGCGGCGGGCGGCCGGTGCACCTGCTCGGGCACAGCTTCGGCGGGGTCGTCGCGCGGGCGGCGGTCATCGCCTCCCCCGCCGCATTCGCCTCGCTCACCCTGCTGTGCTCCGGTCCGCACGGCTGGCCAGGACGCCACCAGGAGACGACCGACACGGTCGCGGCGTCCGGCTCGATCGGGCTCTGGTACCGGGACAACCCGCACACGCGCGGGGTGCCCGACGACGCACTGGAGCCCGAGCTGGCCTTCCTGCGGCTGCGGGCGGCGCACACGTCGAGCGAGAACCTGCTCGCCGGCGCCGAGATCCTCCGCTCCGAGGAGGACACGACCGACGCACTGCGGGCGACCGGAGTCCCGGTGCTCGTGGCGCACGGCGAGCACGACGACAAATGGCCGATCGCCGACCAGCACGACATGGCCGAACGGCTGGGCGCGCGCTACGCCGTCATCCCCGGCGGCGCGCACTCGCCGCAGGTCGAAGCACCGGAGGCCACCCTCGAAGTCCTCGACGCGTTCCTCGCCTCCCCCGGTGTCTGACCCCGACAGCCCCGATCTCACCACCATCCGCACGACAAGGAGAACTGTGCTCACCTTCCCCGACGGCTTCCTCTGGGGCGCCTCCACCGCCGCCCACCAGGTCGAGGGCAACAACATCAACAGCAACTGGTGGGTGCACGAGCACACCCCCGGGACCACCATCGTCGAGCCGTCGGGCGACGCGATGGACAGCTACCACCGCTACCGCGAGGACATGAAGCTCCTCGCCGACGCCGGACTCGACAGCTACCGGTTCAGCGTGGAGTGGGCACGGATCGAGCCGGAGCGCGGCTTCGTCTCCCGCGCCGAGATCGACCACTACCGCCGGATGGTGGATGCGTGCCACGAGTTCGGGCTGAAGCCGGTCGTCACGCTCATGCACTTCACCGTGCCGCGCTGGTTCGAGCGCGACGGCTTCTGGCGCGCGCCCGACGCCGCCGACCTGTTCGCCCGGTACACCGAACTCGCGCTCCCGATCGTCTCGGACGGCGTCGAGTACGTCTGCACGATCAACGAGCCGAACATCGCCGCCATGCTCGCCGGCGGCGAGGACGCCTCGAATCTGGTGGCGTACGGCCTCCCGAACCCGGACCTCGGCGTCGCGGACGCGCTGCTCGACTCGCACCACCGCTCGCGCGAGGTGCTCTCGCAGGTCGGCGGCCTGAAGTCGGGCTGGACGATCGCCACCCAGGCCTTCCGCGCCACCGGTGAACCGGGCTCCGAGGAGAAGCTGCGCGAGTACGGCCACCCGCGCGACGACTGGTACCTCGAGAACTCGGCCGGGGACGACTTCGTGGGCGTGCAGGCGTACACCCGCACCTTCATCGGGCCGTCGGGCCCGCTGCCGGTCGAGGACGGCGTCGAGACCACGCTGACCGGCTGGGAGTTCTACCCGCCGGCGGCCGCCGAGGGTGCGCGCAGCGCGTGGGAGCTCTCCGGCGGAGTGCCGGTCATGATCACCGAGAACGGCATCGCGACCGCCGATGACGAGCGCCGCATCGCCTACACCGACGCAGCCCTCCGCGAGCTGCACGCGGTGATGGAGGACGGCGTGCGCATCGAGGGCTACCTGCACTGGAGCGCACTCGACAACTATGAATGGGCCAGCGGCTACCGCCCGACCTTCGGTCTCATCGCGGTCGACAGGGAGACCTTCGTGCGCACCCCGAAGCCGAGCCTCGGCTGGCTCGGCGGCGTCGCCCGCGCGAACGGTCTCTGACCAGACCCGGCCTCCCGCAGCGCGCACGAGAATGCGCCGGATCATCGCGATCCGGCGCATTCTCGTCGTGTGACGGCTCGCGTCAGCCGTCGACCGCCGCGCGCCGGCGTCGGAGGTCGATCGCGATCGCCAGGCCGCCGAGGGCCAGGATCGCCAGGCCGCCGGCCACCGCGGGTGCGAGCTGCGTGCCGGTGGAGGCCAGCGTGGTGGTCGCCGCCGGGATCACACGGCGGTCGTCCGCACCCGGTGCTTTCGGGTCCCGCGGCTCGGGTGCCGGACCGGGCTCCGGCCCGGGCTCCGGCCCGGGCTCCGGGTCCGGTAGCGGCTCCGGGTCCGGTTGCGGCTCCGGGACTTCGCGCTCCGGACCGCCCGGCTGCTCGGACTCGGGCTCCGGCTCGGACTCCGGCACGGGGACGACGGGTGTCTCCGGCTCCGGCACCACCGGCGTCTCCGGCTCCGGCACCACCGGCGTCTCCGGCTCCGGCACCACCGGCGTCTCCGGCTCCGGTTCCGGCACGACCGGCGTCTCCGGCTCCGGCACCACCGGCGTCTCCGGCTCCGGTTCCGGCACGACCGGCGTCTCCGGCTCCGGCACCACCGGCGTCTCCGGCTCCGGCACCACCGGCGTCTCCGGCTCCGGCACGCGTTCCGCGGTGTTCGTCAGCACGACAGGGACGTCGCCGCCGGCCGAGACTGTGAGGACGAGACGGTCGCCCTCCGGCACCCCGTTCGCCGTGAACGCCGGCGGGGCCCAGTCGACCCCGTCCACGCGCGGCGGCGTCAGCTCCCGCACGGTGACATCCGCTCCCGCGGGGACTCCCGTCACCCGCTCGGCCGTGCCATCCGCGGCGAGGAGCAGCTCGCCGCGGACCTCTTCCCCCTCCCCATCCGGGTAGAGGTATTCGACGGCGAACAGGGAATCGTCCGGCACCTGTTCGCGTGCCTCACCGATGAGCTCCTTGGCGATCGTGAACCCGCCCGTCTGCGGCTGCGCCTTCTCGGCGGTGTTCACCACCTCCACCTGGATGGTCTGGCCGCCGACGATGAGGATCTCCGCACCCGGACCGCGCGCGACCCCGTCCACCACGATCGTCACGTCGCCCCAGGTCACACCTGAGATCGGCGGCAGGTTGACCTCGCCGATGACCACCCGCGTCCCCGCCCGGTACCACGGCGAGAAGGCCGCCGCACCGTCGAGCGTCAGGCTCGCGGTGCCGTCGGAGTACCCGGCGGCGGTGTAGTGGGCGAGGAACGCGGTGCTCGGATCCACGACCTCGGCCGCGGCCCCGATCACGGACTTCGAGACCGAGAACCGGCCCACCTCGTCGCCGCCCGCGGTGCCTCCGCCGGAGCCGGAGAGGACGATCGTGCTCGTCGCGACGAGCCGGCCGATGGTGGCGTTGTTGCGGAAGGCGTCGCCGGCACGCACATCGCCCACCGGCCGCGTGATGTAGTTCACGCGGATCGCGCAGGCCCCCTCGAGTCCGGCCTTCTGCGCGAGCGCCCGGTCCACCTCGATGGTCATCGTGAGGCCGTCGGGCGAGACGGTCCAGCGGGCGAGGGACCTGTCCCCCACCACGCGCGGGTACCGCGCCGGATCGGTGTCGCAGCTCTGCTCGAGGTACGGCCGCCACTGCGGTGCGGGGTACGTCGTCGGCTCGAGGAACCGGTGGGGGGAACCGTCGCCGATCCGGTCGACGATCGTCAGCGGCGACACTCCGTCGTCCGGCCATTCGCTCGACGGCACCGACACCTGCCACCACAGCCCCTGACCGTCCGCCAAGTAGTTCGTGCCCGACTTGTGGAACCGGGTGATGACCGGCGTCGCGTTCGGTGGACCCGACGGTTCGGTTCCGGTGCCGCGCTCGGCGATCCCTCCGCCGCCCGGCAGCGGCACCGACCTCGTCACCTCCCCGTCGGCGACGACATCCACCGCGGTCGCGTCGGTGGCCTTGCTCGCCCGGACGGTGGCCCAGAGCGTGCCGTGCACATCGCTCTTGCCCTCGACCGACGCGTTCAGGGTGCACGCGAGCACGGGCGGCGCGCCGGTGACGGTGCAGTCGCCCATCGACTCGCCCGACACCGTCTCCAGCGCGAACGGCGTCACGTTGACGGTCGAGAAGACGCCGGGGAGGGCGAGCGTGAAGCGGTGACCCGCGCGCGTGCCGTCCGGCACGGACCAGGAGGCCGTGACCAGGACGGAATCGCCGACGGTCAAGGGGGTATCGGCGCCGCCCGCGGGGCTGCGCGCGATCTGGACGGAGGCCGGGTCGACGCCGCCGCGTTCGGCGGCCGCGACCGGCGAGACGACCACCACCGCAGCGGCGGCGAGAGCCAGGCCGCTTCCGGCGGCGATCAGGGAGAGCGAAAGGGGAATCTTCATCGGAGACCTCGTTCTTCGTTCCGGCGCAGCACTCTGGCGGTGCTGCAGCGCACGCCCACAAGCCGACCAGACAAATGGGGGTAGACCGTGTCCGCGCGGCGATGTCCAGTGCCCCCGCGAGGCTTTCTCAGCAGTGGCCCAGCGGTTTCTCCCGGTTGCCCGCTCCGGCTCGGTAGTCCCGGAAGTATTCCCGGCACGTTCCTTCCGCGCACGGATCGGCGCTCCCATCCCTCCCGCTGCCGCCGCGCGAAGCGCGAAGGGTGGCGGGCGGAGGGCAGCGCGCGACTGCCCCGAGCGGAAGGTGCGCGCGAACTGCGCCGCGAAGGGTGAGTAGTTGCGGGTAAGAGCCCGGAATACCCGCAACAACTCGCACCTCGCAGGCCGCGGCACGAAGGGCGGCGAGCGAAGGGCGAGTCGTTGCGTGTAAAAGCGCGGAATAACCGCAACAACTCGCACCTCGCAGGCCGCGGCGCGCGGGCGGGGCGCGCAGCCGCGGCGCGCGGGCCGCGGTGTGCGTCAGACGCGCGGGGGCGTGAGGCGTGAGGGGACGAGGTGAGTCCCGGCGTCGTCCACGAGGAGCGCCTCCTCGTCCGTCAGCAGGCGCAGCGGATGGGTGGCGCCGGACTCCGCCACGATCCGGTCGATCACGGTGCGTGGATACGACAGGCCGTCCGCATGCGGGACGACGACCACGTCGACGAGCCCTAGCGCGGCGAGGTCGGAGAGACCGGGAGCCTCGCTCGCGTCGTCCATGGGGGCGATGGGCGCGATCGTCGGACCGGCCACCACCGATCCCGCGCTCAGACCGACGTACGGCAGGCCCGCGCGCACCCGGCGGACGATGGCGGCGTCCGCTCCACGGGAGCGCAGGGCATGGAGCAGCACGAACGTGTTTCCCCCGGCGACGTACACGGCATCCACCCGGTCGAGGGCGCTCTCGATCCGAGCGAGCGGAGCCCCTCCCACGCGGACGACCTCCACGTCGTGGCCGAGGGCGGCGAGCCGGTCCCGCTCCTCGCTCGCGAACGGCGCACCGGGCTCTGGACGCGCGGCATCCGGCAGCGCGGCGTCCGGGAGGGGCAGCGCGGCATCCGGCACGTACGCGATGCGGAGCGGTCCCGACCTCCCGGTCGCCTCCTCCAGGAACGCGGGGACCGCACCGAGGCCGGAGGAGAGCAGGAGGAGGCGCACCCGACCGATGCTACCGACCGCGAGTGCGCCGTCCCGGTACGTCTGCCGCCGCTCGCCGCACCGCCGACGTACCGCAGGACCGCGCTCGGCCTGTCCGGGCCGGGGCTGGGAGGCGGGCGAGGCCGGGCGGGTGGGCGGGCAACAGTGTCAGGGGCCCGGGATAGAGTGGAGGCCTGATCGGCCACGCGGTCGATGCGGCCGCCGGGCGTCGTCCCGCCGGTCCGAGGCTCGAAACCTCCGGCATCCCTCACAAGACTCCGGAGGTTCCTCCATGTCCCGCGTCGTCCGCCAGCCGCACCCGTGGCTCGCCCTCGCCGTCCTCTCGCTCACCCAGCTCGTCGTCGTGCTCGACGGCACCATCGTGAACATCGCGCTGCCGCAAGCGCAGGTCGCACTCGGCCTCTCCGACACCGAGCGGCAGTGGGTGGTGACCGCGTACGCGCTGGCGTTCGGCGCCCTGCTGCTGCTCGGTGGCCGCATCGCCGATTACTGGGGCCGCAAGCGCACCTACCTGGTCGGGATGGTCGGGTTCGGCATCGCCTCCGCGATCGGCGGACTCGCCCAGAACGGCATCGAGCTGATCGGCGCCCGCGCCCTCCAGGGCGTCTTCGCCGCACTGCTCGCGCCGGCTGCCCTGGCCCTGCTCACGGTGACCTTCCCGAGCGGACGCGAGCGGAACACCGCCTTCGCCGTCTTCGGCACGATCGCGGGCGCCGGAGCGGCGGTCGGCCTGCTCCTCGGCGGCGTGCTCACCGAGTTCGCCGACTGGCGCTGGTGCCTGCTCGTGAACCTCTTCTTCGTGGCCGTCGGGCTCGTCGGCGGGGCCCTCGTGCTGACCGAGAGCCGCGCCGAGGGGCGCAACCGCTACGACTGGTGGGGCGTCGTCACCGTCACCCTCGGCCTCGGCGCACTGGTCTACGGCTTCAGCCTCGCCGAGAACGGCTGGGCCCGGCTGGACACCATCGGGTTCCTCACCGGAGGCGTCGTCCTTCTCGTCGCCTTCGTGCTGATCGAGCGTCGCGTCGCCCAGCCGCTCCTGCCGCTGCGGGTCGTGCTGGACCGCGTCCGCGGCGGTGCATTCCTCATCCAGGCGGTGGCGGGCAGCGTCATGATCGGCGCCACCCTCTATCTGACGCTGCACCTGCAGCTGGTGCTCGGAATGCGGCCGCTGGAGTCCGGGCTGGCCAGCCTCCCGCTCACCGTGGCGATCATGGCCGTCGCCCCCGTGGCGACGCGCCTGCTCGGCCGCATCGGCGCCCGGCCGCTGCTGATCGCCGGTCCGCTGATCGTCGCGATCGGACTGGTCTACCTGAGCCGTCTGACGGCCGACGGCTCGTACGTCGCGCAGGTGCTCCCGGCCCTGGTGGTCATGGGCGTCGGCATGGCTTGCGTGTTCGTGCCGCTGCAGAACCTGGCACTGAGCGGGGTCGCAGCGCACGACGCCGGTGCGGCCTCCGCCACCGCCAACTCGGCGATGCAGATCGGCGGCTCGATCGGGCTGTCGGTCTTCACCGCCCTCTACGCCGCGGCCCTCACGACCGACGGAGCGAAGCCGGTCGACCTGACCGCCGGGTACTCCGTGGTGTTCCTCGCCGCCGCGGTCGGGATGGTGCTGGCCGCGGGCATCGCGATCGGGCTCATCCGCGGGCCGCGCAGCCGCACGACGGCACCGGCGACCCACGACCACGCCCCGATGGGGGCGATCTGACCCGATGACCCGATGAACCGATGACGTGACGTGACGTGGCGGATGCAGCACGACCTGCACCCGCCACGTCTCGCGCGCCGGTGACGGGCCGGACTCAGGCTTCCGCGCGCGGGAGGGTCTCTCCGCGGAAGAAGGCCGGGAGCCGGCGGCGCATCACGAGCATCACCACGACGCCGGACAGCAGGATGACCATCCCCAGGATGAACACCAGCCCCACGCCGGCGACGTTCGAGCCGCTGCCGTAGGCCGGGTCCATGCTGTCGATCAGCGTGGTGACGAACAGCACGCTGAGGATGACGCCGCCGATGAGCGGGCACACCAGCGTGAAGAAGGCGTTGCGGAGCGAAGTGAACCACTTCCGACGGAAGAACCACACGCACGCGAACGCCGTGATGCCGTAGTAGAAGCAGATCATCATCCCGAGCGTCGTGATGGTGTCCCACAGCACGTCCTCGCTGATGAACCGCATGACGGCGTAGAAGACGCTGGCGACGACCGCCGACACGACGGTCGAGTAGCCGGGGGTCATGAATCGCGGGCTGACCCGGGCGAAGCGGGCGGGCAGGGCGCCGTAGTGCCCCATCGCCAGAAGCGTGCGCGCCGGGGAGACCGCGGTCGACTGCAGGGAGGCCGCAGAGCTGGAGAGCACCGCGATCGACATGAGGATGGCGAGCGGGCCGAGCACCGGGCCCGCGAGAGCGAAGAAGACGTTCTCCTGGATGTCGGGGTTGCCCAGCCCGATGCCGCCCTCCCCCGTGCCGGCGAAGGAGATCGCGGCCATCGAGACGAACAGGTAGGCCACCACGATGATGACGACCGTGAGCGTCGCGGCGCGTCCGGGCGTCGACCGCGAGCCCTTGGTCTCCTCCGACATCGTGAGGGTCACATCCCAGCCCCAGAAGATGAAGATGGAGAGGGAGAGTCCGGCGGCGAAGGCCGAGAACGACGGGACGCCGAACGGGTTGAACCACTCGAGGCTCGGCGGGGTGGCGTCGAAGGCCGTGCCGTTCGCCACGTGGACGAAGGCGACCACGCCGAAGAGCACCAGCACGAGCAGCTGGAACCCCACCAGCACGTACTGCACCTTCTGCGTGGTCTGCATGTCGCGGTACGAGATCAGGGTCGCGACGGCCATGAAGGCCAGGCAGGTCGCGACGTTGATGAACGGGTTCTTCGAGAGGTCGGCGATCGCCGGGTTGTGGAACACCTGCGACAGCAGCAGGTAGAGGAAGTCGACGGCGATGCCCGCCAGGTTCGAGAGCACCACCACCGTCGCGGCGATGAGGCCCCAGCCTCCCATCCAGCCGAGATACGGGCCGAATGCGCGGGTCGCCCAGGTGAACGAGGTTCCGGAGTCCGGCATCGCGTTGTTGAGCTCGCGGTAGCCGAACGCGACCAGCAGCATCGGCAGGAAGCCGACCAGGAAGATCGCGGGCAGATGGACGCCCACCTCGGACACGGTGGGACCGAGCGCACCGGTCAGCGTGTACGCGGGCGCGATGCAGGAGATGCCGATGACGACGGCGCCGATCAGGCCGACGGAGCCGGCGCTCAGACCCTTCGCGGTGCGGGTCGAGCCGGTCTCGGTGGATTCCGCGGCGCTGCGGGTGCTCATTCGGTGGTACTCCTAGTGGCCCGCGCGGGGCACGACGATCATCGGGACGGGCAGTTCGCGCAGCATGGTGGCCGCGGTGGTGCCGAGGAACAGCCGGCTCTGCTGCGCGAGGCGGCTGGAGCCGACGACGACGACCTCGCCGGGTCGCCACTCGAGGGAGGCGACGGCGTGCGAGATGCTATCGCCGGGAGAGACGGAGGCCGTGGCCTCGACGCCCTCGGGGAGCTCGGCGCGGGCCTCCTCGAGAACGGTCGCGGCGTGGTGCTCGCCCACGCGGGCCTTCGCCGCGTCCACACCGGGGAGGTCGAGGGCGAGCAGCGACACGAGGCGGAGCGGTGCCCGGCCGGCGGCGGAGAGGCGCGCGCTCGTGGCGAGCACGGCGTCCGCGCCCTCTCGGGTGCCGACCATGCCGGTGACGCGCTGGAGCGGGGCCGCGGTCTCGCGCGACCCCTGCGGGGCCAGCATGACCGGGATCGGCGAGGCGTGCAGCAGGGATCCCGCCACCGAGCCGACCGTGAAGCGACCGAGCAGGCCGTCCCGCGCTGCACCCACGACGATGAGCGCGGCACGGCCTGCCTCGGCGGCTGTGAGGAGCCCGCCCGCGAGGGAGTCGCCGTAGACGACCCGCTCGCGGGAGGGCACCGATTCGGGGATGCGGGTGCGGGCATCCGCCAGCCAGCCCTCCGCGGTGTCGCGCAGGAGGGCGTCGTAGCCGGGATCGTTCGGAACGATCGACGGCCGCGAGTTCATGGGCAGGACCACCACGACGTCCAGCCGCGCACCGATCGAGCCCGCAAGGGCCGCCGCCGCGGCGAGGGCGTCCTCGCCGGCCGGCGTCGCCGTGTAGCCGACGAGGATGCGCGGTGGAGTCGTGGCGGTCATGTCAGCTCGCCGGGATGAGCGTGTACTTGGTGCTCAGGTACTCGTGGATGCCCTCGAGACCGCCCTCGCGGCCGAGGCCCGACTGCTTCACACCGCCGAACGGCGCGGCGGCGTTGGAGACAAGGCCGGTGTTGAGGCCCATCATTCCGGTGTCGACGCTGTCGATCAGGCGCTGGCCGCGGGCGAGGTCCTGCGTGAACACGTAGCCGACAAGTCCGTACTCGGTCTCGTTGGCCCGCGCCACGGCCTCCTCCTCGGTGGAGAAGGTCGTGATGGCCAGGATCGGGCCGAAGATCTCCTCGCGGAGGATCTCGCTGCCGGGCTGGATGTCGGTGATGACGGTGGGCTCGAAGAAGAAGCCGTCGCCCTCGGGGGCGGTGCCTCCGGTGCGCACGCGGGCGCCGCGCGAGACGGCGTCCTCCACCAGGGCGGTCATCGAGGCGACCGCGCGGTCGTCGATGAGCGGGCCGAGGGTGACGCCCTCCTCGGTGCCGCGGCCGACGCGCAGGGCGGTCACGCGCTCGGTGACGCGGGCCGCGAACTCCTCGGCGATCGACTCGTGCACGATGAAGCGGTTCGCCGCGGTGCAGGCCTGGCCCATGTTGCGGAACTTCGCCAGCATGGCGCCCTCGACCGCCTTGCCGAGGTCGGCGTCCTCGAAGACGACGAACGGGGCGTTGCCGCCGAGCTCCATCGAGGTGCGCAGCACGTTCTGCCCGGCCTGGGCGAGCAGCGCGCGGCCGACCGGGGTCGAGCCGGTGAACGAGAGCTTGCGCAGGCGCGGGTCGGCGATGATCGGGGCCGAGACGGCGCCCGAGGTCGACGTCGGGATGACGTTGACGACACCGGCCGGCACGCCGGCGTCGGCGAGCAGCTGGGCGAAGAACAGCGTGGTGAGCGGGGTGAGCTCGGCGGGCTTCACGACGACGGTGCAGCCGGCGGCCAGGGCCGGGGCGATCTTGCGCGTCGCCATCGCCAGCGGGAAGTTCCACGGCGTGATGAAGAAGCTCGGGCCGACCGGACGCTGCGAGACCACCATGGTGCCGGTGCCCTCGGGGTTCGAGCCGTAGCGGCCGGCGATGCGCACGGCCTCCTCGGAGAACCAGCGCAGGAACTCGCCGCCGTAGGTGACCTCACCGTTGGCCTCGGCCAGCGGCTTGCCCATCTCGAGCGTCATCAGCAGTGCGAAGTCGTCGCGACGCTCCTGCAGCAGGTCGAAGGCACGGCGCAGGATCTCGGCGCGGGTGCGGGGCGGGGTCGCCGCCCACGCCTCCGCCGCCTCGTCGGCCGCGGCCAGAGCACGGAGGCCGTCCTCCGGGGTCGCGTTGGCGATGCGCTTGATGACGCGGCCGGTCGCCGGGTCCTGGACCTGAATCGGGTCGCGGGAGCCGGCCTCCCAGCGGCCCGCGATGAACAGGCCGTCGGGGATGCGGGCGAGCAGCTCGCTCTCGCGTGCTGTCAGGTCGGGGGCGGTGTCGACAGCGCTCATGCGTTGGCCACCGCCTCCGCGACGACGTCCAGCCCCTCGATGAGGAGGTGGTCGGGGATGCTCAGCGGCGGCAGGAAGCGGATGACGTTGCCGTACGTGCCGCAGTTGAGCAGCACCACGCCGGCAGCGTGGGCGGCCGCAGCGACCTTCGAGGTCAGCGCGGCGTCCGGCTCCCCGGTCTCGGGGTCGACCAGCTCGATGGCGACCATCGCGCCGCGGCCGCGCACCTCGGCGACGCGCGGGTCGGCGTCGCGCAGGGCGCCGAGCTTCTCGAAGAGGATGTCGCCGATCTGGCGGGCGCGCTCGACCAGGCCGTCCTGCTCGTAGGTCTCGATCGCGGCGAGGGCGGCGACGCAGGCGAGCGGGTTGCCGCCGTAGGTGCCGCCGAGGCCGCCGACGTGCGGCGCGTCCATGATCTCGGCGCGTCCAGTGACGGCCGACAGGGGCAGGCCGCCGGCGATGCCCTTGGCGGTGACGATGAGGTCGGGCACGAGGCCGAACTGCTCGGAGGCGAACATGGTGCCGGTGCGGGCGAAGCCGGTCTGCACCTCGTCCGCGATGAAGACGACGCCGTTGGCGCTCGCCCACTCCTGCAGGGCCGGGAGGAAGCCGTCGGCCGGGACGATGAAGCCGCCCTCGCCCTGGATCGGCTCGATGATGATCGCGGCGAGGTTGCTCGCGCCGATCTGCTTCTCGATCATCGTGATGGCGCGCTTCGCGGCCTCGGCGCCGGAGAGGCCGCCGTCGCGCAGCGGGTAACTCAGCGGGGCGCGGTAGATCTCGGGGGCGAACGGGCCGAAGCCGTTCTTGTACGGCTGGTTCTTCGCCGTCAGGCCCATCGTGAGGTTCGTGCGGCCGTGGTAGGCGTGGTCGAACGCGACGACGGCCTGCTTGCCGGTGTAGTGGCGGGCGATCTTGACCGCGTTCTCCACCGCCTCGGCGCCGGAGTTGAAGAGGGCGCTGCGCTTGTCGTGGTCGCCGGGGGTGAGGCGGTTGAGCGCCTCGGCGACGTCGACGTAGGAGTCGTACGGGGCGACGGTGAAGCAGGTGTGCGTGAACGCGGCGACCTGGGTCGTGACGGCCTCGACCACGCGCGGGGCCGAGTTGCCGACGCCCGTGACGGCGATGCCCGAGCCGAGGTCGATGAGGGAGTTGCCGTCGACGTCGACGATGACCCCCCCACCCGCGGCGACGGTGTAGACAGGGATGGTGGCACCGACACCGGCGGCCACGGCGCGGGCCTTGCGCTCGGAGCGCTTGCGCGACTCCGGTCCGGGGATCGGGGTGACGAGCCGGCGCTCCTGCGGGAGCGACGGTCCGCCGACGGGTGTCGTGATGGCGGTGTCGGTGATGGTCATGGCGGCATCGTAGGGAGAGCTGCGCCACGCTGTCCTGGACAACGCGTACAATTCGTGAAGTCGGATTCGACACCCTGTCAGATCGGAAGGCGCCGATGCCCGCGACCCTCGCCCAGCTCCTCGCACGACCCGAGCTGGACCTCACCCTGCTCACCCCGCCCGGGCTCGGCGACCCCGAGACGCCGGTGACCTGGGCGCACAGCTCCGACCTGCCCGATCCCACGCCGTTCCTCGCGCCCGGCCAGGTGCTGCTCATCACCGGGACGCCCGACGACGTCGACCCGTACGTCGCCCGGCTCGCCGCGCACGGGGTCGCCGGGCTCGGCTTCGGCACCGAGGTGGTGCGCGCCGGGACGCCGGAGGCCCTCGTCGAGGCGTGCGCGCGGCACGGGCTCCCCCTCTTCGAGGTGCCGTACCGCACGCCGTTCATCGCGATCGCCCGGTTCGTCGCCGACCGCGTCGCCGCCGACGCCTACGCGCGCAGCACCTGGGCGCTGCGCGCCTCCCGCGCCATCTCGCTCGCCGCGCTCCGCCCGGACCCGCTCGCCGCCGTGCTCACGGAGCTGGCACGCCAGATCGAGCGGCCGGTCGCCCTGATCGGCGCGGACGGAGCGCTGGATCGCGTCTCGCCCTCCGGCGCCCTGACCGCGGCCTCCCGCGACGCGCTGATCGCCGCCGCCGACCCGCTGCTGCGCAGTCGCCGCCGGGCCGCCGGCTCGGTCGCCACCGACGCGGGCGCGTTCGCCCTGCAGACGCTCGGCGCCGCCGGCCGACTGCGCGGGGTGCTCGCGATCGGCTCCGAGGGACTGGACCCCTCCGCCCAGCAGGTGGTCACCGGCGTCGTCGCCCTGGCCGGGCTCGCCCTCGAGCAGAGCCGGGCGACGGATGCGGCCCGCGCCCGCCTGCGCACCGCCGTCTGGCGGGCCCTGATCTCGGGAGAGCGCGCGCTCGCCGAGTCCATCGCCGAGCCGGTGCTCGGGCCGCTCCCAGAGGCTCCCGTGCGCGTCACCGTGCTCGGCGGGACGGCCCTCACGGCGGCGGCGGACTGGCTGGAGTCGCACGTGGACGGCTTCTTCGCCCGCGACGGACAGGAGCTCGTGCTCGTCGAGTCGGAGGCCGACACCGGCCCCGCCACCGCGATCGCCGCGACCACGGCGGCCCGCTTCGACCTGCGCGGCGGCACCTCCGCCCCGACCGCCCTCGCCGACCTCCCGACCGCTCGGGCGCAGGCCGAGGTGGCGCGGCAGCGGGCGACACCCAAAGCACCGGTCCCGTCGTTCGACGACGTCGCGGCGGCGGGGATGCTCGCCCTACTGCAGACGCCCGACGCGCGCGCCGTCGCCCAGACCGCCCTCGCCCCGCTCACCGCCGCCGATCCGGGGCTGACCGACCTGCTGCGCACCTGGCTCGACAGCGACGGCGTCTACGACATCGCCGCCCGCCGCCTCGGCATCCACCGCCACACCCTGCGAGCCCGCGTCGCCGAGGCCGAGCGTCTGCTCGGACGCGACCTCAGCGGCTTCGCCGCCCGCGCCGACCTCTACGCCGCGCTGCGCGCCACCGCGTAGCGGCGCGGCTGCGCCGCCTGCGCGGCCCACGCGTCCGCCGAAGTTCACGTGGTTGCGCTCATTCCGCCCGAATGAGCACAACGACGTGAACTTCGAGGGGGTGGAGGAGGCAGCCGGGTCACGCCTCCCGGGTGATCGACACCGACACGAACAGCTCCGAGCCGCTGCTGCCGGCGAAGACGCCGCGCAGCGGGGTGACGTCGGTGTAGTCGCGGCCGTGGCCGACGCGCACGTGGCGGTCGCCGATGTCGATGCCGTTCGTCGGGTCGAAGCCGTGCCAGCCGCCGCAGAACCATTCGACCCACGCGTGCGACTCACCCGTGACGGTCTCCCCGATCGCCGCCTCCGCCTTCGGGTGCAGATAGCCCGACACGTAGCGCGCCGGGATGCCCGCCGACCGGAGCGCGCCGATGGCGACGTGCGCGATGTCCTGGCAGACACCGCTCCGCGAGTCCCACGCCTCTGCAGCGGTCGTGCGCACGCCGGTCACACCGGGGACGTACTCCATCCCCTCGCCGACGGCGGCGACGATGGCGCGGGCCGCCGCGCACGGGTCGGCCGCCGAGGCCGCCACCTCTGCGGCACGCACGGCGAGGGACTCCGGAGGCGTGGTCAGCCGGGTCTGCCTGAGCTGCTGCACACACTCCCCCGACCGCTGCACCGCCTCCGCCAGTTCCGCCCAGCCGAGCCCGGCCGCGGGGTGCGGCGCCTCCAGCACCTCCACCAGGCTGCTCGCGGTGATCGTGAGCTCGCGGTGCGGGTCGAGCACGTCGAACGCCAGCACGCGGGTGCCCCAGTAGTCGGTGTACTGGTGGTGCGACGACACCGGCTGCACGTCGAGGGAGGCGTGCAGCACCAGCTGCCGCTCCCCCGAGAGCGGCAGCATGCGCGCCTCGTTGTACGACGCGGTCACCTCGCCGTCGTAGCGGTAGCCGGTCGAGTGCGTGACCCGGAGGCGCTTCATACCTTCTCTCCGATCCAGCTGGGCGCCGCGTGCTCCGGGAAGTAGCGCTGGGTGACGGCGGCGGTCGCCGCACTGGTCGCGTCCTGGATCGCGGACATGTACGAGGGCAGGTCGTCGAGCACGTCGGCGACCGACCGGAACTCCAGCTCGCTCTGCACCTGCCCGAGCAGCCGCACCGCCCGGTCGGAGACCCCGGCGCGCTCGGTGCGCGGCTCGATGTCGCGCAGGCTGTCCACCCCACGGGTGACCGAGTACAGGATCGAGCGCGGGAAGAGGCGGTCGTGCAGCAGGAACTCGGCCGCGTTGCGCGCCGACGGGACACCGCGGTACGTCCGCAGGTACGCCTCGTAGGCGCCGCACGAGCGCAGGATGGTCGTCCAGCTGGGGCCGCTGGCCTCGGTGAGCGACCGGGTGGCGAGCAGCCGCGCGGTCATGTCCGCCCGCTCCAGGCTGCGGCCCAGGGTGAAGAAGTGCCACGCCTCGTCGCGGCTGGCCCCCGACTCCATGATCCCCACGGCGAGCGCCGTGCGATCGCGGACCCAGGTGAAGAACTCGTGCACCTTGTCGCTGGTGACCCGCCGCGGCATGCGCGCCGCCGTCGTGTTGAGGCACTCCCACAGCTCGGTCGAGACGATCTCCCGGGCGCGGCGGGCGTTCTCGCGGGCGGCGGCGAGCGAGTAGACGATGGAGGCGGGGGCACCGCGGTCGACGGCGAGGATGCGCAGCACGTCCTCCCGCACCAGCACACCCTCCGGGGCGCTGCTGCCCATCACCCCGAGCAGCGAGCGGCAGGCGGTGTCCTCGTCGATCCACGGGTCCTCGAGGAGCAGTTGCAGGTGCACATCGAGGATGCGGGCGGTGCCGTCGCTGCGCTCGATGTAGCGGCCGATCCAGAACAGCGACGAGGCGATGCGGCTCAGCATGCGGGGGCCTCCTGCCGGTCGGCGCGCGTCTGCTGCTGCTGTTGCTGCTGGTCGGCGCGCGGGGCGTCCTCCTCGGAGTGATCGGGTGCTCGGCGATCCGGGGCATGCTGGTCCGGGGCGTGCGCGGCGGGGAGGGTGGCCTGCGCTGCGGCCTGATCGGCGACGAGCCCGGCGATCGCGCGCGGCTCGGCGACAACGCGCGGCTCGTGGCCGCCCTCCGCCTCGACCGCCGCGCCGGCCGTCCCGACGACCCAGGTGTCCTTCGACCCGCCGCCTTGACTGCTGTTGACGACGAGCTGCCCCTCGGCGAGCGCCACCCGGGTGAGCCCGCCCGGCAGCACCCAGACGTCCCGTCCGTCGTTCACCGCGAAGGGCCGCAGGTCGACGTGACGGGGGCGCATGCCGTCCTCCACGAGCGTCGGGATGGTCGACAGCTGCACCACGGGCTGCGCGATCCAGCCGCGCGGGTCGGCCAGGAGGCGTGCGCGCAGGTCGGCGAGTTCGCGGCGGGAGGCGTCGGGCCCGATCACGAGGCCCTTGCCGCCCGAGCCGTCGACGGGCTTCACCACGAGCTCGTCGAGGCGGTCGAGCACCTCGGCGAGCGCCTCCGGCTCCTCCAGCCGCCACGTGTCCACGTTCGGGAGGATGGGCTCCTCGGCCAGGTAGTAGCGGATCAGCTCGGGCACGTACGTGTAGACCAGCTTGTCGTCGGCGACGCCGTTGCCGACCGCGTTCGCGATGGTCACGTTGCCCAGCCGCGCGGCGAGCATCAGGCCGGGCGTGCCCAGCACCGAGTCGACGCGGAACTGCAGGGGGTCGATGAAGTCGTCGTCGATCCGCCGGTAGATCACGTCGACCCGCTGCGGCCCGCTCGTGGTGCGCATCCACACCCGGCCGGCCGAGCAGTACAGGTCGCGCCCCTCGACCAGCTCGACGCCCATCAGACGGGCGAGGAGCGTGTGCTCGAAGTAGGCGGAGTTGTGCACGCCCGGTGTCAGGACGACGACGTTGGGGTTCTCCATCCCGCCCGGCGCGCTCGCCTTCAGCGCCTGCAGCAGACGGTAGGGGTAGTCGCCGACCGGCCGCACCCGCATGGAGGTGAACAGCTCGGGCAGCGTCTGCGCCATCACCCGCCGGTTCGAGATGACGTAGCTGACGCCGCTCGGCACGCGCACGTTGTCCTCGAGCACCCGCCAGTCGCCGCGCTCGTCGCGGATGAGGTCGATCCCGGAAACCTGGATGCGCACGCCATTGGCGCTCTCCACCCCCGCCGCCGCCCGGTGGAAGTGCGCGGACGACGTGATGAGCCCGGCCGGGATGACGCCGTCGCGCACCGCGTTCTGGGCTCCGTACACGTCGCTCAGGAACGCCTCCAGTGCGCGGACCCGCTGGCCCACACCGGCCTCGATGTGCGCCCACTCGGGCTGCTCGATCACCCGCGGGACCGCGTCGAGCGGGAACGGCCGCTCCTCGCCGGCGAAGTCGAACGTGACCCCCTGCGCCAGATACGAGCTGGCGAGCGCGTCCGTGCGCCCTCGCAGCTCCTCCTGGGTGAGGGCCGCCAGCGCGGCGAACAGTTCGCGGTAGGCCGGCCGGGTCGCGGAGCCGTGCGCGGTGCGGGCGTCGCCGAACATCTCGTCGAACGGCGCAGCGCGTCCGCGCCGGCGCCGCGCCGCCTGCGCGCCGTACTCGCCGAACAGATCTCCCATGCGCCGACGCTAGCGGGCGGGCGTTACCCCGAGATTTCCGCACGTTTCCGGGATGTTGCCCCGCCGTCCGGTTTTGTGTCCGGTCACCCGGCACCGCCACAATGGGCGGATGACCACTCCGATCTCCGGCACCCACTTCGGCTTGAGCGCCGGGGACTACCACGCCACCATCGCCTCCGTCGGCGCCTCGCTGCGCACCCTGGAGCACAAGGGCCGCGCCCTGGTGGTCCCGTACGCCGCCGACGAGGTGCGCCCCGCCTTCCGCGGCGCCACCCTCGCCCCGTGGCCGAACCGGGTGGTCGACGGCCGGTACACCTTCGCCGGGGTCGAGCAGCAGCTCGCCCTCACCGAGCCGGGGCGCGGTCACGCGCTGCACGGCCTCGCCGCCTGGCTCGACTTCGTCGCCGTCGACCGCTCCGGCAGCAGCGTCACCTTCTCCGCCACGATCGAGGCGCAGGCCGGCTACCCGCACCGCGTGGAGATCTCGGTCGCGTTCAGCCTCGACGAGGGCGGCCTGCACACGGCCGTCACCGCCACCAACACCGGGCCGACCGCCGCACCCTGGGGCACCGCACCCCACCCGTACCTCGTCGCCGGCGACGGCCGGGTGGACGACTGGACGCTCAGCCTCCCCGCCGAGGAGGTCCTGCTGGTGGACGACGTGCGCCTCATCCCGTCGGAGCTGGCCCCCGTCGCTACAGCAGAGGGTGGCGCCTTCGACTTCCGCACCCCGCGCCGCATCGGCGACACGTTCATCGACCACGCGTTCACCGGCCTGAGCCGCGGCGCCGACGGCATCGCGACCGTCGCCCTGCGCGCCGCCGACGGCTCGGGGGTCGAGATGGTGTGGGACGAGGCCTGCCCGTGGGTGCAGATCCACACCGCCGACCAGCCCGACCCGGCCCTCGACCGCATCGGCCTCGCCGTCGAGCCGATGACCTGCCCGCCGGACGCCTTCAACTCCGGCACCGACCTCGTCGTGCTGCAGCCGGGCGGGTCCGCGACCGCGTCGTGGAGCATCCGCGCGCTGGAGTAGAAACGCACCCGCAGCGCCGGATCAGCTCCCTCGCTGCTCGCCGCCCTCGGCCAGCAGGATCTCGAAGATCTGGCCGAGCGGGCCCTCCAGCTCGGCCATCCCGGCGGAGGCGACCGGTTCGACGGCGGCGGAGGTGCGCAGCATCACTACGCCCAGCATCGTCGCGATCGCGAGCTGGGCGCGCAGGAGGACGGGTGCGCTGGCCGGATCGTCGGGCCGCCACCCCGCCTTCGCCGCCAGGCCCTCGGTGAAGTGCTCGAGGGTCTTCCGCCGGATCCGGTCGGCGTTCTCGTCCCCGGAGGAGCGCAGCAGCAGGAGCAGCTGCAGCGGGTCGTCGCCGTCGGGGGTGTTGACGACGTGCGCGATGAGGCGCGCGATGTCGACCCCCGGTGCCGGCGTCGGGGTGGCCGCATCCAGTTCGCTCGACGTCCGTCGCATGCACGCCTCGAACAGCCCCTCCTTCGACTCGAAGTAGCGGTTGATCAATGCGACGTTCACCCCGGCGTCCGCCGCGATCTGGCGTACCGTCGTCGCCCGGTAGCCGTCGGTGGCGAACCGGCGACGCGCCGCCCGCACCAGTGCGCTCCGCGTCGCGGTCGCGTCGCGGGACGGGCGGGGCTGTCCGTCGAGCTCCTCCGGGATCTCGTCGGCGACGGTGCCGGGAACGGCCGGTGCGTGGTCCATCATGTCTCTTCCTCCACGGCCAACCTATCCCGTTCCAGTCGATGTATACAGATGTTGACATAGCGATATACACCGCGCATACTCGGTAAGTCAGCATCTGTTTACATATCGAGGAGTTCCATGTCCGACACCCTTCCGAGCACCGCAACGGGCTCGGTGCCGTCTTCGCGAGCGAAGCGGTCGCGCGGAACCGCGATCATCCTGTTCCTCTCGCTCGGCGGACTCTCGTTCGCGGTGCTCCAGTCGCTCGTCGCGCCCGCCCTGGGCACGATCGGAAAGGACCTGGGCGTCGCGACGACCGACGCGAGCTGGGTCCTGACGGCCTACCTGCTCTCCGCCGCGGTGCTGACGCCGATCCTCGGGCGACTGGGCGACATGGTCGGCAAGCGCAAGGTCATCATCGTCGTGCTCGTGCTCCTGCTCGCGGGGACGGTGCTGGCGGCGCTCGCCCCGAACCTCGGCGTGCTCATCGTCGGACGCATCCTGCAGGGGGCCGCCGGCGCCGTCATGCCGCTGTCGATCGGCATCGTGCGCGACGAACTGCCGAAGGACCGCGTCAGCGTGACGATCGGCCTGCTCTCCGCCATCTTCGGCATCGGCGCGGGCGTCGGCATCGTGGCGGCCGGCCCGATCGTGGACGCGCTGTCGTGGCACTGGCTGTTCTGGTTCCCGGCCGTCCTCGTCGTCATCGCCCTGCTCGGCGCGATCTTCGGCATCCCGGAGTCCCCGGTGCGGACGCCGGGCCGACTCGACTGGATCGGGACCATCATCCTCTCGATCGGCCTCGTGGCCGTCCTCCTGGCCATCAGCGAGGGCGAGAAGTGGGGCTGGGGCGACGGCAAGACCATCGGCCTGCTCATCCTCGGCGGCATCGCTCTGATCGTGTTCGTCTTCGTCGAGCTGCGGGTCAAGGAGCCGCTGATCGACATGCGCCTCTTCCGCCACCGCGGCGTCTGGACCTCGCACATCGTCGCCCTGGCGTTCGGCTTCGCGATGTTCGGCACGTTCATCCTGGTTCCCACCCTGCTCCAGCTGCCCACCGTGCTCGGCTACGGGTTCGGCAAGTCCGTGAGCGACTCCGGCCTCTACCTGCTCCCGACCGTCGTCGCGATGGTCATCGCGGGTGTCGTCGCCGGTGTCCTGATCCGCAAGATCGGCCCGAAGATCCCCATGATCATCGGCGGTGTCGCCGTGGCCGTCGCCTTCCTCATCCCGGCGCTCGGGCACAGCGCGGAGTGGCAGATCATCGTCTCCGGCATCCTCACGGGCCTCGGCATCGGGATGGCGCTCGCGGCGATCTCCAACGCGATCGTGGAGAGCGTCCCGGCCGCCCAGACCGGTGAGGCGATCAGCGCCAACACCGTCATCCGCACCGTCGGCAGCAGCATCGGCACGGCCGTCATCGCGGCGGTGATCTCCTCCAACGTCACACCCCAGGGCGCCCCCACCGACGACGCCTTCACGATCGGGTTCTGGGTCTCGGCGGGCGTCGGGGCCATCGCGATCATCGCCGCGCTGGCCGCGCCGTCGCTGCGCGCCCGCCGACGCGAGGCGGCCGAAGCCGGCGTCGACGACTTCAGCGAGCTGGAGCACGCGACGAAGTAGCCCCGGGCGACCAGCGAGGTCCCTTCCCGGAACGGGCCGGCTCCTTCGGGCCGGCCCGTTCTGTGTGTGTGGGTCGTCACCCCCGCGGCTGTCGCCGCGACGCACGGCGGATGAGGAGGACGATGACGACCAGGCCTGCGACGAAAACGCCGGCGATTCCGCCAATCACCCCGACGATGACGAGGCCGTGGATGATATCCATCACGGTGTCGAATCCCAGCGGGACATGTCCCTCACGTAGAACGAGAGGTTGTAGACACCCGAACCGCTGCCGAGAAGGAACGTCACGTAGAGCGTGCCTTGAACGTGAGCCGGAGAGGAACCACTCTGGTCACGCCGCACGAGGTTGAAGCCGGTCGAGTTCACGGTCGCGGCGCCCGTCCAGTAACCGATCTGCCTGTAGTTCGAGACCTGAGCCTGACCGATGGAACTCCTCCGGCCGTCGGAGAGAAACGTGATCGTGTAGAGGGCGGTGTTCGTCTGGACCCGACAGTCGTAGAACGGGAAGTTGCCTGCACCTGACGCCTCTCGGCAACCCGAGACCGTGCGGCCCGCTCGATCGTCGACTCCTGCCCGTGGAATCTCGATGGAGGACACGATCGGAGACCCGTCGGCGTACACGCGTGTGGTGATCTCTCGATCGCCGGTGATGACCGTGGTCTCGGTCACCGGCTGTGCTCCGCTGACAGAATCCCACGTCCCTCCTGCGAGAAGCTTGGCCACGAGTCGATCTTGTGTTGCAGCGTCCACTCCGGCATCTGACAACCGGGATCGAATCCCGTCGAGATCGACATCCGAGCGTGCCTGGGCCGGGACCGCCGCCGAGATGACCAGTACGGCGGTCGCCAACACAGAGCCCACGGTCGCGATCGATCGCTTGAATACGTTCTTCATCGCGTCTTTCCTCCCACATCGGACACCTTTGTCCCGGTGTAGAGTTTATAATTTCACATCTGCACAATGCACTCCAGATCCTAGAAGCCTGGATGCGGGATGCGCAGGAAGCCCGGGATCACCCGGTTCCCACAAGCGGACGCGACGCGAGGGCCGCAGAATTCTCCCTATTCGGTCCCGGGCCCGCCACCAGCAGGATGGGGAGTGCCCGGCCCCGAGTCGCCGGGGCGGAACGAGAGAACGGACGCGATCGATGTGCACACGAGTGGTCTGGCCGGACGCCAACGGATCGGTGATCGTCGGGCGGAACATGGATTTCCACCTGGACCTCCTGACGAACCTCTGGAAGCTGCCGCGCGGCATCCAGCGCACGGACGGAGTGGACGGCGCCCTCACCTGGACGGCGAAGTACGGCAGCGTCGTCGCGACCGCCTTCGACCTGATCGCGACCGACGGGATGAACGAAGAGGGCTTCGCCGGTCACATCCTGTGGCTCGCGGAGTCGGACTACGGCACGCCCGCCGCCGGCGCCGTGCAGCTGAGCCAGGCCGTCTGGCTGCAGTACTACCTCGACAACTTCGCGACCGTCGCCGAGGCCGTCGAGTGGACGAACACCTCCCAGGTCGCGATCGCACAGCTCTTCGATCCCACCGGTCACATCGTGCCGACGCTGCACCTCGCCATCAACGACGCCACCGGCGACTCGGCGATCATCGAGTACACCGACGGCACGCCGACGGTCTACCACAGCCGCGACTACCAGGTCATGACGAACTCCCCCACGTTCGACAAGCAGCTCGAACTCGTGCAGCAGGTCGCGGGGCTCGGCGGCGACACGCCGCTCCCGGGATCGACGCTGGCGAGCGACCGGTTCGCGCGGGCCTCGTACTACATCGCGCACCAGGTGCAGCCGAAGACGCAGATCGATGCGATGGCGGCCATGTTCAGCATCATCCGCAACGCCGCCCAGCCGTTCCGCACTCCGGAGCCTGGCAAGCCGGACGCGTCGCAGACGATCTGGCAGGTGGTGCTCGACCTCACCAACAAGCGCTACGCGTTCGAGTCGACGACGCGGCCGAACATCGTCTGGGTCGACTTCGACAAGGTCAGCTTCGCGAAGGGCACGAAGGTGCTCAAGCTCGGCCTGGTCGGCCGGCTCGCCCTCGAGGGCGGCCTCACCGGCGACGCCAGCCACAAGTTCGCCGACCCGGGCGCGCTGACGGAGGACCTCCTCACCGTCGGCCTCGACGCTCTCGAGCTCGTGGCGCGCAAGCAGGACGAGTTCGCGGCGGTCGAGAAGGCGGTGCAGGAGCTGGTCGGGACGCACACCACGGCGTAGCCGCGTCTCGGCCCGCGCAACACAGAACGGGCCGGCTCCACGATGCCGGCCCGCTCCGCGTCTCCGCACGGCTCTGGGGGCCGGTGGCGGAGGGGGCGTGCGACCATCCACGACGGGCCGCACGCGGTCTGAGCTCAGGAGGCCGAAGCGGCTCCTGCGGTGGTGAGGGAGGCGATGATCGCCGCGGCGGTCTCGCGGCCGACGCGGATCGCGCCGTCCACGTGCTGGTAGCCGCGGCCGGCCATGTCGCTGCACGAGAAGTGCACGGGGCCGACCGGAGCGCGCAGATCGGAGCCGTAGCGGGCGAGGCCGCCCATGTCGAAGCTGGCGGCGTAGGCGCCGCGCGTCCACTCCTCGCTGCCCCAGTCGCTCTCGTAGTAGACGACCGGGCTGAGCGCTTTCTCGCCGTAGTAGTGCGACAGCGACTCCAGGATGCGCGCCTTGCGCTCCTCCGGGGACTGGCGGAAGACGTCGTCGGCCGCCTCGTCGGAGACGAAGCCGACGAGCGTGCCGCGCGGGTCGCCGTGGTAGCTGTTGTCGTAGGCCTCGTGCACGAGCTCATAGGGGCTGAACGCGGTGCCGGAGAGGCCGTCCTCACGCCAGAAGGGCGTCTCGTAGACGGCGTGCACCTTGATGACGAAGCCCATCGACAGGTGCTGGTGCATCTGCTGCTGGCGGCGCGGGAGCGGCGGCTCGTACGAGATGCGGCTGATCAGCACCGGCGGGACGGCGAGGATGACGCGACGCGCGCGCACCTCCACGCCGTCGGCGATCGCGACGACGCCCTCGTCGCTCCACCGCAGCGTGCGCACGGGCGCGTTCAGGAAGACGTCGTCGCCCAGACGCTCGGCGAGCAGCAGCGGCACCTGCTGCAGGCCGCCCTTGACGCGCTTGTCCAGGATGAAGTCGGCATCGACCAGGTGGGAGAAGCTGCCCGCGCTGGCGGCCATCAACAGCGCCTGCAGGGCGGAGAACGCGTGGGCGGGCTTCGTCAGCATGGCGCCCGCGATGAACATGCCGATGTTGCGCCGAGCCTCCTCATCCTCCGTCTGGGTCTCCAGCCAGCGGCGGAACGAGATCTCGTCGAGCTCCTTCGCCTGCGGGTGGTCCCACGGCCGGTCGGGGTCGATCTCGGAGACGAGGGCGTCGAGCCGGTCGATGAGGCTCACGATCTCGCGCTCGGTGGTCGGGGCGACCGGGAAGATCTCGCCTTCGAACGTGCGCCGCTCGCCTCCCTCGCCGAGGTAGACGTTGATACCCTCGCGGTACCGCTCGTAGGTCTCGAGTCCGAGCTCGGCCAGCGTGTCGATGAGGGCGTCCTGGTCCGGCGAGACCCACTGTCCACCGATCTCGAGGGTCGCCCCGTCGATGTCGTCTGTCCACAGCCGGCCGCCGACCCGGTCGCGCGCTTCGAGCACGGCGACGGTCAGGCCCGCCTTCTTCAGGTCGGTCGCGGCGGTCAGGCCGGACGCCCCAGCTCCGATGATGACGACGTCACGTTCGATGCTGCTCATGGGTATCACTCCTCGATAGGTCACCGCGATGCTAGGCCGCGGGTCGAACGCGCTTGTTGTACGGGCTGTCGATCCGATGAGAGGTGCATCGACAGTCTGTCACTGACATGCACGCGGAACCAGGGCGATCCGTCCGTCAGGCACCGTCCCTCGACTCCCGCGTCTGCGTCGGCGTCCGCGTCCACGTCGGCGCCTGCGCCCGCGGCACGATGGCGGCCTGCAGCCGGCGGACGACCTCCAGGTAGTCCGCGGTCCAGATGACCCGCACGGCCGTGCCCCGGGCGTCGGGGCCGCCGGACTCGAGATCGTCCGCGACCGCGACCGCGAGTCGCGTCGGAGCCGACGGATCCTTCGGCGCCGGACGCGGGAGCGGCTCGCGCGCGGCCAGCTGTGCGGCGAGTCCGTCGTACCAGCGTTCGAGGCGCACGATCGTCGCGTCGAGCATCCGGGCGGCCTCGGCGGTGCCCCGTCCCGCGATCTCCTGGCCGTCCCAGAGCTCGCGGATGGCGTCGCCCGCCAGGCGCACGCCGGCCACCCCGCTGACGGACGCCGACACCTCGGCGAGCGGACGACGCTTGGTGCCGCGCTCGGCGAGGTAGGTGCGGAAGGCGTCGTCGAGGCGACGGGACGCCGCCGCCGCTCGCACCGACCGGCTGCGTGCGTCCGCCGCACCGGCCGGAGCCTCCTGCGCCCCGATCGCGGAGTCGACCACGGCGCGCAGATAGCGCATCCCCTCACGATAGGCGTCGGCGAGCGCGCTGCGCAGGGCCGCCGAGGCACCGCGCGGCCAGAACAGCACGCCGACGACGAGGCTGACCCCGCACCCGAGCGCGACATCCTCGATGCGGGACAGCCCGACGCTCCACCCGGTCGGCGCGATGATGTTGAACAGCAGGACGATCACGATGGTGAACGCCGCCTGCCCGGCCAGGAACGAGATGGTCGCCGGGGCGACGCCCGCCACCAGGACTGCGACGGGCAGCACGATCCAGAGGACGACGGGGTTGCCGCCGATCAGAAACAGCGCGGCGGCGCCGACGATGACGCCGACGACCGTCCCGAGCACGCCCCGGACCGCCGTCTGCCCGGTGCTCAGCGCGTTCGAGCGGAGGACGGAGAGCGTTCCGAGCACGACCCAGAACGAGTGCTCGACGCCGGTGAGCTTCGCCAGCAGCACCGCGAGTCCGAGCCCGATCGCCCCGCGGATGCTGTTGCGGAGCCACACCGAGTTCCAGCCGACGAAACCGCTCGCCCGCTCCGCGGCGGCGGCGAGCGGGCCGGGCAGGTCACCGGGCTGCCGGCCGAGCATCCGCTGCCACCATGTCCGCCGCTCGGCTCGAGCGGTGAGGGCGATGGTGCCGCCGACGGTGGCGACGGCGTAGGCGAGCTCCTGCGCCCGGAAGCCCGGGTCGAGCGCCGTGATCATCCAGCCGCCCGGATCGGAGGCCCCGTTCGGCGCACCGTCCGGCGGCACGGCCCCGACGGCCGAGGGAGCCGCTGCCCGAGCGGGTGCACGAGAGGAGGGCGGCTGCGCGAGCATCGCCGACTCCACGGCGGCGCGGGCCACGGCGAGCCGGTGGAGCGCGTCGTCCAGGGCGGCCGGGTCGCCGCCGTGCTCGGCGAGCGCGACCGCGCTCTCGTCGAGCACGTCCGCGGCGGCGTTCTTCACGGCCCAGGCGGCCTCGTGCACCGGTTCGGGGGCCGTCGACGGCATCCGGCCCAGTCGATCGAACTGGGCGATGACCGCGTTCAGCCAGGCGAGCTCGTCCACCAGCCGCACGATGGTGCGCGCCGGCGTGCTCAACCCCGTCGGTCGGTACGGCGTCGCGAGGAAGGCCCGGTGCACGGTGGCCACGGCGTCGTCTGCGACGGCCCGGGTGCGGTCGCGCTCGCCCGCGAGGTCGAGCTCCGCACCGCCGCGCAGGAAGGCCGTCTCGGCGCGCAGCCGGGCCGCGAGCGCACGGCACGCTTCCACGGCCGGGCCGCGCAGCGGCTCCCGGGTCGGCGCCGGCCACAGCACGGTGATCGCCACGATGCTCACCACCGCGGCGATCCCCCAGCCGAGCAGGCGCGGCCCCAGGACCGCGATGCCGCCCGGCAGCATCACCGGCAGGATGAACGCCAGCAGCAGCGACGTGCCGGCCGACGCCGTGACGGAACTCACCGACCCGGCGAAGAGCACCGCGAGCCCGACCACCGCCATCGCGACCGCCGACCACCAGGCCGGGTCCGACGCGAGCGTCCCGAGGCAGACGAGCACCGCGCCGACCACGGCGAGCGCGACCTGCGCCTGCACCCGTTCGCGTAAGGGGCCGCCGAAGTCGACGAACAGGAGCATCGCGAAGGTGCCGAACGCCGCGAACAGGGCGACATCCGGGCTCCCGAGCACGCGGCCGCCCAGGAGGAACAGCAAGGGCATGACGATCGCCGCCCGCCCGGCTCGGCGCAGCGCGTTGAGACCGGGGTCGTGACGACGCAGCCAGTCGGCGACGCGTGCGCCCGTCGCGCGGCCGCGTCGTTCCGTCTCGCCGTCCGCCACGCTCGAAGGCTACCGCCGTGCGGGCGGCGGCGGCACCCGCGATTCTCGGGTGCCGCCGGCCTCAGCGCTGGAGGACCACCCGCTCGGTGGGGGACGCGGACAGGTCGTCCTCCAGCTCGGCCGCCCAGGGCAGCGACGGCTGGGCGCCTCGCCGCTGGACGGTGCGCGCCGCGACGCGGGTCCCGCGTTCGCAGGCGCGCAGCAGCGTCTCGCGTTCGAGATCGCCACGCTCGGCCAGCACGCTCACGAGACCGGCCACGAACGAGTCGCCGGCCGCGGTGGTGTCGACCGCCTGGACCGGCAGCGCCGGCATCCGGGTGAGGGAGTCCGGGCCGACGAGGGCGAGGCCGCGCTCGCCGAGCGTGACGACCATCCAGCGGATGCCGTGTGCGAAGAGGGAGGCGCAGGCGCGCCGGAGGGCGGCGTCGTCCGATCCGTCGCACCCGACGAGCTGGGCGAACTCGACCTCGTTCGGAACGAGGACGTCCGTGTCGCGGAGCAGTGCCGCGATGTCCGGCCCGGCCGGTGCCGGGTTGAGGACGGTGATCGCACCGGAGCGCCGTCCGATCGCGAACGCGCGGGCGGTCGCGGCCACGGGCACCTCCAGCTGGCCGAGCACGACGCGCGCCGCCGCAAGGGTGCCCGCAGCCGCGTCGGCGTCGGCGGCGGTCAGCCGGGCATTCGCACCGGGAACGACCACGATGTTGTTCTCCCCCGCGTCGCTCACCGTGATGAGCGCGGTCCCCGTCGGTTCCCCGGTCACCGTGCGGACGTGCACGGTCGGCATCCCCTCTTCGGCCAGAGCGTCCCGATACGCCTGACCGGCGTCGTCGTCGCCGACGCACGCGATCGGCACGGTCGGGACGCCGAGCCGGGCGAGGGAGACGGCCTGGTTCCCTCCCTTGCCTCCTCGGGAGGTCGCGAACGCCGAGCCGATGATCGTCTCCCCCACACCCGGGATGCGCGCGGCCACGGCGGTGAGGTCGACATTGAGGCTCGCGACGACGACGACAGGCGCGTCAGGCACCGGTCACCGCCTCCGACCGGCCGAATGCGCGCACGAACTCGGACAGTTCCAGCACGTCGCCGCGCACGCCCAGGTCGTGCGCCAGCTCCGAGAGGTACGGCTGCTTGAGCATGGCCTCGTCGAGCACCGCGTGGTTCCAGAAGATCTCGCGCTTGCCCGCGTCGGCGACCACCCTCTTGTTGGCCATGACCACGACGCGCTCGAAGTTGTCGACCACGAACTGCATGTCGTGCGTGATGGTGACGATGGCCCGCCCCTGCTCACGGAGGGAGGCGACGATCCGCCCGATCGTCTCCATCCCGGCGAGGTCCTGCCCGGCGGTGGGCTCGTCGAGGATGTAGGCCTCGCAGCCCATCGCGAGCGTCGAGGCGATCGCGACGAACTTCCGCGTCGAGAACGGCAGGTTGTACGGGTTCTCGTCGAGGAGTTCGCCGATGCCCGCCAGCTCCGCCGCGTCGTACACGCGCTTCTCGAGGTCGTCCCCGGTGAAGCCCAGCGTCTTGGGGCCGAACTCGATCTCGCTGTAGACGTCGTTGTGGAAGATCTGGTCGTCCGGGTTCTGGAAGACGTACCCGACCGTCCTCGCCACCTGGGCGGTGGTGCGCGTCGCCGTCGATTCCCCGCCGACGGTCACGGTGCCGGTGGTCGGCCGGAACAGCCCGTTCATCAGCTTGGCGGTCGAGGTCTTGCCCGCGCCATTCTGCCCGACGATGGCGACCGCCTCCCCGGCGCCGATGGCGAGCGAGACGTTCTCGATCGCCACATGGCCGTTGGGGTAGGCGAAGCTGACGTCGTCGAACCGGATGAGGTCGCTCATGCCACCGCTCCTTCCGTCTGGGGGCGCAACGGCCTGAACTCGTCGAGGGCCTGCCGCCGGGTCACCGGGATGCGCCCGACCGGCACCCCGGCGTCGCGCAGAGCCAGGCCGGCGCCCGCGTACTGCGGGTAGGCGACGCGGTGGCGGGCGAGCTCCGGCGACGAGAACACCGCCGACGGCGTGCCCGACATCACCACGCGACCGCCGTCGAGCACCACGACCCGATCGGCGTGCTCGGCCACCAGCTCCATCTTGTGCTCGACCAGGATGATCGTCTTGCCGCGCTCCTTGAGCAGACCGATGATCCGGAAGATCTCCTCGGTGCCCTGCGGGTCGAGCTGGGACGTCGGCTCGTCGATCACGAAGATCGGCGGGTCCATGGCGAGGGTCGATGCGAAGGCGACGCGCTGCTTCTGCCCGCCCGAGAGCTCGACGGGGTTCTTGTCGCGCAGGTGCTCGATGCTGATCAGCCGGAGCGTCTCCTCCACCCGTCGGCGGATCTCGCCGACCTCGACGCCCAGGTTCTCGAGACCGAAGGCGACCTCCTCGAACACGGTGTCCTTGGCGCCGCTGATCTGCACGAACGGGTTCTGGAAGACGAAGCCGATCGACAGCCCCAGCAGGCCGAGATCGCTGTCGGCCGCGTCCTCGCCGAGGATGCGGACCGATCCCGCGAGCTCGCCGGTGTGGAACTTCGGGATGAACCCGCGCACGATGTTGCAGATCGTGGTCTTGCCCGCGCCGTTCGGTCCGACGAGCGCGCAGAGCTCGCCCGGCTCGACCGCGAGGGACACCCCGGAGACCGCCGGGGTCTCCGCGGTCGCATAGGTGAACGTGACGTCGTGGAGTTCTACAGCAGCCACAGGGCGATCCTTCCGGCGAGGAGGAGGACGAAGACGGCGATCAGGACGACCTGGATGACGACATCCACCCGTCGCTTCGTCACGGTGTACAGGCGGGTCTTGGGCACCCGCGCGGTGAAGGCGCGCGACTCGAGGGTGATGACGCGCTCCTCGGTGCTCGCGATGGAGGAGAGCACGAGCGGGCCGAGGGTGGGGATGAAGGCTTTGACGCGGGTCATCAGCTTCCCCTCCGTCTCCACGCCGCGCGTCTTCTGCGCGTCCATGATCGTGCCGGACTGCTTGCGCATCTCGGGGATCATCTGGATCGCGGAGAGCACGACGTAGGTGCCCGACGGCGGCAACCCCGCGTTCTCGAGCGCGGCCGTGATGTCCTTCACCGGTGTGATCCGGAAGAACAGCAGCAGCGCGGAGCCGAGAGCCAGCACGCCCGCGACGATCGTGAGCGCGGCGTCGAGGCTCTCCTGCGTCACGCTGAGGTTGCCCCACGCCCAGTAGACGTGGCTCCCGCCGCTGAACAGCACCCGGATCGCGAACATGAAGATCACGAGCACCAGCAGCGTGTTGCGGATCGTCTTCACGTATCCGACGCCCTCGCCGGTGACGAAGCCGAGCACGATGCAGAGGACGAAGGCGGCGTAGCCGTACCAATAGGTCGGCACGACGAACGCGCTGGCGCCGAGGAACAGCGCGGCGATGAACTTGGTCCCGGGGTACAGGCCCCTGATCGCGGCCCCCATGCTCACGCGACCGGCGCGGTGGCCCGCGCCCGCTTCTTCGGCGCCCGGATGTACTGGGCGCCGTACTTGACCTTCGTCAGGTAGCGCGACGGCATCCCCTTGATGACGATGTAGACCACGAAGACCGAGATCAGTTTGTCGGCGATCTCCTGGAAGATCTGCACCGAGAACACGCTCGTGAAGATGTTGTTGCCGGCCGCGAGCAGGGTGGCGGTGATGATGGAGCCGGTGCCGCCGGTCGCGCCGCCGAAGACGATGGCCGTGATGAAGCCGGAGCAGATGGTCGACACCAGGGTGATGACCAGCCCGGACACGATCACCTTCCAGACCTTGGTGAACATCCCCTTGCGAGCCAGCAGTCCTGCCGCGATGCCGACCGCGATGGAGGTAAGCGCGTAGGGGAAGTAGACCGGGTTGAAGATGCCGTTGATGGCGTTCGTCAGCAGCCCGGTGATGGCGCCGATCCACGGCCCGGCGACGGCGCCGGCGAGGATCGTCCCGATCGAGTCGAGGAAGATCGGCAGGCGCAGCAGCTGGCAGAACTGGAACCCGACGATGTTGATCGCGACGCAGACCGGGATGAGGAGCAGTGCGATGAGCGAGAAGTCGCGCTTCACCGCGTCGGCGAACTTGGACATGATGGTGGGCCTTTCGAGTGGGGGTGAGAGGGGTGCGCTCAGGCGAAGGTCGCCAGCGAGGAGTGGATGAGCTGCACGAACCGTTCGCGTTCGACGTCGAACCCGACCAGTGCGTTGGGGCTCTTCCCGGTGGTGCGGTTGTAGTCGACGACCGTGGCTCCCAGGGCGGGGCCGTCGGCCGTGACGACATCGACCCTCGCCGGCACCATCGTGAACAACGACGGATCGATGAGGTACGCCATGGCGCAGGGATCGTGCATGTGCAGTCCCTCGACATGGCCCTCGGGGGCGAGGAAGGGCAGGGTGTTGCTGCGGCCGTAGAACTCCAGGAGGCCGCCGAAGACCTCTCCGGTGCGCGTGCCGAGCGCGGTGATCGCGTCGATCTCCTCCTGGAAGATCTGGGCCTTGTGGGTCACGTCCAGCCCGAACATCGCGATCTCGACGCCGGAGGAGAAGACGATGTCGGCCGCCTCCGGATCCACGTAGATGTTGAACTCGGCGTTCGGCGTGTAGTTGCCGCCGAAGCAGGCGCCGCCCATCAGGGAGATGCCGGCGATCCGGTCGCTGAGCTCGGGGTGGGCCAGGAGGAGGATCGCGACGTTCGTGAGTGGGCCGGTGGCCACGATCGTGACCGGCTGGTCGCTCTCGCGGAGCAGCCGGGTGAGCGCATCGAGCGCATGCTCGGTCCCCGCGGCGACCGTGGGCTCCGGGAGCTGGGCTCCGTCGAGCCCGGATTCGCCGTGCACGTAGTCGGCGATGATGAGCTCGCGCCGGATCGGCTTCGGCGCGCCCTGTGCGACGGGCACCTCCTCGCGTCCAGCCAGGGCGAGCAGCTTGCGTGCGTTGGCGAACGTCTTGTCGGGGCGCTGGTTGCCCGCGCAAGTCGTGATCAGCCGCAGATCCACCTCGGGCGAGGCGAGGGCCATGAACAGCGCGACCGCGTCGTCATGCCCCGGATCGCAATCGAGGACGATGGGGCGGCTCATGCGGCAGTGCCAACCGTCGACGGCGTCTTTGTCATCTGAACTCCTTCATTCAACACGAGTTGACGAGGCAAACGTAGCGGATGGCGCGGAAGGATGCAACACGTGTTGATAGGCGTTATCGTTGCATCAACGGTGACGCGGGCGAAGGGCGGGGGCATGGCGGCGACGCGAGCGGATGTGGCGAGGATGGCGAACGTGTCGCCTGCACTGGTCAGCTATGTGCTCAACGACGGGCCGCGCCCGGTCTCGGCCGAGGCGCGCGCCCGAATCGAGCGGGCCATCCAGGAGCTCGACTACCGGCCCAACTCCATCGCCCAGGCTCTGCGCGGCGCGTCCACGCGGACCATCGGCCTGCTGCTGCCTTCGGCGGTGAACCGCTTCTTCGGCGAGCTGGCCACCGCCATCGAAGAGGCGCTCTTCGCGACGGGCAACACACTGGCCGTCGGCATCAGCGCCGACGACCCGGCGCGCGAGACCCGCTACATCGAGACCTTCGTCGACCGCCGCGTCGACGGCATCATGGTGATCTCCTCGCACTCCCTGCAGACCCTCACCCGGCTCGCGGAGGTGAATACGCCCGTCATGGTCCTCGACCGCGTCCCCGACCGCCTGCCCGTCTCCTCGGTCGCGGTCGACAACCGTGCCGGGGTCACTGCGGCCGTCGAGCATCTCTTCCAGCACGGCCACACCGCGGTCGCCTGCATCGGCGGACGCGTCGGCACCGAGTCGGCCGACGAGCGCGTGCTCGCATGGCGCGAGCTCGTCACTCCGGTCGCCTCCGACCCCGACGCCCTGCTCGCCCGGGCGGACTTCACCGAGGACGGCGGATACGCGGCGATGCGCGAGCTGCTCGAGCGGGCCGGCGGCGAGCCGCCCACGGCCCTGTTCGTGTCGTCCGACATCCAGGCCTCCGGTGCGTTCCGGGCGTGCGCGGATCTCGGCGTGCGGGTGCCGGGGGACCTCGCCGTCGCCTCATTCGACGGCGCCCTCTCCACCGCCTACGCCGTGCCGTCGATCACCTCCTACCGTCAGCCGGTCGATCGGATCGCGCACACCGCGGTCGACGGGCTGCTCGCCCAGATCGCCACCCCCTCGCGCCTGCCGACGCACACGGTCCTCCCCGGCGAGCTGGTGGTGCGGTGCAGCTGCGGCTGCCCCGCCTGACGCCGCACCCCTCCCCGGCCCGCCCCGCGCGTTCTCCTCCCGTTCACCGTCGCTTCCCCCCTCGTACGGGCGGCATCGATAGTTTCCGTCGTTATGAGACTTCACATCTCGCGCACCGTCGCGGCCCTCGCCGCGGCGGCGACCGCCGGCGTCCTCGCCATCGCGCTCCCGACCGCGGCCAGCGCTGCGGACGCCCCCTCCGTCCGCATCACCGAGTGGATGTACAACCCGCTGAACTCCTCCGGCGAGTACTTCGAGATCACCAACCTCGGGTCTGCGCCGGTCAGCCTCGCGGGCTGGTCCTTCGACGACGACAGCCGGGCTCCCGGGACCGTGCCGCTGGACGGCCTCGGCACGCTCGCCGTCGGGCAGTCGGCGATCGTCACGGAGTCGACGGACGCGACTTTCCGCAGCGAGTGGGGCCTCGGCGCCGACGTGAAGATCCTCGCGGGGAACACGACGAACCTCGGCCGCGCGGACGAGATCAACCTCTTCGACGGCTCTGACCCGGTCGCGAACCTGGTCGATCGGCTCACCTACAACGACCAGGGCACCGGCACGGTCAAGGGCCCGCGCACCCAGGGTGTCGCGGGCGTGCCGAAGACGGCAGCGGCCCTCGGCGCCAACGATGCGTCGCAGTGGCAGCTCTCCGCGGTGGGCGACGCCGAAGCGTCCCGGAAGTCGACCACCGGCGACATCGGCTCTCCGGGCACGAGTCGCTTCGCCCCCACCGGTGGAGGCACCACCCCGGAGTGGGCGGGCATCCACATCAACGAAGTCTCCTCCGACAACGGCGCCACCCCGGTGGGCGACGCGATCGAGCTGTTCAACAGCGGCTCCACCGACGTGAGCATCGCCGGTTGGCTGCAGATCGACAGCGGCGCCGCGAGCGCCGCCACCACGTTCTCGGCGAAGCGGGCCGACGGCACCGCGACCACGGTCGTCCCCGCGCACGGCTACGTCTACTTCTCCTCGACCAAGGGTCTGGGCAGCAGCGGCGACAGCGTCAAGCTGTACCTGCCGGACGGCGCGAACGGCACCGCAGGAACCCTCGTCGACTCGGTCGACTACACCGCAGGCGAGGCCGGCACCGACGAGGGCAACAACTTCGGCGCGGGCGCCTTCGCCCGCTGCCCGGACGGCACCGGCACCTTCGTCTCGGTGAAGGACAAGAGCTTCGGCGCCTCCAACGCCGACGCCTGCAAGACCCCGCTCACCAACCCCGCCGACGGTGGCACCCCGGGCGGCCCGACCCTGAAGTGTCAGCCGGAGGCGCCGTCCGGCACCGGCACCCTCCCCGCCACCGCCCTGAGCCCCGCCGCGTGGCCCGGCAGCGCCGACGTCGCCGTCTCGGACAAGCAGTGCGCCTGGACGACCACGACCGGCCCCGAGGGCCGCGACGTCAGCGGGCTGGTCTTCGACCCGAGCAACGCGAACGTGCTCTACAGCGTCAAGAACAAATCCTGGGTGTTCCGGATGGTGAAGCAGGACGGCCTCTGGGTCGCCGACACCAGCAACGGCTGGGGCGCCGGCAAGCAGATCTTCTTCCCGGGCAGCACCGACACTGCGACCAACCAGCCGGACTCCGAGGGGATGACCGTCGGACCGGACGGCGCCCTCTACGTCACCACCGAGCGCAACAACGCGGCCAACACCATCCCGCTCAACTCCATCCTGCGCTTCGACCCCGCGCAGGCGGGCACCCAGCTGGTCGCGACCCAGCAGTGGGACCTGACGGCCGAGTTCCCGGAGCTGCACGCCGGCAACAAGACGGAGGCCAACCTCGGCTTCGAGGGCGTCACGTTCGTGCCCGACAGCTACCTGACGGCGAACGGCTTCGTCGACCAGTCGACCGGGAAGACCTACATCCCGGCGAACTATCCGAAGCACGGCACCGGCCTGTACTTCGCGGCCCTGGAGAACGACGGCAAGCTCTACGCCTACGCACTGAACTCCGACGGGACCTTCCACCGGGTCTCGGTGGCCGACACCGGCATGGGCCACGTGATGGACGTCGCGTTCGACGCCGACACCCAGCGGATCTGGGCGCTGTGCGACAACACCTGCGGGGTGGCCTCGACCGTGCTGAAGGTCAGCAGCACCGGCGCGATCGTCCCGGACGTGGTCTACAGCAAGCCGGCCGGCCTGCCCGTCGACAACCTCGAGGGCTTCGCGCTGGCGCCCAACTCGACGTGCGTCGGCGGAACCAAGGAGGTCGTCTGGTCCGATGACGGCATCTACGGCACCGGCACCGGCAGCGCCACCGAGGGCCACGCCCTGTACAGCGGCCGGATCGACTGCGACCTCCACCTCGGCGAGCAAGGTGTGCCGAAGGGTCCGGACGCCTGGGACAAGAAGAAGGTCTACGTCAACGGCGATCAGGTGAGCTACAACGGGTCCGTGTTCCAGGCGCTCTGGTACACCTCGGGCGAGACTCCGGGAGCGAACAAGGCCGGCGCGTGGTCCGAGATCGCGAAGACCGCCAACGGCACCGCCGTCTGGACGGTGACCCGCCCCTTCACTGCCGGCGAGAAGGTCGTGTACCAGGGCCGCACGTTCACGGCGCTCTGGTACACCCGGGGCCAGACCCCGGGCGGCATCGGCGGCCCGTGGAGCGAGGTCGTCGTCCCGACCACCCCGGGCGGCCTGCCCGCGTGGAGCGCCGCGACGATCTACTACGGCGGCGAGAAGGTCGTCTACCAGGGCCGCAGCTACCAGGCCCAGTGGTACACCTCCGGTGTCGCACCGAGCCCGACGGCGCAGTACGCCGCCTGGAAGCTCATCGGCTGAGCGCGCACGCCCGCGCCGGTGGCCGGCTCCCGCAGTGCGGGAGCCGGCCACCGTTCATGTGACGGGGCCTACGGCGAGTGCTTCGGCTACGCCTCCGACGGGAGAACCCTCCAACCCACGACGACAGAGCAGGCTACTGACGTTGCAGAGCTCAAGGGCTGAACTATTCGGCTCTGACTACGCAATCCAAGCAGGAGAGCTGGCTGCCGGTGGCTGCGCCCCCTACGCTTTGGGCACCGGTCGGGCGGACTAGAGGCAGAGGGTCGCAGGTAGCCTTCGACTGGCCATGAATTTGGGCAGTTGGCCGCATCGCGATTCCGTTCAATGTCGAACAGGGGGAATGACTATGCGTGGATACGTGAAGGCTCTGACATTGGTGATCGGGGCCGGCACCGTCAGCGGGATGCTCACCGCTTTTGCAGCGGACGATACGTCTGCTTCAGGCTCGTCGGCCGCTGTCGCGGCTGTTCAAGAAGCTGCCCCGGAAACGCTGAGCCGGGCGGCGGAGTTCTCCTCGTCGCCGACCGCGGCTGTGGAGTCGCGAGTGGATGGGGTGGCACTGACCGTGCCGGTCAATGCGGAGGACGGAGTACGAGTCGGTGAGGGCGGCGACCAGCTTCGGATCTCTCTTCCGTTCGCTGGGCAGGCCAGCGCAGCGTCAACGTCCCAGATTCCCGGCGTGGTGGCCTTTGACAATCGCAACGGCTCGACGACGGTGCCGGTCATCGGCGACGACGGAGGTGTTCGGATCAACACCGTCATCGAGGAGGCCTCGGCACCGCACTCGTACGACTACGTGTTCGAACGAGCCGGAGGCACGACCCTGACGCTGAATGCCGATGGCTCGGTGACCGCCGCGAACGCTGAAGGCTCATTCGTCGTCGAGATCGCCGCGCCATGGGCACGAGATTCGCGAGGAACGGCGGTCGCCACGCACTACGAAGTGTCGGGCGATACGTTGACGCAGGTTGTCGACTTCAGCGCCGATGCGGCGTTTCCTGTTGTCGCAGATCCTTCGGTGATCACCACGACCTACACGTATTCACGCGCGGACGTCGAGCGGATGTGGAGCACCTACCAGACGATGGGGGCGATTTGTAACCTGGTCCCCGGTCTCAACTACATGACCACGCTTCTTTGTCCGGGAGGCGCACGGCTTCGCGACGCAGTCAGCAGCGCCCACTATCAACAGAAGCGCGTCAAAGCAACGTTCTACAATTGCGGTTTCACGTACTGCAACTACTACGAGTACGTGGTCGTGAACTGACCATGCGAGTACGCAACGGTGCGACCAAAGCGATACTGATCATCATCGGGTACGCCCTGGCGATGCTCGTCGGCATCGCTGTCGGGACCGTCGCTCTGCTGGAGTGGGGTGTCGTCGCGAGCGTCGCAATCGTCCTGCTCGTGGTGTTGGTCCTCACTCGAGTGTTTCGGGGCGAGAACGAGTCCGATGCGCCCCGCGCGTGGTGGCGGATGACGGCCAATGCGCCGGCTGGTTTCGCGCTGTCAGGATGGTTCTTCGTCCAATCAATCAGCACTTTGTCGATCTCGGCACGACAACCGGCCTGTGCGGTGTGGCTGAGTGCCGTCGTGTCTCTGGCGATCGCTGCTGCGTATCTGCAGTGCGCCATCCGTCTCACCGCCGACAATCGGCGACGATCGCGAACACGTTTCCAGGCTGAGCGCCCTCTGGCAGCTCCGAGCCCATCGCGACACCCGTGAGCGCGTCGCGTCAATGGGTCCCGCGGAGCCGACCCGCGACGTACCGTCACGTCATGCCCACCTACACCGCGACCCGCGCACTCGACGGCGACGCCGACGAGTACTTCGACTACATCTCCGATCCGGAGAACCTCCCCGCCTACTTCCCGCGCATGACCGACGCGCACGAACTCCCCGACGGCACCGTCGAGACCACGGCGCACGTCGACGCCGACCGTGACGGCGAGGACGAGACCGTCACCTCGCAGGCGCGGTTCGACGTCGACGACGCCGCCCGCACCGTGACGTGGTCCGCTCCGGGCCCGCACGACTACCACGGGTCGCTGCGGCTGACCGACGACGGCGTGGAGCTCAGCATCCACACCACGGCCGAGTTCCCCGGCATGCAGGAAGCGCTCGACGGGTCGCTCGCCGCGATCGCGCAGAACCTGCGCGCGAAGGCCTGAGCCGGCCGCCGGCATTCCGACGCGGGGAGGGCTGCGCCGAGCGACGATCGGGACTATCGTCGCCGCATGTGCCGCAACATCCGCTGCCTCCACAACTTCGAGCCGCCGACGACCGACGACGAGGTGCGGGAGGCCGCCCTCCAGTTCGTCCGCAAGGTCAGCGGGTCGACGCATCCCTCGCGCGCGAACACCCCGGCGTTCGACCAGGCGATCGACGAGATCGCGCAGGCCACCCGGCGGATGCTCGACCAGCTGGTGACGAACGCGCCGCCGAAGAGCCGCGAGGCCGAGGCCGTGAAGGGGCGGCAGCGGCACGAGAAGCGCATGGAGCGCGAGGTCAGGATCCGGACGGCGGCCGTCTGATCCACGTCCCGACCGCTATTGCGGCCGGGAGCTGACCGCAAGGCGGCCTAGCGTCGAGATCGGGCGCCGAGGCGGCGCTCCCCGATGAAAGGACCGACCCGCATGAACCTCGCAGCGACCCGCATCTTCACCGATGACGTCGACGGGACGGTCGCGTTCTACGAGCAGGTGACCGGTGTCGCCGCCGAGCGCATCCACCCCCTCTTCGCGGAGCTGAGGACGCCATCGGGCACCCTCGCCATCGCGAGCACGCAGACCGTGGCTGCGATGGGCGACAGCGGGATGCGGGCCGGCGCCAACCACTCCGTCTGCCTGGACTTCCGCGTCGACGGTCCTGACGACGTGGATGCGGCGTTCGCGGCACTGCGCGCGGCCGGCGTCCCGATCGTGCTGGAGCCGAGCGACATGCCCTGGGGCAACCGGTCGCTGCTGATCACCGACCCCGAGGGCAACCTGGTCAACCTCTTCGCGCCCCTCTCCGCCCGCTGACCCCTCAACCCACCCGACCATCCAGTGGTCACGACACGCCGCCTGGTCCGGAGCGCGGACGGCGCGTCGCGACAGCTGGATGCCAGGGGTGAGGTCAGTGGGAGTGGGCGGCCTCGCCGAACTTGAACGCCAGGCGGCCGTGGGCGAAGCCACCGCCCGCCCGGATGGCCGTTGCGACCCAGGCGGCCTCCGCCAGCTCCTGCTCGGTCGCCCCGGCGGCGACGGCCCGCTGCGAATGCGTGTCGATGCAGTACACGCACTGCGTCGTGATGCCCACCGCGACCGCGATGAGCTCCCGGAACTTCAGTGGGATGGCGCGGCCCTCCGAGGCGAAGACCGTCTCGTCGAAGGCGGCGAACGCCTTCAGGATGTCGGGGGTCTCGTTCTTGTAGACCCGGGTGTAGGTCCGGTCGGCCTCGCGGTCGAAGTAGTCGCTCATCCATCTCTCCTTCAGCGCCGGACGTGCTTCGCCGGCGGGCGCACCGACCCTACGGGAGACCGGCGCGCGCGTCACGGCGGCATTGCGCTCCGTGACGGGGATCCGCTCGCTATCCTGAGGCCGTGAGTGCTGACCCGACCCGGCGCGTGCTGCTCGTCGAGGACCAGCGGATCGTGAGGGTCCTGCTCGCTCGCACACTCCGTGACGCCGGGTTCGTCGTGTCCGACCATGCCGATGCCGCCGCGGCGCTCGCGGCGGCGCGCGCCTTCGATCCGGATGTCGTCGTGACGGACATCGATCTGGGCTCCCGGCCCGACGGGGCCGAACTGGCGACCATCCTCCGCCGGGTGGCGCCTGCGCTCCCGATCGTGTTCCTGACGAACTACCCGCCCGCGGCGGCCCCGCGTGCGACCGTGATGCGCGACGCCACCGTGATCGCGAAGAACGCCGTCGACTCGACGGAGCAGCTCATCGCGGCGGTCGACGCTTCCGCACGCCACGGCGCGGCCGAGAGCGTCGCCCCTCCGCCGGGCAACGCGCTGTCGACCCTGAGCAGAGCCCAGCTGGGTGTGCTGGCGTTGATGGTCGAGGGGCACTCCAACGAGGAGATCGCCCGGCGGACCGGGCGGTCCACCCGCGCTGTCGAACGGCTCGTGGCACGCACCTTCGACCGGCTGGGGCTCTCCGCACGCCCGAACACGAACCCGCGCGTGCTCGCGGTCACGCTGTACACGAGCACGTTCGGGCACCGGCACCCCGACCCGTCGTGAGCGGAGTCGGCGTGCTGCGGCCCTGGATCGATCTCGCCGGGAGCGGGCAGTTCTTCTCCCGGTGGTCGTGGCTGGCCACCCTCCCCCTCGCGGTGACGGTGCTCGGCGGCTATGACGCGGCGACGGACGCCCGCGGCCGGCTGCTGGGGTTCGGGTTCGCTCTCCTCGTGCACGTGATGCTCGGGGTGACGGGCCTCCTCTGCGCGCGCATCGAGCGCCGGATGCGCTCGCGGAAGGCCCGGGTCGGCGCGGTCATCGTCTCCCTCGCGCTGATCGGCGTGCTGCGCCCCCTGCTCCTCGCGGGTCTGGCCGCCTGGTCGGGCACGACGCTGTACGACGGCCCGCTCGGTGCGCGGATCGCGACCAACCTGGTCGGCGCGACGGTCCTGCTGACCGTCGTCGCGCAGCTCGTGACCACCACCCGGCGGCAGCGGGCGGCGACCGCTCGGCTGCGAACGGTACGACAGGCGCTCTCCGAGCAGCGGGCCCGCGACCATCGGGATGTCGCGGAGCTCACGCGCGAGACACTCGCCACGGTGCGCGGCGCCGTCGACGCCCACCTGTCGGCCGGACACGGGAGGACGGCGGGACCCGAGGATGCCGCCGCCACGGTCCGGCGGCTCTCCGAGGAGGTGATCCGCCCCCTCAGCCATGCCCTCCATGACGAGTCGGAGGTCGCGCCGGTCGCCCCGGTCGACGCGCTCTCGCCGGTCGCACCCGATGTCCGCGCCACCGCCACCACCACCGCTGCGCCCGCGGGCGCCGCCGCCCGAGGGCGCCTGGGCCCGATCCGACTGCATCCCGCACCCGTGTGGATCACGGGCATCGCGTACGCGAGCCTGTGGGTCCCGTTCGCGGCGGGTCGCTTCCCCCTGGCCGCTGTGCTCGTCGCGCTGCTCGCCGTGGTGCTGGTCGCCGCGGCCGGCAACACCGCCGCGACGGTTCTGTGGCGGCGGACGCGGCCACGATCGCGCACGGCGGTCCTCGTCGGCGCCGCAGCCGTCACCGGGGCGGCGATCGCGGGGAGCTCGGCAGCGATCCTGTCGATCACGGGCGTCGTCGCCGTGCCCGTGGTGCATGTGCTCGCCTACCCGCTGTTCGTCTCCCTCGTGGCGATCGCCCGTGCCGCCCTGCGCCGCTTCGGCACGGCCGAGGCCGCCGCGGCGCGCGCGGTCGACGACGCCTACGCTCTGGCGCTGCGCGAGCGCAATCGTCTCGTCCTCGCCCGCCGCCGCGTCGCCCACCTGCTGCACGTCGAGGTGCAGGCCGCGTGCGTGTCCGCCGCGCTCACGCTCGCCCGCGCCCCGTCCCCCGCCTCCGGCTCCGGCTCCGGCTCCGAATCCGACTCCGACTCAGACTCCGACGCACGAGACTCCGACGCACGGGAGGCGATCACCCGGATCGTGGCGCTGCTCGACGACGAGCGGCCGACCGACCAGCCGTCCGCCCGGGACGCCGTCGAGAGCATCGTCGCGGCCTGGCGATACGCGCTGGACCTGACGCTCCACGTCGACGACGGTGCGTGGGAGGTGCTCGACGCGGACCCGGCCCGGCGAGCGCTGGCGGTCGACGCCCTGTCGGAGGCGCTCACCAATGTCGCGCGGCACGCGGCGGAGCCCCGCGCGACGATCGCTCTGCGGCTGACACCGATCACGGACAGCCGTCCCGGCCCCGGCCGCGTGGTCCTGGACGTGCGCTCGACGGGCCCGATCCCCGCTGACCCGACGGACGGCTACGGTCTGCGACAGCTCCGGAGGCGGTCGCTCTCGGTGAGCCTGACCGCGATGCAGGGCGACGCCCGCCTCCAGGTCGCCCTCCCCTGACCGACGCCGCCCTCGCGCGCCGGTGCTCCGTCGCGGCGGTGCTCCGTCGCGAATACCGACCATCCCGAGAGAGCCCGATCCGGCCTCCCCTAGCGTGAGCACCGCATCGACCGCCCGGAGGAGCCGCCCGCCATGCACGACCTGGAACAGCTGATCCCACTCGCGGCCGGCATCATCATCAGCCCGCTGCCGATCGCGGCGATCATCGCCATCCTGCTCTCGCCGCGGGCGCGCGTGAACGGCTTCGCGTACGTGGGGGCGTCCGTCCTCGTGTCGTTCGCGTTCACCGTGGTCGCCGCGTTGACGACCACCGGTGCGGGCGCGGGAGGCTCCGCGAACGACGATGTCATCGTGCTGGTGCTCGGCATCCTGTTGTCGGTCGGCTTCCTCGGCCTGGCCATCGCCAGCTGGCTCACCCGGCCGAAGTCGGGCGCGGCCGTCGCCCCGGGCTGGCTGCGGGCGATCGACGACATGTCGGCCGCGAAGACCTTCGGCCTCGGCGCCGTGATGGCCGTGACGAACGCGAAGAACATCCCGCTCGAGCTCAAGGCGGGCGCGCTGATCGGAGCGGCTGACCTGGGCATCGCCCTGGCCGTCCTGCTCAGCGCGGTCTTCGCGCTGGCGGCCTCCCTCGGGATCCTGCTCCCGACGCTCCTCGCCTCCACGGGTTCGCGAGCCATCGAGAGCGGTCTGGCCCGGCTCAAGGCCGAGCTGATCGCCCACAACGCCATCATCATGACGGTCCTCTTCGCAATCCTCGCGGCCGTCCAGATCTCCCACGTCGTCGCCGCTCTGGCGAGATGATCACTGCGGAACGGAGCATGCCATGACCCAGGACTCCAGCCACACGGCCGCCGACGCCACGGCCGCCGACGACACGACCGCCGACGACACGGACACCCTCGTCGCCACGCGCGCCGGCGTCGTGCGCGGCGGGCGGACGGGCACGACCCTGTCCTGGAAGGGGATCCGCTACGCCGAGGCCCCGGTCGGCCCACTCCGCTGGCGTGCACCGCGACCGGCCGCCCCGTGGGACGGCGTCGCCGACGCGACCGCGTACGGCCCCGTGTCGCCGCAGCTCCGCAACCCGGCGGTGCCGCTCGGACCGGACGCGGTGATGGACGAGGACTGCCTCCGGCTCAACGTCTGGCGCTCGGCCGCCGATGCCGCCGAGCCGCTCCCGGTGATGGTGTGGCTGCACGGCGGCGCCTACACCTTCGGGGCCTCCAGCCAGCCGCTGTTCGACGGCTCCGCCTTCGTCTCCACCGGCGAGGTGGTGCTGGTGACGGTCAACTACCGGGTGGGCGCTCTGGGGTTCCTCGACCTCACCTCGTACGCGACCGAGGAGGAGCGGTTCGACTCCAACCTCGCCCTGCGCGACGTCCTGCTCGCGCTCGAATGGGTCCGGCAGAACATCGGCGCGTTCGGCGGCGATCCCGAGCACGTCACGGTCTTCGGCGAGTCCGCGGGAGGCGGCCTGGTGACCTCCCTGCTGGCCACGCCGTCCGCGGCCGGTCTCTTCCACCGGGCCATCGCGGAGAGCTCGCCGGTGTCGTCGATGTACGGGACCGAGCGCTCCCGCGCCGTCGCCACCCGGATGCTCCGCCAGCTGGACATCGCCGACGGCGACATCCGGCGGATGCGCGAGCTGCCCGCCGATGCGATCGTGGACGCGGCCGCCATTGTCTACGCGGCGGTCCCGTCCGAGGAGCCCGGCACCCTCGCATTCGCCCCGGTGGTCGACGGCGACATCCTCCCCGAGCATCCGATCACCGTGCTGCGCGACGGCCGCGGGCACCCCGTCCCCCTGATCATCGGCACCAACAAGGACGAAGCCGCCCTCTTCAAGTTCATGAAGTCGCCGTTGATCCCGATCACGGATGACAAGCTCACCGCGATGGTCGCCCGGATCGCCGAGGAGAACCCCGACGTGGAGATCCCCTCCCGGGAGCAGGTCCTCGACGCCTACGAGGGCCTGCGCGCGCACGCGGTCGGCCTCGCCGTCGCGCGTGACATCGGCTTCCGGATGCCGACGGTGTGGGCCGCAGAGGGTCACGCCGCGATCGCCCCGGTGTGGCTCTACCGCTTCGACTACGCCACCCCCATGCTCAAGCTGCTCGGGATCGGGGCCACCCACGCCACCGAGCTGCCGTACGTCTGGGGGAACCTGGACGGCGGGCCGAAGGACATCACCTTCAGACTCGGCGGCCGCGCGACCGGTCGCGCCCTCTCGGCACGCCTGCAGGCACGCTGGCTGGCCTTCGCCTGCGGAGGCGCACCGGACATCGTCGCCGACGGTGGCGGCTGGCCGGCGTACGACCCCGCCGCCGCGCGTGCGACGCTCGTCATCGACCGGCACGATGCGATCGTGGACGACCTCGACGCCGGGATCCGGGCGGGGTGGGGCGACGAGGTGCTGAGCTTCACCTGAGGCGCATCGGCACGACGCGGCCGTACCGGACGCGAACGCACGGTTTACCTCGCCCGAACATGGCTGACGCAGGCTGCTGGATGTCGGTACGTCCTCCGGCACCCGCGCCCCGAAAAGGAGTCCCCATGACCGCCCGTTCCCTCGCACTCGCCACCGTCGCTTCGGCCGGTGTCGCGTGCCTCTCCCTCCTCGCCGTCCCGGCCTTCGCCGACACCACCTCGACCCCGTCGCCTGCTCCCACCGCGAGCTCCGCCGCCCACGCGCCCAAGACGCTCGCCCAGGTGCAGGCAGCCGGCGCCAAGGCGACGACCGACCGCGAGAACAAGCTCTCCGCCGCGATCACGAAGGTCACCGCGGACAAGAGCCTCTCCTCCAGCGATCGCTCCACCATCCTCGGCACCCTCAACGCCGACCTCGCAGCCATGAAGTCGTCGGCCGCGCGCATCGCCGCCGACACCACGGTCGGCCAGGCGCAGACCGACCTCAAGGCCGTCTTCGACACCTACCGCGTCCTCGCCGTCGCCCTCCCGCAGGCACGGCTCGCCTCCGACTCCGACCGGATCACGAGCTCTACGACCACCACGCTCACGAAGGAGCAGTCGACGCTGGCCGGACTCCTCTCCGGCAAGGACAAGGCGAAGTCGACCGCGGCGCTGCAGGCCGACCTCAGCGACATGAGCTCGCAGACGAAGACCGCCGCGCACGACGCCGGCGGGGTCGACTCCGCGGCCCTCGCCGTCACCCCGTCCGCCTACAACGCCAACCACTCGGTGCTGGCCTCCGAGAAGGCCGCCATCACCGCGGCCCGCACGGCACTCACGAAGGCGAAGTCCGACGCGAAGACGATCCGGCAGGCGCTGAAGTAGCCACCGCTCGACGGGGCGATCCGGCGGCGCCGTCACATGGCCGGCAACGACGAACGGCAGTCCGTTTTCGGACTGCCGTTTCGTCTGTGTCTGTAGCGAGGGCGGGACTCGAACCCGCGACACCACGATTATGAGCCGTGTGCTCTAACCACCTGAGCTACCCCGCCGCAGCCTCCACCGCGTGACGGGGAGACGGAGCCCCCTGTGGGAATCGGACCCACTACCTCTTCCTTACCAAGGAAGTGCTCTACCAATGAGCTAAGGGGGCGAAGCCGGTCCTGGCCGGAAGGCCCGAACGATTTTGGCAACCGTACGAGGATACCATCACCGCGGGGGTGCTTCCGACCACCGTGGACGCGACTGACGCCCGGACCGGTCAGGCGGCCCGGGCCGCCTGGGACGCCCCGTCGAGGGCGTCGAGTTCGTCCGCCGTCAGCTCGAGGGAGACCGACGCGAGCAGGTCGGGGAGCTGATCGAGCGTGCGCGCGCTGGCGATCGGCGCGGTCACCGTCGGCTGGGCGGCGAGCCACGCCAGCGCGACGGAGGCGACCGACACGTCGTGAGCGGCGGCGACCTCGTCGAGGGCGGTCAGCACGGCGCGACCGGTCTCGTCGAGATACTTCGCCGCACCGGCGGCGCGGGCGCTGTCGACGGTCACACCGTCGCGGTACTTGCCGGTGAGGAAGCCGGCGGCGAGTGCGAAGTACGGGAAGACGCCGAGGTTCTCCCGCTCCGCGATCGGGCGGTACGTCTGCTCGTAGGAGCGCTCGACCAGGTTGTAGTGCGGCTGCAGCGCGACGGCACGGTGCAGGCCCTCCGCCTCGGTGATACGGAACCACTCCTCGATGCGCTCGGGGCTGTAGTTCGAGATGCCGATGTAGCGGACCTTGCCCGCGTCGACGAGTCCGGAGAGCGCGGCGACGGTCTCCTCCAGCGGCACCGTCTCGTCGTCGAAGTGGGCGTAGTAGAGGTCGATGTACTCGCTGCCGAGACGCTCGAGGGACGCGTCGGCGGCGCGACGGATGTTGTCGGCCGCGAGTCCCTTGAAGTCGGGGTGCTGGCTCACCTTGGTCGCGAGCACGACGTCCTCGCGGTTGCCGCGGGCATCGAACCACTGGCCCAGGATGCGCTCCGAGTCGCCCCCGGTGTTCCCCGGGACCCAGGCCGAGTAGCCGTCCGCCGTGTCGACGAAGTTGCCGCCGGCGGCGGTGTACGCGTCCAGCACAGCGAACGAGGTGTCGCGGTCGGCGGTCCAGCCGAAGACGTTGCCGCCGAGCGAGAGCGGGAAGACGTCGAGGTCAGAGGCGCCGATGCGGCGGCGGGATGCAGTCATGGGGATCTCCGTGGTCGTGTCGTGTCGGTCTGCTGACCGTAACGCGCCAGCCCGGACGAAATTCCGGAGGACGGTGAAAGGGCGCACAGATGACGCCGCGCGTCAGCCGGTGGTGCTCGAACTGAGGTCCACGGCCCCGAACGGGAAAGGGAACCAGAACGAACCGCCGCCGTTCCAGGTCTCGATCGGGATGAGGGCGAACCACACGACGCTGATCAGCCACGACAGTGCCGCGACCGACACGGCGACGATCGCGGCCCGATCGATGATCTGGATCGCTCGCGGGACGGTCAGAGCCGACCGCAGCACGCGTCCCATGGCCGCGAACACGACCACCGCCAGCGCGATGAACACCAGCGGGCTCGGGCGCAGGTCGAGGGAGACGCAGGAACTCACGGCGGAGACCGATCCGTCCCCGCTCGGACTCTCCACCTCCCCCAGGTCGGCGCAGTAGCCACGCGATCCCTGGGTCATCAGCGCATAGACCAGTGCGGCCACGATCACGCAGAGCACCAGGCGCCGGAGGCGGAGCAGGATCGCCGCCCCGGGCAGCGTCGAGAGCTCCGGCGGAGCCATCTGGTTCGTCGACATCGGTCCCCCTCGATCGATTCCCTCGATCTTGGCATGGTCCCCGTCGCTCGTCCACGGCACCTGCCACTGCGCGACCCGTACTGTGGAGGGATGGATTCCGCGGCACGATCGCTCTCCGCCGATTGCACGAACTGCGCCGGCCTGTGCTGCGTGGCGCTCGCGTTCGCGAAGTCGGCCGACTTCGCCGTCGACAAGGCGGCGGGCGACCCCTGCGACAACCTCGACGACGACTTCCGCTGCCGCATCCACCCGCACCTGCGCGACCGCGGGTTCAAGGGCTGCACCGTGTTCGACTGCTTCGGGGCGGGCCAGCACGTCACCCAGCACACCTTCGACGGCGCGACCTGGCACGACGGCGGCGCGACCCGCGACGGGATGTTCGCCGTCTTCCCGATCGTCCGGCAGCTGCACGAGCTGCTCTGGTACCTGCGCGAGGCGCTGCGGCTCCCGGCGGCCGCGAGCCTCCACCCCCGCCTCCGGGCGGCCGAGCGCGACGTGCGCGCGGCCGCCGACGGCACTCCCGAGCACCTCCGGGAGCTCGACGTCGACACGCTGCGGGCGCCCGCCGCCGCGCTGTTGCGGGAGGCCGCACGGCTGACCCGCGAGGCGGCGACGCGTGAACCGAAGCGGACGCCGACCCGGACGCACGCCGGAGCCCCCGGGCGGTCCCGTGTGGCCGCCACCCGCCTGCGCCCCGGTGCCGACCTGCTGGGGGCCGACCTGCGCGGTCTGGACCTGCGCGCGGCCGAACTGCGCGGAGCCCTCCTGATCGCCGCCGACCTGCGCGGGGCCGACCTGTCGGCGGCGGAGCTACTCGGCGCCGACCTGCGTGACGCCCGCCTCGACGGCGCCGACCTGCGCGACGCCCTCTTCGTCACCCAGACACAGGTGACCGCCGCGACCGGAGACGCCGGGACGCTGCTCCCCACCGGGCTCAGCCGTCCGTCGCACTGGGTGGCCTGAGCCCGTCCCGCCCGGCCTGTGCCGCCGCCGGACGCCTCGCGAATTGAGAAATATTCACTAATTGCGTCATGAAGAGGCCGGCGGTCGGTCTCAGTGATGAGGGGAGGCGACCCGCGCCTCCCCGTCACCACCGCAAGGAAGCCCGATGCCCGTCTTCAGATCCGCACTCGCCGCCCTGGGAGTCGCGGCGCTCGCCCTGCTCCCCTCGCTGCCCGCCATCGCCGCCGAGACCGACCCGGTCACCTCCATCACCATCTCATCGCCCGACCCGGGCGACCCGTCGGTGCCCCTCACCGTCGGTCAGATGTTCCGCGTCGACGTGGCCTGGGCGCTGCCGGCCACGGCCGCTCCGGGCGACACGTTCTCCGTCTCCTTCCCCTCCCCCGTCCACGGGTACACGTCCGCCTTCACCCTGAAGGACGCCTCCGGGGCGGAGGTCGGGACCTGCACGGTCGACTCCGACTCGTTCGACTGCACCCTCGGCGACTACGTGTCCTCCCACACCGACATCACGGGGACCCTCTTCTTCTACGCGAGCGCGGTGCAGACCTCGGGCAGCACCCTCCTGTTCCAGACCTCCGACGGCACCGTCTACACGGTGACCGTCCCGAACGGCGGCATCGGAGAGGGGACGGGCGGCGCAGCGACCTCCCCGCCGACGGCTCTCGCCAAGGGCGGCTGGCAGAACGCGGACGGCAGCCTCGGCTGGCTCGTCTATCTGCCCGGCGACCTGCTGATGCACGACGGAGCGGAGGTGACGGTCACCGACACCTACGACGCCCGGCTCTCCCTCCTCCCGGCGTCCCTCTCCATCGAGCGGGTGGCCGACGCCGACTGGAACGGTGGCGACTGGTCGGGGTCGTCGGTGCGCCTGACCGAGGGCACCGGACCGGGCACGTACACCGCGACCCTCGCAGCGCCCACCTTCCAGCTCACCGTGCACGACCCCGACCCGCAGAGCACCTACGTCGTCTACTACCAGCTGAGCGTGCCGGCCGGGACTCCGGACGGCACCGTCTTCGAGAACAGCGTCCGCGGCGACGGCGTCGGCTCAGATCAGGCCGCGGTCTCCTACGTCTCGGCCGGCGGAGTCGCCAGCGGGCAGGAGGCGCGCGACCTCGCCGTCACCAAGCGGGTGGACGGCTCCGCCCCGGCCCCCGCCGGCGGCTTCCCGATCGCGGTCGCCTGCACCGTCGACGGCGCGGCCGTCCCCGGATCTCCACTCACGGCGAGCATCGCCGCGGGTGAGACACACGTCTTCCCCCGCATCCCGGTCGGAGCGGTCTGCGTGGTGACCGAGACCGACGCGCGCGGCGCGTCGGCGGTGGCCTACGCGCCCGCCGGGGCGATCCCCATCACCGCGGGCGACGGGCCGGTGCAGGTGACCGTGACCAACACCTTCACGGCCGCGCCGGTCCGCCCCGGCGGCGGGACGGGCACACCGCCTCCGTCGTCGGGCGCGACACCCGCGCCGTCCCCGTCGTCCGGCACCGACGGCTCGGCGACGACGGGCTCCCCCACACCGGCGCCGGCGACGGCGCTCGCCCGCACCGGATCCGATGGGAGGCCCGACCTCCTCGGAGCCGGAGCCGCCGCGCTCGCCCTGCTGACCGGCATCGCCCTCGTCACCGTCCGGCGCGGCCGCCGGGCTCCCGGGGACCGCCACGGGCGAGCGTCCCTCCGGCGCGGGCACTGAAAACGCTTCCATTCCGCGGAGGAGCCGCCGCTAGACTCGATCCGTCGGTCACTCGACCGACCGGCCACGCGTCCAGCGGCGGCCTCCACGGAACCGAGGAAGGGGTCCGATGCCCGGCATCGACGACGTCGCGCGCCTCGCCGGCGTCTCGACCGCCACGGTGTCCCGCGCTCTCAGCGGCAACGGCCCCGTCTCGGAGCGCACCCGCACCCGGGTCGCCGAGGTCGCCGCCTCCCTCGGTTACGTCGTCTCCTCCGATGCGTCGAGCCTCGCCTCGGGGCGGGCCCGCAACGTCGGCATCGTCGTCCCGCACCTGAACCGGTGGTTCTTCACCTCCGTCATCGAGGGCGCCGAGCGGGCGCTGCTGCGGCGCGGGTACGACCTCACGCTCTACAACCTCAGCGGCGACGACGGCGAGCGCCGACGCGTCTTCGACCACCACCTGCTGCGCAATCGCGTGGATGCCGTGATCGCGGTCGCCCTCGCCCTCGACGGCGACGAGGTCGGCCGGCTGCTCTCGCTCGGCAAGCCCATCGCCGGTGTCGGGGGCCCCCTCCCCGGGGCGAGCGCGGTCACCATCGACGACGTGGCCATCGGGCGGATGGCCACCGAGCACCTGATCGGCCTCGGACACCGCCGCATCGCCCACATCGGCGGCAACGAGGAGTACGACCTCGAGTTCCACACCCCCACGAACCGCCGGCACGGCTACGAGGCCGCCCTGCGCGACGCGGGGATCGAACCCGATCCCGCCCACTATCGAGGCGCCGACTTCACCCTCCCGGGCGGCCACGCTGCCGCCCTCGAGCTTCTCGCGGATCCCGAGGCCCGGCCGAGCGCGATCTTCGCCGCGTCGGACGAGATGGCCATCGGCTGCATCCTGGCCGCGCGCGACCTCGGCCTGTCGGTGCCGGGCGACCTCTCCGTGATCGGGGTGGACGACCATTCCCTCGCCGCGTTCTTCGGGCTGACCACGATCGCCCAGCACCCCGAGCTGCAGGGCGAAGAGGCCGTCGCGCTGCTCCTGCGCAACGTGGAGAGCGGGCGACGACGCCCGGGAGCACGTGCGGCCGCCGAGGATCTCGAAGCCGGTAGCCCCGACTCCGACCTCCCGGTCACCGTCCCGGTGGCCGCCGATCTCGTCGTGCGCACCAGCACGGCGCCCCCGTCCCCCACACAGCCAGCGCTGTCCGCCGACAGCCCGAACGAGAGGTGACGGCCATCACCGCTACGAACACCCCCGACTCCCGCTCCGCCTTCGAACCGGGCACCGCCGGCCGCGAATGGTGGCGCTCCGCCGTCATCTACCAGGTCTACCCGCGCTCGTTCGCGGACGCCGACGGTGACGGGATCGGCGACCTCCCGGGCATCACCCACCGCCTTCCCGCGCTTCGCGCCCTCGGCGTCGACGCGGTCTGGCTGTCGCCGTTCCAGACCTCGCCGCAGCGCGACGCCGGATATGACGTCGCCGACTACCGCGACGTCGACCCGCTGTTCGGCACGCTCGCGGACTTCAACACCATGCTCGCGACCGCACACGAGCTGGGCCTGCGCGTCATCATCGACATCGTCCCGAACCACTCCTCCAGCGACCACGTGTGGTTCCAGGAGGCGCTGGCCGCCGCCCCGGGCAGCGAGGAGCGCGCGCGCTACCTCTTCCGCGACGGCAAGGGCGAGCACGGCGAGCTGCCGCCGAACAATTGGGAGTCGATCTTCGGCGGCGCCGCCTGGACCCGCATCGCGGAGGCGGACGGCACCCCCGGCCAGTGGTACCTCCACCTGTTCGACAAGTCGCAGCCCGACTTCGACTGGACCAACCCGTGGGTGCGTGAGCAGTTCCGCGGCATCCTGCGCTTCTGGCTCGACCGCGGCGTCGACGGCTTCCGCGTGGATGTCGCCCACGGCATGATCAAGGAGGCCGGCCTCCCCGACTACACGCCGCCCGAGAACATGGGCAGCATGGGCGGAGGCGCGGGTTCCGTCGCGCTCGAACCGGGCATCGAGGGTCACGCCGGTGACGAGCCGCCGACCCCGCCGTACTTCGCCCAGGACGGCGTGCACGACATCTACCGGGACTGGCACCGGGTCCTGGAGGAGTACGAGGGCGACCGCGTGCTGTGCGGCGAAGCCTGGGTGGAGCCGCTGGAGAAGCTGGTGCGCTGGGTGCGCCCGGACGAGATGCAGCAGACCTTCAACTTCGGCTACCTCGAGACCCCGTGGGACGCGGCGGCCCTGCGCACCGTGATCGACCGCTCGATCTCGGTCTTCGGGAGCGTGGGCGCGCCGAGCACGTGGGTGCTGTCGAACCACGACGTCGTGCGCCACGCCACCCGGCTCGCCCTCACGGGCGAGAACCTGCAGGGGCACGGCATCGGCCCGAAGACCACGGGGCTGCCCGATCCGGCCTTCGCGCTCAACCGCGCCCGGGCCGCCACCGCGCTCATGCTCGCGCTGCCCGGCTCCGCCTACCTCTACAACGGCGAGGAGCTCGGCCTCCCCGAGGCCATCGACCTTCCCGACGACGCCCGCCAGGACCCGACGTGGTTCCGCACGAACGGCGAGCGCTACGGCCGCGACGGCTGCCGCGTCCCGATCCCGTGGGAGGGAACGGACCCGTCGTACGGGTTCGGCCCCGGCGCGCAGAGCTGGCTGCCGCAGCCCGCCTCGTGGGCGACCTACACCCGATCCTCGCAGGAGGGCGTGCCGGGCTCGACGCTGACCATGTACCAGGAGGCACTGGCCGCGCGCCGCGCCCACGACCTCGCGTTCGGCGAGCTGGACTGGTTCGACCTGGGGCCGGACACGCTCGCGTTCCGGACGGGTGTCGTCACGGTCGTGGCCAACCTCCGTGAGGAGCCGCTGGAGCTGCCCGACGGCGACCTGCTGCTGGCGAGCGGCCCGCTCGACGGACGCAGCCTCCCCCGGGACACGACGGCCTGGCTGATCTGACGCGACCACGCGATGACGTGGTGAGCCGGTCGGCTCAGGACGCGTTGGCTTTCAGCCACGCGTAGGGGTCGACCGGCTCTGTTCCGTTGAGGCGGATCTCCAGGTGGAGATGCGCGCCGGTGGAGACGCCTGTGTTGCCGACCTTGCCGACGATGTCGGCGACCTTCACGGCCTGACCCACCTGCACCTGCACCGAGCCGCGCTGCATGTGGCAGTACTTGCTGCTCACGAGCGCACCGTCGATCATGTGGTCGATCGTCACGTTGACGCCGCAGCCGCCGTTGTCGCCGAGCACGACCTCCCGCACCACGCCGTCGGCGATGATCTGGATCGGGACGCCATCGCCCGGCGTGAAGTCGACACCGAGGTGATTGGTCGAGGCGCCGGCCGTCGGGGCGACCCGCGGGCCGAAGCCGGACGAGATCGGGACACCGACGGGGAACGGCCACTGGATGGCGCCGCGCGGGTTGTTCGTGAAGGTGTTCGCGATGCGCATCGAGCGCAGGGCGGCCAGCTGCTCGGCCGCTGTTACCTCGGGGCTCTCCCTGTCGACGACCGCGATCTGGTCGGACTCGACGCGGTCCAGTGCCTGCACCTCGGTCGTCCCGGAGCCGCCTGCGCCCGGGAAGGCCTCCGCGACGGCGTTGGCCCGCACCTGCTCCTCCGTGAGGAGGGCCATGGCGGGGAGGGAGGTCGCGACGCCGATGCCGAGAACGGCCAGCATCGCGATGAGGCTGACGCCGCGCGTGGCGCGACCGGAGCCCGACGCGGACGCGCTGCCGTCGCGGCCGGGGCGATTCCGCAGCACTGATGCCCGCAGTGCTGATGCCCGCAGTGCGGCGAGTCGGGCGGTGGTTCTGCGCTGGGCCTCCTCGGCCTCGCGCGCCTCCCGAGCGGCCCGGCGGGTCAGCGGAGCGCCCGGCTCGGACGTGCCGGCGCTGTGGTCGGTTCGGGGGCGCACTCGACCAAAAGTAACAAATCGGTAACCATCACGCCAGTCGAGGCGGGAAGGGCGGCCGTGCGAGAGGGCGTCGCCGGCGCGTCGTCACTCCCAGCCGGCGTAGAACTCCTGCACCAGAGGCTCGATCGCGTCATACAGTCTGGGAGCCGCCGCGAGCAGCAATCGCCGCCCCTCCCGGCCGCCGTCGAGGCCCCCGACCCGCGCCCCCGCCTCCCGTGCCACGAGCGCCCCCGCCGCGTGATCCCACGGGTTCAGGCCGCGCTCGTAGTACGCGTCGAGCCGGCCGGCGGCGAGACCGCACAGGTCCAGGGCCGCGGAGCCGATCCGCCGGATGTCGCGCACCTCACCGATCAGCCGGGCCACGAACTCCGCCTGGCGTCGTCGCTCGCCGGCGTCGTAGCTGAAACCGGTCCCCACCAGGGCGAGGGGGAGCCGGACCCCCTCGTTGACCCGCAGAGCCTCCCCGTTGCGGGTGGCGCCCGCGCCCGCTGCGGCGGCGAATACCTCGCCCGACTCCGGGTTCACGACCGCCCCGGCGAGGGTGCGCCAGGTGGCCGGATCCGGATCGCCCTCCACGACCGCGATGCTCACCGCGTAGTCCGGGATGCCGTATGCGTAGTTCACCGTGCCGTCGATCGGGTCGACCACCCAGGTGAGCCCGCTCGTCCCGCCGTCGCCGCCGGACTCCTCGCCGAAGAACCCGTCGGCCGGCCGGGCCGCCGCGAGCGCTCCGCGGATCAGATCCTCGGCCTCGCGGTCGGCCCGCGTCACGATGTCCGACACGGACGACTTCGACGCGGCGATCTCGACCCCGTCGCGCCGTCGCTGCTGCGCGAGCGTCGCCGCCCGCTTGGCGATGGACACGGCGATGTCGCGGAGCTCAGCAGAGGAGGAGGCCATGTTCCCCACCCTGGCACGGCGCGCACCTTCGTGCCGAATGTCGGGTATCAACGCCCCAGAACGCGCATTCGTGCCGAATGTGCGCCGCCCTGGACGACGAAACCCCCGGTCGGGGGGACCGGGGGTCGTTCTCGGTGGCGAGTGAGGGATTCGAACCCCCGAATGCTGAGCAGTCTGATTTACAGTCAGATCCCTTTGGCCGCTTGGGTAACTCGCCGTTCGCGCTCCCGACCACCAGTCAGCTGCTGACCGAAGGCGCCACATAAGAATACTGGTCCAGTGCCCGGTCGCGAAATCAGACCGCGTCCAGCCCACTCCCACTCTCGCCGTCCGCGTCTGCCGGCGGCGAATTCGCGCCCGGCAGAAGCCGGCGACAGGCGCGCGGGGCCGTCGCAGGATGAGGCCATGGACACCGATATGAACTCCCCGGTCCAGCGTCTGCTGGAAGAGCGGATCGTCTTCCTCGGCAGCGAGGTGACCGACGAGACGGCCAACGAGGTGTGCGCCCGGCTGCTGTTGCTGGACTCGATCGCCTCGGACAAGGACATCTACCTCTACATCAACTCCCCCGGCGGCTCGATCACCGCCGGCTTCGCCATCTACGACACGATGAATTTCGTGCGGGCCGACGTGGCGACGGTCGCGCTCGGCTTCGCCGCCTCGATGGGCCAGTTCCTGCTGTCGTCGGGGGCACGGGGCAAGCGCTATGCGCTGCCGAACGCGTCCGTGGTGATGCACCAGCCGCACGGCGGCTTCGGCGGCACGAGCGCCGACATCCAGACCCAGGCCAACCAGATCCTGCACTTCAAGCGCCGGATGGCCCAGCTGACGAGCGAGCAGACCGGCCGCACGGTCGAGCAGATTGTCGAGGACGGCGACCGCGACCGCTGGTTCACCGCCGACGAGGCGCTGGACTACGGCTTCGTGGATGCCGTGGTCGGGACGACGAGCGCGCTCGCGCGCTGACGCGGTCCCCCGCGATGCCGCGATGCCGCGATGTGGACCGAATGTCGCGAAAAGAGAGCTCTTTCGCGACATTCGGTCCAAATCGCGGGGAACGGAGAGGGGAAGAGCCGCGGGGAACGGAGAGGGGAAGAGCGAGGCGCGGGAGGGCGACGGCTCAGGCGACCAGCAGGAGCGCGGCGGGCGCGGCGGTGTCGGTGGACACCGGCTCCGGGGCGGCGGCCACGAGGGTCTCGGGCTGCCGTGCGGTGTCGCGCTCCGGCACCAGGCTCAGCACCTGGGCGGCCTGCGCCGGCGCCTGGGCGTGCGCGAACTCAGCCGCGACCCGCGTCAGCAGCTCACCCTCCGGCACCTCCAGCACGCGGCACAGCGCCGCGAGGATCTCGGACGACGCCTCCTTGCGGCCCCGCTCGATCTCGGAGAGGTACGGGATGCTCACGCGCGAGGTCTCGGAGAGCTGGCGCAGCGTCGTCCCCTGCTCCGTCCGGATCCGACGGAGCACGGACCCGAGCGCGTGCCGCAGAAGCATGGCGTCAGCCTAAGCCGGATGATGCCGATCCGCGCCTGCCGCATGCGGCGATTCTGCCCAGGGCAGAACACACGAGCAGAACCCGCGAGCAGAACCCACGAGCGGTCAGGCCGGCTCCGCGCCGGCGAGCACCTCCGGCGGGAGCACGCGCTGGGCGCCGAGCACCTCGAGACCGACGAGGCGCCCGTCCGTGTCGTACTCGGCGTCCACATACCCGCCCGCCGGCACTCCGCCGACCGCGACGCGTGCGGGGGAGATCGGGGCGCCCTCGTCGAACAGGAGGTGCGCCACATCCAGCTCGGGATCGTAGACGATGCGCATGATTCGACGCTACGGGGACGGCCCGGCGCTGTCGTCGGACCGTCGTACCACTTCGCGCCTCCTCCGCTCGACGGACCCGGCCCCGCCGATCGCGACCAGCCGGACCGATCGGCGACACCCCGCGTCCGCTTCCACGGATGTCGGTGGCCGGGCGCAGAATCGTCGGCATGAGGACCTTGGAGATTTGCGAACGGTGCGACGGGACCGGAGCCGACCCCGTCCAGCACGGTGAGGAGATCACCGTGTGCGTGGAGTGCACCGGCGACGGCTGCCACGTGACCTACTACGCCGAGTTGGAGCAGACGGCCTGACCCGGCCGGCCCCGCGGTCGTGTGCCCCGCGGTCGTGAGGCCCGCGGTCGTGTGCCCCGTATCGGAGGCTGGATGCCCGACCCGGGGTGTGCGATGGTCGGACCATGCTGATCGTGACGACCAATGACATCCCGGGCCACACCGTGACCACCGTCCTCGGCGAGGTGTTCGGACTCACCGTGCGCTCCCGCAACCTCGGCTCGAACCTCGGCGCCGGCTTCAAATCGCTCGCCGGCGGTGAGCTCAAGGGCATCACCACCCTGCTGCACGACGCGCGCACCGAGGCGCTGGGGCGCCTGGCCGACGAAGCGCAGGCGAAGGGCGCGAACGCCGTCCTCGCCTTCCGCTTCGAGACCAATGACTACGGCCAGGGCGGCGTCGAGGTCTGCGCGTACGGCACCGCCGTCACGATCGACTGACCGCGACCGGCCGCGGTCAGAGGTCCGATCCGCCGGGCACCAACCAATCGGGGAACGGGTCGGGGTAGGTGAGCCAGTCCGTCACCCCGGCGAGGAGTTCGTCGTCGCGCAGCGCCGCGTCGTCGAGCGCGCGGGCGAGCGACTCCCGGTCGAGATCGGTGCCGACGATGAAGAGGTCCTGCCCGATCGACAGTAGCTCGCCCTCGTCCCCGGCGGCGACGGCGTCGGCGATCGGGATGAGGTCGAACATCCCGCCGACCTGCTCCCAGCGGGCCACCACACCCGGTCGGCTCGCCAGTCGGCAGAACCCCGCCGAGCGCACCACCGTGCCGAACGCGCCGGAGCCGAACCGGTCCTCGAGCAGCAGGTGCAGCCGCCACGGATGCAGGGGCCGCAGGTTCTCGTAACGGAACGCCGACGCCCCTCCGCGGCCCGGGCGCACCGGGTCCCCGCTCAGCGCGCGGGTCCAGCCGGCGCGGTCGTGGCTGCGCCCCATCGGGACGCCGTCGACAGGGACGGCCGTGGGCGAGTCCGCATCGGCTGCATGCAGCCGCGCGTCGGGCGCGATGAGTCCGAGCAGACCGAGCAGTTCGTCGCGGTGCGTGGTCGGCACGCGGTCGGCGTTCGCGAGCACGATCGTCGTCGCGTACTCGAGCTGGGTGACCGTCAGCCACGCGCGGGCGGTGTGCTCGACGTCCCCGTCGGCGTCGACAGCGGTCACGTACTCCTCGTCGGCGAGATCGACGGCGAGGTGCGTGGCGTCGGCCACGCAGACGAGGGCGAGCAGGCGCGTCGGCGCTCCGGGGTCGGCGAGCGCGCCGATCAGCTCGATCACCGAGGTCGAGCCCGGGAATTCGATGACGGCCCCACCGGCCGGGGTCGCCCAGGGAGCGAGATCCAGAGCCTCCTGGATCGGATCGGTGGCCACCGCCAACCGGGTGGCGGGGATGAAGGCGCGCCGGGTGCGCTCGGCGAGCCGCTTGGCGCAGCGCAGGCGCTCGGGGGAACGCGGTCCGACGACGGCGATCACGTCGATCTGGGGCACGGGGGTCTCCTGTCCGATCACCCTCCGGAAGGAGGGTCTATGGTTAACGATAACCGTTCTCAATAGGAGGTTCACTATGAAAGTCCGCGCATCTCTCAAGTCCCTCAAGAGCCAGCCAGGAGCCCAGGTCGTGCGGCGCCGGGGGAAGGTCTTCGTCATCAACAAGCTCAACCCGCGCTTCAAGGGCCGCCAGGGCTGAGGGCGGCGCCGGCACACAAACCGCGGTTGTGGCCCCACAACCGCGCACCGCTGGCCGGGTCGTGGTCGGGCGCGGGATGCTCGATGGAATGAACGTCTCCCCCGTGCGCACCCTCCCGGCCCGTCTCGTCACCCGCGGGATCGACGTCGCACCCGGCGTCGGCATCACGGTGGCCATCGCCTTGGTCGCGACGGCGATCGCCCGTGTCGTGCCGGCGCTCGGGAGCGCCCTGCCGGCCCTGCTGATCGGCGTGGTCGTGGCCGTCGTGCGCAAGCCCACGGGACGATTCGTCCCCGGCGTGGCCTACTCCGGCAAGTTCGTCCTGCAGCTGGCGGTGGTGCTCCTCGGCGTGCAGCTCTCGCTGTCGAGCATCCTGGTGGTCGGCGTCGAATCGCTCCCGGTGATGCTGAGCTCCCTCGTCGTGTGTCTGCTGGCGGCATGGCTGATCGGCCGCGCCCTGCGCATCCCGCGCCGCGAGCGCACCCTGATCGGCGTCGGAACCGGCATCTGCGGGGCCTCCGCGATCGCCGCGGTCTCGCCGATCATCGGAGCGACCAGCGCCGAGATCGCCTACGCCGTCTCGACGATCTTCCTGTTCAACGCGATCGCGGTAGTGGTCTTCCCGTACCTCGGTCACGCGCTCGGGATGGACCCCCACACGTTCGGCCTGTTCGCCGGGACCGCCGTCAACGACACCAGCTCGGTCGTCGCCGCCGCCAGCCTGTTCGCGACCTCGGCCCTCGGTTTCGCCGTCGTCGTGAAGCTCGTGCGCACCCTGATGATCATCCCGATCAGCATCGGCCTGGCGATCGCGGAGAACCGTCGCACCAACGCCGGCACGCCGATGACCGCCCGCCGGGTCGTCGGCCTCGTGCCGTGGTTCCTGATCGGCTTCCTGCTGGTCGCCGTCGCGAACACGTTCGTCCCGATCCCCGCCGGCGTGCACGACGGGCTCGTCACGGCCAGCGTCTTCATGGTGTCCGTGGCCCTCGCCGGCATCGGCCTCTCCACCGATCTCGCCGCCATCCGACGTGCCGGCTGGCGCCCCCTCCTGCTCGGCGCGACCCTCTCCACCCTCGTCGCGGGCACCAGCCTGCTGGTCATCGGGATCACCGCGCAGCTCTGAGCCGCCGTAGACTCGAGTGCACGAGAACACCGCTTGAACAGCTTTATTCTGAGAATGGGATGGATACCGTGGCAGACTCCACGTTCGACGTCGTCAGCAAGGTCGACAAGATGGAGGCGGACAACGCCGTCAACCAGGCCCGCAAGGAGGTCGAGCAGCGCTACGACTTCAAGAACGTCGGCGCCTCGGTCGAGTGGAGCGGGGAGAAGATCCTGCTCAAGGCCAACACCGAGGAGCGGGTCAAGGCCGTCCTCGAGGTCCTCGAGTCCAAGATGATCAAGCGCGGCATCACGCTGCGGTCGCTCGACGCCGGCGAGCCCTACGCCTCGGGCAAGGAGTTCCGCGTCGAGATCGGGCTCAAGAACGGCATCGAGCAGGACGCCGCGAAGAAGATCACCAAGCTGATCCGCGACGAGGCACCCAAGTCCGTCAAGGCGCAGATCCAGGGCGACGAGCTGCGCGTCTCGTCGAAGAGCCGCGACGACCTCCAGGCGACCATGGCCCTGCTGAAGGGCGCCGACCTGGACGTGGCCCTGCAGTTCGTCAACTTCCGCTGACGTACCCGCGGAGCCAGCGCTCCATCTCGGCGTAGGCGTCGGCGCGCGGCCGCTCGCTCGACAGGAACACGTCGTGCAGCGCCCCATCGATGCGCGCGACGGTCACGGTCGGCGCGAGCTTCAGGGCGCGGACCGCGATGTCCTGGACCACCAGCACGACATCGCTCTTCGTCATCTCCGGGGTCCAGTACGGCAACAGGGCCGAGCGTGCCGACAGCAGCGTCAGCACCGGCACGTCCAGCGACAGGCCGGCGGCGACACGGGCGTGCCCGGCAAGGATAGCGGTGAGCCACGCAGGATGGACGGTGAAACCACGGACCGGCCGCCAGGCCAGGTCGTAGTCCCACTCGCCGTCCATCGTCTTCGACACCGAGCGGGTGTAGTAGCCGAGGTCGACGTTGGGCAGCGCCGCCTTCGGATCGAGCCGGGCGTGCAGGTCGATGATCGGCGCGAGAGCGGCGCGGCCCGGACCGCCGGCCTGGAACTCCAGCCACGGGCTGTTGAGCACGAGCGCGTGCGCGCGGCCGGGGTGCCGCTGCGTCCACAGGCTCAGGGTGAGGCCGCCGGTGGAGTGGCCCAGCAGCAGGAGCCGGCGCCCCGGCCCACGCGCCCCCGTGCCGGTGCTCTCGCGATCTCCCTCGCCGTGGCCCATCGCCTCGAGTGCCGCGGCGATCTCCTCGTCGTAGGTCGCCAGGTCGTCGACGAACCCGGGCGTCTGCCCCTCGCGCAGGCTCCGGCCGTACTTGCGCAGGTCGAGCGCGAAGAAGCGGGCGCCGCGATCGTGCCAGAACCGGGCCAGCTCCTTCTGGAAGAAGTAGTCCGACCAGCCGTGCACGTAGAGCACGTCCACCTCGGCGGCCGGGCGATGCGGGCGCAGGTCGGCGATCCGCGGCGGCGGCACGAACCGCACCAGGGTCGCGACGACGTCGCCCTCGCTATCCGGGCGCAACGGCAGGGTCAGCTGCTCGAACGGCTCGCCGAGCACATCCGGTCGCCACTCCTGCGCTCGCGTCATCCTCCCAGCGTGCCAGGTCGCGTCGCGGACGCCTACTCCCGACGTGTCGTGCCCACGTCGCCCGGGGCTCAGTCCTCCGACGAGGCGGAAACGGCGGTCCGGTTCGAGACCCGCACCATCTCGTCGCGCGGCACGACCTTGATCCGGGCACGCCCGCGCTCGGAGCCCAGGGCCTGCTCGTGCTCGTCCAGGTTGTGCCACCCGTCGAGATCGGTGTACTCCACGCCGCGCTCACGCAGGAGCGCGTCCACGGACGCCTCCTCCGGATCGGCCGGGGACCACCAGTTGCCCTGATCGTTGATCACGTGCTTGATGGTCTCCATCGCATCGGACTTGGTGTGCCCGATGAGGCCGACCGGCCCGCGCTTGATCCACCCCGTTGCGTAGACGCCGTACATGCGCTCGTTGTCCTCGGCGCGGAGCACCTGGCCCTCGTGGTTCGGGATGACACCGTGCTCGGCGTCGAACGGGATCTCCGGCAGCGGTGATCCGAAGTAGCCGACCGCGCGATAGAGGGCCTGGATCTCGACCTCGCGGATCTCGCCGGTCCCGCGCACTCCGCCCTCGCCATCCGGCTCGGTGCGCTCGTAACGGAAGGCGCGCACGCGACCGTCCTCGTCGGCGACGACCTCGAGAGGCTTGGCGTAGAATTGCAGGTGCAGGCGCCGGGAGGCCGACCCCACCTCGCGCTGCCGCCACTGCTGCAGCACCCGGTCGATCACCATGACCTGCTTGTTGCTGGCGATGGCGTCCTTCGACTGCTCGTCGTAGTCGAAGTCCTCGTCGTGGACGATCATGTCGACATCGCGCAGCTCGCCGAGCTCGCGCAGCTCCAGCGGGGTGAACTTCACCTGGGCCGGGCCGCGACGGCCGAACACGTGCACGTCGGTGACCGGCGAGTCCTTGAGGATCTCGAACACGTTGTCCGGGATCTCGGTCGGCAGCAGGTCCTCGGCGTGCTTGGCCAGGATGCGCGAGACGTCGAGCGCCACGTTGCCGTTGCCGATGACCGCGACGGACTGCGCCTCGAGCGGCCAGGTGCGCGGTACGTCGGGGTGCCCGTCGAACCAGCTGACGAACTCCGCGGCGCCGTACGACCCCTTCAGGTCGATGCCCGGGATGTCGAGGCCGGCGTCGCGCACCGCGCCGGTGGAGAAGATCACTGCGTTGTAGTGGCGCTTCAGGTCGTCGAGGGTGATGTCGGTGCCGAAGGTCACGTTGCCGAAGATGCGGATGTCTCCGCGGTCGAGCACGTCGCGGAGGGCGGTGATGATGCCCTTGATCCGCGGGTGGTCGGGAGCCACGCCGTACCGGACCAGGCCATAGGGAGCCGGGAGCTGCTCGAACAGGTCGATCGACACGTCGAAGCCGCGTTCGGCTTTGAGCAGGATGTCCGCGGCGTAGATGCCGGCGGGCCCGGCGCCCACGATGGCCAGTCGGAGTTTGGTCATAGGTTGCGTCCTTCGTGAATCAGCTGGAGCGTTCGACGATCGTGTCCGCGAATCGGACGAGCGCCTTCTTGACGGGGCCGTCCGGCAGCGGTCCGAGCGCCTCGACGGCCTCGCGCGCCCACCGGTGGGCCTCCTCCAGGGTCTGGTGGGTGACCTCGTGTTCGCGCAGGGCGGCGATCGCGGCGGTGGCCTGCGGGGTGACCGGGCCTTCGTCCGCGGTGCCGATCACGTCGCGCTCGAGGCGCTCGAGCAGCTCGGCCGCGGAGGGGTCGCTGGCGGCCCGTTCGCGCAGGCGGAGCACGGGGAGGGTCGCGACACCGGCACGCAGGTCGTTGCCCGGGGTCTTGCCCGTCTCTTCGACGCCCTTGGCCGAGAGGTCGATGACGTCGTCGATGATCTGGAACGCGACGCCGATCTTCTCGCCGAACGTGACCACGGGCTGCTCGTAGCTCTCGTCGGCGCCGGAGAAGACCACGCCCATCTGGGCGGCGACCGCGATCAGGGAGCCGGTCTTGTCCTCCAGCACCGTGATGTAGTGGGCGATCGGGTCCTCGCCGTCGCGAGGGCCGATGGTCTCGTGCAGCTGGCCGAGGCACAGCCGCTCGAACGTGTCGGCCTGCAGCTGGATGGCACGCTCGCCCAGCGCGGAGACGAGCTTGCTCGCACGCGCGAAGAGCAGATCGCCGGTGAGCACGGCGACGGAGTTGCCCCACACGAACTGCGCGCTGGGCACGCCGCGGCGCATCTGCGAGTCGTCCATGACGTCGTCGTGGTACAGCGAGGCGAGGTGCGTGATCTCGACCGCCTGGGCGGCCTGCAGCACCTGCGGGGTGGTGCCGCGGCCGAGCTGGGCCGCGAGCAGCGTGAGCATCGGTCGCACCCGCTTGCCGCCGGCCTCGAGCAGGTAACGGGCGGTGACGTCGGCCAGGTCGTCGGCGAACCGCATCTGGGAGCGCAGGCCGTCCTCGATCTGCACGAGTCCGTCGTCGATCGCGGCGGCGAGAGCGCGGTCCTCACCGCGTGCGAAGATCCGTTCGGTCAGGCCCAGCTGGCTGGACACCGATGCCGGACGGCGCACCGCAGGAACACTTCGTGGCACTACTCCCCCTTGGATGGGACGGAAGGTGTCGAGGACGTTCCGTCGGCCGCCGGCTTCGCCGGTGCGGTCGGCTTCGCCGCGGTCGTGGTCTTCTTGGCTGCCGGCGGCTTGGCTGCAGCCGGCTTCGCTGCTGTCGGCTTCGCGGGCTCCGGCTTCGCAGCGGCGGGCTTGGCCGCAGGCTTCGCGGCAGCAGGCTTCGCGGCAGCGGGTTTGGCGGCGGGCGTCTTCGCAGCAGCAGGTTTGGCGGCGGGCGTCTTCGCAGCAGCAGGCTTCGCAGCAGCAGTCTTCGCAGCAGTGGGCTTCGCCGCAGCAGTCTTCGCAGCAGCGGGCTTCGCAGCAGCGGGCTCGTCCACGACGGGCGCCGCCTCGATGGGCGCTGCCTGCGCACGCACGGGCTTGCGGCCTCGGTGCAAGGCGACGATGCCGGCCGTCAGATTGCGCCAGGCGACGGACTCGTAGCCGGCGTCGCGCAGCCAGGTCGCGAGTTCCGGCTGGGCCGGCCACGCCTGGATGGAGTCCATCAGGTACTCGTACGCGGCCGGGTTCGAGCTCGCGAGTCTGGCGAGCACCGGCATGCCGTACTTGAGGTAGGCGCTGTATCCCGCGCGGATCAGCGCGACCGGGGGGTGGGAGAACTCGCAGATCACGACGCGGCCGCCCGGCTTGGTGACGCGGTAGAACTCGGCGAGCGCGGCGCGCGGGTCGACGATGTTGCGCAGCCCGAACGAGATGGTGACGGCGTCGAACGACTCGTCCTCGAACGGCAGCCGGGTCGCGTCCGCCTGCACGAAGGTGACGTACGGATTGTCGGCCTGACGGCGGCGCCCGACCTCGATCATCCCCTCGGAGAAGTCGGCGGCGACGACGCTCGCACCGTTCCGGGCGAGCGAGGCGCTGGACGTCCCGGTGCCGGCCGCCACGTCGAGGATCCTCTCGCCGGCGCGCGGACCGACGGCACGCGTCGTCGCCACACGCCAGAGGGATGCGTTCCCCACCGACAGGACCGTATTGGTCCGGTCGTAGTGGGTCGACACCTCATCGAACATGGCGGCGACCTGGGCGGGCTGTTTGTCGAGGTCGGCCTTACTCACCACACCAGCTTAGGCTGCGCCGTGATCCCATGCATTCCTGGGGCGGGATGGACGGCACCTGCGCGGTGAACGTGCAGGGGGCGCGCATCGGACGCCCAGCGTCCCGGGCGTAGTCTGTAGCGGTGACAGCACCAGCGACCACGCGACAGGCGACGGACGTGACGGCGCTCTCGGTCGAGACGACCCCCCTCGACGACGTTCGCCAGCTCATCCCCTTCATCGATGCCCGCCACCCCCTGCTCTGGCTGCGCAAGGGCGAGGGGATCGCCGGGATCGGCGAGGCCCTCCGGCTCGAGTTCTCCGGCCCCGACCGCATCCGCGACGCCTCCACGGCCTGGCGCGCGACCGCCGCCGCCGCGACGGTCGACGACGCCGTACGGACGCCCGGCACCGGCCTCGTCGCCTTCGGCACCTTCGCGTTCGCCGACGAGAGCGCGGCGGCGAGCACCCTGATCGTTCCCGAGATCGTCCTCGGCCGCCGCGACGGCCGCAGCTGGATCACCCGCATCCGACCGATCGACCCGGCCGCCGCCGACCCGGCGCCCGTCGATCCGCCGCGGCCGACCCCGTTCGGCGACGAGTACCGGCTCACCCTCCTCCCCGGCTCCCTCGGCAAGGCCGGATACCGCGAGGCGGTCGCCGCCGCGGTGACCCGCATCCGCGAGCACGACCTCTCGAAGGCCGTCCTGGCGCGCGACCTGACCGGGCACCTGCCGCGCGAGTCGGACGTGCGCCGCGCGCTGGTGGAACTGGCCCTGGGCTACCCGGAGTGCTGGACGTTCGCCGTCGACGGCCTCGTCGGCTCATCCCCCGAGACCCTGGTGCGCGTCCACCACGGCACCGTGACCGCGCGCGTGCTCGCCGGCACGATCTCGCGCGGCGCCGACGCCGGCGCCGATCACGACGCGGCCGTCACCCTGGCGAGCAGCACGAAGGACCAGGAGGAGCACCGCTTCGCCGTCGCCAGCGTGCTGGAGGCACTGCGACCGCACAGCGCCGACCTCGACGTCAGCGATCTGCCGTTCACGCTCAAGCTGCCCAACCTGTGGCATCTGGCGACCGATGTCGCCGGCACCCTCAGCGACGGCGCGAGCTCGCTCGATCTCGCCGACGCCCTGCACCCGACGGCCGCGGTCGCCGGGACTCCCACCCGGGACGCCCTCGCGCTGATCCGCGAGCTCGAGCCGTTCGACCGCGGCCGCTACGCCGGACCGGTCGGCTGGGTCGGCGGCGACGGGGACGGGGAGTGGGCGATCGCCCTGCGGTGCGCCCAGATCGACCCGGACGGCGACATCACGGCCTATGCGGGCGCGGGCATCGTGGCCGACTCCGAGCCCGACCGTGAACTCGTCGAGACCACCATGAAGTTCCGCCCGATCGTGGAGGCGTTCGGCTGACCGATCAGGTCGCCGCGAGCCGTGCCCGCTGTTCGTCGACGTCGTAGGACGGCAGCGGCCAGCCCAGGTCCATCCGCTCGAGAGCGTCGATGAGCAGGTGCTGGACCGCGATCCGCGCGTACCACTTGCGGTTCGCCGGCACCACGAACCAGGGAGCGTCCACCGTGGAGGTGCGGTCGAACACGACCTGGAACGCCTGCTGGTAGTCGTCCCACAGCATCCGCTCGTCGACGTCGTTGGTCGTGAACTTCCAGCGCTTGTCCGCGCGGTCGAGCCGGTCCATGAGCCGCTTCTTCTGCTCGTCCTCACCGAGGTGCAGCATCACCTTGACGATGCTGGTGCCCGATTCGGTGAGTTCGCGCTCGAAGTCGTTGATCGCCCGGTACCGGCGCTCGATCTCCTCGGGCGGGGCGAGTCGGCGGACGCGCCCGATCAGCACGTCCTCGTAGTGCGAGCGGTCGAAGACCCCCACCTGGCCCGCGGCCGGCACCGCCTTCTCGATGCGCCACAGGAAGTCGTGGGCGAGCTCCTCCGCCGTGGGCTTCTTGAAGCCCGTGTAGCGCACGCCGCCAGGATTCATCGCGCCGACGACATGCGAGACGATTCCACCCTTGCCTGCCGTGTCCATGGCCTGCAGCACCAGCAGCACGCGGCGCTGGTCACCCTGCGTCCCGGCGGCGTACAGGCGCTCCTGCAGGTCCGCCAGGATGCCGGCACCCTCGGCGAGCGCCTTCTCGCCGTCGCGTTTGCCGCCGTCGAACGCGGGTTTCGCGTCCGGGTCGCGTTCCGACAGCAGGAAGCCGTCGCCGACGCGGAGCAGGTCGTCCGGGTCCGTGCTCCAGTAGCTCTCTCGTCCCACGGTGCCTCCTCGATCGGGTGGGTCCATCGTAGGGACGTCAGCGCGGCAGCGCCACGCCCACGATCTCGCCGAACGCGCTCGGAGGATGGATCAGCACGACGGGCTGCGTCCCGCCGGGGAACAGGCGCACCACGGCGACGGGATCGGCACGGTCGTCGACCGTGATGTCGATCGTCTCGCGCCAGCGGCCGTCCGCCGTGCGCTGGAGGGTCGCCTCCCAGGTCACCCCCGGCGTGCGCTTGGCCTGGACCCGCAGGTGCACGCCCACCGCACCGCGCCGCCCCAGAAGGGAGAGGAGGCCGCGGTAGACCGCCGCCCGCCCCCGGCGCGAGAGCCACGGCGCGAGGTCCCGGCTCAGGATGTCGGCGTTCCAGATGACGGTCGTCGCGAATCCCGAGCGCGATTGGTAGACGTCCACCGCGACGACACCGGGGATGCGGCGCACCGTCAGCCGCAGGCTCTGCCGGGTGATCCCCTCCTCCACCGTGCTGCGCAGGTACAGCGGCACGGAGGCGCGCGGCGGCAGATCCCCGGCCCGGACGGCCGCCCGGTCGTCGACCACCTGGCCGGGACCCAGGAACGGGGCGAGCCCGTCCAGGAAGGCGGCCACCCGTCCGTCGGGCGGCCGGGCCTCGACCTCCGCCGCCGTGTCCGCATAGGCGGTCGACTGGTGGAGGGCGCCGAGGCGGAAGCCGACGGTCAGCGGAGGGCCGGCCTTCACGGTGAGCAGACCGTCCGGTCCCGCGTCGACCGGGTTCTCCCGGCCGTCGATGCGCGGGACGATGTCCAGCACATGCTCGAGGGAGAGCGTGCGCACGCCCGGCGGATGCGGGAACCGCCCGAGCGGCGATCCCGCGACCACGAGGTGCGTGACCGTGAACCCGTCCGCGGCCGCCGCCAGGGCGATCTGGGCGGCGACCATCCCGCCGAGGCTGAAGCCCGTCAGCAGGACGGGCTCGTCCGGCCCGATCCCCGCCGCGCGCATGGTCGCGATCGCCGCGCGGGTGATCGTCGCCTGCCGCTCGGTGCCGATGACGAGATCGGCGGTGAGGTCGTTCGGGGCGGCGCCCGCCCGGGGATGCCACGACTTGGTGCTCGGCAGCTGCACGATCCACCGACGCACCCCCGCCTCGTCCCTCCGGTGCACGAGCCGGATGACGGCGACGTCCGAGCGGTCGTCGAGGTCCGGATCGCAGAGATCGTCGATCTCACGCTGGCTGAGGAAGATCTCCCGCAGCGACCGGACCGCCCGGCGCCGCATCGCGCCCGCCGCCAGCCCCGGCTGCCCGAGCGGATCGGGCGCCGGTCCGAGCCGCAGGCCCAGCCGCGCGGAGGCCGTGTCGCCGAGCGACGCCGGCGGCCGGTAGTGCGCGGGAGCATCCGGGTCGGCCCACCAGCCGAAGAAGTCGTGGAGGAGCGGGAACGCCGCAGCGAGGAACTCGTCGTACCCGAACAGGCGGGCATCATGGCCGTCCCGCAACAGTCCGCGCCGCCGCCCGAGCCCGACCACCTTGCTCAGCAACTCGGGGAGCGTGAAGACGGCGAGGTACGGACGGGCCCGCCAGCGTGGGAACGCGATCCCGGCGACGCTCGCGCCGAGTGCCAGCGGGGCGAGGAGCCAGCCCGCGAGCCGCGCGGCCCCGCCGATGGTCCGTGGGACCAGCGAGAGGTAGAGCCCGCTCAGCGCCACCCGCCGCGCACGACGGCGCGTCGGCGGCGGGGAAGGGAACGGGTACGGGACGCGGCGCGCCCGCTGCACGACGAACCACACCCACGCCGCGGCGAGGCCGACCAGCCGCCCGAGCAGGCCGATCACCGCGGCCGCGGCGCCGAGCACGAGCAGGATCAGGCCCGCGGCGAACGTGAGCGGGACACCGACGACGAACCCCGCGATCAACGCGGCCCAGCCGCCGGCCGACCGACCTCGCCAGAGGTGCGGTGGCGACTGCGGCGGCATGCGGTCAGCCTAGCCCGCAGGGCCCGACATCCCGGGCTCCCCGACGAGCGGCGCCGAGGTCGCGTCTAGCCACCGTCGTGGCCCTCCCGATACGGTGAACGCCACAAGCGATGGGAGTCGTCGATGAACAGTTTCTGGGATGTCCTCTGGCTGATCTTCTGGTCGTTCGCGTTCGTCGCGTACCTGATCGTGCTGTTCTCGATCCTGGGCGACCTGTTCCGCGACCGCGATCTCAACGGCTGGTGGAAAGCGCTCTGGGTGATCTTCCTGGTGTTCTTCCCCTGGCTGACCGCGCTGGTCTACCTGATCGCGCGCGGTCGTGGGATGGCCGAGCGGAGCGCCGCGCGCCGCCAGACGGTGCCCGAGGACGACGACTACGGCCTCCATCCCGTCGCCTCGGCCAGCCCGGCCAGCGACATCGCACAGGCCAAAGACCTGCTCGATCGTGGCGTGATCACGGCGAACGAGTTCGACGCGCTCAAGGCGAAAGCACTGGGCCAGCGCTACTGAACGGCATCCTTGAATCTCGGCAGAGCGGATGTAATATTCAAGTATGCCTGTACCCGTAACCGAGGCCGTCAGCCCCCGACGGCTCATCCGAGACGAAGTCTTCCTCCGCCTCCTCGACGCGATCATCGAGGGAGACCTCACCCCCGGCGAACAGCTCTACGATGCCGAGATCGAGAAGTGGGTCGGAGTCTCCCGCACGCCGGTCCGTGAAGCGCTCAACCAGCTGGCCACCATGGGCCTGGTCGAGATCATGCCGCAGAAGCGCACCCGGGTGACCCCGATCGACCCCGACCGCCTTCGCGGGCTGGTCGACACGGTCGGCACCCTGCTGCACGGCGTCGTCCGCGACGCGACCCCCCTTCTCACCGACCAGGACGGCGTCGCGCTGAACGACCTCCTGACGCGCGCCGGCACCGCGTCGACGCCCCTCGAGCGCGACGGCGTCCTCACGGGGATCACCGCCGTGTTCATCCGCCGACTCGACAACGCCACGGTCGCGCGCCTGTTCAAGCGTCACCTCCCCGAGGTGCGCCGGGCGCTCATCGCGGCCCCGTCCAGCGCCCCGTACGACGCGAGCCTCCCCTTCGCGAAGACGCTCGTGACCGCCGCCGTCGCCGGGGATGCCTCCGCGGCCGCCCAGGCCGCGACCGGCTACTGGAACGACGGGCTCGCGACCGTGGTCGACGAGTTCACCGCCCTCGAAGGGAAGACCGCCTGATGCCGCTGCCCGTGAAGGACACCGCCCCCGTCGAGCGCCAGCTGCTGCGCGACGTCGTCTACAACCGGCTCTACGACGGCATCCTCGACGGCACGCTCGAGCCGGGTGAGACCCTGCTCGACGACAAGCTGACCGCGTGGCTCGGCGTCTCGCGCACCCCGATCCGGGAAGCGCTGATGAAGCTGGCCGACATCGGCCTGGTCGAGATGGCACCCAACCGCTACACGCGGGTCGCGCCGATCGACCGCCGCGCGATCGACGAGGCCATCTACACGACCGGCCTGCTGCACGAGTACGCCGCACGGACCGCGGTGCCGAACCTTGACGCGGCCGCGGTCGGCCGCCTCGACAAGGCACTCAAAGAGGTCCGCAAGGCGAAGAAGGCCTCCGACCTTCCGGCGCTGGGACGCGCGCTCAACGACTTCCTGCTGGAGTTCGAGCGCGGCGCGGACAACGCCGTGCTGCTCGACGTGAGCGAAGGGCTCAGCCCGCAGCTGCTGCGCTACATCGCGGTGTGGGAGCAGCCGTTCGCCGCCACCGACCTGGTGGGCAGCATCACCGAGATCTTCGAGGCGGCCAAGGCCCGGGACGGCGAGAAGGCGGGCGACCTCGTCGCCGCGCTCTACGCCTCCACCCTGGAGCAGTTCCTGACGGAGTACCGCCGCACCGACCGCGAGATCGACGAGCGCCCGGCCTACTGAGGCGAACCGGTCCGGAATTCGTCGCCGGACCTTCACTGTGCTGCCGGCGCACCGTGGGTACGAGTGTGCGGGCGGAGAACCCCGAGGTCCCGCCCGCACTCGTAGCGGCCGGCGCACCCGAAGCGTCGGCAGCTGAGGTCGCACACCGATACGCGTTCCCTAGTCGTACGGCGACGGCGACGTCGTCCCAGCGTGCGGGACGGCCGCGGTCCGAGCGGGGAGGGAGCGGCAGAGCTCGGTAGTCGCGGGCTCAGATGTCCGTAGCGACACCGGTGGGAGCGCGGCGTCTCGGCATGGACGCGCCGTAGCTGCTCTCCTGGGCAGTCGGGATCTCTCCGACGCCCGCCGCTCGCCCGCGCTCAGACCTCGAAGTCGACCGCGCTGCGTCCGTCGACCACGGAGCGGATGTACGCCGCGACCGCCTCGTGCGCCGGGTGCACCTGATACCGCGCCACCGCGTCCAGGTCGGCGAAATCACTGATCAGCACCAGGTCGAAGTTGCCGGGGAGGACGTTGACGCCGACCTCCAGCCGCTCGATCTCGGGGACGACGCCCACCAGCGCTTCCAGCTTCGCCTTCACGGCGGCGGCCTGCTCGGCGCGCTCGGCCGCATCGGTCGAAGCGAGCTTCCACGTGACGACGTGGCGAATGGTCATCGGTCCTCCAGGATCGCGGTGCGCAGCCGGGCCGGATCGACCCGCCAGTAGGTGTGCATCCGGCCGCCGACCAGCACCACCGGGATCTCCTCCACGTACTTCTCGTGCAGCGCCGCATCGTCCAGGATGCTGAGCTCCACGAGCTCGACGTCCGGAGCGCCGGCGGGGAGGTCGTCCACCACCGTGCGGATCACCTCACGGGCGTCGTCGCACAGATGGCAGCCGGGCTTGCCGATGAGGGTCAGGGAGACGGCGGACACGGCGTCCAGCCTAGCTCGCGCGAGCATGGCGCGTCCGTGCACAGCAAAAAGCGCCGGGCCAGGACGGACCGACGCTTGAGCTGCAGACTCTGAGGTCTACTTCTTGTTGCGACGCTGGTGGCGCGTCTTGCGGAGAAGCTTGCGGTGCTTCTTCTTCGCCATACGCTTGCGACGCTTCTTGATAACGGAACCCACGTAGACCTCACAAAGTTAGGGGGGTTTGCCGCGGGGTGCGCGGCGACACAAGCAACCAGTTTACCCGACGTCACGCCGAATCGGCGACGCCGCCTTTTTCGGAGTGCACGAGAGCCTCCAGAGCCTGGTCCACGGCCGACTCCGGGACCCGGAACGAACGCCCGAAACGGATCGCGGGAAGCTCGCCGGAATGCACCATCCGGTACACGGTCATGCGGGAGACGCGCATCATGTCGGCCACTTCCGCGACCGTCAAGAAGCGCACGTCCTTCAGATCGTGTGCCATCGCCGTACCTCTCCGGCCGCCATGGTACTCGGGTGTCATGGCGGGTGACAGGCACTCTATGCGGCTGCGGGCATCCACGGCAAGCGCCGGGGTCGGGAGGTCCGGCTCAGTCCCGACGCCACTTGGTGACGCGCTCGGTCGCGTTCGTCACCGCGTGCCGGGTGTCGGCGAGCACCTTGCCGACGGTGCTGGCGAACTCGCGGGTCTCCTCCGCCAGCTGGGCCGAGAGCGCCGCCGCGTCGACGTCCGCCGCGGTGAACGGGATCACCCAATCCTCCACCAGCTCCAACGGCGTCGCGTCCAGCCGGTAATACCGGTGCTGGCCCTCTTCGCGCACCGAGACGAGCCCGGCCTCCCGCAGCACCTTGAGGTGCTTCGACACCGTGGGCTGACTGAGCTCGAGGGTCGAGACGATCTCCGAGACCGAGATCTCGCCGACGCCGTCCGCCGCCTCCGAATGCCGGTCGAGCAGCACGCGGAGGATTTCGCGCCGCGTGGGGTCGGCGATCACGTCGAAGATGTCGGCCATCCCCCCAGGCTAGTCACTCCACAGGCGGAGTACCATGTCCGAAGCTTCGGTGGGAGGGAACGGACGATGGCTACGACCCCGGCGGTCCGGCGCAGGACCACCGCTCCCCTGGACCGGGTGCGCGGCGCGATCAACGGATTCGCGTCCCGCAGCCCGTCGCGCTTCGCGATCCTGGTCTTCACCCTCCTGATCCTGATCTTCACCCTCCTGTTCTCCCTGCCGATCGCGACGGTGAAGGGCACGACCACTCCCCTCGCCGACGCCCTCTTCACCGCGGTGTCGGTGATCTGCGTCACCGGGCTGTCGACCGTCGACATGGCGACGCACTGGTCGGTGTTCGGGCACCTGCTCGTCTACCTGGGCGTGCAGATCGGCGCCGTCGGCGTGCTCACGATGGCGAGCATCCTGGGCCTGATCATCTCCCGGCGACTGGGGCTGCGCGCCAAGCTCATGGCCGCCAGCGACAGCAACCCGCTGCGCATCCACGCCGGCCCCGTCGCCGAAGGCCAGGCGGTGCGCCTCGGCGAGGTGGGCAAGCTGCTCACCACCGTCGCGCTCAGCATGGTGGTCATCGAGGGGCTCGTCGCCGTGCTGCTCCTGCCGCGGATGCTGATCGCCGGGATGCCGTTCGGCTCGGCCCTCTGGGAGAGCCTCTATTACTCGGCCATGGCCTTCACGAACACCGGATTCGCGCCCAACGTGGAGGGGCTGACCCCGTTCGCCGACGACTACTGGTTCCTCGGCGCGCTGATGATCGGCGTGTTCCTGGGGGCGATCGGCTTCCCGGTGATCCTCGCCATCGCGTCCAACCTGCGCAAGAAGCGGCGGCGCTGGTCCATCCACGTGAAGCTGACGCTGCTGACCTCGGTGATCCTGCTCGTCGCCGGCGCCCTGCTCTACATCGTCCTCGAGTACAACAACCCCAAGACCTTCGGGCATCTGGATGCCGGCCACACCGTCTTCCAGTCGTTCTTCCTGTCGACCATGGCGCGCTCAGGCGGCTTCTCGACCATCGACATCAGCCAACTGAACGGGTCGAGCCTGCTGGTCACCGACATGCTGATGTTCATCGGCGGCGGATCCGCCTCCACCGCGGGCGGGATCAAGGTCGGCACGCTGGCCGTGCTGTTCCTGGCGGCGGTCGCCGAGGCACGCGGGGTGGAGTCGATGGACGCGTTCCGGCGCCGCATCCCCGTCGACGTGCTGCGACTGTCGGTCGCCGTCGCGCTGTGGGGCGCGACGATCGTCGCGGTGTCGTGCATCCTGATCCTGCAGATCACCAAGGCGCCGCTGGACCACGTCCTGTTCGACGTCATCTCGGCGTTCGCGACCTGCGGGCTCTCCACCGGGCTCACGGAGAAGCTGCCCGACGCGGGCGTCTACGTGCTGGCGGCCACCATGTTCTGCGGGCGCGTTGGTACAGTGACACTCGCCGCAGCGCTGGCGCAGAGCCAGCGCAAGCAGCTGTACCAGAACCCCGAGGAGAGGCCGCTCGTTGGTTGACCGGATCAAGCACAACGCCCCCGTCCTGGTGATCGGCCTCGGCCGGTTCGGAGCGGCGACGGCCGGCCAGCTCGACCGCCTCGGCCGGGAGGTCCTGGCCATCGACACCGACGCCGGCCTGGTGCAGAAGTGGGCCGACCGCGTCACCCACACCGTCCAGGCGGACGCGCGCTCGATCGAGACCCTGCGGCAGATCGGCGCGGAGGACTTCTCCATCGGCGTCGTCGCCGTCGGCTCCTCCATCGAGGCCAGCGTGCTCATCACAGCCAACCTCGTCGACCTCAAGGTGCCCCAGATCTGGGCGAAGGCCATCTCCCAGTCGCACGGCAAGATCCTGGAGCGCATCGGCGCCAACCACGTGATCTACCCGGAGGCGGAGGCCGGCGAGCGCGTGGCCCACCTGGTCTCCGGGCGCATGCTCGACTTCATCGAGTTCGACGACGACTTCGCGCTCGTGAAGATGTACCCGCCGAAGCCCATCCGCGGCCTCAACCTGACCGAGTCGGGCGTGCGCAGCAAGTACAACATCACCGTCGTCGGCGTGAAGAGCCCGGGCAAGCCGTTCACCTACGCCACCGCCGAGACCGTCGTCTCCAACCACGACCTCATCATCATCTCCGGCACCTCCGCCGACATCGAACGCTTCGCCGCCCTCGACTCCTAACCCGCCCGCCGAGTACACGAATTCTCTGCGTACTCGGCGGTTTTCACCCCACATTCTGCGTACTCGCGGACAGGGCTGTGGAGAGAATCTGCGAGAGGTTCGCCCGTCCGGTTGGGTGAGGGGATGGATGCGATCAGAACCGGGGATGCGTTGGCCGTCGGATTCCCTCGCGCGAGTCTGTACAGCTCGCGCTACCACCGGCCGTTCCACGGCGTGCGCACAGAACGGGCTCCGTCGACGCACGCCGAACTCTGCCGGGCGGCGGTGCCTGCCCTGCCGCCTCGGGCCGCGTTCTCCCACCGCTCGGCGGCCGTTCTGCATGGCATCCCGCTCCCGCGGCGCCTCCGACCCGACTCCGTCGAGGTGAGCGTCCTCGATCCCGACAGGCCGCCGCGACGCGGCGGCATGCGGTCCCATCAGCTGACATCCAACGGCCAGCGCATCGTGTCCGTCGACGGTCTTCGGGTCTTCTCTCCCGAGGACACGTGGATCCAACTCGGGACGTGCCTCGGCGTAGAAGACCTCATCGTCGCCGGAGACTTCCTGATCACTGGCGATGAGCCTTACAGCGGGTCAGCACCGCCTGCGACGCGGCAGCAACTGGAAGGCGCCCTCCACCGTTTCGGGAGCCACCGAGGAGTGCGGCAGTTGCGGAGTGCTGCCGAACGCGTGAGGTACGGGTCGCTCTCTCCTCAAGAGACGCGCCTGCGGCTCGCGCTGGAGGACGCGGGCCTCCCACCCTGCGAACCGAACTACCGGATCGAGGGTCGGGACGGGCGCGTCGGCGCCATGATCGACCTCGCCTTCCCGTCGTACCAGGTCGCGGTCGAATACCTAGGCGACCACCATCGCGCGACGGCCGCCGCCTACCGGAAGGACATCGAACGACGCGAGTGGCTGGCCGATCGCGGCTGGTACGTCGTCTTCGTCACCGGAGGCGACGATTTCGCCGACGCCGCCCGCCGGGTTCGCGTCGCCCTTCGCCGCGCTGCGGGCAAGTAGCCGACGAGTACACGAAATCTCTGCGTACTCGGCGGTTTTGACCCTACTTTTTGTGTAGTCGGCGGATGCCGTGGGCGGGGGGGTCAGCCGGCGGCGAGTTCGCGGGCGCGGGCGAGGGCGGCGTCGGTGGCGCGGGCGAAGAGGGCGGGGAGGTCGGCCTCCTGGAGGACGGCGACGGCGCGCTCGGTGGTGCCCTTGGGGCTTGTGACGCGGCGGCGCAGCTCGGCCGGCTCCTCGTCCGAGGCGGCCAGCAGCTCCGACGCGCCGAGGAAGGTGCCGTTCACGAGGATGGCGGCCTGCTCGGGGCTGAAGCCCTTGGCGACGGCGGCCTCCGTCAGCGCCTCGATGAGCAGGAAGACGTACGCGGGACCGGACCCGGAGATGGTGCTGAGCGCGTCCAGCTGCGACTCGGGCACCTCGACGACCTGGCCGACGGTCTCGAAGAGGGCGCGCACGAGGGCGAGGTCCTCCGGCTCGCTGCGAGTGCCCGCGCTGATGCCGGTGACGGCCTTGCCGACGACCGCCGGCGTGTTCGGCATGGACCGGACGACGGAGACGGACGCGGGCAGCAACGACTCGAACGTCGCGATGGTGACGCCGGCCGCCACGCTGACGATGACGGCGCCGGGCGTGAGCGACGACGAGATCTCGCGCAGCAGATCCGGGACCATGGCGGGCTTCACCGCGACGATGACGATCTCCGCGCCCTCGACCGCGCGACGGTTCGCCTCGGGGTCGTCGTCCGTGGCGAAGGCGGTGACGCCGGGGGTGTCCGCGAGTTCGGCGGCACGGGCGGCGGAGCGGTTGGTCACGCGCACCCCGCCCGCGACGCTGACGCCCGGGGCGAGCAGTCCGGAGAGGATGGCGCGGCCCATGGAGCCGGCTCCGAGCATCGCGATGGTGGGCAACGTCACGTTCTGCGTGTCGGTCATGCGGCCATCCTAGGATGAGGATATGAGCGCATCAGGAGGCACCAGGGCGATCGTTGCGGCGTTCTCCGCGAACCTCGGGATCGCGCTGACGAAGTTCATCGCCTGGTTCTTCTCGGGCTCCTCGTCGATGCTCGCCGAGGGTGTGCACTCGCTCGCCGACTCCGGCAACCAGCTGCTCCTGCTGCTCGGCGGCCGCAAGGCGAAGCGCCAGGCGGACAGGGAGCACCCGTTCGGCTACGGCCGGGAGCGCTACGTCTACGCGTTCGTCGTCTCGATCATCCTGTTCTCCGTCGGCGGCGTGTTCTCGCTCTACGAGGGCTTCGAGAAGCTGGCGAACCCGCACCCGCTCGACAACTGGTGGCTGCCGGTCCTGGTGCTGCTGATCGCGATCGGACTGGAATCGTTCTCGCTGCGCACCGCCGTGCACGAGTCGCGCCCGCACAAGAAGGGCATGTCGTGGCCGCAGTTCGTGCGCCGCGCGAAGGCCCCCGAGCTGCCGGTCGTGCTGCTGGAGGATGTGGCCGCCCTGACCGGTCTGGTGTTCGCCTTCATCGGCGTCGGCCTCACCGTCCTCACCGGCAACGGCGTGTGGGATGCGGTCGGCACGCTCCTCATCGGCGCGCTGCTGATCGTGGTCGCGGTCATCCTCGGCATCGAGACCAAGAGCCTCCTGGTCGGCGAAGGCGCGAGCGACGCCGACGTCGCCGCGATCGAGGGCGCGATCCTCGGCGGCGGCGAGGTCGAGCGCATCATCCACATGAAGACGCTCTACCTCGGCCCGGACGAGCTGATGGTCGCCGCGAAGCTGGCCGTCCCGGGCGAGCAGCGGCTGGCCGACGTGGCCGCCGCGATCGACACGGTCGAGCGGCGCATCCGGGATGCCGTCCCGGCGGCCCGGGTGATCTACATCGAGCCCGACGTCTGGATCGACCCCAACGAGGCGCACCCCGCCACCGACACCATCATCCTGAAGGGCCTGGAGTGACCGGCACCGCCTCCCGCACCGCGCTCGTCCTGCAGCACGACCCGACCATCCACCTCGGCAACATCGGCCCCACCCTGGAGGAGCACGGGTACGCCGTGCGCGTGGTCGAGGTGCGCACGCCGGAGGACGTGGCCGCGATCGACCCGGGCGAGGCCGATCTGGTGGTCGTGCTCGGCGGCGAGATGGGCGCCTACCAGACCGAGGAGTTCCCGTTCCTGGAGGCGGAGAAGACCCTGCTGCGCGAGCGGTTGGACGCGGAGCGCCCGACCCTCGGGGTGTGCCTGGGCGCACAGCTGATGGCGGGCGCGCTCGGCGAGCGCGTCTACAAGGGCGACACCACCCAGATCGGTTACCGCCGCGTCGAGGCGACGGAGGCCGGTGCGGCCTCCCCGATCCGCCACTTCGAGGGGGTGCCGGTGGTGGAGTGGCACGGCGACACGTTCGAGCTGCCCGAGCGGGCGACCCGGTTGGCCTCGTCGAGCGATTACTCCAACGAGGCGTTCGCGATCGGCGACTTCGCACTGGCCGTGCAGTTCCACCCCGAGGTCACCGACGAGATGCATGAGACCTGGGTCTCGGACGGATACAACGAGCTGGACGAGCAGGCGATCGATCCCGACGCCCTGCGCCGCGACCGGGAACTGTACTCGGCGCGGATGCAGGAGGCCTCCCGCGCGGCGTTCTCGGAGTGGCTGGAGCAGCTGCCCCGCTGACGCGGCGCGAGCGTGCCGGCGCGTCAGCGCGTGGCGCGGAAGAAGCCTCAGCGCTTGGCGCGGAAGAAGTCGAGCAGCAGCTCGGCGCACTCCTCGGCCAGCACCCCGGCGAAGACCTCGACCCGGTGGTTGAGCCGACGGTCGCGCAGCACGTCGTAGACCGAGCCGGCGGCCCCCGCCTTCTCGTCCCACGCGCCGAACACGACGGTCGGGACGCGTGCGGCCAGCACCGCGCCGGCGCACATCACGCACGGCTCCAGGGTGACGATCAGGGTGCAACCCTCGAGATGCCAGTCGTCGCGCACGGCCGCCGCCTGACGGAGCGCGAGCACCTCGGCGTGCGCGGTGGGGTCGTGGTGCAGCTCGCGCTCGTTGCGCCCGGTGCCGATGACCTCGCCGTGCTCGTCGAGCACGATCGCCGCGACCGGGACGTCCCCGGTGCCGAACGCGAGCCGGGCGTCCGCGACGGCGCGGCGCATCCACTGCTCGTAGTCGGCGGGGACGGACAGGGACACAGGCTCCTCCAGGCGGGATGTCGGCTAGCCTTGAGCCTATGCGAGTGCACGTAGCGGACCACCCCCTCATCACCCACAAGCTGACCGTGCTCCGCGACAAGACCACGCCGTCGCCCGTGTTCCGCGCACTCACCGAGGAGCTGGTGACGCTGCTCGCCTACGAGGCGACCCGCGCCGTGCGCGTCGAGCCGATCGAGATCGAGACGCCCGTCACCACGACCACCGGCGTCGCGATCAGCGAGCCGCGCCCGCTCGTCGTGCCGATCCTGCGGGCCGGCCTGGGGATGCTGGAGGGCATGGTCAGGCTGATGCCGACCGCCGAGGTCGGGTTCCTGGGCATGGCCCGGGACGAGGAGACGTTCCAGCCGACCACGTACGCCGAGCGCCTGCCGCACGACCTCTCCGACCGGCAGTGCTTCGTGCTCGATCCGATGCTGGCGACCGGAGGGTCGCTCGGCGCGGCGATCGACTTCCTCTTCAAGCGCAACGCCGTCGACGTCACCGCCATCTGCATCCTCGCCGCCCCGGAGGGGCTGGAGGCCCTGGAGAAGGCGACCGAGGGCCGCAATGTGACGATCGTGCTGGGCGCACTGGACGAGCGACTCAACGAGAACGGGTACATCGTGCCGGGTCTCGGCGACGCCGGCGATCGTCTCTACGGCACCGTCTGAGCCGCCGCGGGGCTGTGTGAACCCTCGCAATATTCCGTAATGATTTGACACCGCGAGTCATGGTTCGCTTTACTACCACCATGACTGACAATTCGCGTACCCTGACCTCCTTCGAGGCCCTTGGGGATGCCGGCATGATGATGGCCGGCCGCGACTCCGTCATGTGTTGCCGAATGTGTCGCTGATCTGACGACCCTTCGCCGAGCCGAACGCCCTCCGACCACCCCCTCGTGATCGGGCGAGAGCTCCCCGGGACCGCCACATCCAGGCTCCCGCGCATCAGCCGTCTCTGACACGGCCAACACGAATCTCCTGCGATTCTCCACACCGTCGACCGCACTCTCACACCTTCGGGACGACCGTCCCGCGGCGACGGTGGATCATCGGGATCGCGACATCATCTAAGGACTCCCTTCCCATGTCTCTCGCCACCGTCGACACCTTCGCCCCCACCGCTCTCCGCCCCGCCGAGTCCACCCCGACCGCCCCCAAGATCCGCGCCGTCCCGACCGGCACGGAGGCGCGCGGCTTCGTCCTGTACGTCGGCATCGACGAGGCCAAGGCCGCTGCCGCCGGCACCGACCTCGGCCGCATCGTGGAGGCACTGAAGGCCCTCACCGCCGAGCTCGCTCCGGCCTCCGAGACCTACGCCGCCGTGGCGATCGCCCCGGCGGGCGCCGGCGGCCGCGACGTCGACGTCGTGCGCCTCGCCCTGCAGGACCCGTCGGCGATCGCGAAGCACCGCCACACCGCCGCCATCGACGAGGACGAGGACCGTGCCGCCTCCGGCGTCGTCGTCGACATCTCGCGCAAGCGACTCATCCTGGACAACCAGACGGTCGCGCTGACCTACAAGGAGTTCGAGCTGCTGCAGTACCTGGTGCTGCGCGAGGGCCGGACCATCGAGCGTGCCGAGCTGATCTCGTCGCTGTGGAGCGCCGCCGACGAGGAGGACGTGCCGAACGAGCGCACGATCGACGTGCACGTGCGGCGCCTGCGCGCCAAGCTGGCCCGCTACGAGGACATCGTGCGCACGGTGCGCGGCGTCGGCTACCGGTTCGACCGCCACGCGGACGTCTCGATCCGCCACGCGAGCGCCCCCTCCCCCGACCTGTTCTGAGCCCCGTCCCGACCCGACGCCCGCCGAGTACGCGGAAAGTCGGGCGGGAACCGTCGAGTACGCAGAGAATGCGCGTACTCGACGGCTGCCCGGCCCGATGCGAGGTGGCTGTGATCAGGCGCTGCGCTGGTAGACGCGGAAGGCGCTGGTCGCGAGGGCGGCCATGACGACGGCGAGGCCGGCGAGCAGCCCGACATGGGCCCAGAGGGCCGCGGTGTCGGGATGCGCGCTGAGCGCCTCCCTGCCGACGATCACCGCCCACTCGAACGGGTTGTACGCGGCGACGTTCCGCACCCACTCGGGCGACAGCGTGGTGTTCATGATCGCCGAGCTGAGGAACATCAGCGGCAGGGTGATCAGCTGCGAGATCCCGATCAGGGCGGTCTGATCCCGTGCGAGCAGTGCGACCGCGTTCGACAGCGAGCAGAACACGGCGGTGAGCAGCACGACGCCGAGCAGGAGCAGCAGGATGCCGCCAACGCCGCCGTCGAACCGGGCGCCGGCCCAGAACGCGATGCCGACGACGATCAGCGACTGGAACACCGCGAGGATCGACTGGTAGACGAGCGTCGAGACGATCATCGCGCCGCGGTTCGCCGGTGACGTGAGCAGCCGATCCATCACCCCGCGTTCCATGTCCTGGATGTAGACCGTGCCCGACCACGCACTGCCGAACAGGGCGAGCATCATGACGACACCGGGAGTCAGGTATTCGAGGTAGCTCTGGCCGACCCCGAAGCCGGGGATCTCCACGACCGATTTGAAGAGCTGGCCGAAGAGCAGCAGCCAGATGATCGGCTGCACCAGGTTCATCACCAGGAACGCCGGCATGCGGATGGCCCAGCGCAGCTGCCGGCCCGTCAGCAGAAGCGTGTGGGTGAGGAAGGTCGGGCCCGTGCTGCGACGGGCGGTGCGCACGGGGGCGGTGACGGTGGTCATGATGCGTTCTCCAGGACGTGCTCGGCGGACGCCTGCGCCCGCGTGAAGGTGCGGCCGGTGTGCCGCAGGTAGACGTCGTCCAGGCTCGGCCGGGCGACGGTGGCGGAGGCGACGGCGACGGCCGCGGCCTCGAGGGCGGCGAGGGCGAGCGGCAGGGTCGCGGCACCGTCGTCGGCGCGGGCGCGCAGGGTGCGCCCGTCGCCGCCGATGTCGCGCAGCGCCGCCACTGCCTCCAGGGCCGCGAGGGCGGCGAACGGGTCGCCGTCCGGCGCGACCTCGACGATGACGGTGTCGCCGTGGAGTCCGCTCTTCAACTCGTCGGGCGTGCCGCCCGCGACGACCCGGCCGTGGTCGACGATCGCGAGCCGGTCCGCCAGGCGGTCGGCCTCGTCGAGGTAGTGCGTCGTCAGCAGCACCGTGAGGCGTTCGTCGGCGGCGAGCCGCTCGAGTTCGAGCCAGAGCTCGGTGCGCGCCTCCGGGTCGAGACCGGTGGTCGGCTCATCGAGGAAGAGCACCTGCGGGCGGTGCATGAGGCCGAGAGCGACATCGAGCTTGCGCGCCATGCCGCCGGAGTAGGTCTTGACCTGTCGGCCGGCGTGCCCGGTCAGCCCGAAGCGCTCCAGCAGCTCGCGGGCACGGCCTCGGGCGTCCCGTCCGCTCATGCCCTGCAGCCGGCCGGCGAGGACGAGGTTCTCGAGGCCCGTGTCCATCGGGTCGGAGACGGCCTTCTGTGCGACGAACCCGATGGCGCGGCGCACGCGCGCGGGATGCCGCGCGACGTCGATCCCGGCGACGAAGGCTCGGCCGGAATCGGCGCGGGCGAGGGTCGACAGGACCTTCATGGTGGTGGACTTGCCGGCGCCGTTCGGGCCGAGCAGGCCGAAGACGGTTCCCGGTTCGACCGTGAAGTCGAGGCCGTCGAGAGCGCGGACCGGCGGGGCTCCCCGCCCTCCGGGGTAGGACTTGACGAGCTGGTCGGCGGCGAGCGCCGGACCGGTGGATGAGGCCACGATGGCTTCCTCTCTGTGAGGTCACCGAAGCGGGCGATATCATCGATACGACCCTCGGTGACTGTTGACGCAGGTTCCGTACGGAACGACTGAAGGTTTCTCGATGGCCGGGGAGTTGCCGCTCCTCGGCCATCGTTCTGCGTGCGGCGGGTGCCGCGGTGTTCAGTTCCCCAGCAGGTCGGCCACCTCCTCACCGAAGGCGCCGGCCGCGATCCTCTGCTGGATCTCGGCCATGCTGAGGCCCGATTCGAGCAGCACGTGCAGCTGCTCCCACCACTCGTAGCCGCCGACCGTCCCGGCGCGCAGCCGCGCCAGCAGGTCGGCGACGAAGGCGCGCTCGGCGTCGAGCACGGCCTGCCGGTAGCGGAATTCGATCATGAACAGCTCGGGGAGCGCCGGGCCGCTGGACTCCGCGAGCGCACGGCGCTCGGCGATGTCGGCGTCCAGCCGTTCGAGTCGCTGCTCCAGGAGGTGGGCGGCGGCGGCCGGCGGCAGCATCGGGAGCAGGGAGAGCCCGGTCTCGATGGCCGGATACTCCTTCACCGGGACGGCGATGAGGTCGCCGAGCCAGTCGACGGCCTCCCGGCGCCCGGCCTCGGTGATCTGGTAGACGACGCGCTCGGGGCGATTGCCTTCGCGCTCGGTCTGCGCGATCTCGACGAACCCGTGCTTCAGCAGCGACTTGATGACCGCGTAGAGGGAGCCGAAGTTCAGCCGGATGCTGTCCTCTTTGCCGCGCTCTCGCATGGTCGTCTGCATCTCGTAGGGATACATCGGCTTTTCCCACAGGCAGGCCAGGACGGCCAGCGCCAGCGGGTTCGCGATCGCGCGCTTCGACATTGCTCACCTCCGAATACTTTGCTTAGAGTATTCGATCCCGAGCACCGTGTCCAGCGCGCGGAGGATCTTCGCTAGCGTGGACTCCGTGCCTCTCGAGATCCGCCCCGCCCGCACCGCCGACCACTCCGTCCTGCTGGCCATCTGGCGACAGGCCGTGGAGGCCACGCACCACTTCCTCACCCCCGCCGACATCGACTGGTACGAGGGGATGGTGGCGCAGTACCTGCCGCAGATGACCGATCTGCGGGTGGCCGAGCGCGACGGCGACCCCGTCGGGTTCCTCGCCCAGGACGACGGCGAGATCCACATGCTCTTCGTCGACCCCGCCCGGCACGGCTCGGGGATCGGCACCCGGCTGCTGGAGGGCGTCGCGGCCGAGCATCCCGTGCTCCGCGTCGACGTGAACGAGGACAACGCGAGCGGCCGCGCCTTCTACGCCGCCAAGGGGTTCGTCCAGACCGGCCGATCGGAGCTCGACGGCGAAGGGCGGCCGTTCCCGCTGCTGCACCTGCGGCGGGAGGCGCCTGCGCCGGCGCCCGCCGCCTGACCGCCGCGCCCGTCGGCGACCAAGACGGAGAAGCATGGATTGCGTTCCATGCCGTCCGTCGTCTACGATCTGCTTTAACGATGAAGCACTCAATCCGAGCATCGTTACCCATCGCTCAAGGGAGAGTCTCCATGCACTACAAGAAACAGCTCGCCGTCGTGGCCGTCGCTGCGGCGGTCGGACTGCTCGCCACCGGCTGCTCCAGCGGCGGCGGCACTTCCTCCGGCCCCGTCAAGCTGTCCGTCTGGACCGGATTCACCGGCGGCGACGCCCCCGGCTACGAGCAGATCGTCAAGGACTTCAACGCCTCGCAGAAGCGGATCACGGTCACGATGTCGGCGGAGCCGTGGGACACCATCCAGCAGAAGCTGCCGTCGGCGTGGATGACCGGCCAGGGCCCCGACATCGCCGCACCCGCCTCCGACCCCAACGTCATCGCGCAGTACGTCAAGACCAAGTCGGTCCTGCCCCTCACCCTCACCGGCTCGGGCGACAGCGCGATCAACGTCGACGACTTCGCTCCGGCCCTGGTCGACGAGTTCACGTACGACAAGAAGCTCTACGCCGTGCCCGCGAACTACGCGACGCTCAGCCTCTACTACAACAAGGCGCTCTTCACCGCCGCCGGCGTCACTCCGCCGACCACGGTCGACGAGTTCAAGGCGGCGGCGAAGAAGCTGACCAGCGGCGACACCTACGGTCTCGTCCTCGCCGACAACAACACCATCCAGATGTGGCCCGTGCTGCAGTGGCTCGAGGGCGGCGACATCGTCGACAGCAAGAACTGCAGCGTGCTCGACAGCGAGAAGGGCCAGAACAGCCTGAAGCCGTGGGTCGACCTCGTCGTCAACGACAAGATCTCCCCGGTCGGGCTCACCGGCGCCGAGGCCGACGCGCTGTTCTCGGCCGGCAAGGCCGCGATGGAGATCAACGGCCCCTGGGCTGCACCCGGATACAAGAAGGCCGGGATCGACCTGGGCATCATCTCCGTGCCGCTCGACTCCGCCGGCAAGCCGGTGACCCTCGGCTCGACCGCCCCGCTCGCGATCTCGGCCAAGAGCAAGCACCCGAAGGAGGCGCAGGAGTTCCTCGCCTACTGGACCGGCAAGACGGCGCAGAAGAAGTTCTCGCTGGCGACCGGATTCCCGTCGCTGCGGACCGATCTCGCCGACGATGCCGACCTCAAGGCCGACCCGGTGGTGTCGGTGTTCACGGCGCAGGTGCCCGGCTCCCGGCTCTACCTGCCGCAGGTGCCGAACGCGACCAAGGTCGACTCCGACGGCTACGTGCCGCTGATCGGCAACCTGACCCGCGGCACCTCGGTGGCGCAGGGCACCAAGGATGCCTCCGCGACCATCGACGACCTGACGGGCTGCTCCGCCAAATGACCGTTCTGACGAAGGTCCGGGAGCCGCTCGACGGCTCCCGGACCGGGGTCCCCGGAGCGCAGCGGAGACGTCGCCGGTTCCGCCTCTCCCCCGCCCTGCTGTTCCTCGCTCCGAGCTTCCTCATCCTGGGCGTCTTCGTCCTCTGGCCGATCCTGGTCTCGTTCTGGTACAGCCTGCACGAGTGGACGATCGGCGCCGACGACCAGCCGTGGGTCGGACTCGGCAACTACATCGCGCTGACCCAGGACCCGAAGTTCTGGGGCGCGCTGCTGCACACGATCGAGATCACGGTGATCTCGGTCGCCGGGATCGTCGTGCTGGGTCTGGCGCTCGCCCTCGCCCTCGCCCGCGACGGCCTGGGCACCCGCATCATCCGTTCGGCCTTCTTCTTCCCCACCGTCGTCTCGCTGACGTCGATCGGACTGGTCTGGCGCTTCCTGCTCGACCCCGAACTCGGGCTGGTCGGCGCGATCACCTCGTCCCTGGGGCTGGGGAACGTCGGCTTCCTGCAGTCGCCGGAGCTGGCGCTGCCGACGATCATCTTCGTGAACATCTGGAAGAACGCCGGATTCGTCATGATCATCCTGATCGCCGGGCTGAAGGGCGTGCCCGCCGAGCGGTACGAGGCAGCGCGGCTGGACGGCGCCGGCTCCTGGGCGCTGCTGCGCTACATCACGCTGCCCGCACTGCGCCCGACCATGCTCTTCGGCACGCTGATCATGACGATCCAGTCGTTCCAGCTCTTCGACCTCGTCTACGTGATGACGGGCGGCGGTCCGCTGTTCTCGACGGACACGCTGGTCACCATGCTGTTCCGCGAGGGCTTCGTCAACTTCCAGACCGGCTACGCGGCCGCGATCTCGTGGGCGCTGTTCCTGGTGATCGTGGTCATCTCCGCCCTCCAACTCAGAATCTTCAGGTACAACGATGTCGACTGAAACCCTCCGCCGGCCGTCGGGCCGGGCCTCCGAGCGCCGCTCGCGGCGGCGCGACGCCCCGTCGACGCTCGGCGCGGTCTCCCGCTGGGTCTTCGTCGGAGTGGGTCTGATCTTCGCCCTGGTGCCGTTCATCTGGATGCTCTCGACCTCGTTCCGCACCGAGCGCGACCTGTTCGGCAACCCGGCGAGCCTGTTCCCGACCGAGTGGACGCTGCACGGCTACCAGGGCGTGTGGGAGCAGCTCCCGTTCCTGCTGCTGGTGTTCAACACCATCGTCTTCGCCGGCATCACGACCCTGCTGACCCTGCTGTTCGACTCGATGTGCGCCTACGCGCTCGCGCGGATCGACTTCCGCGGGCGGACCATCGCCTTCTGGCTGGTGCTCATCACGCTGATGGTGCCGTTCCAGGTGACGCTGATCCCGGTCTTCGTCGAGCTCTTCCACCTGCAGTGGCTGAACAGCTACCAGGGCTTGATCATCCCGCGCGCGACCAGCGCGTTCGGCATCTTCCTCTTCCGGCAGTTCTTCGTCTCGATCCCGCGCGAGCTCGACGAGGCGGCACGGATCGACGGCGCCGGCCATTTCCGGATCTACTGGCAGATCATCCTTCCGCTGGCGAAGCCCGCCATCGCCACCGTGGCGGTGCTCAACTTCACGGCCCTCTGGAACGACCTGCTCTGGCCGCTGGTGGTCACCAGCACACCAGAGATGCGGACGCTACCCGCAGGCCTCGCCCTCTTCGGCGGCCAGCACGTGACAGACCACGCGGTCCTGATGGCCGGGGCCGTGATCTCCCTGCTCCCCATCGCGATCGCATTCTTCCTCGCCCAGCGATACTTCGTCGCGGGCGTCGCAACGACAGGACTCAAGTGACGACACACATCGCCGGCTTCCCGCACGACCGCCTGCACTGGCTGATCGGGATCGAGGACACCTGCGTCTACCCCGCCCCCGGGTCCTCGATGGGTCCGCTCAACGAGTTCGAGCTCACCGCCCATGACACGAACTGGCGCTCGGACATCGCCTCCGCCGCGGCCCTCGGCGCCACCGGCCTGCGCTACGGGGTCAGCTGGCCGCTCGTGCACATCGCCCCGGGGCGCTTCGACTGGAGCGTCCTCGACGAGCGGATCGCGTACGCCGTGCAGGAGGAGGGTCTCACCGTGATCGCCGACCTGGTGCACTACGGGACCCCCACCTGGCTGGACGGCTCCTTCGCAGACCCTGGCTTCCCGGATGCCCTCGCGGAGTTCGCCGGCGCCTTCGCCGAGCGCTACCGCGGGGTGGTCGACCACCTCACGCCGCTCAACGAGCCGCTCACCACCGCGTCGTTCTGCGGACTGCGCGGCGTCTGGCCTCCCGCGCTCACCGGGTGGGACGGCTGGACCACGGTGACCGTGGGCATCGCCCGCGGTGTGCAGCGCGCCATCGCGGCCGCACGGGCGGCGAACCCCGACGTGGTGATCGTGCACGTGGAGGCCTCGACCATCTACGAGACCGGCGAGTCGGCCCTGCGCGACGAGGTCGCACTGCTGCGCTCCCTCGCGACGCTCCCCACCGACCTGGTGCTCGGCCGCGTGGGCGACCGGCATCCGCTGGAGGCGTGGGTGCGCGAGCACGGCGCCGCCCCGGAGCACCTCGCCGAACTGCACACGGGTGCGGCCGAGATCGACCTGCTCGGCGTCAACTACTACCCCGACCTCACACCCCGTGTGCTGCAGATCGCCGACGGCGCGGTGCGCCAGGTGACCGCCAACCGGTGGAGCACGGGGCTGCGTGCGGTCCTCACCGAGTGGAGCGCACGCTACGATCTGCCCATGCTCGTCACCGAAACCAGCATCGAGGGAAGCGCCGAGGTGCGCCGCGATTGGCTCGAGGCTGCGGCCGCGACCGTCCACGACCTCCACCAGGAGGGGATGGACGTGCGCGGGCTCACCTGGTGGCCCCTGCTCGACTTCGTCGACTGGTCGTACGCGTCCGGTGGACGCAACGTGGAGGAGTTCGTGCTCGACCCCGAGACGTCGACCGATGCGACCGCCGAGACCTTCGCCGAGACGGGGCGCGGACTGACGCCGTTCTTCCGCCGGATGGGGCTGTTCGAGCTGGCCGAGGAGCCCGACGGCACGCTGAGTCGCACCGCGACGGTCGCCGCCGGCGCGTTCCCGCGCGACGCCGCACGCATCTCCCCCGCGGAGGGTGTCCAGTGAGCGCGCCGCTGCGCGCCGGGCGCCAGGAGGTCGCGCGTCCCCGGCCCACCCTGTTGCGTGAGCACTGGGCGCCGCTGGACGGCGAGTGGGGGTTCGCGCACGACGACGCCGAGGTGGGCGAGCGGGAGTCCTGGTTCGACCCGGGCCACCGCCTCGACCGCACGATCGTCGTCCCCTTCCCTCCCGAGAGCGCCGCATCGGGCGTGGCCGACGACCGCTTCCACGACGTCGTCTGGTACCAGCGGACAATCGCTTGGGACACCGTCCTCGAAGCCGGCTACGGCGAGGAGAGGCCGCGCCTGCATCTGCGGTTCGGCGCGGTCGACTACCGGGCTCGGGTGTGGGTCAACGGACGGTTCGTCGGCGAGCACGAGGGCGGCCACACGCCCTTCGCGTTCGACATCGCCGATGCGCTCCGCCCGGGCCGGGAGCAGCACGTGGTGGTGCGGGCGGAGGACCGCGCGGCCGACGTCGAGCAGCCGCGCGGCAAGCAGGACTGGCAGGAGGACGCCCACGTCATCTGGTACCGGCGCACGACCGGGATCTGGCAGCCGGTCTGGCTCGAGGCCACCCCGGCGACGTTCGTCGAGCAGCTCCAGTTCAGCACCGACCTCCCCCGCGGCGCGGTCGCCTACGAGATCCGGCTCAACCGCCCGCCGGCACCCGGCACGCGCTGCCGCGTCGAGCTGTTCGACGGGGACGAGCGGATCGCCGCGACCACCACCGCCGTGTCCGCGCAGCGCCACACCGGCACCGTCACCATCCCGCGCCTGCTCAACGGGCAGGACAGGGAGGGGATCCTGTGGACGCCGGAGTCGCCGCGGCTCATCGACGTCGGCGTCGTGCTCGAGGGCGCCGACGAGGGGGAGGACGAGCCCGGGCCGATCGACGCCGTGGCCGGCTACCTCGGCCTGCGCACGACCGGCGTCCGCGACGGGCACTTCGTGCTCAACGGCCTCCCACGGGATCTGCGCTCCGTGCTCAGCCAGGGCTACTGGCCGCAATCGCACCTGGCCGCACCGAGCGAGGCCGCGCTCCGCGAGGAGGTCGAGCTCATCCTCTCGCTGGGCTTCGACGCCGCCCGCGTGCACCAGAAGATCGAGGACCCGCGGTTCCTGTACTGGGCGGACCGGCTCGGGCTGCTGCTCTGGGGCGAGGCCCCTGCGGCCTATCGCTTCTCGCCGACCGCGGTCGAGCGGCTCACCCGGGAGTGGCTGGAGGCGCTGGACCGCGACCGGTCGCATCCCTCGATCGTCACGTGGGTGCCGATGAACGAGAGCTGGGGGATCCAGGACGTCGCGGCGGACCCGGCCCAGCAGGCGTTCGCCCGCGCCCTCGTGCAGCTCACCCGTGCCATCGACCCGACCAGGCCGGTGATCTCCAACGACGGGTGGGAGCACCTGGAGTCGGACATCCTGAGCGTCCACGACTACGACCACGACCCGGACACGGTGCGCGACCGCTACCGCGACGCGGCGGCCGCGGCCGCCCTGCGCACCGGCGTCGGCCCGGCCGGGCGCGCGATGGTGCTCACCGACGCGTTCGACCCGTCGGCGCCGCTCATGCTGACCGAGTTCGGCGGTGTCGAGTTCCAGCCGGACCGGACGAACGCGCCCGACGACAGCTGGGGCTACTCCACCGCCACGACCGCCGAGCAGTTCGAGGGCGCGCTCCGTGGACTCTACGGCGCGCTGCGGTCCAGCACCGTGCTCGCGGGCACCTGCTACACGCAGCTGACCGACACGATGCAGGAGGCGAACGGGCTGCTCACGGAGGACCGCAGGCCCAAGCTCCCGGTGGCCGTGATCCGGTCGATCGTGACCGGGCGGGAGGAGGCCGGCGGCGCCTGAGGCATGAGCTACGGTAAGGAGCACTCGGGATCGTCCGGGCGCGGGAGGAGTCGAGGAATGGTGGATCGCGGGCGGATGCGACGCGTCACCCTCAGAGACATCGCCGACAAGGTCGGCGTGACGCCGTCCGCCGTCTCGATGGCGCTCGCGGACAACCCGCGCATCGGCGTCGACACCCGCAAGACGATCCAGGAGGCCGCGCGCGAGCTCGGCTACGTCCCCAGCTCCGCCGCTCGCGCGCTCCGCAACCAGCACGCGGGCACGATCGCCCTGATCGTGCCCACCACGGCGACCCACGTGTTCGGCCACAGCTACTTCATGCACGTGCTGGAGGGCACCTCGTCCGTCGCGAACGAGCACGACGTCCAGCTGCTCGTCTCCACCAACCCCGACAACGATCACGGCCTCGCGGCATACGAGCGCGTGATGCGCTCCCACAGCGCCGACGGGGCCATCCTGACCAGCGCGGCGATCGAGGATCCGACCGTCGAGCGCCTGATCGACAGCGGGTTGCCCGTGGTGATGATCGGCAGCTTCCCCTACCTGCCCGCCGCCATCACGGTCGGCGTCGACGACCGTGCCGCCTCCCGCGCCATCACCGAGCATCTCATCGTCGCGCACGGGCGCAGCCGGCTGCTGCACCTCACCGGCACCCTCGATCACCAGACCGGTGTCGACCGCCGCGACGGCTTCCTGGACGCGGTGAGCGCGCACGGACTCGAGCGCGACGCCCAGATCGTGGAAGGCGACCTGAGCGAGGAGTCCGGCGCCGCCGCCATCCGCGGCCTGGGCTCGGGCATCCAGAGGATCGACGGCCTGGTCGCCGCCAACGACGACATGGCCTTCGGGGCGCTGACGACGCTGCGGGCCGCGGGCGTCGACGTGCCGGGAGCCCTTTCGATCGCGGGATTCGACGACTTCGGCCTCGCCCGCGTCACCACCCCCAGCCTCACCACCGTGCGGGTGCCGGCTCAGCGGCTCGCGCGTCTGGCCACTGCCCGGCTGTTCGAGATCATGGCCGGCGACGAGGGAGGCTGGCGCCGGCACGTCGTCGATGTCGAGCTGGTGCTCCGGCAGTCCTGCGGCTGCCAGCCGCTGGACTCCACGGCCGACGAGGCGGCCGTCCTGCCCGTCTGACTGGTTCTCCGGCGAGCGGGCTCTCCCCGCCGAGGGGATCTTCCCTCGCGCGTCGCCGTCCTCTATAGTCCTGAGTGCGATCGATGTTTTAACGATTAAGCACTGAGGATCATTCGAAGGGACCGCGTGACGATCGCCGTGCTTTAACGATTGACTGGATCGCATCCGACAGCAACGACGCTCGAAAGGATGGACACACGTGCACACCGCGAACCCACCGACCAGCAGGCGGCCGCTCACAGCGGCGCTCGGCCTCCTGGCCCTCGTCCTCGCGCTTCTGACCGCGCCGCTCGCCACCGCCTCCCCCGCCGAGGCGGCCGGCACCGGGCCGTGCGACATCTACGCGACGGCGGGCACGCCGTGCGTGGCCGCCTACAGCCCGGCGCGCGCGCTCTACTCGGCCTACAACGGCCCGTTGTACCAGGTGAAGCGCGCCTCCGACGGCGCCACGCGGAACATCGGCCTGCTCTCCGCGGGCGGCTACGCCGACGCCTCGCAGCAGGACGCGTTCTGCGCCGGGACCAGCTGCGCCATCCCAATCGTCTACGACCAGTCGGCGAACCACAACGACCTCACGCCGGCGCCCGCCGGAGAGCAAGGCGCGGCCAACGCCCCCGCGAACGCGGCCGCCCTGCCGATCACGGTCGGCGGCACCAAGGCCTACGGCCTCTACCTGCCGCCGGGCGTCGCGTACCGGCGCTCCAGCACCGTGACGATCGGGACGGCGCGGGGCGCGAACCCCGAGTCGATGTACGAGGTCGCCAGCGGGACGAACGTGAACAGCGCCTGCTGCTCCGACTTCGGGAACGTCGAGACCGACACCGTCGACACCGGCGCCGGCCACATGGACACGCTCAACCTCTCCACCCTCGGCGCGAAGGGAGCGACCGGTCACGGCCCGTGGGTGCAGGCCGATCTGGAGGAGGGCGTCTTCCAGGGCAAGACCGCCGTCTGGACGCCCAATCAGGGCAACGCGTCGAAGTTCGTCACCGCCGTGCTCAAGAACAACGGCGTGAACACCTTCGCCCTGAAGGGCGGGAACTCCCAGTCCGGCGCACTCTCGACCTGGTACGACGGCGCCCTCCCCGACGGGGTCGACCGATTCGGGAGCACGTGGAAGCCGATGAAGCTCGAAGGCTCGATCGGACTCGGCGCCGGCGGCGACAACTCCAACCGCGGAACCCAGTCGTTCTTCGAGGGCGTCATGACCACCGGCTACGCGACCAACGCCGCCGAGGACGCCGTCCAGGCCAACATCGTGGCGCAGCATTACGACGGCGTCAGCACGGGAGGCGGCCCCGGCCGTGCGATCGTCGGGCCCGGAGGCAAGTGCGTCGACGTCGCTGGCGACGACACCGGGGGCAACCTCGCCGTCGTCCAGCTGTGGGACTGCCGCGACCTGGCGGCGGACCAGCACTGGGCGGGCAGCATCATCGGAGAGGGGACGCTGAGCACCCTCGGCCGCTGCCTCGACGTCGACGGCAACGTCACCACCCTCGGCACCGGCGTGGAGCTCTACGACTGCAACGGGGTCGCCGGCCAGCAGTGGCTCCCGCAGGCGGACGGCTCGATCAAGAACCCCGCCTCGGGCCTGTGCCTCGACGCGCCGAACGGCAACACGGCCAACGGCACGCCTCTGCGCATCTGGACCTGCAATGGCGCCGCCGCGCAGAAGTTCACGATCACCACGCCGATCCTGCACCCGGTCTCCGGCGCCGCGTCGAAGTGCGTCGATGTCGCCGGAAACGATCTGGATGTGAACAACCAGCGCGTGCAGCTCTGGACCTGCCAGAACATCGTCACCGGCGCACCGGGCGGCAACGCGGAGGCGCGCGACCAGCAGTGGACGTACTCCCCCGCCGACCAGAGCGTCCGGACGATCGGTCGCTGCCTCGATGTCATCGACAACTCGACGACGATGGGGGCGGGCGTCCAGCTGCACGACTGCAACGGGGTCGGCGGCCAGCACTGGGTCCCGCAGGCGAACGGCGCTCTGCGCAACCCCGCGTCCGGCTACTGCCTGGACGCGCCGAACGGGGCGACCGCCGACGGCACGCAGCTGCGGATCTGGGACTGCAACGGAGCCCCGGCGCAGACGTTCACCCTGAACTGAGCGCCTCCGCATCGGCACATAGCGAACTCGCAGCAAAAATAACGACTTGATAACTAGATCCCGTTACCACTTCGTTATATAGTTCAAGAGCAATGGTTGTTTGCTGTGGCAGCCATCGCGGAATGTGATTGCAGGACACTCTTGGTGCAAGGGAGAGGGCCGGCCGCTAGCCTCTGCGGCCGGCCCTCAATCTGTCTCCCCGTCCTCTCCTTCCCCTCTCGGTCCCCCCTCTCGGTCCCCCCTCTCGTCGGTCCCGATTCCTGCCGTGCTGGCACGGATGGCGCTGTCGGCGGATGATGAGAAGATGCGAATGCATTGAGTCGCGCTCGAACAGGGAAGGCAGGCGTCATGAGCAGCAGCGCCACCGGGACGGCTCCCGCCCGACACCGCATCACCGCCGTCACGGCGTGGGAATCGCTCTTCCGCGCCCAGGTGGCCGTCATGCGCTCCCTCGCCACGGAGTTCCCCACCAAGGACATCTCGTTCAACGAGTACGACGTGCTGTTCAACCTCTCCCGCCAGCCGGACCGCCGACTGCGACTGCGCGACCTCAACAAGCACGTGCTCCTCACCCAGCCCAGCGTCAGCCGGCTGGTCGACCGCCTCGTGGCCCGCGGACTGGTCGCCAAGTGCCCCGACCCCGTCGATGCGCGGGGCACCCTGATCATGCTCACCGACACCGGGTTCGAGATGTTCCGCAGCGTGGCGGTGGAGCACATGAAGACGATCACCGACCGTGTCGGTGGACGGCTCGATCCCGACGAGCTGGAGACGCTGGCGGCCCTCTGCGACAAACTGCGCGGCGCGGCCTGATCGTTCCCCGGCGGATGCGAGCGCGCTGACGCCACAGCAGGTCCGACCCGTGAGGGCATTTCCTGCGAGCATGCTCAGGCGTCGGGTGCGCCGTCCCCGCTGGCACGCGCGCATCTCGTCATCCCCGCCACGGGCCGTCCCGTCGCCTCTCCGGAATCTGAGCGTCTGCCTCGGCGAAGGTGCGGGACGCCGCGCGTATCATGACGCGCATGGCCTCGACGACACGCAGAAGATGGAAGTGGGCGCCTGCGCTCGTCGGATTCGTCGCGCTGAGCGGCATCGCGGGAGTCCTCGCCGCGGCGGCCGTCACCCCGGCCGTCGCCCTCACCGGCTCCGCCGCGGACTCGACCATCGGCGTGTTCGACGGCCTCCCGGAGTACATCAAGGTCGAGCCGCTGGCGCAGGCATCGACGATGTACGCCACCTCCAACGGCCAGCCGGTGCCGATCGCGAGCTTCTACTCGCAGAACCGGGTCGAGGTGGGCTGGGACGCGATCTCGCAGAACCTCAAGGATGCGGCCATCGCCACCGAGGATCCGCGCTTCTATGAGCACGGCGGGATCGATGTGACGGGCACGCTGCGCGGCGCCGTGCTCACGGCTCTGCACAAGTCGGTGCAGGGCGGGTCCTCCATCACCCAGCAGTACGTGAAGAACATCCTCGTGCAGCGCTGCGAGAACAAGCAGCCTGATCTGACCGCCTCCGCCGAGGTGCAGAAGAAGCAGCTCGCGGCCTACAGGGCCTGCTACAACGACGCCACCGAGGTCGACCCGGTACGCAAGCTCAAGGAGATGCGCTACTCCATCGGGCTCGAGAAGGAGTACTCGAAGAACGAGATCCTGCAGAGCTACCTGAACATCGCCCTCTTCGGCGGCCGCGTCTACGGGGTGCAGTCCGCCGCGGCGTACTACTTCGGCGTCTCCGCGAAAGACGTGAACCTGCAGCAGGCTGCGACACTCATCGCCATCCTGAACAACCCGGACAACCTGCGCATCGACCAGCCGGACAGTAAAGAGAACGGCGCGGCCAACGGGTACAAGGCCACCCTCGACCGCCGCAACTACGTGCTCGACCGGATGCTGGTCAACGGCAAGATCACCCAGGCGGAGCACGACGCGGCCAAGGCGACGCCTGTCGAACCCAAGATCACCCCCGTGCAGAACGGGTGCATGACGGCGCAACAGTACAACGCGGCGTTCTTCTGCGACTACGTCGAGCGGATCATCGAGAAGGATCCGACCTTCGGCAAGACGGATGACGAGCGCTCCAGCTTCCTCACCCGTGGCGGGCTCAAGATCTACACGACCCTGAACCTCGATCTGCAGCACTCGGCGCAGTCCGCTCTCAGCGCCTACATCCCGCCCACCAGTCCGCGTCTCGATCTGGGCGCCTCCAATGTATCGGTGGAGGTCGGCAGCGGGCGGGTGATCACGATGGTGCAGAACCGGCCGTACGACAACACGGCGCAACCGGCGCCGGGGACCACCGCCGTCAACTACAACACGGACAGCGACTACGGCGGTTCCCAAGGGTTCCAGACCGGTTCGTCGTACAAGGCGTTCGACCTGCTCGAGTGGCTGCAGGAGGGCCACTCGCTCTACCAGACGGTGAGCGGCACCCAGCACAGCTTCCCGCAGAGCGCGTTCCACGAGAGCGACCCGTGCGCCGACATCGGCGGTCAGCCCTGGAACGTGGCGAACGACGAGGGCGAGACGGTCGGCAGCACCACCGTGATGAACGCGACCGCCCAGTCCATCAACACGATCTTCGCGAAGATGGCCACGCAGCTCGATCTCTGCGGCATCAAGCAACGCGCGCAGGACCTGCTCGTGCACGGCGCCGACGAGTCGATCAACCCGTTCCGTGCGAACCCGTCGTCGGTGCTCGGGACCAACTACATCGCGCCGCTGACGATGGCGACCGCGTACGCGGGCATCGCCAACAACGGCGTCGCGTGCAGTCCGATCGCCATCGACAAGATCGTCGACGCGGATGGCAGCGAGCACGCGGTCCCCAAGAGCACGTGCTCGCCGACGCCGATCGATCCGGGAGTGGCCGCGGCCGCCATCTACGCACTCCAGGGTGTTCTCCGCGGCGGCGGAACGGCGGCGTCCGCGAACCCCGGCGACGGCGTCCCGATCTTCGGCAAGACCGGCACGACAGACGACTCGCTCGAGAACTGGCTGGTGACCTCCACCACCAAGACCGCCCAAGCGACCTGGGTCGGGAATGTGGAAGGAGCCGTCGCCCTGCGCAGTCAGAGCTTCAACGGGGTCGGCGGAGGCAACGTCAAGTTCTCCATCGTCAAGCCGATCGTGGCCGCCCTCAACGCCGCGTACGGAGGCAGCGCCTTCCCGTCGCCTCCCTCGAAGTACGTGTACGAGGCGCCGGCGCCGAAGCCGGCGACGCCCACCGCGCCCGCTCAGCCGGGGACCGGCACCGGGACCGGGACCGGCGGCGGAAACGGCGGCGCTCAGGGCGGGGGCCAGGGCAACGGCGGAGGCGGCGGCCAAGGCGGCGGAGGCGGTGCCGGGCACTGATCCCCGCTGCCGCAGGCCGTCGAATTCCCCCGCACAAATGACGAAAACTCCGTTATCGTTAGCGCGTGGGACGCACACCTGATCCGACACGGAAACCGGAGCTCCTCAGCCGCATCATGGACCATGTGGCCACCGAGCCGCTCTCCCGCATGACGTTCCGCAGCCTCGCGAACGCACTCGGCGTCAGCACGTACTCGTTCGTCTACCACTTCGGCTCCCGGCAGGAGATGATCGACGCCATCCTCGAGGAGGGCGTGCGGCAGCAGACCGAGTCGCAGATCGGGTTCGACATCCCGTCGTTCGATCGCGAGCAGTTCCGCGACTGGTACCGCCAGGCGTTCCGTCACTCGCTGCGCGACGGCAATCGGACCGGCCTGCGTCTGCAGTTCGAGGCCGGCGTGCTCGAGCCGATCGAGCCGGACCTGGGCGAGCGCATCACGACCGCCTTCACCGAGTGGCGCGAGACGGTGCGCGCCTGGCTCAAGAGGCAGGGGGTCGAGAGCCGGCGGGCCGGCGTCCTGGCGCACGCGCTGGTGGACGCGGCGGCCGGGCTGCAATTCGGCTTCCTGCTGACCGGCGATCGCACGGCGACGGTGGCCGCCTTCGACCTCGTCCTCGACGCCGCCCTGCGCGAGGCCCTGGGCGACTGACCCTGCTCAGGAGTCCTGTTCGGCTCCGGCGACCCGTTCCTCTCCGGCGTCCCGTTCGGCCACCGACCGGACGCCGTCGAGCATCTGCGCCCAGTTCCGCTGCGAGTGCTCGGCGGCCTCCCGGGTGGGGTTGTTGTCCTGATCGAGCGTGAGCACGGTCCCCGCCGCCGTCTCCTCCAGCTCGAAGCGGAGCGTGTGGTAGTTCTCCGGCTCGTCCGGCAGGCCCGACAGCGGACTGAAGTGCGTGAGCACGATGCGCCACGGATCCTCGCGGTCCTCCAGCTCGATGACCCGGCCGTGGTCCTGGAAGGCGCGACCGTTCCATTCCCCGCTCCAGGTGATGGTCGATCCGAGTCGCCAGTCGGAGCGGATCTCGGCGCCGAACATGATCTCGGGATGCGCGCCGTCGGAGGTCAGCACCCGCCAGACCGCCGCGCGCGGCGCCCGCACCGTCACCTCGGCCCTCGCCACGAAATCACCCATGATCGCCTCCCGCGTCGTGCGCCCATCCCACACCCGACCACGGTCGGGTGCAAGGGGTCACCGGTTCCTCCGCGCGCGAGCGGACGGTGCGGCCGAACGATCGGCCGGCTCAGCGCTGGAGGACCACAGCCTCCCACGGCTGCACGGCGCCCGTGAGCCCGGCCGGCCCGTCGCCGCCGGAGGCGAGCACCACCGTCGCCGCCTCCCAGCCGGGGAGGTCCGCCGGGTCGTACACGGCTACCGTGCCGCTCAGGTTCACCAGCACGAGGAGCGCGTCGTCGTCGAGAGCGCGCACGTACCCGAAGATCTGCTCATGATCGGGGAGCACGAGCTCGAAGCCGCCCGAGGCGACGACGTGCGACCGGTGCCGCAGGTCGATCAGGGCGCGGTAGTGCGCGAACACCGAGTCGGGGTCGGCACGCTCGGCTGCGGCGTTGACCACGGTGGAGTTCGGGTTCACGGTGATCCATGGCTCGCCGGTCGTGAATCCGGCGTGCGGGCCGTCGGTCCACTGCATCGGCGTGCGCGCGTTGTCCCGGCTGGTGCGGCGCAGCGCCGCCAGCACCTCGTCGGCCGGGCGACCGAGCAGGTCCACGGCTTCGGCGTAGTGGTTGAGGGTCTCGATGTCGCGGAAGTCGTCGATCGTGTCGAACGGCACGTTCGTCATCCCGAGCTCCTCGCCCTGGTAGACGTACGGGGTGCCGCGCAGCAGGTGCAGCACCGTGCCGAGCGCCTTCGCCGAGGCGACCCGGTGCTCCCCGTCGTCGCCGAACCGGCTGACCACCCGGGGCTGGTCGTGGTTGTTCCAGTACAGGCTGTTCCACCCGGTGTCGAGCAGACCCTCCTGCCATTGCGCGAGGTTGCGCTTGAGGTCGAGCACGGTCGCCGGTCGATGGTCCCACTTGCCGCCGGGGCCGTGATCGAGGTCGACGTGCTCGAACTGGAACACCATGTCGAGCTCGCCGCGGGCCGGGTCGGTGAACCGCCGGGCCTCCGGGATGTCGACCCCGGGCATCTCGCCGACGGTCAGGTAGCGGTCCTCACGGCCGGCGAAGACCCGCTCGTGCATCTCGTGCAGGAACTCGTGGATGCGCGGCCCCTGCGCGAAGAACGGGTACGCCTCGCCGTAGAGGCCGCCCGGAGGGATGACGCCGTCGGGGAGCGAGACATCCTTCGAGAGGAAGTTGACCACGTCCATCCGGAAGCCGTCGACGCCGCGATCGAGCCACCAGTTCATCATGTCGTAGACCGCGTCGCGCACCTCGGGGTTCTCCCAGTTGAGGTCCGGCTGCTTGCGCGAGAACAGATGCAGGTAGTACTCGCCGGTCTGCTCGTCCAGTTGCCAGGCGGACCCGGAGAAGAAGGATCCCCAGTTGGTCGGCTCGGCTCCGTGTGCCCCCGGCTGCGCACCGTCGCGCGCGGGCCGCCACCAGTACCAGTCGCGCTTGGGGCTGTCGCGGCTGGACGCGGACTCGACGAACCAGGGGTGCTCGTCGGACGTGTGGTTGACCACGAGGTCCATCACCAGCTTGATCCCCCGCTCGTGCAGACCCGCGAGCAGCTCGTCGAAGTCGTCGAACGTGCCGAAGAGCGGGTCGATGCGCCGGTAGTCGCTGATGTCGTAACCGTTGTCGTCGTGCGGGGATGCGTAGATCGGCGACAGCCACACGACATCGACCCCCAGCTCCTTCAGATGGTCGAGGTGCTGGATGATGCCGCGCAGGTCGCCGATGCCGTCCCCGTCGCTGTCCGCGAAGCTGCGCGGATAGACCTGGTACACCACCGCGGACTGCCACCACTTGTCGCTCACGGAGGCCACCCTACTCGGCGAGGAGCACCCGCGAGCCGGTGAGCGCCGACTCCCGGGCCGCCAGGCACACCCGCAGCGCGTCGACGGCCGCCTCGACCGGGACGCGAGCGGGCCGCGCGCCGGTCTCGGCGCACGAGAGCAGGGAGCGCGCCTGCTCCAGGAACGGGTCGCCGGGGAGCTCGGCCATGGCGTCGATCCCCCGTTCCCCGACCACCTCGAGCGTCGTCCGGAACGGCGTTCCGGGCGGAAGGTCGGCGGCGGCCTGGATCTGCGCGAGCCCGCCGCCTGCGTACTCGACGGTCAGCGCCACCGGAGCACCGAATCCGCTGCCCGGCGTCCGCACCGCGGTCACCGCGACGGGTGAGCCGAGCAGCGCGTTCGCCTGATCGACGTCGTGAATCGCGAAGTCCACCACGAGTCCGCCCGACGCGTCCTCGTCCTCCAGCCAGGCCGCCTCGCCCGATGCGGCGGAGAGGCGGGAGGCGTGCACCAGTCGAGGCCGGCCGATCGTCCCTGCTTCCACCCGTTCGTGCAGGGCGGCGTAGCCCGGGAAGAAGCGCACGACGTGGGCGACCAGCAGCACCCCGGCCGCGCGCTCCGCCGCCGCGGCGACCCGGTGCGCATCGGCGAGCGTGAGCGCGATCGGCTTCTCCAGCAGCACATGACGGCCGGCGTCGAGCGTGCGGACGGCGAGGTCCGCGTGGGTGGGCGTCGGGGTGCAGATCGAGACGATCGTGACCGCCTGGTCGTCCAGGGCCTCATCGAGATCCGTGGCCCAGCGGGCCGCCGGGGCGGCGGCGAGCACCGGCCGACGGCGGGGGGAGACCGCCCAGCGCACCGGGACTCCGAGCGCCTCCCAGGCCGCGGCGTGGGCCCGGCCCATCCGGCCGGCGCCGACGATCGCGACCGCGTGGGTCATCGGACCGCCCGGTCGATCTGCGCCGGGTCGAACAGCGCGTTCAGGACGAGCCGACCCGCTCCGCGGATGCCGGCCTCCTCCTTCGCCACGGTGATGGCGATGTCGAGCTGATCGGTGATCATCGGCAGGCAGTCCGAGTAGATCGTCGAGCGCACGCCGGCGACGAACGCCTCGGCCTCGCCGAGGATCCCGCCGAGGACGAGTCGCTCCGGGTTGAAGAAGTTCATGATCGTGGCGAGCACGCCGCCGGTGCGCAGCCCCGCCTCGCGCAGCATCAGCGTCGCCAGCGGGTGGGCGTCCCTGGCCAGCGCGAGGATGTCGCGGGTGTCGGCGACATCGACCCCCTCGCGCCGGAGCGCCTGCACGATGGCCGCCCCGCCCGCGACCGCGTCGAGGCAGCCGATGCGCCCGCAGGAGCAGAGGATCTCCGGGGCGCCCGGGACGGTCACGTGGCTGATGTCGCCCGCCATGCCGTGATGTCCGCGGTAGACGCCGCCGAACGCGACGATGCCGCAGCCGATGCTCGACCCGGCCTTGACGAACACGAGCTGCTCCGTGCCGCCCCCGAGCGCGTCGTGCTCACCGAGGGCCATCAGGTTGGCGTCGTTGTCGGCCACCGCGGGGAGGCCGGTGCGCGCCTGGAGCTCGGAGGCGACGTCGAGCCCGTTCCAGCCGGGCATCCGCGACGGCGAGACCATACGGCCGTTCGTCGAGTCGACCGGGCCGGGCAGGCCGATCCCGTAGCCCCGCAGCACCTGGCCGGGGTCGGCGTGAGCGGAGCGGAGGTCTTCGGCGACCGCGGCGATCCAGCCGAGCACATGGTCCGGGCCCGCGCCGATGTCCATCGGATCGGTACGCGACACCAGCAGCCGGCCCGCCAGGTCGAACAGCCCGAATGTGGCGTGATGGGAGCCGAGATCCGCCGCGAGCACCACACCGGTGCTCGGGTCGACCTCGAGGGCGCGCGGCCGGCGCCCGCCGTGCGAGACTCCCTCGCCCGCTTCGCGCAGGTAGCCGGCGGCCAGGAGTGCGTCCACTCGCTGGGCGACCGTGGAGGGCGAGAGGCCGGTGTGCCGGGCGATGTCGGCACGCGAGGACGCCCGCCCGGAACGCACGAGGTCGAGGACGCCGCCCGGGCCCGACGATGCCGTCGAGGGGAAGGGCGGCAGAGTGTCCTGCGCCGCGGTCCTGGCGCCGGCCCCGGATCCGTTCCCCGGACCGGTCCCTGTGCCGGTCCCTGTGCCGGTCCCTGTGCTGCTCGACGTGCTGGTCGTCATCCGCGCGTCCCCCTCGTCTGGCGCGGTCTCGGACGCGCTGCTGGTGATGAGGATAGTGTAGTCACTTTCTTCGATTTCGAATCAACCAAAATCAAAATTGCACGAACTTCGATTACTTAGTACGCTCATCGCAATCTGCCCGACAATGATGCGAGGAACGCGATGGAAGCCCCGAACGCACGGCCCATGGTCAGCCTGCGCGGCGTCGAGAAGCACTTCGGCGAGCTGCACGTGCTCAAGACGATCGATCTCGACGTGGCTCCCCGCGAAGTCGTCGTGGTGGTCGGTCCGTCCGGCTCCGGCAAGTCGACGCTCTGCCGGTCGATCAACCGACTGGAGACCATCGACTCCGGCGAGATCCTGGTCGACGGCGAGGCCCTGCCCGAAGAGGGCGCCGCCCTCGCCCGCCTGCGTGCCGAGGTCGGCATGGTGTTCCAGTCGTTCAACCTGTTCGCCCACCGCACGGTGCTCGACAACGTCGCTCTGGCACCGATCAAGGTCCGCGGCGTGAAGCGGGCCGACGCGGAGAAGCAGGCCATGGAGCTGCTCGACCGGGTCGGCATCGCCGAGAAGGCGCACAGCCACCCGGCGCAGCTCTCCGGCGGCCAGCAGCAGCGTGCGGCGATCGCACGGGCGCTCGCGATGCAGCCCAAGGTCATGCTCTTCGACGAGCCCACCAGCGCCCTCGACCCGGAGATGGTCGGCGAGGTGCTGGACGTGATGACCTCCCTCGCCCGCGAGGGCATGACGATGATCGTCGTCACCCACGAGATGGGCTTCGCCCGCCGTGCGGCAGACCGCGTCGTCTTCATGGACCGCGGGCAGATCGTCGAGCAGGCGACGCCCGCCGAATTCTTCGACTCGCCCCGCTCCGAGCGGGCGCGATCGTTCCTGGCCTCCGTGCTGTCGCACTGAGGCCTGCGCACCACCGGTTCCACCGCAGCACCCGGCTCCACCCGCACCACGACATGTCCGACTCAGAAAGGGATGCACCATGACCCGCAGCACGACCCGCAGGAAGGCCGCCTTCGCCGGCGCCCTGCTCGCGGCCGTGACGCTCGCCGTCACCGCCTGTTCGTCCGGCACCACCAGCCTGCCCGGCGCCGGCTCCAGCTCGTCGGCCTCCGCCGACGCCGTCTTCTCGGGAGCCCCGGTCGCCTCGGCCGACCTGATCATCTCCGGCTCGACCATGGAGAAGATCAAGAAGCGCGGCAAGCTCATCGTCGCCGAGGCCCTCGACGCCCCGCTGCTCTCGCAGCAGGACCCGACCAACCCCGACTCGGTGACCGGCTTCGACGCCGACCTCGCCAAGCTGCTCGCGATCTACATCCTCGGCAAGCCGAACGTGGAGATCGTCCCGCCCGCCAGCGAGACCCGCGAGGCGATGCTGCAGAACGGCACCGTCGACGTCGTGTTCAACACGTACACGATCACCGAGGAGCGCGCGCAGCAGGTCGACTTCGCCGGTCCGTACTTCGAGTCCGGCCTCGCCGTCGCCGTCAAGAGCGACAACAAGGACATCACCAGCTCGAAGGACCTCGACGGCAAGACCGTCATCGTGGGCGCCAACACCCCGGCCGTGACCGAGGTGCCGAAGATCGCCCCGACCGCGACCGTCACCGCGTTCGCGACCGACCCGGCCGCCGTCCAGGCGCTGATCCAGGGCCGCGGCGACGCGTACGTCCAGGACTACACGCTGCTCGCGAGCGACGCGGCCAGCGAGAAGCAGATCAAGGTGGTCGGCCAGCCGTTCACCAAGGAGCCCTACGGCATCGGCCTGAAGCACGGCGACTCCGACTTCAAGTCGTTCGTCAACGACTGGCTGACGAAGATCCAGAAGGGCGGCCAGTGGGGCCAGGCGTGGAAGACCACGCTCGGCACCGTGACCGACTCGGACATCCCGACGCCGCCGAAGATCGGCTCGGTCCCCGGCTCCTGAGCCACCGGGCGGGACCGGCTCGCCGGTCCCGCCCTCCCCCTTTTCTCTCACGAGTGAGCGAGCGATGAACCCCCTGATCGACAACCTCGGACCGCTGGTCCAGGCGCTCGGCACGACGCTGCTGATGGCCGTCGTCGCCGGTGTCGGCTCGATCGTGCTCGGCGTGCTGATCACGATCGCGCGCGTCAGCCCGATCCCGATCCTGCGCACCGCGGCCTTCCTCTACGTGCAGTTCTTCATCAACGTGCCCCTCCTGGCACTCCTGCTGCTGGCCGTCTTCGCCCTTCCCGACGCCGGCCTCCTGCTCCCGCTGACCCCGACGGCGATCATCGTCCTCACCGTCTATGAAGCCGCCTACGTGGCCGAGGCGGTGCGCTCCGGCGTCAACACCGTCCCCGTCGGCCAGGTGGAGGCGGCCCGCGCGCTCGGCTTCACCCTGGCGAAGACGCTGCGGCTGGTCGTCGTCCCCCAGGCGCTGCGTGCCGTCGTGCAGCCGATCGGCAACGTCATGATCGCCCTGGCGATGAACACCGCCCTCGCCGCCGCGGTCGGCGTCGTCGAGCTGACGGCCGAGGTCAACAAGGTGAACCTCGTCGCCGCCCAGCCCATCCTGATCTTCTCCAGCGCCGGCCTCGTCTACATGGCCATCGCGCTCGCCATCGGCCTGGCCGCCGGCTGGGTCGAACGAAAGGTGGCGATCGCCCGATGACCGCCCAGCTCATCCCCGACCGTCCCGCGCCGGCGAAGCGACCGAAGCGGACGTATGCCGCCTCGTTCATGTACGACACCCCGGGCCCGCGCGGCCGACGGAACATCCTGCTGGGCTCGCTGATCAGCTGCGTCGTCTTCGCCATCGTGATCGGCTACGGGATCTGGCAGCTCGCCTCCCACGGCCAATTCGCGCCGGAGCGCTGGGCGCCGTTCACCGAGTGGGCGATCTGGCAGTACCTGCTCGTCGGCCTCCTCGGCACCCTCGAGGCCGCGGCCATCGTCGCCGTCCTCGGCAGCGCCCTCGGCATCCTGCTCGCGCTCGGCCGCCTCAGCAGGCTGCGGCCGGTGCGCTGGCTGTGCGGCTTCTACGTGGAGGTCGCACGCACCATCCCGGTGCTGCTGATGATCTACCTCATGCTGTTCGGGCTCCCCCAGCTCGGCATCAACCTTCCGACGCTCTGGAAGCTGGTCGTCCCGCTGACGATCGCCAACTCGGCGGTCTTCGCGGAGATCGTCCGCGCCGGTGTGCTGAGCCTGCCGCGCGGGCAGCGCGAGGCGGCACTGAGCCTCGGCATGCGGCCCTCGCAGGCCTCCCGCTTCGTCGTGCTCCCGCAGGCGCTGCGGAACGTCGCACCGTCACTGGTGACCCAGCTGGTCAGCCTGCTCAAGGACACCTCGCTCGGCTACATCGTCGCCTTCACGGAGCTGCTCTACCGCGGACAGGTGCTGGCCTCCTACCTGCACCTGCTCATCCCCACCTATGTGGCCGTGACCGTCATCTACCTGGTCGTCAACGGCAGCCTCTCCGCGCTCGCGTCACGACTGCAGCGCGGGCCCCGCCGGGGGACGCGCCGCGGATCGCGGCGCACACCCTCCACGCAGCCACCCCTCCCGCCCCTACCGGCGGCCCCGCACCAGGAAGAGTCCCATGCCTAGCACCGTCAGCCTCCCCGCCGGAGCCCTCGCCGAGCTCGCCGCCGTCCGTCGCTCGGGGATCATCGAGAGCCGCCACTTCGGCAGCCTCGTCGCCCTCGCCCCCGACGGCAGCACCCTGCTCGAACTCGGCGACCCAGACGCGGTCATCCTGCCGCGCAGCACCGTCAAGCCGCTGCAGGCGCTCGCCTGCCTGACGGCGGGCGCGCAGCTGGCCGGCCCGGAGCTCGCGATCGCCGCGGGGAGCCACACCGGCGAGGACGAGCACGTGCGGGTGGTCCGGGAGCTCCTCGCCCGGGCAGGCCTCGACGAGGACGCCCTCGGCTGCCCCGTCGACCGCCCCGAGGACGAGGGGACGTTCGAGCGCCTGGTGCGCGCCGGCGAGCCCCGCGCGCGGGTGCGGATGAACTGCTCCGGCAAGCACGCCGCCATGATCCTCGCGGCCGCGGCGAACGGCTGGGACACGGCCGGCTACCTCGACACCGCGCATCCGCTGCAGCAGCACGTCCGGGCGACGATGGCGGAGCTGACCGGCGTCCCCGTCGCGCACGACGCCGTCGACGGCTGCGGCGCCCCGCTCTTCGGCACGACGGTGCGCGGCGTGGCGCGGGCGTTCGGCCGGCTCGTGCAGGCCGAGCCGGGAACGCCGGAGCGCGCGGTCGCGGATGCCATGCGCGCTCATCCGTTCTACGTCGGCGGCACCGGCCACCAGAACTCGGCCCTGATGGAGGGCGTGCCCGGCGCCCTCGCCAAGGGCGGCGCCGAAGGCGTCATCGGGGTCGCCGCCGCGGACGGCACCGCGGTCTCGATGAAGATCGTGGACGGCAGCCCGCGCGCCACCACACTCATCGCCCTGCGTGTGCTCGAGGCCCTCGGCACGTCGATCGACGGCGCCCTCCCGCTGGTGGAGCTCCCCGTGCTCGGCGGCGGCGTCCCGGTCGGCCGGATCGAGCTCGGCGCCGACCTCGTCTCGGCCCTGGACCGCCTCGCGTGACCGTCATCGAGATCTGCCTCGACGACCTCGCCGGCGTGCGCCGCGCGGAGGAGGCGGGGGCCGATCGCATCGAGCTCTGCGCCGCCCTCGCCACCGGCGGCCTCACTCCGTCGATCGGCACGGTCTCCCGCGCGCTCGCGCTCGCCACCCGTGTCGGCGTGCACGTCCTGATCCGACAACGGCCCGGGGACTTCGTCTTCGACGACGAGGAGCTGGCGGCGATGATCGCCGACATCCGCGCCTTCCTCGACCTGGACCGCCCGGCCGCGGTGGCGCTCGGCTTCGTCGTGGGGGCGCTCCGGCCCGACGGCACGGTCGACGTGGAGGCCACCCGGGCGCTGGTGGACGCGTGCGGCGACGCGCCGGTGACGTTCCACAAGGCGTTCGACCAGACCCCGGACCGCGCCGCCGCCCTCGAGGAGCTGATCGCGCTCGGGATCGGGCGCGTGCTGACCTCGGGCGGCGCGGCGACCGCACCCGAGGGGGCGGTGCAGCTCGCGACTCTCGTCGAGCAGGCCGGCGACAGGATCGCTGTGCTCGCCGGGGGAGGCGTCCGCCCCGGCAACGTCGCGGACCTCGTGCGGCGGACAGGCGTCCGCGAGGTGCACCTGCGCGCCGCGGAGCAGGCTCCCAGCGCCTCCCACGTCCGCAGCGGGTACGACGACGGGCACCGGGAGGTCACGTCCTCGGCGGTCGTCGCCGCCGTCGCCGAGGCCGCGCGCGGGGTCGCGGCGTGAGCGGCGGCCCCTTGGCTCTGGCGGTCGACCTGGGCGGCACGGCGATGAAGGGCGCCGTGGTGTCCGAGAGCGGCACCGTCGTCGCCGAGCTCACCCGCCCGACACCCACCGCGGACATCCTCGGCGCCCTCGTGACCCTGCTGCACGATCTGCGCGACATCGCCCCCGAGGAGGTCGTCGGCGCCGGAGTCGCGACACCCGGGATCCTCGACGAGGAGCGCGGCATCGTCCACTACGCCTCGAATCTCGACTGGCGCGACGTGCCGCTGCTCGACATCCTGCAGTCCCGGCTCGGGCTGCCGGTCGCGGTCGGCCACGATGTGCGCGCCGCCGGTCTCGCCGAGCGCAGCCTGGGCGCGGCCCGCGGGTTCGACGACTTCGTGCTGATCCCGATCGGGACCGGCGTCGCGGCCGCCCTCGTCACCGCGGGAGGCACCATCACCGGCGCCTCCGGCGCCGCGGGCGAGTTCGGTCACATCCCCGTCATCCCCGGCGGAGAGCCCTGCACCTGCGGCCAGCGGGGCTGCCTGGAGGTCTACATGTCCGGCGCCGGGGTGGCGCGGCGCTACGCGGAGGCCGGCGGGGACGCGCTCAGCGCTCGCGCGATCGTCGGCCGGCTCGGCGTCGACCCGCTCGCCGACCGGATCTGGGACGAGGCCGTGACCGTGCTCGCACAGGGGCTGGTGACGATGACGCTGATGCTCGACCCCGGCGTGATCGTGCTGGGCGGCGGCGTCTCGCAAGCGGGCCACGCGATGTTCGGACCGTTGGAGCGGAAGGTGCGCGCCGGCCTCGCCTGGCGCGCCGCCCCCGCGATCGTGCAGAGCGCGCTCGGCGGCGATGCCGGGCGCACCGGCGCGGGACTGCTGGCCTTCGGCGCCGCACGCTGACCGCGGCGCTCCGCCTCCGGGACCCGGTGGGAAGATGACCGGGTGAAGCACCTGCGGCTCGGCCTGGCGGCCCTCATCACCACGGCCGCCGCTGCAGCCGCTTGCGCGACGGTCTGGCTGGCTGTGGCCGCGTTCGCGGGACCGGCCGCCGCGGGCTCGCCCGCGGTGCTCGCCACGGTGGTCGCCCTCAGCCTCGCACGGCGCAGCGTCTCGGGCCGCGGCGTGCCGGGCCAGAGCGTGCCCGGCCAGAGCGTGCCCGGCCAGAGCGTGCCCGGCCAGAGCGGGCCCGGCCAGAGCGTGCCCGGCCAGAGCGTGCCGGGCCGCAGGGAGTTCGTCCGATCGGCGGCCCTGCTGCCGGTGATCGGCGTCGCGGCGGCGGGGGTCGGCTGGCTGCTCGTCGTGCTGCCTCCGGTCGGCGCGCTGCTCTACATCGGCGGGATGAGCGTCCCGATCTGGCTTCGCCGCTTCGGACCGTCCGCCGCCCGGCTCGGGGCCCTCGTCGCACTGCCCCTGACCGCCGTGCTGGTCGTGCCGGTCGTCCCCGCGGCCTCCGGAACGCCCTGGTGGGAGGCCGCCCTGCTGACGGCCGCCGCCGGTGTGGTGGCGGTGCTCTGGGTCGCTGTGGCCCGAGAGGTGGCCGGGCTGCTGCGCCTCGGCACTGCGCCCGGTGGCGCGGCGTCGGCGGCGACGGCTCCCGCGCCGGGCACGTCGGCGTCCCCTCCCCGCGGCCGGGAGGCGACCCGCGCACCCTCCCGCCGGCTGCCCGCGAGCACGCGCATGGCCGTCCAGATGGCGGTCGCGCTCGCGGCGGCGTTCGTGGTGGGCGGGCTGGTGTTCCCGCAGCACGCGATGTGGGTCGTGCTCACCGCGTTCATCGTCAATTCCGGCAACCGGGGCCGGGCGGACGTGCTTCACACGAGCGCGCTGCGGGTGGCGGGTGCGATCGGCGGCACCGTGCTGGCGCTCGGGCTCGCTGCCGCCGCACCGCAGGCGAGCGGCTTCGCGGCGGTGGTCGTCGTGTTCGTCGCCCTCTTCGCCGGGACCTGGCTGCGCTCCTACAGCTACGCCTTCTGGGCGCTCGCGGTGACCGTGGTGCTGACCGTGCTGCAGCAGCTGTTCGGCACGACACCGGCCGCCGGGGAGGCCGGCCTGCTGCTGGAACGGGTGCTGGCGATCGTGGTGGGCGCCGGGCTCGGGATCGGCGCGGCCTGGTTCGTGCTCCCGGTGCGATCGACGGATGTGCTGCGTCGGCGGCTCTCCGACCTCCTGATCGCGCTCGGGGCGGTGCTCACGGCCGGCCCGGACGACCGGGCGCAGCGTGCGGCCTCCTTCCGCTCGGCGCTCCGCCGGGTCGAGGAGCTCGCCCCGGCCCACCGGGCGAGGCGGCTGCTGGGCGGGAACCGCATCCAGCCCATCGACTGCATCGACGCGGCGAGCGCACTGGGTACCGCTCTTGGTCCCACGCTCGGCACGTGCCTCGGGGCAGCTGATCAGGGGCACCGGTCTCCGGAACAGCGCGAGCAGCTCCGCGACGCCCTCCGGCAGGCGCGCGCGAGCCTCGCCGCTCCGGCCGACCTCGAGCGGGTGCACGCCCGGCTGACCGCCCTCGCATCCCTGCTGCGGGGCGGCCCGGTAGCCTGAGCACATGCTCACCCCGCCCACCACCGCGAAGAAGCCGACCGAACGCCTGCAGCACGGAGACGTGTACATCGACGAGTACGAGTGGCTGCGCGACAAGGATGACCCGGCGGTGCTCGCGCACCTGCACGAGGAGAACGCGTACACCAACGCGCGCACCGAGCACCTGTCGCTGCTGCGCGAGCAGATCTTCGAGGAGATCAAGGGCCGCACCCGCGAGACCGACCTCAGCGTTCCGGTGCGCGAGGGCGACTGGTGGTACTACACCCGCACGGTGGAGGGCAAGCAGTACGGCATCCACTGCCGCGCCCCCATCGCCTCCCCCGACGACTGGGAGCCGCCGGCGCTCGACGACGCGGCCCAGGTCGCCGGCCTCCCGGGCGAGCAGATCCTGCTGGACGACAACGTGGAGGCCGAGGGGCACGACTTCTACGCGCTCGGCAGCTTCGACGTGAGCGCGGACGGCACCCGCCTCCTCTACGCCGTCGACACCGAGGGCGATGAGCGCTACACGGTCCGGGTGCGCTCCCTGACAGCGGACGGGGAGTTCGCGGACGAGATCGAGGGCACCGGCACTGGCGCGCTGTTCGACCAGAGCGGCGCGTTCATCTTCTACACCACGGTGGACGACGCCTGGCGCCCCGACACCGTGTGGCGGCACCGGGTCGGCGACGGCGCCGACATCGACGACGTCCAGGTCTTCCACGAGCCCGACGAGCGCTTCTGGATCGGTGTGGGGCTGACCCGCAGCCGGCGCTTCCTCGTCATCGAGGCGGGCTCCAACGTCACGAGCGAAGCCTGGCTCCTGCGGTCGGATGACCCGACCGGGGAGTTCACGGTGGTCTGGCCGCGGACCGAGGGTGTCGAGTACGACCTCGAGCACGCCGTCGTGAACGGCCACGACCGCCTCCTCATCGTGCACAACGAGAACGCCGTCAACTTCGAGCTGGTGAGCGTCTCCGCCGAGGACCCCCAGGGGCCCAGGAAGACGATCCTCGCCCACAACCCCACCGTCCGGATCGAAGGCGTGGACGCGTTCCGCGACTTCGTGGCGCTGGAGTATCGGCGCGAGGGCCTCACCCGTGTGGCCGTCGCGTGCATCCCGGAGGACGGCGGATCGCAGGACGACACCCTCCACGAGCTGCACTTCGACGAGGAGCTCTTCACCGTCGGCGTCGGCGGCAACCCGGAGTGGACCCAGCCCTCGCTCCGGCTCGGGTACGGCAGCTTCGTCACCCCGTCGAGCGTCTACGACTACGACGTGCGCACCCGCGAGCTGACGCTGCGCAAGCAGCAGCCGGTGCTCGGCGAGTTCGACCCTGCGCTGTTCGCGCAGAAGCGGGAGTGGGCGACCGCCGCGGACGGCACGCGCATCCCGATCTCGCTCGTCTACCGCACCGACCTGGTGACCCCGGGCGAGCCGGCTCCGCTGGTGCTCTACGGCTACGGATCGTACGAGGCCAGCATGGACCCGTCGTTCGGCATCCCGCGCCTCAGCCTCCTCGACCGGGGCGTCGTCTTCGCCATCGCGCACGTGCGCGGCGGAGGCGAGATGGGCCGGCTCTGGTACGAGAACGGCAAGAAGCTCCACAAGAAGAACACCTTCACCGACTTCGTCGACAGCGCGCGGCACCTCATCGACGAAGGCTGGACCTCCCCCGACCGCCTCGTCGCCCAGGGCGGCAGCGCGGGCGGCCTGCTCATGGGCGCCATCGCCAACCTCGCACCGAAGTACTTCGCCGGGGTGCTGGCCGAGGTGCCGTTCGTGGACCCGCTGACCAGTATCCTCGATCCGTCGCTCCCGCTCACGGTGATCGAGTGGGACGAGTGGGGAGACCCGCTGCACGACTCCGACGTGTACGCCTACATGAAGTCGTACTCGCCGCTGGAGAACGTGCACGAGACGCACTACCCGCGCATCCTCGCGGTCACCAGCCTGAACGACACCCGGGTGCTCTACGTGGAGCCCGCCAAGTGGGTCGCGAAGCTGCGCGACGTGGCAGGCGCCGACGCCCTGCTCAAGATCGAGATGGCCGCCGGGCACGGCGGCGTCTCCGGCCGGTACTCGGCATGGCGCGAGCGCGCGTTCTCGCTCGCCTGGATGCTCGACGTGATCGGAGCGCACCCGACCGGGGAGTAGCGCGCGGCGACGCCCGGCCGGCGCTGCGGTGCGGTGTCCGCGGTCGTACGGGACGACCGCGGCCGTTCGGGACGACCGCGGCCGTTCGGGACGACCGCGGTGCGGCGCGCGACCGCGGATGTCCCGCAGGACCGCACTCACGAGCGCGGAGCGGGCGCGTCAGGCCGCGGCGGCGACCGTCTCCTCGCGCACGTACTCCAAGCGCGTCGGCGAGCTGAGGACGAGTCGGTAGCGATCGCACCCTCCGGTCGGCAGAGGCGACGGGAGGGTCACCGTCGCAGGTGCCACGCCGTCGACGAGGAACACCTGCAGGAGGCTGACGCCGTTGGGTCGGCGCAGCAGGGCTTCACGGGTCGGGTCGACGGGGATCGGGTGATTCACGTCGAGAAGGATAGGCAGGGTGGGGCCCCGAAGGGGCGGCGGCGGAGCGAAGTGCGGCGGTCGCGACGCAGATGCGCGGGGCCGCGCCTCCCCGATTGCGTACCGACGGCCCCGCACTGCGTGTCCCGACACGCACCGCCTCGGCGTGTCTGTGGTCGTTCGGGACGACCGCGGCGCGGCGCGCAGCAGCGGTCGTCCCGCAGCACCGCGCTCGCGGGGCGGCGGGGCGGCAGGGCGGCACGGCGGGAGGGGGGTGGGGCTACCGCGCGGTGCGCAACCCTCCGATGAGCGCGGATGCGGATTCGATCGCGACGCGACGGCGGCGCGACGCGTCCGCCTCCGGTGCGGCGGCGACCCACCGCGAGGCATCCGCGAGCGCCCCGTTCAGCATGGTCGCGATGGCCACCGGCGACACGTGCTCCGCGACGATGCCGCGCTCCCGGGCCTCATCGACGACCTCCGCCAGCGTCGCTATGCACGCGGCCGCCGTCTCCTCGACCGCGTCCGGGATGACGGCCGGGGCGTCGGTGAACATGATCCGCTGGTACTCGACCGATTGGGTCTTCTCGATGTAGGCGCGACTGCGCTCGTCGAGCGCGACGAGGGGGTCGTCGTGGTCGCTCAAGACCTCCCTGAGCTGCACGCACAGTTCGGCGTCGAGCCGGCGGACGACCGCGTCCAGCAGACCCTGCTTGCCACCGAAATGGTGATAGAGGGCGCCCCTGGTCAGCCCGACGGAGGCCGTCAGGTCGTCCATGGAGGTCGCCGCGTACCCGTGCTCCGCGAAGTGCGCCCGGGCGGCGGAGAGCAGCTGGTCCCGCGTCTCGTCGATCATCTGCGCGCGCGACCGCCGATCGGTCTTCTTCGCGGTGGAGGTCGCAGCCATCGGTTCTCCGTGGTGGTCCGGGTGGGGCTTCAGCCTAACCCACCGGTGCGCCGCAGCTGAATTGACATACGTGGCGTATGCCAATAGCCTCACTCACATACGCGGCGTATGTCTCTGTCGATGCCACACGAAAGAACCCTGCCTCCATGCCGATCCACCGAACCACCCCCGCCCGCGCGCCCGCACCCGCCCCTGCCCCTTCCGTCGCCCCGGCCTTCCGCTGGCCTCCGGTGATCGCCGTGGCGCTGTCGACCTTCACGGTCGTCACCGCCGAGATGATGCCGGTCGGACTGCTCCCCTCGATCGCGGCGGACCTTCAGGTGAACCCCGGTCTGGCCGGCATGTCCCTCACGATCACGGGCGTGATGGCGGCGATCGTGGCACCTCTCACGCCGCTGATCGCTGGCCGCCGGGACCGGCGCACGCTCCTCGCCGGGTTCCTGGCGCTGCTCGTGCTGGCCAACGCCGCCAGCGCCGTCTCCGGCAGCTTCGCCATGTTCGCGATCGCGCGCGTCCTCATCGGCGTCTCGATGGGCGTCGTCTGGGCGTCCGCCGGCGGGCTCGGACCGCGGCTGGCGGATCCTGCCCACCTCGGCAGGGCCATGACGACGATCTTCTCCGGCGTCTCGATCGGGATGGTCCTCGGCCTGCCCGCGGGGACCTTCATCGCCGGACTCGCCGGGTGGCGCGCCGCGTTCTGGGCGATCGCCGCGCTGAGTGCGGCCGTCGCGCTCTTCGCTCTGCTGGCGATGCCGCGGCTCCCCGTCGTGGAGCGCGCGCGTCTCGCCGGCATGTTCCTCCCGTGGCGCGACCGCGGGGTGCGAACCGGCTTCGTCATCACCGCTCTCGTGGTGATGGGGCACTTCATGGCCTACACGTACGTCCGACCGGTCCTCGAGACCAACCCTGCCATCACCCCGGCGCTCATCGTGGCGGCGCTGGCAGCGTTCGGTCTGACCGGCATCATCGGCAACCTCGTCGTCGGCCCCGTCACGGCCCGTCGCCCGCGCATGGCACTCCTCCTCACCCTCGGTGCGATCGCTCTCGGGATCGGCCTCCTCCCCATCGCCGTCGCGGGGATCGCGAGCGTCTTCGTTGTGCTCGCCCTCTGGGGCGCCGGGTACGGCGGCATCAGCGTCGCCACCCAGGCCTGGATCCGCTCCGCCGATCCCGCTCAGGTCGAGCGGAGCTCCGCGATGTGGTCCGGTGTCTTCAACGGCTCGATCGCGGTCGGCGCGTTCGCGGGCGGGCTCGTCTTCGACGCCCTCGGCGGCGCGACGGTGCTGCTCGTCGCCGCCGGCATCGTCGCCGCCGGCTGGATCACGACCCTCGTCGGGCGTCCGGGCGGCCCCGGTCGATCGGAGGCTGCCGCGCCACCGTCGTGAGCGTGGCGCCGGCCACGGTCGGCGGAACCTGCCCGCGGTCGTTCGGGACGACCGCGGCGCGGCGCGCAGCAGCGGTCGTCCCGGGGCACCGCGCTCACCCCGCCGGGCGCGTGCGCACCGGTCAGCCCAGGTCGTCCGGGTCCTTCCCCGTCCGCTCCCCCGTCTCGAGCGCGGCGATCGCAGCGAGGTCGTCCGCGTCCAGGGTGAACCCGAAGACGTCGAGGTTCTCGCGGATGCGGGCGGCGGTCGACGACTTCGGGATGACCACGTTGCCGAGCTGCAGCTGCCACCGGATCACGATCTGCGCCGGTGTGGCGCCGTGCTTCCGCGCGAGCGCGTCCAGGGCGGGGTCGCCGAGCACACGGCCGCGCGCCAGCGGCGACCACGCCTCCGTCACGACGCCGTGTGCAGCGTCGTAGCGACGCACCTCCGCCTGCGGCAGCCACGGGTGCAGCTCCACCTGGTTCACCGCCGGGACGACGTCGGTCTCGGCGGCGAGCCGGTCGAGGTGGTGGGTGTGGAAGTTGGCGACGCCGATCGAGCGGGCCCGGCCCTCCCGGCGGATCCGCTCGAGCGCACGCCAGGTGTCCACGTACTTGTCGTGCTTCGGGGCCGGCCAGTGGATGAGGAACAGGTCGACGGTGTCGAAGCCCAGCCGGTCCAGACTCGCGTCGAAGGAGCGCAGCGTCGAGTCGTAGCCGTTGTCGGTCCACCACACCTTGGTCGTCACGTAGATGTCGCCGCGGTCGAGTCCGGAGCGCCGGATGCCTTCACCGACACCGCGCTCGTTCTCGTAGAAGGCGGCCGTGTCGATGTGGCGGTAGCCCGCGTCGAGCGCGGCGACGACCGCATCCACCGTCTCCGCCTCCGGGATCTTGTACACACCGAAGCCGAGCTGCGGGATGCTGCCGCCGTCGTTGAGAGGGACCTGGGGGATGCTCGTCATGGGTTCATTCTCCCGCTCCCCCGGCGTAGGTGTGGAGGGACGAGAGGAGTCCTCATGACAGTGGACGGACGTGCAATCGCCTTCCTGGTGGGACCGGAGGGCATCGAGCAGGCGGAACTCACCGAGCCGTGGAAGGCGGTGGCCGACGCGGGCGGCGTCCCGCGGCTGATCTCCAAGGCCGCCGGCGAGGTGCAGGCCTTCGAGCATCTGACCCCGGCGGACCGCTTCCCGGTCGATGTGACGCTGGATGCCGCATCGGCCGACGACTTCGCGGCACTGGTGCTGCCCGGCGGCGTCGCGAACGGCGACCAGGTGCGCACCTTCCCCGGAGCGGTGGCGCTGGTGCAAGCGTTCGCGGCCGCCGGCAAGCCGATCGCCGTGATCTGCCACGGCGGCTGGGTGCTGGTGGAAGCGGGTGTCGTCGACGGGCGGCGCATCACGAGCTGGCCGAGCCTGCAGACCGACTACCGCAACGCCGGCGCGACCTGGGTCGACGAGGAGGTCGTCGTCGACGACGGATCGTTCCCCCTGATCTCCTCGCGCAAGCCGGACGACCTGCCCGCGTTCAACCGCGAACTGCTCGCGGCGCTCGCCTAGGGGTCGGCGGTCGGCGCACGGTGGTCAGAGCGCCACCGTGCGGAACCCGGTGTTCGCCATCGACGAGTCCGGCGTGTTCGAGGAGCGCGCGGCATTGCGGTACCGGTTGCAATAGGAGTCGTGGCAGAGGAACGATCCACCCCGCATCACGCGCTGTGCCCCGGCTTCCGGGCCCTGCGGGTCGGCGGTCGGCGACACGGCGTAGTAGCCCGGGTCGTACCAGTCCGCGACCCACTCCCACACATTGCCGACGGTCTGCCACAGACCGTAGGCGTTGGGCTCGAAGGTGTGGACGGGCGCCGTGGTCAGGAAGCCGTCCGCGATCGTATTCCGGTGCGGGAATGCACCTTGCCAGATGTTCGCACGCCAGCCTCCGGGCTCCTCCTCGGCACCGCCGCGGTCGTCGCCCCAGGGGTAGCGGGCGCCCTCGAGGCCACCGCGCGACGCCGCCTCCCATTCCGCCTCCGTCGGGAGGCGACGGCCGGCCCAGGCGCAGTACGCCATGGCGTCGTTCCAGCTGACGTGGACGGCGGGGTGCTCCTTCATCCCGTCGATGCCGGAATGGCGGCCGCCCGGGTGACGCCAGTCCGCTCCGGCGACGCCCAGCCACCACGGCGTCTGCGGGGGCTGGCCCAGGACGTCCTCGTCGTCGGCCGCCAGAGCCAGGTGGAAGACGGCGGAGTAGCCGAAGGTCTCCGCCTCGGTGCGATAGCCGGTGGCGTCGACGAAGCCCGCGAAGGCCGCGTTGGTGACGCTCGTGGTGTCGATCGCGAAGGACGCCAGCGTGACCGGGTGCAGCGGCGTCTCGCCGTCGTGCCAGCGATCGTCTCCGTGAGCGTCGCCCATGGTGAACGTCTGCGCGGGGACCGTGGCCTGCGCGATCGGGTGCCGGCCGCCTCCCCCGGCCACCGCCGGGACCCCGTCGGGTCGCGCACCGAGGAAAAGGTCGGCGCGGGACGGCGCACAGCAGTCGTGGGAGTCCGTCATGCGCTCATTCTGTCGCGGAAACGGCCTGCTGCCGAGCCTTCGTGAGTGTTTCCTGGCAATGCCGTCCCTCGGGGTTGCGGCCCCACCGGGGCCGCGGGAACGTGGCTGGCTCCTGGGGCCATCGAACGGCCTGGAGCCATCGACCGGAAGGAGAGCTCATGCTCACCCTCACTGAGAACGCCAGCACGATCGTCAAGACCCTCACCGACCAGTCCCCCGCGGACGACGCCGGACTGCGCATCAGCAGCAGCAACCCGGAGCACACGGCGTTCGCCGCCGCCGTCTCCGAGACGCCCGACCCCGCCGACCAGATCGTCGACGCCGGAGGCGCCCGTCTCTTCCTGGAGCAGGGAGCCGCGGCCGCGCTCGACGACAAGGTCCTCGACGCCCAGGTCGACGAGCAGGGCTCGGTCAGCTTCGCCATCGGCGCACTGGCCTAGTCACCGGTCGCGCTGCAGCGCGACGCCCAGAGTGCGAAAAGTGCGCCGTCTCACACGGAGACGGCGCACTTTTCGCCGCGTGCGCGACCGCTACGCAGGAATCTCGGCGGAGTCCGGTTCGGGCGCGGGGTCGGCCTCGGCCGCGGCGCCGTGGAACTGCGTCATGTAGAGGTCGTAGTAGGCGCCTCGACGCTCGAGGAGCGTGGCGTGGTCGCCCTGCTCGACGATGCTGCCGTTCTCCATGACCAGGATGGTGTGCGCATCCCGGATGGTCGACAGGCGGTGCGCGATCACGAACGACGTGCGGTCCGTGCGCAGGGCCGCCATCGCGTGCTGCACGAGCAGCTCGGTGCGCGTGTCGACCGACGAGGTGGCCTCGTCGAGGATGAGCAGCGACGGGTTCGCGATGAACGCGCGCGCGATCGTCAGGAGCTGCCGCTCGCCCGCCGAGACGTTGCCGCCGTCGGCCTCGATGACGGTGTCGTACCCGTCGGGCAGCTGGCGTACGAACCGGTCGACCATGGTGGCCTTGGCGGCCTCCACGACCTCCTCGTCCGTCGCGTCGAGGCGCCCGTAGCGGATGTTCTCGCGGATGGTGCCCGAGAACAGCCAGGCGTCCTGCAGCACCATGCCGACCTGGCCGCGCAGCTCGGCGCGCGACAGCTCGGTGGTGTCGATGCCGTCGAGTCGGATGGCGCCGCCGTTCAACTCGTAGAACCGCATGATGAGGTTGACCAGGGTGGTCTTGCCCGCACCCGTCGGCCCCACGATCGCGACGGTCTGCCCCGGCTTCACGGCGAGGCTGAGATCGCGGATCAGCGGCACGGCGGGGTCGTAGGAGAACTCGACGTCCTCCAGCTCCACCCGGCCGTCGGCGCGAGCGGGCAGGTGCCGCGTCTCGTGGTCGGGCGACTGCTCCTCCGCGTCCAGGAATTCGAAGGTGCGCTCGGCCGACGCGACGCCGGACTGCAGCATGTTCGCCATGCCCGCGATCTGGCCGATCGGCTGCGAGAACTCGCGCGAGTACTGGATGAACGCCGTCGCGTCGCCGATCGTCATCTGGCCGGAGACCACGCGCAGCGCGCCCACGACCGCGATCAGCACGTACGACAGGTAGGAGACGAAGTTCATCGCCGGCATGATCATGCCCGACACGAACTGCGCACCGACCATCGAGCGGTAGAGCTTCTGGTTGCGGGAGTCGAACTCCTCCAGCATCACGCCGTCGCGACCGAACGAGCGCACCAGGTCGAGACCCGAGTACGACTCCTCGATGTGACCGTTCAGGTTGCCCGTCGACGCCCACTGCTGCTTGAACAGCTTCTGCGACCGGCTGCCGATCACCCCGGCGATGATGCCGGAGAGCGGGATGGAGATGAGGGCGATCAGGGCGAGCTGCCACGACACGATGAACATCATGATGCCGATGCCGACGACCATCAGGACCGACTGGATCAGCTGCGAGAACGCCTGCTGCAGCGCGGTCTGGATGTTGTCGACGTCGTTCGTCACGCGTGACATCAGGTCGCCGCGCTGGCGGGCGTCGAAGTAGCGCAGCGGGATGCGGTTGAGCTTGTCCTCGATGTCGCGGCGCAGGCCGTAGACCACCCGCATGACGAGCGCGTTCAGGATGTAGCCCTGCCACCATTGCAGCAGGGACGCCGCGATGTACATCGCCAGGACGATCATCAAGAGGCGCCCCAGCTCGACGAAGTCGATGCCGGTCCCCGGGATCAACGTGCCCTTCGAGTCGATCGTGCCGACGGCGCCCTGGAAGATCACGTCGGTCGCGTTGCCCAGGATGCGCGGTGCGATCACGATGAGGACGACCGACACGGTCACCAGGAGGGTGACCCACGTCATCCCGACCCACTCGGTCTTCAGAAGGCCGAGCAGGCGCTTGAACGACGGCCAGAAGTTCTCGGCCTTGCGCGCCGGGGCGTCGCCGAACATGTCGCCGTCGGACGCCGACGGCTCGTACTCGTAGTCGACCTCCTCCAGCGTCGCCTCGACGGCCGACTCGTGCGCCGCACGATCGGCCTCGGTCTGCTTCTTCTTCGGCCGCCCGGCCGCTGTGTCGCGCGCCATCTCAGGCCACCTCCAGACTCAGCTGGGACTCGACGATCTCGCGATAGGTCTCGCTGGTCTCGAGCAGTTCGTCGTGGGTGCCGCGCGCGACGACCTGGCCGTCGTCGAGCACGACGATCGTGTCGGCCTCCCGGATGGTGGACACACGCTGTGCGACGACGATGACCGTCGCGTCGCCCGTGGACTCCGCGAGCGCGGCGCGCAGCCGCGCGTCGGTCGCGACGTCGAGCGCCGAGAACGAGTCGTCGAACAGGAACACCGTGGGTTGCGCGACGAGCGCCCGCGCGATGCAGAGCCGCTGACGCTGGCCGCCGGAGACGTTCGTGCCTCCCTGCGAGATCCGCTCGTCGAGGCCGTGCTCCTTCGCCCGGACGAAGTCCTCGGCCTGCGCCACGCGCAGCGCCTCCCACAGCTGGTCGTCCGTGGCGTCGGGACGCCCGAATCGGAGGTTCGTCGCCACCGTGCCGGAGAACAGGTACGGGCGCTGTGGGACGAGCCCGAGCTGTCCCGCCAACTGCTGCCGGCTGAGCGAGTCGACGGGGACCCCGCCGATGCGCACGTGTCCGCTCTGCGGCGTGAACAGGTTGGCGATCACCGACACGAGCGTCGACTTGCCGGAGCCGGTGGATCCGACGATCGCGGTCACCTGTCCCGGTTCGGCCGTGAACGACACGTCGCTGAGCACGGGCTTCTCGGCGCCGGGGTAGCCGAAGGTGACGCCCTCGACCTCCACCCGGCCGTTCGCCGGGAGCTGCGCGCCGACTCCCCCGCCTTGCTGCGACGGCGTCGCGCTGAGCACCTCGTCGATGCGCTCGGCGCAGACCATCGCGCGCGGGATCATCATGGCCATGAAGACCCCCATCATCACCGCTGTCAGGATCTGCAGCAGGTACTGCAGGAACGCGGTGAGCGCTCCGATCTGGATGTCGCCCGCGTCCACACGGTGCCCGCCGAACCAGAGCACGGCGGCGGTGGCGGCGTTGAGGATCAGCATGATGATCGGGAACATCAGCACGAAGATGTTGCCGACCCGCACGGAGACCCGGGTCAGTGCGAGGTTCGCCTCGTCGTAGCGCACACCCTCGAACTTCTCACGGACGAACGCGCGGATCACGCGGATGCCGACGATCTGCTCGCGGATGACGCCGTTGACGCCGTCGATGCGCTCCTGCATCTCGCGGAACAGCGGCAACAGCAGCCAGACCAGGACGCCGACGACCACGAACAGCACGGCCACCGAGACCCAGATGAGCCAGGAGAGACCGGCATCCACGTTCACCGCGAGCGCGATTCCGGCGATGCACATGATTGGCGTGGAGACCATGAAGTTGAGGGTCAGCAGCACGAGCATCTGCACCTGCTGCACGTCGTTCGTGTTGCGGGTGATGAGCGTCGGCATGCCCCAGCGGGCGAGGTCGAGCGAGGGAAGGGAATCGACCCTGCGGTAGAAGGCGCGGCGGATGTCACGGCCGACCGACATCGACGCCCGGGCGCCGAAGTAGGTGGCGGCGATGGCCGCGACGACCTGCACGAAGCAGACGATGAGCATCATCCCACCGGTGGACCAGATGAAGTCCGTGTCACCGGTGACGATGCCCTTGTCGATGATGTCTTTGTTGAGGGTCGGCAGGTAGAGGGCGGCGAGGGTCGCGATCAGTTGGAGGAGCACGACCGCGAGGGCCGACCGCCAATAGGGTCGACCGAACCGCAGTGCCATTCGGAGAAGAGTCACGAGAATTCCTGAGTGTCGCAGTGCTGGTGAGGTGCCGGGTGGGCCGGGGCGCAAACGCCCCAGTCAAACATGACGCCGTGGGTCCGCGATCATGACGCCGCTGTCTGAGTGCCCTCGAACAACGATTACGGTAGCGCGGGTCGCCGACATCCGTACCCGATGGAGTTGTCGCTTCCGACGCTAGGCGGGCATGCGGTCAGGTCGTGACCGCAATCCGGGTCGGAGGCAGGGAAGAAGGGGCGGGCGGAGGGTGGGGTTCAGGCCGGTGCGTAGTGCAGGTGCAGCACGCCGTTGTCGTAGGCGTCGGAATGCCGCAGGCGCAGCTTCGCGGTGGACGTGCCCTCCGGGAAGAGCCGCTCCCCCGAACCGAGCACGACCGGATAGACGAACAGGTGCAGCGCATCGATCAGACCGTCGGCGAGCAGCGCGCGCACCAGGGTGCCGCTGCCGCTGATGTAGATGCCGCCGGAGACGCTGTCCTTGAACTCCCGCAGCCGGTCCGCGTCGTACGCGCCGAGCGAGCGCGAATTGCGCCAGACGGACTCCGCCGCCGCGTCGTCCAGACCGCCGCTGACCACGACCTTGGGCGAGTCGTTGAAGAACGGCGCTCCGGGGTCGTCCGCTGCCGTGCGCGTCGACCAGGCCGGGGCGAACATCTCGAACGTCCGGCGCCCGAGCAGGATGGCGTCCGAGGCCCGGGTGATGCGGCCGAGGTCGTCTCCCATCGCGGGATCGAAACCGTAGTCGACCGTCCAGCTCGGGTCCTGGAAGACCCCGTCGAGCGAGACGAACTCGTGCACTGCGATGGTCCCCATGGCATCCCCTTCCGGCCGGCGGCCGGGTGGAGGCGGGCCGCTGGGGAACAGCTTAGGACAGGAGGGCGGCTCGTGTCCGGGCGATGGTGGAGCGCGCCCCGGCCGGCTCGACGGTCGCGCGCCTCAGAGCGCGTCGCGCAACCGGTCGAGGCAGTCGTTCCAGCCCTGGACGTGGTCGGCCGCGGCCTCCCCGTCGGCGAAGCCCTCGTGGCGGACCGTGACACGGGTGCCGGCGGAGTCGGCGGTGAGCGCGATCGTGACGCGCGTCTCGAGGTCCTCGCCGTCCCACCGCCAGGTCGTCGCGAGGAGATGCCCGGGGTCGACGGCCGTGACGGTCCCCGTCACGCCGATGCCGACCGGCGCCGACGCGATGCGGAGCGCACCGCCCTCCCGCGCCTCCAACGCGGCCGACGTCTCGAACCGGGCGGGCCAGAACCAGCGCGCGAGGCGGTCCGGGTCCGTGAGCGCCTCCCACACGCGGTCGGGAGGCGCGGCCAGCTGCCGGTCGACCGTGAGCCCGTTCATGGCGGACACGCTAGCCCCCTTCCGCGGTCGATCCAATGGTCACGACGCGCCGTCTGCGCTCACACCACGGCGGCGTGTCTCGCCAAGTGGATACGAGGGGTGGACGGACGGTCAGGCCTCAGGGTCCGTCGGCGGCGCGATGGTCGCGCCCCCGGCACCCGGGGCGCCCGCCCCTGCGGATCCTCCCGATGTCGCGCCTCCCGAACCCGCACCGGCACCGGCGGGCACCCGGCCGCGCTGCTCGGCCTCCAGGCGCTCGGCCTCCTCACCGCTGATCGCCTCCCCGCGGGCGACGAGCCCGGCCTGGTCGGACAGCGGGATCTGCTTGAGGAAGATCGCCAACAGGAGCGCCACCACGATGAACGGGATGAGGTACCAGAACACCGGGGCGAGCGCGTCGGCGTACGCGTTGACGACGCCGGTGTGCACGGCCTCGGGGAGCTTGTTCAGCGCCTCCGGGCTGAGGGTCGCCGTGGCGCCGGCGGCATCGGACGGCGAGGCGCCGGCCTTCGTGAACACGTCCGTCAGGTTCGCGGTCAGGCGGGTGGTGAACAGGGTCCCGAACACGGCGGTGCCGAGCGCGGCGCCGACCTCGCGGAAGTAGTTGTTCGTGGAGGTGGCGGTGCCGATCTGCGCGGCCGGGACCGCGTTCTGCACGACGAGCACGACGACCTGCATGATCAGGCCGAGACCGGCGCCGAAGATGAAGAGGTAGACGCAGATCAGCCAGATCGGGGTGGAGGCGGCCAGGGTCGTCATGCACACCATGGCGATGCCGGTGATGATCGTGCCGAGGATCGGGTACAGCTTGTACCGACCCGTCTTGGTGATCGCCATGCCCGACAGGATCGACGTGCCGATCAGGCCGACCATCATCGGGATCATCAGCAGGCCGGACGCCGCGGCGGAGGTGCCGGACGACATCTGCAGGAACGTCGGCACGAAGCCGATCGCAGCGAACATGCCGATGCCGAGGGCGAGGCCGATCGCGGTCGCGTTGATGAAGATCGGGTTCTTGAACAGGCTCAGCGGGATGATCGGGTCCTTCGCGCGCGCCTCGGCGATCACGAAGGCGACGGCCGCGGCGAGCATCCCGATGCCCCACGCCCAGGTCGCGAACGAGCCCCAGCCGTAGTCCTTGTCGCCGCCGAAGTCGGTGAAGAAGATCAGGCAGGTCGTCGCGATGGAGAGGAACAGGATGCCCAGGATGTCGATCGGGTTCGTGGCCTTCTTGGTCGGCAGGGTCAGCGCGACGATCGCGATGACCAGTGCGGCGATCCCGACCGGGATGTTGATGTAGAACGCCCACTGCCAGGTGAGGTGGTCGACGAAGAAGCCGCCGAGGAGCGGGCCGGCGACGGCGGAGAGACCGAAGATGGCGCCGAGCGGGCCGAGGTACTTGCCGCGCTCGTTGGCCGGCACGATGTCGGCGATGATCGCCTGCGACAGGATCATCAGCCCGCCGCCGCCGAGGCCCTGCAGGGCGCGGAAGACGACGAAGGTCCAGAAGTCCCCGGCGAACGCGCAGCCGATGGACGCCGCGGTGAAGACCGCGATGGCGATGATGAACAGCCACCGCCGCCCCAGCACGTCGCCGAGCTTGCCGTAGACCGGCATGACGATGGTGGTGGCCAGGATGTAGGCGGTGGTGATCCACACCTGGTGCTCGACACCGCCGAGCTCGCCGACGATGGTCGGCATGGCGGTCGAGACGATCGTCTGGTCCAGGCTGCTGAGCAGCATCCCGGCGATCAGTGCGCTGAAGATGATCCAGATGCGCCGCTTGGTCAGCAGCAGCGGCGCAGGCGCGATGGCGGTCATGGGGTCCGTTCGTTCTCGGGTGGTGCGGGGTGGTGTGCGGGTGGCGCCGGGAGGCGGAGTCGCGGGGTGGAGTCGG
>NZ_AYMR01000004.1 GCF_000633535.1 Leifsonia aquatica H1aii | reverse complement strand
GGGTGCGGCGGTTCGCCGCCGCCGAGCCGCTCCTCCGGGTCGAGTTCGGCATCTACGGCGACGACCTGGAGCGCGCCGCAGCGCTCGGCCTCCGCACGGGGCGGCCGGTCGACGGCACCCGGGGTCTGCTGACCGTGGGGCCGTTCAAGGTCATCTCCGACGGTTCGCTCAACACCCGCACGGCCCTGTGCCGTCACGCCTATCCCGACGGCGGGCACGGCGTCGCCAACCTCGACCAGGAGGAGCTCGTCGCCGCGATGCGGTTCGCCGTCGAGAACGGCATCGAGCCTGCCGTGCACGCCATCGGCGACGAGGCGAACCGCCGCGCGTTGGACGCGTTCGAACGGGTCGGCGCCCGCGGCCGGATCGAGCACGCGCAGCTGGTCGACCCGGCCGACGTCGCCCGGTTCGCCCGGCTCGGCGTCACCGCGAGCGTTCAGCCCGAGCACGCGATGGACGACCGGGACGTCGCCGACCGCCTCTGGGCCGGGCGCACCGACCGGGCGTTCCCGCTGGCCGATTTCGTGCGGCACGGCGTCCGGCTGGCGTTCGGTTCCGACGCCCCGGTGGCGCCGCTCGATCCGTGGCTGGCGATCTCGGCGGCCGTCGGTCGGGCGCGCGACGGGCGCGGGCCCTGGCATCCCGAGCAGCGCATCCCGCTCTCCGCCGCCCTGGAGGCCTCGGTGCGCAGCGCGATCGCGACCGGCGAGCCCGCCGACCTCGCCGTGCTCGACGCCGATCCGTCCGCCCTGTCGGCGGAGGAGATGCGCACGCTGCCGGTGGCGGCGACCCTGCTGGCCGGCCGCTTCACGCACGACGCGATCCGCTGAGCGCCGGTGCACGTGCAGGTGCCGATGTCGGCATCGGGAACGGCGAAGGGCCGCCCTCCGAGGTGGAGGGCGGCCCTTCAGGCGCGTTCGTGGCGCGGCGCGGCGACTACTCGCTGATGTGCGCGAACAGGAACCAGCGGTCCTTGTCGAGGCCGCGAGCGATCTCGATCGCGACGTCCTGGCTGGTCTGGTCGAGCTCGTCGAGCTCCTTCACGGCGGTGTTGACGGCCGCGAGGGCGGCGTCGATCTGCGCGATGACCTCGGCGATGGTCTGGTTGGAGGGGCGGAAGCCCGCCGTCAGCTCCGGGGTGGTGGTCTTCGCGGCGACCGTGCCCAGGCGGCCGTCGACCGGGAGCCCCAGGGCGACGATGCGCTCGGCGGCCAGGTCGGCCCACTCCTGCGCGTGGTCGACGATCGTGTCGAGCAGCTCGTGCACGCCGATGAAGTTGGCGCCGCGCACGTGCCAGTGCGCCTGCTTTCCGTTGACGACGAGCGCGGTGAGGTCGATGACCACCGGGCTGAGGAACTGGGCGACCCCGGCGGCGACGTCCGGGTTGGAAACACTCTGGCTTGCGGCGATGTCCGTCATTGTTTGGCGTCCTTTCTCGTGCCTGCTTCAACGCTACTCAGCTCCCGGAATTCCGCAACGAAGCTGAGCCTCCGCTAACTAAGCCGAGGCTTGCCTGGGTGGTCGCCGTACGCCGGCTGGTGGCCGTGGGCCAGCCGCGGGAGGGGGATAACCCCCGCACGGATCGACCGGGCACCCGCCTACCGCGGGCGCTGCGGTCACGGGAGGCTGGAGGCATCGCCCCTCGACTGGAGACGCACATGACTGCCGCCTCATCCGCCATGCTGGATCCCGTGACCACCCGCCCCGCACCTCCCGCCCGTCGCGCCTCCTACGGCTCGCTGTGGAAGGCGGTGCCCCGTGAGCTGGGCTTCCTGCTGCTCACCATGCCGATCGCGATCGTCGGGCTGTCCGTGCTGCAGACCATGTTCTGGTTCGGTGTGGGGACCATCGTCATCTACGTCGGTCTGTTCGTGCTGATCGCCACCTTCTACACCGCCCGCGCGTTCGGCACGGTGGAGCTGACCCGCCTGCGCTGGGCCGGGCGGCCGGAGATCCCGCAACCGGCGTGGGAGCCCGCCGACAAGCCGCGCAGCTTCTGGCGTGCGGCGTTCGGTCCGTTCGTCAACGGGCACTATTGGCTCGCCCTGCTGCACGGCCTGCTGATCAACCCGATCGTCAGCATCGTGTCGTGGACCATCGCGCTCAGCTGGACCGCGGTCGCCCTCGGTGGTCTGACCAACTGGTTCTGGGACCTCTTCATCCCGCGGGACGGGCAGAACGTCTTCCTCTCCCGGGTGATCGTCGACTGGGCGACCGGCACCCGTTCGTCGTTCGACCCGGTGATCGGCGACCGCATCCTCTCGTTCGTGCTCGGGGTGCTGTTCGCCGTGACGCTCCCGTTCGTCACGCGGGGGCTGACCCTGGTGCACGAGGGCATCGCCCGCGGCCTGCTCGGAGCGTGGCGGTCGGAGGAGCTGCGGCAGGAGGTCGCCGACCTGTCGGCCTCGCGCGGTGCTGCCGTCGCCGCCGAGGACCAGTCGCTGCGGCGGTTGGAGCGCGACCTGCACGACGGCCCGCAGCAGCGCCTCATCCGGCTGCAGATGGACATCGCCGCCGCCGAGCGCAAGCTGTCCGACGACCCCGAGGCGGCTGCGGCGCTGCTCGCCGAGGCGCGCCAGCAGGCCGGCGACACGCTGGAGGAGTTGCGCGCCCTGTCCCGCGGCTTCGCCCCGCCCCTCCTGCTCGACCGCGGCCTGGTCGCGGCCGCCGAGTCGCTGGCGGCGCGCAGCACCGTCCCGATGCGGGTGGAGTCGTCGTTGGCGCCGGGCGAGCGGTTCAGCCCCGAGACGGAACGCAACGCCTACTACGTGCTCGCCGAGCTCTCCGCGAACCTCGCCAAGCATTCGAGTGCGACGGAGGCGCGACTCTTCCTCGACCGGACCACGGATCCCTCCGGCGCGGCGTGGCTCAGCCTCTGGGTGACCGACAACGGGACGGGAGGCGCCTCCCTCGTCCCCGGCCACGGTCTGAGCGGTCTGGGCGAGCGCGTCCGCGGCCTGCGCGGCGAGCTGTCCGTGGACAGCCCCGCCGGCGGTCCCACCCGGATCGGGGCCCGCATCCCGCTGGCCTGACACGGGTGTACGACGACGGGCGGGTGACGGTCACGCCGTCACCCGCCCGTCGATGCCAGGTCGTCGCTACTCGTTCCCGACGGCCTTGTCCGCGGCGTCGCGTGCGCCGGTGATCTGGTCCTCGAACTTGCCGCCGGTGATCTTGTTGGCGGCGTCGGCGACGCCGTCGAGGAGCTTGTCGCTGATGTCCTCGGCCTGCTCCGACTTCAGCGCGTTCGTGACGTTGTCGCTGTCGAGGAACTCTTTGGCCTTGTTGGTGATGTCGTCCAGTCCTGCCACGGTGCACCTGCTTTCGTCGTCGTTGAGCCTTGCAGAAGCCAGTGTGTCCTCAGCGCTGCAGAAAGGCCAGTACCGCGAGCACCCGGCGGTGGTCGTCGCCGGAGTCCTCCAGGGCGAGCTTCTGGAAGATCGACGTCACGTTCTTCTCGACCGCCCCCACCCCGATCACCAGCTGTGCGGCGATCGCCGAGTTGGTGCGCCCCTCGGCCATCAGCCCGAGCACCTCGCGCTCGCGCGGCGTCAGGGCGGCCACCGGGTCGACCCGCCGCGTCAGGAGTTCGCGGACGACCTCCGGATCGAGCACGGTGCCGCCCTGCGCCACCCGCGTCACCGCGTCGCGCAGCTCGTCGAGCGAGGCGATGCGGTCCTTCAGCAGGTAGCCGGTGCCGCCCTGTCCGCTCGCGAGCAGCTCTTGCGCGTACGTCCCCTCGACGTACTGGCTCAGCAGCAGAACGGCGACCCCCGGGTGCTCGGCCCGCAGCCTCAGGGCCGCGCGCACCCCCTCGTCCCGGAACGTCGGCGGCATCCGCACGTCCAGCACCGCGACATCCGGCCGCACAGCGCCGACCTCCGCGAGCAGCGACTCCGCGTCGCCGTACGCGCCGACCGTATCGAACCCGGCCTCGTCGAACAGCCGGATCAACCCCTCGCGCAGCAGCACGGAGTCGTCGGCGACGACGAGGCGGAGCGGAGCGGAGGCGAGGTTCTGCGGCACGGGAGCCAGCCTATTGGCGCACAGCGACCGGTCCCGGCGTCTCGCCGTGAGGAGATTTGGGCCGAATGTCGCGAATGCGAGCCCGTAACCCCACATTTGGTCCAAATGGGGGACGACGGAGAGGCGAGTGGAGGGGATGACGGGAATCGAACCCGCGTAATCAGTTTGGAAGACCCTACAGAGGCTTGGACCGAGGTCATCCGAGTTGATCCATCCCGGACCGCCCTAGTCCGCCTTGCCCAGTTTTTTCCTGGGAAGGTGGCGGGTTCAAGCCCCGTTACTCAGCGCGCTTCGGTTTGCGTCGGCGCACGTCGGCGGAGCGCGGTGGCGGGGTTTTTCTGCTTCGCGACGGGGATCGCGGAACCGTACGGCCGACCAGGGAATCAGTCATACCAATCTGTCGAGTCGGCGTACAGCTTCCGGTACTTCTTCGCGTCAGGATGCTCATCAGGAAGTTGGTCTCGCTTGCAGGCCTTGACGCGGTCGATTTGGTTGCGCTCCCAACGAAGCATGGAATCCGCGACGCGACTGACTGCTCGCTCGACTGCACAGCTCGTAGTGCCACAGCTGCATTTCCGACTTGCAGAGGTCTCAGGGTGGTGCAACTGCTCGACGCGCCAAATGGCACGCATCGCCGTGTCCCGCTGCCGATACGCGCTGTCACGCGCTTCATGCGCCGTGCGTACAGCGTCCGTCTCGAAGTAGCTGGCGATCACGTCCGGAGGCACGCTCTGAAGACCAGACTCAAGCGCGGCCCTTAGGTCTTTGGCCTGAATCTCCAGCGCCTCCGCTCTTCGTTCGGCGGCCTCTACCTTTGCGATCAAATCCGCTTGACGAGTGGCCGCCGTGGACTGGATAGCCGCCAATCGATCTGCCCACATTTGCTTATGGCGCTTGTCTCGCTCCATTGAGCCAGCCTGTGCGTGATCTTGGCAGACAGCGCACGTTCGACTCGAATGATTCCATCGAACCGACCCCGCATAAGACATCTCGCAGCAGCCGCATCTGAATGCAACGTCGGACACCGCCCGACGATCCAATTTACCTGTTGCCAATGTGCCTCCTCGGGTTAGAACACCGGCAGAGCAAATCGCGAGAACAAGGTACCGCTCCGAACTGACATTCGAGACTCGACGCGCCGCCAAGTGCGAACAGACATTCGATGAAGAAAGGATCTCGCCACGATGACGGGCGCGGGGCGGCGTAGCGCAAACCTTCCCTGGCCTAGAGCGCTGATATGGGGGAGCCCCGACGCACATGTCGATTCGGGCGACACGTGCGCCGAGGCTCACCCCGATTTTCAGAACGTCGGCAGGGACAGCAAGTTGTTGTTCCACTTGCCGTCGGCATAGGTGCGCAGGTAGGGGCGGCCGGTGTCCGGGTGCACGGTCCCGACGTTCACACAGCTCGTGCCGCTGCCGACGTAGGCGTCGCCATCCTTGTTGTCGATCCAGTCGACCATCGTCGGCTTATCGCTGCTGCCCGTCTCGGCGCTGCCGGTGTTCTTCCACTTGTAGCTGATGATGGCCTCGTGCGTCTTGGAAAAACCCTCGTAACGCACGTGGGTGATTTCAACTGCCATTGCTTCTAACTCCTTCGGTAAGCGAGTCGCGGGTGAGACTGACACATACCAGTCTGTCTGCGACCTCCGACACCCTCGGAAGCAAGGCAGCCCCATTCACGTAGTAAGCCCCATTCACGTAGTAGTGGCCTCCCACGTTCCACGGTCGTCAACGATGCGCCGGTTATAGGCCTCGAAGCGCTCCTTGATCCGCCAAAGCTCTCTCTCGTCATCGCGGTACGGTCTGAGCAATTCATCGCCTTTCCCAGTTAGGTGTAGAGCGAGTAGCCGGACAATCAAGCGATTCACGGTAGCCACGAGGTCCGTCTCTTCCAAACTCGGAAACTCACCGCGGTCATAGTGCTTCACGTCGTTGTAGTTGTTTGCGATTGCTCGTGAAAGTCCCGCGGTGCTGTATACATAGTCGCCCCACGCGACCCCGAGAAGGTGAAGGCAGCGGTAAATCCATGTTGCTGTGGTCGGGCGTCCGCGATGATAGGTGTCTCGCTCGCTGTCGCGAATGCCGATTATGTGCCCGGCAGCTTCGAGTGCGAGCGAGGTGGACATTACGACGTCTTCAAGAAATGCGCCCTTTCGGGCCAACACACCCGCGGCGGGCAGGATGAATCTCTGCCAAGCGTCGTAGTTGGAAGACCATGTCTCCAACCCCACGGTGTCGAGCTGCTTGAAATGGGCGAGCGGTCTTCCCAATTCTCCGGTGCTCGGGACCGGCTGTTCCCGGTCCCGCACTGACCTTCGGCTAATGAGTTCGACGTACGGAGCGTTATACACACGGCCACCCATGAGGCGCGCGACGAACCGCTGGTCGCGAACCCGGTGTTCGCGAAACGGGATAGCCCGGGCGTAGAGGAACACCAGCAGGTTGGCAATCTTCTTGTGTTCCACGAAGTGATCAAAGAACGGACGCGGCCCGCCGTAGAACTTGCTGTCGAGAACGAAGTCGTCGTAAACCTGCTGAAGCCTTGAGTAGCCGTCGTCGTGGTGGCGGATGCGCCAGTCGGAGCGCAGTGTCATCTTTGCATTGCCCTGGGTCCACGATGCAACTTCGATGCCCTCGACCTCGATACGATATTTCTTCAGGCGGCCGATCTTGTCGGTCTCCCTCTCAGTCGTAACCGCAGCAGCTCCGACCCAAGTGTTTAAGCCGTCAAGCTTGCTCTGCACTCTTGACACGGTGAGCGGGTCGGCAAGCGCCCCATCACGCGCAGCTAGAACGGTTTCTTCAGGGGCCAACGTTCCGAGCGAGATATTGCGCCCCAATCGTTCGGAGTGGCCATGCCAGCTCGTCCCGAAGAAGGAGATCGGACCTTCTTCTGTCAGAAGGAGCATGTTGGACGGCGGCGTCTTTGTGTCGAACCACTTCTCGACGTGCCGAAATTGGTCGGTGTTGTCGTGGCTGATGTACGGGACGTCAACGTGTATACCGCCTGGAGAAACGAGCTTCAGCGTCGCCCCGGAGTACGGAGTTTCCTCGATGCCGTCCACCAGGAGGCCCGCGATGCTGTCGCCGAAGTCAAGGGATTCAATCGCCATGGCCAGAGCCTAGGGACTGACGGGGTTTTGACGGGGATCGTGTCCCGGAGCGTTTCGCTCGACGGGCAGCTCGCCCAGTGTCTGTAAGGGAGGGGATGACGGGAATCGAACCCGCGTAATCAGTTTGGAAGACTGAGGCTCTACCATTGAGCTACATCCCCGAAGCCGTGCGTCTGCGACGGCCGGAGACCATCGTAGTACACGCGGGGGGCAGCTCGTGTGCAGTAGACTTGCGCGTGGTCTTTCGCACCGTTGTAGCCGGGGCGTAGCTCAGCTTGGCTAGAGCGCCCGCTTTGGGAGCGGGAGGTCGCAGGTTCGAATCCTGTCGCCCCGACGAGGACCTCGTTCCTTGCGAGAAGACCATCGTTCGAACATTCAGGAGAACCCAGACATCGTGAAGACCACGGTCGAGAAGCTCAGCCCCACCCGCACGAAGCTCACCATCTCGGTGACGCCGGAGGAGCTGAAGCCTTCCATCACCCACGCGTACGAGCACATCGCCGAGCAGGTCAGCATCCCCGGCTTCCGCAAGGGCAAGGTCCCGCCGGCCATCATCGACCAGCGCGTCGGCAAGGCGGCCGTGCTCGAGCACGCCGTCAACGAGGGCCTGGACGGTTTCTACCGTGCAGCCGTCGAGGAGAACGACGTGCGCCCCCTCGGCCGCCCGTCGGCGGACATCACCGAGTGGCCGGCCGAGGCCGACTTCTCGGGCGACCTCCTCCTCACCATCGAGGTCGACGTCCGCCCGGAGATCACCCTGCCGAAGCTCGACGACATCACCATCACGGTGGACGCCGCCGAGATCGCGGACAGCGACATCGACGAGGAGCTCGACACGCTCCGCAGCCGCTTCGGCACACTGGTCACCGTCGACCGCCCGGCCAAGAAGGGCGACTTCGCCCAGATCGACCTGACCGCCGAGATCGGTGGCGAAGAGGTCGACACCGCCGCGAACATCTCCTACGAGATCGGCTCCGGCGAGCTCATCGAGGGCATCGATGAGGCGCTCGACACGCTGACCGCCGGCGAGACCACCACCTTCGAGGCCCCGCTCATGGGCGGCGACCACGAGGGCGAGAACGCGCAGATCACCGTGACGCTGAACGCCGTCAAGGAGCGCGAGCTGCCGGAGGCGGACGACGACTTCGCCCAGATCGCCAGCGAGTTCGACACCATCGCCGAGCTGCGCGACAGCCTGCGCACCCAGGTGGAGCGCTCCAAGGCGTTCGGTCAGGGCACGTCCGCCCGCGACCAGCTCGTGGACACGCTCCTCGAGCTCGTCGAGATCCCGGTCCCCGAGCAGCTCGTCGAGGACGAGGTGCACCGCCACCTCGAGCAGGAGAACCGCCTCGAGGACGACGTGCACCGCGCCGAGGTCACCGAGTCGAGCGAGAAGACCTTCCGCACGCAGATCCTCCTCGACGAGGTCTCCAGCGCCGAGGACATCAAGGTCAGCCAGGACGAGCTCACCCAGTACCTCATCCAGGGTGCCGCGCAGTACGGCATGGACCCGAACGAGTTCGTCAAGATCCTCAGCGAGAACGGCCAGATCCCGTCGATGGTCGGCGAGGTCGCCCGCAACAAGGCGCTCGCGATCGTCCTCGGCAAGGTGAAGGTCGTCGACAGCAACGGCAAGCCGGTCGACCTCAGTGAGTTCACGGCCGTCGCCTCCGGTGACGACGAGGCCGCCGACGACGCGACCGCGGCTCCCGCCGAGGAGGCCCCCGAGGCCCCCGCCGCCGAGGAGAAGCCGGCGAAGAAGGCTGCCGCGAAGAAGGCTCCTGCCAAGAAGCCGGCCGCCAAGAAGAAGGCCGCTGACGCGGAGTGATCCGACAGTGACGACGAAGGCCGGGTGCGTGATGCTCCCGGCCTTCGTCGTCTCCGGCGACGCCGTCGCAGGCATGGGCACCGTCGCAGGCACGGGCACCGTCGCAGGTACGGGCGCCGTCGCAGGCACGGGAGGAGAGCGGGGATGAGTGACTGGCAGCAGCGCGTCGACGCGGTGTGGGGCACTGCCGCGACGCACGGCGAGGAGCGGACCCTGGCCGCGATCCTCGCGCTCGCGGCCGAGCGGCCGGCCGACGATCCGCTCGCGCTCTACGAGACGGCGGGCGCGTACGACTTCGCCGGGCGGGAGGCGGAGGCGGAGCCGTTCTACCGGCGCGCACTCGACGCGGGCCTGAGCGACCCCGAGCGCTCCCGCGCGACCGTCCAGCTCGCCAGCACACTGCGGAACCTCGACCGGCCCCAGGAGGCGGTGGAGCTGCTGCGCGACCTGCTCGCCGCCGACCCGGATGGCCCGCTCGCCCCGGACGCCCGCGCCTTCGCCGCGCTCGCGCTGCACGACCTCGGCCTGCACGCCGAGGCACTGCGGGAGGCGCTCGTCACGCTCGCGCCGCACCTCGGCCGGTACGGCCGGGCCGTGACCGCCTACGCGGACGAACTCGACGACGAGTGATCGCGGGCGGCGAACGGCCGCGCCACGGCTCTCTGCCGAGGGCGAACACCGCGGAAATGGCCGTGGCGCTCCGATAGATTCATTTCCAAGCGACAAGGAAACGGAGCGAACATGGCCGACCTGGGTATCCAGCCCAATGTTTTCGACAGACTGCTGAAGGACCGCATCATCTGGCTCGGGTCCGAGGTCCGGGACGAGAACGCGAACGAGATCGCTGCGAAGCTGCTCCTCCTGGCCGCGGAGGACCCGAAGCGCGACATCTACCTCTACATCAACTCTCCCGGCGGATCGATCACGGCCGGCATGGCGATCTACGACACCATGCAGTTCGTCCCGAACGACATCGTCACGGTCGGCATCGGCATGGCGGCCTCCATGGGCCAGCTGCTCCTCACCGCCGGCACCAAGGGCAAGCGGTACATCACCCCGAACGCGCGCGTCCTGCTGCACCAGCCGCACGGCGGTTTCGGCGGCACCGCGAGCGACATCCAGACCCAGGCGCAGCTCATCCTGGACATGAAGAAGCGACTCGCCGAGATCACGGCCGCGGCCACCGGCAAGTCCGTCGAGCAGGTCAATGCCGACGGCGACCGGGACCGCTGGTTCACAGCACAGGAGGCGCTCGAATACGGGTTCGTCGACCACATCCGCGAGTCGGCGCTCGACGTCGCCGGCGGCGGCGGCACCGACCAGGACTCGACCAAGTAGCGAACGCCGGAAGGACAAGGACACGACAATGAACATCCCCATGCTCGGCGGGGCCCCCACCGGAGGCCAGGCCCTCGGCGGTGTGCAGGCGCCCGGCGCCCGCTACATCCTGCCCAGCTTCGAGGAGCGCACGGCCTACGGCTACAAGCGGCAGGACCCGTACGCGAAGCTCTTCGAGGACCGCATCATCTTCCTCGGCGTCCAGGTGGACGACGCCTCCGCCGACGACATCATGGCCCAGCTGCTCGTGCTCGAGAGCCAGGACCCGGACCGCGACATCGTCATGTACATCAACTCGCCCGGTGGCTCGTTCACCGCGATGACGGCGATCTACGACACGATGCAGTACATCCGTCCGGAGATCCAGACGGTCGTGCTCGGCCAGGCCGCCTCGGCCGCAGCCGTGCTCACCGCCGCGGGAACCCCGGGCAAGCGCCTCGCGCTGCCCAACGCCCGCATCCTGATCCACCAGCCCGCCGTCGGCGAGGCCGGACAGGGCCAGGCGTCGGACATCGAGATCCAGGCCCGCGAGATCCTCCGGATGCGCACCTGGCTCGAGGAGACGCTGTCGCGTCACTCGAACCGGCCGCTGGAGCAGGTCAACAAGGACATCGACCGCGACAAGATCCTGTCTGCGGCGGAGGCTCTCGAGTACGGCCTGATCGACCAGGTCCTCACCAGCCGGAAGTCGCTGCCGGCACTGGTCAAGTAAGCAGTATCCGCGAATGGGCGGGGCGGTCTCCACGACCGCCCCGCCCATTCGTGCGTCCGGGGGTCGATCCGTTTCGCGCACCCCGGCCGCGCGATCTGCTCTCGGCAGAACGATCGAACGGGCCGATCGACCCGCCGGTGCGCACCATTGTCGCTCGCACAGGTTAGGCTCGTGACGAAGAAACCCGTGTAGTAGGAGGGGATGAGAGATGGCACGCATCGGGGAGAGCGCCGATCTGCTCAAGTGTTCCTTCTGCGGCAAGAGCCAGAAGCAGGTCCAGCAGCTGATCGCCGGACCGGGCGTCTACATCTGCGACGAGTGCGTCGAGCTCTGCAACGAGATCATCGAGGAGCGCCTCGCCGAGGCCGGCGAAGAGGCCGCGAGCGAATTCGAGCTGCCGAAGCCGAAGGAGATCTTCGGCTTCCTCGAGGAATACGTCATCGGCCAGGAGCAGGCCAAGCGCTCCCTCGCCGTCGCGGTCTACAACCACTACAAGCGGGTCCGTGCCAAGCAGACCATCACGTCGGCCGACGCCATGGACGACGTCGAGATCGCCAAGAGCAACATCCTGCTGATCGGCCCGACCGGGTGCGGCAAGACCTACCTGGCGCAGACGCTCGCCCGGCGCCTCAACGTGCCGTTCGCCGTCGCCGACGCCACCGCCCTCACCGAGGCGGGCTACGTCGGAGAAGACGTCGAGAACATCCTCCTCAAACTCATCCAGGCCGCCGACTACGACGTCAAGCGCGCCGAGACCGGCATCATCTACATCGACGAGGTCGACAAGATCGCCCGCAAGGCCGAGAATCCGTCGATCACCCGCGACGTCTCCGGCGAGGGCGTGCAGCAGGCGCTGCTCAAGATCCTCGAGGGCACCGTCGCCTCGGTGCCGCCCCAGGGCGGCCGCAAGCATCCGCACCAGGAGTTCATCCAGATCGACACGACGAACGTGCTGTTCATCGTGGCCGGAGCCTTCGCAGGCCTGGAGGAGATCATCTCGTCCCGTGCGGGCAAGAAGGGCATCGGCTTCGGCGCCCCGCTCCACTCCAAAGGCGACGACATCAACCTCTTCAGCGAGGTGCTCCCGGAGGACCTGCACAAGTTCGGGCTCATCCCCGAGTTCATCGGCCGCCTCCCCGTCGTCACGACGGTCACGCAGCTCGACCAGAGCGCGCTGATGCAGATCCTCACCGAGCCGAAGAACGCGCTGGTGCGGCAGTACCAGCGGATGTTCGAGCTCGACGGCGTGCAGCTGGAGTTCGAGCACGCCGCCCTCGAAGCCATCGCCGACCTCGCGGTGCTCCGCAAGACCGGCGCCCGCGGCCTCCGCGCGATCATGGAGGAGGTGCTCGGCCCGATCATGTTCGAGGTGCCGTCCAGCTCCGAGGTCGCCCGGGTGGTCGTCACGAAGGAGGCCGTGCTCGAGAACGCGGCCCCCACGATCGTCCCGCACCGCGCCCGGCGCGAAGAGAAGTCCGCCTGAGGGCTGCCCGCCCCGGCACGACGTCCGACCAGCGGAATCGTGCGGTCACGCTCCGCGTCGGAGTGCGGGAGCGGCGAGACCGTCGGCATTCGCCCGCGGAACGATCAGCCACTGCGGTGAGCGGGTAACCGCGAGCCACGCGGGCAGGATCGCCAGACACATCAGGGGCAGCACCGCGACGCTCTGCGTGACCGCCAGGGCGACGAAGATCGCGATCCAGCCGTCCCGCGCGACCGCCACCGTCATCCCGAGCACACCGGCGGACACGGCCACCGGCAGTGGGATGCCCGGCACCAGCGCCTGCGCGAGCAGACCGACGGCCGCGCCGATGAAGACGGCGGGGAACACGCGTCCGCCACGGAAGCCCGCGCTTGCGGCGACCAGCAGCGCCGCGAGCTTCACCACGACGATCACCAGGAGCTGCAGGGCGGTGTACTGCGCCCGGTCCTGCACCAGTTCGCCCATCTGCTCCAAGCCCTTGAACAGCGTGACGGGCCCGCCGATCGCGCCGAGGACGCCGAGCACCGCGCCGCCGGCGAGCGACACCAGCACCGGGTTGCGCAGCGCGTGGAACGCCCGGTGCACGGCCGGGAAGACCGCCGCGCCCAGCACGCCCAGCACGGCGGCCGCGGTCGCGATGACGAGCGCCGCGACCGCGTCCGGCCAGTGCACCGTCGTGTAGGCCGGCATCGGGATGCCGAACTGCGGGTGCGAGAGCAACGTCATGGTGAGCGAACCGGCCGCAGCGGCCACCAGGGGCAGGAACAGCCGATCCCACAGCGCGCCCCCGCCCGGCGCCGCCGCGACGATACCGGTGAAGACCAGGGCGGCGGCGACCGGGGTGCCGAACATCGCGCCGATGGTCGCGGCCGCGGTCATCAGCAGCACGAGCTCGGTCGGGACACGCTTCCACAGCCGGGCGACCAGAGCTACCAGCAGGCTGGCGTTGATGGCGATGATCGGGTTCTCGGGCCCGAGGCTCACACCTCCCGCGAGCCCGAGCACGGCGGCCAGGGCGAGGGACGGAACGACCAGGGGTCGCAGGGGCGTCGTCACGAGCTCGGTCGTGGCCGAGTCCGGGCCGGCGTGCCCGGGCAGCAGCCACACCGTCAGGCCGACGGCCGTGCCGGTGATGGTCAGGACGAGGAAGATCCACCATCCGGACGCGCCGACGATGCCGAAGGCACCGGGAAGCGCGGTCCAGAGGGCGGTCTGCAGCAGCTCGGCGATCCCGTCGAGCAGCCAGAGCGAGAGCGCGGACAGCACGCCGATCAGGAGAGCCGGGACGCTGAGCAGCAGCAGCATCCGAACGGTCGGCGCGGGCGTCGGGCGCACGGGACCGGCGTCGCTCATGGGGGCTCCCTTCCCGCGGAGTCTCCGCACAGGATAGGGCTCAGGCTAGAGCCTGCGCGGGAAGGGGGCTAGATCCGGGCTAGTCGCCGAGCCCGCGTCGCTTCAGCAGCGGCTCGATGACGGCGTCGCGACCGCGGAAGTCGCGGTACGCCTCCAGCGGATCCTTCGACCCGCCGACCCCGAGCAGCCGGGAGCGGAACCGGTCGCCGTTCGCGCGGGTCAGGCCGCCATTCTCCTTGAACCACTCCACGGTGTCGGCGTCGAGCACCTCGCTCCAGATGTAGGAGTAGTACCCGGCGTCGTATCCGCCCGAGAAGGTGTGCGCGAAGTAGGTGCTGGCATACCGGGGCGGGATGGCCGGTGCGTCCAGGCCGACCGCCGCGAGCGCCTGCGCCTCGAAGTCGGCGACGTCGTCGACGGTGTCGTCCGCGGTGATCGCATGCCAGGCCTGGTCTAGCAGCGCCGCGGCCAGATACTCGCTGGTGGCGAAGCCCTCGTTGAACGACTCGGAGGCGTGCAGCCGGTCGATCAGGTCCTGCGGCATCCGCTCGCCCGTCACGTGGTGCACGGCGTAGTTCGCGACGATCTCGGGCCAGAGCATCCACATCTCGTTGACCTGGCTGGGGAACTCGACGAAGTCGCGGAACACATTCGTCCCGGCGAACTTCGGATACGTCACTCGCGCGAACAGGCCGTGGAGAGCGTGGCCGAACTCGTGGAAGAGGGTGTTCGTCTCGTCGTAGGTCAGCAGCGTCGGCTCACCCGCCGCGGGCTTGGGAACGTTGAGGTTGTTGACAACCACGGTCGGCGTGGCGAGCAGCTCGGACTGCGAGATGAGGGGGTTCATCCACGCCCCGCCGCGCTTGGAGTCGCGAGTGTAGAGGTCGAGGATGTACAGTCCCAGCGGACTGCCGTCCTCGTTGCTCACCTCGAAGACGCGCGCGTCCGGGTGGTACGCGACGAGGTCGGGCCGCTCCTCGAACGTGATGCCGTAGAGACGCGTCGCGGCGTGGAAGACGCCGTCGCGGAGGACCCGCTCGGCCTCGAAGTACGGCCGCATGGCGGCGAAGTCGACGTCGTACGTCTCCTGGCGCACCTGCTCGGTCAGGTGGGCCCAGTCCCAGCTCCGCACGGAGTCGCCCGCGGGGAGGCGGCGCTCCAGGTCGGCCTGCTCGGCGCGGGCGTTGCGGGCGGCGGGAGGAGCGAGCCGGCCGAGCATGTCGGCGACGGCCTGCGGCGTGCGGGCGGTCTGGTCGGCGGTCACGAACGCCGCGTGGCTGTCGAAGCCCAGCAGGCGGGCGCGCTCGGCGCGCAGCCGGGTGATCTCGAGGACGAGCTCGCGGTTGTCGTGCTCGCCGCCGCGGATGCCGCGGGCGCGGGAGGCCGCCATGATCCGCTCCCGCACGTCCCGCCGGGTGAGCGAGGCGAGCCACGGGTGACCGGTGGGGAGCACGAGGGAGACGACGTACCTGCCGTCCAGGCCGCGCTCCCGGGCGGCCTCGGCGGCGGCGGAGATCTCTCCCTCGCCGAGGCCGTCCAGCTCGTCGGCCGAGTCGAGCACCACGGCGAGGTCGTTGGTGTCGGCGAGCAGGTTCTTCTCGAACCGGGTCGTCAGGGTCGACAGCCGCTGGTTGTACTCGCGCAGGCGCTCCTTGTCGGCGTCGTCGAGTCCGGCTCCGGCGAGGGTGAACTCGGTGTGGTAGCGCTCGACCAGGTAGCGGGACTCGGCGTCGAGCCCCAGGTCGTCGAGCCGGTCGTGCACGGCGGCGATCCGGGCGTGGAGGGCGGGGTTGAGGAGGATCGCGTCCTGGTGCGCGGCCAGCTGCGGGGCGATCTCCTCCTCGAGGGCGTTCGTGAAGTCGGTGCTGTCGGAGGAGCTCTTGTTGAAGAACACCTCGGCGACCCGCTGCAGCACCGCACCCGAGCGCTCCAGCGGGAGGAAGGTGTTCTCGAAGGTCGGCGGCTCGGGGGAGGCCGCGATGGCCTCGACCTCGGCGAGCTGCTCCTGGAAGCCGCGCTCGAAGGCCGGACGGTAGTGCTCGTCCCGGATCTCGGCGAACGGCGGCAGCTGATAGGGGAGGGTGCTGGGGGTGAAGAACGGATTCGCGGTGTCTGCCATCACACCAGCCTAGGGCCGAGCATGCAACCGATGCAAAGACTCCTCTGCAAACAGAGTGTTGCAAAGAAACTGATGCAAAGAAACAGTTGCAAAGAAAGCTTTGCGATTGTATTCTCATCGTATGTCCACCGAAGAAGACCGCGCCGCCAACCCCGCCGAGCAGAAGCCGGCGGCGATCTCGCACCCGATGCACGACGCCCTCGGCATGGAGGCACTGCGCGCGCTGGCGCACCCGCTGCGCGTCGAGATCATGAACGAGCTGTCCGACTTCGGCCCGGCCACGGCCAGCGGCCTCGCGGAGCGGCTGGGGGAGTCCAGCGGCTCGACCAGCTACCACCTGCGCCAGCTGGCCAAGCACGACATCATCGTCGAGGACACCGAGCGTGGCTCGGGGCGCGAGCGCTGGTGGCGGATGGCCCCCGGCGGCGTCACGATCGGCTCCCTGGAGACCCTCGCCACCCCGGCAGGACGGGAGGCCAACGAGCTCATCTCGCGCGAGTGGCAGCAGAACAACGAACGCCGGCTGACGGCGTTCGTCCGCCGCGGACTCGACGTCTACGGCAGCGAGTGGATGCAGGCGAGCACGCTCTCCACCTCGCACCTCGAGCTCACCATGGACCAGCTCGCCGAGTTCGGCCGTGAGTACTACGCGCTGCAGGACCGCCTGCGGGAGCAGTGGAAGGCGCAGGACGTCGAGGGCAAGCTCCGCGTGCAGGTGCAGTTCAACGCGTTCCCGCTGGTGGAGGCGAGCGAGCGATGACCGCCGTGACCGGACCGCGCGAGCGCCGGTCGCCGATGGGCGCCGGGTTCAACCGGTTGTGGACCGCGGCGATCGCCAGCAACCTCGCCGACGGGATCGGTCGCACGGCGGTCCCGCTGATCGCCACCACCCTGACCCGGGACCCGGCGCTGATCGCCGGCCTCACCGCCGTGACGTTCCTGCCGTGGCTGCTCTTCGGCATCCCGGCCGGGATGCTGCTGGACCGGGTCGACCGCCGGATCGCGATGGCGGTCGCCAACAGTCTGCGCTTCGCGGTGGCGGCGCTGCTCGCCGGCCTCATCGCCGCCGACGCGTTGACCATCTGGTGGCTGTACGCCTGCGTGCTGCTCTTCGGGCTGGGCGAGACCGTGTTCGACAACGCCACCACGACGGTGGTGCCGAGCCTCGTCGGGCGCGATCAGCTCGATCGCGCGAACGGCCGCATGCAGTCGGCCGAGATCGTCGTCCAGAACTTCATCGCCACGCCGATCGCCGGTTTTCTCTTCGCGGTGGCCCTGGTCCTCCCCGTGTGGCTGACCGGGTCGGGCTTCCTGATCGCAGGGCTGCTCGCCCTCACCATCCCGGCCGCGGCGGCGCGAGCGCACGCCCAGGGTTCGGAGGCCGTGACGGCGGACGGGTCCGCGGAGGCCGCGGAGCGCCCCGGGATGGGCGCGGTGGTCCGCTTCCTCGCCGGGCACCGCTTCCTGCGCAAGATGATCATCCTGACGTCGCTGACGGCGTCGGCCCTGGCCTTCGCCCAGGGCAGCGTGGTCCTCCTGCTGCTGCAGACGTTCTCGGTGCCGGAGACCCTGATCGGGGTCGTGACCGCCGGCGTGGGTGTGGGGGCGCTGGGAGGCGCGTTGATCTCCAGCTCGCTCGTCGCGCGCTTCGGCCGCGGGCGGATCATGTTCTGGTCCATCCTGGTCAGCGGCGTCGGCATCCTGGGCGTCGGCCTCACCGCGAACGTGGTGGTGGCCGTGCTCAGCTACGCGGTCGGCGCGTTCGGCGTCGCCGTCTGGAACGTGCCCTGGGGCGCACTGCGCCAGGCGCTGATCCCGGGCGTGATGCTCGGACGTGCCATGGGTGTCGTCCGCACCATCGGCTGGGGCCTCACCCCGATCGCCACGGTGCTCGGTGGGTTCGTCGCCCGCATCGACCTGCGACTGCCGTTCGTGATCGGCGGCGGCGTGGTCGTCCTGCTCACCGTCATCTGCGCGCGACTCCTGTTCAGCGCCCGCAGCTACGACGCCGGCTCGACCGAGCCGGCGCCCCAGTCCGTCACGGAAGGATCCGCCTCATGACCGCCTACGCTCTCCCGGCCCGCCGGCCGTGGACCCATCGCACCGCGCTCCGCCTGGGGGAGGCGCTCACCGCCTGGGGCACCCGCCCCGTGCGCCGCCCCTCGACCTATTCGGAGCGCATCGAGCTCGTCGAGCGCACACGCGACCGTGCGGCCCGCACGCTTCCCCAGCTTCCCCGCTAGCCGGTCCGTCGGCGGCGTCGAGGGACGGGTGTGCGGAGCGGATCAGAATTCGTCGTAGTCGGTGGCCTGCTGCTCCACCGGCTGGGTGATGGTGGCGGAGTCCTCCTGCGGGTTGTACCGCACGACGGTCCCGTCGTCGAGCTCGACGACCGGACGGCCCTCCAGCCAAGTGAGGGTCCAGCGCCAGCCCGTGGTCTCCACATCGGTGGCGACGAGTTCCTCCTCGACGGTCGACAGCGCGTAGGCGACGACCTCCGGGAGGGTCTCGGGCGGCGTCGCTCCGACGGCCCAGCGGGTTCCGAGCTGCATCAGCTCTGCCCGGCCAGGTCGATCTCGTAGGTCACCCACGAGGTGCGCGAGGCGACGGCGTCGTAGACCCGCTGGGCGTTCGCGTTGTCCTGCGCGGTGATCCACTGGACGACACCCAGCCGGCGCTGCTCGGCGAGCGAACGCACGTGCTGGATGAGGGTGCGGCCGATTCCCGAACCGCGCTCGCTCGCCAGGACGAACAGGTCGTCGAGGAAGAGCCCGCGGTCGCCCTCCAGTGGGCGGGCGAACTCGCGTACGTGCGCGAGGCCGACGATGCGGTCGCCGTCGACGGCGACGAAGCCGAGCTCCTCGTGCTCCGGAGCCGTCAGCCACGACCAGAGGACCAGGGCCCGCTGATCGGTCAGCTCCGTCTCGTAGAACTCCGCGTACTGGGTGTACAGCTCCAGCCAGGCAAAGAAATCTCCGTCCCTGACCGGTCGCACCTCGATCGTCATGGGTTACTCCGTTCGCCTTCCCCATTCGGCCGCGTGGGCCGCCTGCGTGTTCCGACCATATCCCGATCCTCGTCAGGGGACGAGGTCGTAGGTCACCCACTTGGTCTTCTGCGCGACCGCGTCGTACAGGCGGCGCGCGGTCTCGTTGTCCTTCGCGGTGATCCAGCGGACGACCGAGAGGCCGCGATCGTGGGCCGCCTCACGGAGGAACTCGAGCAGTTGCCGACCCGCACCCTCGCCCCGGGCGTCCGGTGCGACGAACAGGTCGTCGAGGTAGAGGCCCTTGCTGCCGTCGAGCGGGCGGACGAACTCGCGCACGTGCGCGACGCCCACCGGGGCGCCGTCGTCATCGATCGCGAAATAGGCCTCCAGCTCGTTGCCGGGGTCGGTGATCCAGCTCCACACGAGAAGCGCTTTCTCATCGGTCACCGGCTTCTCGTAGAAGTCGCCGTAGCCCGCATAGAGGTCGAGCCAGGTGAAGAACTCGTTGTCCTCCACCTTCCGGACGGTCGCCGTCATCGTTCCTCCTCGGTCGGGGTCTGAGCAAGCAGAATATCGGTGACGGTCAGCTCGTCGGCGGATGCGAAACGCAGTTCCGCGATTCTGCCGACCGAACGCAGGTCGGCGGCCGCCGACTCGATCGCGGCGATCTCGGCCTCGGGACCGGCGATGACCGCCGAATCGACCGGCGTGCGCTGGGAGGCCTTGGCGGCCGTCTTGGCGCCGCGGATGCCCGTCAGCGCCCGCCCGACGATGGCGAGCACCGAGCGCTGGTCGTCGCTCGCGGGCGCGACCTCGACCGCGGTCGGCCACGGTGCGACGTGCACCGAGCCCTCGGCGGACCAGCTCCACGCCTCCTCGGCCGCGAACGGCAGGACCGGGGCGAGCAGGCGCAGGAACGCGGACAGCGCCACGCGCAGGGCGACGACGGCCGAGACCTGCTCGGCGTTCGCCTCGCCGTAGGCGCGCTCCTTGACCAGCTCGAGGTAGTCGTCGCAGAAGGTCCAGAAGAACGTCTCGACGACCTCCAGCGCGCGAGCGTGGTCGTAGCCGTCGAGGGATCCGGTGGCGTCGGCGATCACGTCGGAGAGGTTCTGCAGCATCCCGATGTCGAGGGGGCTGGTGACCTGCGCCAGGTCGAGCGACGCGGGCGCCTCGAAGCCGAGGATGAACTTCGCCGCGTTCAGCAGCTTGATGGCCAGCCGGCGGCCGATCTTGATCTGCGTGGGGTTCTGCGGGTCGAAGGCGGCATCGGTGCCGAGGCGCGACGAGGCGGCCCAGTAGCGGACGGCGTCCGAGCCGTGCCGCTCCAGGATGTCGGCGGGGGTGACGACGTTGCCCTTCGACTTCGACATCTTCTTGCGGTCGGGGTCGACGATGAAGCCGGAGATCGCCGCGTTGCGCCACGGGACGACGTCGTTCTCGAGCTGCGAGCGCAGGAGGGTCGAGAACAGCCAGGTGCGGATGATGTCCTGACCCTGCGGGCGCAGGTCGAACGGGGAGACGGCGTGGAACAGGGCGTCGTCGCGCTCCCAGCCTCCCGCCAGCTGCGGCGTGAGGGAGGAGGTCATCCAGGTGTCCATGACGTCGAGCTCGCCGACGAAGCCGCCGGCCTGGCCGCGCTGCGACTCGTCGTGGCCCGGGGCCGGGTCGGACGACGGATCGACCGGGAGCTGCTCCTCGGTGGGCAGGATGGGCTGGTCGAAGACCGGGTTGCCCTCGGCGTCCAGCGGGTACCAGACCGGGATGGGCACGCCGAAGAAGCGCTGGCGCGAGATGAGCCAGTCGCCGGTCAGGCCGTTGACCCAGTTCTCGTAGCGCACGCGCATGAACTCCGGGTGCCAGTCGATCTCGCGCCCGAGCTCGATGAGGCGCCGGCGGAGCTGCTCGTCCCGGGCGCCGTTCTTGACGTACCACTGGCGGGTGGACACGATCTCCAGCGGCTTGTCGCCCTTCTCGAAGAACTTGACGGGGTGCTGGATGGGCTTCGGGTCGCCGATCAGGTCGCCCGAGGCGCGCAGCAGCTCCACGACGGCCTGCTTGGCAGAGAAGGTGGTCTTGCCCGCGAGCTCGGCGTAGGCGGCCTTGCCCTCGTCGCTCTCGATCGCCGCGGGAGGCTCGCCGATGATGCGGCCGTCGAAGCCGATGATCGCGCGGTTCGGGAGATCGAGCTCGCGCCACCAGACCACGTCCGTGATGTCGCCGAACGTGCAGATCATCGCGATGCCGCTGCCCTTGTCGGGCTGGGCGAGGTGGTGGGCGACGACCGGCACCTCGACGCCGAAGACGGGCGTGCGGACGGTGGTGCCGAACAGCGGCTGGTAGCGCTCGTCGTCGGGGTGGGCGACCAGGGCGACGCACGCGGGGAGGAGCTCCGGGCGGGTGGTCTCGATGTAGACGGGACCATCGGCGCCGTGGAAGGCGACGCGGTGGTACGCGCTCGGCTGCTCGCGGTCCTCGAGCTCGGCCTGGGCCACGGCGGTGCGGAACGTGATGTCCCACAGGGTCGGCGCGAGGGCCTGGTACGCCTCGCCGCGGTGGATGTTGCGGAGGAACGCGAGCTGCGAGGTCCTGAGCGACTCGTGGCCGATGGTGCGGTAGGTCTGCGACCAGTCGACGGAGAGGCCGAGCGAGCGCCAGAGCGCCTCGAACTGCTTCTCGTCCTCGACCGTGAGTCGTTCGCACAGCTCGATGAAGTTGCGGCGCGAGATCGGCTTCTGGTCGGCCGCCTTGCTGCTCTTGTTGTCGCCGCCCTCGAACGGCGGGACGAAGTCCGGCTCGTAGGGGAGGGTCGGGTCGCAGCGGACGCCGTAGTAGTTCTGCACGCGGCGCTCGGTGGGGAGGCCGTTGTCGTCCCAGCCCATCGGGTAGAAGACGTGCTTGCCGCGCATGCGCTGGTAGCGCGCGACGACGTCGGTGTGGGTGTAGCTGAAGACGTGCCCGATGTGCAGCGACCCGGATGCGGTCGGCGGCGGGGTGTCGATCGAGTAGACGCAGTCGCGGCCCGCGGCCAGCGCGGACTCGCGGTCGAAGCGGAAGGTGCCCTGCTGCTGCCAGCGGTCGCCCCACTTGGCTTCCAGGCCCTCCAGTGCGGGCTTCTCGGGCACGGGGTTCGCGGCGCTCATGGTCCTCCGGTTCGATATGTGCGGCACCGTGTCATCGGGGTGCCTGAGTGTGCGACCGTACAAGCGTACCGGAGGACCGCGCCGCTGTTCAGACCTCGTCGACGATGGGCGCCCTCCGGGACGCGATCAGCGCGGCGACCAGGGTGATGACGCTCATCAGTCCGAGCACGATGCCCGGGTGCCACCAGGCGTTGCCGGTGGCGCCGCCGAGCAGGAGCGTCAGAGCCGGCACGAAGGCCGTGAGGAGGGCGGCGATGCTGTACGCGACCGAGAGCCCGCTGTAGCGCACCTCGCTCGGGAACAGGTCCGACATCAGGCCGCCGAGACCCGCCCAGGACAGCGTCGGCAGGATCCCGCCGACGATCATGCTGCCGACCAGGATGGGGAACGTCGCGTACTGCAGCAGGAAGTACATCGGGAACGCGATGATCAGCGTCCCGATCGCACCGATCATGACGACCCGCGCCGAACCGATCCTGGTCGCCCAGACGCCGAACAGCGGGATGGTCACCAGCTGCAGCAGGCCGCCGATCGTCGTGGCGATGAGCAGGTCCTGGAAGCTGAACCCGAGCGTGGCGGTGCCGTAGTCGACCATGTAGGTGTTCATCAGCGAGTAGGAGCCGATGCCGAGCACGGCCGCGCCGATCGCGATGACGAAGCCGGACGGCGCCTTGCGGAACACGTCGAGGAGCGGGAACCGGTCGCGCGTGCCGGTCTCGAGCAGCTGCTTGAAGACCGGCGTCTCGTCGATCGACCAGCGCAGGTAGAGGGAGACGAGCAGGAGCGGGATGGCCGTGAGGAACGGCAGGCGCCAGCCCCACGCGGCGATCTGGTCGGCCGGGATGAGCGCGGTCATCGCGATGAAGACCACCGCACTCAGGATGGAGCCCACCGGGGAGCCGAGCTGGGGGAGCGCGGCGTAGAAGCCGCGGCGCTTCGGGTTCGCGTACTCGGTCGCCAGGAGGATCGAGCCTCCCCACTCCCCGCCGAGCGACAGGCCCTGCACCAGGCGCAGGATCACGAGCGCGATCGCGCCGAACCATCCCGCCTGGGCGTAGGTCGGCAGCAGGCCGACGAGACCCGTGCCGATCCCCATCATCGCGATGGTGATCAGCAGCGTCGGGCGTCGGCCGATCCGGTCGCCGAGGTGACCGAAGACGATCGCACCGATCGGGCGGATGACGAAGCCGGCCGCGATGGTGAGGAAGCCGGCCAGGACGCCACCGAACGCGCCGAGCGGCTGGAAGAACAGCGGCCCGACGAAGAACGCGCTGAAGTAGGCGAACAGGTAGAAGTCGTACGATTCGAGGGCGGTCCCAACGAACGAGGCGATCGTGACGCGACGTGCGGTGCCGGGCGTGATGCCGGGGCGATCCGTCTCGCTGCGCACGGCGGTGGGGGTGGTTGTCACGGGCGTCCTTCGCATTCGTTGATAAGTGGACCGGGTCCAATAATAGGCATTCGAGAGGAACACCCGATGGCGTCACCGCATTCCGGCTCCGGCCGACCCCGTGCGTCCTCCCGGCAGATGATCGCCGAAGCGGCAGGCGAGCTGTTCCTGGAGCAGACGTACGCGGGGACGACGATCGACGACATCGCGCGCCGGGCCGGGGTGAGCCGGGCGACGTTCTTCAACTACTTCCCGGCCAAGAGCGACCTGCTGTGGCTGGAGGTCGACGAGTCGCTGGGCGGGTTCGCGGCCGGGGTCTCGGCGCCCGACGACGCCCGGCCGCCGCTGGACGCCGTGCTCGACGCCGTCGTCCGCCTCGCGGAGGGCTTCGGCCCCGACCGGTTGCCGCTGGCCGTCACCCAGGTGGAGCTGATGGGCACGGACGCGGAGCTCCAGGCCTCCGGCCTCCCGCGCTTCCTCGAGCTGGTCCGGGTGGTCGCGGCGGCCATCGCGACCCGTACCGGCGACGACCCCGATGCGCTGCTCCCGCGTTCGGCCGCCACCGCGGTGGTCGGGGCCGCGGTCGCCGCCGCCACCGTCTGGGCGCGCGCCGGCGTGCGCCGCGGCCCGCTCGCCCCGCTCGTGCGTGCCGCCGTCGGGCCGGTCTGCCGGGGCTACGCGACCGTGCTGGCGAACGGGTAGAATCGACGGCAACGACTACGACCCGGCCATCACCGGCGAGTCTTCGGAAGAACCGTGTCGCTCCGGCGGCACGCAGTAGAACCGAACGGGGCCGGCCCGTCACAGCCGAAGAAGGAGAGGTTCCGTCCGGCGACGCCGGTGGGCGGGGCAAGCGGGGTGGTACCGCGACGGGTGTGCGAACGCCCGGCGTCCTCGTGCAGACCAGCGAACCTGCCAGGAGAGAGATGCCGTACCCCAAGTCCGCACCGGACGCGCCCGAGCCCGAGCGCCTGGACGCCGACGGCGCAGCCGCCCCCCGTCGCCCGCAGGTGGAGCCCAGCCCCGCCTTCCCCGAGATCGAGACGGGCATCCTCGCGTTCTGGAAGAAGGACGACACCTTCCGCGCCTCCGTGGCCAACCGTGAAGGTGCGCCGGAGTGGGTCTTCTACGACGGGCCTCCCTTCGCGAACGGCCTGCCGCACTACGGCCACCTGCTGACCGGGTACGCCAAGGACGTCTTCCCGCGCTTCCAGACCATGCGTGGCAAGCAGGTCCACCGGCGCTTCGGCTGGGACACCCACGGCCTCCCGGCCGAGCTCGAGGCGGAGCGGCAGCTCGGCCTGACCGACAAGAGCCAGATCGAGGAGATGGGCATCGCCGCCTTCAACCAGGCGGCGAAGGACTCCGTGCTGCGCTACACGAAGGAGTGGCAGGAGTACGTCACCCGTCAGGCGCGCTGGGTCGACTTCGACAACGACTACAAGACCCTCGACGTGACCTACATGGAGTCGGTGATCTGGGCCTTCAAGCAGCTGCACGAGAAGGGCCTCGCCTACGAGGGCTATCGCGTGCTCCCGTACTGCTGGCGCGACCAGACCCCGCTGTCCAACCACGAGCTGCGGATGGACGACGACGTCTACAAGATGCGTCAGGACCAGACGGTCACGGTGACGTTCCCGCTCGTCGGGGCGAAGGCGGAGGCGCTCGGACTCACGGGTGTGCGCGCCCTCGCCTGGACGACGACGCCCTGGACCCTCCCGACCAACCTGGCCCTGGCGGTCGGTCCGGCGATCAACTACGCGGTCGTCCCGGCGGGCCCGAATGGCGCCGCCGACACCCACGGAGCTACGGAGGACGACGTCCTGAGCGGCGAGTACCTCATCGCCGTCGACCTGCTGGGCAACTACGCGAAGGACCTCGGCTACGAGTCCGCCGCCGACGCCCAGGCCGCGGTCTCGCGCAGCATCCTCGGTTCCGAGCTGGAGGACGTGCACTACGACCGTCTCTGGGACTACTACGCCGACGCGGAGACCTACGGGACGCAGAACGCGTGGCGCATCCTCGTCGACGACTACGTCACGACCGAGGACGGCACCGGCATCGTGCACCAGGCTCCCGCCTACGGCGAGGACGACCAGCGCGTCACCGAGGCCGCCGGGATCCCGATGATCATCTCCGTCGACGACGGCGCGCGCTTCCTGCCCGCTGTCGGCGACGTCGCCGGGATGCAGGTCTTCGACGCGAACAAGCCGCTGACCAAGCTCCTGAAGGATCAGGGACGTCTGCTCCGTCAGGCGAGCTACGAGCACTCGTATCCGCACTGCTGGCGCTGCCGCAACCCGCTGATCTACAAGGCGGTCTCCAGCTGGTTCGTCCGGGTCACGGAGTTCCGCGACCGGATGGGCGAGCTCAACCAGGAGATCAACTGGGTCCCGGAGAACGTCAAGGACGGCCAGTTCGGCAAGTGGGTCGCCGGCGCCCGTGACTGGTCCATCTCCCGCAACCGCTACTTCGGCTCGCCGATCCCGGTCTGGAAGAGCGACGACCCGGCGTATCCGCGCACCGACGTGTACGGATCGCTGGAGGAGCTGGAGCGCGACTTCGGACGGCTGCCGCTGAACGCCGCGGGGGAGCCCGACCTGCACCGGCCGTTCATCGACGACCTGACGCGCCCGAACCCGGACGACCCGACGGGCCGCTCGACGATGCGACGCATCACGGACGTGCTCGACGTGTGGTTCGACTCAGGGTCGATGCCGTTCGCCCAGGTGCACTACCCGTTCGAGAACCGCGAGTGGTTCGACACGCACCACCCGGCGGACTTCATCGTCGAGTACATCGGCCAGACCCGCGGGTGGTTCTACCTGCTGCACACCCTCTCGACGGCGCTCTTCGACCGCCAGGCCTTCACCAACGTGATCAGTCACGGCATCGTGCTGGGCAGCGACGGGCAGAAGATGTCGAAGTCGCTGCGCAACTACCCGGACGTGAACGAGGTGTTCGACCGCGACGGCTCCGACGCGATGCGCTGGTTCCTGATGTCGAGCCCCGTCCTGCGCGGCGGCAACCTGGTGGTGACCGAGGAGGGCATCCGCGAGGGCGTCCGCCAGGTGCTGCTGCCGCTGTGGAGCACCTGGTACTTCTTCTCGCTCTACGCCAACGCGACAGGGTACGAGGCGAAGCGCTCCGTGACTTCCACGGACGTGCTCGACCGCTACCTGCTCGCCAAGACGCAGGACCTCGTGGCGGCTGTGACAGCCGACCTGGAGGGCCTCGACTCGACGCTGGCCGCGGCCAAGCTGCGCGACTTCGCCGATGTGCTCACCAACTGGTACGTGCGCCGGTCCCGCGACCGGTTCTGGACCGGCGTTGCGGAGGACGGCACCGGCGCCGAGGCGTTCGACACGCTCTACACGGTGCTCGAGACCCTCACCCGCGTCGCGGCCCCGCTGCTGCCGCTGGTGTCGGAGCAGATCTGGAAGGGCCTCACCGGCGGGCGCAGCGTGCACCTGACCGACTGGCCCGACGCGGCGGAGTTCCCGGCCGACGACGCGCTCGTCGACGCGATGGACCGCATCCGTGCGATCAGCTCGACCACGCTCTCGCTGCGCAAGCAGGCGGGGCTGCGCGTGCGGCTGCCGTTGGCGGCGCTGACCGTGGTGGCGCAGAACGCGGACGCGCTGCGGCCGTTCGAGGCCATCCTGCGCGATGAGCTCAATGTGAAGGCGGTGGAGTTCGTCGAGCTGCACGACGACAGCGCGTCCGCCTACGGCATCACCAGCAAGCTGACGGTGAACGCCCGTGCCGCAGGCCCACGTCTCGGCAAGCAGGTGCAGCAGGTGATCGGCGCCGCCCGCGCCGGCGACTGGAGCGAGCAGGACGGCGTCGTGACCGTCGGCGGCATCCAGCTGGTCGAGGGGGAGTACGATCTCGTGCTCGAGACCGCCCAGGCCGATGAGGAGTCGTCGAGTGCGCTCGCGCTGCTGGCCGGCGGTGGCTTCGTGCTGCTCGACACCCGCACCACGCCCGAGCTGGAGGCGGAGGGCCTGGCCCGCGACGTCATCCGCGCCGTGCAGGACACCCGCAAGGCGGCCGGCCTCGACGTGAGCGACCGGATCGAGCTGTCGCTGAGCTTCGACAGCCCGGAGGACGGGGCGGCCGTGGAGGCGGCCGCGGCCACCGTGGACATCGCGGCCGAGACGCTCGCCGCGCTGATCGGCATCGCCGCGGGCGGCGTGGCCGCCACGAGCGCTCCGGACGAGTTCAGGAAGAGCTTCACGGCACGGCAGTTCGGGAACGCGGGAGCGTTCACGGTGGGCGTGGCCAAGACGGAGGTGACGGTCCGATGAGCGACGAGATTCCCGCGGACGACTGGCGCGACCAGGCCGAAGCGGTCTACCAGGCACTGCTCGCCCGGGTCGGAGAGGGTGCCCCCGAGCGCCGGCTCGACGCCACGCGTCGTGCGGTGGAGCTGCTGGGCGACCCGCAGCGCGCCTATCCGATCGTCCACATCACCGGCACCAACGGCAAGACGTCGACCAGCCGCATCGTGGAGAGCCTCCTGCGCGCCTACGGGCTGCGCACGGGGCTTCTCACGAGCCCGCACCTCGTGCGCTTCAACGAACGCATCGTGATCGACGGCCAGCCGATCTCCGACGAGGAGCTCGTCCGCAACTGGGACGACGTGCGCCCGTACCTCGAGATCGTCGACGCCGAGCTGGAGGAGCAGGGCAAGGCTCCGCTCACCTTCTTCGAGGCGCTGACGGCCCTGGCCTACGCGGTCTTCGCCGACTCTCCCGTCGACGTCGCGGTGATCGAGGTCGGCATGGGCGGCGAGTGGGACTCCACGAACGTCGGCGACGGCCAGGTGGCCGTGTTCACGCCGATCTCGCTGGACCACACCCGGGCCCTGGGCGACACGATCGAGGAGATCGCGCGCACCAAGTCGGGCATCATCAAGCCGTCCGCCGATGTGGTCACCTCCGCCCAGTCTCCGGAGGCGCTCGACGTGCTGCGGGAGGCTGCGGCCCTGACCGAGTCCAGCCTGGCGCTGCAGCCGCGCGACTTCGACGTGGCATCGACCAGTGTCGCCGTCGGCGGCCAGCTGGTGACCGTCCGCGGTCGCGCCGCGACCTATGAGGACGTCTTCCTGCCGCTGTACGGCGACCATCAGGCGCAGAACGCCGCCGTGGCCGTCGCCGCGGTCGAGACGTTCCTCGGCCGGGGATCGCAGCCGCTGAAGGCCGATCTCGTCGAGGAGGGCTTCGCCACCGCCACGTCGCCCGGCCGGCTGCAGCTGATCGGGATCGAACCGACCATCCTGGTCGACGCGGCGCACAACCCGGCGGGTGCGGCGTCGCTCGCCGACGCCCTGCGGCGCTACTTCGACTTCGACAAGCTCACCTTCGTGCTCGGCGCCCTCGCCGACAAGGACACCCGCGGCATCGTGCGCGCTCTCGCACCGGTCGCGACGCAGTTCTACGTGACCGAGCCGGCGAGCGAGCGCGCCCTGGAGGCCGAGGAGCTCGGCGACATCGTGCGCGACGAGGTCGGCGACGAGGCGACGATCGTCTACACGGATGCCGTGGACGCTCTCGAATCGGCCCGCGAGTGGGCGGGCGATGCCGGCCGGCGCGCGGTCGTCGTCACGGGCTCCATCGTCCTCGTCGGCGCTGCCATGGCGTATGCCGAGGAGCAGGAGTGGAAGGGGTCCGGCGCGTGAGCGACGATGCGCCCACCCCTGCACCGGCGCCTCGCGCCCGCCGCAGGCGGAGCCTTCGCGAGAGCCTGGGCTCCATCCTGCTCGCCTTCGAACTCGTGATCGTGTTCCTCGGCGCGCTCGTGCTGTTCGGGCTCGGAGCCCTGCCGCCGGCGGTCGCACTCGGCGGGGGAGCAGCCGTCATCGTGCTCATGATCCTGGCGGTCGGCACCCTGCGCTGGCCGATCGGCGTCGTGCTCGGCTGGATCGTGCAGCTGACGGTCGTCGCCGCCGGCTTCCTGGTGCCCGCCTTCTTCATCGTGGGGGCGATCTTCACGGCCATGTGGACCTACTGCATGATCGCCGCCGCCCGCATCGACCGCAACCAACGGGCCGCCACGGCCCACAACGGAACGGAGAACCCATGACCACCGCCGTCGAAGAGACCCTCGTCCTCGTCAAGCCCGACGGGGTCGCCCGCAGCCTGACCGGCGAGATCCTGCGCCGCATCGAGGCCAAGGGCTACTCGCTCGTGGACATCCGGATGCTGCAGGCCGACCGCGAGCTGCTCGCGAAGCACTACGAGGAGCACGAGGGCAAGCCGTTCTACGAGCCGCTGGTCGAGTTCATGGAGTCGGGCCCGATCGTCGCGCTCCGCGTCGCCGGCAACCGCGTGATCGAGGGTTTCCGCTCGCTCGCCGGGACGACGGATCCGACCACGGCCGCCCCCGGGACGATCCGCGGGGACCTCGCCCGCGACTGGGGGCTCAAAGTGCAGCAGAACCTCGTGCACGGCTCCGACTCGCCCGAGTCCGCGCAGCGCGAACTCGCGCTCTGGTTCGGCTGAGCCGCACATTCCAACGGTCGTCGCGGCCCCGGGGCCCCCAGGGCCGCGATCACCGCATCCGGGAGGAGGACCCGTGACGGACCTGCAGCAGCTCTTCGGCCTCGATGGCCGGACCGCGCTGGTCACCGGCGGCAGCTCGGGGATCGGCCACGCCATCGCCGTGGCCCTCGCGGGGGCCGGCGCGCACGTGCTCGTCGCCGCACGGACCGCCGCACCGATCGAGTCGACCGTGGAGCGGATCCGCTCGCGTGGAGGTTCTGCGGACGGCGTGCGGGCCGATCTCTCGACCCGTGGCGGGGCCCACGCCCTGGCCGATGCCGTCGGTGACGTCGATGTCCTCGTCAACTCGGCCGGCATCAATCTGCGGCCGCCGATGCCGGAGCTGGACGAAGCCACGTGGGACGCCACGATGGCGGTCAACCTGGACGCCCCCTTCATCCTGGGGCAGCGCCTCGCACCCGGCATGGCCGTCCGAGGCTACGGCCGCCTCATCCACATCAGCTCCCAGCAGGCGCACCGGCCGTTCGCTTCGAGTGGCGCCTACGGTGTCTCGAAGGCGGCGCTGGAGGCGCTCGCCCGCTCCCAGGCCGAGGCCTGGTCGGCGGACGGGGTCACCGCCAACGTGCTCATCCCCGGATTCGTGCAGACCCCGCTGAACCGCCGGCTCAGCGCGGACCCCGAGACGGTCGAGCGGCTGGCGGCGCGCACCCTGGTCGGACGCAACGGTCGACCCGACGACTTCGCCGGGGCCGCCGTCTTCCTCGCCGGTCCGGGCTCCGCCTACGTCACCGGGCAGTCGATCGCCGTGGACGGCGGGTTCTCCGTCCACTGACGTCGGGTCGGCGTCCGAAGCGGGACGCCGCGCGACTCTCCGAAACGCGAGTCTCAGATGAAGGCGCGGTGGATCCAGTCCAGCTGGATCTGCGCCAGGATGGCGACGATCGCGTAGCACACGATGGTGATCAGCGGCACCCAGCTGTAGGCCGCGCCGAAGAAGCGACGCGCCCGGGCCGACGATGGGATGTGACCCTCCTTGAGGTTGTAGAGGGTCACCGCCCAGAAGGTCGGGATGGTGACCAGCCAGGTCACCATGCACCAGGGGCACAGCACGTTCAGCACCGTGAGCGACTGGGTGATCAGGAAGATCACGAGTGCGAGTGCGAGGGCGACGCCCACGTTGAAGGCGATCCAGTACCAGCGGGCGAAGCGGCCGCGGACGGCGAACAGGCCGACCCCGACCGCGATGGTCGCCGTCCAGCCGCCGAGCCCCAGAACCGGGTTCGGGAAGCCGAGCAGCGAACCCTGCCACGAGTTCAGGTTCTTGGAACAGCCGACCAGCACGTTGAAGTTGCAGGAGAGCTGGGCGTCGGGGTGCTCGAGCAGGTGGAACTTGTCCACCGTCAGCATGAACGCGGCCCAGAGGCCCACGACACCGGCGACGATCAGGAAGATCGCGAGGACGGTCGGGCGGCGGTAGGGCGCCGCGACGGCAGGTTCAGACACTCTCGGATTATGGCATGCGCCACGCGGGTGGTCCTGGGAGCACCGGCATCCGATCGCGCATCATGCGATAATCGTCTCTGGATGTCGATCCGGCCCCGCCGGAGACAGACGAATAGAAGGCTTGAGGGCGCCCCTGGCGCCCGGTGGGCGTCGGCCGAGCGGCCGACGATGACAGAGCCGGATGTGCGCCGCGCCACGAGTCGGCCGCGTCCGAGCAAGGATTACGGGGCAGGCCGCGTGTCGGCTCCGACGGAGAGTACCCGGCGAGCGGGGAACCGCGGCCGGTCGAGGAGTGCACCAGCGATGGTGGAAAACGAGAATATCGACAGCAATGGCAACGACACGGAGACGGGAGGGCGCAAGCGCAAGGGGCTCTTCGGAGCGCGCCGCGCGGTGAAGCGCACCACCGATTCCCCGGTGCAGCAGGCAGCCACGGCGGCTCCGGACGGGGCCCCCGAGCCGGTGACCTCTCCGGTCGCCGCCGCGAGCGCGCCGGCCGGCCCCGCCGCGACCGCCTCTGACATGACGACGTCCGACGAGACGACCGCGGCCGCGCCTGCGCGCGCTGCGTCGGAGACCGCGACGGTCGCCGTCGCCGTGGCGGAGCGTGGCGCGCACGAGCCGCCGGCCCTGCCGGAGCCGCTCGGCGACCAGGACGCCGACCTTCCGGGTGTCCCCGGGCTCCCGCCGACGACGCTGCTCTTCCAGGCGCCCGACATCGTGCCGCTCCCGCCCCTTCCTGGTGGGAACGACGACGACGAGGAGCCCGCCGGGGGAGTCCGCCGCCGCTCGCGCCGCCGCGCGGGCGAGAGTGGTCGCGAGGGCGCCAACGACCCCGCGAACACGGTCGTCAAGGTGCGCACGCCGCGTGAGCCCGAGCTCATCACCGAGCCGCAGAAGGTCAAGGGTTCCACCCGGCTCGAGGCCAAGAAGCAGCGCCGTCGCGACGGCCGCGACGCCGGTCGCCGCCGCCCCGTCATCACGGAGGCCGAGTTCCTCGCCCGCCGCGAGTCTGTCGATCGCCAGATGATCGTCCGCGAGAAGAGCGGCCGCATCCAGATCGGCGTCCTCGAGGACAAGGTGCTCGTCGAGCACTACGTCGCCCGCTCGCAGGAGGCGTCGCTGATCGGCAACGTCTACCTCGGCCGCGTGCAGAACGTGCTCCCGAGCATGGAGGCCGCGTTCGTCGACATCGGGCGCGGCCGCAACGCCGTGCTCTACTCCGGCGAGGTCGACTGGGACGCCGTCGAGACCGGCAACCAGCCGCGCCGCATCGAGCTCGCCCTGAAGCCGGGCGACCGCGTGCTCGTCCAGGTCACCAAGGACCCGGTGGGTCACAAGGGCGCCCGTCTGACGAGCCAGATCTCGCTGCCCGGCCGCTACCTCGTGTACGTGCCGAACGGCTCCATGAACGGCATCAGCCGCAAACTGCCCGACACCGAGCGCGCTCGCTTGAAGAAGATCCTCAAGGAGGTTCTCCCGGAGAGCGCGGGCGTCATCGTGCGCACCGCCGCCGAGGGCGCCACCGAGGAGCAGCTGACGCTCGACGTCTACCGCCTCACCGCGCAGTGGGCCGACATCAGCAAGCAGGTCGAGAAGCAGCAGGCCCCCGCGCTGCTGCACAGCGAGCCCGACCTGCTCATCAAGATCATCCGCGACGTCTTCAACGAGGACTTCCAGAAGCTCGTGATCGCGGGCGACGAGGCGCGTCAGACGATCGAGAACTATCTCCGCCAGGTCGCCCCCGATCTCCTCGACCGCGTCGAGGCGTACACGGGCGAGCGCGACGCGTTCGACGAGCACCGCATCACGGAGCAGATCGAGAAGGCGCTGGAGCGCAAGGTCTGGCTGCCTTCCGGCGGCTCGCTGGTCATCGACCGCACCGAGGCGATGACGGTCGTGGACGTCAACACCGGCAAGTTCGTCGGCTCCGGCGGCAACCTGGAGGAGACGGTCACCAAGAACAACCTCGAGGCCGCGGAGGAGATCGTCCGCCAGCTGCGTCTGCGCGACATCGGCGGCATCATCGTCGTGGACTTCATCGACATGGTGCTGGAGTCGAACCGCGACCTCGTGCTGCGCCGTCTGATCGAGTGCCTCAGCCGCGACCGCACCAAGCACCAGGTCGCCGAGGTCACGTCGCTCGGCCTCGTGCAGATGACCCGCAAGAAGCTCGGCCTCGGCCTGCTGGAGACCTTCAGCGAGGTCTGCGAGGTCTGCGCCGGCCGCGGCGTCGTCGTGCATCACGACCCGGTCGTGAAGCACCGCCAGCCGCAGCAGCAGGCCCCGCAGAACGAGCGCCGTCGCGGTCGCGGCGGAAACGGGGGAGGATCCGGCGCATCGGCCCCGGCGAACTCACCCGCGCACTCCGGCAACGGGGGGACGCACGCGATCACCGACGACGCGAAGAACGCGCTCGCGCAGATCGCGGCGTCGACGATCCACCCGCACGCGCAGGACGCGGAGGCCGCCCCTGCGGCTCCCGAGGCCGCTCCGGCGCCCAAGAAGCGTCGTCGCAAGGGCAAGGGCGCGGCATCCGCCGAGCAGGAGGCCACTACCGACACCACGGCCGCCGCGGAGTCGAGCGACGCCATCGCGGCCGAGTCTGCCGCCGCCGAGGCGATCGTCGAGGCCGCGACCGTGGAGGCCGTCGAGCCCGTCACGGCCGTCGCCGACACCGCTGCGGACGATGCGTCCGCGCTCCTCCCGCTGCTCGACCTCCCGGCGCCGCACGAGCCGGCCGCGCCGGCCGTGCGCCCCTCCGCCGAGGAGACCGAGCAGCTGCTCGGGTCGGTCCTCGACTCGCTGCCGCAGCCGAAGGAGCCGGGCCAGGGCCGCAGCCGCAGCCGTCGGGCCAGCACGGCGGTCATCGCCGGCGGCGAGATCGCGCCGAAGGAGGACTAGTCCGTTCCTGCGCAACGAGGACGAGTCCGTTCCTGCGCACCGAGCGTCCGCGACCGCGTGCGGAGGCGCCGACCCGTGTCAGTGCCTCCGCACGCGGTCGCGTGCTTTCACGCGCAAACCGCTGGCGATCAGCCGCGTGACGAGCTCCTTGCCGGGGACGGCGACGGCCCCAGCGGCCACCAGCGCGTCGTAGCGGCGTTCGGGCACGTCGTAGTGGTCCTGGTCGAACGCGCGTGCGGGGACGTCGTGGGCGGCCGCGAAGGCGTGCAGCTCGTCGAGCGACGCGTCGCTGACGAGATGCGACCACAACATGCCGTGCGCGGGCCATGCCGGGGGATCGATCAAGACCGTCATAGAATGATTGTAGGAACGGCGCCATCGACGGTGCCGCACGGTCCTGGAGCCCCCGCGTTGAATTGACGTGAAGCGTGGCCTCAGGTAAAGTTGACCGCTGGTGTGTGTAGGGCGTCGCCCTTCTCTCCACCATGGTTTTCTGAGAGCCGTCCCCGGTCCCCGGGGCGTCGAGCTCGCCAGTGACTTCCAAGAACAGTAAGAGTAGGACCAGGTCCGGGCCGTCAGGTCGTCGGGAACTGTTCCCCGACGAAAAGGTACGTGAGAGTGGTTTACGCAGTTGTGCGCGCCGGTGGCCGGCAGGAGAAGGTCGAGATCGGGACCATCGTCACGATGGACCGCATCAAGGCCGACAAGGACGGCAACGTCGAGCTGGCTGCCGTGCTGCTTGTCGACGGTGACAAGATCACCTCGGACGCCAAGTCCCTCGCCAAGGTGAAGGTCACGGCGGAGGTCCTCGGCGACCTGCGCGGTCCGAAGATCGTCATCCAGAAGTTCAAGAACAAGACCGGTTACAAGAAGCGTCAGGGCCACCGCCAGGAGCTCACGCGCGTCAAGATCACCGGCATCAAGTAGCCGACCCGGACCTCCCGAGGAGAAGAAGACATGGCACACAAAAAGGGAGCGAGCTCCACTCGCAACGGCCGCGACTCGAACGCGCAGCGCCTCGGCGTCAAGCGCTTCGGCGGCCAGACCGTCAACGCGGGTGAGATCCTGGTCCGCCAGCGCGGCACCCACTTCCACCCCGGCGTGAACGTCGGCCGTGGCGGCGACGACACCCTGTTCGCCCTCGCCGCCGGTGCGGTCGAGTTCGGCAACAAGGGTGGCCGCAAGGTCGTCAACATCGTGGCGGTCGGGGCGTAGCCTCCATCACCACCAGCAACGCTATGACGGATGGGCGGGCTTCGGCCCGCCCATCCGCCGTTTGGACACAGTAGGGAGCACCACATGGCGACGTTCGTTGATCGCGTGACGTTGCATCTGCGCGCCGGCAACGGCGGCAATGGGTGCGTCTCGGTCCGTCGTGAGAAGTTCAAGCCGCTCGCCGGCCCCGACGGCGGCAACGGCGGCAACGGCGGGGACATCGTCCTCGTCGCCGACCCGCAGGTGACCACGCTGCTCGGCTACCACCGCCACCCGCACCAGTCGAGCGACAACGGCGGCTTCGGGATGGGCGACCACCGCAGCGGCTACACGGGCGAGGAGCTCGAGCTCCCGGTGCCCGTCGGCACCGTCGTCAAGAGCGAGGACGGCGAGGAGCTCGCCGACCTGACCGAGCCCGGCATGCGCATCGTCGTGGCCGCCGGCGGCATCGGCGGCCTCGGCAACGCCGCCCTCGCGAACCAGAAGCGCAAGGCCCCCGGCTTCGCGCTCCTCGGCACACCCGGCTGGGAGGGCGACGTCCTCCTCGAACTCAAGACCGTCGCCGACGTGGCCCTGGTGGGCTATCCGTCCGCCGGCAAGTCGAGCCTGATCGCGGCCCTGTCGGCGGCGAAGCCGAAGATCGCCGACTATCCCTTCACCACCCTCCACCCGAACCTCGGCGTCGTGCAGGCGGGTGACGTGCGTTACACCGTCGCCGACGTGCCCGGACTCATCGAGGGCGCGAGCGAGGGCAAGGGCCTCGGGCTCGAGTTCCTGCGCCACGTCGAACGCTGTTCGGCGCTGCTGCATGTGCTCGACTGCGCCACGCTGGACCCGGGGCGCGACCCGCTGAGCGACCTCGACGTCATCCTCGCCGAGCTCGCCGCCTACCCGGTGCCCGACGGCCAGATCCCGTTGCTGGAGCGCCCGCAGTTCGTCGCGCTCAACAAGATCGACGTCCCGGAGGGCCGCGAGCTCGCCGAGTTCGTCCGCCCCGACCTCGAAGCCCGCGGCTACCGCGTGTTCGAGATCTCGACGGTGAGCCACGAGGGCCTGCGCGCGCTGTCGTTCGCGCTCGGTGACCTCGTCGAGTCGGCTCGCGCCGAGCAGGCGGCGCTCGAGATTGCCCGGCCCCGCATCGTCATCCGCCCCACGGCCATCGACGACTCCGGCTACACGGTCAAGGTCGAGGGCGGCAGCGACGGCCCCGTCTACCGGATCCTGGGCGCCAAGCCCGAGCGCTGGGTCGCCCAGACCGACTTCGCCAACGAGGAGGCCATCGGCTACCTGGCGGACCGGCTCGCGAAGCTCGGGGTCGAGGACTCGCTGTTCAAGGCGGGCGCCGTGGGCGGGTCGACCGTCATCATCGGCCGCTCCAACGGCGTCGTCTTCGACTGGGAGCCCACCCTCACCTCCACCGCCGAGCTCATGACCGCGCCCCGCGGTACGGACGCGCGCCTCGACGCGAACAACCGTCCCACGCGCAATCAGCGCCGTGAGGAGTACTTCGAGCGGATGGACGCCAAGGCGGAGGCCCGGGCGGAACTGCTGCGCGAACGCGAGGCCGGGCTCTGGCAGGACGACAGCTACGACGACAACGTGCAGTCGGCGGCCGCCGCCGGCGACATCGACGGCGAGGAGACGGGCAAGGAATGACCATCGACGAGCGCAGCAGGATCCCCGAGGCCCGACGCATCGTCGTCAAGGTCGGTTCCTCCTCCATCAGCGGGGAGAACGCCGGGCAGATCCAGCCGCTCGTCGATGCGCTGGCCGAAGCCCATGGGCGCGGCGCACAGGTCGTCCTCGTCTCCTCCGGCGCCATCGCCACGGGCCTGCCGTACCTGGCGCTGGAGGGTCGGCCCACCGACCTCGCGACCCAGCAGGCGGCGGCGGCGGTGGGGCAGAACGTGCTCATCTACCGCTACCAGGACAGCCTGGACCGGTACGGGATCGTCGCCGGCCAGGTGCTCCTCACCGCGGGCGACATGGAGACACCGACGCACCGCAGCAACGCCAAGCAGGCGATGGAGCGACTGCTCGACCTGCGCATCCTCCCCATCGTGAACGAGAACGACACCGTCGCGACGCACGAGATCCGCTTCGGCGACAACGACCGTCTCGCCGCGCTCGTGGCGCTCCTGGTGGAGGCGGACGTGCTCGTGCTGCTGTCGGACGTCGATGCGCTGTACACGAGGCCTCCGCAGGAGCCCGGCGCCGAGCGGATCGACCTCGTCGCCTACGACGACGATCTCGCCGGTGTGGAGATCGGTGCCACCGGCCTCTCCGCCGTGGGGACCGGGGGAGCGCTCACCAAGGTCTCGGCCGCCCGGCAGGCGGCGGAAGGCGGGACCGCGGTGGTACTCACGTCGACCGCTCTCGTGACCGAAGCGCTGCGCGGGGACGCGGTCGGCACCTGGTTCGCGCCCGCGCCCGACGGTGTTCCGAGCGTGACCGGCGCGCTGTCGGTCATCCCCGGATCACGGGCTCCGGGAGCCGTCACCCCCGGCGCCGCCGCGTCCTAGACTGGGACCATGTCTCCGACCACCGCCGCGCCCGTCGCGCTCGTCGACAAGCTCGCCGCGGCCAAGCAGGCCTCGATCTCCCTCGCGACCGCGACCACGCTGCAGAAGAACGCGGCGCTCACCGCGATCGCCGAGGGCGTCGTCGCGTCCGCGGCCGAGATCCTCGCCGCGAACGAGCTCGACCTGGCGAACGGTCGTGAGAACGGTCTGACCGCCGGCCTGCTCGACCGGCTGACCCTCTCCACGGCGCGCCTGGAGGGCCTGGCGGACGCCGTGCTCGAGGTCGTCGGCCTCACCGACCCGGTCGGACAGGCCGTGCGCGGGAGCACGCTGCCCAACGGCGTCGCCATCTCCCAGGTCCGCGTGCCCTTCGGTGTCGTCGGGGCCATCTACGAGGCCCGGCCGAACGTCACCATCGACATCGCCGCCCTGGCGATCAAGAGCGGCAACGCGGCCGTCCTGCGCGGCGGAAGCGCAGCCATCGAGACGAACCGGGTCCTCGTCGGCGTGATCCAGTCGGCACTCGCGTCCGCGGGGCTGCCCGCCGACGCCGTGCAGACCATCGACGAGTTCGGTCGTGCCGGCGCCGGAGAGCTGATGCGCGCCCGGAGCTACGTCGACGTGCTCATCCCACGGGGCAGCGCCGACCTCATCCGGACCGTCGTGACCGAGTCGACCGTCCCGGTGATCGAGACCGGCGCAGGCGTCGTCCACATCGTGCTCGACGAGAGTGCCCGGGAGGACTGGGCCGTCGACATCGTCCGCAACGCGAAGGTCCAGCGGCCGAGCGTCTGCAACGCGGTCGAGACGCTGCTCGTGCATCGCGCGGCCGCCGACCGCCTGCTCCCCGCCGTGCTCGGCGCCCTGGCGGAGGACGGCGTCACCGTGCACGCCGACGAACGCGCCCTACCGTTCGCGACCGGCGGTGTTCCCGTGACCGAGGAGGACTGGGCGACGGAGCACATGAGCCTCGACATCTCCGTCAAGGTCGTTGACGACCTCGACGAGGCCATCGACCACATCCGTCGCTACTCGACGCAGCACACCGAGTCGATCATCACCAACGACCTGGCGAACGCCGAACGCTTCCTCGCGCAGGTGGACTCCGCGGTCGTGATGGTCAACGCCTCCACCCGCTTCACGGACGGCGGCGAATTCGGGTTCGGCGCCGAGGTGGGCATCTCGACGCAGAAGCTGCACGCCCGAGGCCCGATGGGGCTGCCCGAGCTCACGAGCACCAAGTGGATCGTGCGCGGGTCCGGCCAGATCCGAGCCTGAGCGCCCGCTAGACTGATCGGCGGGCCAGCGCCCACCGGAAAGGAAGTACCCCGATGTCATTTCTGACGACCGTCCTCGCGGAGGCCGAGACGCACGTCGAGCTGCCGATGCCCACCTGGGCCTACGGCGCCATCGCCCTCGCGATCTTCGCGGTGCTCGCGATCGTCGTGTTCAGCTACAGGGACGTCGCCAACCGGCACAGCCACAAGGCCGCCGCCGACGCGGCCGCGCACGCCGGTGCGCCGGGTGCCACGCACCACGGCAGCGGGCACCCGAACCAGGGGCACTGACCCTCCGGGCATGGAGCTGACGGAGAAGAGCCGGCGGCCGCGCATCGGAGTGATGGGCGGAACGTTCGACCCGATCCACCACGGGCACCTGGTCGCGGCCAGCGAGGTGGCGCAGTCCTTCGACCTCGACGAGGTCGTCTTCGTCCCGACCGGCGAGCCGTGGCAGAAGGGCGTGGTCACCGAGGCGGAGCACCGCTATCTGATGACGGTGATCGCCACCGCCTCCAATCCGCGCTTCACCGTCAGCCGGGTCGACGTGGATCGCGCCGGCCCGACCTATACGATCGACACCCTGCGCGACCTGCACGAGCAGCGCCCCGACGCCGAACTCTTCTTCATCACCGGCGCCGACGCGATCGCGCAGATCCTCAGCTGGCACGATGTCGACGAGCTCTGGAAGCTCGCCCACTTCGTGGCTGTGAGTCGTCCGGGACATGACTTGAGTATTTCTGGATTGCCGACGGGGGACGTAAGCTTGTTGGAAGTCCCGGCACTGGCGATCTCATCGACCGATTGCCGGAGCCGGGTGAGCAGGGGATTCCCGGTCTGGTACCTCGTGCCGGACGGTGTCGTCCAGTACATCTCGAAACACCATCTGTATCGGAGTGTTGCATGACCTCGTGGCCTGAGCCGCCCGCGGAAGGCCAGCCGCCGCAGACCCGGCGACAGGCCCGTGAGAACGAACGTACGGCTGCGCGCCAGGAGGCGCGGCGTGCCGGGACGAGCGAACCCACCCCCGGGGGTGAGATCCCCACCTTCACGACGTCCGCGTCCGCGGCGCCGACCGCGCAGAGCGAGACCCCGGCGCCTCAGCCGGCCCGTCCCGCCGAGAGCGCCGTCTCCGCACCGGAGCGCCCGTCGATCCCCGCGACCGCGTTCGCCGAGCCCGGCGTGCTGCCGCCGTCGCGTCCGTACACCGCGAACGGCGACGACTTCGACTCCCTCGTGTTCTCCGCTCCGGCCACCACCGCGCCCGACAGCGCCGACACCACCGCGTCGCCCGACGCGGCCACGGCGCCGGGTGACGAGGACGACGCGGCGGCCTCCCTCTTCCGCCAGGCGTCCGACCCGGCGAAGCCCGAGGCCGTCACCCAGCCGCTCGCGGTCGTCCCGACGACGGACCGGTCGAGCGCCGGCGTCGTGCCGGAACGCACGCTGACCCGCCGCGAGATGCGCGCCATGATGCAGGCGCAGGAGGCGAACCAGCAGGCCAATCACGCCCCGCACCTCGCCGAGCCGGTCGTGCCGATCGCCGTCTCCGACGCTCCGTCTGCTCCATCCGTGCAGACCGCGTCCGACACCGGCTCGCCGGTCGACGCGCCGGTGGCCGACGGCGAGAAGAAGGCGTGGCCCTTCGCCCCGCTCAGTCCGTCGTCGTCCGGCTCGGCCGTGCAGACTCCTGCCGCTCCCGTGGCTGCCGCCCCGGCCGCGGCTCCCGTCCAGACCTCGGCGCCGACATCCCCGTTCACCGGATTCGGGCTCACCCCCTCGTCGGCTCCGACGGCCGATCCCGCTCCGGCCCCGGTGCCGGCGTCGGGCGCGGACGACGCGTCCGCGCAGGAGCGCCGTCCGTTCACCCCGCCGACGGGTCACTGGTCGACGGCGGCCGCGGTGGAGGAGGCGAGCGAGCCGATCATCTCCCGCAACGTGGGCCAGTCCACGGCGGCGACGACGACGAACGCGCTCATCCTCCCGGCCATCCCGCGACCGGATGCCACCGCGCCGTTGACGAGCACGGGGGAGATCCTCGTGACCGGCTCCATCGACCTGCCCCGCGGCGTCGGCTCCACCGGACTCAACCCCGAACACCTCGACTCGTCCGACATCGACAACCTGCTGGACGGCGAAGAGAACGAGTTCAACACCTCGGAGGTCGCCCCTGTGCGCGCCTCCCGGGCGATCAGCACCCACACGTCCACGCGCGGCGTGATCACCCCGCCGAAGAAGCGCGGCAACGCACTGCCGCTCGTACTCATCATCACCGCGGGTGTTCTCGCTGTCGGCGTCATCGGGCTGCTCGTCGCCGCGTACTGGCTGAGGGTGTTCTGATCCTTCGCACAGCCGACCCGACACCAGACTTCGTCACCGCACCGGAGGCACGACCGTGACCGCATCCCCGCACGCCCGAGAGATCCTGCAGATCGCGGCGATCGCCGCCGACTCCAAGGGCGGTGAGGACCTCGTCGCCCTCGACGTCTCCGGTCCGCTGCCCCTGACGGACGCCTTTCTGCTCGTCACCGGGCGCGTCGAGCGCAATGTCATCGCGATCGCCGGCGAGGTGGAGGACCAGCTGAACGAGGCGGGCGTCCGGACGCTGCGTCGCGAGGGACGCGCGGAGGGCCGTTGGGTGCTCCTCGACTTCGGCGATCTGGTCGTGCACGTCTTCCACGAGGAGGACCGCATGTACTACTCGCTGGAGCGGCTCTGGAAGGACTGCCCCGTCCTCCCCATCGAGCTTCCGGTGCACGACACCGCCCGCTGACGAGCGTCGCCGCCGATCACGGCGGTTTCCCGGCTGCACATGAGAGTTCTCTCATGAACGCCTTGTTGACTGTGGCCATGAAGTGTCCCACCGACAACGCGACCCTGGTCATGAGCGAACGCAACGGCATCGAGATCGACTACTGTCCGGACTGCCGCGGCGTCTGGCTGGACCGCGGCGAACTCGACAAGATCATCGACCGGGCGGGAGCCACGGCGCCCGCCGCTACGCCGGCTCCGCAGTACCCGGAGCAGCAGTACCGCGAGCCCGGGTATCCCCAGCAGGGGCATCCGCAGCAGGGCGCGGTGCAGCAGGGATACCCGCAGCCTGGATACGCCCCGCAGGGCCAGCGGCCGTACAAGAAGAAGCGCGAGAACTGGCTCAGCGAGCTCTTCGACTGAGGCGGCACCGCACGACGCGCCCGGGGGAGGGGCGGGATTTTTTCCTGGGCGCGTCCGTGTAGTACGCTGGATGAGTTGTCGCGGGAAGCCGGGGCGATGAAGATGAACTGAATACGGGTCTGTGGCGCAGCTGGTAGCGCACCTGCATGGCATGCAGGGGGTCAGGGGTTCGAGTCCCCTCAGATCCACCCACGAAGCCCGGCCTCCGCGTGAACGCGCAGAAGCCGGGCTTTTTCGTGCGCTCGCATCCTTCGTGCGCTTCGTGTCCTCGGCGCTCGTGTTCGCAGTGCTCGTGTTCGCAGTGCTCGTGTCCTCAGTGCTCGTGTTCTCGGCGCTTGCGGGTTCAGCGCGCCGGCCGCGGTGGCGGGACGTCGGAGGTGCCCTCCGTTCCGTCGTCGAGGCGAGGCTCCGCGTGCCGCGGGGCGGCGTCCGGGACCTCGTCGATGGGCGTCTCCGCTGGGCGCCCCGGATCCCGCGGCGGCAGCTCGGTGCGCGGCGACTCGGCGCGCGCTTCCGTGCGCGGCTCCTCCACGCGTCGACCGTCGCGGTCGGTGCGGACGTCCGGGTCGATCGCGTCGGCTTTCGCCAGCTTCTCGTCGATCGATGAGCGCGCCGCTGCCGCCTCCGTGGTGTGCGCCTCGGCCGACCGCCTGCGCTGCTCGGCCTCGACTTCTGCCTGCTTCGCGTCGGCCGTCGCCTGCGCGGCCTTGGCCTCGCGTTCCCGCGCGGCGAGGTCGTCGTCGCGGGCGTCGGCCCGCAGCTCCTGGGCGCGCCGGCGGTCGTGCTCCTGCCGGCGCCGACGCCCCGCGGTGAGGGAGACCGCGATGATCGCGACGACGATCACCACGATGACGACGATCAGAATGATCCATCCAGTTGTGTTCATGCCGGGTCACAGTACGCCTCCCACGCCTGACCCGCGCCCGACATTCGTGCCGAATGTCGGGAAAGGGGCGGCGAAAGTCGACATTCGTGCCGAGTGTGGCCGCGGCGGGGCGTCAGTCCCGGCGCAGTTGTGCGCGCACGGCACGGAGGGCGCGCAGCGCGGCGACGGCTCTGCGGAGCTTCGAGGGCGGGCGCACCGTCCCGAGCGCGTCGGCGGGGAGCGCCGCAGAGGCGAGCTGCCGCTGCAGGGCCCGGAAGCCGTCCACCTGGCGTGCCAGCGCACGCAGGTCGACGGTGCGCGCCGGAAGGTCCGCGAGCAAGTACTCCGGTGCTGTGACCAGGGCGACGGCGGGGATACGGTGCTCGAACAGCGGTTCGCCCTCGCCGAAGTGGATGAGCGGGGCGGGTTTCGCCACCGGCACCGGTGCGCCGGCGGGCGCGGGCCAGGCCAGCCGGACGAAGGCTGCCAGCTCCGCCGTGGTCGCGTAGAGGAGTTCCGGCTCGAGGGCGCCGGTCGCTCCGTACACCCCGCTCGCGGCGTCGAGGACGAACGCCCGCGCACCGAGGTGCTCGATCGCGAGGCCTGCGACGGCGCGCAGCCCGCCCGGCCTGCCGTCCCACAGCGCGGGATGGTCGCGCAACCACGCCGTCGTGGCCTGGCCGTGGTCGGTCATGGCAGGGATGCGCAGATGGCCGGTGACGGCGGCGAAGACGATCGTGCGGTCGTGCGCAGCGGCGACCGCGTCGCGGGCGAGGGCGAGGAGGCCGATGTGGCCGTTCTCCTCCACTTCGTTCGATCCGTCGGTGTGGGTGACGACGAGCACGGACTCGCCGGGGACGGTGCCGGGGGACACCGCCCACACGGTGTCGGTGGTGGTGCCGGGAGCCAGCTCGGCGGCGAGCCGGAGCCGAGCCGTCGATCCACGCCGGGCCGCCTCGCGCAGGCGCCCGCGTTCGCTCTCGGGAACCCAGAGCGCGGGAAGGTCGCGGTACGGCTGGGTGAACGGGACGTACTGACCCGCCGAGACGGCGTCCGGGATCCGGTTCCAGACGGCGACGACTCCCAGCACGCCGGCCCTGCGGGCGGCTGCGAGGTCCAGCCCGCCGAGCTCGGCGCTGAGGACGGTGTTGCTCACGGTCGGGCCGATCACGGCGCTCCCGTCCCAGCTGTCGACCACAGCCTGACTCGGCACCCGCAGATGGTTCACCTCGACCACGGCGATGGCGCCGGCGGCGGAGGACCAGCGGGGTCTCCGCCCGGTCAGCCGGACCATCCGCCCGGTCACCCCGGCGGGGCCGGTGGTCCCGGAGTACGGCCACGCCGAGGCGACGGTGACCGGTGCACCTTCGACGTCGAGCGTCGCACTCCCCGCGGGGGCCTCCCACCGATCGAACGTGTGCCGGTCGCGCTGCACGTCGAGGCCGAGCGCGGTCAGCTCGGCGGCGATGGAGTCGACCAGTTCGGCGTGGGCGGCCGAGCCGGTGGGACGCATCCCGAGCCGCGCGAGCTGGTCGAGCTGGCGGGCGTACCGGGCTGTCTCATTCTCCATCACCCCATTCTGGCGCGCGCGTAGCGGCGGCGGGCGTCGCGCGCCAGGGGCGGGGTCACGGCGCGTAAGAACGGACACACTCGGTAATCCGATGGCGGGAGGGGCGCGGGCTCCTGACGGAATGGCTTCACGACCACCCGTGAAAGGAGCCCACATGGGCAGGTACATCCTGCGCCGCCTCGCACAGGCGGCCCTGGTCCTCGCCGTCGCCTACGCGGCGAGCTACCTCGTGCTCTGGGCGCTGCCCGGCGACGCGCTCGCAAGCCTCACCGGCGGCCAGTCCACGGATCTGAGCGCCGAGCAGATCGCCGCGATCCGATCGGAATGGGGGCTCGACCAGCCGGTCCTCCTCCGGCTCCTCACCGCGGCCGGCCACGCGCTCACCGGCGACTTCGGGCGGTCGTTCGTCTCGGGGCGCCCGGTCTCCGCCCTCATCGCGGAGAGCCTCCCGGCGACGGCCCAGATCGCGGGGCTCGGCTTCGTCTTCGCCCTCCTGCTCGGCACTGGCATCGCCCTGGCGGCCACCCGCACCCGGGCGCGTGGGCTGCGCGGCCTGCTTCTCGGCCTGCCGCCGCTCGGGGTCGCGATCCCGTCGTTCTGGCTCGGACTCCTGCTCATCCAGTTCTTCTCGTTCCAGCTCGCCCTGTTCCCCGCCACCGGCAACGGTCCGGGCAGCGCCGTGCTCCCGGCGATCACCCTCGCGATCCCGACCAGCGCGCTGATCGCTCAGCTGCTCGCCCAGGGACTCGAGCGGGAACTGGCCCAGCCGTACGCCGACACGGCGCGGGCGAAAGGAGCCTCCACCACCCGGGTACAGCTCGGGCACGCGTTCCGCAACGCGGCGCTCCCGGCGCTCACGATCGCGGGTCTGGTGGTCGGCAACCTCCTGGCGGGCTCGGTCGTGACCGAGACCGTGTTCGGCCGGACGGGTCTCGGCCGGACGACGGCCGATGCCGTGGCCGCACAGGACATCCCCGTGGTGCAGGGCGTCGTGGTCTTCGGCGCCCTGGTGTTCGTCGCCGTCAACCTGATCGTCGATCTCGTGTATCCGCTGCTCGACCCGCGCATCGTCACCGCGCGTGCCCGGGTGCGCGTTCCGGTGGTGGCCGCATGACCGAGACGCTCTCCCTCGACCGGGCGGCCACGCCGACACCCACCGTGACAGGCGCCCGCGCCTCCTCCGGCGGCGGGCGCTCGAGGCGGGCCGCCTCCCGCGTCCGCGACCTCGTCGCACGGCCCGGCCTCCTCGTCTCGGCCGTGTGGATCCTCCTGCTTCTGATCGCCGCCGTGGCACCGACGCTCTTCACTTCGGTGGATCCGCTGGCGACGACCGGTCCGGTCCGGCAGGCGCCGTCGGCCGCGCACCTCTTCGGCACCGACGCCATCGGCCGTGACCTGTTCGCGCGGGTCGTCCACGGCGCGGGGCTGTCGCTCGGCGCCGCCGCGATCGCCGTCGTCGTCGGTCTGCTCGCGGGGACGGTGATCGGCCTGCTCGCTGGATACCGGGGCGGCTGGGTGGATGCGGTGCTCATGCGGTTCACCGATGTGCTGCTCGCCATCCCCGGGCTTCTGCTCTCGCTCGCGTTCGTCGTCGCTCTCGGCTTCGGGACGGTGAACGTCGCCATCGCGGTCGGCGTCACCGCGGTCGCGTCCAACGCGCGTGTGCTCCGTTCGGAGGTGTTGCGCGTGCGGTCGAGCGTCTACGTGGAGGCGGCGGTCGCCGGCGGAGCCGGACGGCTGCGGGTGCTGCTGCGGCACGTGCTGCCCAACTCGATCTCGCCGTTGCTCGCTCTGGTCGCCCTCGACTTCTCCAGTGCGATCCTCGCCATCTCGGCCCTGAGCTTCCTCGGCTACGGCGCGCAGCCGCCCACGCCCGAGTGGGGTGCACTCGTCGCGAACGGCCGTGACTTCCTGGCCACGGCCTGGTGGATGACGACCGTTCCTGGCCTGGTGATCGCCCTCACGGTGCTCGCCGGCAACCGGATCTCACGAGCGCTGTCGCACGGCGGCGCGGCGGGAGGCGCGCGATGACGGGCACGGAACTGCTGCGGGTCGACGACCTGCGGGTCGGCTACCGCACCCGCGTGGGCCTCGTCGACGCGGTGCGGGGCATCGGTTTCACCGTCGCGGCGGGGGAGCGCGTCGCCGTGGTCGGCGAGTCGGGTTCCGGCAAGTCGACGACGGCGGCGGCCATCGTGCGCCTGCTGGCGGCGAATGCGACGGTCGAGGGAACGATCCGCTTCGCCGGCCAGGACCTCTCTGGTCTGCGCGGCGCCGCCTTCCGTTCCGTGCTGGGTCGCCGGATCGGGTACGTGCCGCAGGACCCCACCGTCTCGCTCAACCCGGTGAAGACGATCGGGCACCAGGTGGCGGAGGTGCTGACCATCCATCGGCTCGCCGATCGTCGCACGGCCCTGCTGGACGCCGTGGAGGCCCTGGAGCGTGCGGGCATCGACCGTCCCCAGCTGCGGGCGCGACAGTTCCCGCACCAGCTCTCGGGCGGCCAGCGGCAGCGCGTCCTGATCGCGATCGCCCTGGCCGCGCGGCCCTCCCTCGTGATCGCGGACGAGCCGACCAGCGCCCTCGACGTCACGGTGCAGCGCCGCATCCTCGACCAGCTCGACGCGCTCACCGAGGACGTGGGGGCGTCCACTCTGCTCATCACCCACGACCTCGGCATCGCCGCGGAGCGCGCCGACCGGATCCTCGTGCTCTCGGAAGGAGCCCTGGTCGAGGAGGGGACGCCCGACGCCGTGCTCGGCGACCCGCAGCACCCGTACACGCGATCGCTCATCGCGGCGGCGCCGAGCCTCAACACGACCGGCGGCACCTTCCTCACCCGCGCCCGGGCGGAGCACTCCGCAGGTGCGGTCGAGAACGGGCCTCGGGCCGAGGCCCTCCTGCGCGCCGACGGACTGGTGAAGGAGTTCGGGGGCACCCGCGCCGTCGACGGCGTCAGCATCGCGATCGAGCGCGGTCGCACCCTCGCGCTCGTGGGGGAGTCCGGGTCCGGCAAGACCACGACCTCCCGGCTGATCCTGCGGCTCGAGCAGCCGACGGCCGGACGGATCGTGTTCGACGGCGAGGACGTCACGGCACTCTCCGGCGGGCGTCTCCGCCGGCTCCGCCGCCGGATCCAGGTCGTCTACCAGAACCCGTACGCCTCCCTGAATCCGCGGCTCTCCGTCGGAGATGTGATCGCGGAGCCGCTGCGGTCCCTGCGTGTCGGCGATCGCCGGTCCCAGGCCGAGCGGGCACGGGTGCTCCTCGACGAGGTCGGGTTGCCCGCCGATGCGTTCGGTCGCCGCCCGGCGGAGCTCTCGGGAGGTCAGCGCCAGCGTGTGGCGATCGCCCGAGCACTGGCCCTGCGGCCCGAGCTGATCGTGCTCGACGAGGCGGTGTCCGCGCTCGACGTGCGCGTCCAGGCGCAGATCCTCGCGCTGCTCGCCGACCTGCAGGCCCAGCACGGTGTCGCCTACCTGTTCATCAGCCACGACCTCGCCGTCGTGCGACAGATCTCCGACGAGGTGGCCGTGCTGCGCGCGGGCCGCGTCGTCGAGGCCGGACCGGTCGCCACCGTGTTCGGCGACCCGCACCACCCGTACACCCGCGACCTGCTGGAGGCCATCCCCGGTCGCGATCCCCGACCCAGTATCAGGAGAACAGCATGAGAACCCCCACCTACCGCCGGCTCGCCGCCGGCATCGCCACCGCGGCGGCCGCCGGCCTGCTGCTCTCCGCGTGCGCGGGCGCCGCGGCGCCCGGAGCGACGTCGACGGCGGCCGCCACCCCGGTCGACGGCGGTGCGCTCACGTTCGCGCTCGGGAACGACCCGATCACGCTCAACCCGACCGCGACCGGCAGCGGCAACGACACACTGTACGTCGAGCGGCAGCTCTTCGACTCGTTGATCGAGCAGGACCCCAAGACCGGCAAGCTCGTCCCCTGGCTGGCGACGAAGTGGGAGGCCAACGCCGACGCGACGCAGTTCACCTTCACCCTGCGGAAGGGAGTCACCTTCTCGGACGGCACCCCGCTGACCGCGCAGGTCGTCAAGGACAACTTCGACGACATCGTCGCCAACGCGACCACGGCGCTGAGTGCGATCACGGCGCTGCCGAACTACGCGGGCACGACCGTGGTGGACGACTCGACCTTCACGGTGAGCTTCTCGAAGCCCAACGGAGCCTTCCCGCAGGCGGCGGCCTCGGTTGCGCTCGGCCTCCTGTCGCCGAAGTCGCTGGCGATCCCGTACGACGACCGCGCGACCGGGGCGGGCCTCAGCGGCACCGGGCCGTTCGTGCTGAAGAGCTACACGAAGAACACCTCGGTCGTGCTGACCAAGCGCGCCGGCTACGCCTGGGCGCCGGAGGACTACAGCAACCGCGGCGCCGCGCACCTCGACACGGTGACCTTCACGATCGTGCCGGAGGCGGGCGTCCGCACCTGCAGCCTGAGCTCGAAGCAGGTGGACGCGATCGGCGGTGTGCTGCCGCAGGACATCGCCGGCCTGCAGGCGCAGAAGACCCCGCTGGTGATCCGGGCCAACCCGGGCATCGCCTTCGGGCTCTCCACCTACATCCGGGAGGGGTCGCCCCTGGCGGACGTCTCGGTGCGCCGAGCGCTTTTGACCGCGCTCGACCGCTCGCTGATCCAGCAGTCCGCGCTGACGCCGGAGTTCGCGGTCGCCACCAGCGTGCTCGCCACGAACACCCCGGGCGCCGTCGACCTGAGCGCGAAGCTCGGCTTCGACGCGAAGGCCTCCGCGAAGCTGCTCGACGCGGCGGGGTGGAAGAAGGGCGGCGACGGCATCCGCGAGAAGGACGGCACGACGCTCGACCTGAAGCTCGGGTACATCGCCAACTTCACCCCGAACCAGTCCGTCATCGAGCTCATCCAGCAGCAGCTGAAGGCGATCGGCATCCGGGTCGAGGTCTGGACGGGCACCGTGCCGCAGTACCTCGCTGAGGCGAGCGCGGGGCACTTCGACCTCGCCTACGGCAACCTGTCCCGTGCCGACGGCGATGTGCTCCGCACGCAGTTCTCGTCCGCGCTGCCGAGCAATGCGGCCAAGGGCTACACGGACACCGAGCTGCAGCAGGACCTCACCGACCAGCTCGCGACGGCCGACCAGACGAAGCGCGCCCAGATCGCTCAGAAGGCGAACGCGCGCATCATCGACCTGGCCTACTACATCCCGGTCGTCGAGCTGACGACGGTGCTGGGGACCGCGCCGAACGTGCACGGGGTCGTGCTCGGGGCGGACTCCCGTCTCGGCTCACTGGTCGACGCGTACACGACGAAGTAGGAGGAGCCCCTCGTGAAGTTCATCGGACTGGATCTGATCGCCAACCCGCCCCGCCGTCCCGGCGAGGAGCCGCCCCTCGCGGCCGAGCGGTTCGGCGAGGTCGTCGACGACGCCGTGCTCTTCGAGCAGCTCGGCTTCGACGGGTTCGCCGTGGGAGAGCGGCACCACGCGCCGTTCCTGTCGAGCTCGCCGACGGTGCTGCTGGGGTACCTCGCGGCGGCGACGAGCCGGATCCGGCTCTTCACGGGGGTCACCCTGCTCTCGGTCCTCGACCCCGTGCGCGTCGCCGAGGACCACGCGACGCTCGATCAGCTCTCCGGCGGGCGCCTCGAACTGATCATCGGCAAGGGCAACGGTCCCGAGCAGGCCGAGCTGTTCGGCATCGGCCGCACCCAGGCGTGGGAGACGCTCCGCGAGAACTTCCTGCTGCTTCGGCAGCTGTGGTCATCGCGATCGGTGACGTGGGAGCCGACCCCGGGCATCCCGAGTATCCGCACCTCGCCCCTGGTGGAGGCCGACGTGCAGCCGCGCCCGCTCCAGGAGCGCATCCGCATCTGGCACGGCTCCGCGACGTCGGAGGCGTCGGTGGAGCTCGCCGCCCGGCACGGCGACCCGATCTTCTCCGCGAATGCGATGAACCCGATCGAGCAGTACGCGGCCCTGGTGCGGCACTACCGTGCGGTGTGGGCCGACACCGGCCGCGACCCCGCGCAGGCGACCGTGGGTGCGGGGCATGCCCTCTTCGTGGCCCGCACCTCCCAGGAGGCGAAAGCGGCCTACCGCCCCGTGTACGAGGAGTTCGTCGCGTCGGTCGCGAAGGCCGATCACTCCCTGCCGGGGACGCGCACCGACTACGTCGACTACGACGACTACCTCGCCCGTTCGTCCGCGCTGGTCGGCAGTCCGCAGGAGGTGATCGACAAGGTCGGGCGTTACCACGAGGCCTTCGGCAACAGCGTGATCTCGGTCGGCGGCCATCCCGGTCACCTCGCCCGCACCGCGTGGGTGGACTCCCTCGAGCTCTTCCAGGCGGAGGTCGCTCCGCTGCTCCGCGAACGCATCGGCGACCCGGCCTGGCCGGCCGCCACTGTCCAGAAGGGTCGGTCATGGCACCCCTCCGCAGCATCTCGTTCCTGACCCCCGGCAACTACGCCGACGACGATCCCGCCGAGGGGCTGGAGCAGACGCTCCGGCTGATCGCGTTCGGGGAGCGGGCCGGCTACGACGGAGCGTGGGTGCGTCAGCGTCACCTGGAGCACGGCATCTCGTCGGCGGCGGTCGTGCTCGGTGCGGCCTCGCAGCGCACGAGCACCATCGAGCTCGGTACGGCGGTCATCCCGATCGGCTACGAGAGTCCCTGGCGGCTGGGCGAGGACCTCGCCACCGCTGATGTCCTCTCGGGCGGCCGGCTCGCGGTCGGGCTGAGTGCGGGGACGCCGCCGCACGCGGAGCTCCTGGCCGAGCACGTCTTCGATGGCGATTGGAGGTCGTACGACCTCGGGCACGGCCGCATCGAGCGGCTGAAGCACCACCTCTCCGGCGCCTACCTCGGCGACGAGGGGACGGTCATCCACGCGCCGGGCAGCATCCAGCGCCCGCGCCTGCAGCCGAACAGCCCGGGACTCGCCGGCCGGCTCTGGTACGGCGGCGGGAGTTCGCGCTCGATCCGGTGGGCGGCCGGGCACGGCCTCCACCTGCTCACGGGCAACGTGATCTCCGGTGAGGGGACCGACGACTTCGTCACGGCGCAGCTGGAGCTGATCCGGCTCCACCGCTCGCTCACCACACGGCCGGACGACCTCCGCGTGGCGCTGGGCCGGGTGATCCTGCCCACCGACAGTGCCGATCGCGCATCGGCGGAACGCTATCGCAGCTACAAGCGCGAACGGGACGCCCGCGTCGGTATCGCGCACGGCGAGCGGCGGACGCTCTTCGCGCCCGACCTGGTCGGCACCGCGGAGCAGATCGTCGAGACACTCCTCGCCGACGCCGCCGTGGCGGAGATCGACGAGCTGCGCCTCGAGCTGCCTTACGAGTTCGCCGAGGCGGAGTACGAGCAGGTCCTGCACGACGTGCTCACGGCGGTCGCGCCCGCGCTCGGTCGCCCGGCGTCGGCAGTGCGGACCGCGACGACTCAGCCGACCGCGGCGTAGCGGGAGGCCAGCTCGCGCCCGAGGAACCGGGCGATCTGCCGCGGCCCCGACGACGGGGCCGCGGCCTCGACGTCGGCGTTGTAGTTGGTGTTGGTGTTGACGTCGTAGGTGACCGCGCGACCGTCGACGGTCTCGATGAACTCGATGCCGGCGATCTCGATGCCGGTGCGGCGGGTGAAGGCGCGGTACTGGTCGACGAGGGGATGGTCGAACGCCTCACGCAGGCGGAACAGCTGCTGCGGCAGCTCGGCGCCGGTCACCGGGTCGATCGCGCAGGCGTCCGCCGGGCACAGCTGGAAGCCGCCCAGCTCGGTGTCGGCGCGGACGGCGTAGACCAGGTCGCCGTCGACCAGCTCGACCCGGGTGATCGCCGGCTCGGCCGCGACGAGCAGCTCCTGCAGCAGCACGATGCCGTCGACCGGGGGCTCGAAGAGGCCGCTGTCGATGAGCGCGGCCAGCTCCTCGGCCGAGTCGAAGCGCTGCACGCCGAGCCCCTTGCCGCCCTGGTTGTGCTTGGTGAGGAAGGGCGCAGGGAAGGTGCGAGCGGCCTCCACGAGCCGATCGACGCCGACGACCGCGACGGTGCGCGGGGTGTCGATGCCGGCGGCGCGCAGCGCGGTGAGCTGATCCACCTTGCTGACCTCCAGCTCCAGCACCCGGCGTCCGTTGACGGTGCGCCGCCCGTGCGACTCCAGCCAGGAGAGGACGCTGCGGGCGTAGTCCTTGGAGAGACCGTGCCCGCGGGTGTGGGCCGATGCGCTGATCCGCGACCAGAACACGCCCTCCGGTGGTACCGCGTCGAGATCCAGCACGCCGTCGACCAGCATCCATTCGACCAGAGGCACGCCCTCCTCCTCGAACGCACGCCGGAACGGCTCGAACCAGTCCGGATTCTCGTGGAGGGCGTAGACCGCGGGCGTGGGGGAGGAGGGGGTCGTCATGAGAAGTACCTTTCGACGTCGAGCGGACCGCCAGCGACGGCGAAGTCGTCGGCGACCGCCGCACGGAGGGCGGGGTCGGTGAGGAAATCGAGGGCGGTGAGCGCGAGGCCGTGCGCCGCATCCACGGCGGCGCGGTCGCCCGCCTCCCCACCAGCGTAGGCGGCGAATTCGGCGGTGTGCAGCGCGACCTCCGGCGGTGCGACCGCGATCACCGCGTGGATCCCCGGGATGCGGACGCTCACATTTCCGAAGTCGGTGGACGCCGCGAGCTCGGCGGGGACGACCTCCCGGGTCAGCACCCGGCGGCCGCGCTGCTCCAGGTTGACGGCCCAGCGTTCGTTGAGGGGCCGGTTGAAGCGGGTCGGCAGTGTGAAGGGCAGCGGGTCCCAGTCGAGCTCGACGCCGGTGCCGGTGGCGATGGCGACACCCTCGGAGATCTCGATGAGCCGGTCGCTCAGCTCACGCAGGGTCGCCGCCTCGGGCGAACGGAGGTAGTACTCGAGGGAGGCCTCCGCCGGCACGACGCTCGGCCGATCTCCCCCGGAGAGCACGCCGTGCACGCGGTCGCCCGGCGGAAGGTGCTGCCGCAGCTGTGCGACCGCCTGGTAGTGCAGGGTCGCGGCGTCGAGCGCGTTGCGTCCCATGAACGGTGCTGCGGAGGCGTGCGCCGGCACGCCGTGATAGCGGACGCGCAGGATGCGGCGACCGATGAAGGGGTGGTCGGCGGCGTCGTATCCGAACGGGTGCGCCATGATCGCCGCGTCGACGTCGTCGAACGCGCCTGCGCGCGCCATCAGCTCCTTGCCGCTGCTGCCCTCCTCCGCCGGTGTGCCGAGGAGCACGACGCGCCCGTCGAGGCGATCCGCCACGGTCGCGACGCCGAGGAAGGCCCCGACGGCGGCTGCGGCGATGATGTTGTGACCGCATCCGTGCCCGATCCCGGGCAGCGCGTCGTACTCGGCGATCACGGCGATCACCGGGCCGCCGGACGCCCGACCGGCGGAGGCCAGCACGGTCGTCGGCAGCCCGAATCGCCCGATCTCGACGGAGTGCCCCTCGTGGCGCAGCGCGGCGGCGACGGCGGCCGCGGACCGGTACTCGCCGAACGCCCCCTCGGGATCGGAGAAGAGCGTCCGCGAGAGCGCGACGATCCGCTCCTCCCGCGCCGTCACCGCGGCGGCGACCGCGCTGCGGGAGGCGCGGGGTGCGCCCGCATGCGGCGAGGTGAGGGGAGCCGCTCCACGGGCCCGCTGCTCGGTGCGCTCGCGCAGGGCGTCGAGGTACCGGGTGCTGGGCGTCGTCGGGTGACGGAGGTCACGTCCGGTCGTCACGCCGCGGGCTCCAGGAGAGAGCGCAGGCGCGCCAGCCTCAGGTCGAGGTCCCGCTGCGCCGCGGGCGCGGCCTCGGCACGGAGGTACCAGTGGATGGCGGAGAGGTGCGTCGAGCCCTCGTCCGGGGCGAGGACGAGCTCGAGCCGTGACCCCGGCGCGAAGGTGGGCGCGGCGCCGGCCGATGCCGGCTGGGCCGGGTCCCACGCGATCAGCAGTCGGCGGGCGGGGACGACCTCCAGCACATGCCCGGTGGTGGTCACCCCCGCCTCGGTCGCGGCGACCCGGCCGCCGGCTCGCGGCTCGAACTGCACGCTGTCGCCGAGCCACCTGCTCAGCCGAGGTGGGTCGGTCAATGCGGTGAACACCGCGGCAGGGGAGCGGTGGACGTCGATGGCCGCACGCACCTCAGCCACGGAGCGCCCACTCCCGTGCGATCGCTTCGTGACTCGCCGCCCGCGCGTCGGGATCGTGCGTGATGGTCGTCAGCACCAGCTCGTCGGCGCCGGTCGCGTCGCGCAGCGTCTCCAGCCGATCGGCGACCTCGGACGCGGTCCCGACGAAACGGGTGCGGACGCGGTCGTCCACGAGCCGCCTGTCCTCGTCGGTCCACGGGTGGCGGGCGGCCTCCCCGGGCGACGGGTAGGGGATCGCGCCGGCACCCGTGCGGATGCTCCGCACCCAGGCGCCGTAGCCGGTCGCCAGCAGATGGGCGCGATCGGAGGTGTCCGCGGCGACCACGTCGGCGGAGACGATGACATGCGGCCGGTCGAGCCGCGGCGACGGGACGAAGCTGCTGCGGTACTCCTGGACCGACAGCAGGACGCCGCTGGGCGCGCTGTGGTAGTTCGCCGCGAACGGCAGACCGAGTCGACCGGCCAGACGCGCGGTGAGCGTGCCGCTGCCGAAGAGGCGCACGTCGGGTCCGGTGCCGTCGACGCCGAGCGTCACCCGCTCGTCTCCGTCGCCGATCCCGCCCCCGAGCAGGGCCAGGACGGTTTCGACCTGGTCCGAGAAGGCGGGGCCCTCCTCGCTGCGGCCGAGCAAGGCACCGAGCGTGCGGTACTTCGGGGCGGCGAACACGCGGTCGAACCGGAACGGCGCGGGGATCAACAGGCCGTCGGTGACCGTCTCGGGGGCGTGCTCCGGCGCACTCGGGCCGCCGGTCGCGAGCCCGGAGCGGCCGAGCCCGAGGTCGATCCGCCCGGGCAGGGCGGCGTCGAGCAGGGTGAACTCCTCGGCGACCGTCGCCTCGGTGCTCCCCGGTCCGAGCTGGATGGCGCCGGAGCCGAGGCGGATGCGTTCGGAGACACCTCCCGCGAGCGCGATGAGTGCGGCGGGCGAGGAGCCGATCACGCCGGGGTTGAAATGATGCTCGGCGAACCAGTATCGGGAGTAACCGGCCGCCTCGGCCCGGCGCACGAGGTCGAGGGTGGCGGCCACGGCCTCGCGCGGCCCGGAACCGCTCGACACCGGGACGAGGTCGAGGATGCCGAGCGGGATGGCGGTCACGACGCCGCCTCGACCCGGTCGGCATCGGCGGCGTCGCCGAGACCCAGACCCAGAGTGCCGCGCAGAGTCGGGTGCTCATAAGCGGTGCGCAGCACGCCGCGTTCCTGCAGAAGCGGGACGACGCGATCGACGAACTCGTCTATGCCGTGCGGGACCACGGAGCCCGAGAGCACGTAGCCGTCGGCGGCGCCGGACTGTGCTGCGTCGTCGAGTCGGGCGGCGACCGATCCGGGTGTGCCGACGAACTCGTGCCGGGTGGTCTGCGCGACGACGAGTTCCCGGATGCTCCAGCCGTGCGCCTGGGCGCGTGCGTGCCACTCGCGTGCGGCGGCCTGCGGGTCGTCGACGCGCCGGGCCTGACCCTGCGTGAGTTGCCCGCCCGCGGCAGCGGAGGGGGCGGGCACCGGTCCCTCGGGATCTTGGGCCGAGAGGTCCTCGCCCCAGACCTGTTCGAGCAGATGGATCGCGGTCTGCGGCGTCACCTGCTGGAAGGAGACCTCGCGAGCACGCTCGGCCGCCTCCGCCGCCGTGTCGCCGAGCACCACGCTCACGGCCGGGATGACCAGGATGCTGTCCGGATCGCGTCCGGCCGCCCGCGCCCGCGACCGCACATCGGAGCGGAACGCCCGCCCGGCCTCCGGCTCGCCGTGGCGGCTGAAGACCACGTCGGCCGTACGGACCGCGAAATCACGGCCGGCGGGGGAGTCGCCCGCCTGCACGAGCACAGGACGCCCCTGGGGTCCCGGCTCGACCGGGAACCAGCCGTGCGTGTCGAAGAACTCGCCGGCGAACCGGTAGGGCTCTGGCCCGCCCGCGGACCAGCTGTCCCAGAGCAGACGAGACAGCGCGACGAACTCCTCCGCTCGACGGTACCGGTCCTCGTAGTCCAGGTAGCCTCCGCGACGGAAGTTCGCGCCGGTGAACGCATCGGACGACGTGACGATGTTCCACCCGGCCCGGCCTCCCGAGAGGTGGTCGAGCGAGGCCAGCTTGCGGGCGAGGTCGTACGGCTCGTTGTAGGTCGCGCTGGCCGTGCCGACCAGTCCGATGTGCTCGGTGACGGCCGCGACGGCGGCCAGCACCGAGAGGTTGTCCGGCCGCCCGGCGACGTCGAGCTCGTGGATGCGCCCCTTGTGCTCCCGCACCCGCAAGCCCTCGGCGAGGAAGAAGTAGTCGAAGAATCCGCGCTCCGCCGTGCGGGCGACGTGCTCGAAGGTGCTGAAGTCGATCTGGCTGCCGGCGTCCGGCGCGCTCCACACGGTCCAGTGGTTGACACCGGGCACCCCGGCGGCCAGCCGGAGCCGGCGCTTGTTCGATGCGGTCATGGTTCTCCTCGGGTCACGCGGCGTAGCGGTTGCGGGGGCGGTCGAGTCCGGGTCGATCGCGCAGGGTCCCACCGCGCGGTCGCTCGTCGACGAGCCCGCGTCGGCGGAGGGCGGGGATCAGCAGGTCGCCGATCGCCGGGAGATCGCGATGCACCGACGCGGGGCGCAGCCGGACGCCGTCGATCCCGGTGTCGGCCAGCTCGGCGATCCGATCGGCGAGCGACTCGGGGTCGGTGGCGTGGACGGCGGCATCGGAGGCGAAGGGCTCGCCGTCCTGGTCGTCCCAGCGGGCGAGCCGGCGGCGGGCATCGGCGGCGTCGGGCTCGAGCAGCACGACCAGGTCGGCGACGATCCGCACCGGATCCGGCTCGAACCGTTCGGTCTTCTCCAGGGTGCGCACCGTGTCCACGATCCGCGCCGCATCGGCGGCGTCGACGGGTGTGATGTAGACGAGATCCGCGGCGCGGACGGCGAGCCGGTACGGGATCTCGGCGTGCGCGAGAACGCTGATCACCGGTTGGCCCTGCGGTGGCCGCGGCGTGATCGACGGTCCCGCGACGCGGATGGCGGCACCCTCCACGTCGACGTGGTGGAGCTTGCTCCGGTCGAGGTAGCGCCCGGTCGCTGCGTCGCGGATCACGGCGTCGTCCTCCCAGCTGTCCCAGAGCCGCCTGACCACCGCGACGAATTCGGCGCCCTCGTCGAAGAGCCGGGCGAGCTGATCGAGCCCGTCGGGGGCATCGAGCAGGGCCGGTCCCAGCTCGGGCAGCGACCGGCGACCGATGTTCGCGCTCTCGCCCGGCCGGCCGAGCTGCACCTTCCAGCCGGCCCGGCCCTCGCTCGTGAAATCGAGGGTGGCGAGCTGAGTCGAGGCGTGGAACGGCTCCGACTCCAGCACGCTCGTCGTCGGCACCAGACCGACCCGTTCCGTGCGCCTGGCCACGAAGTTCGCGAGCTGAAGCGCGTCGAGCCTCCCGCGGAGGCGATCGGGCCGCGTCGGCGTGGCCACGCTCAGTGCGTCCTCGAAGGTGAGGAAGTCGGCGCCGGCGGCCTCGGCTCGTCGTGCTTGCTCCACCCAGTACGACGGCCGGAACACGGTGGACGCGGCGATGCCCGCGTCCCGCCATGCGGCCGGATGCCATCCCGCTCCCTCGAGCGCGACGGCGACGATCAGCTGGTCGCTCATGTCTGTACCCCCTCCTGTTCCACGGTTGCGAGGCAGGCTCGCAGGTCGCGGCAGGCCGGGTCGAGGGCGGCCGTCACGCGGCGTCACGCGGGACATCCCGGGTAACACGGGTTTGCGCTTCGCGCGGTGGTGGCCCCCGGACCGGGGCCGGCCGACCGTGCCCGGCAGGCGCGTCCCGTCCCGCGCGGAAAGGAATCTTGGCTAGGCTTTCCCGCATCCCCGTGCACCCGACCCCGAAAGGCCAGGCATGACGGACCTGCCCAGACGGCACCAGCGCGCCCGTGGTCCGCTCCCCGTGCGCCACGGCCGCCTGCACCCCCGCCGGGCCGTCGGCCGGGTGTTCGGGCTGCTCGCCGCGGCGATGGCGGTGGTCCTGGTCAGCGTGGGGTCGGTCGGCGCCTATGCGCTCTGGGATGTCGCGCGGTCGGTGAAGACGGGCGTCAAGCTGGTCTCGCTCCCGGGGCACACCCAGCAGGCCATCCCGGACGTGGCGGCGATGGAGGGTGGGATCAACCTGCTGATCGCCGGCACCGACAGCCGATCCGGCCTCGGCGGCGTCTACGAGTCGTCGACGGAGCAGGACGCCAGCAGCGGGGCGGGCAACAACGACGTCACGATGCTGCTGCACATCGCCCAGGACCACAAGAGCATGACGGTGGTGAGCTTCCCGCGCGACCTGATGATCGCGATCCCGGACTGCCCGGCGGCCGGCGGCAGCGGGACGGCCTACGGCAGCTCGTATGCCCAGTTCAACACCGCGCTCTCCCGTGGCGGCCTCGCCTGTGTCGTCCTCACGGTGGAGAAGCTGACCGGCCTGACGATCCCGTTCGGCGCGGTGATCAACTTCGCCGGGGTCAGCGCGATGTCGACGGCGGTCGGCGGTGTCACCGTCTGCCTCGCGACTCCGGTGAGCGATGACTACACCAATCCGCCGTTGAGCCTCCCGGCGGGCGACAACGAGCTCGTGGGAGATCAGGCGCTCTCGTTCCTGCGCAGCCGCCACGGCGTCGGCGACGGCAGCGACCTCGGCCGGATCTCCAATCAGCAGGTGTTCCTCTCGGCGCTCGCGCGCAAGATCGTGAGCGGCGGGGTGCTCACCAACCCGGTCCAGTTGTACGGACTGGCCAAGGCCGCCGTGCAGAACGTGACTCCGTCGGAGTCATTGAGCAATCCGACGACGCTGGTGCAGATCGCGCTGGCCGTGAAGGACACCGGGCTGGAGAACATGGTGTTCGTCCAGTACCCCGCCGTCACAGACCCGGACAACGTCAACCGGGTCGTGCCCCAGGTCTCGGCCGCGCGGGCGCTGAACCAGGCGCTCGTCAACGATGTGCCGGTGAAGCTGACCGGCAGCACCGGACGGGCGGCGGAGGACCCGAACGCGACCTCCACGCCGACGCCGACCGAGACGACCGCGCCGGAGACGCCCGCCACCGACGGCGCCGTGCCCCCGACACCGGATCCGACCTCGTCCGCCGTGGAACTGCCGTCGACCATCACCGGTCAGACCGCCGCGCAGCAGACCTGCACCAAGGGAAACGACTAGTCGCCGATGTGCGTGCTTGCACCGGCGGTCCCGGGGGCCGTTGAATGAGCACATGGCCACCGAACGCATGAGCTCGCTCCAGCTGAGAGTCCTGATCATCGCGATCCTGGCGAGCTTCGTGGCCTTCCTCGACGGTGCGGTCATCAACGTGGCTCTGCCGGCGATCGACAAGGAGCTCGGCGGCGGCCTGCCGCTGCAGCAGTGGGTGGTCGACGGGTACCTGGTGACCCTCGGGTCCTTCATCCTGCTCGCCGGTTCGCTCTCCGACGTCTTCGGGCGCAAACGCGTGCTCTACGCGGGCCTCATCGGCTTCGGCATCACCTCCCTGCTCTGCGCCTTCGCCCCGACGGGCGTGTTCCTGGTCGTCGCCCGCGCTCTCCAGGGCGTCGCCGGCGCCCTGCTGGTGCCGAGCTCTCTGGCGATCATCATCTCCCGCTTCGAGGGCGCGGCCCAGGCGAAGGCGATCGGTCGCTGGACGGCCTGGACCGGCATCGCGATGATCGCCGGGCCCGTCATCGGGGGCGTCTTCGTCGACACGCTCTCCTGGCGCTGGGTCTTCGTGATCAACGTGGTCCCCATCGCGATCACCCTGGCCCTGATGCTCACGCTGAAGGAGGACGACCACGGCACGGGCGGCCGCGTCGACATCCTCGGAGCGATCTTCGGGTCCGTCGGGCTCGCGGGCACCGTGTTCGCCCTCATCGAGCAGGGTGCGTTCGGCTGGGGGAGCCCGCGGGTGTGGATCCCGCTCATCGTGGGTGTGCTCTCCCTCGCCGCCTTCTTCGTCGCGGAGAACCGCGTCGCCCAGCCGATGCTGCCGCTGGCGCTGTTCCGCGTGCACAACTTCTGGGTGGGGAACATCGCCACGGCCTTCGTCTATGGCGCGTTGTCGTTCGGTCCGCTGATGGTGACGCTGTTCCTGCAGCAGGTCGCCGGGTTCACCGCCATCGCGGCCGGATTCGTGTTCATCCCGTCGACACTCTGCATGCTCCTGCTATCGGGGTTCTTCGGCGGACTCGCCGGCAAGTACGGGCCGCGGTTCTTCATGGCGGTCGGGCCGATCGTGGCCTCGGTCGGCTTCCTCTGGCTGCTGCTGGCGGACGCGCACGTGAGCTATTGGACCGGGCTCCTGCCGGCCGTGCTGCTCTTCGGCATCGGCCTGTCGATGACCGTCGCGCCGCTGACGAGCGCCATCCTCGGCGCCATCCACCCCGCGGAGGCCGGGATCGCGTCCGCCGCGAACAACGCCGTCTCCCGCATCGCCGGGCTGATCACGGTCGCCCTGGCGGGGCTGATCATCGGTGAGCAGCTCGACGTCGACGGGCTGCACCGGGCGATGATCGCGACGGCGGCGCTCCTGCTGGCGGGCGGCATCGTGTCGGCCATCGGCATCCGCAACAAGGAGCCGGTGGCCGAGCCGGTTCAGGCGGTCACGACCGACTGACCCGCGAGGGCCAGCATTACCACGTCGATCAGGGCGCAGGTCATGATCAGCTGCATGAGCAGGCGGGTCGGGCTGCGCCGCAGGAGGAGCACGACGCCCAGGACGACGGCGGCGAGGCCGAGCAGCAGCCCGACGAGCAGCACGGGACGGACCGGCCAGCCCGGCCCGAACGCGACCAGCGCCGTGGCGACGGCCAGGCAGGCGAAGGCGACGAGTCCGCTGCGGCGCGCACCGAGCCGGTGCGGCAGCCCGCGGATGCCGGTCTCCGCGTCGTCGGCCAGATCGGGCAGGACATTGGTGATGTGGGCGGCGACCCCGAGCAGAGCTCCGGCGGCGAGGACCCAGGGCGCGGGAAGGGCCGGGACCTCCTGCCCGAGCGTCGCGATCGCGGGCAGCAGACCGAAGCTCACGGCGAACGGCACGAACGACCACACCGTCGCCTTGAGGCCGAGGTTGTAGACCCACCCTGCCGCGATGGCGACGGCGTGCGCGCTCAAGGCAGCGGGGCCGAGCACGGCGGTCAGCAGGAGGGCGAGCACCAGTGCGGTGAACGCGGCGACCCGCACGGCGGTGATCGGGATGTCGCCGCGCGCGGCCGGCTTGTCGGCGCGGGCGACCGCCCGGTCGCGGGCGGCGTCGAGCCAGTCGTTCGACCAACCGATGGAGAGCTGGCCCAGCAGTATCGCCCCCGCGAGCACGACGAGCCGCCCCGGCGGGTAGCCGAGCCCGATGCCGAGCCCCGCGGCGACACCGGTCACGACCAGGGTCGGCCCGGGATGGGAGGCGAGCAGCAGGGAGGTCACGCGGGTCGCCATGGTCGTCATCGTAGACCGCAGGCGGGTTTGCGCAATCCTTGCGTGATCCTGCAAGGTCTTGCGTAGAATCGCGGCATGTCGAAACGTCTCGCCGAGGTCGCGCGCAAGGTCGGAGTCAGCGAAGCCACCGTCAGTCGCGTGCTCAACGACAAGCCGGGAGTGTCCGACGCCACCCGGCAGGCGGTGCTCACGGCGCTCGACGTGCTCGGCTACGAGCGCCCGACCAAGCTGCGCGGCGAGCGCGCCCGCCTCGTCGGCCTGGTGCTGCCCGAGCTGCAGAACCCCATCTTCCCGGCCTTCGCCGAGATCATCGGGGGAGCGCTCGCACAGAACGGCTACACGCCGGTGCTGTGCACCCAGACGGCCGGTGGCATCTCGGAGGCCGACTACGTCGACCTCCTGCTCCAGCAGCAGGTGTCGGGTGTCGTCTTCGTGGGAGGCGCGTACGCGCAGGTCGGCGCGTCGCACGAGCACTACGCCCGCCTGCGCGACCTGCACCTGCCGACCGTGCTGGTGAACGCGCCGGTCGACGAGCTGCACTTCGCCACCGTATCCTGCGACGACTCGGTCGCCACCGCCCAGGCGCTGGGTCATCTGCGCTCGCTGGGGCATGAGCGCATCGGTCTGCTCCTGGGGCCTCGGGACCACGTGCCGTCGACGCGCAAGCTGGCGGCGGCGCGGCGGCTGGCGGAGGAGTGGGGGACGCCGCTGGACGACGGGCTGGTCGTGCATTCGCTCTATTCGCTCGAAGCCGGGCAGGCGGCCGCCACCCGGCTGCTGGCCGCGGGAGTGAGCGCCATCGTCTGCGCGAGCGACCCGATGGCGCTGGGCGCGATCCGCGCGGCCCGGCGCGCCGGGCTCTCCGTGCCGCGCGACGTGTCGATCGTCGGGTACGACGACTCCGCGCTGATGAACTGCACCGAGCCTCCGCTCACTACGATCCGTCAGCCGATCGAGCCCATGGGCCGCACGGTGATCGAGCTGCTGCTGCGGCAGATCTCCAGCGACTCGGCGATCCGCGACGAGCTGTTCTTCGAACCGGAGCTGGTCGTCCGGGGGTCGACCGGCCCGGCCTGAGTCCGGTGCGGCAGCGCAATCCGCTGCAAAAGTACGCAAGTGAATTACTCAGTGTTGAGTTCTTGCATCATCTTGTCGCGTTCGCTACATTTCGGTGAGCAGCGACGATGCCGAGGGCAGCGTCGCGACCGACGCGGCCCGACCAGAGGGCCGCCCGATGCGAAGGGCTCACTGTGGACCTCTCCGTGCTGACCGGCTCCGATGCCGGGCACCGCACCGCCGAACCGGCCGCCACGGCCGGCGCCCCTGCGCAGACGCCGCCGACGGCGCCCGCGGGCGACGACCCCTCGTGGTGGCGGAGCGCGGTGATCTACCAGATCTACCCGCGCAGCTTCGCGGACGGCAACGGCGACGGTGTGGGCGACCTGGCGGGCGTGCGGCAGCACCTCGACTACCTCAAGGAGCTCGGCGTCGACGCCCTGTGGTTCACGCCCTGGTACGTCTCGCCGCTCGCCGATGGCGGCTATGACGTCGCCGACTACCGCCGCATCCATCCGGCCTTCGGCGATCTGGCCGAGGCGGAGGCGTTGATCGCCGAGGCGCTCGTACTCGGCATCCGCACGATCATCGACGTCGTGCCGAACCACGTGTCCGACCAGCACCCCTGGTTCCAAGCCGCGCTGGCCGCCGGACCGGGCTCGCCCGAACGCGAGCGGTTCTGGTTCCGGCCCGGTCGTGGGGCCGGCGGGGACCGGATGCCCACCGACTGGGTCTCGAACTTCTCCGGCGACACCTGGACGCGCACCACGGATGCGGACGGGGCACCGGGCGAGTGGTACCTGCACCTGTTCAGCCCCGAGCAGCCCGACCTCAACTGGAACCACCCCGACGTGCGACGCGAGCACGAGGAGATCCTCCGGTTCTGGTTCGACCGGGGCGTGGCCGGGGTCCGGATCGACTCCGCAGCCCTGCTGGTGAAGGACCCGGCGCTGCCCGAGGTCCCGGAGCATCCGGCTGCGGGGGAGCACCCGAACCAGGACAGGGACGAGCTCCACGAGATCTACCGCTCGTGGCGCTCGATCGCCGACTCCTACCCGGGCACCCGCGTGCTCGTCGGGGAGATCTGGCTGCCCGACATCGACCGATTCGCGATGTATCTGCGTCCGGACGAACTGCACACCGCCTTCAACTTCGACTTCCTCGCCCGCCCCTGGGACGCCGATCAGTTGCGCACCTCCATCAATGAGACGCTCGCGGCCCACGCCCCGGTCGAGGCGCCGAGCACCTGGGTGCTGTCGAACCACGACGTCACCCGGCCGGTGACGCGCTACGGGCGGGAGGACTCCTCGTTCGCTTTCGTCAAGAAGCGCCGCGGGACTCCCACCGATCTCGAGCTCGGGCGCCGGAGAGCGCGGGCGGCGGCTCTGCTGACGGCGGCGCTGCCCGGTTCGCTCTACCTGTACCAGGGCGACGAGCTCGGGCTGCCGGAGGTCGAGGACCTGCCCGACGACCGGCTCGAGGACCCGATGCACTTCCGCTCGGGAGGTGTCGACCCGGGGCGCGACGGGTGCCGCGTGCCGCTGCCCTGGCGCGGTGCGAGCGCTCCGTTCGGATTCAGCCCCGCGGACGCTGGTGCCGAGCCCTGGCTGCCGCAGCCGGCCTCCTGGGCCGGGCTGACGGTGGAGGCGCAGCAGAGCGACCCTGCCTCGATGCTCTGGCTGTACCGGCAGGCGCTCCGGATCCGTCACGAGGAGGCGGGCCTCGGCGACGGACCGTTCGCCTGGGTCGCCGCGCCCGAGGGGGTCCTCGCCTTCGCCCGCGGCGACCGGTTCGTCAGCGTCACCAACCTGTCGGCGGAATCCGTGCCGTTGCCGGACAACGTCGCCATCCTGCTCAGCAGCAGCCCGCTCGACCGCGGCCTGCTGCCTCCCGACTCCACGGCGTGGCTACGAACACAGCACCGGCCGCCGGAGTCCCGCACCACCCGCACCATCCGCACCACTCACTGAGAGAGACCCTCACCACTCACTGGAAGGAAACATCGACAATGAAGTCACCACGCACGATCGCGGCCGTCGCCGCGGTCGCCCTCGCCGGGGCCGGCGTCCTGGCGGGCTGCTCGTCCGCCGGCTCCGACTCGAGCGACGGCAAGACCCACATCACCGTCGCCAGCCTGATCCCGGGCAGCGACAAGGCCGCCTTCAAGGCCTTCGACGACCGGGTCAAGGAATTCGAGAAGGCCAACCCGGACATCGTCGTCAAGTCCGAGGAGTACCAGTGGACGGGTCCGACGTTCGCGACCCAGCTCGCCGGCGGCACCCTCCCCGATGTCTTCAACGTGCCGTTCACCGACTCGCAGTCGCTGATCCAGGCGGGCCAGCTCGCCGACATCACGGCCGAGGTGAACAAGCTGCCCTACGCGTCGAAGTTCAACGAGAACGTCCTCGCCGTCGCCAAGGACGGCGACAAGATCTACGGCATCCCCTACGGCCCATACGCGATGGGCCTGTCGTACAACCGCGACATCTTCACCAAGGCCGGGCTGGACCCCGACAAGCCGCCGACGACGTGGGACGAGGTGCGCGCCGACGCGAAGACGATCTCCGAGAAGGTCCCGGGCGTCGCGGGCTACATGCAGATGACGCAGGGCAACACCGGCGGCTGGGAACTCACCACCACCGTGTACGCGCGCGGCGGCCGCATGGAGACCACCGAGGGTGGCAAGACGAAGGTCACCACCAACAACCCGGTGACCAAGGAAGCCCTGCAGTGGCTGAAGGACCTGCGCTGGAAGGACGACTCGGTCGGCAGCAACTTCCTGCTCGACTGGTCCGGCATCAACCAGGCGTTCGGCGCGGGCCAGATCGCGATGTACCCGTCCGGCTCCGACGTGCTCACCTCCCTCGTGCAGCAGAACGCCGTCGACCCGAAGAGCTACGGCCTGACGATGCTGCCGATCGACTCCAGCAACAAGGACGCCGGCGTGCTCGCCGGCGGCAACGTCGCCGCGGTCAGCCCGAAGTCGTCGCAGGCGCAGAAGGACGCCGCCGTGAAGTGGATCGACTTCTACTACATGCAGAAGCTGCTCAACCAGGACCAGGCCGTCGCCGACGCCAAGGTGCTGGTGAAGTCGGGCCAGCCGGTCGGCGTGCCGACGCTCCCCGTGTTCGACAAGGCCACCTACGACCAGAACATGGAGTGGATCAAGGACGAGATCAACGTGCCGCAGGAGAACGTGGCGCCGTTCACCGACAAGATCTTCGACGCGAACCTGGTCCCGGAGCCGAACAAGCACACCCAGGAGCTGTACGGCGCGCTCGACACGGTCGTCCAGGCCGTGCTGACGGACCAGAACGCCGACATCGATCAGCTGCTGACGAAGGTCGACTCCGACATCCAGAAGCTCGTCGACGCCGACAAGTGACAGCGACGGGAGGCCGGCGGCGCGCTCTGCGCCGCCGGCCGCCCGCACGACGTGAGAGAGTGACCCGCGCATGACCGCGATCGACCGAAGCCGCCCGGCCGTCCGCCGGACCCGGCGCACACCCCTGACCTGGATCCGCGGCGGTGGCCTGAGCACCCTGCTCTTCCTGCTGCCGATGCTGCTGATCTTCGGCATCTTCTCCTGGTGGCCCATCGTCCGCAGCGTGGTGATGAGCTTCCAGCACACGAACCTCGTCAGCCCGCCCACCTGGGTCGGCTGGGACAACTTCGTCCAGGTGGTGAACGACCCCCTGTTCTGGACCGCGGTCGGCAACACCGCCTGGTTCGCGCTCCTCGCGCTCATCCTGGGCTACCCGATCCCCCTGATCGCTGCGGTCCTGATGAGCGAGGTCAAGCGTGCGAAGGGCCTGTACAGCGCCCTCGCCTACCTGCCGGTCGTCGTGCCGCCCGTGGTGGCGGTGCTGCTGTGGAAGTTCTTCTACGACGCGCGCCCGACGGGCGTCTTCAACACGATCCTCGGCTGGGTGGGCATCCCACCCCAGCCCTGGATCCAGGACGCGACGCAGGCGATGCCCTCGCTCGTCGTCGAGGCCACCTGGGCCGCCGCCGGCGGGACGATCATCATCTACCTGGCGGCGATCACCGGTGTGGCGCCCGAGCTCTACGACGCCGCCGAAGTGGACGGCGCCAGCATCTGGCGCAAGATCTGGCACGTCACCCTGCCGCAGCTGCGGGGGGTGCTCCTCATCACCCTGATCCTCCAGATCATCGGGACGGCACAGGTGTTCCTCGAACCGTTCCTCTTCACCGCAGGAGGCCCGGTCAACTCGACGGTGACGATCCTGCTGCTGATCTACCGCTACGCCTTCCAGAACTCCCTCGGGGGCGACTACGGCGCCGCGACGGCGTTGAGCCTGATGCTCGCCGCCTTCCTCGCGGTGCTCTCCCTCGTGTACTTCCGCCTCACCAAGTCCTGGAGCCAGAATTGAGCACGTCGACCCAGCTTCCGCCCGAGGTCACCACGGTGGTGACCGCCGTCGTCGAGGAGGGCGCGAGCCCGGAGCCTCCCCGCCGCCGCCGGCGGCGGCGCCGTCCCGCGGACGAGGGCGATCGCGGCATCCTGTCGGTCTCCGATCGCCGCAAGCGCAGCGTCCGATGGAGCACGCGCGTGATCAATGTGGTGCTCCTGGTCCTGCTCATCGTCTTCGGGCTCGGTCCGCTGCTCTGGCTGGCCAAGTCGGCGATCACTCCGACGGCGGACACCTTGAAGACGCCGATGGCACTGTTCCCGAACGGGGTCGACTGGGCGAACTTGTCGACCGCGTGGTCGACGGTCCACATCGACGTGCAGTTCGTCAACACGATCTGGGTCGCCGCCGGATCCTGGGCGGCCCAGGTGCTCGTCGCGACCACGGCGGGCTACGCGTTGAGCGTGCTCCAGCCGAAGTACGGCAAGGTGCTCTACGGGATGATCCTGTGCACCCTGTTCGTGCCGTCCGTCGTCCTGCTGGTGCCGCTGTACCTCACCATCCTGAACCCGCCGCTGCTCGGGCAGTCCCTCATCAACACCTTCTGGGCGGTCTGGCTGCCCGCCGGGGCGAGCGCCTTCAACGTCGTGCTCGTCAAACGCTTCTTCGACAACCTGCCGCGCGAGGTGTTCGAGGCGGCGCGGACCGATGGCGCCGGACCGTTCCGGCTGTTCTGGTCGATCGTGCTGCCGATGTCGAAGCCGATCCTCGGCGTCGTGTCGGTGTTCGCGATCATCGCCGCGTGGAAGGACTACCTGTGGCCGCTGCTGGTGCTGCGCGACCCGAACATCCAGCCGCTGTCCGTGCGGCTCCCCACGCTGCAGGCGGCGATCCAGCTCGACGTATACCTGGCGGCGCTCGCGATCTCGACGCTGATCCCGATCGTGCTGTTCCTGGTCTTCCAGGGGCTGTTCCTGCGCAGCGCCGGGCTCGGAGGCGCCGTCAAGGGGTGACGGTTAGCATCGTGTGATGCGGACGACGAGACGGTGGGCGGTGCTGAGCGTCGCCGCCGGTCTCGTCGTCGCCCTGGTCGGCGGTCTGGCCGGCTGCGCATCCGCCGGGGCCGGCGCCGCCGACCGGACCCCGACGGCCAGCGGCACACCGGCTCCGACGCCCACGCCGACCGCGAGCGCCGACCCCGTCGCCGCCTACGCCGACGCGCGCCTCGCGAACATGACCCTGCGGCAGAAGGTCGCGAGCCTGTTCATGCTGCACGCCCCCGGCACCGATGCGGCCGCGCTCCGCGGATTCGTCGATCGCTACGGGCTCGGCGGCATGATCCTGATGGGCGACAACATCCCCGCCACGCCGGAGGCGCTGGCCGCGCAGACCGCCAGCATGCGCGCCTCCGACGCGACCCTGCCTCCGCTGATCGGGATCGACGAGGAGGGCGGGGACGTCACCCGGCTGCCCTGGGACGGCCAGGCCGGCGGTGACGAGCTGCGCGGGCAGAGTCCCGACGCCGCCCGGCAGGCGTTTGCGGCCCGGGCGGCGCTGCTGAAGCAGGCGGGGGTGAACGTCAATTTCGGGATCGTCGCGGACGTGACCGCGGATCCCGGCTCGTTCATCGCCGATCGCATCCTCGGCACCGATCCGGCGTCCGCCTCCGCGCGGGTCTCCGCGGCGGTCGCGGGGGAGCGCGGGACGGCGCTCAGCACCCTGAAGCACTTCCCCGGCCACGGGGAGACCGACGCGGACTCCCACCACGTCGTGCCGACCACTCCGACGACGCGCGCCGACTGGGAGGCCCGCGATCTGCCCTCCTTCCGTGCGGGCATCGAGGCCGGTGCCGACGTCGTCATGTTCGGCCACCTGATCTACAGCGGGGTCGACGCGCTCCCGGCGTCGCTCTCGCCGACCTGGCACCGCATCCTGGCGGACGAGGTCGGCTTCCACGGCGTCACGATCACCGACGACCTCCGGATGCTGCAGGACACCGGGCTGCCGCAGTACCAGGATCCGGGCGAGAACGCGGTGCAGGCGATCGCCGCCGGCAACACGATGGTGCTCGATGTCATCCCGACCGGTTCCGACCCGGACGTGTTGATCGACGCCGTCGTCGCGGCGGTCCGATCGGGGCGCATCCCTCCCGCCCGGATCGACGCCGACGCCCGCGCACTGCTCGTGCTGCGGCATTCCATCGCGCTGAAACAGTGACGCGTCAACTTTTTTTCGCGAAATCGGAATATCGCCGCACTCCATGCGCTTGCATGTACTCGAGCGGGGCGTAGCATCGTCCGCCGCTCCGCAAGCGAGACCACCGATTCTCAAGGAGATCAGCGAATGACCATCGACATCCCCGGCTACAAGGCGGGCACCTGGACCATCGACCCCGTGCACAGCGAGGTCGGCTTCAGCATCCGTCACCTCATGATCAGCAAGGTCAAGGGCACGTTCGAGAACTTCGACGCCACGTTCGTGACCGCCGAGAACCCGCTCGAGTCGACCGTCACGGCCAAGGCCGACGTCGCCTCCGTCAACACGAAGAACGCCGACCGTGACGCCCACCTGCGCACCGGCGACTTCTTCCTCGCCGAGGAGCACCCGACCATCGACTTCGTGTCGACCGGTGTCCGTCACGAAGACGGCGACTTCCTCGTCGACGGCGACCTGACGATCAAGGGCGTCACCAAGCCGGTCACGTTCGAGTTCGACTTCGGCGGCTTCGGTCAGGACCCGTACGGCAACTACAAGGCCGGCGCCACCGCCAAGACCAAGATCAACCGTGAGGACTTCGGCCTCACCTACAACGCGGCCCTCGAGACCGGCGGTGTCCTCCTCGGTGAGGACGTCACCATCACCCTCGAGCTCCAGGCGGTCCTGCAGCAGGCCTGACCTCCTCCGCGCGAAAGCCGCCCCGTACGCACCCTGCGTCCTCGGCGGCTTTTTCGCGTATCGGGAGGCGAAGATTCGGCACGAATCGCGCGAATGGCCGGTCGATTCCCGCGATTCGTGCCGAATCGCAGCGAGGTCAGTGGCCGATGAGTGGCCCGAGGGCGCGGGCGACGAGGGAGGCGCGGCCGGTGGCCGCCTCCTCGAGGTCGGCGGCCTCCATCGCGAGCAGACCGGCGTTGGCGCCCGCGAAGCGGAGCGGCTCCGGTTCCCAGGGGCGCGAGCGGTGGCCGACCCAGGGGAGGGAGGTCAGGGCGGAGGCGCGGCCCCCGATGAGGTCGGCCAGTGTGCGACCCGCGAGGTTGGTGGTGCTGAGGCCGTCGCCGACATAGCCACCCGCCCACGCCTCCTTGCGCGCGGAGTCGAGGCCGACTCCGGCGTGCCAGTCCCGCGGAACGCCGAGGGGGCCGCCCCAGTGATGGGTGATGCGCGCGCCTGCGGCATCCGGGAAGAGCTCGAACAGGGTCCGGACGAGGTGATCGCGAACCGTGTGCGACCGGTCGTACGCCGGACGGATGGCGCTGCCCAGGTGGTAGCGCGCCCCGCGGCCGCCGAACGCGAACCGGTTGTCTGCGGTGCGCTGGCCGTAGACGATCAGGTTGCGGAAGTCGGCGAAGGTCTGGCCGTGCTCGATGCCGATGCGATCCCAGGTCTCGTCGGACAGCGGCTCGGTGGCGATCATCAGCGAATAGAGCGGCAGGATGCGGCGGCCGACCTGCGGCAGCTGCGAGCCGTATCCCTCGGTCGCGTTGACCACCACGCCGGCGCGGACCGTCCGCGCGACGCCGCCGGAGCGGGCCTGGACGACGCCGTCGCGCCACGAGAGCACCTCGGTGCCCTCGGCGATGGTCGCCCCCGCCCGTTCGACGGTGCGGGCGAGACCGCGCACGAGCTTGCCCGGATGGATGCGGGCGCAATCGGGGGTGTAGGTGGCGGCCGCGGCGTCGGGGACACCGAACCGGTCGCGCACCGTCGCGGTGCCCCACAGCGCCACCCGGTCGACGCCGAAGTGCTCCGACTCCGCGAACTCCGCGCGCGCGGCGTCCAGCTGCGGGCGGGAGCGGGCGAAGGTCACGGTCCCGCCGAGGCGGTAGTCGCAGTCGATGCCCTCCGCCTCCGCGACACGGCCGACTTCGTGCACGGTCCCGACCATCGCCCGGCGCTGGGCGACCGCGGCGTCGAAGCCGTAGCGCTCTTCGAGCTTGGACGCAGACCAGGGGAAGAGGGCGGAGCACCAGCCCCCGTTACGGCCGGAGGCCCCGAAACCGGCCACCTCCTTCTCCAGCAGCACGACCCGTAGTGACGGGTCGGCCTGTAGCAGGTAGTAGGCGGTCCAGAGCCCGGTGAGGCCGGCGCCGACGATGGCGACGTCGGCGACGGTGTCGTCGGCCAGCCCGGGGCGCGGCGCGAAACCGTCCTCGGCGGCGGCGATGGAGTCGAACCAGAATCCGGTGCTGCGGTACTCCATGCGTCTCCCTGGGGGTGTCCTGGTGTGAGAAACGGGTCCGGCCTCCGCTGGTGCGGAGGCCGGACCCGCCTCATGCAGTCGGGTACTGCGTCTTACAGGTGGTTGCTCGCCTCGGTGAGGACGGACTCGAGGATCTGGCGGATCTCGACGAACTCGTCCGGGCCGATGGTCAGCGGCGGGGCGAGCTGCACGACGGGGTCCCCACGGTCGTCGGCTCGGCAGTACAGGCCAGCGTCGAAGAGCGCCTTGGAGAGGAATCCACGCAGCAGCCGCTCCGACTCGTCGTCGTCGAAGGTCTCCTTGGTGTTCTTGTCCTTCACCAGCTCGATGCCGAAGAAGTAGCCGTCGCCGCGCACGTCGCCGACGATCGGCAGGGCGAGCAGCTTCTCGAGCTCGGCGCGGAACAGGGGCGAGTTCTCACGCACCCGCTCGTTGAGCTTCTCCTCCTCGAAGATGTCCAGGTTCGCCAGCGCGACGGCGCTGGAGACCGGGTGACCGCCGAAGGTGTAGCCGTGGTAGAACGACGTGTTGCCGCGCTTGAAGGGCTCGTAGACCTTGTCGCTGATGATCGTGGCACCGATGGGGGAGTACCCGGAGGTCATGCCCTTGGCGCAGGTGATCATGTCGGGGACGTAGCCGTACTGGTCGCACGCGAACATGTGGCCGATGCGGCCGAACGCGCAGATGACCTCGTCGCTGACCATCAGCACGTCGTACTTGTCGCAGATCTCGCGCACGCGCTGGAAGTAACCGGGGGGCGGCGGGAAGCAGCCGCCCGAGTTCTGCACCGGCTCCAGGAAGATCGCTGCGACGGTCTCGGGGCCCTCGAACTGGATCATCTCCTCGATGCGGTTGGCGGCCCAGACGCCGAAGTCCTCGATGTTGTCGGTCGGTGCGCCCATCTCGCCGGCACGGTAGAAGTTCGTGTTCGGGACACGGAACCCACCCGGGGTCAGCGGCTCGAACATCTCCTTCATGGCCGGGATGCCCGTGATCGCCAGCGCGCCCTGCGGGGTGCCGTGGTACGCGACGGCGCGGGAGAGCACCTTGTGCTTGGTCGGCCGGCCCTGCAGCTTCCAGTAGTACTTGGCCAGCTTGAACGCGGTCTCGACGGCCTCGCCGCCGCCGGTGGAGAAGAACACGCGGTTGAGGTCGCCCGGCGCATAGTGGGCGAGCCGGTCGGCCAGCTCGATCGCGTTCGGGTGGGCGTACGACCAGATCGGGAAGAAGGCCAACTGCTCGGCCTGCTTCGCGGCGACCTCGGCGAGGCGCTTGCGCCCGTGGCCCGCGTTGACCACGAACAGCCCCGAGAGGCCGTCGAAGTAGCGCTTGCCTTTCGAGTCCCAGATGTGGTGGCCTTCGCCGCGGGTGATGATCGGCACACCCTGGCCGTCTTCCATCACCGACTGGCGGGCGAAGTGCATCCAGAGGTGGTCCTTGGCCTTGGCCTGGAGCGTCGCCTCGTCGGAGGTGATCGGCTCGCCGAACGTTTCTACGGTTGTCATGGTTATCGTGTTCCCCAGTTGTAGAACTGTTTGTGGAGTTTGAGATAGACGAACGTCTCGGTCGACAGCACGCCGTCGAGGGTCCGGATCTCGGAGTTGAGCATGGTGATCAGGTCGAGGTCGTTCTCGCACACCACCTCGGCGAGGATGTCGTACGTCCCGGCGGTGAGGACGACGTAGTCGACGGCGGGCATCGCTGCCAGCTTGTCGGCGACCACGCGTGTGTCCCCGGAGACCCGGACGCCGATCATCGCCTGGCGGTAGAACCCGAGTTGCATCGGGTCGGTCACGGCCACGATCTGCATCACACCCGACTCGGTCAGCTTCTGGACGCGCTGGCGCACCGCCGCTTCGCTCAGACCGACGGCCTTGCCGATCTCGGCGTACGACTTGCGGCCGTCCACCTGGAGCTGCTCGATGATCGCCTTGGAGACGTCGTCGATCTGCGGAGCCTTCGCGCCGTTCGTTGCCCGAGGGGTACTCATGGAGCGATTCTGTCAGTGGGAGTACCTTCTGGCAAGCGATTCCGCACATTCCTGGCGCATTCTCTGACGAAATCAGTAGACTCCCGGCCATGACCGAGCTGAGGAACTTCGTGAACGGCACCCACGTCGACGCGCGCGGGGAGGCCACCCTGCCGCTGATCGACCCGGCGACCGAGGAGGTCTACGCGACCTCGCCGGTCTCCACGGCGGAGGATGTGGGCGACGCCTACCGCGCGGCGCAGACCGCCTTCGAGACCTGGGGGAGCACCACGCCGGCCGAGCGGCAGCTGGCGCTGTTCCGCATCGCCGATGCGATGGAGGCGCGGGCCGAGGAGTTCGCCGATGCCGAATCGCAGGACACCGGGAAGCCGCGCTCCACACTGGTCGACGACGAGATCCTGCTCTCGGTCGACCAGATCCGCTTCTTCGCGGGCGCCGCGCGGAATCTCGAGGGCCGCTCGGCGGGCGAGTATATGCGCGACCACACGTCGTTCATCCGGCGCGAGCCGATCGGCGTCGTCGGGCAGGTCACGCCCTGGAACTATCCGCTCAACATGGCCGTGTGGAAGTTCGCGCCGGCGCTGGCGGCGGGCAACACCACGGTGCTCAAGCCGTCGGACACCACGCCGCTCTCGACGCTGCTGCTGGCGGAGGTGGCGGCCGAGTTCGTCCCGGCGGGTGTGCTGAACGTGGTGCTGGGCGACCGGACGACCGGTGTCGCGATGACGGACGACCCCATCCCGCAGCTGATCTCGATCACCGGATCGGTGCGGGCCGGCATGGAGGTCGCCCGCGCCGCCTCGTTCGACCTCAAGCGCGTGCACCTGGAGCTCGGCGGCAAGGCGCCGGTCATCGTGTTCGACGACGCCGACATCCCGAAGGCCGTCGCGGGGATCGTTGCCGCCGGGTACTTCAACGCCGGCCAGGACTGCACCGCGGCGACCCGCCTCCTGGTGCAGGCCGGCATCCATGACGAGTTCGTCGCCGCCCTGGCGGAGTACGCACGGGCCAACGCGGTGACCGGCGGCCCGCGCGAGGACGGCGTGCTCTACGGCCCGCTGAACAACGCCAACCAGCTCGCCCAGGTCAGCGGTTTCGTCGACCGGCTGCCGGACCACGCGCACGTCGAGCTCGGCGGCCGGCGGCAGGGCGACCGCGGCTACTTCTGGGAGGCGACCATCGTGTCGGGACTCCGCCAGGACGACGACGCCGTGCAGAACGAGATCTTCGGGCCCGTGCAGACCGTGCAGCGGTTCACCGACGAGGCGGAGGCGCTGCGCTGGGCGAACGACGTGAAGTACGGTCTCGCCTCCTCGGTCTGGACGAAGGATCACGGCCGGGCGATGCGCTTCGCCAAGGGCCTCGACTTCGGGTGCGTGTGGATCAACACGCACATCCCGATCGTCGCCGAGATGCCGCACGGCGGCTTCAAGCACTCGGGCTACGGCAAGGATCTCTCGCAGTACGGCTTCGAGGACTACACGCGCGTCAAGCACGTCATGAGCTACATCGGGGAGTGACGAGGACCGGACGAGAATTAATCATCCTGTCCTATAGGTATTCGGCCCCGCCGTCCGTTACGCTGCCTCCACACACATCGTCGTGTGGAGCTGATCCGGAAGGCATCCGATGTCCGCAGAACCCTCCACGTCGTCGGAGCTGGGGGACGGCGAGCACCTCGCCGTCCTCGGCTACGAGGACTCGTTCAACCGCTCGATGACCCTGTGGGCGAACTTCGCCCTGGGCTTCACCTATCTCTCGCCCCTGGTCGGCGTCTACTCGCTCTTCGCGACCGCCTTGGCGACGGGTGGCCCGCCGTCGATCTGGTGGATCGTGATCGTCGGCGCCGGGCAGTTCACCGTCTCGCTGGTGTTCGGTGAGGTGGTCTCGCAGTACCCGATCCACGGCGGCATCTACCCCTGGGCGCGCCGGCTCTGGGGACGGCGGTACGCGTGGATGGCGGCGTGGGTCTACATCTGGGCGATGATCGTGACCATCACCGCAGTGGCGTCGTACGGCAGCGGGTTCCTGGCCAGCCTGTTCGGCCTCCCCGCGACCAAGGAGGTCACCCTGGGGCTGACCGTGCTGCTGCTGATCGTCGCGCTCGCGCTGAACTTCACCGGCACGAAGACGCTGGCGACGGTCGCCCGGATCGGCCTGGCGGCGGAGCTCATCGGCGTGATCGCGGTCGGGCTCTACCTGCTGATCTTCCAGCGCAAGCAGGAGTTCTCCGTCTTCTTCGACTCGATGGGGGTGCAGGGGAACGGCTCGTACCTCGTCGCCTTCCTCGGCGCGGCACTGGCCGGCCTGTTCCTCTTCTACGGGTTCGAGGCCTGCGGCGACGTGGCGGAGGAGGTGGCCAACCCGGCCAAGCGCATCCCGATCGCGATGATGATGACGATCCTGGTCGGCGGGGTCTCTGCTCTGTTCGCCTTCGGCGGCTACGTGCTCGCCGCCCCCGACCTCCAGAAGATCGTCGCGGGGGACGACGTCGATCCCATCCCGGAGATCCTGCAGTCGTCGCTCGGCCCGGTCGGGGCGAAGATCTTCCTGGTCGTCGCGGTCACGGCCTTCCTCTCGTGCGTGCTCAGCCTCCAGGCCGCCGCGAGCCGCCTCCTGTTCTCGTTCGCACGCGACGGGATGGTGCCCGCGCACCGCTGGCTGGCGAAGGTCTCGCCGCGCAGCAAGGTGCCGGTCAACGCGCTGATCGTCGCCTGCTCGATCCCGGTCATCATCACGCTGATCGTCTACGTCGGGCCGGACGGGCTGATCACCCAGGTGACGGCGTTCGCCGTGCTGGGGATCTACCTGGCGTTCCAGTCCGTCGTGCTGGCGTCGCTGCGCCAGCGACTGCGCGGGTGGCGGCCGGCCGGCCCGTTCACGCTGGGCGGCGCGGGCATCGTGATCAATGCGATCGCGCTGCTCTACGGCATCGGCGCGATGATCCTGCTCGCCTGGCCGACGTCCACGGGCAATGCCTTCAACGACTGGATCGTGCTGATCGGCCTCGGGATCGTCGTGGTCGCCGGCGGGCTGTACCTGCTGATCGCGCGGCCGGACCGCACGTCGGACGCTCCCGAGGGGGACGCGATCCGCGTGGCACAGCTGCTGCGGGTGCATCGCTCGGGGGCGGGCGCGCCGCGCGCCTGACGCGCACAGGGGTCGCGCTCTGTCGTTCCCGCCCCGGCGGAGCGACAGAGCGCGACCCCTCGTCGTGCGCGGACGCCGATCAGGACTCGCGGCGCGGGATTCCCAGCGGGTTGCCGTCGCGGAGCTCCGGGGGCAGCACGTCCTGCGGCGCGTCCTGGTAGGAGATCGGGCTGAGCCATCGTCGGATCGCCGTCGCCCCCACCGAGGTGTGGACGGAGGCCGTCGTCGCCGGCCAGGATCCGCCGTGGTGCTGCGCCCAGCCGATCGCCACACCTGTGGGCCAGCCGTCGAAGAGCAGACGGCCCGCGATGCGGCCGAGCGCCGTCGCGAGCGCGCCGGCGTCCTCGCCGGGTGCGCGGTGGATGGTCGCGGTCAGGGACGGGCCGAGCGAGGCGACCAGCGTGTCCAGCTGGGCGTCGTGGTAGCGGACGAGCACGCTGACCGGGCCGAAGCACTCGGCGAGGAAGGTCTCGGGATGCGCGAGGAAGACGGCCGCGTCCGTCAGGACGAGCGCGGGCGCGGAGGCGCCGTCCGTCGTCGCCGGGCCGCGGACGACCTCGACCCCCGGGAGGGCGGTGAATGCCTCCACTCCGGCGGAGAAGGCGTCGCTCATGCCCGTGGTCAGCTGGCGGGAGGCCGGAGCGCCCGCGAGGGCCTCCCGCGCGGCGTCCTCGACGGAGCCGCCGGCCGGGACCAGCACGAGGCCGGGCTTGGTGCAGTACTGGCCGGCGTCGCGCGTGAAGGAGGCGACCAGGCCCGCGCCGATCTCCGGGCCGCGCACCCTGGCGGCGTCCGCCGTCACGACGACCGGGTTGATGCTCCCCAGCTCGCCGTAGAAGGGGATCGGCGCCGGGCGCGCGGACGCGAGGTCGAAGAGCGCCCGCCCGCCGTGCTCCGAGCCGGTGAAGCCCGCCGCCGTGATCGCCGGATGCTGCACGAGCGCGACGCCCTCCTCCATCCCCTCGACCAGGGTGAACATCCCGGCCGGGAGCACGCTCTGCGCGATCGCGGCGGTGCGGCGGGAGAGCTCCGGGTGCCCGGGGTGCGCCTTCACGACGACCGGGCAGCCGGCCGCCAGCGCCGAGGCCGTGTCGTTGCCGAGCACCGAGAACGCGAAGGGGAAGTTGGAGGCCGTGTACACCGCGACCGGCCCGAGCGGGCGCAGCATCCGGCGCAGATCGGGGCGGGGAGGGATGAGTGCTGGGTCGGGGGAGTCGAGCGTCGCCTCCAGATACGCGCCCTCCCGCACGACGTCGGCGAAGAACCGCAGCTGAGCGGCCGTCCGGGTGACTTCGCCGTCGAGCCGGGCGTCGGAGAGGCCGGTCTCGGCCGCGGCGATGCGGACGAGCTCCGCACGGTCGGCCTCGAGCTCGAGCGCGAGTGCCTCCAGCCATCCGGCGCGTTCCGCACGTGTGGTGACGGACCGGGCGGCGACGGTGGCGGCCGTGGCGGCCGCATCGACCGCGGCGGTCATGCGAAGGCCGCCAGACCGGTGAGCGCGCGACCGAGCACGAGCGTGTGGATCTCGTCCGTGCCCTCGTAGGTGCGGACCGACTCCAGGTTCGCCATGTGGCGCATCACCGGGAACGCGTTGGTGATGCCGTCGCCGCCCAGGACGGTGCGTGCCTCCCGTGCGATCGCCAGCGCCTCCCGCACACTGTTGAGCTTGCCGACGCTGATCTGCGTCGGGGTGAGCCGTCCGGCCTCCTTGAGCCGTCCCAGGTGCAGCGCGAGCAGCACGCCCTTCTCGTACTCGACGAGCATGTTCGCCAGCTTCTCCTGGATGAGCTGGGTCGCTCCGATCGGCCGGCCGAAGACCTGCCGCGTGGTCGCCCGCGCGATCGACACCTCGAGGCAGTCGCGGGCGGCCCCCATCGCGCCCCAGACGATCCCGTAGCGGGCCTCGTTGAGGCAGGAGAAGGGCCCGGACAGCCCGCGGGCGCCCGGCAGCTGGGCGGAGGCGGGCACGCGGACCTCGTCGAGGACCACGTCGCACTGCACGGACGCGCGCATCGAGAGCTTTCCGTCGATCGCCGTCGCCGAGAACCCGGGGGTCGTGGTCGGCACGAGGAAGCCCCGCACGCCGTCCTCGGTCGCCGCCCAGACCACTGCGATGTCGGCGAGCGCCGCGAGGCCGATCCAGCGTTTGACGCCGGTGATCAGCCAGTCGTCGCCGTCGCGGCGCGCGCGGGTGGTCATCGCGGCGGGGTCGCTGCCGCCGTCCGGCTCGGTGAGGGCGAAGCAGCCGATCCGCTCGCCGCGGGCCATCGGCGGAAGCCACTCGGCCTTCTGCTCGTCGGAGCCGAACTTCGAGATCGCGCTCATGGCGAGCGAGCCCTGCACCGAGACGAACGTCCGCCAGCCGCTGTCGGCGGCCTCGAGTTCGTGGCAGACCAGGCCGTAGCTGACCGCGCCGGCCCCGGCGCAGCCCTCGTCCGTCAGGTGCATCCCGAGGAAGCCCTGCGCGCCGAGCTCGGCGACGAGCTCGCGGCGGAAGTGCTTGTCCTCGAAGTCCTGCTCGATGACCGGGCGGATGCGATCGGAGGCGAAGGCCCTGGCCTTCGCCGCCCACCCGCGTTCCTCGTCGCTGAGCAGGTGGTCGATGCTGAAGGCCTCGTCGAGGGCGGATGCGGTCACGGTGTGTCCTTGTCGTCGGTGGCGGATGGCGTCGTGGTCTCGGTGGCGGCGGTGGGGTCGGTGGCGTCGGTGGCGTCGTCCGTCGGCGCCTCGTCCCGCCAGAGCGGCCGGTCCGCACCGAGGAGCGGAGGCGGTGTGCGATGCACCGCGGGAGCGCCGTCGAGGCGGATCGGGGTGGCGGGCTGCCGGCTGGTGCGTCCGGTCGCCGGGTCGTGGGTCTCCACGACCGGTGACAGTCCGAGCCCGTCGGCGAAGGCGAACGCCTCGGGGACGGAGTTCACCGGCCCGGCCGGGACGCGCGCGCGGCCGAACGCCGCGACCCACTCCGCGGCGCGGCGGCTCGTGAGAGCGGGTTCCAGCACGGCACGCAGGTCGGCGCGATGGCGGACCCGGGCCTCGTTGGTGCGGAAGCGCGCGTCGTCCGCCAGCTCCGGCCGGCCGAGGACGTCGGCGAAGGCCGCGAACTGGCGGTCGTTGCCGACGGCGACGACGAGGTCGCGGTCCGCCGCGCGGAAGAGCTCGTAGGGGGCGATGCTCGGGTGGGCGTTGCCGAGCCGCGTCGGCGGAATCCCGGTTGCGAGCGTGCTCGACGCCTGGTTCGTGAGGGCGGCGAGCAGGGAGCCGAGCAGGTCGACGTCGACCCGGGACCCGCGACCCGAGTCGTCGCGCGCGCGCAGCGCCAGCAGGATCCCTGCCAGAGCGTTCTGGCCGGTCAGGATGTCGACCAGGGCGACGCCGACCTTGCTCGGCTCGCCGTCGGGGGCGCCGGTGATCGACATCAGGCCGCCGACGGCCTGCACGAGCAGGTCGTACCCGGGCAGCGCCGCGCCGGCATCGCGGCCGAACCCGGTGATGGAGCAGAAGACGACGCCCGGGTTCGTGGCGCGCAGGGTCGCCTCGTCCAGGCCGAACGACTCCATCACTCCGGGGCGGAAGTTCTCCACCACCACGTCGGCGGTGGCGGCGAGCCGCCGGGCGTCGGCGAGCCCCGTCGGCGTGCGGAGGTCGCACACGACCGAGCGCTTGTTGCGGTTCACGGAGGCGAAATACGTGGACTCGCCCGCCGCGTCCACCGGCGGGAGCCAGGCGCGGGTGTCGTCGCCGGCGGGAGACTCGATCTTGACGACGTCGGCGCCGAAATCGGCGAGCATCATCGTGGCGTAGGGTCCGGCAAGCACGCGGGAGAAGTCCGCGACGCGCAGCCCGGCGAGCACTCCGTCGGCCATGCTGCGCTCCGTTCCGCTCCGGGCGCCTCCGCGCGCCTCGATCGTGATTCATCCTATACCGAATGATTCGCGCGGGATATCGTGGGCGGGTGAGCAGCGCGACCGAACCGGCCCGGCGGCCCGGACCCGCCCGGGTGTCCCCGGGCGCCCGCGACGCCGTCTTCGCGCAACTCGCCGACGTCGGTCGCGCGGAGCAGGTGTCGCGCCGGATCGCGGACGCGATCGTGCTGGGGGTCCTGGTGCCCGGCGAGCGGCTGCCCAGCGAGGCGGAGTTGGCGCGGCGATTCGGAGTCGCGCTGGTGACGGCCCGCGAGGGACTCGGGATGCTCCGCGAGGCGGGCCTGGTCGACACCCGGCGGGGCCGCGACGGCGGCAGCTTCGTCGTCGCTCCCGCGGACGGCCACGGTGGCGAAAGCACACTCCTGGCGGCACGCCTGCGCGGGCTGTCCCAGGTGGAGGTCGCCGATCTCGCCGTCTACGTGACCGCGATCGCGGCGGGGTGCGCCGATCGCGCCGCGGAGCGGGCCACACCCGCCGACGGCGCCCGGCTGGCCGGTTGGCTGGACGCCGCCTCGTTCGCCTCGGCGGCGGACGCGCGCCGCAACGCCGGCGGATTCCTGCTGGAGCTCGCCGTCCTCAGCCAATCCGCACGGCTGGTCCGCGAGCAGATCCGTCTCCAGGCGGAGTACGGACCCGTCCTCTGGATCGGCCTCGGCGACGCGGCGCTGCGCGATCGCGTGGGCCGGGCGATGCATCACGCGGCGGGGGCGGTGGCCGCCGGCGACCGGTCGGGCGCTCGGGAGGCGGTCTCCGTCCTGATCGCGTCGGTGACCGAGTGGGTGCTCGCGGCGAAGGCGCGGCTCGAGCAGGGAGGCACGCTCGATGGCTGAGGCGGTCCCGACCCCGGCACGCGCGGCGGAGCAGGTGGGCGCCCTGTTCGGCCGTCTCCAGCAGACACTGGGCCGCTGGCGGGATGCGGTGCTGGCCGACACGCCCGAGCGGCCGACGACGGCCGCGCTCGATGCGCTGGTCGGCGCACTGGTGCTCCCCGAGTGGGAGGAGCCGGACGCGCTGACGATCGGCGCCGGGTTCATCGCCGCGCCCGAGTTGACTGGCGGTGACGCCGTGCACTTCTCCTGGTGGCTGGGGCCGCTGGAGGAGAACCCGGTGTACGGGGCGACGACCGCGCCGACGAAGCTCGACCTCGGGACGCGCTCGTACACCGACTACCTGAGCGACTTCCGCTCCCTGGAGTGGTACCGCGTCCCCCAGTCGACCCATCGGACGCACGTCACCGGGCCGTACGTCGACCATCTCTGCACCTGCGACTACATCGTCACCGTGACCGCTCCCGTCGAGCGGCGGGGGAGGATGATCGGCGTCGTCGGCGTGGATGTCTTCGTCAAGCGGCTGGAGCGCGAGCTGCTGCCGGCGCTGCTCGCGACACGTGTCCCGCTCGTCCTGGTCAACGCCGACGGCCGGGTGCTGGTGTCGACCGACCCCGCGGTGCTGCCGGGAGCGGTCTTCGCGCCCGATCGCGGCCACGGCCGGGCGCTCGCGTGCCCGGGGACCCCGTTCCGGCTCGTCCCGACGACTACACTCGGATAGGTCGCCGCGGCAGAGCGCCGCCGCGACGACGAGAAGGGGGCGACGCGTGAGTTCCGATCCGACGTCGGCGGACGCGCGTGCGACCGACGCCGCGAACGGCTACGTCCGCTACGCGCCCACGGCCGGCCCGTCCCGGTGGCTGCTCATCGCAGGACGTCGCTTCGTCGCCGCGGTCGAGAGCACGGTCGCGGACGCGATCATCGACACGGTCTGGTGGCTCGCGGGCTCGGAGCTGGCCACGATCGAATCCGTCGTCGGCGCCTTCCCCCTGGCGGGGCCGGACAGCGTGCGCTCTTTCGCCGTCGCCGAGATCGGGCGTCCTGGCGCGACCGGAGACGTGGTCGTGACCGCGGTGGTCCGCGGCTCGGCGGCGATCGATGTCTTCTCCGTCGGCGGTTCGCGGCGGTTCGCCTCCGCGGGGGTCCAGCCCTGGGTGCTCGCCGAGTTCCGCAGCGTGACCGGTCTCGTGCTCGGCGGCGATGACGCGCCGACCGGGCCCGTCGCGCGGCTGTCCATCGGCTCGCTCCCGCTCGGCCTCGGCGTCGTCGACGGCGAGCTGCTGACCTGGTCCCTCTCGCCGATCGAGCGTGTCGAGCGGAGTGCGGAGGGCGCCACCCCGAGCGCGGCAGCAGCTGCGCCGAGCGCTTCCCCGACCGCGATGCCGTCGACGCCGATCGGGGACCTCGACGCGGCAGCGGGGGAGACGATCATCCCGCAACGCGGCGCCGGGCTCTTCGGTCACGTGCCGCCGGCCACGCCCGCCGCCCCGACCGTCCCGGACGCCGAGCTGGCTCCGGCCGCCGAGCATCCCGTGGCGCACGAGCTCCCCGGCGCCGTCGACATCGAGGCCCCGCGTCCCGCGCCCGACACGCCGGGCGCGCTGACGTTCGCCACGGCCGAGGCGGCGCAGCCGCCCACCGAGCCGTTGGTCCTCCCGCCGCCTCCCGCGACGTTCGGCGTCCGGCTCGGAGCGGGGGACATCCTGACGCTCGACACGCCGATCGTGTTCGGGCGGCATCCGTCGCCGTCGCGCGTGGAGTCGGGCGTCGCCCCGCGGTTGGTGGCCGTGATCTCGCCGACTCAGGAGGTCTCGGGCACCCATGTGCGCATCGAGCAGTCGGGGGACGCCGTGGTGGTGACCGACCTCCGCTCGACCAACGGCACGCGCGTCGTCGGCGCGGACGGCACCGGCTTCCGGTTGCGTCCCGGGGCGTCCACCGTCGCGCTGGCGGGGACGACCGTCGAGATCGGCGACGGTAATATCATCGAGATCACCGCTGCGCCGGGCGGATCCGGGGGGACGGACCGGCACCGAGACGAAGAAGGACGCGAGTGACCCAGATCGGTCGCAGCAACAGGCGCCATACCGTGGACGTCCCCGGGACGCCGGACGCGCGCATCAGCCTCGCCTGGGCGGCGCTGAGCGACAAAGGCTACCGGCGCAGCGTCAACGAGGACAGCCTCCTCGCCCGCTCCCCGATCTTCGCGGTCGCGGACGGCATGGGCGGGCACACCGCCGGCGACTTCGCGTCGACCGCGGTGGTCACCCGGCTCGCCGAACAGGTCTCGACCACGTTCGTCGGGGAGGAGGCCCTCACCGGCGCTCTGCGCTCGGCCGTGGACGACATGGGACGCGGCGTCGGGCACACGGACCTCGGCACCGGCACCACGGTCACGGGCGTCGCGCTCACCCTGGTGGACGGCGCGCCGTACTGGCTGGTCTTCAACATCGGCGACTCCCGCGTCTACAGCTACCGCGACGGAACGCTGGAGCAGCTCACCGTCGACCACTCGATCGTGCAGGAGCTGCTCGACGCCGGCGCGATCACACCAGCCGAGGCGGAGGTTCACCCGCACAGCAACGTGATCACCCGCGCGGTCGGCTTCAACGAGGACCCGGTCCCGGATTTCTTCCTGTTCCCGATCGTCGCGGGTTCGCGGCTGCTGGTCTGCTCCGACGGGCTCACCAAGGAGCTGACCGAGCACGGGATCCGGTACTTCCTCGGCGAGGGGTCCTCGCCGCTCGACGCCGCCCAGCAGCTGATGGACGCGGCTCTCGGCAACGGCGGCCGCGACAACGTGACGGTCGTCGTCGTCGACGTGCTGGCGACGCCCGAGAGCGGCGCGCATCGCGAGGGCACGTCGCGGCGCTCCGCCCGTCGGCACTGAGGGACGCCGCGTCCCACCCAGGGCTTCGCGCCGACCTCGTCGCCCGGCGTCCACCTGACCCCCGGAGTGGGGGTGCGGCGGGAGCACCGGCACCGGTCCTGGCCGTCGTGCGTCCCATCGCGCTGCCTACAATTGGGAAACGCTCGCACCCGCGGACGTCCTCGACGCTGAACGGAGGAGCCACTTGGCCCGGCGCTTGCCGTCCCAGCCGCCGAACCTCCCCGGCTTCTCGTACGTCCGGGTGCTCGGGTCCGGCGGCTTCGCCGACGTGTTCCTGTACGAGCAGAACCTCCCGCGCCGTCAGGTCGCGGTGAAGGTGATGCTCGCCGAGGTCGTCACCAGCCAGGTGAAGCAGATGTTCCAGGCCGAGGCGAACCTCATGGCCCAACTCAGCACCCACCCGTCGATCCTCACCGTCTACCAGGCCGGCGTCTCGGGTGACGGGCGCCCCTACCTGGTGATGGAGCTGTGCTCGTCGGCGATCGGGCAACGCTACCGGAGCGAACCCCTCCCGGTCGCGGAGGCGCTGAGCGTCGGGGTGCGCATCGCGAGCGCGGTGGAGACCGCGCATCGCGCCGGCGTGCTGCACCGCGACATCAAGCCCTCCAACATCCTGACCACGGCCTACGGCCACCCCGTGCTGAGCGACTTCGGCATCGCCGCGACCCTGAGCGAGGCGGACGTCACCGAGGCGATCGGCCTCTCCATCCCGTGGTCCGCACCCGAGGTCCTCCTCGACGAGACCAGCGGGACGATCGCGAGCGAGGTCTGGTCGCTCGGCTCGACGGTCTACTCGCTCGTCGCCGGGCGTTCGCCGTTCGAGGCTCCCGGCAAGGAGAACACCTCGGCGGAGCTCATCCACCGCATCACCAAGGGGCGGCCGCAGCCGCTGGATCGTCCGGATGTCCCGCCCCGGCTGGAGCAGTTGCTGCTGCGCTCGATGGCGCGACGCCCCTCCCAGCGGCAGCGGAGCGTGCTCGAGTTCATCCGCGAGCTCCAGGCGGTCGAGCAGGAGCTCGGGCTGCCGCAGACACCGATCGAGGTCGCGACGGACGACTGGGCCCTCGCGATCGCGGGGAACCCGGAGGACCGGACGCGCGTCAAGGGAGTCGTGGCCGTCGACCCGTCGGGGACCACGCGGCGTCGTCGGCGGGCCCCCGCCGCGACGGCGTCGACACGCACGCCCATCCGCACCGGTGGACGGGAGAGCGCCGGGAGCGCTCCGGGCACGGGTCCGGTGACGCCGCGTCGCACCTCGCGCGCCCTGGTCCTGTCGCTCGTCGCGTGCTCGGTGCTCGTCGTCGTGCTCGGAGTGATGGCGTCCATCGTGCTGGTGCGCGCCGGCGCCTCCGACGACATCCCGGCGGTGCGCGATCTCAGCGGCCGGGTCGACGGCAGCACGATCGTCTTCGGCTGGAGCGACCCCGGACTGCAATCCGGGGACGTGTACCAGGTCGCGGTCGACGACCAGCCGCCGTCGAGCCAGCGCTCCACGGAGTTCCGGGTGGATGCCCGCGCCGGGCAGACGGTGTGCGTGACCGTCACGGTGAACCGCGACGGCAGGACCGGGTCCCCCAGCGGGCAGAAGTGCGTCGAGCGGGGCGGCGGGTCGTGAGCCGGCTCGGCGCCGCCTGGACGTGGGTCGCGGCCCACAAATCGATCGCCGCCACGGCGCTGAGCGGCACGGTGGTGGCCGCCCTGGTGACGACTCTCGCGGTGGTGTCGGGAGGCTACAGCGCCCAGCACCTGCAGCTCGACGACGCGTCGGTGTGGGTCGCCAGCGACACGAAGAAGGCGGTCGGGCGCGCCAACACCGAGATCGACAAGCTCAACTCCGTGGTCGCGGGGACCGGCGAGGCGCTGGATGTGGTGCAGGACGGCGAGAACGTGCTGCTGATCGACCGCGAGGCCAACACGGTGGCCGTCGTCGACCCGGCGACGGCGGAGGCGGGCAAGTCGGTCGCGCTGCCGCCGCGGTCGCCGGAGGTCTTCCTCGCCGGTGACCGGGTCGCGCTCCTCTCGCAGACGACCGGACAGCTCTGGCTCACCACGGTGGGACAGCTCGACCAGTTCAACTCCGGGTCCGCGGCCACGGTCGACCTCGGCGGGCGCACCGTCGCGGCGATGGATCCGTCCGGCGCGCTCGTCACCTACCAGCCTTCGACCCGCTCCGTCGTGCGGATCGAGCTGAGCGGGAACGAACCGTCCACCACCACGACGAAGGTCGCGACGAGCGGCGACGGTGCGAACGTCTCGGTGACCTCCGTCGCCGGGCACTGGGCGCTGCTCGACCCGGACGAGCGACGGCTCTGGCTGGACGGCCGGTCCGTGAGCCTGTCCTCGCGTCTCGACGCGAGCTCGGACCCGGTGCTGCAGCAGCCGTCGTCCACGGGCGACGCCGTCTGGATCGGCACCACGAGCGGTGTGGTCCGCGTGCCGCTGGACGGCGGCGCGAGCAGCACCCCGTATGCGTCGGCGAGCGGAGCGGCGGCCGCCCCGGTGACCGTCGGAGACTGCACCTACGCGGGCTGGAACGGCGGCCGGTCCTGGCGGTCGTGCGGTTCCGGCGGTGCGGGCGAGGCCTCCACCCTCGGCGACGTCCCGGCGGCCGCGACGCTCGCCTTCCGGGCGAACGGCGACCGGGTCCTGCTCAACGACATCCGCTCGGGAGTCTCCTGGGCGGTGCAGAGCGGGAACACCCGCATCGACAACTGGGACGAGCTGGTCGCCAAGAAGACCACCCAGGAGCTCGTCGACCAGTCGAAGCAGGACACGGCCCCGCAGTTCGAGAAGCAGGAGCAGCCTCCGGTCGCCGTCGACGACCAGTTCGGCGCGCGCCCGGGTCGCGTGACCCCACTGCCGGTGCTGCTGAACGACTACGACCCCAACGGCGACGTGCTGACCATCGACTCGTTCACGGCGATCCCGCCGGACCAGGGCGTGATCCAGTTGACCAACGCGGACCAGCAGCTGCAGATCTCGCTCCCGGACACCGCCACCGGCACGATCGGCTTCGACTACACGATCTCGGACGGACGCGGCGGGACGGCGACGGCGCACGTGGTGGTGACGGTGCGCACACCGGAGGAGAACTCGCCCCCGGTGTGCGTCCGCAACGCCAAGGCCGTCGTGCAGACCGGAGGCCGGGTGACGGCCTCCGTCCTGGGCGACTGCTACGACCCGGATGGCGACTCGTTCTACCTGGCGGGTGCGAGCGTCCCCGCCCCGGACACCGTCACGTACACGCCCCAGGGCCAGGTCGCCTTCTCGGACCACGGGGAGGGGGGAGACCTCAAGGACGTCGCCCTGGTGCTCTCCGACGGCCGCGCCGAGGGCACCGGGCTGCTCGCCGTCACCGTGCGCCCGCCCGGGCAGGTGCCGATCATCGCCGATCCCTTCGCCGTGCTCGCGTACGAGGGACAGGAGGTGACGATCCGGCCGCTCGACCACGTGCGCGGCGGGAACGGGACCGTGCGCCTGGCGACGGTGCCGACCAAGGCGGACGCGACGATCACGCCCGACTACCAGGGTGGGACGTTCCGATTCGACTCCGATCAACCGGGCACGCACAACATCGAGTACTCGGTGACGGATGGGGTCGTCACCACGACCGGGCTGGTCCGCGTCGAGGTGAAGGCACCGCCCGGAGCGAAGACCGCTCCCATCGCCGTGCCGCACACCGCGTTCATCCGGGAGCAGTCGACCCAGGACGTGGACGTGCTCTCGACCGACATCGACCCTTCCGGCGGCGTGCTCCTGGTGACCGGGTCCACCGAGCCCGACGCGAGCACCGGGGTGCACGTGCAGGTGCTGCAGCAGCGCACGCTGCGGGTCACCCTGAGCCGTCCGCTGGCCGCCCCGGTCGACTTCCACTACCGGCTCAGCAACGGTCTCGCCGACACCACGGGGACCGTCACCGTGGTGCAGCTGCCCCCGCTAACGGTCCACCAGCCGCCGATCGCGGCCCCGGACTCGGTCGCGGTGCGCGTGGGCGACGTGGTGGACATCCCGGTGCTGGCCAACGACGTGCAACCCGACGGCGACAAGCTCACCCTCGACCCGACGCTGGCCTCGCCGCTGCCCGCCGGCGCGGGTCTGCTCTTCGCCAGCGGGGATCACCTGCGCTACCTGGCGCCGACGAAGCCGGGCAACTACACGGCCGCCTACAAAGTGTTCGGCGAGGACGGCCAGTGGGCGACGGCTCAGGTGACGATCGCGGTGCGGGAGCGCGACGCCGCCACCAACAATCCGCCGGTGCCCAAGACGGTGACGGCGCGCGTGCTCGCCGGCGACGTGGTGCGGATCACCATCCCGCTCTCCGGCATCGACCCGGACGGTGACTCGGTGCAGTTCGTCGGGCAGGAGACCAACCCGCAGAAGGGGGCGGTGATCGCCTCCGGCCCCGACTGGATGGACTTCCAGGCCGGCGACTACGCCGCCGGCACCGACTCGTTCACGTACGCCGTCGTCGACGCGCTCGGCGCGCGGGCGACGGGCACCGTCCGGGTGGGCATCGCGGCTCGGGTCGAAGGCGCGCGCAACCCGGTGGCGGTGGAGGACGACGTCACCACCCGTCCCGGCAAGACCCTCAGCGTGCAGGTGCTCGCCAACGACAGCGATCCCGACGGCAGCCCGCTGTCGGTGACGGCGGTCACCTCGCTCGACGGCGCAGCGAAGGCGAAGGTCAGCGGAGACATCGTGGTCGTCGCTGCTCCGCAGAAGCAGGGCGTCTACGGCTTCCTGTACACGATCCAGAACGAGCGGGGCGGCACCAGTCAGGCGTTCCTCCGGGTCACGGTCGACCCGAACGCCCCGCCCGCGCGCCCGATCGTCGACGATACGACCCTCGGCCTGTCCGACATCCTGGGCAAGGACCACGTCGACGTGAACGTGCTCGCGAACGTCTTCTTCGCCGACGGCGCCGTCTCGACGCTGAAGCTGTCCGTGGTGCCCGGCTACGGCGACAGCGCGCAGGTCACCTCGGCCAAGTGGGTGCGGGTGACCATCGGTGCGAAGAGCCAGATCGTGCCGTTCGCGGTCGCCAACCCCGAGGACCCCTCCGTCGTCGCCTACGGGTTCGTGCACGTGCCCGGGTACGACGACGCCCTCCCGCAGGTCAAGCGCGGGGCGCCGAAGCTCACGGTGGTGAGCGAGAAGTCACTCACCATCCGCCTCAACGACTACATCGTCGCGGTCGGAGGGCGGAAGGTGCGCCTGACCGACGCGGCCACGGTGCGCGCCACGCACGCCAACGGCGACGACCTCGTGCTCAGCGGGGACGCCCTCCAGTACACCTCCTCGTCGCGCTACTTCGGCCCCGCGTCGATCTCGTTCCAGGTCACGGACGGGTCGAGCGCGACGGACCCGCAGGGCAACGTGGCGACGATCGTCCTGCCGATCGAGGTGACACCGCGAGAGAACCAGCCGCCGGTGTTCACCGGGGCCCTGATCGACTTCGAGCCCGGGCAGAGCAAGACGATCGACCTCACCAAGCTCACGAGCTACCCCTACGCGAAGGACCAGGGCGAGCTCACGTTCTCGGTGCAGAACCCGCAGCCGGCGGGGGTCTCGACCTCCCTCAGCGGGCAGAAGCTGACGATCTCGGTCGCCGCCGGGACGCCGAAGGGAGCGACCCCCTCGATCTCGATCGGCGTCAAGGACGCCGTCAATCCGGGCCAGGCCGGGCGCATCGACATCAACGTCGTGCCCTCGACCCGACCGCTCGCGAGCCCGCAGCCGGACCGGGTGGTCGCGCCGCGCGGGCAGACCACGCGGGTGGACGTGCTGGCCAACGACGCCGCGACGAACCCGTTCCCCGGGAAGCCGCTGCGCGTGCTCGCCGTCCGTGGACTGGGCGGATCGCTGCCGGACGGCGTGAGCATCGTCCCGAGCGCGGACAACTCGACCCTCGCGGTCACGGTCTCCGCCACGGCGGCGCCGACGGACACGACCCTGCAGTACGAGGTCGCCGACGCCACGGGGGATCCGGACCGCTACACCTGGGGAACGATCACCATCTCGGTGCAGGACCGGCCGGCGGCGGTGTCGAATGTCCAGATCTCCGCCATCGGGGACCGCAGCCTGACGCTCAGCTGGATCCCGGGCGCCTTCAACAATGCGCCGATCACCGGGTTCGAGGTCGCGATGACCTCCGCCGCGACCGGCGCGCCGCTGTCGACCACCACCTGCACGACGACGACGTGCGCCATCGAGACCCCCGGGAACGGCCCGGACAACGCGGTGCGGCTGAGCGTGCGCGCGCGCAACGCACTCGGGCTCTCGGATCCGACGGCGTACGCGGAGCCGACCTGGTCGGACGTCGTCCCGAACGCGCCCGCCTCCGTCGGTTCGACGCCGCTCGACAAGGGCCTGCGGGTGGTCTGGACGAAGCCGGCCGACGCGGCCGGTGCCAGCCCGATCACCTCGTATCTCGTGACCGTCGGGGGTGTGACCAGCTCGCTCCAGGTCTCGGGTTCCGATGCCGTCGGCACCGCGTACTCGCTCAACGTGACCGACGGGACCCTCGCCAACGGGGTCTCCGTCGGGATCACCGTCGCCGCGCGGAATGCGTTCTACCAGGGCCGCACCACCTGGAACCAGACGCAGTCGAGCGGCGTTCCGGCCGGTGCGCCCGTGGTCACGGGCACCCCGGCGGCATCGCCCAACACCGCGGACGGCAGCACGGCCACCCTGAGCTGGCCGAACGTCTTCGCCGACAACGGCAAGGCGATCACCGCCTACTACGCGGGGGTGTTCCAGGGGTCCGCGCAGCCCAGCTGCTCGGTCACCGGCGTCGAGAGCGGCCAGCCGGTGCCGCACATCGACCCGACCTCCGGCTCGTTCAAGAAGACGCAGGGGAGCAGCGTCGACTTCAGCGGGCTGCAGCCCAACCAGACGTACAACTTCGTCGTCTACGCGTACAACGGCCAGGGCTGCACCGCGAGCGCCGTGGTGTCCGCCACCCAGCGCCGTGCTCCGGGCCAGGTGACCGGCGTCTCTGCCAGCCCGCTGCTGGTCTCCAGTGCTCCCGGCCTGTTCGACTTCTCCCTCACCGGGGTCTCCTACGCGCAGGGCAGCGGCGCGACCACCTCGGTCGCCTACACCCTGACGACCGAGGACGGGACGGCGATCGACAGCGGGGTGCTCTCCGGCACGGTCGGGACCGTGGCTGCGGCGAACGGGCCCCACTACGGCATGAGACTCGCGATCAGGATCACGCGGATCTGCGAGACCTACTCCGACAACTCGCAGCTGTGCACGACGCAGACCGGGGGCGGCTTCCCGCTCGGCGTCGCCGTCAGCACCGCGATCGGCGGCCAGCGGTACGACGCCGCGACGCGCACGTTCAGCTGGACGGCCTGGCCGACCGGCGACGGCTACTCGGCTGTGCGGTACAGCTGCGGCGGGGATGCCGCGGACATGCCCGCGGCCGGCTCGACCGCCGTCTGCGTCGCACCGGGGAGCGATCCGGATCCCGCACTCGTCATCTCCGTGACCCGGAACGCCGGGGACACGTACAGCTCCTCCTACAGCGCTTCGGGCATGCAATGAGCCGGCGCCGTCATACTGATGTCCGGGCCCCCCGGTCGCCCGCTCCCCGTCCCTCACCGAGAGAGGCCCGCGCATGACGATGACCCCCGAGCAGGCCACCTGGTTCGCAGGCGTGTTCGACCGGCTGGTGCAGAACATCGACCGCGTCCTGCTGGGCAAGTCCCATGTGATCCGGCTGGCGCTCACGGCGATGCTCAGCGAGGGCCACCTGCTGCTCGAGGACGTCCCGGGGACGGGCAAGACCTCGCTCGCCCGCGCGATCGCGGAGAGCGTGCGCGGTTCGACGAACCGGATCCAGTTCACCCCCGATCTGCTCCCCGGAGACATCACGGGCGTGAACATCTACGACCAGCGCTCGGGCGCGTTCGAGTTCCACCGGGGGCCGATCTTCGCGAACATCGTCCTGGCCGACGAGATCAACCGGGCCAGCCCGAAGACGCAGTCCGCGCTGCTGGAGGTGATGGAGGAGCAGCAGGTCACGGTGGACGGCGTGCGCCACACCGTCTCCGCGCCGTTCATGGTGATCGCGACCCAGAACCCGATCGAGCAGGCGGGCACGTACCGGCTGCCCGAGGCGCAGCTCGACCGGTTCCTGATGAAGGCGTCGATCGGCTACCCCGACCACGAGGCGACCCTGCGGATCCTCGAGGGAGCCGAGCACCGCGCCCACGAGGTGGTCGTGCCGGAGGTGGTGTCTGCGGCGACGGTCGTGGAGATGGCGACGATGGCGCGCGGCGTGCACGTGGACGCGACCATCAACGACTATGTGGCGCGCCTGGTGGACGCCACCCGGAGCGCCGAGGAGGTCCGTCTCGGCGTGAGCGTGCGCGGCGCCCTCGCGCTGGTGCGGACGGCGAAGACGCTCGCGGCATCCGGCGGCCGCTACTACGTCACGCCGGATGACGTGAAGGCGCTGGCCGAACCCGTGCTCGCGCACCGTCTGGTGCTCGACCCCGAGGCCGAGTTCGAGGGCGTGTCGGCCTCGAGCGTGATCGGCCAGCTGCTCATCGAGGTGCCGCCGCCGAGCGATCGGGCCGCCGTGTGACCAGCACCGTCACACGAACCCCCGCCGAGCTCACCAACGCGCGCGCGCGCATCGTCGGCGAGCGCGAAGGGGTGCTGGCCGACGCCATCGTCTGGATCGTGCGCACCGCGTCGATGGTCGGCTCCGCCGTCGCCCGGGTCGCCCGCCGTGTCGGCACGGTGGTCACGCCCCTCGGCTGGTCGCTCGCCGCCGTGGTGGTCCTGGCCCTGGTCGGCGGGTACGTCCTCGGGTGGACCGAGGCGGTCGTCGCCGGCTGGACCGCTCTGGCCCTCCTGGTGATCGCCACGGGGTACCTCGCCGGTCGGATCGCGTTCGACGTCGGGCTCTCGTTGCCGTCCAACCGGGTCGTCGTCGGCGACCGGGCGCCGGGGGAGGTCGCCGTGCGCAACCCCGGCCGACGCCGGTTGCCCGGGGTGCGGATCGAAGTCCCGGTCGGCGACGGCCTCGCCGAGTTCGCGTCGCCGGCCCTCGCCGCCGGCGAGGAGCACGCCGACGTCTTCGTCGTCCCGACGGCCCGCCGCGGCGTCGTCGCGATCGGACCCGTGCGGACCGTCCGTGCGGATCCGCTGGGCCTGTTGCGTCGAGAGGTCGTCTGGGCCGAGTCCCTCGACCTGTTCGTGCACCCGCAGACCGTCGCCATCCCGAGCATGAGCACGGGGTTCGTCCGGGACCTGGAAGGTGCGCCGACGCGCGATCTGACGGCCAGCGACATCGCCTTCCACGCTCTCCGCGAGTACCAGCCCGGGGACGAGCGCCGCTACATCCACTGGAAGAGCACGGCGAAGACCGGCAGCTACATGGTGCGTCAGTTCGAGGAGACGCGACGCAGCCATCTGCTCGTCGCGCTCAGCCTGTCCGCGTCGGACTACGCCTCGGACGAGGAGTTCGAGCTCGCCGTCAGCGCGACCGGTTCGCTCGGCGTGCGGGCCATGCTCGATTCGCGTACGGTCTCGATCGTCGCCAGCGCGGCGACGCCCGACTTCGCGAAACGGATGGTGCTCAACGCCCGGCGGCTCAGCACGGTCAACCGGGGCCGGCTGCTCGACGATCTGGCCGGGGTGGAGACCTCCGTCTCGGCATTGCGACTGCCGGAGCTGGCGCGGGTGGCGGTCGACGACGCCGCCGGAACGTCGATCGCATTCCTGATCGCCGGTTCCAGCCCGACTGCGGGCCAGCTGCGGGCCGCTGCCGCGCACTTCCCGCTGGGCGTCGACGTGGTCGCCATCGTCTGCGACGCGGGCGCGGTGCCGTCTCTGCGCCGAGTCGCCGACCTGAGCGTGCTCACCATCGGCTATCTGGAGGACCTCAAGCACAGTCTGGCGAAACGGCTCGCGACATGAGGGCGCGCCTGCGTCCGGCGACGGCCGTGCTCGACACCCTTCTCGCGATCGCGGCCGTCGGTCTCGCGGCCTGGTCGTTCTGGCCGGTGTACCAGTCGGCAGCGTTCGTCGTCCTTCTGGCGTCGACCCTGGTGCTCGGGGCGGCTGTCGCGGTGGTGGGCGCGGTCTTCCGCTGGCCCAGCATCGTCGTCGCCCTCGGCGTCCTGGTCGTCTACCTGGGGGCGGGCGTCCCGCTGGCCGTCCCGACGGAGTCGGCCGCCGGCGGCCTGCTGCCCACCGGGCCCGGCTTCATCGACCTGGTCCAGGGGACCTGGCTCAGCTGGAAGCAGCTCGTCACGATCTCGGTGCCCGTCGGTTCGTACCAGGCGCTCCTGGTTCCGGCGTTCATCCTCATCCTGCTCGCCACCGTCATCACGGTATCCGTGGCGCTGCGGGCCCGGGTCCCGGAGGCCGCGACCCTCCCGCCTGCGCTGCTCCTGGTCGCCGGGATCGCGTTCGGCTCGGGGACGGTCGCCGTACCGCTCTGGCTGGTGCTCGGGCTGCTCGCGCTGCTGCTCGTCTGGCTCATCCGCTTCCGCCTCCGCCGGCGGACGGCGGCGTTGCGGGCGCTGGGCGAGCAGAGCGGTCTGGCGGTGGAGTCCGCGCGGGAGCGCCGCTCGACCGCGCTCCTCACCGGTGTGGGAGCCGTCGTCATGCTGGTCGGGGCCTCAGCGGTCGGCATCGCGGCCGCGACCGTCGTCCCGCCCGCGGGCGACCGCCAGGTGGTGCGGACGGCGGTCGAGCAGCCCTTCGACCCGCGCGCGTACCCGAGCCCGCTCAGCGGGTTCCGGGCGTATCTGGAGGATCCCCGCGCCGGCGAGCCGATGCTCACCGTGTCCGGCCTGCCGTCGGGCGGACGGCTGCGGATCGCGACACTCGACACGTACGACGGCGTCACTTACTCGGTCGGCAGCGACGGGGCGACCAGCGCCTCCGGATCGTTCGCCCGCGTGCCCTACCGGCTCGACCAGTCCGGCGTGCGCGGCACCGAGGAGAGCGTGAGCGTCACGATCCACGACTACCGCGGTCCCTGGCTGCCCGGGACCGGGCAGCTGCAGCAGATCGCCTTCTACGGGGCGGACGCCTCGACGCTCGCGGGCGCGTTCTTCTACAACGACGTCACCGGCACCGGCGCGGTCACGACCGCCCTGCGTTCCGGCGACCGCTACACCACCGACTCGGTGACGAAGCCGACGCTGACGGCCGACCAGCTCAGGACGGTCGAGCCGGGCACCGACACCGTCCCGAAGCCGACCGTGGTGCCCGACGAGCTCGCCTCGACGGTGCAGAAGTACTCGGCGGGCGTGACCGGCGCGGGAGCCAAACTCGCGGCCGTGCTGCGTGGGCTCGCCCAGGACGGGTACATCAGCCACGGGATCGGTCCGGACGAGCCCGCGAGCCGGTCGGGGCACGGCGCCGACCGGCTCACCGAGCTGCTGACCGACGTGCCCATGCTCGGCGACCAGGAGCAGTACGCGGTCACGGCCGCTCTGATGGCCCGACAGCTCGGATTCCCCGCCCGCGTCGTGTTCGGTTTCGTGGCGCCGGCGGGCACGGCCGCGGCCGGCGGCCCGGTGACGTTGACCGGCGCCGACGTCTCGGCCTGGATCGAGGTGCAGACCTCCGGCGGCTGGGTGACCGTCGACCCGAACCCGCCGGTACGGCCCGTCCCGCCGAAGCAGCCCGAGCAGCCGACCGAGATATCCCGTCCGCAGACCAACGTGCAGCCTCCGGTCGACGAGAACCCGCAGCAGAACGACGAGCCGCCGCAGGCGCAGGTGGACAGCACCGATCAGCAACCGCCCAATCCCCTGGTGGGGACCCTCCTCGCCGTTCTGGTCGTGATCGGGTGGACGTTGCTGGTGATCGCGGTCGTCGCGGCCCCGTTCTGCGCCGTGATCGCGGCCAAATGGCGTCGCCGTGCACTGCGACGGGCCGCGCCGACCTCGGCGGAGCGGATCGTGGGCGGTTGGCGCGAGTTCGCCGACGCCGCCGTCGATCACGGGTACGAACCTCCGCCCGCCGCGACCAGGGCGGAGTTCGCGCAGACGATCGGCGGGGCACGCGCCGCCGCGCTCGCCAAGGTCGCCGACCGCGCCGTCTACAGCCCGACCGCCCCCACGCCGGCCGAGGCGGATTCGGTCTGGAAAGCGGTGGACGACCTCCGCGCACAGCTCGATCGGCGCGACACGCGCTGGAAGAGACTGCTCGCGGCCGTGTCACTGCGTTCCCTCGGATACCGTGGAGGAAGGCGCGAGAGGAGAGACGGGCGATGAACTGTCGGGTGTGCGGGGCCGAGCTGAGCGACGGGACCCTGTTCTGCGGGCGATGCGGGAGCTCGGTGACCGCGTCGCGCGTCCGCGAACCCGAGGTCGCCGACCCTCGTCCCTCGGACACGACGATCGTCGAGCGTCTGCCGAAGCCGGCGGTCGCGGGCGTCTTCCTGGACGAGGACGGTCTTCCCCCCACCGAGGCCGTGCAGATCGTCCCCATCGAGACCGCTCCGCCCGCGCCGAGCGCCGCCCCCGCCTACACGCTGAGCTTCTCGACCGGAGAGAGCGTGACGGTGAGCGGGTCGGGACTCGTGGGACGTCGCCCGATCACGCAGCCCGGGGAGCGGGTCGACCAGCTCGTCGTCGTCTCCGACCCGGCCCGCAGCGTCTCGAAGACGCACCTCGAGTTCGGCCTCGAGGGCGACGATCTCTGGATCTGCGACCGCTACTCCGGCAACGGCACCATCGCCCGTCCGCTCGGCGACACGGCTCGGCAGTGCGAGGCGGGTCGCCGCTACCGCGTCACCCGCGGCACGCGCGTCGAGATCGGCGACCAGTGGTTCGACGTCAGCTGAGCCGCCCGCCGACCCGGCCGCGCGCGTCGACGGCGGACCACGGTCGCTGATCCGACCGGACGACGGGAAAGGGAGGCGATCCGCGCGGGTTGCTGCGCAGATCGCCTCCCTTCGTGGCGTGCGGGTCAGCGCGCGCCGTGACCGGTCAGGCGGTCACATCGATGGGCCCGGCCGCCGGGTCACACGAGCGCGTCGGCGATCTCCGCGGCCTGCAGGCCGTGGGCCTCGGCGACTCCGGCGTTGACGACCGTGCCGCCGTGCACGTTGAGGCCGAGTCCGAGGGAGGCATCCGCCCGCAGCGCCTCCTGCCAGCCGCGGTTCGCGATCGCTCGCGCATACGGCAGGGTGGCGTTCGTGAGGGCGTACGTCGAGGTGTGCGGCACCGCGCCCGGCATGTTCGCGACGCAGTAGAAGAGCGACTGGTGGACCGTGAACGTCGGGTCCGCGTGCGTCGTCGGGTGCGAGTCGGCGAAGCAGCCTCCCTGATCCACGGCGATGTCGACGAGCACGCTGCCCGCCTTCATCCGCGACACCAGGTCGTTGCTGACGAGCTTCGGCGCCTTCGCACCGGGGACGAGCACCGAGCCGATGACCAGGTCGGAGGCGATGACCGCCTTCTCGATCTCGAAGCTGTTCGAGGCGATGGTCTTGATCCGGCCGGCGTAGAGCGCGTCGAGCTCGCGGAGGCGGGCGATGTTCGTGTCGAGCACGGTGACCTCGGCGCCGAGACCGACCGCGACCGAGGTCGCGTTGGTGCCGGCGACACCGCCGCCGAGCACCGTGACGACCGCGGGGTGCGTGCCGGGGACGCCGGGGATGAGGAGCCCGGGGCCGCCGTTGGGCTTGAGCATGGTGTTGGCGCCGACGATCGGTGCGAGTCGTCCGGCGACCTCGCTCATCGGAGCGAGCAGGGGGAGGGACCGGTTCGGCAGCTGCACGGTCTCATAGGCGATGGCGGTGACACTCGAGGCGATGAGCGCGCGGGTGAGCGCCTCGTCGGCCGCGAGGTGCAGATAGGTGAACAGGACCAGCCCGTCGCGGAAATAGCCGTACTCGCTGGCGATCGGCTCCTTGACCTTGAGGATCAGGTCGCCGGCGGCCCAGGTGCCCGCTGCGTCGGGGACGATGGTGGCTCCCGCGCTCGCATAGAGATCGTCCGGGATGGAGGATCCCACGCCCGCACCGGCCTCGACGAAGACCTCGTGACCGGCGCCGACCAGGTCGTGCACTCCGGCCGGGGTGATCGCCACCCGGAACTCGTTGTTCTTGATCTCGCGGGGGATCGCGACCTTCATGGGGTTCCTCTCACATCGACGTGGTGGTTCGATCTCACCTTAGCCGGGTCGACGGAGGATTTCGATAGTCGTTTCGCTGCGAGTCCGCTGATTCCGCATTCCGATCCGAGTGTCGGCGCGGATATCGTCCGTCATGCCTGCACTGCAGGGTGTGTCGGCCCGTGACCGGGCGGGTCGTCAGAAACGCGACGCCCGGCCGCACGCGGGGCGGCAGGCGCAGCGACGCGGGAGAACGCATCAGGCTCGCGGAGGCCGCACGGGTCCGTCGACGTACCGCCGACGAGCCCGTGCGCTGCCAGGCGCGCGGACGCTCAGACGTAGGCGGCGCGGATCTCGCCGACAGGCTCGCCTCGGCCGAGGACGGCCAGGTCGAGCTTCGGGGCCAGCGCGTCGGCCGCGGCACGGTCGATCGCTCCGGCATCGGCGAGCAGGGACAGCGCGACGACCGTGGCCGCCCGCAGGCTGCCGTCGAGCATCTTGAGGGTGACGGTCGTGCCGTCGGGTGCGGCCATGACCATGACCCCTTCGGCGCCGCCCTTCGCGAAGACGCCGAGCTCATCGATCACCACGGTGTTCGCCCGGCCCGGCCCGTCGATGGCCCAGCCGTCGGCGAGCACCGCGTTCTTCAGGAGTGCGGCGTTCCGGTAGAGCGCGAACGGCGAGCCGTCGGAGGCGGTGGCGATGCGCTGGATCCCGCGGGCGAGGGCGATGAGCGACATGGCGTGCACCGGCGCGCCGCAGCCGTCGATCCCGGTCGCGACCACCTTCTCGCCGGTCAGGCGCTCGACCGTGTCGCGGATGTGGTGCTGCAGCGGATGCTGCGGATCCAGGTAGCTCTCGAGCGGCCAGCCGTTCACCCGGCACGCGACGAGCATCGCCGCGTGCTTGCCCGAGCAATTCATGAAGAGGGGCTGCTTGTGCTCGCCGGCGCGGATCGCGTCATCCCGTGCCGCCGAGTCGAGCGGCCAGTCGGGCGGGCAGAGCAGGGCGTCCTCGGTGAGCTGCGCCTGCGCCAGGATGGTCCGCACGACCGACAGGTGCGCCGGCGTTCCGCCGTGGCTGGCGGTCGCGAGCACGGCGCGCGCACCCTCCAGCGCGACGCCGGCGCCCAGCACCGCCACCGCCTGGAACGGCTTCATCGTCGAGCGCGGGAAGATCGGCTTCTCCGGCGCCCCGAGGCTCCGGGAGATCGCGCCGTCCGGACCGAGCACGACGGCCGAGCCGACGTGGCGGGACTCGACGAACCCGCTGCGCTCGACGACGGCCAGCTCGACGGCCTCGGCGCCCGAGAACACGGCGGCGTCCACGGCCGGGCTCACAGCGAGGCGAACGCGTCGTCGATCACCGAGATCGCGTCGGCGATCAGCGCGTCGGACACGGCGAGGCTCGGGAGGAATCGCAGCACGTTGCCGTAGGTACCGGCGTTGAGCAGGAGTACACCCTGCTGCGCGGCGTAGGCGACGATCTTCGAGACGGCCTCCGCGTTCGGGACCTTCGTGGTCTGCGCCGTGCCCGGCTGGACGAGCTCGATCGCGATCATCGCACCGATGCCGCGCACCTCGCCGATGATGTCGTACTTCTCCTGCAGGCCGCGCAGTCCCGCGGTGAGCGACGCCTCGATGCGGCGGCCCTCGGCGAGGAGGTCGTTCTTCTCGATCTCGGCGAAGACGGCGACGGCGGCGGCCGCGGCGACCGGGTTGCCGCCGAAGGTGCCGCCGAGGCCGCCGGGCTGGGCGGAGTCCATGATCTCGGCCCGGCCGGTGACGGCGGCGAGCGGGAGTCCGCCGGCGATGCCCTTGGCGCTCAGCACCAGGTCGGGGACCAGCCCGAAGTGCTCGCTGGCGAAGTACGCGCCGGTCCGGGCCATCCCGCTCTGGATCTCGTCCGCGATGAACACGACGCCGTTGGCCGTGCACCACTCCTGCAGCGCCGGGAGGTAGCCCTCTGCGGGGACCATGAAACCGCCCTCGCCCTGGATCGGCTCGGCGACGAGGCAGGCGAGGTCGGACGCGCCGACGACCTTCTCGAGGTACGCGATGGTGCGCGCGGCGGCCTCCGGGCCGGTCAGCCCGTCGTGGTACGGGTACGAGTTGGGGGCGTGGTAAACGTCGCCGGCGAACGGGCCGAAGCCGGTGGCGTACGGCGCGGCCTTGTAGTTCATCGCCATCGTGAGGTTCGTGCGGCCGTGGTAGGCGTGGTCGAGCACGGCGACGGCGCGACGGCCGGTGTGCTTGCGGGCGATCTTCACGCCGTTCTCCACCGCCTCGGCGCCGGAGTTGACCAGGACGGTCTTCTTCGCGTGGTCGCCCGGGGTGTGCACGGCGAGGAGCTCGGCGACGCGCACGTACTCCTCGTACGGGGTGATGGTGAAGAGCGTGTGGATGACGTCCTGCAGCTGCTCGGCGGCGGCGGAGACGACGGCGGTCTCGGTGTGGCCCACTGTGGTGACGCCGATCCCGGCGCCGAAGTCGACGAACTGGTTGCCGTCGACGTCGACCAGGATCGCTCCGTTGGCGCGGGCGATGTACACCGGCAGCGCGGAGGAGACACCCGTCGGGACGACGGCGAGGCGGCGGGCGTGCAGCTCCTGCGAGGCCGGTCCGGGGACGGCGGTGACGATGCGGCGTTCCTGCGGAACGGTGTACACGGGCGCGTTGAGGGTGTCAGTCATGATGGATCGATTCTAACCGCGGTGCCAGAATCGAGGCATGAGACTCGAGCACCACTACGCGATCGACCTGCAGTGGACCGGCAACCGCGGGACCGGGACGACCGGATACAAGGACTACGGCCGAGACCACGTGCTGACCGCGGAGGGCAAGCACCCGCTCGAGGGGTCGGCCGATCGCGCCTTCTTCGGCGACCGCGACCGCTGGAACCCGGAGGAGCTGCTGCTCGGCGCGCTCGCGCAGTGCCACATGCTGAGCTATCTGGCCGAGGCGGCGCGGGCCGGCGTCGTCGTGGTCGGCTACACCGACGCGGCGACCGGCACGATGGAGCAGACCGCGAACGGGGGAGGGCACTTCACCTCGGCGACGCTGCACCCCCGGGTCACCCTCGCCGATCCCGCGCAGCGGGAGCTGGCCGCAGCGTTGCACGGCCCGGCGTCGGAGAAGTGCTTCATCGCGGCCAGCGTCAACTTCCCGGTGGGGCACGAGCCCGAGATCCTCACGCTGGCCTGACGGACCACACCGCGACGAGCGGCTGCGGCGTTCCGGGGAAGCCGGTAGGGTTCGGGGCATGACAGCCCGTCGCCTCGTCCTCGCCGCGGCAGGGGCGGCCGTCGCCCTGATCGCGTGCGGTTGCACCCCGCTGGTCGAGCGATCGTATCCCGGCGGGCTCCCGCGTCCGGAGGCAACCGTCCTCCCGTCGGACGGGAACGGCGTCGACCTCCCCGCGCCGGACCTCGGGCCCGACGCCCGCTGGGTGCAGGACGGGAGCCGTCTGGCCGTGACCCTCGGCGGGTCGTCCACCTGCCCGGTCGAGCCGAGGGCGGTCACCGTCGAAGCGCACGACCGGCTCGTGGTCGAGATCGCGCAGTCCGGCGGCTGGTTCGGCGTGTGCACCGCCGATCTGGGGTTCACGACCTACGAGATCCGCGTGCCGGACGGTGTCTCCTCGCGCGTGCCTGTGACCGTGAGGATCGGTGACGAGGACCGCCTTCTGCCGCCGCGTTCCGCCCCGCCGAAACCGGGGCAGGACGACGGCCGCTAGAGGCGCTCGGGGTGGAGCGCGCGCTTGACGCGCTCCACGGGGTTGGCCGGGGGAGCCTCGTTGTAGGAGCCGGCGAGCTCCTGCCCGGTCAAGGCATGGATGGCGGCCATGATCTCGTCGGTCGCCTGGCGGCGGGCCCGGCCCGACTCGGGCGGACCGTAATGGGCGAGATCGAGCGGCTCGCCGAACGCGACCGTCACCTTGCGCACCCGCGGGAACTTCGCGCCGACCGGTTGCATCTCGTCGGTGCCGATCAAGCCGACGGGCACCACCTTCGCGCCCGTGGTGAGCGCCAGCCAGCCCACGCCCGTCCGGCCCTTGTACAGACGGCCGTCCAGCGAGCGTGTGCCCTCCGGGTACAGGGCGAACGCGGCGCCGGTGTCGATGATGCGCCGGGACTGCTCGAGCGCCTCCTGGGCCGCCTGGCCGGCGCCGCGACGCACACCCACGGCGCCGATCGCGGTGAAGAACGAGCGGGAGATGCGGCCCCTGAGGCCGGTCCCCTCGAAGTAGTGCGACTTGGCGAGGAACTGCACGCGGCGCGGCGACATCAGCGGGATGAGGATGGAGTCGATGAACGACTGGTGGTTGCTGGCGTAGATCACCTTGCCGTGGCGGGGCACGTTCTTGCGGCCGATCACGCGCGGGCGGTAGACGATCTTGGCGATCGGGACCATGATCCAGCGCCCGAGATAGTAGGTGAGGCCGGGCCGCTGCACCGGGGCCGGCCCGTCGTCGGGTTCGTGGATCGTCACCATTCGAGGGTAGTCCGCCCCATATTCCACAACGTGCATGCGAGGCGGCGGACCGGCAACGGGCCCGTGACTGGGTTCAGTCCTCCGGTGCCGCCACGGCGCGCGCGCCCTCGAGCCTGCCGTCGACGAGCCGCACCACCCGGTGCATGCGCGGGAGGTGGACGACGTCGTGCGTGACGAGGAGCGTCGCGGCGGAGCGTTCGGCGCTGAGGCGCAGGATGAGGTCGATGATCTCGCCGCCGCGCTCCTGGTCGAGCGCGCTGGTGGGCTCGTCGACGAGGAGGGCGGAGGGGTCGTTCATCAGGGCGCGGGCGATGTTGACGCGCTGACGTTGACCGCCGGAGAGCTGGTGCGGACGCTTGTCCCGCTGGGCCGCGAGGCCGACCGCGTCGAGCAGTTCGTCGGCCCGGCGCGCGGCTCGCTGCCGGGCGCCGGCGGTCCGACGGCCGCCGAGCTCGGCCATCACACGCAGCTGCTCGCTCGCGGTGAGCGCGGGCAGCAGATTGGACTGCTGGAAGACGATCCCGACGCTCGTGCGGCGCAGCTCGGCCGCCTCCGCGGCACCCAGGCGGCTCGCCTCCGTCTCGCCGATGATCACCGTCCCGGAGTCCGGGCGGATGAGGGTGGCGGCGACGGCGAGGAGGCTCGACTTGCCCGAGCCGCTCGGGCCGGTCACCGCGGTGACGGTGCCCGGGTGGGCGGTGAGGCTGACGTGGTCGACGGCGGTGACGCGGGTGTCGCCGTCGGGGAAGGTGAGGGTGACGTCGTCCAGGCGGATCATCGGTTGCTCCCGAGTGCGGTGAGAGGGTCGGCGGAGGTGACCGAGCGGAGCGCGAACGCGGCGCCGGCGAGCCCGAGGACGACGAGGATCGCCCCGGGGAGGAGGGTCGTGAGCGGGCTGAGGAGGAACGGCAGCGCGCCGCCGGCGAGAGCGCCGACGCCGACCACGACCGCGAGCCCGACGCCGATGCCGACGAGGAGGACGATGAGCGCCTGGCCGAGCGCGTCGCGGACGAGGGTGGGGGTGCTCGCACCGAGCGCCTTCAGTACTGCGACATCGCCCTTGCGCTGCATGGTCCACACGGTGAAGAACGCGCCGACCACGAGCCCGGAGATCCCGAACAGCAGCACGATCATCAGCAGCAGAGACCCGATCTCGGACCGGAACGAGCTCAGGGCGGTGAGCGAGCCGATCACCGTCTCGGACACCGTGCCGTTCGCCTGGTCGGCGGCGGCCCAATCGGGGTCCCCGGTGACGGCGAGCACGGTGGCGTAGGCGTCCGGGTTGCCCGTGGTTGCGGCGTTGGCCCGCCAATCCGGGAGGGTCATCCGGATGACGGGCGTGTGGCTGTACCAGCCGTCCCCGGTCACGGAGTCCACGGTGTAGCTGCGCGTGCCGATCGTGATCGGGTCGCCCGCCGACACGCCGAGGGCGGAGGCCGCGCCGGTGGAGAGCGAGACGCTGCCGTCGCGGGGAGGCGCGCCGTCCCCGTCGCCGGAGGGCAGTCCTAACAGGGCGACCGCCGTGCGGGTTCCGTCCGCCTCGGCGCGCGACTGGGTGATCCCCACCGGCTCGACCGCGGTGACGCCGGACCGCTGCGCCCACTCGTCGGCTTGGGCGGCGGTGATGGCGGAGTCCGCGAACGTGGCGCCGGCGTCGCCGGTCTGCGGCGCGGAGAACACCAGCCGGTCGCCGGGAAGCGCCAGCACGGCGGAGATGTTCTGCGTCGCCAGGCCACCGGTGAGCCCGCTGAGGAAGCCGACGAGCACGGTGATGAGGGCGACGACGGAGCCGATGAGCAGGAAGCGGCCGCGGGCGAAGCGCAGGTCGCGCAGCGCGACGAACATGGGAGGCCTTTCGATGGGGTGGTCGGGATGGTGCTTCCAGCCTCCCGAAACGGCGGCCGCACGGCATCGGCCGGGTGGACGGCGTCCGGCGCCCGATGGTGCGAGCGTGCGCTCCACCTTTCGGACGATGCTTCCGGCCGGCGCCCCGCGTAGAGTCCAGGGATGGCCCACACCGCGCTCACCCCGGTCTTCGTGGGCCTGCGCACCGGCCTGCACGTGCTCTTCCTCGTGCTGGCGGCGCTCGTCGTCGTCCGCGCGATCGTCGCGCCGTCGCCCGCCAGCCCGGCCATCCTGCTCGTCGCGCTGCTGCTGGTGGCGACCTATGCCCTCGGTGCGTTGGTCGCCCGCCGCCCGGAGGAGGGTCGCCGGGCCTACGGACTGGTCTGGCTCGCCGTGCTCACCGTGGAGTGGGCCGTGCTGCTGTGGCTGAGCACCGAGGCCGCCTACCTGGTGTTCCCGCTCTTCTTCCTGTTCCTGCACCTGCTCGGCGGCCGCTGGGGGACCGTCGCGATCCTGCTCGCGACCGCCGCAGCGATCTGTGCGCTCGGTCTGCACGGCGGCTGGACGGTCGGGGGCGTGGTCGGACCGCTCGTCGGCGCGGGCGTCGCCCTGCTCATCGGCCTCGGCTACCAGGCGCTGGCACGGGAGGCGGCGGAGCGGGAGGCGCTGATGCGCGAACTGCTCGACACCCGCGACCAGCTGGCGGCGACCGAGCACGAATCGGGTGTCCTCGCCGAACGCGCCCGGCTGGCGCGCGAGATCCACGACACCGTGGCCCAGGGCCTCTCCAGCATCCAGCTCCTGCTCCACGCCGCGGAGCGCGCCGACCCGGAGGGGCCCGGCATCGCGCACATCCGGCTCGCCCGCGAGACGGCCGCGACCGGACTCGCCGACACCCGCCGCTTCATCCGTGAGCTCGCCCCGCCGGATCTCGACGATCAGGGGCTGGGCGGTGCGCTGCGTCGACTGGCGCGAAGCCAGTGGGCCGCCCAGGGCCTCGACGTCGAGGTGCGTGTGGCCGACGCGGTGCCGCTCCCGATGCACGTGCAGACCGCTCTGCTGCGCATCGCCCAGGGAGCGATCGCCAACGTCGTGCAGCACGCGCACACCGACCGCGCGGTCATCGAGCTGGTGCTGGGGGACGAGGGGGTGCGGTTCACGGTCGCCGACGAGGGCGACGGTTTCGATCCCACCGTCGGCGCCGCGTCCTCGGCCACGTCCGACTCGTTCGGGCTGCAGGCGGTGCGCGAGCGTGTCCAGCAGCTCGGCGGCGCGCTCACCGTCGAATCGGCTCCGGGTCGCGGGACGGCCCTCACGGTCCTGCTCTCGGCGGGGGAGGCCTCGTGATCCGCCTGGTGATCGCGGACGACCACCCGATCGTCCGGGCCGGCCTGGTCGCCCTGTTCGCCTCCGAGCCCGATCTCTCGGTGGTCGCCGAGGCCGCGACACCCGGGGAGGCCGTCGCCGCCGCCGAACGGGAGAACCCGGACGTGGTGCTGATGGACCTGCAGTTCGGAGCGGGGGAGACCGGTGGCGGGGCCGACGCCACCCGCCGCATCCGCGCGCTCGACGCCGCGCCCTACGTGCTGGTGCTCACCAACTACGACTCCGACGCCGACATCCTCGGCGCGGTGGAGGCGGGCGCGAGCGGCTACCTGCTGAAGGACGCCCCGCCGCACGAGCTGGTCGCGGCCGTGCGCGCGGCGGCGGCCGGGGAGAGCGCGCTCGCCCCTGTGATCGCCTCCCGACTGCTCGACCGGATGCGCGCACCCCAGGCCAGCCTGAGCGCGCGTGAGACGGAGGTGCTGCGACTCGTCGCCGCCGGCCGCTCCAACACCGACGTGGCCGCGGAGCTGTTCGTGAGCGAGACGACGGTGAAGTCGCACCTCGCCCACATCTTCACCAAGCTGGGCGTCACCTCGCGGACGGCCGCCGTCGCGACGGCCCGCGAGCGCGGCATCCTGCGCTGACGCTCAGCCGCGCAGACCCGGCGTCGGTTCGCAGCCGAAGCCGCCCGCGTAGCTCAGACAGGGCAGCACGAAGCCCGCGTAGCGGTCGGCCAGCGGGTCGCCGAACCAGGTGGTGTACAGCCGCGAGAAGTTGAGATTGCCGTACGTCGAGCAGTCGCCCGCCGGCCCGCTCGGCGCCGCCAAGGTCTCGTCGTTGGGCTGATACGGGGTGTAGTTGTACAGGTTCGCCGTCGCCTGGTTCACGATCCGGACCGCGCTGGAGCCGCAGGACGCGTCCGGATGGAACTGGATGTCGTTCTTTCCGATCCGGTAGCGCCAGTCACCCGGATGCACCGTGTACTCGCGGAACTGCCAGGCGGCCCGGTACACCTGGTTCACGAAGCCGAAGTAGCGCTTGTCGCACTCGGCGGTGTCGGGGCAGGCGTACCCGGTGGCCTTCTGATAGCCGGCCGGGCTCGGCGCGGTCAGGAGCGACTGCTCCTTCTGCAGCAGCACCAGGAGGACGCGCGGGCTGATCGTGCACGCCTCCGCGATCCGCGCGATCACGCTGCTGGCGCGTTGCCGCTTCGCCGGGGCGAGGGCGGAGCAGCGCTCGGCCGACGCCGGGATGCGCGGCACGTCGACGCGGTAGTCGGCCAGGCACGGGACCCCGCCCTCGGGCGTGCAACTGCGCGCCTCCAGGAACGATTGGATGCCGCTCGCCGTCATCGCGTCCGGGTTGAAGAAGCTGTCGTCGCTGATGATGTCGCCCGGGTCGAACGCGGCACGTTCCGCGCCCAGACCACCCGTGGCGGGGACGAGCGCGAGGGCGACCGCCGTGAGGACGGTCGCCGCGAGCGCGCGCCAGCGCCTGGTCAGCACGGGCCGCTCAGCCGAGCTTCGCCAGCGCTTCTTCGAGCACGCTCGCCGCGTCGTCGATCAGCTCCTCGCTGATGACCACGGACGGCAGCAGGCGCAGCACGCTTTCCCAGCTCCCGGCATCGAGCGGGATGACCCCGTTCGCGGTCGCGTGGGCGAGCACGGCCTTCAGCGCATCCGGGTTCGGCGTCTTCGTGCCGGGGACGACCAGCTCGATGCCGAACATCGCGCCCTTGCCGCGCACCTCGCCGACGACCGGGAAGCGTTCCGCCCAGTCGCCGATGCGGGCCCAGAGCGCCGTCTCCACGCGACGCGCCTCGGCGAGGAGGTCCTCCTTCTCGAAGGCGTCGAAGACCGCGAGCGCCGCCGCGGTCGAGACCGGGTTGCCGCCGAACGTGCCGCCGATGCCGCCGGGCTGGACCGCGTCCATGATCTCTGCCCGGCCGGTGACCGCCGCGAGCGGGAAGCCGCCCGCGATTCCCTTCGCGCTCGTCACCAGGTCGGGGACGACGCCGTGATGCTCGATCGAGTACCACGTCCCGGTGCGGCCGATCCCGGCCTGGATCTCGTCGGCGACGAAGACGATGCCGTTCTCCGTGCAGAACTCGGACAGGCGCTGGAAGTAGCCCGGCGCCGGGATGATGATGCCGCCATCGCCCTGGATGGGCTCGACGAAGAGGGCGGCGAGCTCGGTCGCCCCGATGTGGGTGCGGATGTAGTCGATCGTGCGCTCCGCCGACTCCTCGCCGGTCATCCCCTCGGGGTCGCGGAACGGGTAGCTGATCGGGACGCTGTAGATCTCACCCGGGAACGGGCCCATCCCGGCGCGCTCCGGCCAGGGGCGGTAGGTCATCGCCATCGTCAGGTTGGTGCGGCCGTGGAACGCGTGGTCGAGGGCGGCGATCGCGCGCCGACCGGTGAACTTGCGGGCGATCTTCACCGCGTTCTCGACGGCCTCGGCGCCGGAGTTGACCAGGATGCTGCGCTTCTCGAAGTCGCCGGGGGTGATCTCGGCGAGCTTCTCCGCCACCCGGACGTAGTTCTCGTACGGCGTGACGGTGAAGAGCGTGTGGGTGAGCTTGCCGGCCTGCTCGGCGGCGGCCGCAGCGACCTCGGGGTGGGCGTGGCCGATGGTGGTCACCCCGATGCCGCAACCGAGGTCGATGAGCCGGTTGCCGTCCACGTCCACCAGGATCGCCCCGGAGCCCGACTCCATGTAGATGTTCGCGAGGGTCCCCGCGCCGCGGCTCACGGTGGCCTCCCGGCGACGCTGCAGCTCCACCGAGCGCGGCCCGGGGAGGGCGGTGGCGACATGGCGGGACTGGGGAACGGAGAATTCGCGAGTCATGGGTTCCATCGTAGGCGGCGACCGGGCGCCGACTCACCGCGCCGCCGGTCCACGGAGCCGACTGTCAGCGGAGGCCTAGGCGGATACGGCAGACTGTTCGATCGTGCGCAGATCTCTCTCCCTCGTCACCGCCGCCCTTGTGGTCGCCGGACTGGCCGCTTGCAGCTCATCCTCCCCGGAGCCGTCCGCCACGAGCACGACGGCCTCGGCCTCGTGCCAGAACCTGAAGGCCGGCGACGCCTCGAAGGCGGTGAAGGTGGAGGGCGACTTCCGCGCGGCGCCCACGGTGACCTTCGCGACGCCGCTGAAGGCCACCGACCTCGAGCGCAGCGTGGTCATCGCCGGCACGGGCGCGGAGGCGAAGGCCGGGTCGAGCGTCGACATCGCTCTCGCCACGTACAACGGGGCGACGGGCAAGGAGCTCACCGCGGCCACCGGCTTCGACGGGCAGGCCGCCCAGATGATGACCGTCGACGACAAGCAGTACGTGCCGGGTCTCGTCAGGGCCGTCGAGTGCCTGAAGGTGGGCTCGCGCGTCGTGCTCACCGGCACCGCCAAGGAGGCGTTCGGCAACGCGGACCTCAGCCAGCTGAACCTGAAGGCGGACGACACGGTGGTCTTCGTCGCCGATCTCATCGACCTGGCCGTGACGCGCGCCGACGGCACGCCGGTCGCGCCCAAGGCCGGTTTCCCGACCGTGAAGCTGTCGAAGACCGGCGAGCCCTCGATCACCATCCCGAAGTCCGACCCGCCGACGCAGACGGAGGTCGAGGTCCTGAAGCAGGGCGCCGGCGAGACGGTCCAGCCGGGCGACACCGTGACCGTGCAGTACAAGGGCGTCCTTTGGCGCGACGGCGAGATGTTCGACTCGACCTGGAGTCGTGGCGCGCCGACCTCGTTCCCCACCACCGGAGTCGTGGCCGGCTTCAAGAAGGCACTCGAGGGCCAGACGGTCGGTTCGCAGGTTCTCGCCGTCATCCCGCCCGCGGACGGCTACGGCGACGCGGGCAGCGGGGCGATCAAGGGCACGGACACGATCGTGTTCGTCATCGACATCCTGAAGACCGCCCGCTGATGACGGGGCAGCCGCGGCGCGTCGTCCTGCTGGGGTCCACCGGATCCATCGGCACACAGGCGCTGGACGTCATCGCGGCGAACCCCGCCCTCTTCACGGTGGTCGGCCTCAGCGCCGGCCGCGATGCGGAGGGGCTCGCGGCCCAGGCCGAGCGCTTCCGCGTCCACGACACGGCGCTGGGCGCCGACGACTCCGAGCGGCTGGTCCGCTCGGTCGAGGCGGACGTCGTGCTCAACGGCATCACCGGCTCGGTCGGGCTCGGTCCCACCCTGGCCGCGCTGGAGACCGGAGCGATCCTGGCGCTGGCCAACAAGGAGTCGCTGATCGTCGGCGGCGAGCTGGTGAAGCGCGCCGCCGCGCCCGGTCAGATCGTCCCGGTCGACTCCGAGCACTCCGCCATCGCGCAGGCGCTGCGCTCGGGAGCGCCGGCCGAGGTGCGCCGGCTCGTGCTGACCGCCTCCGGCGGCCCGTTCCGGGGCCGCAGCCGTGACTCCCTGCGCGATGTCACCCCGGCACAGGCGCTCGCCCACCCGACCTGGGACATGGGACTCGTCGTGACCACGAACTCGTCGACGCTCGTGAACAAGGGCCTCGAAGTGATCGAGGCGCACCTGCTGTTCGACGTGCCGTACGACCGCATCGACGTCACCGTGCACCCGCAGTCGGTCATCCACTCGATGGTGGAGTTCGTCGACGGCTCGACCATCGCCCAGGCGTCGCCTCCGGACATGCGCCTGCCGATCTCGCTCGGGCTCGGCTGGCCGGACCGCGTCCCCGGTGTGGGTGCTCCATTGGATTGGACGACGTCGCACAGCTGGACCTTCGAGCCGCTCGACCACGACGCGTTCCCCGCCGTCGCTCTGGCCAAGCGCGTCGGGACCGCGGGATCGACCTACCCGGCGGTGTTCAATGCCGCCAACGAACAGGCCGTGGCGGCCTTCCACGCCGGAGCCATCGGGTACCTGGACATCCTCGAGACCGTCGAGCGGGTGGTGGATGCGCACGCGCCCGCGAGCGAGCTCACGCGTGCATCCCTCGCCGAGGCGGAGCGATGGGCGCGGGCGACGGCGGACGTGCTGATCGGAGCCTGAACGCGGGCCGACGGCGCGCGACCTGATAGCCTTTTCAGGAGGGCCGATCGGGCCGGTTTCGGGGGATTCGTGAAGAAGTTGGTTGTACTCGTGGGCGCGATCGCCGTCGTTCTCGGATTGGCCGGGTGTGCCGGGGCTGCGTCGCCGTCTGTGTCGCCGTCTGCCACGACGACGAGCACTCCGACCGCGACACCCGAGCCGACGACGACCGCCATCGTCATCGGCGCAGACGCGGTCCGCGTCGTCGACACCGCCGGCGGGGAACGTGAGTTCGGCTACGCCGGACCGATCGCCGACGTCTTGGGGGCGATGGAGGCGGGGCTCGGGCCGCAGACCGGCACGACCGAGTACCCGGCCACCAACCATACGGTCGCCTCGACGGCGCACGAATTCGGGGCGCTCACGATCTTCGAAGAGCACTACTCGGAGTCCGTGGTCAACGACGTGCTCGTCTCGCCCGTCTGGAGGATCTCGACGAAGGCCGCCACGATCGGGCAGGTGCACATCGCGAGCGCTACGGGTGTCGCGGTCGGCTCCTCGATCGACGACGTGCCGGGCCATGCCGATCCGAACCGGCTCGACACGCTCACGATGAACGGCGCGACCTCGGCATACATCCTGGTGGAGGCCTCCTCCGGCTCCACCCTGGTGCCCGACGGGACGACGATCACCGTGGGCGTGCTCGCAGCGGCATCCGCCTGGCCCGGGCCGATCACGCAGATGAGCGCACCGTCTCAGCTCGGCGGTGCCTGAGCGGGTGCCCGAGCGGCGGACTGCGCACATAGCCGGCTAGCGGCTCACTCCAAGCTGAGCGACAGTACCCTGAGTCCGTGGAATCCGTGCTCCTGTTCATCCTCGGCGTCGTCATCATCCTGATCGGCCTCGCCGTCTCGATCGCGCTCCACGAGATCGGGCACTTGGTGCCCGCGAAGCTGTTCGGCGTCAAGGTCACGCAGTACATGATCGGTTTCGGCAAGACGCTGTTCTCGTTCCGCCGGGGCGAGACCCAATACGGCGTCAAAGCGCTCCCGCTCGGCGGCTACATCTCCATGATCGGCATGTTCCCGCCGAACAAGGAGGGCGGTGCCGGACGCAACGCCACCACCGGTTTCATGCAGTCGATGGCGCAGGACGCACGCACCGCGAGCGCCGAGACCGTCGCCGTCGGCGAGGAGGAGCGCACCTTCTACAAGCTGGCGGTCTGGAAGCGCATCATCATCATGTTCGGTGGCCCGTTCATGAACCTGCTGATCGCCGTCGTTCTCTTCGGCGTGCTGCTGATGGGGTTCGGCACCCCTCAGAACTCCACGACGATCGGCTCCGTCAGCCAGTGCGTGCTCCCGGCCACGACCACCAGCCAGACCTGCTCGGCCACCGCCCCGCAGGGCCCCGCCGCCGTCGCAGGGATGAAGCCCGGCGACACCATCGTGAGCATCGACGGGACGCCGATCACCAGCTGGGCGCAGTCCACCACGATCATCCGGGAGTCGGCCGGCCGCTCGCTCTCGGTCGTGCTCCGCCGCGGCGGCGTCGAGCGCACGGTCACCCTCACGCCCACGACGAACCAGGTCGCGAAGACCGATGAGAACGGTCAGGTCGTGAAGACCGCGGACGGCAGCGTCTCCACGTTCGCCGCCGGGTTCGCCGGCATCGGCTCGGTGCAGGAGCTGGTCCCGCAGCCGATCTCCTCGGTGCTTCCGGCCGTCGGCACCCAGGTCGGCGCCGTGTTCAACGTCTTCATCCACCTCCCGCAGCGCATGGTAGACGTCTGGAACGCGGCGTTCGGCTCCGGGCAGCGCGACGCGAACGGCCCGATCGGCGTCGTCGGGATCGGCCGCGCGGCGGGCGAGCTCACGGCGCTCGACGGCGTGCCGGTCATCGACAAGGCGTACACGATGATCGGGATGCTCGCCTCGCTGAACATCGCGCTCTTCGTGTTCAACCTGGTGCCGCTACTCCCGCTCGACGGCGGTCACATCGCGGGCGCGCTGTGGGAGGGGATCCGGCGCACCTTCGCGAAGATCTTCCGTCGCCGCGATCCGGGTCCGGTCGACATCGCCAAGCTCATGCCGCTCACCTTCGCGGTCGTGATCGTGTTCGGCGCGATGAGCCTGCTGCTCGCATACGCGGACATCGTCAAGCCCGTCAACCTGTTCGGCTAGCACCCGGCCTCACGTCTCGCCCGCAGATCCGCTGGGCGCGACGCGCGCGGCGAGGTCACTCCCCGGCAACGCCCAGCCGGTTCCCACCGGCCCGCGTAGGATTGTCGGGTGGCAGCAATCAATCTGGGGATGCCCAAGGTCCCCGAGACCCTCGCACCCCGCCGGAAGTCCCGCCAGATCCGCGTCGGCAAGGTCCTCGTCGGAGGCGACGCCCCCGTCAGCGTCCAGTCGATGACCACGACGCCGACGACGAACATCAACGCGACCCTGCAGCAGATCGCCGAACTCACGGCCTCCGGCTGCGACATCGTCCGCGTCGCCGTCCCGAGCAGGGACGACGCGGAGGCGCTGCCGATCATCGCCAAGAAGAGCCAGATCCCGGTGATCGCCGACATCCACTTCCAGCCGAACTACGTCTACGCCGCGATCGACGCCGGCTGCGCGGCCGTGCGCGTCAACCCGGGCAACATCCGCAAGTTCGACGACCAGGTCGGCAAGATCGCCGCGTACGCCAAGGCGGCGGGCGTGTCGCTCCGCATCGGGGTCAACGCGGGCTCCCTCGAGCCGAGCCTGCTCCAGAAGTACGGCAAGCCCACCGCGGAGGCGCTCGTCGAGAGCGCCGTATGGGAGGCCAGCCTCTTCGAGGAGCACGACTTCCACGACTTCAAGATCTCGGTCAAGCACAACGACCCCATCGTGATGGTCAAGGCGTACCGGCAGCTCGCCGAGCGCGGCGACTGGCCCCTGCACCTCGGCGTGACCGAGGCGGGTCCGGAGTTCCAGGGAACCATCAAGTCGGCGACCGCGTTCGGCATCCTGCTGTCCGAGGGCATCGGCGACACCATCCGGGTCTCGCTCTCCGCCCCGCCGGCCCAGGAGGTCAAGGTCGGGCTGCAGATCCTGCAGTCGCTCAATCTGCGCGAGCGCAAGCTCGAGATCGTCTCGTGCCCCAGCTGCGGACGCGCCCAGGTGGACGTCTACACGCTCGCCAACGACGTCACCAGCGGGCTCGAGGGCATGAGCGTCCCGCTCCGCGTCGCCGTGATGGGCTGCGTCGTGAACGGCCCCGGCGAGGCGCGGGAGGCCGACCTCGGTGTGGCGAGCGGCAACGGCAAGGGTCAGATCTTCGTCAAGGGCGAGGTCATCAAGACCGTGCCGGAGGCCGAGATCGTGCAGACCCTGATCCAGGAGGCGAACCGCATCGCCGCCGAGATGGGCGAGGAGGGCGGACCGTCCGGCGAGCCCGTGGTCACCGTCGGCGCCCACTAGCGGCGCGCGGCGGCGGGAGCCCACCGGAGGTCGGTGCGCGCTGTCAGTCCGCCTGATCGCGCCGTCCGCGCGCCGGATCTCCCACTGTTCCGACGGCGTCGAAGCGGACCGTGCCGGTCGGGATGTCCGCCGACACGAGGTGCACCCGCACCCGGTCGCCCGGACGCACGCCGTCGGGCCGGGGCAGCGACGCGGTCACGACCGGATCCGCGACCTGGACGGTGACGGTGCCATTGCGCACGGCGAGCACCGTCGCGTCGAACACGGCGCCGATCCGGGAGGCGAGCAGCGCCGCCTCCACGCGATCCAGCGCACCGGCGTCGAGCGCCGAGGCCAGCCGGGTCGACGCTCCCATGATCGACGGCAACGCGCCGAGTGATTCGCGTGCCCACGCGGGCACCGGCCGACCGGCGCAGAGCGCCTCGCACACCACCAGCACCCACCGGTCGACGAGTCGACGCAACGGCGCCGTCGCATGCGTGTACGGCGCCGCGATCGCGGACTGGTCGGGATCGGCGGGGGCCGTGCCGTCCATCGCGACGTAGCCGGCGCCGCGGAAGAGCCCGGCGGCGGCTTGCAGGATCGCGGCCGCGCGCGGCTCGCGATGGTCGAGGGTGCGCAGGTACTCGCCGTACGCGATCCCGGCCGGCCACGGCAGGCCGAGCGCGACCGTCTGCGCGCGGAACGACGCCACCGCCTCCGTCCCGGGCGCAGGCATCGTGCGCAGGATGCCGATGCGGGCGTCGAGCATGATGCGCGCCGCTGCCATGCCGGTGAGCAACGAGAGCTGCGCGTTCCAGTCCTCCACGGGGAGCGTGGCGCGGCGCTCGATGGCGTAGGCGCCGTCGCGGAAGACGATCTCCTCGTCGGCGCGGTTCAGGCTCGCGCCGCCGCGGGCGCGCTCCTGTGCGATCCGCGCCGGGCCGACCTCCGCAAGCAGCGCCAGCTCCTCGGGAGCCGTGCCCGTGTCGAGGGCCTCCTGGGCCTCGGCGTACGACCATTGGCGTCTCGAGCGGATACGGGCACGGGCGACGGTGACGGCGGTCTCCCGGCCGTCCGCGTCCAGACTGACGTCCCAGACGAACGCACCGCGTACGGCGTCCGGCAGCAGCGAACCCGCGTGCTCCCCGATGGCGGACGGATGCAGTGGCACGCGGCCGTCCGGCGCGTAGAGCGTCTGCCCGCGCCGGCGCGCCTCTTCATCGACGGCTCCGCCGGGCGGCACCAGGGCCGGCACGTCGGCGATGGCGTACCGGATCCGGTGGCCGCCGCCGTCGCGCTCGATGTGCAGCGCCTGATCGAGGTCGGTCGAGCCGGCGGGGTCGATCGTCAGGAACGGGAGACCGGTCAGGTCCGTCGCCGGGAGCACGACTCCGGCGGCCTCGCGTTCCGCCTCCGCCTCGGCCTCGGGGCCGAACCTCTCGGGGAGCCCGAGGGAGGCTCGCAGCTCTGCGAGGGACCGGGCCAGCTCGGTCTGCGCCGCGGACGGGGCGATGGAGGTCCGGCGGTCGGGCATGCCGCCACACTATGCCACCCCTCCGGCCCCCTAACATGGAATGGTGCCTACACGCCTGACGAACTACTTCCTCCGCACGCTCCGTGAAGACCCCTCCGACGCCGAGGTCACCAGCCACAGGCTGCTGGTCCGCGCCGGCTACATCCGGCGCCAGGCGCCGGGGATCTTCGCCTGGCTGCCGCTCGGTCTGCGGGTCAAGGCCCGCATCGAGACGATCATCCGCGAGGAGATGGCCGCCGCCGGCGCCCACGAGGTCCACTTCCCGGCGCTGCTGCCGCGCGAGCCGTACGAGGTGACGAACCGGTGGGAGGAGTACGGAGACGGGCTCTTCCGCCTCCAGGACCGCAAGGGCGCCGACTACCTGCTCGCACCCACGCACGAGGAGGTGTTCACCCTGCTGGTGAAGGACCTCTACTCGTCGTACAAGGACCTCCCGCTCACCATCTTCCAGATCCAGGACAAGTACCGCGACGAGGCGCGGCCCCGCGCGGGGCTCCTCCGCGGTCGCGAGTTCACCATGAAGGACGCCTACTCGTTCGACGCGAGCGACGCCGGGCTGGAGGCGAGCTACTCCGCGCAGCGCGACGCGTACGAGCGGATCTTCCAGCGTCTCGGACTGTCGTACGTGATCGTGCAGGCCGACGCCGGAGCGATGGGAGGCTCGCGCAGCGAGGAGTTCCTGCACCCGACCGCCGTCGGCGAGGACACCTTCGTGCGTTCGGAGGGCGGATACGCCGCGAACGTCGAGGCGTTCACGACCATCGCCCCGCCGACTCGCGGGTACGAGAAGCTCACCCCGGCCGAGGTGCTGGACACGCCCGACACCCCCACGATCCAGACCCTCGTCGACGTGGCGAACGAGAAGCACCCCCGGCCGGACGGCCGCGCATGGACCGCTGCGGACACGCTCAAGAACGTCGTCCTCGCGCTGACGCACCTGGACGGCAGCCGCGAGCTCGTCGTCGTCGGCCTGCCCGGCGACCGCGAGGTGGACACCAAGCGCGCAGAGGTCGCGTTCGCGCCCGCCGAGGTCGAGCCCGCCACCGAGGCCGACTTCGCCACGCACCCCGGACTGGTCAAGGGCTACATCGGGCCCTGGTCTCCGGAGGGCGCGGTGCTGGGCGAGGAGTCGTCCACCGGCATCCGCTTCGTCGTCGACCCCCGGGTCGTGGACGGCTCGGGCTGGATCACCGGTGCGAACATCCACGGGAAGCACGTCTTCGGTCTGGTCGCCGGCCGCGACTTCGCCTGGGACGCCGTCGTGGAGACTGCCGAGGTCAAGGCGGGCGACCCGGCCCCGGACGGCTCCGGGCCCGTGGAGCTCGCGCGCGGCATGGAGATCGGCCACGTCTTCCAGCTCGGTCGCAAGTATGCGGAAGCACTCGGCCTCAAGGTGCTGGACGAGAACGGCAAGCTGGTCACGGTCACGATGGGGTCCTACGGCATCGGCGTGACGCGCATCCTCGCGATCATCGCCGAGGAGAACAACGACGACAAGGGGCTGATCTGGCCCGAGTCGGTCGCGCCGTTCGACGTCCACGTCGTGGCCGCCGGCCGCGATCAGGCCGCGTTCGACGTGGCCGAGCAGGCTGCCGCCGAGTTGGAGTCCGCCGGCCTCGAGGTACTCCTCGACGACCGCCCCAAGGTCTCTCCGGGCGTGAAGTTCGGCGATGCCGAGCTGATCGGGGTCCCGCGCGTCCTGGTCGCCGGGCGCGGCGCCGCCGAGGGCGAGGTCGAGCTCTGGAACCGCCGCACCGGCGAGCGCGGCACCCTGCCGCTGGCGGAGGCCATCGCGACGCTGACCGCGTAGCGCGGATCGGACCTGAGCGTCGGCCGTCGAGGACATCGACGGCCGCCGCTCGGCATCCGTCCGACCCGCCGTCCGCGACCGCGTCGAGGGTGATCAGGTGCCGTCGCCGTCGCCCGTGATCTCGGAGTGGATCCGCCGCAGATCCTCCATGAGCGATCCGAGCAGCACCCAGTGCCGGGGATCGGGTGTCGAGATCACCAGCGGAGCGGTCAGCACGGGCAGGCCCGCCGTCGCGGTGTCCGGTTCGGCGAACGGCGCGTCCGGAGCCCGGCTGAGCAGGCGCAGATCGTGCGCCGCCCGGCGCAGCTCCTCCGCGATGGCGTCCAGCGCAGGTTCGCCGGTCAGGCCGTCGTCGTAGTGATCGTGGAAGGCCCTGGTCATGCCGATGGCGCGGGTGACGATGGGGGAGAGGCGCGCGAAGAGCGCCTCGTCGTGAGCCAGGACCACGCGGTGCTTGCCCTGTCGGGGGTTCAGGGTCAGGCTCTCCTCGGCCGCGGTGAGGGCGGCCCCTGCCTTGGTCTGCATGGGCCGCAGCAGCCGGGCTTCGATGAGGAGCGCATCCACCTGCCCGGGGGCGAGCGTGCTGGTGATGGCGTCGGCGAGCCGGTCGAGGGTGGCGGCGAGCTCGGTGCCGAGCGCGAGCACGGCGGTCCGCGCGGGCCCGGTGAGCACCGGTGGGACGACCGCGATGTTGACGATCACCCCGATGACGGCCCCGATGATGGTCTCGCCGATCCGCGCGAGCGCGTACTCGGGATTGGTGGCGCCGATCGCCAGCACGAGCATGGCGCTGATCGGCACCTGGTTCGCGCTGCCCGGGGTGAGCTTGAGCGCCCAGGCGAGCAGCACGGACAGGACGACGGCGACGAGCACGATCCAGCTGTTGGTCCCGAATGCGAGTCCGACCGCGTAGGCGACGAGCACGCCGACGATGACGCCGAGGGAGCGCTCGATCGCGCGACCGACCGATTGGTTGACACTCGGCTGGACGACCAGGAGGGCGGCGATCGCGGCGAAGACCGGGAGCTCCCCGGGCACGATGAGGCTCGCCGCGAGCCAGGCCAGGATCATGGCGACGGCGGTCTTGAGCACCTGCAGGAACGGGGTGCGGCTGGACGCGCGGATGCTCGCGGGGAGTTTCAGTGCCACCGTTCCAGGCTAGTCCGCGTAGCGCGCGTACACCGCCGCCGAGCGCCCGGCGGCGGCGGTCCGGGCGGCCGTGAGCGGCTCGAAGGGGAACTGCTCGATGGTGGTGCCGGAACGCCGCCACGTGCCGGCGACGCGGCCTCGCGCGACGATGATCGGCGCGAAGACGCCGTTCTTGCCCGGCACCACCCGCTCGAACCGGTCGTCGTCGATCACCGCAGAGCGGTCCTGGTAGCCGAGGAGGTACTCGTCGAAGGCGGGCAGCAGGTGGACGGCCTCGCGTTCCGCGCGGCTCGGCGGTCGCGCGGCCGCGTCATCGGCGAGCTCCGCCGGGACGAGGTACTCGACACCGTCCACGTCGAGCGTGCGCAGCGCATCGCCGAGCACGGCGACCGCGGTCCGCGCCTGTGCGATCGTCCCCTTGGTCCACCAGACGAAATCCCTGACGGTCGCCGGGCCGTGGCCGACCAGGTAGCGCAGCAGGAATTCCGCGACGGCCTCGTCGGGGTCGAGCCGGCGGGCGGCGGAGAGCGGCGCCCACTCGTCCAGCAGGACGAGCGCCTGCTGGGTCCGATGGGAGGGACCCCAGCACACGACGCCGGTCTGCGCGAGGAAATAGAGCAGGTGGTAACCGCGCTGGCCGCCCGTCGCGATCCCCGCGGACTCCCAGAGCTCCATGACCTCCGCGCGCCCCAACGCCCGGCCGCCGGTGAGCGCCGCGCTCAGCAGGTCCCGGGCGCGCACGAAGTCCGGTGCCTCGAGCTCCAGCTGGCGGTGGCGGAGGGTCAGACCGGCCACCATGCGCTCGGTGGTGACGGAGAGCATCCAGCGCAGATCCTCCGGCGGCACGAAGTGCAGCGTGCCGCGCATCGGCCAGGAGCGCACGATCCGCCCCGCGTCCAGGTCGGCGAGCACTGCGCTGCGGGCGGGAGTGGCGGTGCGCAGTGCGAGGGCCCAGCAGGCCGCGCCGAAGTCCTGCGCCTGGACCGCCAGCAGCCGGCGGACGACATCGGCCGGCGCGGCGGGGCGGTCGCCGTCGATGTGCTGGGCCAGCCGGCGCAGCCGGAGCAGATCGGAGCGGTTCGCGCGTGCGGTGCCGGGCATGGGGACAGTCTGCCCCAGCCCACCGACGGCCGCCCGTCCGCAGACGGGGCGTCGTCAGGCGCCGGGAAGGATTCCGAGCTCGCTGAGCTGCTCGCTCAGTCCCGCGCCGTCCGGGGCGTACACCCACGGGGCTCCGGAGAGTTCGCTGTGCTTCTCGGCCTTCGACCGGCCGCCCGCGAGCACCGCCTCCCCGCCGGAGAGCTGGCGGATCGCGACGCCGGCCACGTTGTCGGGGTGCGCGGTGGTGAACTCGCCGTAGAGCAGCTCGTCGTGCTGGCCGTCGTCGCCGATCAGCAGCCACCTCAGTCCGGGGAACTCGGAGGCCAACCGCTCGAGGTTGATGCGCTTGTGCTCCCGCCCGCTGCGGAAGAAGCGGTCGTGGGTGGGCCCCCAGTCGGTCAGCAGCAGGGGACCGGCGGGGAAGAGGTTCCGGGAGAGGAAGCGCCGCAGCGTGGGGGCGACGTTCCAGGCGCCGGTCGAGAGGTAGATGACGGGTGTGCCGGGATGCGTGGCCGCCAGGCGCTCCAGCAGGACGGCCATGCCCGGCGTGGGAACGCGGGCGTGCTCGTCGAGCACGAAGGTGTTCCAGGCGGCGAGGAGCGGCCGGGGGAGCGCCGTCACCATCACGGTGTCGTCGACGTCGGAGATGATGCCGAACGTCGCCTTCGGGTCCACGACGAACACGGGGGCCTCGAAGACGCGGGTCGATTCGACGGTGGACATCCGGACGGTGTGCCATCCGGGCGTGAGCTGGACGGGGATGACCGTGTCGATGACGCCGCCGCGGTCGGGCATCACCGTGTGCCGGTCGCCCTCGATCTCGATCGTCACCACCACGTCCGACACCGGCACGCTGATGAAGGACCGCCAGCCCCGGATGGACTCCTCGCGCTTGCGGTGCTTCCGCTCGGCGCGGCTGCCGGGCTTGGGGTCCTTGGCGAGGACGACCCTGCCTAGGATGCGCAACCACGACGGCGCGCCGTAGCCGGTGTACGGGACGATCGTGGCGAGGGCGCCGCGCTTGCGGGAGCGACGGGCCCTGAACTCGTGGAAAGCGTCTTCGATGCGCGCTGCGCGATGCATGATGGGCTCCGCAGCGGTGCCGCGCTTGTCGGGAGTTGCGGTCATAGAGATTCAAGTCTCTCATGGAGTGCAGGATCGATTTCCGCACGCCCCAGATCTGGGGGCGGATCCTCGGCGAGTTGCAGACGATTCCCCGCAATAAGTGAGGTTTCCACGAATATGATCGATCCCAATGGAGTGCGCCACGCAGTGGCGGGCGCATGGGTCGGGGACCCGCACCACGTAACGTAGACAGCGAAAGAAGGAGTTGCGATCGTGCCCATCAACGACCTCGTGGCCGGACAGAACACCGTCGGAGCAGCCCTCGTGCGCACCGAGCCGATCCAGGAGCGCAGTGCCGCCCGGGTCGACGCGCTGCTGGACGCGGCCGCCGACGTGGTCGACGAGATCGGGTTCGACCGGCTGACCACCGCCATGGTGGCCGAGCGCGCCGGTGCCTCCATCGGCACCGTCTACCGGTACTTCCCCGACCGGATCGTCCTGCTGCAGGCACTGCGTGATCGCGCCGTGCTGCGCTACCGCCGCGCCGTGGTCGCCGCCATCCACGAGCAGCAGCCAGAGCACTGGTGGAATGCGGTCGAGGCCGCGATCGACTCGTTCGTGGCGATGTTCCGCACCGAGGCGGGCTTCCGGATCATCCGCTTCACCGACGCCGAGCGCTCCGGGCTCCCCGGCGAGGAGGTCGTGCGGGACGTCTCGTTCGCGGCGCAGTTCGCCGAGATCCTCGCCGATGAGTACAGCCTCCCGGCCGGCGACGACCTCGCCTTCCGCCTCGAGATCGTCGTGGAGGTCATGGATGCGCTGATCAACCGTGCGTTCCGGGACGACCCGGCCGGGGACGAGCGCTACATCGCCGAAGCCCGCGTGGTGGCCCGCGAGTACCTCGAGGCGCGCTACGGCAGCAAGGGCTGAATCCGTCCGCTCGGGCGGGAATGTCGGTGGTGCGCGCAACGCTGACATCCATCGGCGGCTGTGCTCCGAACCAGGTCGGGGATCGCACGATCCCCTCGACCGGCGAACTTCGTCTTTCACGCGAATTTCGCCATAAAGGGACGCATCCGTTGCCAAACGGCCAGAACGCTGTTTGGGTGGAATGGATGGACCTGACCGACAGAAATGGGCCCCAGCGATGATCGAGTTCCGTTCGGTGACGAAACGGTTCCCCGACGGGACGGTGGCCGTCGACGACTTCTCGCTCGTGATCCCGTCGCGCAGGATCACGGTCCTGGTCGGCTCCTCCGGCAGCGGGAAGACGACGATCCTGCGGATGATCAACCGCATGGTGGACCCGACCAGCGGCACGGTGGAGATCGACGGCGAGGACGTGCAGAAGCTCCAGCCCGTGCAGCTGCGGCGCAGCATCGGCTACGTCATGCAGAACTCCGGTCTCCTGCCTCACCGCAAGGTGGTCGACAACATCGCCACCGTGCCCCTCCTGCGCGGGGAGAAGAAGAAGGCCGCGCGCGAGCGCGCCCTGGAGCTGATGGACACGGTCGGCCTCGAGCGTTCGCTCGCCGACCGCTACCCGAGCCAGCTGTCGGGCGGTCAGCAGCAGCGCGTCGGAGTGGCCCGCGGACTCGCCGTCGACCCCAACATCCTGCTGATGGACGAGCCGTTCGGCGCCGTCGACCCGATCGTGCGCGACGAGCTGCAGAACGAGCTGCTGCACCTGCAGCGGGAGCTCGACAAGACCGTGGTCTTCGTCACCCACGACATCGACGAGGCGTTCCGGCTGGGCAGCCAGGTGGTGATCTTCCGCACGGGCGGGATCGTGGCCCAGCAGGGCACCCCGTCCGAGATCCTGGCGGCCCCGGCCGACGAGTTCGTCGCCTCGTTCATCGGGGCGGACCGCGGCCGGCGTGCGCTGCACGTTCAGCAGACCCCGACCGGCGAGGTGCTGGTCGACAGCGAAGGACGGCCGGCCGGTGTGCTGACCCCGTCCGATGAGGCAAAGGCCACGACCCTCCCGGTCGTGGGTGCTTCGGCGCAGGGTGAGGAAGCGTCGTGAGCTGGCTGTGGTCGAACCTCGGCCTCGTCTGGGATCTCACGGTCGCTCACGTGACGTTGAGCGTGTTCCCGATCGTCATCGGCTTCTTGATCTCGATCCCGATCGGCTGGGTCGCGAACCGCTACCGCGCCAGCCGCGGCGTGCTGCTCACGCTCGGCGGCATCCTGTACACGATCCCCTCCTTCCCGCTGTTCGTCGCGATGCCCGCGCTGATCGGCACGCAGATCCTCGACCCGAAGAACGTGGTCATCGCGCTCAGCCTGTACGCGCTCGCTCTGATGGTGCGCACGACGTCCGACGCTCTCGCGAGCGTGCCGGGTGATGTCCTGCAATCGGCGTCCGCCGTCGGTTTCAGCACCTGGCGCCGCTTCTGGTCCGTCGAGCTGCCGCTCGCCGGACCGGTGCTCCTCGCCGGTCTCCGGGTGGTCTCGGTGAGCACGGTGAGCCTCGTCAGTGTCGGATCCCTCGTCGGTGTGAGCAGCCTGGGAACCATGTTCGTCCAGGGACTGAACCAGTACAACAACGCCGAGGTGGTGACGGGCATCGTCGCGATCGTGATCATCGCGCTCGTCTTCGATCTGATCCTCGTCCTCCTCGGGAGGCTGCTGATGCCGTGGACGCGCCTCGGCACGACCAAGCGCGCGAGCCGCCGTGCCGCGCTGAAGGCGGTGACGGGCGCATGACCGATATCGTCGCAGCGTTCGCCTGGGTGTTCGACCCTGCCAACTGGGCCGGGCCGAGCGGAATCCTCGTGCGCCTCGGGGAGCATGCCTGGTACTCGTTGCTGACGCTGGTCCTGGCCGCGGTGATCGCGCTGCCGATCGGCCTGGCGATCGGGCACACGGGGAAGTTCCGCGGCCTCGCCGTCGGCCTCTCCGGCGCCCTCCGGGCGATTCCGACGCTTGGTCTCGTCGTGTATCTCGCCCTCATCACGCTCAACCTCAGCATCGTCCCGCCGCTGATCGCTCTCACCATCCTGGCGATCCCGCCGGTGCTCGCGGGCGCGTACTCCGGCCTCGAATCAGTGGACCGGCGCACGATCGATGCTGCGCGAGCGATGGGGATGACCGAGCTCCAGATCCTGTTCAAGGTGGAGATCCCCCTCTCGCTCCCGCTGATCATCGGGGGGATCCGCTCCGCCGCGCTCCAGGTCATCGCGACGTGGACGGTTGCGGCGATCCTCCCGGTCGGCGGCCTCGGACGGTTCCTGTTCGACGGTCTCGCCGTGCAGCAGTACAACGTGATGCTCGGCGGATCGATCCTCGTGATCGCGCTCGCCCTCGTGACCGACGGCGTCTTCGCCATCGTGCAGCGCCTCGTGGTTCCGCGCGGCGTCACGGCCGGCAAGATCCAGGACGTCCGTACGAAGGACCCCTGGCGACCGATGGGACCGTCTGTGCCCAACCACCCCATCGGCACCGGTATCTGACCACCCGAACCCACCACGATCCATAGCACCCACCGAAAGAGAGAAACCAACATGTTCGCATCCAAGAGAGGCCGCATCGCGGCCGGCGTGGTCGCGGCGGGAGCACTCCTCGCTCTCAGCGCGTGCTCGTCCGGCGGCGGCGCGCTCGGCGGCAACACCTCGTCCTCGTCGAGTGACAGCGTCACCATCGGCTCGGCCGCGTTCGGCGAGTCCGAGATCCTCATGCAGGTCTACGGCCAAGCGCTGGCGGCCAACGGCGTCAAGGTCAACTACAAGCCGAGCATCGGCCAGCGCGACATCTACCTGAAGGCGTTGCAGGACGGTTCCATCGACCTCATCCCCGAGTACAGCGGCAACCTCCTGCAGTTCTACAAGAAGGACGCCACCGCCACCTCCAGCGACGACGTCTACGCGGCGCTGAAGTCGGCGCTCCCTTCGGGCTACGAGGTGCTCGACCAGGCCAAGGCGCAGGACGCCGACTCGTACAACGTCACCAAGGAGTTCTCGGACAAGTGGGGCGTCACCAGCCTCGCCGACCTCTCCAAGGTCACCGAGCCGCTGACCGTCGGCGCGAACCCGGAGTTCGAGACCCGGCCGTACGGCATCCCGGGCCTCAAGTCCGCGTACGGCGTGACCGCGACGCTCAAGCCGATCAGCGACTCGGGCGGCCCGCTGACCGTCACGGCGCTCAAGAACGGCGACGTGCAGCTGGCCGACATCTACACGACGACACCGGCCATCAAGGACAACGGTTTCGTCACGCTGAAGGACCCGAAGAGCTTGATCGCGGCGCAGAACATCGTTCCGCTGATCAACAGCGGCAAGGCGTCCGACACGGTCAAGAAGGTGCTGAACGCCCTCTCGGCCGAGCTGACCACAGATGACCTCATCACCATGAACAGCGAGAACCAGGGCGACAGCAAGACCGCGCCCGACGTGGTCGCGAAGAACTGGCTGAAGGACCACCCGGTCAAGCTGTAGCGGGAGTCACTCCCCGTCCTGCGGCGGCTCGGGCGACCGGGCCGCCGCACCCATGTGCGCCGCCTCGCGCTTCTGCAGCACCTTCTTCACCAGGAAGACGAGCAGGACGAACACCGCGATGATGGCCACGAAGATGTATCCCGCCCAGTGCAGCTCGCGCGAGAGTTCCCGATAGCTGCCCGCGGCCAGCGATCCGACCGTGACGTACGCGAACGCCCAGAGCACGCAGGCGGGCACGGTCCACGTCATGAAGGTGCGGTAGCGCATCGGGCTCATCCCGACGGTCAACGGGATGAGCGAGTGCAGCACCGGGAGGAACCGGGAGAGGAAGACGGCGATTCCGCCGCGCCGTGCCAGGTAGGCCTCGGCCTTGTCGAAGTTGTCCTGTCCCAGCCGGCGCCCGAGTCGGCTCGCCCGGATGCGGGGCCCGAACCACCGGCCCAGCGCGAACCCGATCGACTCGCCGCAGAGCGCGCCGACGACGACGACCGCCACCATCGCGGCGTACTCCACCGGGCCGTCCACCGCGGTGCTGGCTACGAGCACCACGGTGTCTCCGGGGACCACGAGACCGATGAGGATCGACGTCTCGAGCATGATGCCCACTCCCGCGAGGAGCGTGCGCAGCACGGGGTCCACGCTCTGGACCAGGTCGAGGAGCCAGGTGAGGGCCTCGTTCACGCGGTCGGGGCCGTCCGCACGAGGTCCCAGAACGCGGTGAGGGCGTCGGCCATGTCCGCCGACGGGTCGAGCATCCACTGCACCTGCATGCCGTCGGCGACGGCGATCCCCAGCCGGGCGAGCTGGCGGGCGTCGACCGCGTCAGTCATCCGCCCCGCCTCCTGCTCGGCGCGGAGGTACTGCTCCAGGCCGCCGACGATCCGCTCGTAGCGCTCCACGAAGTAGTCGTGCCCGGGGTGTTCCGGATCGGCCGCCTCGGCCGACAGGGTCGCGTAGAGCTGCACCAGTCCGGGCACCTCCGCGTTGTGCCGGATGACGCGGACGAGCCCGTCCACGGCGTCCGACCACTGGTCGTCGAGCGCGGCCTCGCCGGTGTCCACCTCGTCGCGCTTGCGCAGCACCTCCGAGAAGAGCTCCTCCTTCGAGGAGAAGTGGTGCAGCAGCCCGGCCTGACTCAGCCCCACCGATTCGGCGATCTCGCGGAGCGATGCTCGGCGGTATCCCTTCGCGGCGAAGACTTCCAGCGCGCGCGAGAGGATCTCCTCCCGTTTGGCGATTCCCTTGGCGTACGAGCCCTTCTTCGGCATAACGACGATGCTACTGGGCGGCGCCTGGGAGAGCGGGGGAGGTCAGCTGGTGAGGACGAGGACCGGAGGGACCACCACGAGCAGCACGGTCGCGACGGAGACCGCCGCCCGCAGCGCCGGCCCGACCGTCCGGCGTCCGGCGGTGAGGCGCGCCTCGCGGGCGAGGAGGGCGTCGCGGCGCTGCTCGGGCGTGCGCCGGTCCTTCGGGGCGCCCAGGGCGGTGCCGGCGGTCCCGGTCTCGTCCACGATGCGGATGGCCTCCGCGAGCACCGGGTCGCCGGACGACCGGCGGGCCGTGTCGTCGGCGAGCATCTCGAGCAGAAGCGCGACGGCGTCCTGGGCCCGCGTGGCGATCGGGAACCAGGGCAGGGCGCGCTTCCAGGAGCGGAACGCGTCGAGCAGGAGGTGGTGCTTCTGGCGCAGATGCGTGCGCTCGTGCGCGATCACCGCGTCAAGCTCCTCCGGGCTGAGCAGCGCGATCATCCCCTCGGACAGGACCGTGACGCTGCGGGCGCCGGGCAGGCAGTACGCCGCCGGGGCGGGATGATCGATCACGCGCGTGCTGGGCACATCGGGGAGGGGCGAGCTGAGCAGTCGCAGCAACTCCATGTGCTGGTGCCGCTGCCGGCGGCTGCGCTCCGAGGTGAGGGCCAGGTTGAGCACGAGGTGCGCGGTGAGAAGCACCGCGGCGCTGAGCAGGAAGGCGTTCAGCAGCGTCACCCCGGCCGGCAGCGGTCCGGAGAAGACGGTCCCCGCCGCGGCCCCGATACGATCCCAGAGGTCCGCGCCGAACGGCTGCAGTCCGGCGAGCAGCAGGGATCCGATCATCGAGATGCCACCGGCGAGGGCGATGGACTGCCAGAGCGCGACCGCGAGCACCGGTGCGGCGGGTGGCCAGGTCGCGCGCGCGAGCAGGACGGGCACGGGCCAGGCCAGGGCGATCGCCAGCAGTCCCAGGACGATGGCCGTCTCGTTGACGGGGAGCACGGCGGCTAGGAGGCGCGGGCCTCGAGCAGACGGCGCAGCACCTGCGCCTCGGACTCGTCGACGGAGCCCACGAAGAACGCGAGGGCCTCGGTGCGGTCGGAGGAGGACTCGAGCACCTCGCGCATCAGATCGGCGACGTGGCCGGCCCGGGTGAGCGAGGCGAAGTAGAGGTGCGGACGCGCGTCGCGGTCCCGCGCCACCATCCCCTTCTGCTCGAGGCGGGAGAGGACCGTGAGCACGGTGGTGAGAGCGGGAGTCTTGCCGTCTCCGCGAGCGGCCGATAGCTTGTCGCGTAACTCGTTGGCGGTGATCGGGGCGTCGCCCGCCCACAGGGTGTCCATGACAGCCTGTTCCAGTTCTCCGAGATTTGCCACGGATATAGCGTACGCGAACATGCTGAGAATGTTCTACACTCTGTAGAAGACGCACTTCTACATCCTGTAGAAGACCGATCGAAGGGTGAGACGCCGTGCACGATCTCTTGGACCCGCTGCTGCTGTCGCGGTGGCAGTTCGGGCTCACAACGATCTACCATTTCCTGTTCGTGCCGCTGACGATCGGCGTCGTCACCGTGGTCGCGATCTTCCAGACCTGCTGGTACCGCACGGGCAAGGTGCACTACCTGCAGCTCACCCACTTCTTCGGCAAGATCTTCCTGATCAACTTCGCCATGGGCGTGGTGACCGGAATCGTGCAGGAGTTCCAGTTCGGTATGAACTGGTCGGACTACTCGCGGTTCGTGGGCGATATCTTCGGCGCCCCGCTCGCCTTGGAGGGCCTGCTGGCCTTCTTCCTCGAGGCGACGTTCATCGGCCTGTGGATCTTCGGCTGGGACAAGCTGCCGAAGGGTCTGCACCTGGCGACCATCTGGCTCACCGCAGCGGGCAGCATCCTGTCCGCCTACTTCATCATCGCCGCGAACGCCTTCATGCAGAACCCGGTCGGGTACACGCTGAACCCCGAGCGCGGACGAGCCGAGCTCACCGACATCTGGGCGGTGCTCACCAACAAGGTGGCGCTTGCCGCCTTCCCGCATACGATCTTCGGCGCCTTCATGGTGTCGGCGGGGCTGATCATCACCGTTGCGGCCTGGCACCTCTCGCGCAACCAGCACCTCGAGACCATGCGACCCGCCCTCAAGTTCAGCCTCTGGATGATGGTGGTCGCCGGGATCGGCACCGTGCTGAGCGGCGACCAGCTCGGCCTCGCCATGGTGCAGACGCAGCCCATGAAGATGGCGGCTGCGGAGGCGCTCTACAAGACATCGACGGGTGCGGACGCCTCGTTCTCGATCTTCACCCTCGGGACACCGGACGGTGTGCACGAGTTGTTCTCGATCCGCGTGCCCTATCTGCTGTCGTTCCTGTCGACGCACACGCTCGACGGCACCGTCGAGGGCATCAACGATCTCCAGGCGCAGTACGTCCAGCTGTACGGACCGGGCGACTACACCCCGACGATCTGGATCACCTACTGGGCGTTCCGCTGGATGATCGGCCTCGGCATGCTCCACGTGCTGGTCGCCGTCGTCGGCCTCTGGCTGACCCGCAAGGGCCGCATGCCGAAGCACCAGTGGCAGTGGAAGCTTGCCATCTGGGCGATGCCGCTCTCGCTCGCCGCCATGATCGTCGGCTGGATCTTCACGGAGATGGGGCGGCAACCCTGGATCGTCTTCAGCCTCATGAAGACGGCGGACGGCGTCTCGCCCAACACCACGGGGCTCGATGTGCTGATCTCGATCGTCGCCTTCACCCTCGTCTACGGCGCGCTCGCGGTCGTCGAGTTCAAGCTGATCAAGCGTGCGGCCCAGAAGGGTCCGGCCCCGGTCGAGGAGCATATCGACGAAGAGGGCAAGCACATCCCGGTCACGACGGTCTATTAGGAGGAGACGGAAAATGGATCTCGCAATTCTCTGGTTCGGCATCGTCGCCTTCTTCTTCGTCGGCTACTTCGTGCTCGACGGATTCGACTTCGGCGTCGGAATGGCGCTGCCCTTCCTGGGCAAGGACGACGTGGACCGCCGCGTCATGATCAACACCATCGGCCCGGTCTGGGACCTCAACGAGACCTGGGTGATCGTGGGAGGCGCCGCCCTGTTCGCGGCCTTCCCGGAGTGGTACGCCACACTGTTCAGCGGGTTCTACCTCGCCCTGCTGCTCATCCTGATCGCCCTGATCCTGCGCGGTGTGTCGTTCGAGTACCGGCACCAGCGGGACAGCACGCGCTGGAAGAAGTGGTTCGACGGGATGATCGTGTTCGGTTCCGCCGCGCCGGCGTTCCTCTGGGGCTGCGCGTTCGCCAACATCGTGCAGGGCGTCGCGCTCGATGCCGGCCACAACTACACGGGCACCCTGTTCGATCTGCTGAACGGGTACGGGCTGCTCGGTGGTCTGACCACCCTGCTGCTGTTCTTCACCCACGGTGTCGTGTTCATCTCCCTCAAGACGGACGGCGCCATCCGGGAGCGGGCACGCAAGCTGGCCGTGAAGTCGGGGGCCGCGGCGATCGTCGTGGCCGCGTCCTTCCTGCTCTGGACCGGCATCGCGCACTTCTCGGTGACGTTCCTGGTGCTCGCGGCACTGGCCGCGGTCGCGCTCATCGCGTCGTGGGTCGCCAACCTGCGCGGCGCGGAGGGCTGGTCGTTCGCGCTGATGGCGGCGACGATCGCGTTCGCGGTGATCTCGCTCTTCGCCGCGCTCTTCCCGAACGTGATGCCGTCGTCCCCGAACCCGGAGAACAGCCTCACGATCGCGAACGCCTCCAGCACCACCGCGACGCTCACCGTGATGACCTGGGTGGCGGCGATCTTCCTGCCGCTGATCCTGCTCTACCAGGGCTTCACCTACTGGGTCTTCCGCAAGCGCGTCACCCGGGCGAGCATCCCGGACCAGGCGCCAGAGCCTGTGAACGCCTGACCCTGTGAAGCCCTTCGATCCCCGCCTGCTCCGGTACGCCTCGGCGACCCGGGGGACGCTCGCCGCCGGCGGTCTGCTCGCTCTCGTGCAGACCGCCGCCGGCCTGGCGTTCGCCTGGCTCGTGACGCAGCTGATCGTCCGCGCCATCGCAGGGGAGGGTCTCGCCGCCCTGAGCGGACTGGTGGCACTACTGGTCCTCGTCGTCATCGGACGCGGGGCCGTGCTCTGGCTGGTCGACGCCGTCGCCGCCCGCGGTGGCGCGCGCGTGGTCGGGCAGCTCCGCGAGCGCCTCATGTCCGCGGTCGCGACGCTGGGGCCCGGGTGGACGGCCTCCCGCAGCTCGGCCGACGTGGCCCTGGTTGCCGGGCGCGGCATGGATGCGCTCGACGGATACTTCGGCAAGTACCTGCCGCAACTGATCGCGACGGCCGTCGCCACGCCGATCCTCGTGGTGGTGATCGGCTGGCAGGACCTCACCAGCGGCATCATCATCGTCCTCACCCTCCCGCTGATCCCGCTCTTCATGGTGCTCGTCGGCTGGGCGACCCAGGCGGCCCAGAAGCGGCAGTGGACGGCGCTCTCGACGCTGTCCCGGGGCTTCCTCGACGTGGTCGGCGGCCTGTCGACGCTGAAGCTCTTCGGTCGGCAGCACCGGCAGGAGGGGCGCATCCGCTCGGTGAGCGACGACTACCGGCTGCACACCATGAAGGTGCTCCGGATGTCGTTCCTCTCCGGTTTCGTGCTCGAGCTGGCCGCGAGTCTGTCCGTCGCCCTCGTCGCGGTGACGATCGGCCTGCGGCTCGTCGCCGGCGACATGGAGTTGTCGGTCGGGCTGTTCGTGCTCCTGCTGGCCCCCGAGGCATTCCTTCCCCTGCGCAACGTCGGCGCCAGCTACCACGCCGCGGCGGAGGGCATCGAGGCGGCCGACAATGCGTTCGCCGTGATCGAGGCGGCGGAAGGCTCCCGTGCGGCGACAGCAGGGACGGCCGGGACCGCCGTGCTCCAGCGGCCGGGGATCCCTGGGCTGGTCTTCGACGACGTCGTCGTGCGCTACGACGGCCGGCCGGTGGTCGGGCCGTTCTCGGCGACGCTGGCGCCCGGAACGCTGGGCGTGCTCAGCGCACCGAGCGGCGCTGGGAAGTCCAGCCTCGTCGCTGCGGCGCTCGGGTTCGCCGACGCGACCGGCACGCTCGTCGCCGGTGGCCGTGCCGACGCCGCCGGCCGACGGGACGCGATCGCCTGGGCCGGACAGCGCCCGGGCCTGATCGCGGGGACGATCGCAGAGAACATCGCGCTCGGCGATCCGCATCCCGAGCGAGCGGCGGTGCTCGACGCTCTCCACGCGGCGGCGGCGGGAGAACTCGATCCCGATGCCGCGGTGGACGCGGGGGGAGTCGGCCTGTCGGGCGGACAGGCACAGCGGGTCGCCGTCGCGCGGGCCCTCTATCGCCTGCGCACCCGGGAGTGCGCGGTGCTCATCCTGGACGAGCCGACGTCGGCCCTGGACGCGGCGACCGAGTCCGCTCTGGTGGCGAGCCTGCGGCGCATCGCCGCCGACGGCACGGCCGTCCTCGTCGTGAGTCACCGCGCGGCCGTGGTCGCTGCGGCCGACGCGATCTTCGAAGTGGAGGCGGTCGACCGTGTCCGCTGATGTCCGTCGGATCCTCCGACTCGCCCTTCCGCCCGCCCGACGGCTCTGGGCGGCCGTCGCCCTCGGCGTGCTCAGCGCGGCGTGCGCAGTAGCGCTTCTGGGCGCATCGGCGTGGCTGATCACCTACGCGGCGGAACAGCCTCCCGTGCTCTTCCTGTCGATGGCCGTCGTCGGCGTGCGCGCGTTCGCGCTCGGCCGCGCGTTCTTCCGCTACCTGGAACGGCTTGCCGGTCACGACGCCGCGTTCCGCCAGCTGCCGGCGATCCGGTCCTCGATGTTCGCGCGCCTGGTGCCGCTGGCTCCCGACGGACTGCGTGGCGCGCGCGGCGGCGATCTGCTCTCGCGGCTCGCCGACGATGTGGACGAGCTGCAGAACCACTCGCTCCGGGTCGTGCAACCGCTGGTGACCTCCGGCGTGATCGCCGTGGCGAGCGTGGTGGTGGCCTTCGTGCTGCTCCCGGAGGCCGGAATCGCGCTGCTGGTGATGCTCCTCGTCGCCGCCGTCGCCGGGTCGCTCGTGAACTCGTGGGCGTCCGGGGCCGCTGAACGCCGCATCGCTCCGTTGCGCGCCGAGCTGACGGACGCCATCCTCGACCTGGTCCGCAACGTGGACGTGCTCACCGCCTTCGGAGCGCTCCCGGCGGCGCAGCAGCGCGTTTCCGAGGCGAGCGGTCGCCTCACCCGCGCGATCCGCGTGCGCGCGGCCGGCCTCGGACTGACGGCCGGAGCGGTGTCCCTGCTGGCCGGTGGCGCGACGATTCTCGGCCTGGTGGGCGGCATCCCCGCCCTCGACGCGGGACGGATCCCGGGCCCGGTGCTCGCCGTGGTCGCGCTGCTGCCGATGGCGGTGTTCGAGGTCTTCGGGATGGTTCCGCTCGCGCTCGGTGCCTGGCGTCAGGTCGCGGCGAGTGCCCAGCGCATCGCCGACACGGCTCCGGCGACGATCCCGGCCGGCGTCCCGATCGACGGCGTCGACGCCGCGCCGCTCGCGGTCGACGGCGTGCCGGCCGTGCGGTTGGCGGGGGTGTCCGCGCATTGGCCGGGTGTCGAGGCGCCCGTGCTGCGCGACATCGACCTCACGCTGGAGCCGGGGGAGCGCGTGCTCCTCACCGGCCCGACCGGCGCGGGCAAGACCGCCCTCGCCCACGTGCTCGTCCGGTTCCTCGAGCACGAGGGCAGCTACGCGCTCGACGGCGTCGAGACGAGGAGCGCGCGTCAGGACGACGTGCGCCGAGTGGTCGGGCTGTGCGAACAGCAGCCGTACCTCTTCGACGCCGACCTGCGGCAGAACCTGCTGTTCGCCCGCGAGACGGCCACCGACGACGAGCTGCGCGCCGTGCTGGAGCGCGTCGGGCTGGCCGAGTGGGCCGACGCGCGCGACGGTCTCGCGACGAGCGTCGGCGAACACGGCGCTCTCGTGTCGGGAGGACAGGCCCAGCGGATCGCGCTGGCGCGCGCGCTGCTCGCCGACTTCCCGGTCCTGGTCGTCGACGAGCCGACCGCGAACGTGGACGTCACCGCCGCCGACCGTGTCGTCCGCGACATCCTGCGCACCGCCGCCGAGGACGGTCGCACGGTGCTGCTCATCTCGCACACCGACGTCCCGCGGGACCTGATCACGCGGAGCGTGGCCCTCGAGGACGGCCGGCTCACGGCGGCGTAGCGGCGGTCAGGCTGCGGGCGGCAGCGGACGGGACAGCATCGCGAAGCGGGCACGCCACGCGTCCGTGCGTGCCGGATCCTGCGACAGCCCGGGGCCGTCCACCCAGGCCGTCACGGCCCGGATGCCGTGCAGGGCGTTGACGGCCCAGAGCGTCACGCCGTCCAGCTGCGCGGGGCGCGCCTCCTCCTCGTCGACCGGCACCCGCAGGGCGGCGGCGATGCCGCGGACGGTGCGCGCGGCGACGCTGTCCACCCGGGGCAGGGACAGCGGGGGCGTGTAGAGCGTGTCGCCGCGCCACCAGAGCAGGGCGGTGGTCGCACCGTCGGCCACGAATCCCCCGTCGAGCAGGATCGCCTCCTGGGCGCCGGCCGCCTGTGCGCGCTGGCGCAGCACCGACAGCCGGTCGATGTCGGGCCCTTTGATGTCGGGAGTCCGTCGCGGGTCGGAGGCCGCCGTGGCGACGACCAGCTCGTTCGTCAGCGCCGGCGCTGTGCGCAACCGGAAACGCAACCGCAGCGCGTCACCGGTGCGCACCAGCTCGAACCGCGGGAACCAGGCACCGGTGCGCGGCAGCGCGCGGACGCCCGCCTCCCAGAACCGCTGCAGCTCCGCTCGGTCGGGGTGCCCCTGCAGACGCCCGGAGTCCTGGAACCGGGAGCCGTGCAGACCGAGGGCGAGAGCGCTGCCGTCGGCGACGAGGAAGGAGTCCGCGACGAGCAGCTCGGTCTCGGCGACCTCGCAGGAGTCCCGGGCGACGAGCTCGCCGCCCGCCCAGTCGAAAAGGGTGCTGCTCGCGTCCATTCGCCTAGGCTAGCCCAGTGGTCCTCACGCTCCGCACGCTGCCGCTCGACGACTGGGTCGATCCGGCGGACGCCTTCGTCGCCCTGTTCGGCGACGCCTCTCCGGCGGGCGCGGCCGACGCCGTCTGGCTCGACAGCGGCCCCGACGCCGTCGACGGTCGCAGCATCATCGGCACGGGACGGCGCACCATCACCGCGTCCGCCGCGCACGGCACGGTCGAGATCGACGGGGTCGTGCATGCGGGCGACGCGATCGATGCGCTGCGCGGCGAACTCGCCGCCGTGGTCGCGGCAGACGGCGGAGGGGCGGCGGACGGCGGAGGGGCGGCGGACGGCGGCCAGGCCGCGGACACTCCGGGCGGTGAGCAGGGCGAGCAGGCGGCGACGCCGTTCGGCTGGGCGGGCTGGCTCGGCTACGAGAGCGGTGCGCGACGGCTGGGCGCCCCGCACACCTCCGGCGACGGCGCCGACTCCGCGCTGGTGCTGCTGGACCGCGTCGTCGTCTTCGACCACGCGCGCCGCCGGGTCCACATCGCTGCGGCGCCGGGAGCCGACCCGGACTGGCCGGAGGCCGCGCGTGCCGCCCTCGCCGGATGCAAGGGTGCAGCGCAGGCGTATCGGGAGGCGCATCCCGTCGCCCCGGCGGAGGTGCGCTGGCGGCACGACGACGACGACTACCTGCGCCTCATCGGTGAATGCCTCGACGCGATCCGGGCCGGCGATGCTTACCAATTGTGCCTGACCAACCTCGCCACCGGTCGGACGGCGGCGGACCCGCTGGCCGTGCACCTCCGGCTCCGCGCGAGCAGTCCGGCCCACCACGCCGGTTTCCTGCGGATCGCCGGCGAGGCGCTGGTCAGCTCGTCCCCTGAGCAGTTCCTGCAGGTGACGTCCGACGGGCGTGTGCGCACCAAGCCGATCAAGGGCACCCGGCCGCGAGGCGCCACGGTCGCCGCGGACCTGGCGCTGCGTGCCCAGCTGGAGGCGAGTGAGAAGGAGCAGGCCGAGAACGTGATGATCGTCGACCTGATGCGCAACGACCTCGCCCGGGTCTGCGAGCTGGGCTCCGTGGAGGTCCGGCATCTGCTCGCCGTCGAGAGCTACGCCCAGGTGCACCAGCTGGTCAGCACGGTGGAGGGGAGGCTGGCCGACGGATCCGGTGCGATCGACGCGGTCGCCGCCTGCTTCCCCGCCGGATCGATGACCGGCGCCCCGAAGCTCAGTGCGATGGGGATCCTCTCCCGGCTCGAGCAGGGGCCGCGCGGGGTGTATGCGGGCTGCTTCGGGATCCTCGGTGCCGACGGGTCGGCGGACCTCGCCATGGTCATCCGCAGCCTCCGCTTCCGTGCCGGTGCGGTCCAGGTCGGGGCCGGCGGCGGCATCACCGCACTCTCCATCCCGGTCGAGGAGCTCGAGGAGGTGCGGGTGAAGGCGGCGGCGCTGCTGCGGGCGGCCGGTCTGACCGCCCGTGTGGACGGGTCCGCGCCGGCTTGACGTGCGCTGGGAACGGACTGGACGCCTCCGACGTTTAGTAGTCTGGAGTCCCGGGCTGCGTGCCCGGCGTCTGCTTCGCCGCCCACCCCGCCCGACGATCGTCGTCACGGTGCGGTCGAGACGGCGGCACACACAGCGCTAGCGAGAAAAACAGGAGTCCCGTGGCACACGAGCACGATTCAGGGAGCACGCCCGTGGAGGGCGCGCAGTACGACTTCGCCGCCATCCAGAACAAGTGGCTTCCCGTCTGGGACGAGCTGAAGCCGTTCGCGACGGCGGACCCGGACGACAAGCGGCCGCGGAAGTACGTGCTCGACATGTTCCCGTACCCGTCGGGCGACCTGCACATGGGTCACGCCGAGGCGTACGCGCTGGGCGACGTGATCGCCCGGTACTGGCGTCAGCAGGGCTTCAACGTGCTGCACCCGATCGGGTGGGACGCGTTCGGCCTGCCCGCCGAGGGGGCCGCCATCAAGCGCAACCTGGATCCGCGCGACTGGACGTACGACAACATCGCGCAGCAGAAGGCCAGCATGCGCCGCTACGCGCCCAGCTTCGACTGGGACCGCGTCATCCAGACCTGCGACCCGGACTACTACCGCTGGAACCAGTGGCTGTTCCTGAAGCTGTACGAGAAGGGCCTGGCCTACCGCAAGGCCAGCCAGGTCAACTGGTGTCCCTTCGACCAGACCGTGCTGGCGAACGAGCAGGTCGTCAACGGACGCTGCGAGCGCTGCGACAACCTGGTCACCAAGAAGAAGCTGACCCAGTGGTACTTCCGCATCACCGATTACGCGGATCGCCTGCTGGACGACCTGAAGCAGCTGGAGGGCGCCTGGCCGTCCAAGGTCCTGAGCATGCAGCGCAACTGGATCGGCCGCTCCACCGGAGCCGACGTGCAGTTCGCGATCGAGGGCCGCGACGAGGCCGTGACGGTCTACACGACGCGGCCGGACACGCTCTACGGCGTGACGTTCATGGTCGTCGCCCCGGACTCCGACCTGGCGGCCGAGCTGGTGGAGGATGCGCGACCGGAGGTCCGCGAGCGGTTCGACGAGTACCTGGCCGCCGTCCGCGGCACGACCGAGATGGACCGGCTGAGCACGGAACGCGAGAAGACCGGCGTGTTCCTGGAGCGGCACGCGATCAACCCGCTGACCGGCGAGCGCATCCCGATCTGGGCGGCCGACTACGTGCTGAGCGACTACGGTCACGGTGCGATCATGGCCGTGCCCGCGCACGACCAGCGCGACCTGGACTTCGCGCGCGCCTTCGACCTGCCGGTGCGGGTGGTCGTCGACACCAATCAGCCGGTCACCGGCGTCATCCCCGTGATCCCCGTCGATCCGGAGACGGGCGAACCGTCGATGCCCGAGGACGCCCCGCTGGAGAACCCGTCGGAGACGGGCGTCGCCCTGACCGGCGAGGGCCGCCTGATCAACTCGGGTCCGTTCGACGGCCTGAGCAAGTCCAACGCGATCCGTCGCGTGACGGAGGCCCTGCAGGGCTCCGGTCTGGGCGAGAGGGCGAAGAACTTCCGTCTGCGCGACTGGCTGATCTCGCGTCAGCGCTACTGGGGCACTCCCATCCCGATCATCCACTGCGACAAGTGCGGCGAGGTGCCCGTCCCCGAGTCGGAGCTGCCCGTGCTGCTGCCGCCGGCGGAGGGTCTCGACCTGAAGCCGAAGGGGACCAGCCCGCTGGGCGCGGCCGAGGACTGGGTCAATGTGGCATGCCCGACCTGTGGCGGCCCGGCGAAGCGCGACGCCGACACCATGGACACGTTCGTCGACAGCTCCTGGTACTTCCTGCGGTTCCTGAACCCGAAGGACGACACCCAGGCGTTCGACCCGCGCGAGGCCGAGAAGTGGGCGCCCGTCGATCAGTACGTCGGCGGCGTGACCCACGCCATCCTGCACCTGCTGTACTCCCGGTTCATCACGAAGGTCCTGTTCGACATGGGCTCGATCAGCTTCACGGAGCCGTTCACGGCGCTGCTGAACCAGGGCATGGTGCTGATGGAGGGCTCCGCGATGTCGAAGTCGCGCGGCAACATCGTGAAGCTGTCCGAGCAGCTCGACGAGCACGGCGTCGACGCCGTGCGCCTGACCATGGCGTTCGCCGGCCCCCCGGAGGACGACATCGACTGGGCGGACGTGTCGCCGTCGGGCAGCGCGAAGTTCCTCGCGCGCGCCTGGCGGGTGGCGCACGACGTCACGAGCGCGCCGGACGTGGTCTGGAAGAACGGCGATCCGGCGCTGCGCCGGGTGACCCACCGCTTCCTCGCCGATGCCCCCGGGCTGATCGAGGCGTTCAAGTTCAACGTCGTCGTCGCCCGCCTGATGGAGCTGGTGAACGCCACGCGCAAGGCGATCGACACCGGCGCCGGCCCGGCCGACGCGGCGGTGCGCGAAGCCGCCGAGGTCACCGCGATGGCCCTCAACCTGTTCGCGCCCTACACGGCGGAGGACATGTGGGAGATCCTCGGCTACGAGGCCTCCGTGGCGTTGGCCCAGTGGCGCAAGGCCGACCCGACGCTCCTGATCGAGGAGTCGGTGACCGCCGTCGTGCAGGTGGACGGCAAGGTGCGCGACCGCGTCGATGTCTCGCCGAAGATCTCCGGCGACGAGCTCGAGGCCCTGGCGCGCGCCTCCGAGGCCGTCGTGCGGTCGGTCGGTGATCGCGAGGTGGTGAACGTGATCGTGCGTGCTCCGCGCCTGGTGAACATCGCGACCCGACCGAAGGCCTGAGCATGCGGTGACGGAATCGGCGGTCCTCCACAGGAGGGCCGCCGATTCTCGTTCTCCACCGATTCCTCCGGGGGCGTCGGCGAGCGATCGCGGCTTCCTAGCGTGGAGGGATGCGACACCGTGCCGAACCCTCCGATGTGGAGCCCCGTGACCGACGGCGGCTGCGGTTGGGCGTCGGCGCGGCGATCGTGCTGCTCCTCGGCGCGTTCGTCGTCGCGATCGCCGCCTCCGCCTTCGCGCAGCGGGGTGCGGAGGTCGAGCTGCCCGCACCGCGCGTCTCGGCTCCGTCGGAGGGGGAACCGACCGGCGGTGCCACAGCCGCCGACGAGGTGTTCGTGCACGTCTCCGGAGCGGTGATCCGCCCGGGGCTGGTCACGCTGGACGCCGGCGCCCGGGTGGTCGACGCGATCTCGGCGGCGGGCGGTCTCACGCCGGAGGCCGATCCGGCGGGGGTGAACCTGGCACGACCGGTGTCCGACGGCGAGCAGCTGATCGTGCCCCGCGAGGGGGAGGCGCCTCCCGCGGTCTCCGGAGGCGCGGCGGGCGCCGGCTCCCCGACGGCGGGCGGTGCCGTCGTGAACGTGAACACCGCGGGTCTCGCCGAATTGGAGACCCTGCCGCGGATCGGCCCGGCGCTCGCGCAGCGCATCCTCGACTGGCGCGCGGCGAACGGACGGTTCAGCGCACCGACCGACCTGCTGAAGGTGACGGGCATCGGGGACAAGGTGTTCGACGGGCTGAAGGACCGGGTCAGCGTGTGATGCCGGACCTGCGTCTCGCCCTTCCCGCTGCGGGACTCTGGGTCGCGTGCGCGCTGGCGATCGGTGCGCCCGACATGGCCGGGTTCGTCGCCGTGGGTGCGGCGGTCTGCGCGGCGGTCGGCGCTGCCCTGCTCGCGGCCCTCCGTGCGGCGGGGCGCGTGCCGGCGGGTCGGCGTCGAGCGCGCGGGTTCGCCGCCGCCGTGCTGTCCGCCGTGGTGTTGGCCGGCGTGGCCGTGGGCTGCGGGGTGACAGCGGTCCGGGCGCCGGGACGAACAGCCGAGTCTCTCGTGGTCGCGGCCGAGAGCCGGCAGACGGTCACGCTGCACGTGCGGACCGAGTCTCCCGGGCGGCGGGTCGCGGCCGGGTTCGACGGTGCCGACCGCTGGAGCTGGAAGGGCACGGCGGTACGGGTCGTCGCGGGCACGAACGGCCGGGCGGACGGTCGCACCGACGGCGGAGGGCGGGCCGCGGCGATCGCGGTGAGCGTCCCGGTCACCGTCTTCGTGGCCGGGTCGACCGGATCGGTCCCTGCGAGCGCGGTCGATGCCGGGGCCCCTGTGCCGCCGTTCGGCGCCGTCGTCGTGGTGACGGGGACGGTGCGCGCGAACGAGCCGGGCGAGTCGACGTCTTTCCGGATTTCCGCCGTCGCGGAGGCGGAGCGGGTGGCGGACCCGCCGGGCTGGGTGCGATGGACCCAGCCGGTGCGCACGGCGTTCGCCCGCGCCGCCCGCGTCACGCCGGGTGACGGCGGTGCCCTTCTTCCCGGGCTCGCGATCGGGGACGAGTCCGCGGTCTCCCCGGAGCTGGACGAGGCGATGAAGGCGAGCGCACTCAGCCATCTGACCGCGGTCTCCGGCGCGAACTGCGCCCTCGTCACCGGTCTGGTCTTCCTCGTCTCGTCGCGGCTGGGCGCCGGCCGGCGGCTGCGCGTCGTCGTGGCCGGAAGCGCGCTGCTCGCCTTCGTGGTGCTGGTCGGCCCCGGCGCCAGCATTCTGCGCGCGGCGGTGATGGCCGCCGTCGTCCTGTTCGCGCTGGCCAGGGGCCGGCCGGCCGACGGGGTGCCCTCGCTGGCCCTGGCGGTCATCGTCCTGCTGGTCCACGACCCGTGGATGTCCCGCGATTTCGGGTTCGCGCTGTCCGTCGCGGCGACCGCCGGACTGCTCCTGCTGGCGGGACCTCTGGCCCGGATGCTGACCCGCTGGATGCCGCGCGGGATCGCCCTCGGGGTCGCGATCCCGGCGGCGGCGCAACTGGCGTGCCAACCGATTCTCATCCTGCTCACTCCGACCATCCCGCTCTACGGCGTCGTGGCGAACCTGCTGGCGGAACCGGCGGCGCCGCTCGCGACGGTGCTCGGTTGCCTCGCCTGCCTGACGCTGCCCTGGTTCCCTGCACTGGGGGATCTGTTCGTCCGGGTGGCCTGGCTGCCCTCCGCATGGATCGCGCAGATCGCCCAGACGGCCGCGGGCCTGCCCGGTGCGGCGCTCCCGTGGGTCGACGGCCTCGCCGGGGTCGTGCTGTGCGCCGGGACACTGGTGGCGGTCGCGGTCCTGACCGCCCGCCGGCTGCTTCCGCGGCCGATCGTCCGTGTGACGGCCCTGGGACTGGTGGCGTCCGTCGTGGGCTACGCGGGCGCCCTCGCCGGAGGCCCGGTCGCACGAACGGTCGCGATGCCCGGTGACTGGCAGATCGCCGCGTGCGACGTGGGGCAGGGGGATGCGCTCGTCCTCCGCGACGGCGACGCGATCGGGCTGATCGACGTCGGACGCACGCCGGACGCGGTGGCGACCTGTCTCGACACGCTCGGCGTGTCTCGGATCGACCTGCTGGTCCTGACGCACTACGACGCCGATCACGTCGCCGGCCTCCCCGGGGTGGTGGATCGGGTGGAGCACGCGGTCGTCGGCCGCACCGCGGGGCCGGCCGACGAGCGCGTCGTCGGGGCGTTGGCCGCGCATGGCGTGACGATGCACGTCGCACGGCGCGGACTCGCCGGATCGCTCGGCCGGCTGCGCTGGGAGGTCCTCTGGCCGAGTGAGGAGGGTGAGGGGACGCCCACGGGCAACGACGGGAGCGTGGTGGTGAGGACCAGCGGCGCCGGTCTGACCGCGCTCTTCCTCGGCGATCTGGGCGAACGCCCCCAGGAACGTCTCCTCGCCGCCGGCGGCATCGGGCCGGTCGACGTCCTCAAGGTCGCCCACCACGGCTCGGCGGACCAGAGCGACGGGCTCTATGCGGCACTCGCACCCCGGATCGGCCTGTTCTCCGTCGGCGCGGACAACGGCTACGGGCACCCCACGCGGCGCGCGCTCGATCTCGTGGGCGGCAGCGGCGGTGTCGCGGCACGGACCGACACCGGGGGGCTCCTCCTCGTTGCGCCGGGGAACGACGGACCGCGGCTCTGGAGCGAGCGCCGTGCGCGCGCCGATGCCGGTGGTCGCCCGTATCCTGGAGAGGAACGAGGAGGAACGTGGCGAACCGAAACACCGGCCGCAGCGGCGCAAGCCGCTCCGGCGCGAGCAAGGCCCGCGCGGCCGCGAGCGCGATCCCGCAGGTGGCCTGGAACCAGATCCGGCCGGCGCCGGTCGTCCTGGTCTCCGGGACGGAGGGCTTCCTGGCCGACCGCGCCATCCGGAGCCTCCGCGACGCGCTCAAGGCGGAGGACCCCAGCCTCGAGATCAGTGATGTCTCAGCCGCCGACTACGCGCCGGGCGAGCTCATCACCCTCGCGAGCCCCTCCCTCTTCGGCGAGCCGCGGCTGATCCGCGTCGAGGCGGTGGAGAAGTGCACCGACGCGTTCCTCACCGAGATGATCGAGTACCTGGCGGCACCGGCCGACGGGACGGTGGTCGTCCTCCGACACGGCGGCGGCGTGCGCGGCAAGAAGCTCCTGGACACGATCCGCAGCGGGGCCGGCGGCGGCGTCGAGGTCGTCTGCACCGAGCTGAAGAAGGACGCCGAGAAGTACGACTTCACCCAGGCGGAGTTCGCCGCGGCGGGACGCAAGGTGACACCCGGCGCTCTGCGGGCGATCACCTCGGCGTTCTCGGACGATCTCGCCGAGCTGGCCGCGGCCTGCCAGCAGCTCATCTCCGACGCCGCCGAGCAGATCACCGAGGCGACCGTGGACAAGTACTACAGCGGCCGCGTGGAGACGAACGCGTTCCAGGTGGCCGATGCCGCCATCGCCGGCCGGCACGGCGACGCACTCATCACGATGCGACACGCGCTGGCCTCCGGCGCGGACCCCGTTCCGATGGTCGCCGCCTTCGCGAGCAAGATCCGCACGATGGCCAAGATCTCCGGGGCCCGGGGCGGCTCCGGGCAGCTCGCCCAGCAGTTCGGCCTGGCGCCGTGGCAGGTCGATCGTGCCAAGCGGGATCTGCAGGGCTGGTCGGAGGAGGGGCTCGGGAGATGCATCGAGGTGCTCGCCGAGACCGACGCGAACGTGAAAGGCGGCGGCCGGGATCCGGTCTTCGCCCTCGAACGGCTGGTCCGGATCGTCAGCGCGCGCGGGCGCGCCTGACGCCGACGAGCAGCACGCGTGTCTGCGGTGCGCCGGGAGAGCCTGCACCGCGACCATTCCGTAACGCGATGGGGCTGCACTGCGACGAGGCTGTAACGCGACGAGGCTGTAACGCGACGAGCCCCCGCCCTCGGACCATCGGTCCTCGGAGCGGGGGCTCGGCGCGGTGCGGGATCAGGTCCCGCGGGGTCCACGGCTCAGAGAGCGGCGACCTGCTTGGCGATGGCCGACTTGCGGTTCGCCGCCTGGTTCTGGTGGATGACGCCCTTGCTGGCGGCCTTGTCGATCTTCTTGGAAGCGAGGCGCAGCGCCGCGGTCGCCTTGTCCTTGTCGCCGGCGACGACGGCCTCACGGGTCGCACGGATGGCGGTCTTGAGCTCGCTCTTGACGGCCTTGTTGCGCTCCTGCGCCTTCTTGTTGGTGCGGTTGCGCTTGATCTGCGACTTGATGTTTGCCACTGAAGAGTACTTTCGTTCGGAGTGAGTATCGGAAATGCCGCTCAGCGAGAGAGGGCGCCTCGCGGCGTTCGTGCGGTTACACCCACACGCAAGCCAACAAACAACTTTACCAGCGGCTCACCCTGGCGCCAAATGCCGCCGTCTCAGCGGGTCGCGTCGGCCTCCGGAGCGTACGAGCCCGAGGTGATCTCCTCGACCAGGGTCGGTCCGTTCGGCTCCCAGCCGAGGTCGATCCGCGCCTTCGACCCGCGCGACTGCTGGTCCAGCAGCAGGGCCTCCGCGAGACCGGCCCCCAGCCGGGCCGCGGTCTCGTCGACCGTCTCGGCGACGACACCTCCGGCGACCCCGGCGGCCGATGCCGCCGCCGCACCGAGCTCGCGCACGGTCGGGTTGGCCCCGCTCGCGCCCAGGTACACGGCGCCCGCGTCGCCCTGTTCGAGCGCGAGCACGTAGAGTGCCGCAAGATCGTCGACGTGCACGGTGGCCCAGTGCTGCTCCCCATCGCCGATGAGGTGGAGGGCGGGCGTGGCGGCGTCGCCGCGCGGCGCGTCGACCACGACCCGCGCGAGACCCGCGCCGTGGCCGTAGACGATCGACGGCACGACGACGATGCCGCGCACGCCCTCGGCCCGCAGCACGACGGCCTCGTTCGCACCGCGCCAGGCGGTGATCGCGGGAGGAGCGGCGGGGGAGTCGTCGGTGATGTCCGCATTCGAGCCGTAGGTCCAGATGCCGCCGGTGTGCACGAACGGCTTGCCGCTGCCGGCGAGGCCGGTCAGGACGGCCTGGACGAAGCCGGGGTCGACGTCCTGCCCGGAGGCGATGTGGATGACGCCGTCGCTGTCACGAGCCGCGCTCGTCACCAGCTCGCTGTCGGTCGCGTCGCCGATGAGCGCGGTGGCACCCGCCGCCTCGACGACCGCGGCCTTGGCGGCGTCGCGGACCAGGGCGGTCACGGAGTGCCCCTCCTCGATCAGGCGGGGGAGGACGGAGGTGCCGATGTAGCCGGTCGCGCCGGTCAGGAGGATGCTCATACTGTCCCCAATCGCACCGCGCCGCTGTGCATTCCCCGACTCGTCCACCGATTTGAACCAGGATCGGCGGGGTGTGAAGGGCGAGCGTAGGCTCGACGCCATGACCTCATCGAGCATCGCCATCGTCAACGCCCGCGTCGTCCCCGTGCTCGGGGAGCCCATCGAGGGCGGCACCGTCCTCATCCGCGACGGCGTGATCGCGGCGGTCGGCGCAGCGGGCGAGGTCTCGGTCCCGGACGGCATCGCGACAGTCGACGCCACCGGCAAGTGGGTGCTCCCGGGCTTCGTCGAGTCCCACGGCCACGTGGGCATCCACGAGGAGGCGAACGGCCCCGCCGGCGACGACACCAACGAGATGACGACGCCGAACACCGCCGCCGTGCGCGCGATCGACGCGGTCAACATCGACGACGAAGGCTTCCGCGACGCCCTCTCCGGCGGGGTGACCTCCATCGTGGTGAAGCCGGGTTCCGGCAACCCGATCGGCGGCCAGACGGTGGCCATCAAGTCGTGGGGCGGGCGCACCATCGACGAGCAGGTGATCAAGGCCTCGGTCAGCGTCAAGTCCGCGCTGGGCGAGAACCCGAAGCGGGTGTACGGAGGCAAGAACGTCACGCCGAGCACCCGTCTGGGTGTGGCGATGATCATCCGCGAGGCCTTCGTCGACGCCCAGAACTACCGCGCGGCGCGGGCCGAGGCCGAGCGGGACGGCAAGCCGTTCGCCCGTGACCTGACCAAGGAGACGCTGGCCCGGGTGCTCGACGGCGAGCTCTACTGGGATCAGCACACCCATCGCCACGACGACATCGCGACCGCCCTCCGGCTCGCCGACGAGTTCGGCTACAAGCTCGTCGTGAACCACGGCACCGAGGCGCACAAGATCGCCGATGTGCTGGCCGAGCGCGACATCCCGGTGATCTTCGGGCCGATGTTCACCTCGCGATCGAAGGTCGAGCTGCGGGACCGGGCGATCGCCAACCTGGCGACCCTGGCCGCGGCCGGCGTCCGCGTGGCGATCACGACCGATCACCCGGTCGTGCCGATCAACTTCCTCGTCTACCAGGCGGCTCTCGCCGTGAAGGACGGGCTTCCGCGCCAGACCGCCCTCGAGGCGCTCACCGTGAACCCGGCGGCCTTCCTGGGCCTGGACGAGCGGATCGGCGCCCTCGCTCCAGGGCGCGACGGTGACGTCGTGGTGTGGTCGGGCGACCCGCTGGACGTGAACTCGCGCGCCGAGCGCGTGTTCATCGAGGGTGCAGAGGTGTACCGCTGGGAGGACGGCGCCGGCCGCGTGGTGGAGCGCGCCGAGCGCTTCGCCTGACCGGGCACGGGCGCTCGGCCGTTCATGGGAGAATGGCGGCACGATGTCACCACGAGCTTTGACGGCCCTCGAGCCGGCCGCCACCGATCCCGCACACCTGCGCAACTTCTGCATCATCGCGCACATCGACCACGGCAAGTCCACTCTGGCCGATCGGATGCTGCAGATCACGGGAGTGGTCGCCGAGCGGGACATGCGCGCCCAGTACCTGGACCGCATGGACATCGAGCGTGAGCGCGGCATCACGATCAAGAGCCAGGCAGTGCGGATGCCCTGGGCGCACGAGGGCTCGACCTTCGCGTTGAACATGATCGACACGCCCGGGCACGTCGACTTCACCTATGAGGTGTCTCGGTCCCTCGCCGCCTGCGAAGGCGCCATCCTGCTGGTCGACGCGGCACAGGGCATCGAGGCCCAGACCCTCGCGAACCTCTATCTGGCGCTCGAGAACGATCTGACGGTCATCCCGGTGCTCAACAAGATCGACCTGCCCGCCGCCGACCCCGAGAAGTACGCCGCCGAACTGGCGAGCCTCATCGGCGGCCGCCCGGAAGACGTACTCCGCGTGTCCGGCAAGACCGGGATGGGCGTCGACGCACTCCTCGACCGGGTCGTGCAGGAGATCCCCGCCCCCGTCGGGGTCGCGGACGCGCCCGCGCGGGCCATGATCTTCGACTCCGTCTACGACAGCTACCGCGGTGTGGTGACGTACGTGCGCATGGTGGACGGCAAGCTCTCCCCGCGCGAGCGCGTGCAGATGATGTCCACCAAGGCCACGCACGAGATCCTGGAGATCGGGGTCTCTTCGCCCGAGCCCACCCCGTCGAAGGGCCTGGGCGTCGGCGAGGTCGGCTACCTGATCACCGGTGTGAAGGACGTGCGCCAGTCCAAGGTCGGCGACACGATCACGACGGCCGCGAAGCCGGCGACCGTCGCGCTGCCCGGCTACACCGAGCCCAAGCCGATGGTGTTCTCGGGTCTCTACCCGCTCGACGGCAGCGACTACCCGGAGCTGCGAGAGGCGCTCGACAAGCTCAAGCTCTCCGACGCCGCGCTCGTCTACGAGCCCGAGACATCGGTGGCGCTCGGGTTCGGCTTCCGGTGCGGCTTCCTCGGCCTCCTGCACCTCGAGATCATCACGGAGCGGCTCTCCCGTGAGTTCGGCCTCGACCTCATCACGACGGCACCCAGCGTGATCTACGAAGTCACGACGGAGGACAAGAAGACCGTCACCGTCACGAACCCGAGCGAGTTCCCCGGCGGCAAGATCGACAAGGTGGAGGAGCCGATCGTCAAGGCGGCGATCCTCGCGCCGAAGGACTACGTCGGCGTCATCATGGAGCTCTGCCAGAGCCGCCGCGGCACGCTGCTCGGCATGGAGTACCTCGGCGAGGATCGCGTGGAGATCCGCTACACGATGCCGCTGGGTGAGATCGTCTTCGACTTCTTCGACAACCTCAAGAGCCGTACCGCCGGTTACGCTTCGCTCGACTACGAGCCCGCGGGGGAGCAGGAGGCCGACCTGGTCAAGGTCGACATCCTGCTGCAGGGTGAGGCCGTCGACGCGTTCAGCGCGATCGTCCACCGCGACAAGGCCTACGCCTACGGCACGATGATGGCCGGCCGCCTGCGCGAACTCATCCCGCGCCAGCAGTTCGAGGTTCCGATCCAGGCCGCCATCGGCGCCCGCATCATCGCTCGAGAGAACATCCGCGCGATGCGCAAGGACGTCCTGGCGAAGTGCTACGGCGGAGACATCACCCGCAAGCGCAAGCTCCTCGAGAAGCAGAAGGAGGGCAAGAAGCGCATGAAGATGGTCGGCCGCGTCGAGGTCCCCCAGGAGGCGTTCATCGCCGCACTCTCGGGCGACACCGAGACCAAGAAGTAGCACCAAGAAGGAGCGAGGAACGCTCAGCCGTCGCTCGCGCGCCGGTACACGTTCACCAGCAGGCCGGACGCGAGCGCGCGGGATTCGACCAGTGCGAGCCGGGTACGGGGGAACCCCTCCGCGAAGAGTTTCTTGCCCGTGCCCAGAACGAGCGGGTAGACGACGAGCCGGTACTCGTCGACCAGGTCGTGCGCGCCGAGGGTCTGGACGAGGTCCGCACTGCCCCAGACGCGGATCTCCCCGCCCGGCTGTGCACGGAGCGCGGCCACCGCGGCCGGCACGTCGTCGCCGAGCAGCTGCGAGTTCTTCCAGCCGACCTCGGTGAGGGTGCGCGACGCCACGTACTTCGGCACGCGGTTGTAGCGCCGGGTGAACTCGCCTTGCAGGCCGGGTGCGTCCTCGGGCCAGACGCCCCACGCCTGCGCCCAGATCTCATACGTGCGCCGCCCGAGCAGCAGCGCCTCCGTCCGCTTCTCCCATTCGACGATGACGTCGTCGTCCGGCGATCCGTCACCCGGCTGCTGCCCGCTCTCCTGCTCGAAGTCCATCTGCCAGCCGCCGTACGGGAATCCCCGCTCGTCGTCCTCCGTCGAACCTCCGGGCGCCTGGATGACGCCGTCCAGCGTGATGAACTCCTGAACCACGATGCTGCTCATGCCGTTCCTCCTGGGTCGTGTGGGCACCAGTGTCGTCCCGGCCGTCGGATCGCGCCAGGGGCGGCAGTCCGATCGGATCGTCCGGTTCGCGCTCCGACGCGGATTGGCGGAGGATAGACACCATGCGTCGCTCCACTTTCACCGACCAGCCCGTCACCTACGGTGCCGTCGGCGGAACGCAGGCCCCGGATCTGCTCTACTACCCGCCCAAGGGCTACCGGCCGCTGCAGAAGCGGATGCGGCTCGGGTCGGGGGACGAGCGGTTCGACACGGCGGCCTCGGCGTTGATGACCTGGGGCGTGCAGCGCGGAAGCGGCATCCTGGTCACCGAGGTGACGGAGGGGACCGGCGTGCAGTACGAGGGCATCGAGTACGACGCCGACGGCACTCCGGTGGGGATGCGCGCCCAGCGCCCGGAGGAGGACGTGTTCGCCGACGACGGCTCGCCGTTCATCCGCAACGGCATGACCGCCGTGCTCAAGGTGCCGTTCGGCCCGTTCAAGGTCTCCGCACCGATCCGGGTCGTCTACGTCATCGACGAGCCGGATCGCAAGGGCTTCGCCTACGGCACGCTCCGCGGCCACCCGGAGAGCGGCGAGGAGGCGTTCCTGGTCGAGCGCCACGAGGACGGCACGGTGTGGTTCGTGCTGCGGGCGTTCTCCCGGCCGTCGACGGCCTTCTACCGCCTCGGTGCCCCCGTGCTGCGCCTGGTGCAGAACGGCTTCACGGCCAGGTACCTGCGCGCGCTGCTGCCGGCGCGGTCCGCCTGATGCCGGGCGCGCTCCCGCTGGGTGATCCGGCGCCCGCCGACGGCGTGCTGCCGGTCTCCGCCCGCGACGGCGTCGACGAACGCGATTTCGGCGTCTACCTGCACGTGCCGTTCTGCCGGGTGCGCTGCGGCTATTGCGACTTCAACACCTACACCGCGACCGAGCTGCGCGGTGTGAGCCAATCGGACTACGCCGGCCACGCCGTCGCGGAGGTGGCCTTCGCGGCCGCCGCGCTCGAGGCCAGCGGGCTCCCGCCCCGGCCGGTGTCGACCGTCTTCCTCGGTGGCGGCACCCCGACCCTCCTGCCGCCGGCGGACCTCGGTGCGATGCTGGGCGCGGTCCGCGACGCCTGGGGCCTCGCACCGCACGCGGAGGTCACCACCGAGGCGAACCCGGACTCGGTGGATGCGAGCGATCTGCGCCGCCTGGCCGACGCGGGTTTCACCCGGATCTCGTTCGGGATGCAGTCCGCGGTCCCGCACGTGCTCGCGACGCTCGAGCGCACCCACGATCCGGAGCGCATCCCCCTGGTCGTCGAATGGGCCCGCGAGGCCGGCCTGCAGGTCAGCCTCGACCTGATCTACGGCACGCCGGGGGAGTCCCTCGCCGATTGGGAGCGGAGCCTGGAGACGGCGCTCGCCTGCGCGCCCGACCATCTCTCGGCCTATTCGCTCATCGTCGAGCCGGGGACCAAGCTCGCCCGCCAGATCACGAGCGGGCAGGTCCCGGAGCCGGACGAGGACCTCCAGGCCGACATGTACGAGCTCGCGGACGCACGGCTCGGCGCCGGCGGCTACGGCTGGTACGAGGTGAGCAACTGGGCGCGGGACGACGCGCACCGTTCGCGGCACAACCTGTCGTACTGGCTCGGTCACGACTGGTGGGGCATCGGGCCCGGCGCGCACAGTCACGTGGGCGGGGTGCGCTGGTGGAACGTGAAGCATCCCGCCGCGTACGCCCAGCGCGTGCTCGCCGGCGAATCGCCCGCGGCCGGGCGCGAGACGCTCGGCGCCGAGACGCGGCGGGTGGAGCGGGTGCTGCTCCTGACCCGCATCCGTGAGGGGATCGCGACGTCCGAGCTGTCGAAGGACGGGCGGCGCGAGGTCGCCGGGCTGATCGCCGACGGGCTGATCGACGGAAAAGCCGCCCTCGCCGGGCGGGTGACCCTCACCCTGCGAGGACGGCTTCTGGCGGATGCCGTCGTCCGACGGCTGCTCGCCGAGCAGTGAACCCGAGCGTCAGCTCACGAACTTGATGGCGATCGGGTAGGTGTAGTACTCACCGCGGTTCGCCTTGATGGCGGCGATGATGCTGAAGACGATGTTCACGACCCAGACGGCGATCAGGATGAAGATGCCGATGACGACGAAGCTCGTGATCCATCCGACGATCGTGCCGATGAACAGCGTGATCTGGAAGTTCAGCGCGGTGGCGGTGTGCGTGCGGACGAAGGGGCCGCGGTCCTTGAGGACGAGGTAGCCGATCAGCGCCGGAAGCCATCCGAAGAGGATGCCGCCGACGTGGACGAGCGTTGCCCAGAGCTTCTCGTCGGCGGGGCTCAGCTGCTGAGAGGCGCCTCCGTACGGCTGCTGCGGCGGCGGTGGGGGCGTTGCGGACATTGGGGTCTCCTTGCAAAGAGCCCGGGCGCGCCGGGCTGATCGACGGACGATTACCCACACAGCCTAGGGCCGATGGCCCGAATCTGAGAAGACGCCGAGAGCCTTTCGCTCCCGGGCCGTCACTTGATGAAGCGGAAGTTCACCGGGTAGCGGTACGAGCCTCCCGAGTTCACCTTGACGAAACCGAGGATGGAGAACACCAGGTTCACGATGTAGAGCGCCCACGGGATCAGGAGCCCGAACAGCAGCCAGCCCACGCCGGTGAAGGCGAGGATGATGCCGACGATCTGCGAGGCGACCCAGACGATGATCCAGGTGATCTGCCAGTTGAGCGCCTCTTTCGCCTCGACGTTCGTGCGCGCCCCGCGATCCTTGAAGACCAGCCAGATGATGAGCGAGGGGATCAGCCACAGGATGCCGCCGAGGTGCGCGAACGACGCCCACTGCTTGTCGGACGCCTCGTCCAGCGGGGCGCCCGCCGCCGGTGCGGGGGCGGCGTAGGGCTGCTGCGCGCCGTAGGGCTGCTGCGGCGGCTGCCCGGCGTACGGCTGCTGCGATCCGTACGGCTGCTGGGGAGCACCGGCCGGCGGAGCGCTGTACCCGCCCGGTGGCGCGGCGGGAGGCGGACCGGCCGGCTGCTGCGGCGGGACGCCGGGCTGCTGCGGTGGAATGCCGCCGTCGGGTTCCGCTGGCTGATTCGGATCGGACATCGTCTCGCCCCTTCGTGATCGGATACGACGGAGTCGACCCGGTGCCGATACCGTACAGCCGGGCGCGCCCGCCGACAATGACTCGCGCGGGCCTTTCGCGCGATATGATTAGCACTCAAGAATGCTGAGTGCTAAGTGGCGGAGCGTTCACGAGGTGACGGGCAGATGTCGACGGGAGGGTGCCATGGTCTCCGAGCGCAGTCTCGAGGTCCTGCGAGTGATCGTCCAGGACTACGTCGCCTCCCGCGAGCCCGTCGGCTCGAAGAGCATCGTCGAGCGGCACTCGTTCGGCGTCTCGGCCGCCACCATCCGCAACGATATGGCCCTCCTCGAGGAGGAGGAGCTGATCGCCGCGCCGCACACCTCCTCGGGCCGTGTGCCGACGGACAAGGGGTACCGGCTCTTCGTCGACCACCTCTCCGAGATGCGCCCGCTCACCCCGGCGCAGCGCACCGCCATCGAGGCGTTCCTGGGCGAGTCCATCGACCTCGACGACGTGCTCGCACGGACCGTGCGGCTGCTGTCCCAGCTGACCAATCAGGTCGCGCTCGTGCAGTATCCGTCGGTGACGCGTTCGCGCATCCGGCACATCGAACTGGTGTCGCTCGCCCCGCACCGTCTGCTCAGCGTGCTGATCACCGACTCCGGCGCCGTCGAGCAGCGGGTGATCGAGCTCGGCTCCGAACTGACCGACCCGGAGATCGCGGAGATCCGCGGGGCGATCAACGGCGCGGCTGCGGGCTTGTCCCTCCCGGACGCGACCGCGCGGCTGCGTGACCTGCCGAACGCCCTGACCGAGCGCACCCGCGACCTGGTCTCCCCGGTCGCGAGCGCCCTGCTCGACCAGATCGCGGCAAACCGCCAGGAGCGTCTCGTGATGGCCGGGGCCGCCAACCTCGTCCGCACCGAGACCGACTTCCCCGGAACGATCACACCGGTGCTCGAAGCCATCGAGGAGCAGGTGGTGCTGCTGCGCCTGTTCGATGAGATGGCGCTCGACCAGCACGGCGTCGCGGTCAGCATCGGACGCGAGAACGCCGTCCTCGGGCTCAGCGAGGCGTCGATCCTCTCCACCGGTTACAGCGCGGCCGGATCCGACATCGCCCGGATCGGCCTGCTCGGCCCTCTCCGCATGGACTACTCGGGCAACATGGCCGCGGTCCGCGCGGTCGCCCGCTACCTCTCCCGCCTCCTCGGCGACTAGACACACGACAAACGACAAGGAACGCACCTTACGTGGCCGACCACTACGAAGTCCTGGGCGTTGAGCGCAACGCCACCACCGACGAGATCAAGAAGGCGTACCGCCGACTCGCGCGCGAGCTGCACCCGGACGTCAACCCCAGCTCGGAAGCGCAGGAGCGCTTCAAGCTGGTCACGCACGCCTACGACGTGCTCAGCGATCCGCAGCAGCGCCAGCAATACGACCTCGGCGGCTCGACCGGTTTCGGCGGCGGAGGCCAGGGCGACTTCGCCGGCTTCGGCGACATCTTCGAGACGTTCTTCGGCGGAGGAGGCGGCGGGACCTCGCGCGGACCACGCTCGCGCCGGGAGCGCGGACAGGACGCGCTGCTACGGGTGGAGATCGACCTCGACGAGGTCGTCTTCGGCACCCACCGGGAGCTGGAGGTGGATACCGCCGTCGTCTGCGAGACCTGCAACGGCTCGTGCTGCCAGCCCGGTACCGCGCCGGTCACCTGCGACATCTGCCACGGCACCGGCAGCCTCCAGCGCTCGGTGCGCTCCCTGCTCGGCAACGTCATGACCTCCAGCCCGTGCGGCAGCTGCCGCGGCTACGGCACGATCATCGCCACCCCCTGTGTCACCTGCCAGGGTCAGGGTCGCGTCCGGGCCCGGCGCACCGTGCCGGTGGACATCCCCGCCGGCGTCGACACCGGTCTGCGCCTGCAGATGCCGGGCAGCGGCGAGGCCGGCCCGGCCGGCGGCCCGAACGGCGACCTGTACCTCGAGATCAAGGTGAAGCACCACGACGTGTTCAGCCGCGACGGCGACGACCTGCTGTGCACCCTCGAGGTGTCGATGGCGGACGCGATCCTCGGGACGACCGCGACGGTGAAGTCGCTCGACGGGGACATCCGCCTCGAGCTGAAGGCGGGCACGCAGAGCGCCGACATCGTCACCGTGAAGGACCGCGGGATCACTCACCTGCGCGGCAGCGGACGCGGCGATCTGCGGGTCGGCATCCAGGTGGTCACTCCGACGAAGCTCGACCACAAGGAGAAGGAGCTGATCAAGAAGTTCGCGGCCACCCACCACTCGGTGGAGCCCTCGCTCGCCCGGTTCCAGCAGGGGCTGTTCGCGAAGCTCCGCGACCGGTTCCTGAACTTCTGATCCGATGAGCTCGCTCTACCTGCGCGAGGACCTCGAGGCGGCGGAGCCCGGTGCGCTCCTGACGCTGACCGGTGCCGAGGCCAAGCACGCCACGACCGTGAACCGCACCCGCCCGGGCCAGACCGTGCAGATCGGGAACGGCCGAGGGCTGCTGGTCTCGGGCGAGGTGCTGTTCGCGACCGGCGCCGAACTCACCATCGAGGTGGCCTCCTCCTGGCAGACCGAGCGGCCCGCCCCGCGCATCACCCTGGTGCAGGCACTGGCGAAGGGCGACCGCGACGAGCTCGCGATCCAGGCGGCGACGGAGCTCGGCGTCGACCGGGTCGTCCCGTGGTCGGCTGCCCGGTCCGTCTCGCGCTGGGAGGGGGCGAAGGTCGCCAAGGGTCGCGAGCGCTGGGCGACGATCGTGCGCGAGGCGTCGAAGCAGTCGATCCGGGCCTGGGTGCCGGAGGTCGGCGCGTTGGCCGGCACGGCGCAGGTGGCCGCTCTGGCGACGGAGTCGGACGTCCTCGTGCTGGAGCCGACGGGGGAGTCGCCTCTGACGGCCGTCACCGCCGGCGACCGCGACCTGGTGCTGGTCGTCGGCCCGGAGGGCGGAATCGCCCCTGCCGAGCTGGACGCGCTGCGTGCGGCGGGCGGGCGGATCGTGCGGCTGGGCGACACCGTGCTGCGCACCTCCACCGCCGGTCCGGCCGCCCTCGCCGTGCTGAACGCCGCCCTCGGGCGCTGGTAGTCGCCGTGGCCGGCCACGGACCTGGCCGAACCTCCCGGGCGGGCGAATAGGATGGATGTCATGGAAAGCGCACAGCCCTCGATCTTCTCGCGCATCGTCGCGGGAGAGATCCCGGCCGACATCGTCTACGACGGCGAGCGCATCATCGCGTTCCGCGACATCGCCCCCAAGGCTCCGGTGCATCTGCTCGTCGTCCCCAAGACCGAGCAGTACCGGGATGTGACGGAGTTGGCAGCGGGCGATCCGGCCCTCCTGGCCGAGATGGTCGCGGTGGCCCACCGGCTCGCGACCGAAGCCGGAGGCGATTTCCGATTGGTCTTCAACACCGGTGCGGGCGCGGGACAGACCGTATTCCATGTGCACGCCCACGTACTGAGCGCCGGCCCCGGCGGGTCGCTCGAGGAAGGAAGCCTTGCCGACTAGCGAACCGATGCCCGAGGCGGGCGCCGCGTCGAACGGGGCCGCCGAGGCGCGTCTGCACGTCGACGGCGTCCAGATGGTCCGTCTGCTGGGACCCCAGGACCGCCTGCTGACCACGCTGGAACGGCAGTACCCCCTGGTCAGCGTGCACGTCCGCGGCAACGAGATCACCCTGAGCGGTGATGCGACGCAGGTCGAGGCCGCACGCCGGCTGATCGAGGAGCTGCTGCAACTGGTCCGCAGCGGCCAGGACATCAGCCCGGCCGAGGTGACGACATCGGCGAAGATCCTGGACACCGACACGACCGTGAACCTGGCGGACGTGCTCGGTCAGGCCATCCTCACGGCGCGCGGCAAGGCGATCAGACCGAAGACGCTCGGCCAGAAGAAGTACGTCGACGCGATCGACGAGAGCACCATCGTGTTCGGGATCGGCCCGGCCGGCACGGGCAAGACCTACCTGGCGATGGCGAAGGCCGTGCAGGTCCTCCAGCGCAAGGAGGTCAGCCGGATCATCCTGACCCGCCCGGCCGTCGAGGCGGGCGAGCGGCTCGGCTACCTGCCGGGCACCCTCACCGACAAGATCGACCCGTATCTGCGTCCGCTCTACGACGCCCTGAACGAGATGATGGATCCCGAGCTGGTCCCCAAGCTGCTCGCAGCGGGCACCATCGAGGTCGCCCCGCTGGCGTACATGCGGGGGCGCACGCTCAACGACTCCTTCATCATCCTGGACGAGGCGCAGAACACCACACCCGAGCAGATGAAGATGTTCCTCACCCGGCTGGGCTTCGGCTCGCGCATGGTCGTGACGGGCGACATCACCCAGATCGACCTGCCGAACGCGGCGAGCGGCCTCCGGCTGGTGACGCGCGTGCTGAAGGGCGTCGACGACATCCACTTCGCCCAGCTGACCAGCGACGACGTCGTGCGCCACACCCTGGTGGGCCGCATCGTCGACGCCTACACCGAGTACGACGCGAAGCAGCAGGCCCGCCTGTACGAACGCGAGAAGGCGGCCGAGTTCGCCAACCGTGCCGAGCGCCGCGGCGCCGCCCGCGACCACCTCCCGAAGCGACGATAGGCCTGCCATGAGCATCGAGATCAACAACGAGTCGACGATCGAGGTGGACGAGGCCGCCCTCCAGCGCCTCGCCGCCTACGCGTTCGACATCATGCACGTGCACCCGGACGCCGAACTCGCGATCGTCCTGGTCGACGAGGCTGCGATGGAGCAGCTGCACGTGCAGTGGATGGACGAGCCCGGTCCGACGGACGTGCTGAGCTTCCCGATGGACGAGCTGCGTCCCGGCACCGAGGAGGAGCCCTCCCCGGCCGGCCTGCTCGGCGACGTGGTGCTCTGCCCGCAGGTGGCACAGATGCAGGCGGAGACCGCCGGGCACACCCTGATGGATGAACTGCTGCTCCTGACGACCCACGGCATCCTGCACCTGCTGGGCTTCGACCACGCCGAGCCGGCGGAGGAGCGCGAGATGTTCGGGATCCAGCGCGACATCCTGGTGGGCTTCGCCCGCTACGACCGTCAGCGCTAGGGAGTCCGATGCTCACGGCGCTGTTCTTCGTCGTCGCCTTCCTGCTCGTCGCCTTCGGCGGTCTGATGGCGGCGGTCGACTCCGCCCTCGGCGTGCAGTCGCGCGGGGACCTCGCCGATCTGGCCGAGACGTCCCGGTCGAGGAAGGCCCTGCTGGCGATCTCCGACGACCCCGGCCCGTACCTCAACGCCGTCAACTTCAGCCGCATCATCGCGGAGACCACGGCGGCCGTGCTGGTCACGCTCGCCTTCGAGCAGATCTTCGACGAGTGGTGGATCTCGCTGATCCTCGCCGCCCTGATCATGACCGGTGTGTCGTTCGTGCTGGTCGGGGTGAGCCCGCGCAGCGTCGGCCGCGCGAACTCCACCGGGCTCCTGCGCGCGACGGCCGGGCTGGTGCGCTTCGTGCGGGTCGTGCTCGGCCCGATCCCGGGCGGCCTCGTGGCGCTCGGCAACAGGGTGACGCCGTCGCGCGCCCGCTCGGCGCCGGTCACGAGCGAGGAGCAGCTGCTCAGCATCGTGGACGAAGCGACCGAATTCGACGTGCTCGAGGAGGACGACCGAGAGCTGATCCACTCGATCTTCGAGTTCAGCGACACCGTCGTGCGCGAGGTGATGATCCCGCGCACGGACATGATCGCCCTCGACACGTCGGCGGGTCTCGGCACGGCGATGGGACTCTTCTTCAGCAAGGGCGTCTCGCGCATGCCGGTCATCGACGGCGACCCGGACGAAGTCGTCGGAGTGCTCTACCTGCGCGACGTCGCCAAGCTCAGCTTCGAGCGCCCGCTCGGCGCGGAAGGGCTGACGATGGGGGAGATCGCCCGGCCCGCCCTGTTCGTGCCGGAGTCGCAGAAGGCCGACGCGCTGCTGCGCGAGATGCAGCGCGAGTCGAACCACCTGGCGATGGTGGTGGACGAGTATGGCGGAATCGCGGGACTCGTCACCCTCGAAGACCTGATCGAGGAGCTCGTCGGCGACATCTCCGACGAGTACGACCACGAGGTCGAGCTCATCCAACCGCTCGGCTCGGGCGGCTACCGCATCGCGACACGGCTGCCGCTGGACGACCTGGGAGAGCTGTTCGACCTCGAGATCGAGGACGAGGACGTCGACAGCGTCGGCGGTCTCGTCGCGAAAGCACTGGGCCGCCTCCCCGAGGTCGGCTCCACGATCGGGGTGCACGGTCTGCGCTTCACGGTGGATCGGATCGAGGGTCGCCACAAGCACGTGAGCACCGTCCTGGTGGAGCGCGACACCGCCCTCCTGCCCGAGCCCGAGCCGTCGATTACCTTCCACCGCGCGGAGGACAGGCAGCGCGGCGAGGACAAGAACCAGAAGCGCGACAGACGCGAGAAGGAAGTACGCCCGTGACCGAGTACCACGCCGGATTCGTGTCGTTCGTCGGCCGACCCAATGTCGGCAAGTCGACGCTGACCAACGCCCTCGTGGGGGAGAAGGTCGCGATCACGAGCTCGAAGCCCCAGACGACCCGCCGCGCCATCCGCGGCATCGTGCACCAGAAGGCCGGTCAGCTCATCCTGGTCGACACGCCCGGCATCCACCGGCCGCGCACCCTGCTCGGCGAACGGCTCAACACGCTCGTGCAGTCGACGCTCGGCGACGTGGACGTGATCGGCTTCTGCGTGCCGGCGGACGAGAAGATCGGTCCGGGTGACCGGTTCATCAACGACCAGCTCGACGACTACCCGTCGGCGAAGAAGGTCGCGATCGTCACGAAGATCGACAAGGCGAGCCGTCCGCAGGTCGCGCAGCAGCTGCTGGCGCTGGCGGAGCTGCGCGAGTGGGAGGCCATCGTGCCGATCTCGGCGACCAGCGCCATCCAGCTCGACACCCTCACCGGCGAGCTGATGAAGCTGCTGCCGACGTCGCCCGGTCCGCTGTACCCGGAGGACGCGATCACCGACGAGGGCCTCGAGGACCGGATCGCTGAGTACATCCGCGAGGCCGTGCTGGAGGGGGTGCAGGACGAACTCCCGCACTCGCTCGCCGTGACCATCGACGACATCATCGAGCGCGACGACAAAGACCTCGTCGAGGTCTACGCCAACCTCTTCGTCGAGCGCGACAGCCAGAAGGCGATCGTGATCGGGAAGGGCGGCAGCCGGCTGCGCGATGTCGGGGCGGCTGCGCGCGAGCCGATCGAGAAACTGCTCGGGCAGCACGTCTTCCTCTCCATCCGGGTGAAGGTCGCCAAGGACTGGCAGCGCGATCCGAAGCAGCTCGGCCGCCTCGGATTCTGACCCGCCGTCCCGTACATCGGCAGGATGATTCCCGCGGACGGATGCGGTCCCGGCCGCGCGGGGACCGTACCGTAGAGGCATGGCCGACCGCACCCGCGTCCTGAGCGCGCTCGCACCGCGCCGCTGGGTGCTCGAACCCGCGGTCGCGGTGCTGTTGTTCGCGGCCTGGCTGATCGCGGGGCTCCCCACCGCCCTGTCGGCGCTCGCTCTGCTGTTCTACTGCGCCGCCGTCGCCCTGTCCCGCGTGCTTCCCGGCGTCGCGCTCGGGATCGTCTGGACGGCGATCCTGTTGGAGCTGACGGAGCCGGATCCGTTGCCGAGCGCGTTCCGGGTGATCGCCGCCGTCGCGGTGTTCGCGACCGTGTTCGGCATCGCCGCGCACGGCGGCGCGGTGCTGCGGTGGTTCGCCTTCGGGTCGGCCATCCTGTTCGGACCGGCGATGGCGTTCCTGTTCACCGTCCGCGGCGAGCTGAAGTTCCTGCAGTTCGGTCCGGTGATCGCCGGCTACTACACGAGCCAGGGCGTCGGGCTGCTCCTGATGAGCCTGCTGATGATCGTGGCCTTCCTGCTCGCCTGGCTGCTGGGCTACCTGGTCGCCCGCCAGCGTGCGTTCGAGCCGGCGGCGCCGACGCCGGGCGGAACGGGCCAGCGCGGGTCGGTCCTGGTCTGGCTCGCCTCGTCGGGCGGGGCGGTCGTGACCGAGAGCGACCCCGACCGGCCCGGGCTGGTGCGCCGCCTGCGCCGCGGCCAGCTGACCTTCGACATCGCGGGTGCGGCGGCGTTCGCCGTGTTCTGCCTGCTGATCGACTCCTCGAACGTGTTCGGCTTCAGCCACGACGGCGGCCGCTCCGGAATCGTGGTCCTCACGGTCTTCACCGTCGCGGTGGCCCTGCGCCGGCTCTCACCGCCGGTCGCTCTCGCGCTGGCCTGGCTGGCCGCCGTCATCCAGATGACGACCGGCAACAGCATCCTGGCGAGCGATCTGGGCGTGCTGCTCGTGCTCTACGCGACCGCCGCGTACGGCGACCGTGTCGTCCGGTGGGTCGGCCTGGTCTCCGCGGGCCTCGGCGCCCTGGTCGCCGCGCTGTACCTCTCGGTCACGAGCGCCCTCGCGCAGGACTACTTCAACCTCCTCTCATCGGCCATCACCAGCATCGCGCTGCAGTTCGCCTTCCTGTTCGTGGTCAGCGTGACCGTGCTGGGACTGTCCTGGGTGCTCGGGCTGCTGATGCGCACCTGGCGGGCGGCCCGGTTCTCCCGCTACGCGCAGACCGTCGCCGAGCTCGACCGCAATCGGGCGGAGGAGGTCGTCGTCGTCGAGCAGGAGCGCACCCGCATCGCCCGGGACATGCACGACGTCGTCGCCCACTCGCTCGCCGTCGTGATCGCCCAGGCCGACGGCGCGCGCTACGCCCGGCACACCGATCCGGATGCCGTGGACGAGGCGCTCACCACGATCGCGGCGACGGCGCGCTCGGCCCTCGGCGACGTGCGCGTGCTGCTCGCCGAGCTGCGTCAGTCGCAACCCGAGGGACCGCAGCCGGGCATCGACGACATCGGCGAGACCGTTCAGCACATCCGGGCTGCGGGGCTGGCGGTCTCGCTGGAGCGGTTCGGCTCGTTCGAGACGCTCGGCTCCGCCCAGCAGATCGCCGCCTTCCGCATCGTGCAGGAGGCGCTGACCAACGCCCTCCGGCACGGCGACACCACCCAGCCAGCCGCCGTCATCCTGGCCGAGACCGCTCCCGGCGCCGGAGGGCCCGGCATCGTCATCACCGTGAGGAACACCATGAAGCACCTGTCCGCCGATCAGCTCACGACCGGGACGCTGCCGCGCATCGGCCACGGCCTGCCCGGGATGCGCGAACGCGCCTCCCTCGCCGGCGGCACGCTCTCGGCAGCACCGTCGGACGGGGTGTTCGTCGTATCCGCGTTCCTGCCCGCGGGAGGGGCCGCGTGACCGGCGACGAGAGCGCTCCGGTTGCGCCCGCGACGTCGGCGGCGGCACCCGATCCGATCCGGGTGCTCCTGGTGGACGACCAAGCGCTCTTCCGTGCCGGGGTGCGGATGCTGGTGAGCTCGCAGCCCGATCTGGAGTACGTCGGCGAGGCGGCGAACGGCCAGGAGGGCGTCGACCTCGCCCGCAGTGCCCGTCCGGACGTGGTGCTGATGGACATCCGCATGCCGGTGATGGACGGCATCGCCGCGACCGGCGCGATCATCGCCGCGGCGGAGCGCGAGGGACGCACGCCGCCCCGCATCGTGGTGCTCACCACGTTCGATCTGGACGAGGCCGCCGCCCGGGCGATCCGCGGTGGAGCGAGCGGATTCGTGCTCAAGGACGCCGAGCCCGAGTTCCTGCTCGCGGCGATCCGCACCGTGCACGCCGGCAGCGCGGTCATCGCCGCCGGTGCCACGCGCGAACTGTTCCAGTACTTCTCCGAGGGGCGCGCCGAACGCCCCCAGCCGGTCGAGTTCGCCACGCTGACGGCGCGCGAGCGGGAGATCTTCGTCCTCGCGGCCCGGGGCCTCAGCAACGCGGAGATCGCCGGATCCGAGTTCCTCAGCGAGGCGACGGTGAAGACCCACATCTCGCGCATCCTGGCCAAGCTCGGGCTCCGGGACCGGGTGCAGATGGTGGTGTACGCGTTCGAGCACGGGTTGACCGGGACCGCCGGCTGAATCATCCTCCGGAGGGATGGCGGATGGGTCCTGAGCGCGATCCGCCGGGCGCGCCCGATTCCTAGCGTGGAGGTATGACAGAGACCACTGCGCTGCCGTCCGCGGGCGCCGCCGATCCCGCCCCCGTCGCCCGCGTCGAGGGCGCCACCAAGACCTACGGCTCCGGAGCCGGCCGGGTCGCCGCCCTCGATGGAGTGACCATCGGCATCCCCGCCGGGCGCTTCACCGCCGTCATGGGTCCGAGCGGATCGGGCAAGTCCACCCTGATGCACGTGATGGCGGGGCTCGACACGGTGACCAGCGGACGCGTCTTCCTCGGCGACACCGAGATCACGAGCCTGCCGGACACCGAGCTCACCCTGCTGCGCCGTCGGCGCGTCGGCTTCGTCTTCCAGTCTTTCAACCTGGTCCCGACGCTCGACGTGCAGGCGAACATCCTCCTGCCGTTCGAGCTGGACGGTCGCCGCCCGGCCGCCGCGGAGCGCGAGTGGATCGACCACCTGATCGAATCGCTGGGCCTGCAGGCGCGCCTGACGCACCGGCCGCACGAGCTCTCCGGCGGCCAGCAGCAGCGGGTCGCGATCGTGCGAGCGCTCGCCACCCGGCCCGACCTGGTCTTCGCCGACGAGCCGACCGGCAACCTGGACTCGCGCACGGGACGCGAGGTGCTCGCGGTGCTGCGGGAGGCGGCCCACAGCTACGGTCAGAGCATCGCGATGGTCACGCACGACCCGGTGGCCGCCAGCTTCGCCGACCGCATCGTCTTCCTCGCCGACGGCCGCGTGGCCGCCGAACGCGACCGCTCCTCGGCCGAGGAGATCTCGGCGTACATGCTCGGGATGGAGGCCCTGGCGTGATCCGGGCGTTCCGGGCCAACGCGCGCGAGCACCGGGCGAGCATCCTGGTCGCCGCCCTGAGCGCGGCGTTCGGCGTCGCACTCCTGGCCTGCACGAACGTCCTGAGCGCCTACATCGGCGCCACCGATCTCGGGGCGAGCACGACGGCGCAGATCGCGCTGTCCATGGTCTCCGCCGTCTTCTTCGTGATCGCGGTCTATGTGGGCGCGATCGTGACGACCAACACGTTCGCCACCATCATCGCCGGACGCACCCGCACCATCGCGCTGCTGCGGCTCATCGGGTCGAGCGCGCAGGCGCAACGGCGATCGGTCGCGGGCGAGGGGCTCACGGTCGGGATCATCGGGGCGGTGGCCGGGGGAGCGGGAGCCGCGGCGCTGTCGCTGCTCGCGACCCGGCTGCTGACGGTCGCCGGCGTGCTGCCCGACCGGCTCTACCCCGTCCTCACCCCGACTCTCCTCGTGCCGGTGGTGATCGTCGCGCTGACGACCTGGCTCGCCTCCTGGATCGGCAGCAGGCGCGTGCTCACCGTCACTCCCGTGCAGGCGCTCGGCGCGGCGCAGGAGCGCCCGGCATCGGCGGTGCGCACCCGCGGCCGCACGATCGTCGCGCTCGCTCTCATCGCCGTCGGCGTCGCCCTGCTGGCGGTGGGGGTCCTGCTCGGGCTCGGAGTGTTCGGCGGTGTCCCTGTCCTGGAGGCTCTCGGACCGTACGGCATCCTCGTCGCCTTCCCGGGAGGCATCCTCTCGTTCACGGGCATCGTGCTCGCGGCGCCGCTGTTCCTGCCCGCGGTCCTGCGGGGAGCGGGACTGCTGCTCGGGCGCGGCGCCGCCGCCCGCCTGGCGGCGGCGAACGCGGTGCGCAACCCGGAGCGCAGCTCGCGGACGACGATCGGTCTCGTCATCGGGGTGACCCTCGTCACGATGTTCGTCGTCGCCGCCCAGTCCTGGCTCCAGATGATCCAGCAGGCGGCGCACGACCAGCCGGAGGTCTACGCGGGTGTTGAGAATATCCTCACCGTCACGATGGTCGTGTTCAGCGTGCTGGTGGGCTTCTCGGCGGTGATCGCGGCGGTCGGTGTGGTCAACAGCCTCGCCCTCAGCGTGCTCCAGCGTGCCCGTGAGCTCGGCCTGCTCCGCGCGCTCGGCTTCACCGGTGGACAGGTGCGGCGGATGATCCTCGCCGAGAGCGTGCAGATCACCGTCGCAGGCGTCGTCACCGGGCTGGTGCTGGGATCCGTCTACGGCTGGGCCGGCGCGCAGTCCCTGTTGGCGGGCATCCCCGGCGGCGGCTTCGTGATCCCGGTGCTGCCGTGGGCGTACCTCGGTGTGGTGGCCCTGGCCGGCGCCGTGCTCGCGGTGCTCGCATCGCTGGCCCCCACCCGCCGGGCCACGCGCATCACCCCGGTCGCCGCGCTCGCTGTCGAATAGCCCCCTTCGAGTTTCCTGAACCTGACCACGGCTCCAGCTCGGGACCACCTGTGACCCGGATAATGGCAGCGCACCGAGGAGAGGACCCACCCTGAACTGGCTCATGACGTTGAGGATCGACAAGCCGCCGTTCCTCATCACCGTCGACATCATCGCCGCGGTCCTCGCCCTCTACCTGCTGCTGCGCCCCACCGCGCGGCGGACGGCGGCCGGGCTGATCGCCGCGGTGGCCGGCGGTCTGGTCGGCTGGCTGATCGTCTGGCTCGCCGACGACGTCTACAACGCGTTCGGCGTCGGGCTGACCCCCGTGACGACGTGGTGGGCGGTGCTCGGCTTCGCCGGCGTGAGCCTCGCGATCGCGAACCTGTTCCGCTCGCGCTGGTGGCGCAAGCTGATCGCGATCGTCAGCATCCCGGTCTTCCTCGTCACCGCCGCGGCGGGCATCAATGTCGACTTCGGGGCGTACCGTGATCTCGACGATGCGTTGGGGGTCGTGCCGTACAAGGCCCTCGACCTGCACGCGGAGCGGGGGGAGGTGCTCGACATCGGCACGGACTACGCCTCGACGGCGACGACCGGACAGACGGTGCCGGCGAAGGGCCAGGTGGGCACGGTGAAGATCCCGGCCACCGAATCGCATTTCCCGGCGCGCACGGCCGTGGTGTACCTGCCCCCGGTCGCCCTGACGGCGCATCCGCCGGCGCTCCCGGTGCTCTACGCGCTCTCCGGCCAGCCCGGAGCCCCGGCCGACATGTTCACCGCCGGGCGGCTCGCGCCCGCGATGGACGCCTTCGCCGCGGCGCACGACGGCTACGCGCCGATCGTCGTCGCCGCGGACCAGCTGGGCGGCCCCGGCCGCAACCCGATGTGCGTGGACTCGCGCGAGTACGGCGACTCGGCGACCTATCTGTTGACGGACGTCCGCAACTGGGTGTCGTCCCACCTCCGGGTGAGCAGCGATCCGGCCGCCTGGGGCGTGTTCGGCTACTCGCAGGGTGCGACCTGCGCCGTGCAGTTCGCCACAGGGCACCCGGAGCTGTTCGGTTCGGCGCTGGCGTCCTCCAGCGAGCTCGGCCCGACCCTGGGGGACCGGACGCTGACGATCGACACCGGGTTCGGCGGCTCCACCGCCGCATTCGAGGCGGCACAGCCGCTCGCCATGATGAAGGCGAAGGCGCCCTACAAGGACTCCACCATCGTGTTCGGCGTCGGGCAGAACGATGCCAAGTACACCGCGTTCGCCCGGACGCTGGATGCGGCGGCCACCGCGGCGGGGATCCACAGCGAACTGCTGATCTCCCCGGGGACCGCGCACGATTGGAACACCGTGCGTCACACTCTGCAGGACGGCTTCCCGGCCATCGCACGTCAGATGGGACTGGAACGATGAGCGGTCCGGGGGAGAACGCGCCGGAGCGGCCCGAACAGCCGAGCGCCGAACAGCCGAGCGCGCCGCAGCCGCCCGCCGAACAGCCGAGCGCGCCGCAGCCGCCCGCGTCGGAACCGCCCGCGTCGGAACCGGCCGCTGACCGACCGCGCGAACCTCTGCCGCTCACCGGCGCCCTCGCGATCCAGACGGAGGAGCGCGGAATCCACCGTGTCGGGCGCATCGTCGCCCGCTACCCGTTCACCCTCGGCGTCACGGTGCTCGTCCTGGTGCTCGCCCTCGTGACAGGCCCGCTGCACGGCCCGCACCGGCCGCTGCGCATCTGGGTGGGCACGGGTGCCGCGCAGATCGCCGACGGCCACTGGTGGTCGCCGGTCACGTCCGTGCTGTTCACGAGCGACATCGCCGAGCTGATCCTCGGTCTGGTGCTGCTCGTCCTCCTGGTCGGGGCCTCCGAGCACCTGATGCGCACCTGGCGCACGGCGCTGGCGTTCGTCGTCACACCGGTGGTCGGGATCGTCGTCGGGTCGGCGGTCCAGCTGATCGGCAGCCAGACGGGGGAGATGTGGTCGCGCAACGTCCACGGGCTCGTCGCGCTCGACGTCTTCACGGCCATCGGCGGGACGATCATGACCGCGAGCGCGTTCGCCGGCGCGCTCTGGCGACGCCGGATCCGCGTGATCACGCTGTTGGTCGCGATCATGTTCCTGCTCTACTCCGGGTTCCCCTCCGACCTCGACCGCCTGCTCGCGGTGCTCGCGGGTCTTGCCCTGGGCGCCCTCCTGAACCGCGGTGGACGGGCCCGCGGGTGGCAGCGCAGCTCCCATCACGAGATCCGGGTGCTCCTCGCCTCCGCGGTCGCGGTCACCGCCATCGGCCCGGTGATCGGGCTGCTCACCCGCTCGCGGTACGGCCTCCTCTCGCCGATCGCCCTCCTGTTCAGCGACGACGTCGCGAACCGGGGGAACGTGCTCGAGCGCTGCCAGGCGTTCGCCGTCACCCGCGACTGCGTGCGCGACATCACGCTCGAGCGGATCAACGGCCTCGGGCCGGTTCTGCTCTCGGTGCTGCCGCTCCTGGTGCTCCTGGTGGCGGCCTTCGGCCTCCTGCGCGGCCGGCGGTTCGCCGTGTGGCTCGCCGTCGGCGTGAACGGTCTCCTCGCGATCCTCTCGATGCTCTACTTCGGCATCCTCCCGGTCGCCGGCGGGGCGCGCGCCGCAGTCTCGGCGCGCTACTGGGAGGTCACCGCGATCCTCGCGATCTCCTCGGCGGTGCCGCTGGTCATGGCGATCCTGCTGATCGTCCTCCGCCGGCACTTCCCGGTGCTGCCCACCGCCCGGGCCGTGCGGCGCTACGTGCTCACGGTCGTGCTCTCGGGCCTGGGACTCGCCGCCCTGTACGTGCTGGTCGGCTGGCTGCAGCGCGACACCGGCTTCACCCGTCCGATCGACATCGGCGACCTGCTCGACGATGTGTTCGAGCGATTCGTCCCGGTGAGCTTCCTGCGCCGCGAGCCGGTGCAGTACCTGCCGACGACGCCACTGGCGACCATCGTCTACCACAACATCGGGACGCTGTTCTGGCTGATCGTCATCGCCGCGGCCATCCCGCCCATGCTCGGTCGCGGGGCCGTCGGGCGCACCGCCGACGAGGCGGCCCGCGTCCGTGCGCTGCTGACCCGCGGCGGCGGTGACGCGCTCTCGTTCATGGCGACCTGGCCGGGCACGAGCCACTGGTTCGACCCCGACGGTGGCGGCGCGATCGCCTACCGGGTGGTCGGCCGGGTCGCGATCACGACCGGCGGCCCGTTCGGCGCGCCGGCTCCGCATGACCGCGCCATCGAGCGATTCGCCCGCTACTGCGACGACAACGGCTGGATCCCCGTCTACTACAGCGTGGAGGACGAATACGAACCGCTGTTCGAGCGCATGGGCTGGTCGACGATGACGGTCGCGGAGGAGACGGTGATCCGGCCGCAGAACTGGGCGACCACCGGCAAGAAGTGGCAGGACGTCCGCACGTCCATCAACCGTGCGCAGCGCGCCGGGATCCGCGCCGAGTGGACCTCGTATCCTGCGCTCCCGCTCAGTGCGACGGTGCAGATCTCCGACATCTCGGAGCAGTGGGTGGCCGAGAAGGACCTGCCGGAGATGGGCTTCACGCTCGGGGGCATCGACGAGCTGCGCGACCCGGCGGTCCGCCTCATGCTCGCGATCGACGAGAGCGGCCGGATCGAGGGCGTCACCAGCTGGTTGCCGACCTGGCGCGACGGGGTCGTGATCGGCTGGACCCTCGACTTCATGCGCCGCCGCCCGGGCAGCATCAACGGAGTGATGGAGTTCCTGATCGCCGAGGCGGCCACGCGGATGAAGGCCGACGGCATCGAGTTCATGAGCCTCTCGGCGGCGCCGCTCGCCCACACGGCCGGCACCCCGGACGGCGAGAAGAGCGGCATGGACCGCATCCTGGGCTACCTCAGCACCTCGCTCGAGCCCGTCTACGGCTTCCGCTCCCTGCTGAACTTCAAGCAGAAGTTCCAACCCGAGCTGCACCCGCTGATCATGGCCTACCCCGATCCGGTCGCGCTGCCGGAGATCGGGATCGGGCTCGCGCGCGCCTATCTCCCCGACCTCTCGGTGCGTCAGGCGGCGTCGCTGGCCCGCGGTCGCTCCTGACCATGCGTGGTACTCTCGTTGCTGTGTACGGTCTGCTCCTTCTTAGCTGCCGCGACGAGTCCTAGTTCCGGGCCTCCCTCGTCGCGGAGTTCGTCGTCGGCTCTCCACACCACCCCGCGAGGAGAATTCAGACCATGAAGAACACGCAGGCGCCGAGCGCCATGCCGATTCACAAGTACCGTCCGTTCCACGAGCAGATCCGCGTCCACCTGCCGGACCGCACCTGGCCGGACAACCGCATCACCGTCGCGCCGCGCTGGTGCGCCGTCGACCTGCGCGACGGCAACCAAGCGCTGATCGACCCGATGAGCCCCGAGCGCAAGCGCATCATGTTCGACCTGCTCGTCCGGATGGGCTACAAGGAGATCGAGGTCGGCTTCCCGAGCGCGAGCCAGACCGACTTCGACTTCGTCCGCAGCCTCATCGAGGAGGGCGCGATCCCGGACGACGTCACGATCCAGGTGCTGACCCAGGCGCGAGAACACCTGATCAAGCGCACCTACGAGTCGCTGATCGGCGCCAAGCAGGCCATCGTGCACCTCTACAACTCGACCAGCATCCTGCAGCGCGACGTCGTCTTCCGCACCGACCAGCAGGGCATCGTCGACATCGCCCTCGCCGGCGCCCGGCTCTGCCGGCAGATGGAGGCGCTGGTCCCCGGCACCGAGATCTACTACGAGTACTCGCCCGAGAGCTACACCGGAACCGAGCTCGAGTTCGCCGCCGACATCTGCAATCAGGTGATCGAGATCTTCGAGCCCACGGCAGAGCGCAAGGTCATCATCAACCTGCCCGCGACGGTCGAGATGGCGACGCCCAACGTCTACGCCGACTCGATCGAGTGGATGTCGCGCCACCTGAACCACCGCGAGAACGTCATCCTGTCGCTGCACCCGCACAATGACCGCGGCACCGCCGTCGCGGCGGCCGAGCTCGGCTACATGGCCGGCGCCGACCGCATCGAGGGCTGCCTGTTCGGCAACGGCGAGCGCACCGGCAATGTCGACCTGGTCACGCTGGGCGTCAACCTCTTCACGCAGGGCATCGACCCGCAGATCGACTTCAGTGACATCGACCAGATCAAGCGCACGGTCGAGTACTGCAACCAGCTGCCGGTCGGCGAGCGCAGCCCCTGGGGCGGCGACCTGGTCTTCACCGCCTTCAGCGGCTCGCACCAGGACGCCATCAAGAAGGGCTTCGAGGCGATGGCCGCGCAGGCCGAGGCCGAGGGGAAGTCGGTCGACGACCTGGTCTGGGCCGTGCCGTACCTGCCCATCGACCCGAAGGACCTGGGCCGCAGCTACGAGGCGGTCATCCGCGTCAACTCGCAGTCCGGAAAGGGCGGCGTCGCCTACCTGCTGAAGACCGACCACGCGCTCGACCTGCCGCGCAAGCTCCAGATCGAGTTCTCCGGCGTCGTGCAGGCGAAGACGGACGCCGAGGGCGGCGAGGTCACCAGCGAGCAGATCTGGGACGTCTTCCAGGACGAGTACCTGCCCGCGCCGGCCTCCGACGCCGACGCCAAGTGGGGCCGGTTCGAGCTCGGCAGCACCTCGACCACGAACGAGTCCGGCGACCACGTGACCCTCACCGCCACCCTGCGCGACGGCGACACCGTCTCGAAGGTCAGCGGAGAGGGCAACGGGCCGATCGCCGCGTTCATCGACATCCTGAACGCCCGCGGCATCAACGCGCACCTCTACGACTACTCGCAGCACACGCTGTCGGCGAGCGAGTCGGCGCTGGCCGCGGCCTACATCGAACTCGACGTGGACGGGGTGCGCCTCTGGGGCGTCGGGATCGACGCCGACACCACCACCGCGTCGTTCAAGGCGGTCGTCTCGGCCGTCAACCGCGCGGTGCGCGCCTCGGCGGGTCAGGCGGAGGACGCCGAGCTCGTCAGCGCCTGAACCGGTCGCCCGGAACGCCGTCCACGAGGTGGGCGGCGTTCCGTCGTGCGGGCGGCGTGTGGCGGCCTGGGCGGCGGGTGCGACGGCGCTCGACGCCACGTCGCGGGGTGCCGGAACGCGGGGCGCCGGATCGGGGAGTGCCGGATCGCAGTGCGCGGGATCTCGAGGCTCCGGATCGCCAGGGCGCCGGATCGCAGAGGGCCGGATCCTGGGGCGCCGCGCTACTGGACGGGGTCGTCGGGCTTCTCGATGCGGTAGCGGGGGATGGCGCCGGTGTCGGTGCGCTCGTCCACGTGCGCATCGACCGGGCGGCGCGTCAGCCGCGGCCAGCGCACCCGCGGGATCCGGCCCAGCTCCCGCTGCTCCGGCAGGCTCCAGCCGAAACGCACCGCGAGCAACCGGATGATCAGGGTGACGACCACGCAGAGCAGAGCGGCGACCGTGAGCGGTGCTCCGAGATCGACCAGGACGACCAGCACGACGGTGCCTGCTCCCGCGGCGACCGCGTAGAGAGAGCCGACGTGCATCAGCGCGATCGGCAGGTTGAGCAGCACGTCGCGCAGGATCGACCCGCCGACGGCCGCCAGCACCCCCACGAAGATGGCGGGAACCTCCGGCAGCCCCAGCGAGAGCGCCTTGCTCGCGCCGATCGCGCCGAACAGGCCGATGGTGAGGGCGTCCAGGAAGGTGATCAGCGGGTCCAGCCGACGGAACAGGCGGACCAGCAGCATCCCGACCAGGGCGGAGACGACGGTCGCCGGCAGGTACCAATTGGACTGCAGTGCGACCGGTGTGACGTTCAGGAGCAGGTCGCGCAGCAGACCGCCGCCGACGCCGGTGGCGACGCCGATGATCGCGACGCCGAGCAGATCGAGCCGTCGATCGCGGAAACCGGAGGCGAACATCGCCCCCTGGAGGCTGCCGATGCCGACGGCGACGAGGTCGCCCCAGAGGGGGATGGTCAGGGCGGCGGTCGTGCTCACAGTCACTTCTACCATGCGGCGCTGCGCGAGGCTGTCGGTCGGACGCGCGATACTGGAGGGGTGCCCGTCTACCGTGATGAAGCCGTCGTGCTGCGCACCCACAAGTTGGGCGAAGCCGACCGTATCGTCACGCTCCTCAGCCGCCAGCACGGCAAGATCCGTGCGGTCGCCAAGGGGGTGCGGCGCACGGCCTCGCGGTTCGGGGCGCGGCTCGAACCGTTCATGGTCGCCGACCTGCAGCTCTACGAAGGGCGCACGCTCGACGTGATCACGCAGGCGGAGTCCCTCGGCTCCTACGGCGCGCTCATCGCGGACGACTACGCCAGCTACACGGCGGCCAGCGCGATGGTGGAGACCGCCGACCGGCTGACCGACGCGGAAGCCTCCCTGCAGCAGTACCTGCTGCTCGTCGGAGCGCTGCGCTCGCTGTCGCGCCGCGAGCACCCACCGACCCTCACGCTGGACTCCTACCTGCTGCGGGCGCTCTCCCTCGCGGGCTGGGCGCCCAGCTTCCTCGACTGCTCGCGGTGCGGGCGTCCGGGACCGCACGACCACATCGTCGTCCAGCTCGGCGGCGTGGTCTGTCCGGAGTGCGCGCCGAGCGGTGCCCCGCGGGTCGACCCGGCGACGATCGACCTGCTGGGCGCACTGCTGACCGGCGACTGGGCGGCCGCCGACGCGGCGGACGACACCACCCGCTCCCGGGCGAACGGCGTCGTCTCGGCCTACACCCAGTGGCATCTGGAGCGCGGCCTCCGTTCCCTGCAGCACGTCCACCACGACGAGAAGGGGAGCGCATGAGCCCCAAGCCCTACACGCACAAGGACGCGGTCGAGTACCGCCCGCTCGACTGGACCGGCGTGTATCCGCCTGCCCTGCCCGCCGCCGTGGTGCCAGGGCACGTCGCGATCGTGATGGACGGGAACGGACGCTGGGCCAATCGGCAGGGCCTGACCCGCATCGAGGGACACCGCGCGGGGGAGGCGTCGCTGCTCGACGTCGTGGCCGGCGCCATCCAGATCGGTGTCAAGCACCTGAGCGTCTACGCGTTCTCGACCGAGAACTGGAAGCGGTCGCCCGACGAGGTCCGCTTCCTCATGGGCTTCAACCGCGACGTGCTGCACCGCCGGCGCGACCAGCTCAACGAGTGGGGTGTCCGGGTGCGCTGGGCCGGCCGCAAGCCGCGTCTGTGGGGGTCGGTCGTCAAGGAGCTGCAGTACGCCGAGAAGCTGACCGCGGGGAACGACGTGCTCACCCTGACGATGTGCGTCAACTACGGCGGACGGACCGAGATCGCCGACGCCGTCCGCTCCATCGCCCAGGAGGTCGCCGCGGGCCGGCTGAAGCCGTCCGCGGTGGGGGAGAAGACCATCCAGCGCCACCTCTACCTGCCCGACATGCCCGACGTCGACCTCTTCGTACGCAGTTCGGGGGAGCAGCGCACCAGCAACTTCCTCCTCTGGCAGAGCGCGTACGCCGAGATGGTGTTCCTCGACACCTTGTGGCCGGACTTCAGCCGCACGGACCTGTGGGAGGCCGTCGGGCTGTACGCGCGCCGCAACCGTCGCTTCGGCGGGGCGGTCGACACGCCCACCGCCGAGGGCGGCGGTTCGTCGGGTTCGTCGGGTTCGTCGGGTTCGTCGGGTTCGGCGGCCTCGTCCGGTTCGGAATAGTTGCAGCGGTGCACGACGTTGAGGCCGATGTGAGCGAACCCATCAAGATCGACATCTGGTCCGACATCGCGTGCCCGTGGTGCTACATCGGCAAGCGCAAGTTCGAGGCCGGCAGCGGCCTCTTCGCCGGAGCCGGCGACGGCCGCGACGTCGAGGTCGAGTACCACTCCTTCGAGCTCTCGCCGGACACCCCGGTCGACTTCGACGGCAGCGAGATCGACTTCCTCGCCGGGCACAAGGGCATGGCCGCCGAGCAGGTGCAGCAGATGCTGGAGCGCGTCACCGGCATCGCCTCCTCCGTGGGCCTGGACTACGACTTCGACAGCCTCAAGCACACCAACACGGTCAAGGCGCACGAGCTCCTGCACTTCGCGAAGGCGAACGGCAAGCAGCTCGAGCTGGCCGAGCGGTTGTTCAAGGCCTACTTCATCGAGGGCGGCCACGTCGGGCGCGTCGAGGACCTCGCAGACCTCGCCGCCTCCGTGGGCCTCGACCGCGCCGAGGCCCTCGCCGCGCTGGAGTCGGAGCAGTACCTCGCCGACGTGCGCGAGGACCAGCGGACCGCCACCGAGTTCGGCATCAACGGCGTCCCGTTCTTCGTGATCGACGGCAAGTACGGCGTCTCCGGAGCTCAGGACGCCGCGACCTTCGCCCAGGTGCTCGAGCAGGTCTGGGGCGAGCGCGAGGCGGCGACCGCATGAGCGCCGCCCCCGCCGAGACCGGGGCCGTGACCGGGGCCGTGGTCGCCGCGTCCGCCGCCCCTTTCACTCTCATCCCCCTCGGCGACGCCTCCGCCGCCGCCTGCGACGGCGACTCCTGCGCCCTCCCTTCCCTCCCCGCCTGAACCACTTGTCGCGACACGCCGTCAGAGGCGTCGCGCCCACGGCGTGTCGTGGCCACTGGTTGCCATCGCGCTTGTGATTCGTGCGATCGCGAGTGCAGCGTCGGGCGTGAGGTGGGACCGGTTCAGCCGGACCACGCGCCATCCGGCCGCCTCGATCTCGAAGAGGCGGTCGATGTCGGTGTGGAACTGCGCGGCGTCCGTGCGATGGTGGTCGCCGTCGTACTCGATCGCGACTCGGAGCGCCGGGTACGCGAGATCGGCGTGATAGTCGCGAGTCGGCGTCGGGATCACATGGTTGATGCTCGGCTCGGGCAGACCGGCGCGGACGATCGCAAGCCGGAGCACCGTCTCCATCGGGGAATCCGTGCGCGGCCTGATCAACGTGAGTGCCGTGCGGAGCCGACGGATGCCGGGGCGACCGGCGGCGGCGTCCACGGCGAAGTCGATGGCGACGATCGAGGTGTGCGGGTCGTGGCGGCGCAGCAGCGCATCCCCGGCGACGACGAGGTCGTCCACGGGGAGCAGCGCGCCGAGCTGCACCCACGTCTCGAGCCGAGACGACGTGGGGATGCCGCCCACCCGCACCCGTTCGATGCGTTCCAGCTGGTGCCCGACGACACCCGGCCGACGAGGCGCGCGCGTCGGGTGGGGCACGGCGACATGGAGCGGACCGTCGTGCAGACGTGCGGGGACCGGCAGCCCATGCAGGACCGCGGCGGTCGCGTGGCTGAAGATCGCTTCGTCCGGAAGGACCGGCAGCAGCTCTCGACAGCGTCCGGCGGTGTCGTCGAGCCGTGCCGGCGTCGCGGACCGCACGCCGTGGGTGGGCCGACTCAGATCGGCGCGCCGGAGGCGGGACGACGAGATCCCGGCCGCGCGTGCATCACGAACGCGGAACGGGTCGTTCCGGAACTCCGGAGGGAGGGGCGTGGGCTGCATCGCGCCACCCTCCCACGCCCCCGCGCCGGCTGCCGGAGTTCTCCACAGCCACGCCATCCATCTGTCACGACACGCCGTC
>NZ_AYMR01000003.1 GCF_000633535.1 Leifsonia aquatica H1aii | reverse complement strand
TTCGAACCCCCAACCTTCTGATCCGTAGTCAGATGCTCTATCCGTTGAGCTAGTGGCGCATGACCTCCACGCTCTCACGCGGGCCGGGTTAGAGCTTACATGACCGCATCCAAGACCGCCAATTGGCGGCGGAGCGCGACCTGCCGGAACGAGGTCTCGATCAGCTCGCCGAGCTGCACCCACTCGTCCGCGTCGTCCGGCCAGGCGCGATCGACGTCGAGCCCGAGCCAACCGCTCGGCCCCCAGTACTTCGGGATGAAGACCCGAGGGTCCTCGCGGAGCGCCGGGCTCTCGGCCGGATCGGGCTTGAAGACCACCGAATCGGTGCGGTCCATCATGGCGCCGACGAGAGCGAAGACGCGCCCCTTCTCCCCCGCCTTGAAGGCAGGGCGGCCGTGGGTGAGGATCTCGACGGCCTCCGGGAGCCGCAGGCTGCGGGCACGCACGCGGGCGACCAGCTCGTCGCCCGGCTCGAAGAGCAGAGGGTGCTCCATCAGGCGAACACCTCGTCGAGGAAGCAGACCAGGGCCCGCCAGCTGCGGGCGTCGGCGACCGGGCGGTAGCTCTCGCGGCCCGGGATGGTGAAGGCGTGCGGTGCCCCCGAATACGTGGTCACCTGCCAGTCCACATGCGGCGCCCCGCGCAGCTCGTCCTGGAAGGCGGCGACCGCGGAGTCGGGGACGACCGCGTCGTCGCCGCCGGTGAGGATCAGCAAGGACGCGGCGATCTCGCCCGCATCCGAGGGGTCGTGCGCGATCAGACCGCCGTGGAACGAGACGACACCGCGCGCCGGGGCGCCGGTGCGCGCGAACTCGAGGGCGGCGGTGCCGCCGAAGCAGTAGCCGATGACGACGAGGCGCGCCGGATCGACGGCGGGGTGCTGCTGCAGCCAGCTGAAGCCGGCCGCGACGCGGGCGCGCAGCAGGGCGAAGTCGCGGTAGTACGTCCCGGCGACCTCCCGTGCGGCGTCCCCCTCCGGACGCACGTCGGCGCCGTACAGGTCGGCCGCGAACGCCACGTACCCGCAGCGCGCGAGCATCTGGGCGCGCATCTTCACCGTGTCGCCGACCCCGTGCCAGTCGTGCAGCAGCAGCACGGCCGGTCGCCGCTCGTCGGCCTGCGCATCCCTGGCGAGGTACCCCTCGAGCGCGAGGCCCTCGTGGTCGTAGGCGACCGTCTCGGTCTCGATCACGGAGCGTTCGCCGATGGGCACCTGGGCGAGCAGCGCCTCGTGCGCAGGCGCCAGGGCAGACGGGTGGGCGGTCGACGTGCGGGCGAGCGTCACGGGGTGTTCTCCAGAGTCTCGTCGTCGCGGGCGACGGGTGTCGCCGGCGGCCTGGCCTGCTGTGACTGGTCGCGGACTGCGCGTGAGAATCCCCGGTGCGGGTCGGGCTCCCACAGCGTCAGACTACCCCGGCCGCCTGCGACGCGCGACGGTCGGCCCGGCGGGAGGCGACGGTCGTACCATGGGCGCATGGTCACCGAGTTCAGCAATGAGACGGATGCGAGCCGCTACGCGATGCATCGGGACGGCGAGCTGGTCGGCGTGCTCGACTACCGCATCCTGGGCGGCTCGATCTCCCTGACGCGGTCGTTCACGATGCCGGCGCAGCGCGGGAACGGCTACGCCGCACAGCTGGTCGAGTACGCGGTCGACGACATCGAGCGCACCGGAGGCCTGCAGATCGTGCCGATGTGCTGGTACGTCGCGCAATGGTTCGACGCCCATCCGGAGCGCGCCGGCCTGCTGCAGCAGCGCACCGCGGGCTGAGCCCGACGATGGCGGACAGACGCGCGATCCAGGTCTCCCGGTTCGGCGACGCATCGGCCCTGGTGCTGGCGGAGGAGTCGCTGCGCCCTCCCCGGGGCACGGAGGTGGTCGTGCGGGTCACCCACGCCTCCGTCGGAGCCACCGACCTGCTGGCCCGCCGCGGCGGCTATGTGTTCCAGCCGCTGCCCGGGTTCACCCCCGGCTACGACCTGGTGGGCGTGCTGGAGACGGAGTCGGCCGTCTCGGTCGCGCTCGGGCTGCGGACCGGCGATCGCGTCGCCGGGGTGCTGCCCAGGATGGGCGCCCACGCGACCCGCCTCGTCCTGTCCCCGACATTCCTGGTCGCGGTCCCCGACGGCCTCGACTCCGCCGTCGCGGCGACCGCGCCCCTCGACGCCGTCACCGCCGCGCTCGCCCTCCGCTTGGGCGGCGGCGGCCGGCGCGTGCTGGTGCAAGGGGCATCGGGCGCCGTCGGCTCCCTCGCCGTGCAGCTCGCCGTCCAGGAGGGACGCACGGTCGTCGGCACCGCGTCCTCCCGCACCCGGACCCGTGCCGAGGCCCTCGGCGTCCCGGTGATCGACTACCACGCGGCCGATTGGGTCGGCCAGGCGCGGAGGGCCGCGGACGGCGCATTCGACGTCGCGATCGACCACACCGGCGCGCCTCAGGTGCGACAGGCCCTCGCCCCCGACGGCGTGCTCGTGCACACCGCGTTCGCCGGGCGGCCGGGGCACGAGCGGACGGATGCGCTCCGCGGTTCCGCCGCGGCGATGCGGAGACGCCAGGGCCGTCCCCGCGAGCGCGTGTGCAGCGTCCCGTACGCCGTGCTCACCCGGCGGCCGCAGTACCGCGCCCTGCTCGGCGGCCTCCTCGCCGCCATCGACGGTGGCCGGCTGCATCCCGCGGAGCCCGACGTCTACGCCTTCGACGACCTGTGGAACGCGGAGCGGGCGGCCGAGGGCGTCGCGCCCGGTCGCAAGGTCGTCCTGGCGGTCTGAGCGAGCGGACCGCTCACCGGGTCGCGGGATCGCCGTCGACGGTGATCACGCGGCGGCCTCCCTGCGCGGCCAGCTCGAGCGTCGCCCGGTCGGCGCCGCTCGAGGCGACGACGACGTCGAAGTCCGTGATCGAGGCGATCCGGTAGGAACCGCTGCCGGGGAACTTCGTCGCGGTCGCGACCAGGATCGTCCGGTCCGCCGCCCGGCTCATCCGGCCCTTGATGCTCGCCTCCTGGGTCAGATCGGTCACCACGGCCCCGTCCGGCTTCACCCCGGTGCTGCTGATCACCGCGACGTCGGCGCGCACGCGCTCCAGCGACTCCTCGGTGAGCGGCCCGACGAGCGTGCGCGGCTTCGAGCCGACCATGCCGCCGAGCAGCACCAGCGACACCGTGTCGTCGTCGCGCAGCGCGTCGAGCACCGCCAGGCTGTTGGTGATGACGGTCACCGGGCGGCCGCGGAGATGCCGCGCCAGGCGCAGCGTGGTGATGCCGATGTCGAGCAGCACCACCTCTCCATCGGCGATGAGGGCGGCGGTCGCGACGGCGATCGCCTCCTTCTCCCGGGTGTCGTCGTCCAGGTTGCCGGTCGGGTTCTCCTCCACGGCACGCGGGACGGTCGCCCCGCCGTGCACCCGGCGGAGCAGGCCGGCGAGCTCGAGACGCTCGAGGTCGCGGCGGATCGTGGTGCCGCTGACGGCGAGCAGACGCGCGAGCTCCTCCACGGTCACACTGCCGACGGCGTGGAGCCGTTCGACGATCGCCGCCTCGCGCTGATGCGTCAGCATGTTCGACCCCTTCGTAGATGTGAACACACACAGTCTGCACGTGCTCATTTGCGCTCATATTAACGCGAAATGAACAGTCTCTGGCTCGCATTTGAAGCCTTATGCGCAGCTATCGCCAGGAATGCGCATCGCGATTAGCGTTGGCCTCGTTCGCTCCACGACAGGGCGAACGCTCCCCGACACCCTTCCCCCACAGGAGTGCTCCGTGAAAACCCCCCGCCTGATCGCCTCCCTCGCAGCCGTCGCGGCTGTCGGGCTCGCCCTCGCCGGCTGCGCGCAGAGCAGCTCGGCCGCGTCGTCCACCGACGGCGCCGACAAGAAGCTGACCGTGTTCCTCAGCGCCGACACCAACATCCAGGACCTCTGGCAGAAGACGCTGATCCCGGCGTTCGAGAAGGCCAACCCCGGATACACCGTCGCCGTCGACTTCGACCTGCACGGCCTGCACGACCAGCAGACCGTCGCGAAGCTCACCGCCGCGACCATCCAGAAGAAGGACCCGGGCTACGACCTCGTCGACGCCGGCTTCGTCTCGCAGATCGCCGCGTCCGGGCTGCTCGAGAAGGTCTCCAGCAGCACCGTCCCCGGCCTGAAGGACGTGCCGAAGGACCTCGTCGCCGCCGGCGGCGACGGCGGCATCCCCTACCGCGGGTCGAGCGTCGTGCTCGCCTACGACACCACGACGGTTCCCACGCCGCCCAAGACCCTCGACGACCTGCTCGCCTGGATCAAGGCCAACCCCGGCAAGTTCACCTACAACTCCCCGGACACCGGCGGCAGCGGCCAGTCGTTCGTGACCACCGTGCTGGACCAGAACGTCTCGGCCGCCGACCGCACCAAGCTGGTCACCGGGTCCGCGCCCGAGGTCGAGGGGGACTGGGACAAGGGCTTCGCCACCCTCGCCGGCCTCAACCCGTACGTGTACCAGAAGGGCGTCTACCCGAACGGGAACAACCAGGTGCTCGACCTCCTCTCCAGCGGCCAGATCTCCATCGCCCCGGTGTGGAGCGACCAGTTCGTGACCGGACGCAAGAACGGCCAGATCCCCGCGAACATCGCCTACACGCAGATCTCCGACCCGTCGCTGACCGGCGGTGCCAGCTACCTCGGCATCCCGTCCGCCTCACCCCGCACGGCCGGCGCCGAGAAGCTGGTCTCCTGGCTGCTCACCCCGGACGCCCAGGCGCTCGTCTCCGACAGCATCTCCGGCTACCCGGTGATCGCCCTCGACAAGCTCCCCACCGCGGTGCAGGACCTCTACAAGGACGCGGACATCGCGAACCTGCGGCCGACGTACTTCGCCACGACCGCGGCGGACATGAACAAGGCGTGGGCCCAGAAGGTCCCCGGCAAGTAATGGCCGCCCTCACCGCCACCACGGCGGCGACCCCCGCGGACCGCAGCGCCCACCCGGCGCGGCGGTCCGCGGTGACGGGCTTCCTGCTCGCGCTCCCTCCGGTCGTCGTCATCGCCCTCTTCGTCGGCGTGCCCGTCATCCTCGCGCTCGCCTTCAGCGTCGGCTTCACCGGCGGCCTGAACAGCGTCATCGCCGCGGTCGGCCAGAACGTGCACCGGGCCGACGGCGTCGTGCCCACCTTCGGCGCCTACGGCGACGTCTTCGCCACGGAGGCGTTCTGGCAGGACCTCGGGCTCACCCTGGGCGTCACCGCCGCCAGCACCGCGATCGTCGTCCTCCTGGCCGGCGGCATCGGGCTGTACCTGCGCCTCAACGGCGGCCGGCTCGCCCGCGTGCTGTCCGCCATCGCGATCGTGCCCCTGTTCATCCCGGTGGTCATCGCCTCATGGGCGATCCTCACCTTCTACGCCGCCGACGGCTTCCTCCGCAGCCTGCTCGCACAGGTCGGGATCGAGGGGCCGGTCTGGTCGTACACGGCGATCGCCATCGTGATCGGCTCGGCGTGGACCTCCCTGCCCTTCGCCGTGCTGATGATCACCTCCGGTCTGCAGTCCATCCCCGACGCCCTCATCGAGGCCGCCCGCGACGCGGGGGCCGGGACCGTGCGGATCGTCCGCACGATCCTGCTGCCGATGAGCGCGGTGCCCATCGTCATCGCGGTGACATTCACCGCGATCGGGGTGATCGGCTCCTACACGGTCCCTTACTTCACGGGCCCGAACGCGCCGACCATGCTCGGCGTCTCCCTCGCCAGCTACTTCACCTCGTACAACCAGCCCCAGCAGTCGCTGGTCATGGCCTTCGTCGTCTTCCTCGCTGCGGCCGGCATCGGCGCGCTCTACGTCTGGGCGAACTTCCGCAGCGCCCGCCGGGAAGGACGGATCTGATGCCCCGCGCCGTCTCCACCGCGCTCCGCACGACGGGCACAGCCGTCTTCGCGCTCGTGCTGCTCGTGTTCGTGCTGGGCCCGCTGGTCTGGCTCGGCGCCCACGCGTTCGCCGGCAGCTGGACGTATCCGAACCTGCTGCCCGACTCGTGGACGCTGCGCTGGTGGCAGACCGTCTTCTCGGACCCGGCGCTCGGATCCTCCGTGCAGAACTCCCTCCTGATCACCCCGATCGTCGTCCTGGTGTCGGCCGCGGTCTGCCTGCCCGCCGCCTACGCGTTCGCCCGGTTCGAGTTCCCGGGCCGGCGGCTGTTCCTGATCGGCCTGTTCGCCACCAACGCCTTCCCCCGGATGGGCCTGTTCGCCACGCTGGCCTCCCTCTACTACGCCCTCGGCCTGATGAACACGATCGCGGGCGTCGTCGTGGTCCAGCTGCTCGGCACCATCGTCTTCATGACCTGGATCCCGGCCGCCGCGTTCGCCGCCGTCCCCCGCGCACTGGAGGAGGCGGCACGGGATGCGGGCGCCTCGCGGGTTCGCGTGTTCCTGACCGTGACGCTGCGCCTCGCGCTCCCCGGCATCCTCGTCGGAGCCGTGATGGCCTTCCTCGCCGCCTTCGACGAGGCGCAGGGCACCTACCTCGTCGGAGCCCCCGACATCCTCACCATGCCCACCGAGATGTACAGCCTCGTCCTCAACTTCCCCAAGCAGGTCGCGGCCGTGTTCTCGATTCTGCTCGCCATCCCCTCGGTGGTCCTGCTGCTCGCCGTGCGCAAGCACGTGATGGGCGGCCAGCTGGCCGAGGGCTTCCAGATCAAGTGAAGGACCACACGATGACGCCACCCACCGACGGACTGCGGCTGACCTCGCTCACCAAGAGGCTGGGCGGCCGGACCATCATCGACGACCTCGACCTCACCGTCGAACGCGGTGAGCTGGTCTCCCTGCTGGGACCCTCCGGCTGCGGAAAGACCACCACCCTGCGGATGATCGCCGGCTTCCTCTCCCCCGATGCCGGCACGATCGCCATGGCGGGGCGGGACGTCACCCCGCTCGGGCCCGAGAAGCGGCCGAGCGCGATGGTGTTCCAGAACTACGCGCTCTGGCCGCACCTGACCGTGGCGAAGAACGTCGCCTACCCACTCCGCCTGCGCCGGCTGCCGCGGGCCGAGGTGACGGAGCGCGTGGAGGCGATGCTCGGCCTGGTCAACCTCCTGCACCACCGCGACTCCCGGCCGCCGCGCATCTCCGGCGGTGAGCAGCAGCGCGTCGCCCTCGCCCGTGCCTTGGTGCAGGAGCCGGACGTGCTCCTGCTCGACGAACCCCTCAGCAACCTGGACGCCAAGCTGCGGGTCAAGGTCCGGGAGGACATCCGCGACCTGCAGCAGCGGCTCGGCATCACCACCGTCATCGTCACGCACGACCAGGAGGAGGCGCTGTCGATCTCCGACCGGGTCGCCGTGATGAACGCCGGCCGGATCGAGCAGTTCACCACCCCGGCCGAGCTGTACGCCCGGCCGGCGACCGAGTTCGTCGCGACCTTCATCGGCGCGCTCAACCGGTTCGAGGGCTCGTTCGACGGCACCCGCGTCGTCGCCGGCCACGACGTGGTCGGGATCCGCCCCGAGCATGTGTCGTTCACCACGGTCCCGGTGCCGGGTGGACTGCGCGCCGTGGTGGAGCGCGTCGTGCCGCACGGGCACTTCAGCGAGCTGCGGCTGCGGCGCGACGACGTGACCCTGTCCGCCTACGTCCCCGGACCGGCGCCGCAGCTCGGGAGCGTGGGGTTCGCCGCCGTGTCGTCTGCCCTGGCCTACCGCGACGGACGCCTGCTCGAGCACGCGGAAGCGGTGCCGGCATGAGCCCGCGCGCGTCCGCGCACCGCGGCGACTCGTCCGTGTTCCGCGAGAACACCCTCCCCGCTGTGCGGTCCGCCATCGCGAAAGGCGCCGACATCGTCGAGATCGACGTGCGGCTCACGGCCGACGGCGAGGTGGTCGTGCTGCACGACGCGACCCTCGCGCGGCTCTGGGACGACCCGCGCCCGATCGCCGAGGTCCCGACGGCCGACCTCGCCGCGTTCGGAGGACCCGACGATCGGCCGCCGCTGCTGACCGAGGTGCTCGCCCTCTTCGCCGGTCCGAACGCGTCCACGGCGACGAGCCGGTTGGTGATCGACATGGACGACGCCCGCTTCGCCGCCCCCGCGCACGCGGTCGTCGCGGCCTCGGGCGTCGTCGTCGACTGGTGCGGCGACCTCGACGGGATGCGGGTGCTCCGCTCCCTCGACGCCGAGGCGCGCATCTGGCTGCCGTGGCGCGCCCTGCGGGTGCCGACCGCGGCCGAGCTCGCCGGCCTCCACCCGGTGACGGTCAACGTCCCGTTCCCCATCGCCGACGACGCGTTCGTGCGCGGCGTGCACGACCTCGGCCTCCCGGTGACGGTGTGGACGCTCGATGAGCCCGACGACCTCGCCCGCGCCTTCGCCCTCGGCGTGGACACCATCACGACGAACCGGCTCGACCGGCTCCAGGCGATGATCGCGGCCGATCGGGCGACGGTGGCCGACCCTGCGCCGACCCCGGCCTCCACTCCGAACTCCACTCCGACCACCACCCCGATCTCCACCCCGATCTCCACCCCGGAAGGGCACCGATGACCCCCGACGACACCCTCGCCGCCCGCACACTGGCCCTCGAACTCGCGGAATGGGCGGCGGCGGAGACCCGGTCGCACCGCGTCACCACCGTCTCCACCAAGGCTGACCCCGCCGACCTGGTCACCGAACTCGACCGCTCGGTCGAGCTGCGCGTCCGGGAGGTCGTGCTCGACCGCTTCCCCGACCACGCCTTCGTCGGCGAGGAATTCGGCGGCACGGCGGTCGGCGGACGCCCCACCTGGTACCTCGACCCGGTCGACGGCACCGCCAACCTCGCCAACGGCCTCCCCTGGACCGCGTTCTCACTGGCATTGGCCGTCGACGACCGGCCCGTGCTGGGTGTCGTCGCCGACCCGTGGCACGACGCCCTCTTCGACGCGATCGCAGGGCAGGGCGCCCGCCGCGACGGCGACACCCTCACCATCGCCCCGGGCGGCGCCCTCCGCGGCGGCGTGGTGGGCAGCGAACTCGCCGGTCACCGCGCGTGGCCCGGCCTGAGCGGACTCTCCCGCCGCCTGACCGACGTCTACTGCACGCTCCGCATCATGGGGTCGGGCACCCTCACCCTGCTCGGCCCCGCGGCCGGACGCGGCAGCGGCGCGATCATCCACCGGTTCAGCCCGATCGACCACCTCGCCTCGGCCCTGATCGCACACGAGGCCGGCGCCGTCGTCCTCGACCGCACCGGGCGCCCCACCCTGTTCCCGTCCGAGGGCGGCATCCTGGTCGCTGCACCGGACGTCGCGGACGAGCTGTTCCGGCTGTGGGAGGGTGCGGCGGCCGAGGCGGGCGCGGCGGCGGGTGCAGCGGCGGGTGCGGCGGCGGGTGCGGCGGCGGGCGCGGCGGCGGGTGCAGCGGCGGGTGCGGCGGCTGAAGCCGAGCCCGGCGTCGCGAGCATCGGGTCGGTGAGGCCGTAGGCCGAGCGGGCGCCGATCAGGCCCGCGATGCGCGCGACGTCGCCCCACCCGCGGCCGTATGGGAGTGGGGCACCACTCCCATACGGGCATTCGGGTAAGCCACCGGTCCGTTCGAGACGCCCCCTAGCGCGCACTGGGCGGACCGGCTGACCCCTCCAGCGTAACGGTGGAGTAGACGGTGCAGTCAACCGGGGATGTCCCCCTCGTGCCCGGTGGGCCACCGTCGATATGCTGTGCCGCATGAGCACGAAGAGCCGTCAGGGGCCGCACCAGGAGACCACTCTCGAGATCGGCGACCGCCGCGGGCTCTGGGGAGCGCTGGCCGGACTGGTCACCGCCGTCCTGATCGCCTATCCGCTGACGGCAAGCATCGCGTTCGCGACGCATCCGGCCACGCAGCGCCTGTTCGGCGGGCGTCTGGAGTCGGCGTCGCAGTTCGGGTTCCAGGCGTTCTGGTGGGTGCTCGCGCTCGCCTGCCTCGCCCTGCCGTTCATCGTCGGCTACGGGATCGCGAAGCTCTCCGCCCGCACGATCACCGTGATCGGCGCGGTCGTGGTGATCCTGCTGATCCTGCTGGTCGTGCTGGGACAGCTCTTCGCCTTCTGACCGTCCCGAGCGCACCGAGCACACCGAGCACACCGAGCACACCGAGGCGGCGGATCATCCGCCGCCTCGGTGCGATTCGTGCCACATTTCGCCGTCTCGGCGCGCGGTGGTGGGGCGCGGGAGGCTAGCCGAGCGTGCCGTGGACGGCGAACTCGTCGATGGCGGCGAGCTCGGCTTCGCTGAGCGGGGCGCCGGCGAGCGCGCCGACGTTCTGCTCCAGCTGGGCGACGCTGCTGGCGCCGATGATCGCCGAGGCGACGGTCTGGCGGCGCAGCACCCACTGGAGCGCGAGCTGGGCGAGGCTCTGGCCGCGACCGGCGGCGATCTCGTTGAGGGCGCGGGCGCGCTCCAGGTAGGTGTCGGTGATGTCGGACGCGTGCAGGAAGACGCTCGTGACCGCGCGGGAGCCCTCAGGGACGCCGTTCAGGTAGCGGTCCGTGAGCATCCCCTGCGCCAGGGGCGAGAAGACGATCGCGGCCGCGCCGACCCTGTCGACGGCGTCGAGGACGCCGCCCTCCACGGTGCGGTCGAACATCGAGTAGCGCGGCTGGTGCAGCAGCAGCGGGGCGCCGGCGGCCGCGAGCAGTGCGGCGGCCTCCTCGGTGCGCACGGCGTCGTAGTTCGAGATCGCCGGGTAGAGCGCCTTGCCCGACGTGACCGCCGTGACGAGGGCGCCCATGCTCTCCTCGAGCGGCGTCTCGAGGTCGGGACGGTGGTGGTAGAACACGTCGACGTATTCGAGACCGAGCCGCTTCAGCGACTGGTCCAGGGACGACAGCAGGTACTTGCGCGAGCCGCCGTCGCCGTACGGGCCGGGCCACATCCCGTAACCGGCTTTGGTGGAGACGACGATCTCGTCCCGATACGCCTTCAGGTCGGTGGCGAGGATGCGGCCGAAGACCTCCTCGGCGGCACCGGGAGGCGGGCCGTAGTTGTTGGCGAGGTCGAAGTGGGTGATACCGAGGTCGAAGGCGCGCAGGACGATGGCGCGCTGCACCTCGTAGGCGCGGGCGTGCCCGAAGTTCTGCCAGAGGCCGAGCGAGAGCTCGGGGAGCACGAGGCCGCTCCGGCCGGCTCGGCGGTACGGGATGCGGTCGTAGCGGTTCGGGTCGGCGAGATGAGTCACGCTCCCCAACCTACCAACGCCGCGGGACCGGTCTCATCCCCGGCGATATTCGTGCCGAATGTCGAGAATGCGGCCACCATTCTCCACATTCGTGCCGAATGTGCGGGCGGGAGACGAGGGGTTAGGGGGTGCGGAGGCGGAAGGCGCCGCCGGCGGCGGCGGTCACGGTGACGCCGCGATGGTCTGGCAGGCGGGTGAGTCCCTCGGTGAGCGGCGACGCATACGACCCGACGACGACCGTGCGCGCGCCCGCGTCGATGCCGGCGCGCAGCCCCGCCTCGACGTCTTCGAAGACCACGCACTCGCCGATCGGCACGCCGAGCCGCCGTGCGCCGAGCAGGTAGGGGTCGGGCGCGGGCTTGCCGTGCTCGACGTCGGCGGGCGTCACCACGACCGCCGGGAGCGGGACCCCGGCCGCCTCCATCCGGGCGACCGCGAGCGGCAGCGGGGCGCTGGTGACCAGCGCGACGGGAGCGCCGGCGTCCACCAGCGCCGCGATCAGCGCGACGGCGCCCGGGATCTCGACGATCCCGTCGGTGCGGGTGACCTCCTCCTGCAACAGGTGGTCGGTCATCCGCTCGCGCTCCTCGGCCGAGTACTGCGGGAGGAAATGCGCGACCGTCGCAGGAGCGGGCCGGCCGTGCGCATAGTCGAGCACGGCGGAGGCATCGAGCCCGTGCGCGGCACTGAACTCGCCCCACACGTGCTCGACGACCGGCGTCGAGTCGACGAGGGTGCCGTCCATGTCGAAGAGGAATCCGCGCGCAGTCACATCCATCCCCTCACCCTAGGGGGCGGGGATGCCGACCCCGGAACCGCGGAGTCTGGAGCGACGCAGGCTCAGGCGCGCGGGTCCCGGGCGTCGCGCACGGCGCGCAGGTCGGAGAGTGCGCGCTCGGTCTCCCGAGAGGGCGTGCCGCCGCGCGCCGCGATCGCGGAGGCGAGCCAGTCGCTCAGCACGAAGCGGCGGCGGCGCGGCGGCTGACCGCCGTCCACGGTGCGGGCCGGATGGGCGATCCAGCCGTGTTCTATGCCCGGTGTCCAGGTCGTGTTAGCCATGTCATAGACGTTACGAGCGTAAAGAATCGGCCACGAGATGGCTCTGGGTCTATCTTCGCAAAGATTCGGCCAGTACCATGAGGGGATGTTGAGATCCGTCGCGGTGCCACTCATCGACGAGTTCGCCATGTTCGAGTTCGGCGTCGTCTGCGAGGTCTTCGGCCTCGACCGCAGCTACGCCGGGCTGGAGCCGTTCGACTTCCGGGTCTGCGCCATCGACCCGGAAGCGCCCGTCGTCGGCCCGAACGGCGTGCACGTCCTCGCGCCGTACGACCTGAGCGCGATGGACGACGCCGACCTCATCGCCCTCCCCGCCGCGAACATCCGCGCGTCGTACCCGGAGGAGCTGCTCGACGCCCTGCGTCGCGCCTCCGCCCGCGGCGCCACCCTGCTCAGCGTCTGCTCGGGCGCCTTCGTGCTCGGCGAGGCCGGCCTTCTCGACGGCCGCGAGTGCACGACCCACTGGCGCTACGCCGAGGCTCTGCAGCGCCGGTTCCCCGAGGCCCGCGTGAACCCGGATGTGCTGTTCATCGATGACGGCGACGTGATCACCAGCGCCGGGACGTCCGCCGGCATCGACGCCTGCCTGCACCTCGTCCGGCGCGAGCTCGGCAGCAGCGCCGCCAACGCCATCGCCCGCAACATGGTGGTACCGCCGCAGCGCGACGGGGGCCAGCGGCAGTACATCGACAAGCCGGTCTCCGACTGCGCGGACGACACCTTCAGCGAACTGATCGAATACCTGACCGACCGGCTCGACGAGAACCACACCGTCAGCGCTCTGGCCGCGCACACCCACATGTCGACCCGCAGCTTCTCGCGCAAGTTCGTCGCCGAGACCGGCGTCTCCCCGATGCAGTGGCTCACGACGCAGCGCGTGCTGCACGCGCGGCTGCTGCTGGAGACCACCGACCTCCCCGTCGACGAGGTCGCCCGCCGCTGCGGCTTCGGCAGCGCCACCCTGCTGCGCCACCACTTCGACCAGGAGGTGGGCGTGCCTCCCACGCGCTACCGGGCGGCGTTCGCGCAGCGGGAGGCGCAGCCGGTCGCGATGCACTGACCGACGCTCCCACGCGCTCGGCGCCCACCCCGCGCGACCAGTGGTCCCGGGGCGGAACCAGTGGTCGCGACACGCCGCGCCGCTCGGGCCGGGCGCGGCGTGTCGCGACCACTGGATGGGGCGCTCGCGGGGCGGGCGGACGCAACACGGCGTCGCACGGGAATGCGCGGGCGGCCGCGGGGGCTGCATCCTGGGGAGGCCGGAGACGCCGGCCGACGAGAAGGGGACGCGCGATGGCGACCGTGGTGCAGTACGAGCAGTTGGGCGGGCCCGAGGTCCTGGAGGTCACCCGCATCCCCGACCCGTCGGCGCCCCCGGGCGGCGTGGTGGTCCGCGTGCGTGCGGCGGGCGTGAACCCGATCGACGGCAAGCTGCGCAGCGGCGGCCGCCCGAGCGGCCCCTTCACCGGGCCGCGGGTGCCGGGAGGCGACGCGGCCGGGACGATCCTCGAGCTCGGCGAGGGTGTCGAGGGCTGGACCGTCGGCGACGAGGTCGTGGTCCGCGGGGCGAAGGGCGCCTATACGACCCATCTCGTGGCGGACGCCGCGCAGCTCGTCGCCAAGCCCGCCGGGGTGACCTGGGAGCAGGCCGCGTCGATCGGCATCCCGGTGAGCACGGCACACCAGGCGCTCGTCTCGCTCGGCGTCGCGGACGGCGAGACCCTCCTGATCCACGGCGGGTCCGGCGCGGTCGGGCGCGCGGCCGTGCAGCTCGCACGGCGGGCGGGAGCGACGGTCGTCGCCACCGCCTCCCCCGCCAACCACGAACGACTGCGAGAACTGGGCGCCACTCCGGTCGCGTACGGCGATGGGCTGCTCGAGCGACTGCGCGCGGCCGCCCCGCGGGGCTTCGACCGCATCCTGGACGCGGTCGGCAGCGAGGAGGCGCTGGAGACGTCGTTCGCCCTGGTCGACGACCGGTCGCGCATCGGGACCGTCGTGGTCGGCGGCCGCGCGGCCGAGCTCGGCATCCAGGCCTGGGCCGGCGGCAACCCGGTGCCCCTCACGGCCGAGCAGAACGCGCTGCGCGACGAGGCCTACGCGCTGGTGCTGGATCTCATCGCGCGCGGCGAGTTCGAGGTGGACATCGCCCGCACCTTCCCGCTCGCCGACGCCGCCGACGCGGCCCGGCTGGTGGAGTCCGGCCATCCGGGCGGGAAGGTGCTGCTGCTGCCCTGACGGCGCGGCGGTCAGCCCCCGGCGACGGGGGTGCGCAGGATCGACTCCATCTTCTTGCCGCGGGCGACCTCGTCGACCAGCTTGTCCATGTACCGGATGCGCTGCATGAGCGGGTCTTCGATCTCCTCGACCCGCACGCCGCAGATCACTCCCGTGATCAGCGTGGCGTCGGGGTTCATGGCGGGCGCCCGGTCGAAGAACTCCTCCAGCGAGCGACCGTCGGCGATCGCGCGGGCGAGGCCCTGCTCGTCGTAGCCGGTGAGCCAGGAGAGGACGCGGTCGACATCGCGGGCGTCGCGACCCTTGCGCTCGACCTTGGCGACGTAGAGCGGATGGATGCTCGCGAAGGTCATCGCGAAGATGCGCTGAGTGGCCATACCCCGAGCCTAACCAGCCTGCCGTCAGTCGGGGGGTCGCAGCTTCTCCCGCATCACGGCAGCCGACTCCGCCCAGAGATCGGCGTCGGCGAGGATGACCACGAGCGTGCCGTCCACGATCCCGGTACGGATTCTGGTCCCGTTGGCGCGCGCACGGCGACGCACTTCGCGGCGGATGGCAGAGACGTCATCGGCTCCGCCGAGTCGGTGCGCTGCGTGCTGGTCCGCCTCTGCGCGCCGAAGGAGCGAGGCGGCGAGATCAATCTCCTTCGGTGTGACGTCATTCACTCGATCGCCTCAGGACAACTTCTTCTCCAGCGAGTCTCCGAAGCGCTTCGCGGCCTTGGATGCCTTCCGCGCCAATCGCTTGCGGGACTTGCGCGCGTCGGGGTCCTTCCAGATCCGCTCCAACTGGTGTCTCAGGTCCTCGTAGTTCTTCCCTCGTCGCTTCGCCGACTCCACGCCGACGAGGTAGGCGGCGAGGGCGACGATCACGAGAATCAACAGGTTCTTACGCATCACCCCACCATCCCCCCACTTCACTGCGGTTTGAAGGGGCTCGGGTGGCGACACGAGCTAAAAGTGAGTACACTCATAAATGAGCAAACTCACTAAGGAGTTGAGGACGATGCCGGCAGGGCGCCGCGAGCGCAACAAGGAAGAGAAGCAGACGCGCATCTTCGATGCCGCCGAGCGCCTCTTCGACGAGCTGGGCTTCGCGGGTGTCACGACACAGCGGATCGCCGACGAGGCCGACGTCGCCGCCGGGACGGTGTTCCGGTACGCCTCCACCAAGGCGGAGCTGCTGATGATGGTCAGCAACGAACGCAGCCGCGAGCGCATCCAGGAGGGCGTCGACCGGGACGACCCCGAGGCCCGGGCCACCCGCCGCCTCCTCGCCCTCGTCACCCCGCTCGCCCGAGCCGGCCGCGACAACGACGAGAACACACTCGCCTACCAGCGGGAGCTGCTGTTCGGCGAGCCCGGCGAACGCTACCGCGAGGAGGGGCTCGCCCTCTTCGGCGACCTCCGCGAGCGGATGGGCGCCCTGCTCGCCGACGCGTGGCGCCGCGCGCACGCGGACGCGACCGCACCCGAAGCGGTCGCGCCCGACCCCGCGTCGGCCGCCCGTGCGCTCTCCGCGGCGCTGCACTTCGCGATCGCGGACGCCGCAGCCCACGGCCGCCCCACGGGCGACCTGCTCACCGACCTCGCCGCGGACTTCGAGGTGATCGTCCGCGGCTACGAGACAGACCCGACCACCTCAGGACAGTCAGGACAGGAAGAGAAATGACCGACATCACCAGTGTCACCGTTCTCGGAACCGGCGTGCTGGGATCGCAGATCGCGTTCCAGACCGCGTTCCACGGCTTCGCCGTCACCGCGTACGACATCAACGCGGACGCGCTCGACACCGCCAGGGAGCGCTTCGAGGGCCTCGCCGCACTGTACGAGAAGGAGGTCGCCGGCGCGGCCGACGGTGCCGCACAGCAGGCGCTGGGCCGCATCCGCTACTCCGACGACCTCGCCCAGGCGGTGAAGGACGCCGACCTCGTCATCGAGGCCGTGCCCGAGAGCCTGGACCTCAAGCGTGACATCTACACCAAGCTCGGCGAGCTGGCGCCGGCGAAGACGATCTTCGCCACCAACTCGTCCACCCTGCTGCCGAGCGACCTCGTCGGCTACACCGGCCGCGCCGACAAGTTCCTCGCGCTGCACTTCGCCAACCACGTCTGGGTGAACAACACCGCCGAGGTGATGGGCACGACGAAGACCGACCCCGCCGTCTATCAGCAGGTCGTCGACTTCGCCTCCGCGATCGGGATGGTGCCGATCGAGATCAAGAAGGAGAAGGCGGGCTACGTGCTCAACTCCCTCCTCGTCCCGCTGCTGGACGCCGCGGCCGAACTCCTGGTCGACGGCATCGCCGAGCCCGAGACGATCGACAAGACCTGGCGCATCGGCACCGGGGCTCCGAAGGGCCCGTTCGAGATCTTCGACATCGTCGGCCTGACCACGGCCTACAACATCTCCTCCGTCGCCGGCCCGAAGCAGCAGGAGTTCGCGGCCTACCTCAAGGAGAACTACATCGACAAGGGCAAGCTGGGCGTCTCCACCGGCGAGGGCTTCTACCGGTACTGACCCGGAGCGGCGCGCCCGGCTCAGTGATGCCGCACCCGCGCGGCGGCGACCGTCGGCAGGTCGTCGCCGCGGAAGTGGCGCAACAGCAGCCAGTTGCGGCGGGCGACCGACGCGCACAGCCCGGCGGTCACCACCCCGCACACGATGATCCCCCAGGCCCGCGGGTTCTCGCCCTGGGTCGGGATGGCCACGGCGAGCGCCGCCGTGGCGATCAGCGCGAGGACCGCGAGCACGGTCCCCACGCTCACTCCGCGCCACGCCCTGGCGCGCTCCGCACGGTCTCCCATGCGGCGAAAACTACTCCGCCCGCGCGGTGGACACCAGATGAACGCGCGGTTAACCCCGGGTTCCGAGACTGTCGTAGACACGCGCCCAGCCGAGCTCGAACCCGACTTCGGTGATCCGACCCCGGTCGCGCAGGCGCTCCAGCAGCACCAGTTCGGCGAACGCCTCCTCCAGCCGGTTCTCGTCGCCGAGGGTCTCCTCGCCGGTGCTGAGCTGCACGCTCGAGCACTTCACCGAGCGGCAGGCATGGCGGGCGCGACGCGAGCGACGCGCGACCATCACGATCCCTCCGACGTAGACCGCGAGCATCCCGGCGAGGGCAGCGGCGGGCGCCGTCGGGGCGAGCCCGAGCGCGACGGCGAACGCCAGCGCGCCGCCCACGGCCGGCCAGGACCGCCAGAGGGTGAGGATCCGCCGGTCCGCGGCGTCGGCGCCGGGCGCGTAGACCACCAGCCGGCGCACCCGCACGCCCGTGCGGGCCGTGAAGAGGGCCGAGCTCTCCTCCAGCCGGCCCCAGCGGTGCTCGCCTTCGAGGAGGCGGGCGGTGCGGGTGCGCGGTGCAGGAGGGAGGATCGTGGTGGTCACGCCTCTTGGTCTAGTCCGCGGCGCGCACCGGTGGGGCGATCCTCACGGGATCCTCACGCCGCCGCGACGCATCCTCACGATCTCCAGACGGACGCAGGCCGCAGACGCAGAACGCCCCCGGCCGCTGCTGCGGTCGGGGGCGTCCGAGTCACGCGGGTCAGTGCTTGAATGCGTCCTTGACCTTCTCGGCCGCCTGCTTGATGTCGGCCTTGATCTGGTCGCCCTTGCCTTCGGCTTCGAGGCGCTCGTCCCCGGTCGCCTTGCCGGTGGCCTCCTTGGCCTGGCCGCCCAGCTTCTCGCCCGCGTTCTCGATCTTGTCGTCGAGTCCCATGTCGTCCCCTTTCGTCTGCGAGTCCTCGTCATCCATGCAACGGGACGACTCCGACGCTCCCACTGCCACGGCGGATCGTCCAGTCCGCACGGCGCGCCTGGGAAATCAACCCCCGGCGACCTCGCGGTGCGCCTCTTCACCTGCCCGGGCGCGACGGACAGAATGAGGGGCTGTGAGCATCCCGCACCCCGCCAGCACCTACCGCCTCCAGATCTCCCCCGCGTTCACGCTGCGCGACGCCGCACAGGTGCTCGATCACGTCCACCGCCTCGGGGCCGACTGGGTGTACCTCTCCCCCCTGCTGCAGGCGGAACAGGGTTCGGCCCACGGCTACGACGTCGTCGACCACAGCCGGGTCGACGAGTCGCGCGGCGGTCCGGGGGCGCTGCGCGACTTCTCGGCGGCGGCGCACGAGCGCGGGATGCGCGTGCTCGTCGACATCGTCCCGAACCACATGGGCGTGGCTACGCCGCACGACAATGCCTGGTGGTGGGAGGTGCTCGCCGAGGGCCCCGACGCCGAGCACGCGGGCTTCTTCGACATCGACTGGACGTTCGGCGGCGGCCGTGTGCGCCTCCCCGTGCTCGGCGAAGGTCCCGACGAGCTGGACGCGCTGCGGGTGGAGGACGGCGAGCTGCGCTATTACGACCACCGCTTCCCGATCGCCGAGGGCACCGGCGACGGCAGCCCCCGCGAGGTGCACGACCGGCAGCACTACGAGCTGATGTCGTGGCGCCGGGCGGACGACGAGCTGAACTACCGGCGCTTCTTCGCCGTGAACACGCTGGCGGGTCTGCGGGTGGAGGACGAGCGGGTGTTCGCGGACACCCACGCCGAGATCGGCCGGTGGCTGCGGGAGGGCCTCGTCGACGGTCTGCGCGTCGACCACCCGGACGGCCTGCGCGACCCGGGCGGCTACCTGGAGCGGTTGGCCCGGCTCGCGGGCGACGCCCCGATCTGGATCGAGAAGATCCTCGAAGGCGCCGAGCGGATGCCCGGATGGCCGATCGCCGGCACGACCGGCTACGACGCGCTGGGCCTGGTGGACCGTGTGCTCACCGACCCGGCCGGAGAACCCGAGCTGACCGCGATCGCCGGGGCGCCGGAGTGGGCCGGGCTGGTGCGCGAACGCAAGCGCGCGGTGGCCGACGGCATGCTCCGATCGGAGGTGCTCCGCGTCGTGCGGGAGATCGAGGCCGCGGACGCCGAGGCCGCGTCCGGCGAAGGCCCGACCGGCGAGGCCGCGACCGATGCGGCCGCGACCGCACCGGATGGCGACACGCTCGGCGACGCCGTCGCCGAACTCGCCGCCTGCTTCCCCGTGTACCGCAGCTACCTGCCGTTCGGAGCCGAGCACCTGGCCGAGGCGCAGGAGGCGGCCACGGCATCCCGGCCCGACCTCGCCGACGCCATCGCGGCGGTCGCGGGACGCGTCGGGAGGGTCGACGTCCCACCGGACGCGCGCACGGCCTCCCCCGCCGTCCGCTTCGAGCAGACCACCGGCGCGATCATGGCGAAGGGGGTCGAGGACAACGCGTTCTACCGCTACCCGCGCCTGGTCTCGCTGACGGAGGTCGGCGGCGACCCGGCTCGGTTCGCGCTGCCGGTGGAGACGTTCCACCGTGCCCAGGAGGCCCGACTGGCGGCGCTGCCGCACTCGCTCACCGCCCTGACGACCCACGACACGAAACGGAGCGAGGACACGCGGGCGCGCATCGCCGTGCTCGCCGAGCTGCCGGAGCGCTGGGCCCGGTTCCTGCGCGCGGTGCGCGAGCAGGTGGCCCTCGACGACGAGCCGCTGGAGGATCTGCTCTGGCAGTCGATCGTGGGCGCCTGGCCCGCGTCGCGCGACCGGCTGCACGCCTACGCCACCAAGGCCGCGCGCGAGGCCGGGGCCTCCACCTCCTGGACCGACCCCGACACCGCCTTCGAGGAGCGCATGGCCGCCCTCGTCGACGCCGTGTTCGACGATGAGCGGGTGCGCGCCGAAGTGGAGGCCATCGCCGCGATCGTCGAGGCCCCCGGCGCGAGCAACGGACTCGCCGCCAAACTCATCCACCTGACCGTGCCCGGCGTTCCGGACGTGTATCAGGGCACCGAGCGGTGGGACCGCTCGCTCGTCGATCCGGACAACCGACGCGCGGTCGAGTTCGACGCGGCGGCCGGCCTCCTGGCGCACGTCGACGACGGCCGGCTGCCGCCGATCGACTCGTCCGGCGCCGTGAAGGTGCTGGTCACCTCCCGCGCGCTGCGCCTGCGTCGCGACCGGCCGGAGCTGTTCACCGGCTACCGGCCCGTGTTCGCCACCGGACCGGCCGCCGCCCACCTGATCGGGTTCGATCGAGGCGGTGCGATCACCCTGGCGACCCGGCTGCCGTACCGGCTGGCGGCGGGAGGCTGGGGCGAGACCGTGATCGAGCTCGGCCCCGGCGCCCTGCGGGACGAGCTCACCGGGCGTCTCTACCGCGGGCGCACGCGACTCCTCGCGGTGTTCGAGCGCTATCCGGTCGCGCTGCTGGTGCCGGCGACCGCCGCCGAGCGGACGGAGGCGGCGCGATGAGTCTCGACCGCACCTTCCCCGTCTGGGCGCCGCACGCCCGCACCGTCGACCTGGTCGTCACCGGGCGCGACCCGCTGCCGCTGACGCCGATGCCGCCGACGCCGGTGCCGCCGACGCCGCCGGCCCGCGGCGATGGTGGCTGGTGGCGGCTGGCCGAGCCTCTCGACGCCGCGGCCGACCCCGTCGACTACGCGTTCGCCGTCGACGGCGGCGAGCCGCGGCCCGATCCCCGCTCCCGCCGTCAGCCGCACGGCGTGCACGCGCCCGGCCGCGAGTTCGACCCGGGCGCGTACACCTGGGGCGACGACGCGTGGACCGGGCGCGATCTCACCGGCGCCGTGATCTACGAGCTGCACATCGGCACCTTCACCCCCGAGGGGACGCTCGACGCCGCGGCCGGGCGGCTCGACCACCTCGTCGACCTGGGCGTGGAGGCCGTCGAGCTCCTCCCGGTCAACGCCTTCAATGGCCCGCACAACTGGGGCTACGACGGGGTGCTCTGGTACGCGGTGCACGAACCGTACGGCGGACCGGCGGCCTACCAGCGCTTCGTCGACGCCTGCCACGCGCGCGGCATCGCCGTCATCCAGGACGTCGTCTACAACCACCTCGGCCCGAGCGGCAACTACCTCCCGGTCTTCGGCCCCTACCTGGGCGATGCGCAGAGCACCTGGGGCGCCTCGATCAATCTCGACGGCCCCGACTCCGACGAGGTGCGCCGCTACATCCTCGACAACGTGCGCTACTGGCTCGCCGATCTGCACGTCGACGGGCTCCGGCTCGACGCCGTGCACGCCCTGCACGACTCCCGCGCGGAGCACATCCTGGAGGCCATGGCCAGGGAGGCCGCGGCCGTCGCCGAGCAGACCGGGCGCCCGGCGACCCTGATCGCGGAGAGCGACCTCAACGACCCGAGGCTGATCCGCCCCCGCGCGCGTCACGGCTACGGCCTCGACGCCCAGTGGGACGACGACGTGCACCACGCGCTGCACGCGAACCTGACGGGCGAGACCACCGGCTACTACGCCGACTTCGGCGATCCGACCGCCCTGGTGAAGGTCTTCGAGCAGGGGTTCTTCCACAACGGGACGTGGTCGAGCTTCCGGGCCCGCCACCACGGCCGGCCGATCGACGCCGACATCCCCTTCACCCGCCTGGTGGTCTTCAGCCAGGACCACGACCAGATCGGCAACCGGGCCGCCGGCGACCGCCTCACCGCGACGCTGTCGCCGGGCTCGCTCGCCGTCGCCGCCGCCCTCACCCTGCTCGGCCCGTTCACGCCGATGCTCTTCATGGGCGAGGAGTGGGGAGCGACGACCCCGTGGCAGTTCTTCACCTCCCACCCGGAGAAGGAGCTCGGGGAGGCCACCGCCCGAGGCCGCATCGCCGAGTTCGCGCGAATGGGGTGGGACCCGGCCGTCGTGCCCGACCCGCAGGACCCGCAGACGTTCCAGCGCTCGAAGCTCGACTGGTCGGAGCCCGCGCGACCCGAGCACGCGCGCCTCCTGGACTGGTACCGCACGCTGACCGCGCTCCGCCGCACGATCCCGGCGACGGCTCGGGCGACGGAGGTCGATGTCGCGGACGGGGTGCTCGCCTTCACGCGGGGCGGCCTCCGGGTGGAGGCGGCGCTGAGCGGGAGCGGCCTCGCGGCGCAGGAGTCGGCAGCCCGGCAGGCCGCGACCGCCGGGGCGGCCGTCGCCACGTTCGGCGACGCGGTCCGCATCACCCGAGTTGACGGCTGACCCCTCGCGAGGTTCACGACGGTGCGCCCATTCCGGCGGAATGACGGCAACGTCGTGAACCTCGTCGGTCCGCGTCGAGCGCTAACGGCCGCGCGGCGCCGTGTCAACCGCTGGCGACGGGGCTGCGCGCGCCGATACTGTGGCTGTTCCACGATCGGAGGCGCCGTGACCGAGCCCAGCCCGTCCCACCCCCGCGACGACGCATCTTCTGCGGGAGCGACGCGCTCCGCCGGAGTCGCCGCGTGAGCGGCGAGCGCTCCCGCCCGTACCCGCTCGGCGTCACGCTCGAGGAGGGCGGCGCGAACGTGGCCGTGTACAGCGAGAACGCCGACACGGTGATCGTCTCCCTGTTCGACGCCCGGGGACGCGAGACCCGGACCACGCTCCCCGAGCGCACCGGCCATGTCTTCCACGGGTTCGTCCCCGGCCTCGTCGCGGGGACGCGCTACGGCCTGCGTGTCAACGGCCCGTGGGACCCGGCGAACGGCCTCCGCTTCTCCCCCGCCAAGGTGCTGCTGCCGACCCGCGCCCGTGCCGTCACCGGGTCGTGGGACAACACGCAGGCCGTGTTCGGCCACCAGCTCGGCCGGCCGAAGCGGCGCAGCGACACCAACGGCGCCCGCCACGTCGCGCTCGGCGTCGCCGTCGACCCGCGCGAGTTCGATTGGGGCGACCACCAGCGGCCGCGCACGCCGCTGAGCGAGACGATCATCTACGAGCTGCACGTGAAGGGATTCACGAAGCTGATGGAGTGGGTGCCGGAGGAGTTCCGCGGCACCTACGCGGGCCTCGCGCATCCCGCCGCCGTCGAGTACCTCAAGAACCTCGGCGTCACCGCGGTCGAGCTGCTGCCCATCCACCAGTTCGTCCAGGACTCGCACCTGGTCGAGAAGGGCCTGCGCAACTACTGGGGCTACAACTCCATCGGCTTCTTCGCCCCGCACAACGAGTACGCGGCGACCGGCGACACCGGCCACCAGGTCGACGAGTTCAAGGGCATGGTGAAGGCGCTCCACGCCGCCGGCATCGAGGTGATCCTCGACGTGGTCTACAACCACACCGCGGAGGGCAACGACCTCGGCCCGACCTACAGTTTCAAAGGCATCGACAACCCGTCGTACTACCGGTTGGTGGACGGGGACGCCGCCCACTACTTCGACACGACCGGCACGGGCAACAGCGTGAACGTGAGCCACCCGGCCGCCCTGCAGCTGATCATGGACTCCCTGCGCTACTGGGTCGAGGACATGCACATCGACGGATTCCGCTTCGACCTGGCGACGACGCTGACCCGTCAGGGCGGCGATGCGAGCCTGCACAGCGCGTTCCTCACCCTGATCCAGCAGGACCCGACGCTCGCCGAGGTGAAGCTCATCGCCGAGCCGTGGGATGTCGCCGGCTACCAGCTGGGCGGGTTCCCGGCCGACTGGTCGGAGTGGAACGGCCAGTTCCGCGACGACGTGCGCGACTTCTGGCGCGGCGAGCCCGGCGTGCTGGCCACCCTCTCGCAGCGCGTGCTCGGCAGCCCCGACATCTACGAGGAGTCGCGTCGCGCGCCGCTGTCGAGCGTCAACTTCGTCACCGCGCACGACGGCTTCACCCTCGCCGACCTCACCAGCTACAACGAGAAGCACAACGAAGCCAACGGAGAGGACAACCGCGACGGGGAGTCGGACAACCGCTCCAGCAACTACGGCGTCGAGGGGCCGACGGACGACGAGGGCGTGAACGCCTTCCGGGTGCGGCAGCGCAAGAACTTCCTCGCCACGGTGCTGCTCTCCGCGGGCGTCCCGATGATCCTCGGCGGCGACGAGATCGGCCGCACACAGCGGGGCAACAACAACGCCTACTGCCAGGACAACGAGATCTCCTGGTTCGACTGGGCGAACGCCGACTGGGACCTCCACGCGTTCACGTCGAAGCTCATCCAGCTGCGCCGGACGGAACCCGCTCTGCGGCCCGAGTGGTACCGGCACGCGCCGGAGGTCGGCGGACCGGACGTCGTCTGCATCCTCCGCGCCGACGGCCGGCCGTTCGCCGACGACGACTGGTCCGACCCGGAGGCGCGGTCCATCGCCTTCGAGCTGCGCCACGAGGGAGCGGACACGTTCCTGCTGCTGCTCAACGCGGCGGGCAACGGCGTCGACTTCGCTCTCCCCTCCGCCGCGGGCGGCGCCTGGGAGCTGGAGCTCTCGAGCGACACCGAGCTCACCGTCGATGCGGACGAGGCGACCGTGATCCTCGGCGAGAGCTCGTTCGCCCTGCTGCGGTCGCGACGCACGACGGGCCGGAGCGCCGACGAGGGCACCGACCAGGGCACCGACCACAACACCGACCACCCCGAGGAGCACGCGTGAGCGCCCCTGAGATCCCGGCCCTGCTCGGCCGTTACCGACCGCAGACCGTGATCGGCCGCGGCGGGGAGGCGAGCGTCTTCCGCGCGACCGACGAGATCCTCGGCCGGGAGGTCGCCATCAAGCTCTACCGCTCCGGCGGCGAGGAGGAGATGACGCAGTACCGAACCGAGCAGGCGGCGCTGGCACGGCTGTCGCACCACGGCATCGTGTCCCTGATCGACGCCGGGATCGACTACTCGGCCCCGGAGGATCCGCGCCCGTTCCTGGTCATGGAGCTCGTCGCGGGCAGCGACCTCTCCTCCACCCTGGCCCAGCGCGAGTTGACTGTCGAGGAGATCGCCGAGGTCGGTTACGACATCTCGGAGGCGCTGGAGTACGTGCACGCGAACGGCGTCGTCCACCGGGACATCAAGCCGTCGAACATCATGCTCGTCACCTACGGCACCACCACGTTCCGGGCCCGGGCACGCCTGACCGACTTCGGCATCGCGAGCGGCATCGCCGGGGCTCCCGCGCACGAGGAGGAGGGTCGTACCACCGGCACCGCCGCCTACCTCAGCCCTGAGCAGGCGTCCCGCGAGCCGGCGACGGCAGCGAGCGATGTCTACTCGCTCGGGCTGGTGCTGCTGGAGTGCTTCACGCGCAACGTGGCCTTCCCCGGCGACCCCGTTTCGTCGGCGCTCGGCCGCCTGGAGCACGACCCACCCATCCCGGACGCCCTCCCGGACGGCTGGCCGGAGCTGCTGCGCGCGATGACGGCCCGCGACCCTGCTGCGCGCCCGACCGCCGAGCAGCTGACGCCCGTGCTGCGCGAGGCCGTGATCGCGGCCTCCCGCCCCGCTGCCTGACCGGCCGGGGCTCCAACTCCGGAGCCCCGTCGCGACGCGCCGCTCACTTCGCCGTTCGGACGGTGATTCGGGGCATGGGCGCGTAGATATCCGGAATTGCGCTCACGTGCGCACGGCGGGGCGCACGGCCGCGACGATGCGTGCCGGCACGGTCTCGTCCTGCAGCGACGTGGTGTCGCCCAGCGGGCGGCCGTCGAAGATGTCGACCAGCAGGCGGCGCATGATCTTGCCCGAGCGCGTCTTGGGGAGGTCGTCGACGAGCACGATGTGCCGCGGCTTCGCGATCGCGCCGATCTCGCGCGTCACCTGGTCGCGCAGCTCGCCGTCGCCCGGAGCGGATCCGGACGGCACCACGAATGCGGCGACCGCCTGGCCGGTCGTCCCGTCGCCGACGCCGACGACCGCGGCCTCCGAGACCCCGGGATGCGCGACCAGCGCCGACTCGATCTCGATCGTCGAGAGGCGGTGCCCCGAGACGTTGATCACGTCGTCCAGCCGGCCGAGCAGCCAGATGTAGCCGTCGACGTCCACCGCCGCTCCGTCCCCGGCCAGGAAGTAGCCGCGATCCGCGAACGGCGCCCAGTAGGAGTCCCGGTAGCGTCCGGGGTCGCCCCAGACGGTGCGCGCCATGGCGGGCCAGGTGCCGTCGATCACGATCGAGCCGCCGGACCCGCGCGGCACATCCTCCCCGCGCTCGTCGACGACGCGCACCGTCACGCCCGGGACGGCGACGGTGGCCGACCCCGGCTTCAGGGCGGTCACGCCCGGCAGCGGCGCGACGATCGCGGCGCCGGACTCCGACTGCCACCAGGTGTCGACCACCGGCGCACGACCGGCGCCGATCTGCTCGCGGAACCACACCCACGCCTCGGGGTTGATCGCCTCGCCCACCGTGCCGAGCAGCCGGATGCTGCTGAGATCCCACTGGTCGCCGAGGCCGTCGGGGAACCAGGTCATGAACGTGCGGATGAGCGTGGGCGCCGTGTAGTACGTCGTCACGCCGTAGCGCTCGATGATCTCGAAGTGACGGCCGGTCGTCGGGGTGTTCGGGGTGCCCTCGTAGATGACGGAGGTCGCCCCGTTGGAGAGCGGACCGTAGAGCACGTAGGTGTGGGCGGTGACCCAGGCGAGGTCGGCCGTGCACCAGTAGACGTCCGACTCCTTCGCGTCGAAGAGTGCCCAGTGACTCCACGATGCCTGCGTGAGATAGCCGCCGGTCGTGTGCACGACTCCCTTCGGGCGGCCGGTCGTGCCGGACGTGTAGATGATGAAGAGCGGCGTCTCCGCGTCGAAGGACTCCGGCTCGTGCACGTCCTCGGCGGTGTCGACGACGTCGTGCCACCACACGTCGCGGCCCGCGGTCCACGGGATGTCGGGTGTCAGTTCCCCGGTGCGGCGCACGACGAGCACGTGCTCGATCGCGTTGTCCCCCGCCACCGCGGCGTCGGCGTTCGCCTTGACCGGCACCGCGGTCCCGCGGCGGAACTGACCGTCGGAGGTGACCAGCAGCTTCGCGCCCGTGTCCTCGACTCGGAACCGCAGGGCCTCCGCCGAGAAGCCGCCGAACACGAGCGAGTGGATGGCGCCGACACGCGCGATCGCGAGGGTGATGACCACGGTCTCCGGGATCACGGGCAGGTAGACGACCACGCGGTCGCCCTTCCCGACCCCCAACGCGGTGAGCGCATTGGCCGCCTGCGCCACGCGCCGCTGCAGCTCCGCGTAGGTGATCGTCTCGGTGTCGCCGGGCTCGCCCTCGAAGTGCAACGCGACGCGGTCGCCGTTCCCGGCATCGACGTGCCGGTCGACGCAGTTCACGGCGGCGTTGAGGCGGCCACCGGCGAACCACTCGGCACGCGGCACGCTCAGGGCGCCGTCGGCATCCCGAGTGGCCGGCTCCCACGTGTGCGCCGTGCGCCACGGTTCGGCCCACTGCAGGCGGGCCGCCTGCCGCTCCCAGAACGCGACCGGGTCGGTCGCGTCGGCGAACACACTCGCGTCGACGTTCGCCTGCGCAGCGAACTCCGGGGACGGCTCGTAGAGCCGGCTCTCACGGCCGAGATTCTCGATGGGCGCACTCACGGTCCGACGCTAGCCGAGCCCGCTCGCCGACCGCCGGGCAGGGCGCAACGCTGCGTAACCCGGCGTGCGTTGTTCTGGCCTCCGGCCCGAGCTCATGAGAACCTGCGGAAGCCTTATGCGCTCCGCACGCGGTACCGCAGCCGCGCGAACTGCCCGATCGCCTCCGCGGATTCGAGCGTGAGCCGGTCGGACTCGATGCGGCGCGGGAGGAGCGGGGCTCCGCCGGTGAGCGCGACGGGCGCGATCGAGATCGCGATCTCGTCGAGCGCGCCCGCGTCGAGGAACTGCCCGGCCAGGTCGCCGCCGCCGACGACCCAGATGTCGCCGTCGTCCGCGGCCTCGCGGAGGGCGGGGAGGGCGTCGGCGACGGAGCCCGAGACGAAGCGGATGTCCGCGCCCTCCGGCACGGGCAGCTCCCGGGTGGTGAAGACGAAGGTCGGCTTCTCGCCGTGGAACTCCTGCCAGCGTTCGGGGTGCGCCAGGATGTCCGACTCGGCCAGGACCCACTCGTACGTGGTCGACCCCTCCACCATGACCGCGGCATCCGCCGGCAACAGCCCCTCGGCCGGCTCCTCCCCGCCCGGGACGGCGAAGAGCCAGGCCAGCGAGTTCTGCTCGTCGGCGATCCAGCCGTTGATGGTCGTGGCAGTGTCGAAGACGATCTTTCCCATGCCGCCGACGGTACCGGTGACGGCCGACACGAGTCGGTGGGAGCATGGGCGCATGGATGCCGTCGACGCCCTCACCGAGATCGCCTTCTGGCTGGAGCGCGACCTGGCCCCGACCTTCAAGGTGAAGGCGTTCCGCACGGCGGCGGCCATCATCGCGCCCCTCGACGCGGGCGAGCTCGCCGACCGGGTCGCCGACGGCCGTCTCACGCGTACCAAGGGGATCGGCGACCGCACCTTCCAGGTGATCTCGCAGGCCGTCGCCGGCGACGTGCCCGACTACCTGGCCGATCTGCGGGCGAAGAACACCGAGCCGCTCGACGCCGCGGGCGCCGGGCTCCGCGCGCAGTTGCGGGGAGATCTGCACGCCCACACGGAGTGGTCGGACGGCACGACGCCGATCGAGGCGATGGCGGCCGCTGCAGCCCTGCTCGGGCGCGAGTACCAGGCGATCACCGACCACTCCCCCACTCTGACCGTCGCGAACGGTCTGACCGCCGAGCGCCTCACCGCGCAGCTGGCGGCCATCGCCGCCCTCGACGCCGGGCCGGTGACCCTGCTCACCGGGATCGAGGTCGACATCCTCGAGGACGGCACCCTCGACCAGGCCCCCGACCTGCTCGATCGCCTGGACGTGGTGGTCGCGAGCGTGCACTCCAAGCTCCGCGCCGACCGCCGCACGATGACCGCGCGGATGCTCGGCGGCATCCGCTCCCCCCAGACCAACGTGCTCGGCCACTGCACCGGGCGGTTGGTGCAGGGGTCGCGGGGCACCCGGCCGCCGTCGGAGTTCGACGCCGAGGCGGTGTTCGCCGCGTGCGCCGAGAACCGGGTGGCGGTCGAGATCAACTCGCGGCCGGAGCGCCAGGACCCGCCGGACGAGCTCATCCGCGTCGCCCTCGACGCCGGCTGCGTGTTCGCGATCGACACGGACGCCCACGCGCCCGGGCAGCTCGACTTCCTCTCCTACGGCGCCGCACGCGCGGCGGCGAACGGCGTTCCGGCGGACCGGATCGTCACGACCTGGCCGCTGGATCGGCTGCGCGACTGGCTGGCGAAGGCATGACCGCCCGCGAGGTTCACGTCGTTGCGCTCACAAAGCCGAAATGACCGCGACGACGTGAACCTCGCGAGAGCGCCGCAGCGGGGCTACTGCCCCCAGGCGGACGCGGGAGCCTGCACGATGTCGACCGGACGGGTGCTCCAGTGGGCGCCGTTGGCGTAGTGGCTCGTCGCCCAGGGCGACGCCCAGATGGCGGCGGCCGTGGCGTCCGCGCTCGACCCGGCCTGCAGGCCAGCGACGATCCCCGGGTAGCCGCGCTGGAGGTTCTTCGCGCAGTACTCGGCGGCGCTCACCAGATCGGAGTAGCTGCCGAGGCCGGCGCCGCCCCCGGAGCCGTAGCCGTTGTTGAGAGGATTGTTACGGTTCCACCAGTCGGGCGGTCCGTTCTCCTGCCGCATCCAGCGCAGCATGACGGTCACGTTGGCGTCGGTCTGCGGCCAGCCGCCGAACATCAGGACCAGCTTCGCCCAGGACTCGTTGGTGCCGACGTGCACCAGGGTCTGGACGCCGTCGGTGGCGCCGACACCGTCGCGATCGATGACCGGGGCGGCGATGGTGGCGTCGACGGCCAGGCGCTGCTCCGGCTCCACCGTCGCGTCGGCCGGGGCGTCCGCGGGCGCCAGCGTCGAAACGGGCGCGGCCAGCACGGTGGCCGCGAGAGCGGCGTCGGTGGGCACGATCGAGAAGCCGGCGACGAGGGCGACCAGGGCGAGCGTCACCCCCAGACGATGACGCAACGGCATCCGCTGGAGCAGGGGCAGCGCGCGTGCGGGCACGGCCGAGCGACGGCCGGCCGAACGGCGGCCGCGAACGCCGGGGGGAGCGGATGCGGGCTGCATACCCGACCGAGAGTACCAAAGGCGTGCTGGAATGGAACCGGGAGGAGGCTCAGATGACCTCGAACGTGAGTGCGACGGAACCCGCGCAGCCCCGACCGTCGCGCTTCCGCGACGGCCCCCACCTGCCCGCTCTCGTCGTCACCCTGATCGTCACCGTCGTTGCCGGGCTGTTCGCCGGGACCTACGCCTGGGCGATGGGGGACCCGCAGCCGCACGACGTGCCGATCGGCCTGGTCTCGACGACGCACACGCCGGGCGAGCTGGCGCAGGAGCTGGAGGCGCGCACGGGCACCACCTTCGTCGTGCGTCCCTACGCCACGGAGACCGACGCAGAAGCCGCCATCCGGGAGCAGGTCGTGTACGGCGCCCTCGTCGAACAGCTGAACGGGTCGGTGCGCCTCTACGTCTCCAGCGCGTCGGGCGCCTCGGTGGCCCGGCTGCTGGAGGCCGACGCGCCGCGCCTGGAGCAGTCCATCGGGCAGCCGGTCACCGTGATCGACGCCCACCCGCTCGCCGAGCGGGACCCCAACGGCCTGGTGCTGTTCTACGTGGCCCTCGCCGCGGTGGTGATCGGGTTCGTCGGCGCCATCCAGACCCGCGTCAACGCGGCGCGGCTCACCCTGGCGGGCGAGCTGTTCTGGGACGTCGCGCGGTCCGTCCTCGGCGGTTTCGCCATCGCGTTCACCGTCGGGCCCCTGCTCGATGTGCTGCCCATCCCGTTCTTCGCCGTCTGGGGCGTGCTCGCGCTCACCATGCTGATCGCGGGAGCGACCTACAGCTTCTGGCGCGTGCTGATCGGTGCCCGCTGGGCGATGCTGCCGACCTGGATCATCTTCGTGCTGATCAGCAACCCGTCGTCGGGCGGAGCGGTCGCACCCGAGCTGCTGCCGCCGTTCTACCAGTTCATGGGCCGCTGGCTGCCCACCGGGGCGACCGTGCGCGCGGTGCGCGACCTGACCTACTTCCCGGAGAACCTCCATCTGGAGCCCTACCTCGTCCTCGGCGCGTGGCTGCTCGCCTCGGTCGGTCTCTTCATCGCGGTGCGGCTCTTCCGCTACGGCCCGGGGGCACCCGGAGACATCCTGCACACCTGGCGCAGCATCGCCCGGCGGCGCGGGCGCACGGATGGCGACGCCGGTGCGGAGGCCGTGACCGGGTAGGCCCGCGCTATCGTGGGCGCGTGGACCACTGGGCGGATTCCGGCGCGATCGATCCTCGGCTGCAGCGCTACCGTTCCGACTACCCCGGACGCGTGCCGTGGAGCGAGGTGCGCGCGGAGGATCCCGAGGCGTTCCGCAGCGCCGCCCAGGGCGCTCTGCTCCTACCGCTCGCGATCGCCGCGACGGCGACCTGGACGAGCATCGCATTCGAGGTGCCTGTCGCCGTCCCGCTGCCGCCGTGGATCGACGCTGCTCGCGGGCTGCTGATCGTCGCACTCCTCTTCACGGCGATCCTGCTCTGGATCTTCAGTTGGGCGCTGCTCTCGATGCCCGCCGACACGCGGCGGTCGATCGCGATCCGCCGTTTCGGCGAACGGCACGGTCTCGTCTTCCGGCGGCTGGCGTCAGCGCCCGCCCCGCTGGGCATCCTCTTCGCGGAAGGACCGGGGACCGCACCGCGCCGGAGCAGGCGGGCGGGGGCGGGCGATGTGGGCGAGGCCTCCCGCTTCCGCGCGGAGTTCGCCCTCTCCATCGAGGGGAGCGTCCCGGGCCCGACGGTCCAGATCGCCGTCGCCGCCTACACGGGCGGTAGGAACGATCCGTCGGGACCCCGCAACGCGTTCCGCTTCCTCGCCCTGCGGATGCCGCGCCCCCTCCCCCATCTGATGATCGACTCGCTCCGCAACGGACGGCTGCGCACCCTCCTCCCCGGCGCGCAACGGCTCTCGCTCGAGGGCGACGTCGACCGGCACTTCGCGGTCTACGCCCCGGAGGGATATGAACGGGACGCCCTGCAGTTGCTCACCCCCGACGTGCTCGTGTGCCTGCTCGAGAACGGGCGGCACTGGGACATCGAGGTGGTCGAGGACCGGGTCTTCGTCGCCTCCGCGCGCGCCCGGCGGCGGTTCGACCGCACCGAGATCCCCGCGCTCCTGCGCTTCGCCGAGTTGCTCGGAGCGGAGCTCGGCCACCAGGCGAGCACGTACACGGACCCGCAGGCACGGAACCCCCGCACCCAGGTGGCCGAGGCCGGCCGTCGGCTGCGGCGCCGCTCCGGCGTCTGGACGGCCGCGATCATCGCAGCGGTGGTCGCCGCCATGGTCGCCTTCCCGCACGTGCTCGGCTGGGTGCTCGACAACACCTAGGACGGCGGACGTCTCGCGGGGCCGATTGCTTCAGCCTCGGCCCACGGACCGACCGATGATGCTCACTCGGGCCGATGTGGACTCACAGTCGTCATTCGGGCGCCACGGTGGTCAGTCCGTTCACGTTGGCGGCCTCAGTGAGTCTGTCGTCGTAGCAGACGAACGAGTCGAGTTCGTCCCCGAGCGCGAGTGCGGTCGCAAGATGAATCGCATCCAGGCTGCGAACATGCTCCGGATCGAGTAGGGCGGCTCGATCGCAGATCTCGGTCGATACTGCAACCGTCCCGCACGCACGCAACAGCGTGCGCGCCGTGGCAGTGCGCCCCGGCGAGACCCGTCGAACCGCACGGAGCAATTCGGTGCGGGACAGGTCGGAGGTGATGATCCTCCGGGGCTCAGCGTGGAGCCACTCGAAAAGCGCGGGCGACTCGCGTTCTTCCACGACAAGCTTCACAAGCGCGGACGTGTCGAAATAGTGCATGCGCCTAGTAGCGGTCGTCGCTGCGGTCTTCCGCCAGGGCCTTCGACACGCTCGGTCCTGGAGCCGGATAGATGATCGACTCAGACGGCAGAACCGGTTCGTGAGCCAACCCGGATTCCACCAGGCCCGCCCAGACCGAGCGCGGCAGTGGGGTCAGGCGGGCGACGGGTCGACCTCTGTCTGAGATGACGACCGTCTCACCGGCTGCCACGTCGGCCACGACGGCTGAAGCGTTCTGCTTCAATTCGCGAATCCCCACCGAATGCATGTTCTACAGAGTAGCACAATGGGGCCCCGAGGCCGACCGCGTCTCTCCGAATGAACGCACGTACGCGATCGTCTACCGCGCTGCCATCCTGAGCCGCGCCACGAGGCGGTCAGGACGACGAGAGCCGGGTCGAGTTCAGGCGCGCCAGCAGATCGGCGAGGCGGCCGACGTCGTCGACCCCCCACTTGCGCAGGCTGCGGTAGAGCTGGGCCTGATCGGCCGCACGCGCCTCGTTGATCTTCTCGATCGCGGGCGCCGTCGCGACGAGGAAGCTCGCGCGACGGTCGGACGGATCGACGCGCCGCTCGACGAAGCCCAGATCTTCGAGGATGCGCACCTGTCTGCTGACCACGCTCTTGTCGGTCGAGAGCAGCTCGGCCAGTGCCCCGGCATGCAACGGACCCGTGCGCACCAGTGTGCTGAGCAGGCGGTAGCCCACCGGCTGCAGGTCGGGGTGGACGTGCGCGGCGCGCTCCCGCATCCCTGAGCTCACCTGGTTGAACAGGATCGTGAACTGCTCCTCGACCGCGGCGATCGCGCGGTCGACGCCGTCGCCGGCCGGCGCGGGCCGATCCTGCGCCGAGCGGGCGGCGGCGTCCTCCGCCGTCGCCCGCTCGGTGTTGTCCATGGCCGCGATCATAACCGCTCCGGTCAGCGGTCTTCCTGAACGGGATCCCCGCCCGCCGGACGACCCGATCGGACGGCTCCGACGGATCCCGTCGCCGGGGCCGCGATCATCGCCTCGGCGACCTCGACCAGGTTCTCCTCGGCGGCCTCCACGGCCGATCCGGGGTTGTCCTCCTCCATCAGCTCGACCGCGGTCTTCGTGCCGAGCTTCAGGTTCGGCAGGAACGCGATCGCGATGATCGTGACGATCGCCAGCGGCACGGCCACCAGGAAGACGTCCGCGACGCCCTGCCCGTACACCGACTCGACGATCGCTCGGACCGCCGGCGGCAGCGTGTTGACCTCGGGGAGGGTGCCGCTCTGCAGCAGCTGCGCGATCTCCTGGCCCTGCTTGCCCAGCTTGGCGAGGATCCCCTGCAGCTGCGAGCCGTGCGCGGCCATCCCGTCGGCGACCTTGGTGCCGAGGATGCTGCCCATGACCGAGACGCCGATCGTGCCGCCGAGGCTGCGGAAGAACGCCACGTTCGAGCTGGCGGCGCCGAGCTGCTCGGGTCGCACCGTGTTCTGCACGATGAGCACGAGGTTCTGCATCACCATGCCGACCCCCGCGCCGAGGATGAGCATGTAGACCGAGACGAGCACGTAGTTCGTGTCGTACTTGATCGTGCTCATCAGGAAGAGCCCGATGGTCAGCAGGATCGAGCCCACGACCATGAAGCTCTTCCACTTGCCGAACCGGCTGATCAGGTTGCCGACGATCGTCGACGAGAGCAGCAGACCCAGGATCATCGGCAGTGTGAGCAGTCCGGACTGGGTCGGGGTGGCCCCTCGAGCGACCTGCATGTACTGGCCGAGGAAGACCGAGGTGCCGAACATCGCGACGCCCACCGAGATGGATGCGATCACGGCGAGGGTGAAGGTGCGGTTCTTGAACATCGCCAGCGGGATGATCGGCTCCTTCACGACCAGTTCCGTGATGACCGCGCCGACGAGCAGGGCGATCGATCCACCGACCATCCAGAACGTCTCGGGGCTCCACCAATCGAAGTTGTTGCCGGCCATCGAGATCCAGATGAGGATGAGCGAGATGCCGCCGGCCAGCAGGACCGCGCCGAGGTAGTCGATGCGGACCTTGCGGAACGGGCGCTTCGGGAGGCGCAGTGTGACCTGAAGCAGGATGATCGCGACGATCGCGACCGGCACGCCCACGAAGAAGTTCCAGCGCCAGCCGATGGAGTCGGTGAGCAGGCCGCCGATCAGCGGGCCGCCGACGGTGCCGACCGCCATGATGCCGCCGAAGAGACCCATGTAGCGGCCGCGCTCACGCGGGCTGATGATGTCGGCCATGATGATCTGGCTGAGCGCGGTGAGTCCGCCTGCGCCGAGGCCCTGGACCACGCGGAAGCCGATGAGCATGTTCGTGTCCTGCGAGAAGCCGGCGAGCGCCGAGCCGAGGACGAACAGCACCAGGGCGAGCTGGATGAGGAGCTTGCGATTGAAGAGGTCGGCCAGCTTGCCCCAGATCGGGGTGGAGACCGTGGTGGCGAGCAGCGTGCTCGTGACCACCCAGGTGTAGGCGGTCTGGTCGCCGCCGAGCTCGGAGATGATCCGCGGCATCGAGGTCGAGACGACCGTGCCCGCGAGGATCGAGACGAACATTCCGAGCAGCAGCCCGGAGAGGGATTCGAGCACCTGGCGGTGCGACATCGCCGAAGCGGGTGCTTCGTCCTCCTTGGTGAGAGTTCCTGACATGTGATTCCTTCGCACAATTGGTTGACAGAGAGCAACCATATATAATTAGGTGACCGAAATCAACTAACAAACTGCATTCACGCAAAATTTCCTCTTATGCATGATTTTCCGCACATCCCGCCGGCAGTGTCGCCGGCCCCCGGCCTCCGCGAGCGCAAGAAGGCCCAGACGCGCTCCGACCTGGAGCGCGCGGCCGTCGAGCTGGCCCTCGACCGCGGCCCCGATGACGTCACCGTCGACGACATCTGCGCCCGCGTCCCCGTGTCGCACCGCACCTTCTTCAACTACTTCGACAGCAAAGAGGACGCCCTGTACGGCATCCGCCGGGCGTGGGGGGACCGGGAGCTCGTCGCCGCGCATCTCGAGGAGGCTTACGAGGGCGACCTCGTCCCCGCGGTGGTGCACACACTCTTCCGCGGACTGCCCGTCGAGACCAGCGATCCGTCGCTGCACGAGGCGCGGATGCTGCTGGCCGCCCGCGATCCCGGCGTCGTGTACCGCCGCCTCCGGCGCCTGGGTGATCTGCGCGAGGGGCTGATCGGCGCGGTCGGCGAGCTGATCGAACGCGCGGAGGAGGCGGGCGCGGCGATCGCCGACCCGGACGTCGACCGGGAGTCGCGCGCCGAGATGCTCGTCGTCGTGTGCATCGGAGCCGTGCGCATCGCCGTCCGCGAGTGGGCGGACGCCGGCGCGGTCGGGACGGCGGACCAGGTCGCCGCCCGCACGGTCACGATCGTGCGCTCGATGGCGACGGTGCTCTAACTCCCGCACCCCAGCCATTTGTCAGGACACGCCGTCAGCGCGACGGGTCGCGCGGCGTGTCCTGACAGATCGTTCGGGGTGTCAGCGCAGGGCGGGGCCGTCGAGGACGACGGCGATGAGCCGCTCCGCGGAGGCGTCGTCGGTCTCGACCCGGGCCAGCGCGCGCAGGATGATCGCCCCGACGAGCACCTCGCCGAACTCGGACATCGGGACAGAGGCGGCCAGCTGTCCCGCCGCGACCGCCGACTCCAGGCGCGCCGAGAGGGCGGAGCCCGCGCCGAGCTTGTCGCGGATGCGGCGGGTGACCTCGGCGTTCTCGGCGGCAGCCGCTGCGAACGAGCGGATCAGGTCCTCCCCCTCCGACTGCTGCAGCACGCGGAAGACATCGTGCAACCAGGAGACCAGGTCGGCGCGCAGGTCGCCGGTGTCCGGCGGGATGAGCGGGTCGGGCATGAGCACGCCCTCGACCAGGCAGTCGACCACGAGCTCGCTCTTCGATCCCCACCAGCGGTAGATGGTCTGCTTGCCGACCCCCGCCTCGGCGGCCACGCCCTCGATGGTCAGATGGTCGTAGCCGCGGGTCGCGAAGAGCCGAGCGGTCGCCTCCAGGATGGCGACGCGCGCCTCCTCGCTGCGCGAGCGTCCACTGCGGCCCGTCATCCTCACATCCTATGTTCATCTTTCGAAACGAGACGGTGCGTATCATCGAACGGTCGGCGCCCGGACGTCGCAGGAGAGGATGAGATGGCCGAGTTGCTGTACCGCCTGGGCAAGGGATCCGCCAAGCGGGCCTGGGTCGTCATCGGAGCGTGGATCGTGGTGCTCGCCATCGCGGGTGCCGGGTTCCTCATCGGCTACAAGGGCCTCAGTTCGAGCTTCGACATCCCGGGCACCGCCTCCGGCGCGGTCACCGACGAACTGGCGAAGAAGCTGCCGAAGTTCAGCGGCGCCTCCGGCACCGTCGTGCTCACGACGAAGGACGGTTCGGCCTTCACGGAGGCGCAGAAGTCGGCCATCGCCGACCGCATCGCGTCGACGAAGAGCCTGCCCGACGTCTCCGGGGTGACCGATCCGTTCGCGACAGAGCAACAGCGCGCCGAGCAGGAGCAGAAGCTCACCGACGGCCGGGCCCAGATCGTCTCCGCGTCCGCGCAGCTGGACGCCGGTCAGGCCCAGCTCGACGCCGGTACTGCACAGCTGGCCGCCGCTCAGCAGCAGCTCGACGCCGGCAAGGCGCAGCTCGTCGCCGCCGGGCAGCCCACGACCGCGCTCGACGCCCAGCAGGCGCAGCTCGACACGGGGAAGGCGCAGCTCGCCGCACAGCAGCAGAAGCTCACCGAGGGCCGCGCCGAGCTCACGACGCAGACGGCGAAGCTCGACCAGGGCACCGAACTCCTCGACCTTGCGAAGAACATCCGCCTGGTCTCGTCCGACGGTTCCGTGGCACTCGTGAGCATCGCGTTCGACAAGCCCCGGCTCGAGCTGCCCGAGGCGTCGAAGGAGGCCGTGATCGAGCACTTCGAGAAGGCTCCGGTCGAGGGCGTCACGGCCGACTTCTCCACCGAGCTCGCCCAGGGCGTCCCCGAGATCCTCGGCGTCGGCGAGCTGGTCGGCGTGATCATCGCCGCCATCGTGCTGCTCGTCATGCTCGGCTCGGTCATCGCCGCTGCTCTGCCGCTGGTCACGGCCATCCTGGGCGTCGCCATCTCCGCGGTCGGCACCCTCGCCTTCTCCGGCGTCGTGCAGATGGCCTCGGTCACGCCCGTGCTCGGGGTGATGCTCGGGCTGGCCGTCGGCATCGATTACGCCCTGTTCATCATCAACCGGCACCGCAAGCAGCTGCTGCAGGGAGCGGAGGTGCGGGAGTCGATCGGCCTCGCGACCGGGACCGCCGGCAACGCGGTCGTCTTCGCCGGGGCGACCGTCGTCATCGCCCTGCTCGCCCTCAACGTCACCGGCATCCCCTTCCTCGGGTTGATGGGCACCGCCGGCGCGATCGCCGTCGCCGTCTCGGTGCTGATCGCGATCACCCTGACGCCCGCTCTGCTCGGACTGGTCGGCGCCCGCGTGCTCACCAAGCGGGCCCGGGCCCGGGCCGAGGCCCGCGAACACCGGACGGCCACGCCGGTGCGCCCGATGAAGACCTGGCGCGCGATCGTGACCGTCGTCGGTGCCGTCGTCGCGCTGCTCGTGATCGCCGCCCCCGTGCTCACCATGCGCGTCGGTCTGCCTGACGGCGCCCAGGAGCCGGCCGGCTCCACCACCGCCCGCGCCTACCAGGTGACCGAGGACGCGTTCGGGGCCGGTGCCAACGGCACCCTGCTCGTGTCGGCCACGCTGCCCGCCGGCCTCGACGACGACCAGATCACCACGACCCAGCTGACGATCGCGAAGACGCTCGCCGCCCAGTCCGACGTCGCCGCGGTCGCCCCCATCGCCGTCTCGGACGACCACCGGCTCACCGCGTTCCAGGTCGTGCCGAAGGAGGGGCCGAGCAGCGCGTCCACCGAGCAGCTGGTGCGCGACCTGCGCGAGCTGCCCGCCATCGGCGAGGGCATCACGCTCGGCGTCGCCGGGCAGGCGGCCAGCAACATCGACATCTCGGAGAAGATCGTCGGCATCCTGCCGCTCTACCTCGCGGTGGTCGTCGGGCTGTCGCTGATCATCATGATCGTCGTGTTCCGCTCGTTCGTGGTTCCGCTCATCGCGACGGGAGGCTTCGTGCTGTCGCTCTTCGCGACCTACGGCGCGATCGTGGCCGTCTTCCAGTGGGGCTGGTTCGGGGCGCTGTTCGGCATCCACACCACCGGACCCATCCTGAGCTTCCTGCCGGTCATCCTGGTCGGCATCCTGTTCGGGCTGGCGATGGACTACCAGCTCTTCCTCTCCACCGGGATGCGGGAGGCGTACGTCCACGGGTCGCCCGCGCGGCTGGCCGTCGCCCAGGGGTTCCGTGCCGGCCGCTCGGTGGTGATCGCGGCCGGGATCATCATGGTGTCGGTGTTCGGCGGCTTCATCTTCTCGGACTCGACCATCATCCGTTCGCTCGGCTTCGGCCTCGCGTTCGGCGTGCTGCTCGACGCGTTCGTGGTGCGCATGCTGCTCATGCCCGCGCTCATGCATCTGGTGGGCCGCGGTGCCTGGTGGATGCCCCGCTGGCTCGACCGCATCCTGCCGAACGTCGACGTCGAGGGCGCGAACCTGGAACGCCACCACCACCTCGACGGCACTCCCGTCGACGAGACGCGGACGCCGGCTCGGGAGCCCGCCCCCACCGCCTGACCCTGCCGATGTGGACCACATGTGCGGACAACGCGCAGCACAGTCGACATGTGGTCCACATCGCGCGGGGGAGAATGGGGTGTGCACAATCTCGGTCTCCTCTTCGACGTCGACGGTCCGCTCGCCAGCCCTGTCACCCGCACCATCAATGTGCGCAGCATCGTGACGGACCTCGTCGCCATCGCGGCGGCGGGGGTTCCGATCGCCTTCATCACCGGGCGCTCGGGCGACTTCATCCGTAACCAGGTGGTCGCCCCGCTCCGCGATGCGGGACTCGGGGAGGCGCTCGACCAGCACGGCGCGCGGATGTTCGGCGTCTTCGAGAAGGGCGGCGCGTGGGCGGCGATCACGGGTGCCGGGATGGGCGAGGTGACGGTGGACGAGTCCGTCGCGTTCCCTCCCGCGGCGGTGGACGCCGTGCGGACGCTCGTGCGCGACCGGTTCGCCGACACCATGTTCTTCGACGAGACGAAGCGCGCGATGATCTCGGTCGAGCAGCGCACGGATGTGGACGCCGAGACCTATGCGGAGGCGCAGCCCCGCTTCCAGGACGCCGTGTTCGATCTGCTCACCGGGAACGGGCTCGGGGTCGGCCTGCGCTACGGCGACCGATCGACGCCCGACGCCCGCGGCGAGGTCCCCTTCCGCATCGACCCCACGATCATCTCGACCGACATCGAATCGGTGCTGCTCGACAAGGACCGCGGGGCGCAGCGCGCGTTCGAGTACTTCGCCGAGCGCGGCCCGCTGCCGCAGCGCTGGCGGTCGGTCGGCGACTCCCGCAGCGACTACAAGATGGCCGACTTCGTGCACGACGCCGGCTTCGAGGTGGCGCACGTGGACGTGCGGCCGGCGGACGGCATCCTGCAGCGGCCCTACGAGGTGATCACCATCGGTGATGCGATCCACGACGACGCCGGAGCCGAGTTCCTCGCCCACTGGCGACGCGAGCTCGGGCTGGGCGAGCCCGCCGGGGACTGACCGCCTCGGCTCGGCTCAGGCGGCGTCCGAGCGCGGAGCCAGCCGGAGCACGCAGGTGCGTGCGTCACCGGTGGGTGTGATGCCGGTCACATCGAGCGGTCCCTCGACCCGCGCGAGAACGCTGCAGACCACGGTCCGGTCCACCGAGCAGAGCGAGCCGTCGAGTTCCGTCCGCAGCTCGCCGAAGGGGCACGAGAGCCGGATCTCGAGGGCGGCTCGGTCCACGCGAGGGTCGAACCCGCACCGGTCGAGGTAGTCCTCGACGACGTCGAGCTGTGCGTCGGCAGCGCTCCCGCGCTCTGCAGTGGGGTCGGGGAAGGTCTGCCGATAGGCGCGGCCCAGCGCGATCGCGCGCGTGGTCTGACGGCGGGCACTCTCGCTCGCGCCGTCCAGGCCACGCGCGGCGGAGTAGAGCACCTGCGGACGGCCGCGGACGGTGCGGTGCTCGGAGGCCCGGACGACGAGACCGTCGGCGATGAGGCGCTCGAGGTGCTCGCGGACGGTGTTGTGGTGCAGGTGCAGGCTCTCCGCCAGCCGCGGCGCGGTCTGCGGGCTCTCGCGCTGCAGCCGCGCGAGGAGACGGAGGCGCGGTGCGGACAGCAGCGTGCGCCGGATGCCGGTCGTCTCCCGCCGAGTCATGCCTGCGCCCTCCCTCCCGCCTCGCGGATCGAGGCGTTCTTCTACGCATTGTAGAAGGCTCGTCGAGCGGGCCACAACCGCGCGGTTATTTCCGGGATTCCGGCGGGCACGGCCGAGCGGCGGCGGTCCAGACTCGTCCCGGCGAGCGCCTGCCACGGCGTTCCGACCGGGCCGGCGACGGCCGCCGAAGGAGAGACGAACCGATGACCGCGACCGTCGACGACAGCCCGCAGCAGCGCCCGGTGACCCGGCCGGAACCGGCGCCTCGGCCCGCACGACCGACCAGCAAGGGCAGCATGGTGGTCAGCTGGATCACCTCCACCGATCACAAGACGATCGGCTACATGTACATGGTCGCGTCGGGCGTCTTCTTCGCCATCGGCGGCATCATGGCCCTGCTCATCCGGGCCCAGCTGATGGAGCCGGGGCTGCACATCCTGTCGGGCGAGCAGTACAACCAGATGTTCACCATGCACGGCACGATCATGCTGCTGCTCTACGCGATGCCGTTCTTCACCGGGGCCGCCAACGTCATCATCCCGCTCCAGCTCGGTGCGCCCGATGTGGCGTTCCCGCGCCTGAACGCGTTCTCGTTCTGGTGCTTCATCATGGGCGGTCTGATCGCCGCGGGCGGCCTGCTCACCCCGCAGGGCGCGGCGGACTTCGGCTGGTTCGCGTATCAGCCGCTGGCCTCCGACACCTTCTCCCCCGGTCTCGGCAACACCCTGTGGTTCGCCGGGGCGATCCTGCTCGGCTTCGCGACGATCTTCTCGTCGGTCAACTTCGTCACCACCATCATGACCATGCGCGCGCCCGGCATGACCATGTTCCGGATGTCGATCTTCACCTGGAACACACTGATCACCTCGATCCTCGCCCTCATGGCGTTCCCCGTCCTCGCGGCGGCGCTCGTCGCCGCGATGGCGGACCGTGTCTTCGGCGCGCACATCTTCGACGCGGCGAACGGCGGGGCACTCCTCTGGCAGCACCTGTTCTGGTTCTGGGGCCACCCCGAGGTGTACGTGATCGTGCTGCCGTTCTTCGGCATCGTGTCCGAGGTGTTCCCGGTGTTCAGCCGCAAGCCGATCTTCGGCTACAAGACGCTGGTCTACGCCACCGTCGCGATCGCCGCCCTGTCGATCACGGTGTGGGCGCACCACATGTACGTCACCGGCAGCGTGCTGCTGCCCTGGTTCTCGCTGATGACCATGCTGATCGCGGTGCCCACAGGGGTGAAGATCTTCAACTGGATCGGCACCATGTGGCGCGGGTCGCTCACGTTCGAATCGCCCATGCTCTTCGCCATCGGCTTCCTGATCAACTTCACCTTCGGCGGCCTGACCGGTGTCATCCTCGCGTCGCCGCCCCTGGACTTCCACGTCTCCGACACGTACTTCGTGGTGGCGCACTTCCACTACGTGCTGATCGGCGCGGTCATCTTCGCCACGTTCTCGGGCCTGTACTACTGGTGGCCGAAGTGGACGGGCCGGATGCTGAACGAGACGCTCGCGAAGTGGAACTTCTGGCTGCTGTTCATCGGCTTCCACATGACGTTCCTCATCCAGCATTGGCTCGGGGTCATCGGGATGCCGCGCCGCTACGCGACCTACCTGCCCCAGGACGGCTTCACCTGGATGAACCAGCTCTCGACCGTCGGCTCCGCGGTGATGGCGGCCTCGATGATCCCGCTGCTGCTGAACATCTACCTGACCTGGCGGCGTGCGCCGAAGGTGACCGTCGACGACCCGTGGGGCACCGGACGGTCCCTGGAGTGGGCGACGAGCTGCCCGCCTCCGCGCCACAACTTCACGTCCATCCCGCGCATCCGCTCCGAATCGCCCGCGTTCGACCTGCACCACGGACCGGCAGCCGACCTGCCGCCGCTGGTGACCGCGGGTGCGTCGACGGAGACGGCGAGCGAGGTGGAGCGATGAGCCACGCCGACCGGCACGCCACCGCCATGACGGTCGAGGAGGCCGCGCTCATCCGCCTCCACGCCCGCCGGGGCAGCCTGGATTTGGCTCTGCCGGACATCGGCGACATCGTGCGCGACGCGGAGCGCACTTGCGCCCGCGCCGAGCTCTGGGGCCGCACCCCCGACGCACGACGCCGGTCGGCCGCGGGCGCGGTGGCGATCGCGGCGACGACCGTGCTCCTGGTCGGCGTCTGCATGCTCCCGTGGCCGGGGTGGTCATGACCGGCGCAGACGTGACCGCCTCCGATGAGACCACCCCCGTCGGGCTCGCCCGACGCCCGCGCCTGCTCGCGATCTGGCTGATCGTCGCGGGGGCGATCGGGCTGGCCGCCGCCTTTCTGCTGACGATCGACAAGCTCGACATGCTGCGCGACCCGAACGCGCAGCTGACCTGCAGTTTCAACGTCTTGATCGGTTGCGCCACGAACCTCGCCTCCTGGCAGGGCTCGCTGCTCGGGTTCCCGAACCCATTGCTCGGCCTGATCGGCTGGACGGCGACGATCGCGGCGGGGGTGGCCATCCTGGCGAGCCGGGGCGGCCTCGCCCGGTGGTTCTGGATCGCGTTCAACGTCGGCGTGGTGCTCGCCCTCGCGCTGGTCGTGTTCCTCATCACGGCGTCGTTGACCGCGCTGCACATCCTGTGCCCGTGGTGCATGGTCACCTGGGCAGTGACCATCCCGACGTTCTGGGCGGTCACGCTCTACAACCTGAAGACCGGCCACATACCGCTTCCGACGCGGAGCCGCCGGATCGCCGCGATGCTCTACGGCTGGGTGCCGGTGATCACGGTGGCGAGCTACGCGATCGTCGCCGTGCTGGCCCAGGTGCAGCTCGATTGGATCCACCGGGCATTCGTCTGACGCACCCCGCCGTCAGGGCGTGAAAGAGCGGGAGTAGCGACAGCCGTCCCGGTCGAGCCAGACGTTGTGGCCATCGACGACCGGCCCGAATCGCAGCGATTCGGGAGCGGCCGGATCCGCTCCGATGCGGAAGAGACCGCCGCCGAGCGGGACCAGCGGCTGGTCCTCGGCGGGCGCCTCCGCGCCGCGCGGGGCGATCAGCACCAGGCCGCCGCCTCGGCGGACGATGCGCAGGTGCGGGTACCACGGGGTGTAGGCGCGGTAGTGGCCGGGCGCCGACCGCAGAAGGGCCGGATCGACGACGTCGACCGGGTCGCCGTCGACCCGTTCGGGGCCGACGGCGGTGATCGCGCCCCCGGTCTCCGCGCTCTGCCGGGCGAACACGTCGGCGCCCCAGGTCCAGGCCGCGCCATCGAACACCAACGCGAACCGGCGCAGGGCCGCGACGGCGGTGACGCAGCGCTCGGACCAGGTCCAGCACAACGGTGCGGTCTCGCCCGCGAAGACCACGTCGTACCCGGTGGCGGAGGCGCGGATCTGGAGGATGCATCCGTCGGCCCGGGCGAACACGCCGACCGCGGCGGCGGACAGCGTGGGAGGCCGCACGCTGAGGTGGCCCGCGATCCCGGCCGTCCCGTGGGGCCCGGGCGCCTCCGGTGCCGGGAGGGACCAGTGCGCCGGGTCCAGGGCGACGTCCGCACGCGGCGCCTCCCCGCGATCCCGCCCGTCGAACACCGCCGCCACGGACCGGGCGATCGCCTCCGCGACCGGGCTGTCGCCGTCGGCATTGGTCAGCACGACGACGGCACGCCCGGCGGCGGGATCGGCGAGGAGGAACGACGCGAAGCCGACCATCCCCCCGCCGTGGCTCAGGACGCGCCCGTGCGCGCCCTGCTCGACGTTGATCCCGAGGCCGTAGCGGCTCCACGTCGGGCCCGGCCGGCCCGGGACGACGAGCACGTCCTCGCCGGCCGGGGCGAGCAGTCCGGTCATCGCCGCGAACGAGGCCGTGTCGAGCACCTCGCCCGCGTCCCCCGCGCCACCACGGAGCAGCACACGCGCGAATGCTGCGAGGTCGGCGGCGGTGGCGGCGATGGCCCCGTCGCTGCCGGCCGTCTCCACGAGCGGCGCGGCCACGAGCGGGTCGCCCGGCCGGGCGGGGAGGTCCTCGCTCCGCGGCTGGTGTCCGGTCGCGAGCCGCTCGGCGTCCGCCGCGGTGATGACCGGGATCGCATCCGGCATTCCGGCCGGGGCGAAGACCCGCTCCCGCACGAGCTCGGCGAGCGGGCGCCCGTTCACCGTGGCTGCGGCCAGACCGAGCAGGAGGAAGCCGACGTTCGAGTAGTGGAAGCGCCCGCCTGGCGCGATCCCCCGCTCCCCCGGCACGTAGCCGGCGATCTGGGCGGCCTCGTCGGGCAGGGCGTCGACGCTCCCGACCAGGCCTGCGGTGTGGTTCAGGAGGCGGCGCAGGGTGATGCCGGGATCGTGCAGCGCCGCCGGGATCCACGGAAGGACGCTCACGATCGACTGGTCCAGGGAGAGCAGCCCGTCGCGCACGCTCTGCAGCACGACGATCGCCGTGACGGCCTTGCTGATCGAGCCGATCTCGAGCAGGTGGTCGGCGCGCAGCGGCTCGCCCCGCGCCAGGTCGGCCAGGCCGCCCACCCGCTCCCAGAGGACGCCGTCCCGATCCGTGACCGCCACGGTGACGCCCGGCACGGCCCAGTTCGCGGCGAGGGTGTCGACCAGCGCGGCGGCGGCCGCCTCGACCTCGGGCTCGACGCTCACCGCCGCGCCTCCCCCGCCGGCTCGGCCAGCAGCTGCTCCCGGCGCAGCAGGTCGTCGAACGTCTCGCGGCGCACCGCGAGCCGCGACCGGCCCTCGTCGCAGAAGACGACCGGCGGACGCAGCGCCGTGTTGTAGTTGTTGGACATCGTGTAGCAGTAGGCCCCGGTGACGGGGACGGTCACGAGATCGCCGACCCGCGGGGACACCACGCGGGCGTCGTGGGCGAGGAAGTCGCCCGACTCGCAGTGCCGGCCGACGACGTCCACCCGCTCCGCCGGGCCGGAGCGGTCGATGACGGACGGGGTGAACGCCTGGCCGTAGAGCGAGACCTCGAGGTTGTCGCCCATCCCGCCGTCGACGGCGGCGTGCACGCGCTCGCCCCGTTTGACGGTGACGACCCGATAGGCGGTGACGCCGTTCCGGGCGACCATCGAGCGGCCGGGCTCGACGAGAAGCTCGACATCGGCTCCGAGGTGCTTGTGCACGGCGGCGACCACCCGTTCGGCGTATTCCTCGACCGAGGGGGCGACGTCCCCGGGCACGTAGCGCACCCCGAGCCCGCCGCCGAGGTCGTAGACGCCGAAGCGCTCGAAGGCCGCCAGCGCCTCCACCTCCGCCTCGAACTGCTCGAGGTCGAGGAGCTGCGAGCCGACGTGCGCGTGCAGTCCGCGCAGGTCGAGCATCGGCTCGCGCCGGATCGTGGCGATGACATCGGCGACCTGAGCCGGGGGGATGCCGAACTTGGACGCGTCGTGCCCGGTCATCATCGCGGCGTGGGTGTGCGCCTCCAGCGACGGGCTCACGCGGAGGAGGACCGGCACCGGCTCGGTGGCGAGGCGGGCGATGCGCTCCACGTCATCGAGGTTGTCCACGACGATGTAGCGCACCCGCGCGTCGATGGCGGTGCGGATGTCGTCGTCGGTCTTGGCGTTCCCATGGAACACCGCCCGTGCGGGATCGGCCCCCGCGGCGATGGCGAGCCGCAGCTCGCCGGCCGCCGCCGTGTCGGTGCCGCAGCCCTCCTCCGCGACGACGCCGATGACCGAGGCGGAGGGGAAGCTCTTGGAGGCGAACAGGACGAGCGAGCGCGGGTGACGCTCCTGGAAGGCCCGGACGTAGCGGCGGGCCTGCCGGCGCAGCGCCCCCTCGTCGATCAGGTACGCCGGAGTGCCGTACCGCTCGGCGAGGTCGGCGACGGCGCAGCCGCCGATGAGCAGCCGGCCGTCCGGGTCGAGCCGCGTGGCCTCGGGGTAGAGGGAGAGGTCGATGTCCGCGGGAGTCAGGGTGTCGCTCATGGTCTCTTCCAGATCGGTGCGGGTCGGTGCGATGCGGGTTGGTGTGAGGCGCGGCGGTGTGAGGCGGGGCGGCGGGTCCGGACCCGTTCAGTCGTGGCGGGCACGCTGTGCGAGCCGGGCGCGCTCGTGCCGGTCGTAGCGGTCGGCCCACGCGTCGGCGGCACGCGGGTCGGGACGGACGGCGACGAAGCCGTCGTGCAGTGACGGACGGGCGGCCTCGACCGCGACGTCGGGCCAACCGAGCGCGGTCCGGCCGGCGAGCAGGGCCGCGCCGAGCGCGGAGTGGTCCTGCTCGCCCGGATCGTGCAGCACCATGCGGCCGCTGGCGTCGGCCAGTGCTTGCCGGAACGCCCGGGAGGCGCCGCCGCGTCCGCTGATGACGACCGGACCGGCACCGTCGACCTCGGCGAGCGCGGCGAGGCAGCGCGTCGACTCGACGACGATCCCCGCAAGTAGCCCGCGGGCGAGGTCGCCGCGGGTGGTGCGCAGCGTGACACCGTCGATCGCCCCACGGAGGCCCGGATCCCAGAGCGCGCCCTGTTCGCCGGGCGAGAGATACGGGAGCACGAGCGGGGAATCCGTCAGATCGCCCTCCTCGGCGAGCGCGACGATCCCGGCCGCCCCGCCGTCGATGCCGAGGAGGCCGGCGAGCCAGGCGAGCGCGGAGCCGGTGGCCATCAGGTCCATCTCGAGCCCGAAGCCGCCGTCGGCCATCGGAGTGACCAGGTAGCGGCCGAGCGGGTCGGGGTCGGGCGACGCCGACCAGCCGAGGATCACCGTGCTGGTCCCGGCGACGTACGCCACGGCGCCCGGGGAGCGGACCCCGAGACCGTAGGCGCCGAGGACGGAGTCCGCCGCCCCGAGCACGACGGGGATGCCGGGGCGGCAGCGCCAGAGGTCGGCCGCCTCGGGGAGCAGGGGTGCGCTGGAGCCGGAGGGGGCGATCGGCGGCAGCCGGGCGGCGTCCACGCCGGCCGCCGCGAGGATGGACGCGTTCCACGTGCCGCCGCGGAGCGCGTAGGCCCCGTATCCGGCGGCCGTGCTCGGATCCGTGAGGACCCGCGCCGTGAGGGAGGCGAACACATAGTCCTTGGCACCCGCGACCGTGGTGTCGCCGTGGGCTCCCGCGCGCGCGAGCCGCGCGTGCATGGGCAGCAGGTACCGGCCGTCGAGCCGCTGACCGGTGGTCCGGTAGACGACGGCCTCCCCGGCGGCCGCGACGATGCGCCGGGCCTCCGGGTCGGCCCGGCCGTCCTCCCACGTGATGGCGGGCGCGACCGGCCGGCCGGCCGGATCGAGCTCGACCAGGGTGGGGAGCATCGCCGAGAGGGCGAGCGCTCCCCACCGACCGGGATCGGTCTGCGCGGCGAGGTCGGCGAGCACGCGGTCGCGGGCGCGGATCCAGTCGGCCGGATCCTGCTCGGCCGCGTCGGGCGCGGGTCGCCGGGTCTCGTACCCGGCGGCCGCGCGCGCGATCACGGAGCCGTCGGGGGTCACCGCGACCGCCTTGGCCCCGCTGGTGCCGAAGTCGAGTCCGATGGCCACATCGCCCTGGTCTGTCACTCGCGTCCCTCCGCGGTCGTGTGCACCTCCGCCCACTCTAGAACTCGCGGGCGACGACGCTCAGGGCGTCCTCCGCGGCGTTCAGCGTGGCATCGATGTCCTCGTCGGTGTGCACCAGCGACACGAAGAGGTTCTCGAACTGGAGGGGGTGGAAGAGCACACCGCGCACGACCATCTCCTCGTACCAGCGCGTGAACACGTCCTCGCGTGCGTGCGCCGCCGCCTCCCGCCAGTTGCGGATCGGCTGGTCGGCGAACCAGAGCTGGAACACCGTGCCGATCCCCTCGACGTAGGCGTCGATGCCCTTGGCGGTCGCGATCTCCTCCAGGCCGCGGGCGAGCCGGTTGCCGAGCGCGCGCTGGCGCTCGTAGAGGCCGGGCTCGGCGAGCACGTCCATCGTCGCCGACACCGCGGCGCACTGGATCACGTTGGCGTTGTAGGTTCCCGAGTGCGAGTAGGTGCCGTCGGCGATGAGGTGCATGGCCTCGGTGGTCCCGCCGATCGCGGCGACCGGGAAGCCGCCTCCGATGCCCTTGGCGAAGGTCACCAGGTCGGCGTGGACGCCGAACCACTCCTGCGCGCCACCGCGGGCGAACCGGAAGCCGGTGATCACCTCGTCGAAGATCAGCAGTGCGCCGTGCTTCGTCGTCTGCTCGCGCAGCAGTTCGAGGTAGCCGGGCTCGGGGAGGATGCAGCCGGTGTTGAAGACCGCCGGCTCGGTGAGCACGGCCGCCACCTCGTGGCCGCGGGTCTCCATCAGGGCGATGAAGCTCTCCGGGTCGTTCCAGTTGAGCACGACGAGCGTGTCCTGGAGCTCGGCCGGGACGCCACCGCCCATGGCGACGGGCCGGGGGTGGTCGATCGGCCCGGCGAGCTGTGGGTCGACGTGGTTGGACCAGTACACGGTGTCCTGCCAGCCGTGGTAGTGCCCCTCGAACCGCACGATCAGGCGTCGTCCGGTCGTGGCGCGGGCGAGACGGACCGCGGTGCCCACCGCCTCCGAGCCCGAGTTGGTGAAGCGGACCTGATCGATGCCGGGGACGGCGGCGACGACCTTCTCGGCCGCCTCGATCTCCAGCTCGTAGGGCAGGCCGAAGCAGGTGCCGAGATCGGCGATCGCGTCGGTGACCGCCTGCGTGACCTGCGGGTGCCGGTGGCCGAGGATCATCGGCCCGAGCCCCAGCAGGTAGTCGATGTACTCGTTGCCGTCGACGTCGCGCAGCCGGGAACCGCTCCCCTCGGCCATGAACAGCGGGTACGGGTTCCAGCCGTTCCTGGGGAGGCGGGCGGTGCTGCCCGCGCCCCCGGGGATGGTGATCTTCGCCCGCTCGAAGAGAGCTTTCGTCGCGACGGTGCGCTCGGCGTATGCCGTTGTGAACGTCATCTTCGCCCTTTCTGTGAAGACTACTTGTTATACAGAGTATATAGACATGGTGACCGCAGGTCACGCATCCGTCGGGCGGAGCAGTTCGATCACGGCGCGCAGCGGCGCGGCGGTCGGTCCGGCCGGCCACGGAGCGGCATCGCGCTCGAGCCAGGCGGAGGACCCGTTGTCGATGTGGACCCACGGCACGTCGCCGATGAAGGTCCGCAGGTAGGTGGCGGCGAGCTGGCCGGTGTCCGGCACGTCGACCGCGCAATTGGCGATGTCGGCGACACGGGAGGAGAGCAGGTCCGTGTACGACGGATGCAGCGGCAGCAGCCAGCCCGGATCCGCCGCCGCCCGGCCCGCCGCGATCAGCGCATCGGCGAGCGCGGAGGAGGTGCCCCAGCATCCCCAGAACGCGGTGCCCACCGCCCCGGAATCGGTCAGCGTTCCGACATCGATCAGCCGCGCCGGCCGATCCCGCGCCAACCAGGCGAGGGCGTCGGCCAGGACGAGTCGGCCCTCCGAGTCGGTGTCGACGACCTCCGTCGTGCGGCCGCCGGGATGCCGGACGACGTCGCCGGGCCGCTGCGCACCTCCCCCGGGCATGTTCTCGGCGATGGGCAGCACCGCGTGCAGTGGCCCAGCGGCGCCGAGCGCGGCCGCCGCGATCACCGCCGCCGCGACCGAAGCGGCGGCGGCCATGTCGGACTTCATCCAGGCGATCTCCCCCGGATCGCGCTTCAGGTTCACTCCCCCGGAGTCGAAGGTGATGCCCTTGCCGGCCAGCGCGGTCGTGGGACCGGTGCCGGCGACGCGCAGCTCGACCGCCAGCGGCGGTCGAGCGCTTCCCGCGCCCACTCCCAGCGTGCCGCCGAAGCCGCGGTCGGCGAGCCCGGCCGCGTCCCAGACCTCGACGGCGACCGCGTCGCCCGCGGTCCCGGCGGCGAACGCGGTGATCGCGTCGGCGAACGCGCGCGGTCCGAGGAGGTTCGGCGGCGTCTCGACGACCGTCCGCACCCAGTCGACGGCGTCGGCGACGATCCGCGCCCGCTCGAGCGCCGCCGCGACGGCGGGGCGACGGGCGCCCTCCTGATCCGTCACGACGACCAGCTCGGGCGTCGACGGCCCGGCGCCGTCGGCGGCCACCTCGGCCGGGCGGTATCGCCACAGGCCGGCCCGGTGCCCCTGCGCGGCGAGTCCGATCGCCGCGGCATCCGGCAGGTCGAGGCCGAGCAGCGAGACGATCGCACCCCCGGCCGTGCGCGCCGTGGCGAGTGCGGCGCCGAACACCGTCTCGGCGTCCGGCGCCTGCCCATCCGGCGCCTGTCCATCCGGCGCCTGCCCATCCGGCGCCTGCCCATCCGGCCCCGCGCCGTCGCCCAGCGCGCAGACGACGACCCGCCGCGCCCCGCCTCCGGGCGAGCCGGCAGGCGAACCCCCGGCACCGGGGAGGACGAGCACGGCGGTCGCGAACGGCGACCGGTCCGCGGTCGGGTCGGCCGCGGCCAGGGCGGTCGGGGGCAGGGCGGCCGAAGCCAGCGCGACCAGGTCGACTCCGAGCAGCCGCGACGCCGCCACCGCTCCCGGGCCGCTGCGCAGGCCGCCGTCATGGCGGCGGAGGCCGACGACCAGCGTCGATCCCGGACGGTCGGCGACCACGGAGGCGAGTTCGTTCGCTCCGGCGAGGACGATCGGGCGTCCCATCACTTCACCCGATGCACGGCGAGGAGGGTCTGGGTGGAGAGGTTGTTGACCGAGCCCACCAGTGGGGAGAGCTCGAACCCGGTCCACTTCGGCGAGTGCGCCTCGATCACGTTCTGGTAGTTCAGGACGATGTACGGCCGGTCGTCGAACGCGAGCTGCTGCATCTGGTCGATGATCGCCTGCCGGGCCTCCTTGGTCGGCGCCACCGCCTGCTGGGCGTACAGCGCGTCGTAGGCGGGGTTACAGTACCCGCTGTCGTTGTTGTTGCCCCACTGCGCGCAGGTCAGCACGCTCAGCACGAAGTCCGGGTCGACCGGGGGGATCCAGTCCCACATCGCGAGATCGAACTCGTCGTACTTATTGTCCGGGCCGTTGATCGCCGAGGTGGCGGCGTCGGTGTCCATCTTGCGCATGGTCAGCTTGACGCCGGCTTGCTTCAGCCCGTTCTGGATGATCTGGAACATCCGGTCACCCGCCCCGTTGATCTCGGTCGGGAAGATCACGTCGTACGCCATCGGGTGGCCGTCGGCGACCCGGATCCCGTCCGGCCCCTTCGCGTAGCCGAGCCCGTCGAGGATGGCGTTCGCCTTCGCGACGTCGAAGGGCAGCGCCGCGATCGAATCATCGTGCCAGCCGCTGGCAGGGGAGACGATGGTCGACCCCGGAGTGGCGAAGCCGAGCCACGCGGTCTTCACCATGGACTGGCGGTCCATCGCGTACTCGAACGCCTCGCGGACCTTCGGGTCGAGGAGTTCGGGATGGTTCTTCTTCTTCGGGTTGGTGTTGATGATGAAGTCGTAGAACCCGACGGACGGCGTCGTTCCGACGACCAGCCCGGACTTCTTCAGTGAGGCGACGGCGGTCGCCGGGGTGGATTCGCCGATCATGTCGACCTGGCCGGTCTTGAGGGCCGTGACCATCGCGTCGTCGTTCGCGAAGAACTGCAGGCCGAAGCCGGTGATCGTCGGCTTCGTCGCGCCCCACCAGTGCGGGTTCGTGTCGAAGAGGGCGAGCTGGTCCTTCTTGTACTGGGTCATCCGGAACGGGCCGCCCGAGACCATCGGGGCGCCGTTCTGGAACGAGCTGATCTTCTTGCCGTCGCCGGTCGCGAGCGGCTTCCAGATGTGCTCGGGCAGGATGGGCAGCTGCTGCAGCTGGGCCAGCACGTTCGCGACGGGTTGGCTGTAGGTCAGCGTGAGCGTGTGGGCGTCGGTGGCGACCGCCGTCTCCAGGTGGCTGACGAATCCGGCGAGCTGGCCGGTCGGTCCGCTCTGGTACTTCAGGATCATCGACATGGTGAAGGCGGCGTCCTCGGCGGTCAGCGCCGAGCCGTCCGACCATTTCGCTCCCGTGACGGTGTCGAAGGTCCACGTGAGGCCGTCCGGGGAGGTCGTCCACGACGTCGCGAACGACGGCACGAGCGACAGATCCTTCGTGTCGTACTCGGTGAGGTGCGGATAGACGTACTCGTAGACGACGCTGCTGTAGTCGGAGCTCGACACGAACGGGTTCAGCGAGTCGATCGAGGCGCTCGCCCCGATGCGCAGGACGGTGTCGCTCGATCCGCCCGGGGAGCAGGCGGTCAGCCCGGCGGCGGCGGCCACCAGGACGGCGGTCGCGGCCAGTGCTCGTATTACCTTCATGTAAACCTTCCCTCGTCGCGTCGGGTTTTCGATTCCGGTTCTCGGTTTCGCACTCTTGTTGCGCTTAGTATGATGACCACCACCGCGAGAGGTCAAGCATCGGAAGGAGACCGGATGCGAGGGTACGTCTGGAAACGCTCGCTGTTCGCCGTCGTGACGATCTTCGTCGCGTTGACGATCAACTTCGTGCTGTTCCGTGTGCTGCCGGGGGATGCGGTCACCCGCATCTCCCGCGTGCCGAACGCCTCCCCGGCGCTGAAGCACGCGCTGGAGGTGGAGTTCGGGCTGGATCAACCCCTCTGGAAGCAGTACGTGCTCTACCTGCAGCAACTGTTCCAGGGCAACCTCGGGGTCTCGTTCGCCAACCGGCAACCGGTCGCGGAGAACCTGCTCCAGGCCTTCGCGAACACGCTCCCGATGGTGACGGCGGGCACGGTGATCGCGATCGTCCTGGGCGTGGGAGTCGGCGTCTACTCGGCCGTGCGGCGCGGCACGTTCGGCGACCATCTCTCGACCAACCTCGCCGTGGTGTTCTACGCGTTCCCCACGCAGTTCCTCGGCATGATGCTGCTCATCCTCTTCGCCGGCGTGCTTCCCTCCGTCGGCATGAGCGACCCGTTCGCCATCGGGCTCTCCCCCGCCGAGCAGTTCCTCGACACCGTCCGGCACATGATCCTGCCGGTGCTCACCCTCGTCCTCACCCTCTACGCCGAGAACGCGCTGATCGTGCGCTCCGCGATGCTCGAGACGCTCGGCGCCGACTACGTGCTCACCGCGCGCGCGAAAGGGCTGCCGCGTCGCAGGATCATCTCGGCTTACGCGTTCCGCAACGCGGCGCTGCCGACGATCACCCAGATCGCGCTCTCCCTCGGCGCGATCGTCAGCGGCTCGATCCTGGTCGAGGTCATCTTCTCCTGGCCGGGCATCGGCCGGGCGCTCTACAACGCCGTCCTGCAGCGCGACTACCCGATGCTGCAGGGCGGCTTCCTCTTCATCACGATCACGGTCGTGCTGCTGAACTACCTGGCAGACCTGGTCTACTTCCGCCTCGACCCGCGGGTGTCCCGATGACCAAGGAGACGACGATGGGTACCTCCGGCACCACCCCGAACCGGCCCCGCCGCCGCTCCCGCGCCCGTGGCGGGGTGTGGGGCGAGATGGCCCACTCGATGACGACGCCGCCGGCGATCATCGGCCTCTCGATCATCGGCGTGTTCGTCGTGCTGGCGCTCGCCGCCGACGTGCTCGCGCCCTACAGCACCACCGAGCCGAGCTGCGCGGTGTTCGCCCCGCCCTCCCCCCAGCACTGGCTCGGCTGCGACGACGGCGGGATCGACGTGCTCGGGCTGGTGCTGCTCGGCGGTCGGGTCTCGATGGTGGTCGGGTTCACGGCGGCGGTGATCGCGATCGTGATCGGCGCGCTGTTCGGCATCCTCTCGGGCTACTTCGGCGGCTGGGTGGACGTCGTGCTCATGCGGATCACGGACTACTTCATCGTCATCCCGCAGATCGTGCTGATGATCGTCGTCGCCGCCGTCTGGGGTCCGAGCCTGTCGCACGTCGTGCTCGTGATCGGCTTCCTGATGTGGACGAGCACCGCGCGCATCGTCCGGGCCCAGGTCAAGACGCTCCGCGAGCGGGTCTCCATCCGCCGGGCGGAGTCCATCGGAGCCGGGAGCGGGCGCGTGATCGTGCGGCACATCCTCCCGCAGCTCGGCCCGCTCCTCATCGCCAACGCGGTGCTGGCCGTCACGCTCGCCATCTTCAACGAGACGGCGCTCGCCTTCCTCGGCCTCTCCGACCCGACCGCGGTCACCTGGGGCACGATCATGGAGCACGCCTTCGAGCGCGACGCCATCAGCACGGGCGCGTGGTGGGCGATCGTGCCGGCGGGCATCGCGGTCGCGGTGCTGATCATGGGCTGCTATCTGCTCGGCAGCGCCATCGAGGACGCGCTCAACCCCCGGCTGCGCTCGTCGTACCTGTCGGTGAAGACCTGGAGGCTGCGACCGCTCGTCGGCCGCGGGAAGGACGCGATATGACCGCCGCCGCCCTCGAGATCCGCGATCTCAACGTCTGGTTCGACCCGCGCGACGGCGGCGACGAGCCGGTGCACACCCTCCGCGGCATCGACCTCTCCGTCGCCCCCGGCGAGCGCGTCGGCCTGGTGGGCGAGTCGGGCTGCGGCAAGACGACGACCATCCTGGCGGCGATGGGACTCCTCCCCGCCTCGGCGACCGTGTCGGGCTCCGTGCTCGTCGACGGCCAGGACGTCATCGCGCGCGGCGAGGCGGGGATCCGCCGGTACCGCTGGACCGACATCGCGATGGTCTTCCAAGGCGCGATGAGCGCGTTCAACCCGGTGCGCACCATCGGCTGGCAGATCCGGGAGGCGCTGGAGGTGCACGGCGTCGCCAGCGGCAAGGCGGCCGTCGCGCGCACCCGCGAGCTGCTGCGGCAGGTCGGCCTGCCCGACGGCACCGATGCACGCTTCCCGCACCAGCTCTCCGGCGGCATGAAGCAGCGCGCGGTCATCGCGATGGCTCTGTCGTGCGAACCGCGGGTGCTGCTGGCGGACGAGCCGACCACCGCACTCGACGTGGTGGTGCAGAACCAGATCCTCGAGCTACTGGTGCGGCTCTCCCGCGAACTGAACCTCGCCCTCGTGCTCGTGACGCACGACCTGGGCGTCGTCGCGCAGGCCTGTACCCGCGCCGCCGTCATGCGCGCAGGAGAGATCGTGGAGGAGGGCGACGTCGACGACCTCTACCGGAGGCCGCAGCATCCCTACACGCGCGAGCTCTTCGAGGCGACGCCCAACCTCTACGATGTGGAGGACGTGCCGCACCCGGCGGAGGGCGCCGATCTGCTGGAGGTCCGCGGCCTGAGGGTGGTCTACGGGCAGAAGGCCCGGCGTCGGGGCCGAGGGGCCGTGCCCGGCGCGATCGACTTCACCGACCCCGCGCCGTCGCCGATCGCGACGCCGACCGAGGGCATCGCCACCGGCCGCATCCGCTCCGACGACGAGGTGAGCATCGCGCTCTCCGATGCCGACGAGACCACGGCCGCGCCGCCCGCCGCCGTCGACGGGGTCGACCTCATCGTGCGCGAGGGCGAGCTCGTGGCCCTCGTCGGGCAGTCCGGCTGCGGCAAGACCACCACCCTGCAGGCGGTGGTGGGGATGCAGGCGGCGACCTCCGGGTCCATCCGCATCGACGGCACGGAGGTCACCGGGCTCAGCCCGCGCCAGTGGCGGCCGCTGCGCCGTGACGTGCAGCTGATCTACCAGGACCCGTACGAGGCGCTCGACGGGCACCTGCGCATCCAGGACCTGGTGCTGGAACCCCTCCAGGTGCACCGCATCGGCAGCTCGGCGGCCGAACGCCGCGCGCTGCTCGCCGACGCGCTGAACGACGTCGGCCTCGATCCGGAGGTCTTCGCCGGGCGCTTCCCGCACGAGCTCTCCGGTGGCCAGCGCCAGCGCGTCGCGATCGCGGCGAGCCTCGTCCTGCGTCCCCGCCTGCTGCTGGCCGACGAGCCCGTCTCGATGCTCGACGTCTCCGTTCGCACCGGCGTGTTGCAGCTGCTCGACCGGCTCCGGCGCGAGCACCGGATGGGCATCCTGATGATCACCCACGACCTCTCGACGGCCGCCGCCTACGCCGACCGCATCGTCGTGATGCGTGCCGGGCGCATCGTCGAGCAGGGCGAACCGTGGCAGATCGTCAACGAGCCGCGCGAGGAGTACACCAAACGCCTGCTGGAGAGCGTGCCCAGCCCGGACCCGCTGCGCCGGAATGCGGGCTGACCGGCACGGCTCAGGCCGGCGCGACCCCGGCCGGCGGCGCAGGCGGGGCGCCGAGCGGGCGCACCGCCCAGGTGCCATCGCGGTGCGGTTCCACCAGCCGCTGGCGCGAGGTGCCGGAGACGTAGAAGACGAAGTCGTGCGCCGGGTAGGTCTGCTGGAAGCTGTCGAACGCGACACCGTCGGCTCCGAGGCTCACGCCGCGGATGCGCACCACGTTGTCCTTGGCCGACAGCCCCAGGTGCTGCCGCTCCCACGCCGTCGGCTCGTCGACCTCGATCGCCTGCTCGACGAAGTCGTCGGTGTAGCCGTACCGGTCGGCGAGCAGCTCGTAGAGCGAGCCGCCCGCCGCCAGGTGCGCCTCGTCGAGCGACGGAACCAGGGAGAGGGGCAGCACGGCGGTCTCGAGCACCTTGGGGGTGCTGCCGAGCCGGCGCAACCGGGCGACCTCCCACACGGGCGAGCCCGGCTCGATGCCGAGCGCGGTCGCGTGCTGGTCGCTCGGGATGCCGACGAGCATGCTCACCAGCTCCGTCTCGAGCTGCACGTCGCCGGCCGGCCCGCGCAGCGTCTGCAGCAGCGCACCGGGTCGCGACGGCTCGCTCACGATCCGGCGCGGCGCCACGAAGGTGCCGACGCCCTGGTGCCGCACGATCTTGCCGCGATGGGTGAGGTCGTCGAGGGCGCGGCGCACCGAGATCACGCTCACGCCGGCCATCTCGGCCAGCTCGGCGGTGCTCGGGAGCTGGTCGCCGGGCTGGAGGTTCTGCTCCTGGATGAGGTTCACGACCAGGTCGTAGACGTGCTGGTACCGCAGCACCCGCTTCTGCCCCCCGGCCTGCCGGCCCTCGTCGTTCGTCTGCGCCGTCGGTGGCACGGGATCCTCCGCTTCTCAACGTGTCAGGCCACACATCATACAAGGAATGAGGACACATGGAGCTGATCGTCGTCACGGATCATCACACGCTGGCCGAGGCTGCCGCCGACCGCGTCGCGCGCCTCGTCACGACGCGCGGCGACGCCGTGCTCGGCGTCGCGACCGGGTCGAGCCCGCTCGGGGTCTACCGCGTCCTGGCCGAACGCGCTCGCGCCGGCCTCGACTTCTCGCGCGTGCGCGCGTTCGCGCTCGACGAGTACGTCGGTCTCGCCCCCGACGACCCGCGCAGCTATGCCGAGACCCTGGCCGCCGCCTTCGCGCGCCCGCTCGGACTCGCCCCGTCCGCCCTCCATGTGCCGGATGGTACACGCGCCGACCTCGACGCGGCCTGCCGCGACTACGAGCGTGCGATCGAGGAAGCCGGAGGCGTCGACCTGCAGATCGCCGGATTCGGCGCGAACGGCCATCTGGCGTTCAACGAGCCGGGCTCTCCGGTCGACTCGGTCACCCGCGTGGTCGAGCTCGCCGAGCGCACGCGGGCGGACAACGCCCGCTTCTTCGCGGCCGCCGAGGACGTGCCGCATCGGGCCCTCACCCAGGGCGTCGCGACGATCCTGCGGGCCCGCACCATCGTGGCGCTGGCGATCGGAGAGGCGAAGGCGGACGCCCTGGCCGCCGCGGTCGCCGGCCCGATCGGGCCGGCCTGCCCCGCCTCCTTCCTGCGACTGCATCCGGACGCGACGATCTTCGCCGACCCGGCGGCCGCCGCGCGGCTCGACCGCGTCGGCGCCGCGACCTAGGCTGGCGGAGGGCCGTGTCGCGACGAGGCGCGCGGTCCGTGAGGAGCCACGATGACCGCCGCGTTCGTCTACGACGCCGTCCGCACACCGTTCGGCCGTTACGGCAAGGCGCTGGCGGGGGTGCGGCCGGACGACCTGGCCGCCTCCACGCTGCGCGCTCTGCTCGACCGGCATCCCGGGCTCGACCCGGCACGGATCGACGATGTACTCCTCGGCGACGCGAACCAGGCGGGCGAGGACAACCGGAATGTGGCGCGGATGGCCGTGCTGCTCGCAGGACTGCCGGTGACCGTGCCCGCCGCGACCGTGAACCGCTTGTGCGGGTCGGGGGTCGAGGCGGTCGTGCAGGCGAGCCGCGCGGTGGAGACCGGCGACGCCGCCCTCGTCGTCGCCGGCGGCGTCGAGTCGATGACCCGGGCGCCGTGGGTGCTCCCGAAGGCCGACCGTGCCTATCCCGCCGGCGACGCCGCCCTCGTCTCGACGACGCTCGGTTGGCGGCTGGTGAACCCCGCGATGCCCGCCGCCTGGACCGTGCCGCTCGGGGAGACGGCCGAGCTCCTCGCCGACCGGTTCGACATCCCGCGCGAGGAGCAGGACGCGTTCGCCCTCGGCTCGCACCGGCGCGCCGCCGCGGCATGGGAGGCCGGCGCCTACGCCGCCGAGGCGGTTCCCGTGCCGGGCGTCGCCCTCGACCGCGACGAGAGCATCCGGTCCGACACGACGCCGGAGGCGCTGGCCGGACTCGCCCCGGCGTTCCGCCGCGAGAGCGGCACGGTGACGGCCGGGAACTCTTCGCCGCTGAACGACGGCGCCGGGATGCTGCTGCTCGGTGCGGAGGACGCGCTCGACACCGCGCCCCTGGCCCGCATCGTCGCGCGGACCGTGGTCGGCAACGAGCCGGACGCCTTCGGGATCGCCCCGGTCGCGGCGGTCGACCGGGCGCTGGCGCGCACCGGGCTCACCTGGGACGACGTGGACCTGGTCGAGCTCAACGAGGCGTTCGCCGCGCAGTCCCTCGCCTGCCTGCGGCTCTGGCCGGGGCTCGACCCGGCGATGGTCAACGTGCACGGCGGCGCGATCGCGATCGGGCATCCCCTCGGAGCCTCCGGCGCGCGGATCGTCGGCCACCTCGCCCACGCGCTGGCGGCCCGAGGCGGCGGCATCGGCGTCGCAGCGATCTGCATCGGCGTCGGCCAAGGCATGGCGGTCGTCCTGCAGGCCTGACCGGCGCGTCGACACGGCGGGAAGTGCACGCGTCCGCGCCGAGACGGCGAAGAATGCGCCGCTTCGAGCGCGTGCCCGAGAGATCGGTGAGCTGAGGGTTTGGTTAGGTAAGGCTTGCCTAAGTACGAGCACTCGGCTAGCGTCGAGGACGTGCCCGCCCACTTCCTCCTCGTCGGCGACGAGACCGATATCGCCGTGCTCCAGCCGCTCGTCGCCCGCCTGCCCGTCGACGCCTACGGGCAGATCTTCATCGAGGTGGGAACCGGGATGGACGCGGCGGTCTGGTCGGTGCCGCCGGGCGTCCAGCTGACCTGGCTGGAGAGCGACGGCCCGCACGCGAGTCGCGGCGACCACGCGATCCGGGCGGTGTCCGCGTGGATCGACGAGTGGATGCCCGAGGCGATCGGCGAGACCCAGGCACCGTTCGTGCTGTGGCTCGGCTGCCGCGGCAACGCGAACGCCGATCGCGTCTTCGGCGACCTCGGCGCCCGCATCGAGTCCCGCCGCGCGCGCTGAGATCGCGCCAAAAGGGGCGGATAGTCGGCCTTCTCGCCACCCAAGACCCCGGCGATCGCCGCCTCGGCGAAATGTCGACCGGGGCTAGGGGCGGGAGGGGAGGGGGCTGCGGCGGCGCGCGGTCACCGGGGCGACGAATGCGGCGAGGGCGACGAGCGCCAGGACGACGATGAGGGCGTGGCGGAGGCCGAAGTGCTCACCGAGGAAGCCGAGCAGCGGCGGTCCGACGAGGAACGCGACGTAGCCGATGGTCGCCGCGAGGGTGACGCGGGCCTCCGGATGCTCCCCCGATTCCCCGGCCGCGGAGAGCGCGACCGGGAATCCGAGAGAGGCACCGAGGCCCCACAGGATCGCGGCGACGCCGGCGACGAGCTGGTCGTCGACGAAGATGACCAGCGCCAGCCCGATCGCGCCGACGATCGCGCTGACGCACAGCACCGCCGCGCTGCCGAAGCGATCGACGAACCGCCCGCCGATGAAGCGGCCCGCGGTCATCGCGGCGGCGAACGCGGCGAAGACGGCGGAGCCCAGAGCAGCGTCGAAACCGTGGCCGTCGACCATCACCAGCGGCAGCCAGTCGTTCGCCGATCCCTCCGCCATCGCAAGCGCCAGGATGAGGAAGCCGATGAGCAGGAGGCGCGGGTCCCGCCACACCTGCGGGCGGCGGCGCGGCCCGTCGACCGCCGCCGCAGCGGTCCGCTCGGCGCGGGGAAGCGGTGCGGGGATGTATCGGATCGCGAGCGCGAGACCGGCCACGACGACCACGGCGACGACCACCAGGTGCACCACGACCGGGAAGGCGATCGCGGTCAGCAGCATCCCGATCACGGCGCCGACCACGGTGCCGAGGCTGAAGCAGCCGTGCAGCGCCGGGAGCGTCGAGCGGCCGAGCGCGCGCTCCACCTCCGCCCCCTCGATGTTCATCGCGATCTCGCCGCCGCCCATCCCGAGACCGAACAGCCCGAGACCGAGCGCGACCAGCGGGGCGGAGCCGAGCGCTGCGCCGACGCCGATGGTCGCCGATCCGGCCGCGATCAGCGAGGTGCCGACAGCGATGACCGGCCGCGTCCCGAAGCGCGTCACGAGGGCCCCTGAGCACAGGATGCCGATCATGGACCCGGCGGAGAGCCCGAACAGCACGAGCCCCATCTCGGCCGTGGAGGCGCCGAGCAGGTCGCGGACGTCGGGCGTGCGGGTGACCCAGGAGGCGATGGTGATGCCCGGGAGGAAGAACAGGGCGAAGAGCGCGTTGCGGCGGGAGATCGGTCGGGTCACGTGCTCATTGTACAAGCGTACACATCGCGCTCGTCCACCGATTCGACACCGAGGCGGCGCGAAATCGCACGAATCGTGCCGAGGCGGCTCAGAATGTGCCGCCTCGGCACGTCGGCCCTCGTCGTCAGTCCTCCTCGCGCACGCCCGCGCTCGCGCGGAAGCGCGCGACGATCGGGCCGAGCGCGAACGCGACGAGCAGCAGCACCACGATCCCGATCGCGAGCGGAACGCTGCCGCCGACGAGGGTCGGCAGGTTCTGCAGGATCAGCACCAGGAACACCGCGAGGCCGAGCAGTCCGAGCGCCGGCGCGACGGCTCGCCGCCACAGCGACGCCGCCGCGCGGTTGCGGGCGAAGAAGACCAGCACCGCGACGCTGGTGATGCCGAGCAGCAGCACGACGCCGACCGAGGAGAAGCCGGCGAGCCAGGTGTAGTACTGGTTGATCGGGTCGAGGCCGGTCGCGGCTCCCACGACGAGCAGCACTCCGACGACGAGGCCGGCGGCGATCGACGCGCGGTGCGGCGAGCCCAGGCGTGCGTGCGCATGCCCGAGCCGGCGCGGCAGCGCACTGCGGCCGGACAGGGTGAAGACGTAGCGCGACACGATGTTGTGGAACGACAGGATGCAGGCGAACAGGCTGGTCACGAAGAGCACCTGGATGATGTGCTCGCCGACCGTGCCCAGGTACCGCTGCGTCACGTCGGCCAGCAGCGTGCCGCCGTGGTCGGTGGCGGTCGCGACGACCTTCGAGTCGCCGACGGCGCTGATCAGCGCCCAGCTCGAGAGGGCGTAGAAGACGCCGATCAGCGCGAGCGACAGGTAGGTCGCGCGCGGGATGGTGCGGTCGGGGTCGCGCGCCTCGTCGCGGAAGACCGCGGTCGCCTCGAAGCCGATGAAGCTCAGGATGGCGAACAGGATGCCGATGCCCGGCGCCCCGGAGAGGATGGCGGACGGCGACACGATCCCGGTCGACAGGCCCTCCGGTCCCCCGCCGCTGAACACGATGACCGCGTCGAGCACCAGTACGATCGCCACCTCGGCTATCAGGAGCACGGCGAGCACCCGCCCGGAGAGCTCGATGTTGCGGTAGCCCAGGAACACCACGACGACGAAGGCGACGAGCGCGTAGATCCACCAGGGGATGCTCGGCACCCCGTAGGAGCCGAGCAGCGAGTCGACGCCCGGACCGATGAGTCCGAACACCGCCGCCTCGAGCGTGAGATACGACAGCAGCGCGGCGAAGCCGGTGCCGAGACCGGCGCTGCGGCCGAGGCTGCGGTCCACGTACGAGTAGAACGCGCCGGCCGACCTCACGTGCGGGGTCATCGTCGTGAAGCCGACGGCGAAGAGCAGGAGCACGACCGTGGCGACGATGAACGTGGCCGGGAAACCCGCCCCGTTGCCGATGGCGATGCCGAGCGGCACCGGGCCGCCGATCACGCCCAGCGGGGACGCCGCGGCGACCACCATGAACACGATGGAGGCCACGCCGAGATTGCCTCGGAGGCGGGGGCGGGCGGGCGCGGAGGCGGGGGCGTCCGCCGGG
>NZ_AYMR01000002.1 GCF_000633535.1 Leifsonia aquatica H1aii | reverse complement strand
GGCCACGGCGATCAGCACGGCGCCGAGGCCGACCGCGTGCGGACCGTCCATCCCCAGCACCCAGGCGACGGTTCCGATCACGACGCCGATCGCGGCGCAGCCGACGGCACGCCACAGCGTCCGGGCGCGGCTCATCGCGTCTCCCCCGGCCGCGAGGCGGCGGTCGCATCCTGCCAGGACGCCCGCAGCGACAGCAGCGCCTCTCGGGCGATCCGCACGTCGTCCGCGGTCACCGGCCCATCGCCGAACCGGACCCGCTGGTAGACGTCGAGGAGGGCGCGGGCGGCGACACGCTCCGGGGCGACCCGCGCGACGACACGCGCCACGAACTCTCCGGGGGTCTCGGCGGGCAGGCGGCGCACACCGGAATCGGCGGCCCCCTCCTCCAGCCCCAGCCAGGCGCGCTCGATCGCGCTGCGCGGCTGCCGCGGCTCCTCGAGGGCGTCCAGGGCGCGATCCAGCCCCCGGCGGATCGGTTCCGGCAGCGGGGCCTCCGGCACGGCGGCGAGGTCGCTCTCGGTCACCGTCCCGAGGGCCACCGGGGCGGTGACCTCGCGGGCGCGCAGACGGCGACGCAGGTACCGACACAGGAGCGCGGCCACGACGATGACGATCACCACGAGCAGGGCGACCAGCACCCAGCTGAGGTCGAGCCGGGCGGGATGGACGAGGTCCTGCGGTTCGGGGGTTCCGGTGGCCGCCGGGGCGCTGTTGCGCGGCGGGGTGACCTCGGCATCCGGAAACGTGATGCGGGGCGGCCCGAACGTCGGCTGTCCCTGCAGCGCCACCGCGACAGCGGCGACGGCGAGCAGCACCGCCCCCGCGGCGGGGACGACCCACCGCGGCCACGCCGCCTTCGAGCTCACCCTGCCACCGTAGCGCGCCGGTGCCGCCTCCGACGCAGCGATCCGGAAGCCTCGCCGCAGGACGCGGCGACGGCCGTACCCGCTCAGCCCAGGTGGCCGGCCTTCTCCATCTGACGCAGATCGCGCTTGAGGTCCGAGAGCTCGTCGCGCAGCCGTGCCGCCAGCTCGAACTTGAGCTCGCCCGCCGCCGCCAGCATCTGCTGGTTCAGATCGGCGATCAGCCCCTCCAGCTCCGCCGCGCCCTGCGCCGCGATACCGCCGTTGCGCAGGTTGGGCGTCGGGCTCTTGCGCTTCTGCTCGCGGCCGGCGAGCATCCGGGCGGTGTCCGCCTCTTCGCGCGCCAGCACATCGGTGATGTCGGCGATCCGCTTGCGCAACGGCTGAGGATCGATGCCGTTGACCCGGTTGTACTCCAGCTGCTTGTCGCGACGCCGGTCGGTCTCCTCGATGGCCCGCTTCATCGAGTCCGTGAGCACGTCCGCATACATGTGCACCTGACCCGAGACGTTGCGCGCGGCACGACCGATGGTCTGGATCAGCGAGGTCGAGGACCGCAGGAAGCCCTCCTTGTCGGCATCGAGGATCGCCACCAGCGACACCTCGGGCAGGTCCAGGCCCTCACGGAGCAGGTTGATGCCGACGAGCACGTCGTAGACGCCCGCCCGGAGCTCGGTGAGCAGCTCGACGCGGCGCAGCGTGTCGACGTCCGAGTGCAGGTAGCGCACCCGGACCCCGGCCTCGGCCAGGAAGTCGGTCAGCTCCTCCGCCATCTTCTTGGTCAGCGTCGTCACGAGGATGCGCTCGTCGCGCTCCACCCGCACCCGGATCTCCTCGAGCAGGTCGTCGATCTGCCCCTTGGTCGGCTTGACGACGATCTCCGGGTCGACCAGTCCGGTCGGGCGGATGATCTGCTCGACGATGCCGTCGGCGATCCCCATCTCGTACTGCCCGGGCGTCGCCGACAGGTAGACCGTCTGACCCACCCGGTCCTTGAACTCGTTCCAGCGCAGCGGACGGTTGTCGAGGGCGCTCGGCAGGCGGAAGCCGTGCTCCACGAGCGTGCGCTTGCGCGACGCGTCGCCCTCGTACATCGCACCGATCTGCGGGACGGTCACATGGGACTCGTCGATCACGACCAGGAAGTCGTCCGGGAAGTAGTCGAGGAGGCAGTTGGGGGCTTCGCCGGCCTGGCGGCCGTCGATGTGCCGGGAGTAGTTCTCGATGCCGGAGCAGAAGCCGATCTGCTCCATCATCTCGAGGTCGAACTGGGTGCGCATGCGCAGACGCTGCGCCTCCAGGAGCTTGCCCTCCCGCTCCAGCTCGACCAGCCGGTCGTGCAGCTCGGTCTGGATGGTTCCGATCGCGCGCTGCATGGTCACCGGGCTCGCGGCGTAGTGCGTCGCGGGGAAGACCGACACGGCGTCCAGCTTCGCGATCACGTCGCCGGTGAGCGGGTGCAGCGAATAGAGCGCCTCGATCTCGTCGCCGAACATCTCGATGCGGATCGCGTGCTCCTCGTACACCGGGATGATCTCGATGGTGTCTCCGCGCACACGGAACTTGCCGCGGGAGAAGTCGATGTCGTTGCGCTCGTACTGCATGTTGACGAAGCGGCGGATCAGCGCGTCGCGGCCGATCGTCTGGCCCACCTGCAGCGCGACCATCGCCTCCAGGTACTCCTCCGCCGCGCCGAGGCCGTAGATGCAGGACACCGTGGAGACGACCACGACGTCACGCCTGCTCAGCAGGGAGTTGGTGGTGGAGTGCCGGAGCCGCTCGACCTCCGAGTTGATCGACGAGTCCTTCTCGATGAAGGTGTCCGTCTGCGGCACGTAGGCCTCGGGCTGGTAGTAGTCGTAGTAGGAGACGAAGTACTCCACCGCGTTGTTCGGCAGCAGCTCGCGGAACTCGTTGGCGAGCTGCGCGGCCAGGGTCTTGTTGTGCGCGAGCACCAGGGTCGGCCGCTGCACCTGCTCGATCAGCCAGGCGGTCGTGGCCGACTTGCCGGTTCCGGTGGCGCCGAGCAGCACCACGTCCGTCTCGCCGGCATTGATCCGGCCCGCGAGCTCGGCGATCGCCTGCGGCTGGTCGCCACTCGGGGTGTACTCGCTGACGACCTCGAAGGGGCGGACGGCGCGCGTGGGTTCCATGCGTCAAGCCTAGGCCGGACCACCGACACCGCCGTCGGCTCTCGCTGAGAGCGGAATGGCGGCTACGCGCGCTGCGTCAGCCGCTCCCAGAGCGCATCGACCTGCTGGCGGGTGTGCGCGAGAGTGCCGTCGGTATCGATCACGACGTCGGCGACGGCGAGGCGCTCCTCGTCGGTCGCCTGCGATCGGATCCGGCGCTCGGCCTCCGCCCGGTCCATCCCGCGCAGCGCGACCAGCCGCTCGACGCGCGTTCCGGCCGCCGCGTGCGCGACGACGACCAGCTCGAACGGGTACTCGTTGGCCGACTCCACCAGCAACGGCACGTCGTAGACGACGATCGCACCGGGGTCCGCCTCGGCGGCGGCCGCGAATCGTGCGGTCGACTCGGCCAGCACCGCGGGATGCGTGATGGCGTTGAGGGCGAGGCGCGCCTCCTCGTCCGCGAAGACGATCGCGCCCAGCGCCGGGCGGTCCAGGCTCCCGTCGGCCGCGATCACGCCCGGCCCGAAGCGCTCGGCGATCGCCGCCAGGGCCGGTCGGCCGGGTTCGACGACCTCCCGGGCGATGCGATCCGCGTCCACGACGACGGCGCCGTGCTCCGCGAGCCGGGAGGCGATGGTCGATTTGCCGGAGGCGATCCCTCCGGTGAGTCCGATCAGCTGCACCCGCCCAGCCTAACGGCCGGGCGACGGCGCGCGGGCATGTCGGGAACGCCGAACGGCCGGCCCCCGTGGGGACCGGCCGTTCGGTGAGACGTGCTCCGTGGAGCCCGGACTCAGTTGTTGGAGCTGAGCTTCTCGCGCAGGGCGGCGAGGGACTCGTCGTCGGCGAGGGTTCCGCCGTTGCCGGTCTCGCTCGAGAAGGACGAGGTGCCGGTGTCGGCCGCGGCCTCTTCCAGTCCCTTGGCGACCTGGCGCTTGTGCGCCTCCCAGCGAGCCTGGGCCGCGGCGTACTGCTGCTCCCACTCCTCGCGCTGGGTGTCGAAGCCTTCCTTCCACTCGTTGGTCTCCGCGTCGAAGCCCTCGGGGTACTTGTAGTTCCCCTGCTCGTCGTACTCGGTGACCATGCCGTAGAGGGCCGGGTCGAACTCGGTGCCCTCGGGGTCGACGCCGTCGTTGGCCTGCTTGAGGCTCAGCGAGATGCGGCGACGCTCGAGGTCGATGTCGATGACCTTGACGAAGACCTCGTCACCGACCGACACGACCTGCTCCGCGAGCTCGACGTGCTTGCCGGAGAGCTCGGAGATGTGCACCAGGCCCTCGATGCCGTCCGCGACGCGGACGAAGGCACCGAACGGAACCAGCTTCGTGACCTTGCCCGGCGCGACCTGACCGATCGCGTGGGTGCGGGCGAAGACCTGCCACGGGTCCTCCTGCGTCGCCTTGAGCGACAGCGAGACGCGCTCGCGGTCCAGGTCGACCTCGAGGATCTCGACGGTGACCTCCTGGCCCACCTCGACGACCTCGGAGGCGTGCTCGATGTGCTTCCAGGAGAGCTCGGACACGTGCACGAGGCCGTCCACGCCGCCGAGGTCCACGAACGCACCGAAGTTGACGATCGAGGACACGACGCCCTTGCGGACCTGGCCCTTGTGCAGGTTGTTGAGGAACGTGGTGCGCGACTCGGACTGCGTCTGCTCGAGCAGGGCGCGGCGCGAGAGGACCACGTTGTTGCGGTTCTTGTCCAGCTCGAGGATCTTGGCCTCGATCTCCTGGCCCAGGTACGGGGTCAGGTCGCGGACGCGGCGCAGCTCGATGAGCGATGCCGGGAGGAAGCCGCGCAGACCGATGTCCACGATGAGACCACCCTTGACGACCTCGATGACCGTACCGGTGACGACACCGTCGGCCTCCTTGATCTTCTCCACGTCGCCCCACGCGCGCTCGTACTGCGCACGCTTCTTGGACAGGATGAGGCGGCCTTCCTTGTCCTCCTTCTGGAGAACGAGCGCCTCGACGGTGTCGCCGACCTCGACGACCTCGGTGGGGTCGACGTCGTGCTTGATGGAAAGCTCGCGCGAGGGGATGACACCCTCGGTCTTGTAGCCGACGTCGAGGAGGACCTCGTCGCGGTCGATCTTGACGACGGTGCCCTCGATGAGGTCTCCGTCGTTGAAGAACTTCAGCGTCTTTTCGACCGCGGCAAGAAAGTCCTCTGCGGACCCGATGTCGTTGACGGCGACCTGCTTCGGCGCCTTGTCGGTCGTTGCGGTTGTCATGTAGTGGATGCTCCGTAATGGACAGAAATCAGGCCGGACGCGAACTCGAAGTCGTGTTTCCCGCGAACGGCAGGTGGATGTGGACGTCACACAAGTGACGGTCTAGTCTACCCAGCCGACGCCCCGCGCAGCAACCCGCCTCTGTCGACGATGTCGCGGAGTGCCGGAGCGAGCGCCGGATGGGCGAAGGTGTAGCCCGCATCGAGGAGCCGCTCGGGCAGTACCCAGCGACTCTTGAGCACCAGCTCGGTCTCCGTGCGGATGGCCGCCGAGCCCACTTCGAGCATCCAGCGCGGCACCGGCAGGCCGATCCGCACGCCGAGCGCCCGGCGCAGCTCGGCCATCAGGATGCGGTTGTCCCGGGGCTCCGGGGCCGCCAGGTTGACGGTGCCGTCGAGATGCGGCCGCTCGCGCAGGAACTCGATCGCCCCGAGCACATCGTCGACGTGGATCCAGCTGAACCGCTGCCGACCGCCGCGCGCGCCGAACGCGTGGAACGTCCCGGCGTCGCGCCGCGCGGGCGTGGCGATCCAGCGACCGTCGATCTGTGCTCCGCCGAGACCGGAGCGGGCCAGTGCGCGCAGCGGCACCAGTGCGCCGTCCTCGCCCAGCACGATCGCCATTCGCAGGGCGATGCGCCGCGTGCCGGGCAGCGCGCCGTCGAACAGCTCCGCCTCCCAGGCCTTGGCCACTTCCACCGAGAACCCGGTGCCGAGCTCCCCGGCGGACTCGGTCATCGGGCGATCCTCCGCGTGTCGGTAGATCGTCGCGGTGGAGGCGTTGAACCAGACCGGCGGCGGCGCGTCCACGGTGCGGATCGCCTCCCGCAGCGCACGGGTGGTCGCGAGACGGGAACGATAGATCTCGGCGCGGTTGGCCGCCGTGTAGCGGCAGTTCACGCTCTTCCCGGCGAGGTTGATCACGACGTCCGCGCCATCCACAGCACGCCGCAGCGTCGCCGGATCGTCCCAGCGCGCGTCCGGCCCGGAGCGGCCGACGAGCAGCACCTCGTCGCCACGCGACCGGTAGTGCCCGCTCAGGAAGCGGCCGATGAAGCCGCTCGCCCCCGCGAGCACGATCCGTGCCCTCAACCGCGCCCCTCCCCCTCGATCGCGTACCGGAAGCGGCCCGCGTACTCGTAGACCCTCCCGAGCAGCGGGACGGTCACCGTGAGCGTAACGTGCTGCCGTTCCGACGCGTCGTCGAACCGTTCGACGAGCTCGACGACGGGCGCGATCGCGCGCGGGAGGGTGACCGCGAGGCCGAACGCCCGCACGGCGACGCGCGTCGACCGCAGACGCAGCCCGCCGTCGACCACGGACGCCGCGAACCAGGCGACCACCCGCACCGGGCGGCCGAGCCGATCGATCAGCACGCCGTCGCGCACCCCGATCTCGTCGCGCATCTCCCGGGTCGCGCCCCGCAGGGCGAACCGGCGCACGGCGCGGACGGCCGGTGCGCCTCCCGGCCGGGTCGTCGGGCGGTTCTCGACGGTGAACGGGACGTCGCGCTCCCACACCGGAAAGAGAATGCCCGCCCGCGCGAACGGCGCGAGCAGCAGACGCAGCAGAGGCCGCGGCGTGCCGACCGTGTCGAACACGCCGCGGCCCCGGCCGACGGCTCCGGGCGGGACGGCGTCGAAGTACGCGCGCAGTCTCGGGTGCAGGTCGTCGAACGCCTCCCCGAGCACGGCGCGATACGCCGAGGCCATTCCGCTCCCCGTTCAGTCGAGCAGGGCCGACTTCAGCGTGTCGAGGCCGACGCCGCCGATGTCGAGCGCCTTCTTGTGGAACGCCTTGATGTCGAAGGCGGCGCCTTCGCGGCGGGCGTACTCGTCGCGCAGCTGCTCCCAGATGCGCTGGCCGATCTTGTACGACGGCGCCTGCCCCGGCCAGCCGAGGTAGCGGTTCACCTCGAACCGGACGAAGCCGTCATTCATGTTGACGTTCTTTCCGAGGAACTCGAACGCGTACTCCCCCGTCCACGGGCCGGAGCCGTCGGGCAGCTGCTTCTCGAGGTGCACGCCGATGTCGAGCACGACACGGGCGGCGCGCATCCGCTGCCCGTCGAGCATGCCCAGGCGGTCTGCCGGGTCGTCGAGGTAGCCGAGCTGCTCCATCAGGCGCTCCGCGTACAGCGCCCAGCCCTCGGCGTGCCCGGAGGTGCCCGCGATGCGGCGCCACGAGTTCAGCTGCGCCTTGTTGTAGGTCGCCTGGGCGATCTGCAGGTGGTGGCCGGGAACGCCCTCGTGGTAGACCGTCGTCAGCTCGCGCCAGGTGTCGAACTCGGTGACGCCCTCGGGGACGCTCCACCACATCCGGCCGGCGCGGGCGAAGTCGTCGCTCGGACCGGTGTAGTAGATGCCGCCCTCCTGCGTCGGCGCGATCATGCACTCCAGGCGGCGGATCTCCGTCGGGATGTTGAAGTGCGACTTGCCCAGCTCCTCGATCGCGCGGTCGCTGGTCTCCTGCATCCACTTCTGCAGCGCATCGGTGCCGTGGAGCTTGCGGGCCGGGTCGCCGTCGAGGAAGGCGATGGCGTCGTGCACACTCGCGCCCGGCTTGATCTCCTTCGCGATGGCCTCCTGCTCGGCGACCATGCGCGCGAGCTCCTCGATGCCCCACTCGTAGGTCTCGTCGAGGTCGACGGTGGCGCCGAGGAAGTCACGGGAGGCGAGGGCGTAGAGCTCGCGTCCGACCGCGTCCTTCTCCGGAGCGTGGGAGGCGAGCTCGTTCTGCAGGAAGTCGGCCAGCTTCGCGTAGGCACCAGCGGACTCCGTCGCACCGGCGGCGAGGTCCGCTGCGAGCGACGCGGGGAGCTCGCCGTCTGCGGCCTTCGCTCCCGAGGCCAGCTCGAAGAAGAACCCGGTGTCGGCGACCTGCTTGTTGGCCTGCGCGAGCACCTCGCGCACCTGGCGGATGGCGGGGACGTTGCCGGCGGCGATGCCGCTGCGCAGGGTCTCGATGTAGCCGTCCATCGCGGCCGGGAGGTTGTGCAGCCGCTTCGCGACGTTCGCCCAGTCGTCCTCCGTGTCGGTGGGGACCAGGTCGAAGATCTCGCGCAGGCCCTGGGCCGGCGACGCGATCACGTTGAGGTCGCGCTGGGCGAAGCCGGCCTCGTGCTTCTCGACGGTCAGCTGCAGCTCGCGGGTGAGGTCGAGCTTGGTGATCCGGTCGATCTCGTCCACCGGATCCGCCGCCTCGATGGCGGCCAGCGCCTTCTTCACCGCGGCGATGGTCTGCTCGGAACCGGCCGGTGAGTAGTCCGAGTACTCGCCCTCGCGGCCGGGACGGCCGAGCCAGACGTGGAACTCGGGGTTGAGTTCGAGTTGGGTGTCGACCCATGCGTCAGCGATCGTGTCGATCGGCGTGGGTTCGCGCTTCTCTGCGTTCGTCATGCTCCGAGCCTAGCCGGGAGCGCCGGCCCGGTCAGTGGCCGGCGGCGTCCCAGTTCGGTCCGCGGCCGACCTGCACGTCGAGGGGCACCCGCAGGTCGGCCGCACCGGACATCCGGGTGCGGACGAGTTCCGCGAGGGCATCCCACTCGCCGGGCGCCACCTCGAAGATGAGCTCGTCGTGCACCTGGAGCAGCATGCGCGACTCGAGCCGCTGGTCGATGAGGTCGCCCGCGATGCCGAGCATGGCGATCTTCATGATGTCGGCCGCCGAGCCCTGGATCGGCGCGTTGAGCGCCTGTCGCTCCGCGTTCTCGCGCAGCACCCGGTTGGTCGACGTGAGATCGGCGAACGGCCGACGGCGTCCGAAGATCGTCTCGGTGTACCCGTCGACCCGGGCCTGCTCCACCACATTGCGCAGGTAGTCGCGCACCGCGCCGAACCGCTCGAAGTAGCCGCTCATCAGCTCCCGCGCCTCGGACGTCTCGATGCGCAGCTGCTTGGAGAGGCCGAATGCGCTGAGCCCGTAGGCGAGACCGTACGACATCGCCTTGACCTTGGTGCGCATGAGCGGGCTGACCTCCTCCGGCTCCACGCCGAAGACGCGCGCGCCGACGAAGCGGTGCAGGTCCTCCCCCGCGTTGAACGCCTCGATCAGCCCCGGGTCCTCCGAGAGGTGCGCCATGATCCGCATCTCGATCTGCGAGTAGTCGGCTGTCAGCAGGGTGTCGAAGCCCTCGCCGCGGACGAACGCCGAACGGATCTCCCGCCCCTCCTCGGTGCGGATCGGGATGTTTTGCAGGTTGGGGTCGTTCGACGAGATGCGGCCCGTGGAGGTTCCGGTCTGGTCGTAGGTGGTGTGGATGCGGCCGTCGCCGTTCACCGAACGCTCCAGCGTCTCGACGATCTGCTTGAGCTTGGTGGAGTCGCGGTGCTGCAGCAGCAGGCCGAGGAACGGGTGCGGGTTCTTCTCCTGCAGGTCCGCGAGGGAGGCGGCGTCGGTCGAGTAACCGGTCTTGGTCGCCCGCGTCTTCGGCATCTGCAGCTCCTCGAAGAGCACCTGCTGCAGCTGCTTCGGCGAGCCGAGGTTGATCTCGTGGCCGATCTGCGCGTACGCCTGAGCCGCGAAGTCGTTGGCCTTGTCGGTGAGCTCCCCGCGCAGGCGGGCGAGGACGGCGGCGTCGATCGCGACGCCCGTGAGCTCCATCTCGGCGAGGACGGCGACGAGCGGGAGCTCGATGTCGTCGAGCACGGCGCGCGTGCCGTCGTCGAGGGCGATGGCCTGGCCTTCGGCGACACGTCGGATGTACCAGGCCTCGGTCGCCGGGCTGACGGCGTCGTTGATCGGGACGAGCTGGTTGGGGTCGGAGACCGGGAGCGTCTCTCCCAGCACCTCGTAGACCTGCTCGGCGAGCGACTGCGGCGCCGCGCCCGGCTTGACCAGCCAGGAGGCGACGCGGGTGTCGAATGCGAGGCCGTCGATCACGAACCCGGCGCGGCTCAGGGCCTTGAACTGCGGCTTGGCGTGGAAGAAGTGCTTCGGTGCGGGGCCGGCGAGCCAGGTCTCCAGAGCCTCGTAATCCTTGCGGTCGGCTACCCACGGCACGTACACGGAGTCGTCGGCGGATGCGAGGCCGAAGCCGGTGACGCCCGCCGGGCCCAGCTCGACCTGGACGGCGATCGCGGTGCCGTCGGCGGATGCCTTCGACAGCCAGTGCGCCAGCTCCTCGTCCACGAGCGTGCGCACCGCCGGGGCGCCGACCGCTCCGGCGTCTCCCGCGTCGACGGCGGAGCCGGAGCCGTCGAGGAGCCCCTCCTCGGCCGCGGTCTTCATCAACCGGTCGAGCAGGGTCTTGAACTGGAGCCGGGCGAAGATGTCGCGCACGGCGGTCTCGTCGAGCGGCTTGCGCGCCAGGTCGGCAGGGCCGACCGGCAGGTCGACGTCGTCGAGCAGCTTGTTGAGCCGCCGGTTGCGCAGTGCGTTCTCCTGCTGGTCGCGCAGGTTCTGCCCCACGACGCCCTTGATCTCGTCGGCGTGCGCCACGATGTTCTCCACCGTGCCGTACTGCTGAACCCACTTGACGGCGGTCTTCTCGCCGACCTTGTCGATGCCGATCAGGTTGTCGCTCGTCTCGCCGACGAGCGCCGCGATCTCGGGGTACTGGTGCGGCTCCACGCCGTAGCGCTCGCGGACGGCGGCGGGGTCGTAGACCTTCAGCTCGGACACACCGCGCACGTTCGGGTAGAGCAGCGTGACGTCGTCGGTGACGAGCTGGATGGTGTCGCGGTCGCCCGAGACCACGAGCACCCGGTAGCCCTGCTCCGCGCCCTGGCGTGCAAGGGTGGCGAGGATGTCGTCGGCCTCGAAGTCCTCCTTGGCGATGGTGGTGATGTTCATCGCGTGCAGAGCCTCCTCGAGCAGCGGCACCTGGCCCGCGAACTCGACCGGGGTCTCGCCCCGGGTGCCCTTGTACTCCGGGTATTCGCGGGTGCGGAAGGAGTAGCGGGAGATGTCGAACGCCACGGCGAGGTGCGTCGGCTTCTGCTGCTGGAGCAGGTTGATCAGCATCGCGATGAAGCCGTGGATCGCGTTGGTGTGCTGCCCTTCGCGGTTGACGAAACTGTCCACCGGCAGGGCGTAGAACGCCCGGAATGCCAGCGAATGGCCGTCGATGATCAGAAGGGTAGGCTTTTCGGAGTCTGACACCGGACCAGCCTACAAGCCGCCGGTGACACTCCAGGCGACGACCGACGACGGTGAGGGAAGACCGAGATGACCGAGGACGCGCTCGCGTACGTGCAGCAGAGGGGGCTCGGCGCACTGGCCGAGAAGATGGGCATCGAGATGCTCGAGTTCACGGTCGAACGCGCCGTCGCGCGGATGCCCGTCGCCGGCAACACGCAGCCCGCCGACCTGCTGCACGGGGGCGCGTACGTGGTCCTCGGCGAGTCGCTCGGATCCATGTCCGCCAACCTGTTCGCGGGCGAGGGCCGCCTGGCCGTCGGCATCGAGATCAACGCGTCGCACACCCGCTCCGCGACCAGCGGCTACGTGACCGGCGTCTGCACGCCGGTCCACCTCGGCCGCACGCTGACAACGCACGAGATCGCCGTGACGGACGATCGGGGCCGCCGCTGCTCGACGATCCGCATCACGAACCTCATCAAGGACCTCGGCTGAGGCGGGTTCCGCCGCCGCGCCGCGCGACGAGCGCGGTCGTTCGGGACGTCTGCGGTGCGGCGCCGCGCCGCAACTGTCCCAAACAGCAGCAGTCGCCCAGAGCGGCGACCGTCGGAGCGGGCGGCGCGGAGCGGCGACCGCGGCAGCGCGGAGCGGCCTACTTCTTGGCGGCGAGCTGCTCGATGATGGCCTGGGCCACATCGTGCATGGTGAGGCGGCGATCCATCGACGCCTTCTGGATCCAGCGGAACGCCTCCGGCTCCGACAGGCCCATCTTCTCGTTGAGCAGGCCCTTGGCGCGGTCCACGAGCTTGCGGGTCTCGAACCGCTGCACCATGTCGGACACCTCGGCCTCGAGGGCGATGATCTGCTGGTAGCGGGCGAGCGCGATCTCGATGGCGGGGAGGAGGTCGTTCGGGGTGAAGGGCTTCACGACGTAGGCGAGGGCGCCGGCCTCGGTCGCCCGCTCCACGAGCTCCTTCTGGCTGAACGCGGTGAGCAGCACGACCGGGGCGATGTGGCCCTTCGACAGGCGCTCGGCGGCCGAGATGCCATCCAGCTGGGGCATCTTGACGTCCATGATCACCAGATCGGGACGCAGTTCGGTCGCCAGGGCGACGGCGGTCTCGCCATCGCCGGCCTCTCCCACGACCTCGAATCCGTTGTCGCGCAGGGTCTCGACGATGTCGAGGCGGATCAGCGATTCGTCCTCCGCCACGACGACGCGGCGAGGGGCGGTTGGGGTGGTTTCCTGGTCAGTCACGCATGAAAGCCTACGGTATTGTTCTGGTGTTGTTGTGCGCCGCTGTGGCGGAATGGCAGACGCGGAGCACTCAAAATGCTTTGTCCGGAAGGGCGTGTGGGTTCGAGTCCCACCAGCGGCACGACAGAGACACGCACGATCGACGGCTCCGTCGAGCGATCCCGGGTCAGCCGCGCGCCCGGGTGAGCCGGAGCGCCAGCACCGGGCAGAGCGCCACCGCATCCTCCGCCGCCGCCCGCTGATCCGCCCGGAGCGGGATGTCGGAACCGGTCGCGGCCGGCTCCCCCACGGCGAACGGGAAGCCCCAGTCGTCGCGCGCGATCGTCCCATCCAGCAGTTCGGCGCAGAGTCCCCTGCCGTCGCAGCGCGTCCAATCGATGTGCAGTGACACCGGGTCGGCGCTCATCGTCCGCCCCCGTGCGACGCGACCGGCACGGTCTGCGGCACGGTCTTCGGCACGGTCTGCGGCGCGCGGGCCCCGGGCGCGTCGGCCTGCGGACTCGCACCCCGGCACTGCCCGGAGGCGTGGGCGTGCACGTCCGCGGCGAACACCCGCAGGGCGCTGCGGGCCAGACGCGCCGCGCCATCGGGGTGGTGGCACGATCCGCGCCCGTCGACGACGTCGGCGAGGCGTACCGCTTCGGCGGCCGCCCGTGGCGCCAGGCGACCGGCGGCGAGCTCTGCGAATCGGGCCGCCAGAGCGGGCAGCCCGAAGCGGCAGGGGCCGCACTGACCGGCGGAGGCGTCCGCGAGCTCGGCCAGGATGTCCGCGGTCACGGCGAGGCCGCAGCGGTGCGCGCCCAGCGCGTGGATCACGCCGGCGCCGGGGCCCGCTCCCCACGGGGCCAGACCCTCCGTGGAGAACGACGCGGCGAATCCGGCCGGTGGGACCCGTGCGCCATGGTAGCCGCCGACGAGGACGGCGCTCACCCGGTGAGGGTTGCCTCCGGCCGACCGCACGGCTTCGGCGAGGGAGATCGCGGTCGACGCCTCGACGACCCCGGGGGCGGGGACGTCGCCGCTCAGGGTCAGCAGGCGCGTCCCCGGATCGGACGCGGCGCCGACGGAGCGGAACCAGGCGCCGCCGTAACGGGCGACGAGAGCCAGCTGGGCCAGCGTCTCGATGTTGTGCACCAGCGTCGGCCGCCCGTCGAGGCCCGACGCGCTCAGCCGCCGGGTGCGATCGGTGGGAGCCGCGACGCCGGTCTGCAGTTGTCGCACCACGGCGCTCGCCTCTCCGGCGACGAATCCCTCCGCCGCCGCAACGAGCTCGATCGAGCCGGCGTCGGATCGTTCGGCGACCGCCGCGCGCACCGCCGCCGACGCCTCCGGCCGCACCGACAGGATCGCGCGGTCGGCTCCGAGCGCCTCGGCGGCGATGAGCAGGCCGTCGATCACGAGCTGCGGCGCGTTCTCGAGCAAGACCGCGTCCTTCGCGCTCCACGGCTCCCCTTCGCCGCCGTTGGCGATCACGACCGCTCCCCGGCGGCCACCGGTCGCGGCGAGTTTGCGGAAGGCGGGGAAGGAGCCTCCGCCGCGACCGGTGAGTCCGGCGTGTTCGAGTTCACGCACCAGGGCGTCGGCCCCGGGATACGGACGCGGGCCGAACACCGCTGCGTGACGCAGCGCGTCGGCATGCGGGCCGGCGGCCAGCAGCCGGGTCGTGGCCGTGCCGGCCGTGGACGGACGGTCCTCTGCGATCATGCTCATGACAGCTCCCCTCTGCGCACCCGGGCGCTCTCGACGAATCCGCTGGAGAGCCGCCACAGCACGGCTGCGACCACGAGCGCGACCGATGCGGCCGCGACGACGAGCATCCACGGGCTCGTGCCGTCCGTCCCGGCGCCGATCGAGTGGGCCAGGGCGATCGGCCACATCAGGTAGGCGGCCCAGTGGACCACCCGGAACACCCGCTGTCCCAGCCGCCGTCGCAGCAGCGCCGTGACGACGACGGCGATCAGGAGGTCGGAGGCCACGGTCCCCAGGCCGAGCCAGAACGGACTCCAGGCGCCGACGAACGGCACGACCAGGTCGACCACCGTCAGCTTGGCGTAGCTGTCGAAGAGCAGGGTGCCCACGTGCAGGGCCAGGAAGACCACGGCCAGGAGCGAGACGTTGCGGTGCACGAGCGTCACCGAGAATCGCGGCAGACCGGGCAACGGCCGTCCCGACCGTGTCACGATCCCGAGCACCACGGCCGCGCTGAAGAGGAGGAGGGCGGCCACCCCGCTGCCGCGGCCGACCGCCCAGAGCACGCTATCCATCGCGCGCCTCCACCGGCCACGCCCCCGTGCGGACGATTCCCCCGTCCAGGGCGACGAGGCGGGCGTCCGCACCCCGGGAGGTCAGCCAGCCCACGGCGGCAGGACCGCGCACGATCGCCGCGGTGCTGAGCGCGTTCGCGGTGACGCAGCGGCGGGCCGCGACGCTCACCGAGCGCCAGCGCGCGTCGACCGGGAGGCCGTATCGCGGGTCCAGGATGTGGTGCGCGGTGCCCTCGGCCGTCCGCCAGCGGCGTTTGCCGGTGCTCGAGGTCGCGATCGCGGAGCCGTTCGGGATCGACACCTGCTGCGACGGATCCTCCGCCCGGTCCTGCACCAGGACCTCCCAGCGGCGCCGGGCGGGTCCGGCGGTCGCGAGGTCGCCCCCGAGCGAGACCAGCACGGAGGCACCGGTCGCGTCGGCGACCAGGTGGGCGATCCGATCGGCGGCGTGCGCCTTCGCGCTGGCGCCGAGGTCGAGGCGCAGTCCGGGCGGGAGATGCAGCCGGCCGTCCTCCAGTCGAGTGCGCCGCCACCCCGCGCGACGCGGCCGTCGGAGGCTGAGGCTGACGCCCGCGATCCCATCCGGCACCGGGAGCTCGGCGAAGTCCCGGTCGTATCCGATCGCCTCCAGGTCGGCCCCGAGGGTCGGGTCGACGGCGCCGTCCGTGTCGGCCGCCACGGCGAGCGCGGTCTCCAGGTACTCGGCGAACAGCGGGCTGACGGCGATGCCCTCGGCGGGCCGGGGTCCGCGGTTCACCCGGGAGAGCTCGGAGTCGGGCTCGAACCGGCTGCAGACCGCGGTCGCCGCGGTCAGTTCGGCGTCGGCGATGCGTCGGGCGGCGGTCAGCGCGGCGGGGTCGTCGATCACCAGGGAGGCGGCGACACCCCAGACCTGCCAGTCGGAGCGGGCCTCGGCGAGCGCCGCGCCGCGATCAGGAGCCGGATGACGTCCCACTGGAGGCACCTCCCCCGCTCTGCTGCACACCGCTGGAGGTGTCGCCGGAACTGCTGGAGCCGCCCGACGTCGACGAGCCGGAGTCGGTACCCGACGTGGCCGTACCCGACGAGGAGGTGCCCGACCTGGATGACCCCGACGTGGAGGACCCCGATGACGCCGTGCCCGACGACGACGATCCGCTCGTCGAGCCCGAAGCGGTCTGCGCCCCGCCGAGGAGCGCCCCCGTCAGGACGCCGGTCACGGCGAGCCCTGCTGCACCCGCTGCGACGGTCGCACCGAGCGCCGCTCTCCGTCCGCGCGTTCGTGGATCCATGGTGCGCCTCCCGTGTCCGTCGTCTTCTCGTGCGATCAGACTGACGGGCGGACCTCGGCACCGGCTTTCCCGGGGCAGGGAGGGTTCTGCGGACGTCCTGTGCGCCGCCTATGGACGGCGATGCGGCTGTGCGCCGCCGCTCAGATGCGGGCGCCGACGACGGTGGCGGCGAACCGGCGCGCACGCTCCGCGAGGCCCGCGATGCGGTCGGCGATCACCAGGTCAGCATCGAACCCGACGAACTGCGGCGGCGGTGTGCGGCGCACATTGACGCTGCACTCGAATTCCCCGCACACGTGCGTGCCGACGGTGTCGCCGTTGCGTCCGGCCTGTCCCGCGCGACGGGCGGACCAGAAGTAGACGTCCCGCGGGTAGTGCACGTCCTGGCACCAGCCGCAGAGGGAGGGCGCGTGGGACCGCATGGAGGCCTCCGACGCGCGCAGCAGGATGCCGACGGGGCCGTCGGCGGTGGGGATGACGACGTAGCCGCGTTGCGGCAGCCGGGGGTCGCGCCAGCCGAGGTATTCGCGCCGGGCCCAGTCGATCTCGTGCATGCCGGGCGGCAGGGGCATGTCGTCGGCCTCGCTGCGCGTGCAGTTGACGAACGCGGCGCGGAGCTGCTCTTCGGTCAGGCTGTCCATCTCCACCTCCGGTCTCCATGCTCGCACAGGTTGACCTTGCCGCCGGGGGCAGGGCTTAGCGTGCCGACATGACCACCATCGACAGCGTCACCGACGCCACCTTCGCCGCCGAGGTCCTCGCGGCATCCGGCACCACCCTCGTCGAGTTCTGGGCGGAGTGGTGCGGCCCCTGCCGTGCCCTCGGCCCCGTGCTGGAGCAGGTCGCCCGCGAGCACGACGGCGCCCTCCGCGTCGTGAAGATCAATGCGGACGACAACCCTCGCACCGCCGCCGAGTACCGCGCCCTCGCCCTCCCGTTCATGAAGGTCTTCCGCGACGGCGAGCCGGTCGGCACCATCATCGGAGCCAAGCCCAGACCCGCCATGGAGCAGGCGCTGGCGCCGTATCTGCCCTGACGCCCCCGCGTCAGGTGAGGTGGTCGAACGCACCGCTCACCCAGCCGATGTAACGCTCTGCGGAGCGCAGGACGACCTCCCGCGCGTCCTGGGGGATGCGGTTGCCCAGGTTGCCGTACATCCGGTCGAGCGGACGGTCGCAGACCGCGTCGGCCACGCGACGCACCACGGCGGCCGAGAGCGGGATGTCGTTGGGGAAGCTGCGCTGGAACGTCACCCAGCGCTGCGACGGTCCGGGGAAGACGGTGTCGCCGCTGAGCACGACGCCGCGCTCCCAGTGCACCACTGCGCTGCCCGGGAAGTGGCCGCCGATCGTCCGCAGGAGCACCCCGGGAAGGATCTCGCGCTCGCCGCTCCAGGTCTCGATGCTCGGGGACTCCCGCTGCACCCACTGCCGGTCCGCGGCATGGACCAGCACCGGGATGTCCCCGAGCATCCGCGACCACGCGGTCTGCGCACCGAACATGTGCGGGTGGCTCGTGGCGATCACGGCGGCGCCGCCCAGATCCTGCACGGCGGCTGCCGCCGCTTCGTCGACGTAGCCTGTCGGGTCCCAGAGGAGGTTGCCGTCGGGCGTGCGCACGAGGAGCGCCTGCTGGCCGATCCCTACCTGGGGCTCGCTGCGCAGCCCGTAGAGATCGGCCTCCAGCTCGGTGACCACTACGTGCTCGCCCTCGCGCTGCAGCTGTCGTAGCGTCGTCCAGCGCTGCCCGGCGGGCGGCACGTACTGCCGCTCGTCCTCGCAGATCGGGCAGGACGCGGGAGGGGCGTCCCCCTCCGGCTGTTCCACGGCGCACGCGGCGCACAACCACTCGGCCATGCAGCGGACTGTAGACGGAATACGCCCGGGCCGCCACGCCTTGCACCTCGGTGTGAAGAAGATCGGATTCCTCTCGTTCGGCCACTATCAGGAGGTGCCCGGCTCGGTCGTGCGCACCGCGGGCGACGCCCTGCGGCAGAGCATCGAGCTCGCCGTCGCCGCGGAGGAGCTGGGAGCCGACGGCGCGTTCTTCCGCGTGCATCACTTCGCCCCGCAGCTCGCCTCGCCCTTCCCTCTTCTTGCCGCGATCGGCGCCCGCACGAACCGCATCGAGATCGGCACCGGCGTGATCGACATGCGTTACGAGCACCCGCTCTACATGGCCGAGGATGCCGCGGCGGCCGACCTCATCAGCGAGGGGAGGCTGCAGCTCGGTGTGAGCCGGGGATCACCCGAGACCGCCCTGCGCGGCTACGAGTCGTTCGGGTACTACCCGAACGACGAGGAGTCCGACGCCGACCTGGCCCGCCGCCACACCGAGCTCTTCCGCGCCGCGATCGCCGGCGCCGGCATCGCGCAGGCCAACCCGCAGATGACCGGCCGCACCGGTGCCCTCGCCATCGAGCCGCAGTCCCCCGGCCTCGGCGACCGCATCTGGTGGGGCGCCGGTTCGCGGGCGACCGCGGTCTGGGCCGCCGAGCAGGGCATGAACCTGATGAGCTCGACGCTGCTCACCGAGGACACCGGCGCGGCGTTCTCCGACCTGCAGGCCGAGCAGATCCAGCTCTACCGGGACGCCTGGGCCTCGGCCGGCTGGGAGCGCGAACCGCGCGTCTCGGTCAGCCGCAGCATCATGCCGATCACGACCGACCTCGACCGCCGCTACTTCGGCGCCTCCGCGCAGGCCGACCGCCGCGACCAGGTCGGCCACCTCGACGGCGGCATCGCCCGCTTCGGCAAGAGCTATGTCGGCGAGCCCGATGCGCTGATCGAGGAGCTGCGCGGCGACGCGGCCGTCGCGGCGGCGGACACGCTGCTGCTCACGGTCCCGAACCAGCTCGGCGTCGACTACAACGCCCACCTGCTCGAGACCGTCGTCACGCAGATCGCGCCCGCCCTCGGCTGGCGGTAGCCCGCGCCGGCTGGAGGTCACGCCGTCAGTGGCACCCTTGAGCGCGACGACTCAGCCGCGGAAGCGGACGAACGCGCGCAACGGATGGGGCCGCACGTCGCCCAGCGGCTCGAACACCAGCACGACGCGCCGTGGCCGATGCCGGGCCGACGGATGGATCAGGACGTCCTGCAGAGAGGCGATGGTCTCTCCGTCGCCCACGACCCGCGCCAGGCCGAGGAGCACGCTTGTACCCCGGCGGAATGTACCCCGAACGGAGGCTGTACCCCGCCCAGTGGATACTGAAATGATTACATCGCTGCACACCCGAATCCGCAGCACATCATTGTTCCGCACGAAGGGTGTGCCATGCGTGTTCCGCGTCTCCGTTCCTCCCTCCTCGGCGGCGCCATCGCGCTCGCTCTGGGAGGTTCGCTGATCATGGCCGCCACTCCAGCCGCAGCCGCCGACCTCGCACCCAAGACCACGGCCCCCGCCTCGGCACTGACCGGCATGTGGGCGTGGGGCAACCCGATCGACCCGGCGGCCGACGCCCGCGGCGAAGGCGACCCGGAGTTCGCACCCAAGGCGCTCGCCGCCTTCGCGAGCGCGCACAAGCTGAAGACCGTCTACCTGTCGGTGCCGTGGGCCGCCGACCAGGGTCCGTTCTCCCCCTGGCTGAAGAGCGCGATCGCCTCCCTGCACAAGGCCGGCGTCACGAAGGTGGCCGCCCTGGGCGGCGACCCCGCCTGGGCGGACCAGCCCGACCTCGCGGCCACCTGGACGCGCGCCGCCCTCGCCGCCGCACCCTTCGACGCGATCCAGTTCGACGTCGAGCCGTGGGTCGACGCGACCGAGGACGAGCTCCCCGGCATCGTCGACAAGCTCGCCGCCCTCTACGACGCGGCGGCCGCAGAGGCCGGCTCCGTGCCGGTCGGGGCCGACCTGCCCTGGTGGCTCGCCGCCAAGCAGAGCCCGTCCGGAGGAACGCTCTTCGACGTGCTCCTCCCCCACATCGACTCGGTCGCGATCGTCGCCTTCGTCGACCACGCCCGCGGCGACGACGGGATCATCGCCCTGGCCGGGCCGGCCGCCCGTGCGGCGAGCGCGGCCAAGACACCCTTCAGCATCGGAGTGGAGACCGACACCCCCGCCGTCGCGGGCGGCTCGGGCGCGACCTTCGGGGACGACAGCGCGGCGCTGCTGGAGTCGGAGACCGCTCTCGTCCGCACCACGTTCTCCAAACTCTCCGGCTACACCGGCGTGACGGTCGAGCACCTGCTCAGCTGGCAGGCGCTGATCGCGAAGTAGGCCGGCCGCGGACCGCCGGTGAACGGAGACATCCCGACCGCTCCGATCGGGAGGTCGGGATCGATCCGGGTCAGCCGGCGTCGGCCGCGGCCTCCAGCGCGGAGATGTCGATCTTGGCCATGGTGAGCATCGCCTCGTTCGCGCGGTGCGCCCGTCCCGGGTCGGGGTCCCGCTGCAGCTCCATCAGCCGCTTCGGCGTGATCTGCCAGCTGAGTCCCCATCGGTCCGTGAGCCACCCGCACTGGCTCGGCGCGCCGCCGTCGGCGATGAGCGCATCCCAGAGCCGGTCGACCTCGGCCTGATCGTCGCAGAGGACCATGATCGAGGCGGCCTCGGTGAACGGGAACTGCGGTCCCGCGTTCATCGCCTGGTACTCGACGCCCGCCAGCACGAAACGCACCAGCAGCACCGTTCCCCCGTCGCCGCCCATCCGGTCGACCGAGAGGATGCGGGAATCGGGGAGCAGGGAGACGTACAGCGCCGCGGCGTCCTCCGCTCCGTCGTCGTACCAGAGGAACGTGGTGACCTTCTGCATGGGGCACTCTCCTTCGCGTCGGTGCCGCCCATGGTACGCGCGGCGGGTAGCGTAGCCGTGTGTTCACCTCCTACATCGCCATCGGGGACAGCTTCACCGAAGGGGTCGGCGACGACCTGCCCGACGGCCGGGTGCGCGGCTGGGCCGATTTCGTCGCCCTCGGGCTCGCGGCGGCGTCGCCGGAGCCCGTCCGTTATGCCAACCTCGCGATCCGCGGCCGCAAGCTCGGCCCCATCGTCGCCGAGCAGCTCGAGCCGGCCATCGCGCAGCACCCGCAACTGGTCAGCTTCAACGGCGGCGGCAACGATCTCATGCGACCGCGGGTGGCCATCGAGGATGTCGCCCGCATCCTCGTCGACGCCGCCGACCGCGTCGTCGCGTCCGGCAGCCACATGCTGCTGCTCAGCGGGGCCAACCCGAGCGCCCACCTTCCGCTCGGCGGTCTCATGCGCAGGCGCGGGGATGAGCTGGCGCGGGAGGTGCGGGCGATGCTGCCGCGCACGGGCATCACGTTCGTCGACAACTGGGCCGACCGCGGCCTGGAGGACATCCGCTACTGGTCGGAGGACCGCCTCCACCTCAACGCCCTCGGTCACGCCCGCGTCGCGAGCAACGTGCTCACGACGTTCGGCGTACCGGTGCCCGCCGAGTGGGGCGTCGAGGAGGTCGCTTCGGCGCCCGCCGGCGAGCGCACCCGCCGCACCGCCGACTACTACCACCGCTTCGTGCTCCCGTGGATCGGGCGCCGGCTCACCGGGCGCTCCTCGGGCGACGGGAGGCAGGCGAAGATCGCCGAGCTGACCGTGGTCGACCCGGCGTCGGCACAGCCGCTCTGATCCCGGCCGCCTGTCTCCGCGTCAGTCGTTGTCGCCGCCGGTGGAGTCGAAACGCGCGGCGGCCTCGCCGTCCCAGGCCCACTCGGCCACCACGGGGATGTCCTCCCCGTGCTCCCGGGTGTACTGCCGGGCCGCCAGGCGCGCGTCCTGCATCTCCTGCCGGAAGGCCGCCTCGCGCACGGCGAGGCCCGGCACGCGGTCCAGCACGTCGATCACCAGGTGGTACCGGTCGAGGTCGTTCAGCATGACCATGTCGAACGGCGTGGTCGTGGTGCCCTCCTCCTTGTAGCCGCGCACGTGCAGGTTGCCGTGGCCCGCTCGGCGGTAGGTGAGCCGGTGGATGAGCCAGGGATAGCCGTGGTAGGCGAAGATCACCGGCTTGTCCGTCGTGAACAGCGCGTCGTACTCCCGGTCGTTCAACCCGTGCGGATGCTCGCCCTCGCTCTGCAGCCGCATCAGGTCCACGACGTTCACGACGCGCACCTTGAGCGACGGCAGCCGGTGGCGCAGGATGTCCGCCGCGGCGAGCACCTCCAGCGTCGGGATGTCGCCGGCGCAGCCGAGCACGACATCCGGCTCCTCGCCGTCGACCTCCGTGCCGGCCCACTCGAAGATCCCGATCCCCCGCGTGCAGTGGGCGATGGCCTGGTCCATGGTCAGCCAGTTGGGCGCCGGCTGCTTGCCCGCCACGACCACGTTCACGTAGTCCGTCGAGCGCAGGCAGTGGTCGTACGTCGACAGCAGCGTGTTCGCGTCGAACGGCAGGTACACCCGCACCACGTCGGCCTTCTTGTTGACGACGTGGTCGATGAAGCCCGGATCCTGGTGCGAGGCGCCGTTGTGGTCCTGCCGCCAGACGTGCGAGCTGAGCAGGTAGTTGAGGGAGGACACCGGCCGGCGCCAGGCGATCTCACGGGACGACTTCAGCCACTTGGCGTGCTGGTTGAACATCGAGTCGACGATGTGGATGAACGCCTCGTACGACGTGATCACCCCGTGGCGTCCGCTCAGCAGGTATCCCTCCAGCCAGCCCTGGCACTGGTGTTCGCTGAGCATCTCCATCACCCGCCCGCTGGGCACCAGGTGGTTGTCGTCGTCGATCGGCCAGTACTCGGCGTTCCACTGCTTGCCGGTGACCTCGTACACGGCCTGCAGGCGGTTGGAGGCCGTCTCGTCCGGGCCGAAGAGCCGGAAGTCCTCCGGGTTGGCGCGCATGACATCCCGGAACCACTCGCCCAGCACCCGGGTCGCCTCCGCGACGGACCCGCCGGGGCGCGGCACGTCGACGGCGTAGTCGCGGAAGTCGGGAAGCCGCAGGTCCGTGCGGAGAAGTCCGCCGTTGGCGACGGGGTTCGCACTCATCCGGCGGTCCCCCTCGGGTGCGAGCGCCGTCACGAGCGCGACAGGGGCACCCGACTCGTCGAACAGCTCCTCCGGGCGGTACGACGCCAGCCAGCTCTCCAGCAGGCGGGTGTGCGCCTCGGTGTCGCGCGCGTCGGCGAGCGGCACCTGGTGGGAGCGCCAGTTGTTCTCGGCGGGATGGCCGTCGATCACGGCGGGGCACGTCCAGCCCTTCGGCGTCCGCAGCACGAGCATCGGCCAGGCGGGGCGGCCCTCCAGCTCGCCCGCCGCAGCCGCGCGCTTGATCTCGGCGATCTCGTCCAGGATGGCGTCGAGCTCGACCGCCATGCGCGTATGGACCGCGCGCGGGTCCTCGCCGTCGAAACCGCCGGAGACCAGGTGCGGCGTGTAGCCGTAGCCGCGCATGAGGTCCATCAGCTCGGACTCCGGGATGCGCGCGAGCACGGTCGGATTCGCGATCTTGTACCCGTTGAGGTGCAGGATCGGCAGCACGACGCCGTCCGTCACCGGGTCGAGGAACTTGTTCGAGTGCCAGGCGGTGGCGAGCGGCCCCGTCTCGGCCTCCCCGTCGCCGACGACGGCCGCGACGAGCAGATCCGGGTTGTCGAACGCCGCGCCGTACGCGTGCGAGAGCGAGTAGCCCAGCTCCCCGCCCTCGTGGATCGACCCGGGGGTCTCCGGCGCCGCGTGGCTCGGGATCCCGCCCGGGAAGGAGAACTGCCGGAACAGCCGGCGCATCCCGTCCACACTCTGATCGATCGCGCTGTAGACCTCGCTGTAGGTGCCGTCGAGGTACGCGCTCGCTACGACACCGGGACCGCCGTGACCGGGACCGGCGACGAAGATCGTGTCGATGTCGCGCTCGCGGATCGCCCGGTTGAGGTGCGCGTAGACGAAGTTCAGCCCCGGTGTCGTGCCCCAGTGACCGAGCAGCCGCGGCTTGATGTGATCGCGCGAGAGCGGCTCCCGCAACAGCGGGTTGTCGAGCAGGTAGATCTGCCCGACCGAGAGGTAGTTGGCGGCCCGCCACCACGCATCCAATCGGTCCAGGGTCTCCTCGCTCGGCTCGAGACGGTCGATGGGTGCGGTGGATGCGTTCACGTTGTCTCCCCTCGCGGCAAGCCTACGGCCGGCCCGCTCCGAACAACAGGCATGGAGACGACGACGGTGAACACGAGGTGCGGCCCGGTGGCCGTGCGGCGAACGGAGCGGCGCACGCGCACCGCGACCGTGCTGCTGCACGGCGCGGCCGGGTCGTGGACCACGTGGCGGGCCGCCATCGACGCCGCCGAGCGCGGCGGCGACGTCTCCGACCTGGTCGTCCCCGACCTGCCCGGTTGGGGCGACTCCCCCGCCGATGTCGCCCACCTCGACGCGGCGAGTCTCGCGGCGGCCGTGGCGGCCACCCTGCGCGCGCTGGGCTATGAACGCTGGCGCGTCGTCGGCCACTCCCTCGGCGGCTTCGTCGCGCTGGAGCTGGCCGCCCAGGAGCCGACGGCGACCCTCTCGGTCGTGCTCGTCTCGGGCACCACGTTCGGCGGGCACGGCGACGAGTTGCGCCTCCCGCAGCTGATCCGCCGGTACGCGCCGCTGGTCGGCCTGCTGGCGGTCATGCACGTGCTGGTCGCACTCGGGCCCGCCACCGCCTCCCGGCTCGTGACCGCGCTCGACCGCTGGCACCTGCTCGGCCTCCTGACGGCGCCGCTGTTCGGCCGCCGGGTGCCCGAGGCGGTCGCCGACCTCGCCCACGACCTGCGGCCCGCTGCCTTCATCCGTGCGGTCGCGTGCGCACGCCGCTACCCCGCCGCCGAGCGCTGGTCGCTGGTGACGTGCCCGGTGGTCGCCGTCCACGGCGACCACGACCTGTTCTCCCCGGCCTCGGACGATCTGGCGCTGGCCGCGATCCTGCCGCAGCTGCGCTCGATCACCGTGCCGGACACCGGGCACTTCGCCCACGTCGAGCACCCGAGCCTCCTGGCGGGGGCGCTGCACGCGCGGTAACGTCGAGCGCATGGTGGACGACGTGGTCATCCGATCGGTCGATGCCGATTCGTGGGACGACATCCGCACCGTCTTCGGGACGGTCGGCGACCCGAGCGGATGCTGGTGCCAATGGTTCAAGCTCCCGCGCTCGGCGTGGGACGGCGGGACGCGCGCCGACAAGGCCGCACAGCTGCACGCCCAGGTCGACGCCGGATCTCCGGGGGTGCTCGCCGTCCTCGACGGCGAACCCGTGGGCTGGGCGGCCGTCGAACCCTATTCGGCCTACCCGTCCCTCGGCCGGTCCCCGATCACGCGGCGGCGCGACGACGACCCCGCCGACCCGTGGGCCGTGACCTGCTTCGTGGTCCGGACGGAGTACCGCCGGCGCGGGATCGCGGGCGCGCTGCTCGCCGGTGCCGTCACCCACGCGCACGATCGCGGCGCGACGGTGCTGGAGGGATACCCGGTCGACCCGGAGCAGCGTCCCTCGCTCTCCGCCGCGGAACGCTACCACGGCACGGTCTCGCTCTTCCGGGGAGCCGGGTTCGAGGTCGTGCGGCGCCCCTCCGCGACCCGGGCGGTCATGCGCCGCGTTCTGAGCGCGACGGAGTGACCAGCCGCCGGGATCGTGCCATCGGCGCCGGCACGCAGATCGCGACGGAGGTCAGCATCAACTTCGGCTCGTCGATCGCCGGGCTGCTGATCCCCGTCGTCGGGTCGATCGTGGTCGTCGCCGCCCGGCAGCTGGTGACCGCGGTCGCCGTGCTGCCGTTCTACCGGCCCCGGCGCGCCGAACTCACCTGGCGGCGGCTCTGGCCCGCCCTCGCCCTCGGGGTGGTGCTGGCGGCGATGAATCTGAGCTTCTACGAGGCGGTCGGGAGGTTGGGGCTGGGCATCGCGGCGACGATCGAGTTCCTCGGCCCGTTCGCCCTCGCGCTGCTCGGGTCGCGCCGGGTGCTCGACGGGCTCTGCGCGGTGGCGGCCGCGGGCGGCGTCCTGCTGCTCACGATCACGGAGGGGGCGCTCGACCCGGTGGGGGTTGCACTGGCTCTGACCGCCGCGGCGGCGTGGGCCGCGTACATCCTGCTGACCCGCCGAGTGGCGACGCGGCTCCCGGGCCTGGAAGGGCTCAGCGTCGCGAGCGTCGTGGCGACCGTGCTCACCGTGCCGACCGCCCTCGTCGTCGTGGACTACGCACGCCTCGACGGGGGCGTCCTGGGCCTGCTCGTGGCGCTGGGGGTGCTCTCGTCGGCGCTCCCGTACAGTCTGGACACCTTCATCCTGCGCCGCATCTCGCCGCGTCTGTACGCGATCATCACGAGCTTCGGGCCGGTGGTGGCGACGGTCTTCGGCGTGCTGGTGCTGGGAGAGCGCTTCACCCTCGTCCAGCTCGTGGGCATCGTCGTCGTCTGCGTCGCCGCGGGCGCCGCCATCGCCACTCAACGGGAGCGTCCGCGCTCCGACCTCGAGGCCGCCGCCGAATCCGTCCCGTGACTCTCTCGCCACCCGGCCGCGGGGACGCGAATCGTCGCTCCGCCGCCGCCGAAGCGACAGGATGCGACCCCTCCGTCCCCCTCGCGCACCGGCGCAGCGCTGCCGCGGGGACGCGAATCGTCGCTCCGCCGCCGCCGAAGCGACGGGATGCGACCCCTCCGTCTCCCTCGCCGCCCCGGCGCAGCGGTGCGGCGGGCTAGGAGAGGATGTCCTTCGTGGTGAAGCGGCCGATCGCCAACGCGCCGAAGACGGCGACGTAACCGAGCTGCAGGAGCGCGTTCTGGCCGAAGGCGTCCCACGAGATCGGGTCGCGCAGCAGGTCGCCGAACCCGAGCCAGTAGTGCGAGAACAGCCAGGGGTGCACGGCGGAGAGCTGAGGGAGCTGGTCCAGCACCTGGGAGACCACGGCCAGCACCGCGGTCGCCGCCATCGCGCCCACCGGCACGTCCGTCAGGGTCGACAGGAACAGTCCGACGGCGCAGAGCCCGAGCAGCGAGACCACGACGTACGCGGCGATCAGCAGCAGCCGCAGCAGCGCGTCCCCCACCCCGACCGTGCTGCCCGACAGCAGCGTCACCGGGCCGACCGGGAACAGCACGGCGCCGATCCCGGCACCGGCGACCGCCACCACCAGGGCGCCGGCCACGCTGAAGGCGGCGGCCCCTGCGTACTTCACGGCGAGCAGGCGGAGCCGCCCGGCGGGGGCGATGACGAGGTAGCGCAGCGTGCCGTGGCTCGCCTCGCCCGCGATGGTGTCACCCGCTACGACTCCGATGGTGAGCGGCAGGAAGAGCGGCATGCAGACCACGAGCGCGGTGAAGGCCACGAAGAGGCCGTTGTCGGTGATCTGGCTGAGGAATCCCGGCCCCCTGCTCGACCCCCCGGTGATGCGGACGGCCACGGCGATCAGCACGGGCACGGCGGCCAGGGCGGCCAGCATCGCCCACGTGCGCACCCGGCGGAACAGCACGCCGAGCTCGGACCCCAACAGGGCCCAGCCTGCCGATCCGCGCGTCCGGCGCGCGGTCAGGGCCGGCCCCGCGGTGCCGGCGGCGGGGAGATCGCCCGCGTCACTGCTCGACATCGAAGCCCTCCCCGGTCAGCTCCACGAACCGCTCCTCCAGGCTCGACGAACGGACGGCGAAGCCGCGCAGCCGCACGCCCGCCCCGACGAGAGCGGCGGACAGCTCCTCCGCCGCGGGCGCACCGGCGGCGAGCGGGGCCTCCAGACCATCGCCGCTCCGCGCCGGGCTCAAGCCCAGGCCCGCGAGCACCGACTCGGCGAGCGGGACGTCCGGAGTGACGACGGCGACGCGCGGCCCGGAGCCGCCGCGCAGCTCGTCGAGCGACCCCTGCGCGACCAGCCGACCGGCACGCATGATCGCGGCGTGCGTGCACATCTGCTCGATCTCGGCGAGCAGATGGCTCGACACGAAGACAGTGGTTCCACCGGCGGCGAGGGAACGGACCAGGTGACGCACCTCACGGGTGCCCTGCGGGTCCAGCCCGTTGGTGGGCTCGTCCAGCACCAGCAGCTCCCGCTCGGTCAGCAGCGCTCCCGCGATCCCGAGGCGCTGCTTCATCCCGAGCGAATAGGCGCGCACGTGCTTGCCGGCGGCGTGGCTCAAGCCGACGCGCTCCAGCGCGGCCTCCACCCGGCGACGACGGGTCTGCCCGGGTGCGAACCGGTCGGCCGTGTCGCGGCGGACCAGGTTCGCCGCCCCGGACAGGTACGGCGCGAACGCCGGGCCCTCGACCAGGGCACCCACCCGCGGCAGCACGCTCGCACCGCGGTCGGGCATCGGCTCGCCGAGCACTCGGGCTTCGCCCGCCGAGGGCGCGACCAGCCCGAGCAGCATGCGGATCGTCGTCGTCTTGCCCGAGCCGTTGGGCCCGAGGAAGCCGAAGACGGAGCCGCGTGGAACCTCCAGGTCGAGCCCGTCCACCACCGCGCGGGAACGGAACCGCTTCGTCAGACCGCTCGTCGCGACGGCGGCGGCATCGCTCACTGCGCGGCGGCCTGCAGCGCGGAGACGGGGACCGCACCGGCGAGCACACGCCCGTCCGCGGTCACGAGGACCGAGACGAGCGCGGTGCTGAGCGCCCGGCCGCCGTCGACGGCCGTGGTGAGCTGCGCGAAGAGCGGGTCCGTGGTGAGCGAGGCGGGTGCCGACCCGGCGGGCAACGTGACGATGGCGCCCCAACCTTCTCCGCTGACCTTCGGCTTCGGATGGTCGCCCGAGCCGCTGCCGTGCTGCGCCGAGCGCTCGGGCACCGTCTGCTCGGTGACCTTCGCCCCCGACGGCGGGCGGAAGGCGAACACGCTCGCAGCCGGGCGGTCGGTGCTGAAGCTCGTGAAGCCGGCCTCGAACGCGGGCGCGCCCGCGCCCCGGGCGATCACCTGCACGCGCAGCGGGATGCCGGTCGCGCCGTCCACGGCGATCCGCACGGAGCCGACGAGGGTGGCGTCGGTGCGCGGCGTCAGGACGAGTGTGTACGCGTCCCGCCCGGCGACGCTCGAGGGGTCGCCCAGCGTCACCGCGGTCGACGGGTCCACTGCGGCGATGAGCTTCTCGGCGAGTGCCTGGGGAGTCGTCGCCAGCGGCGTGGGCGTCGCCGTGCCGGCGGAGGACCCGGATCGGGCCGGCAGGGTGAGATGCGTCGCCGCGTCGCCCTTCGAGTCGTAGAGCCAGACGTCCGAGCCGTTGCGCACCGCGTCGCGCTCCGCCAGCTGATCGAGCACCTGCACGCGCTGCCGCGTCGGGCCGTCGACGTAGACCTTCGCCGTGTGGTCCCCGGTGAGAAGCTCGAGGATGCTCTGCTCGCTCGCGGCGGACGACGGACCCGAGGACGACGTCCCCGACGCGCCACCCGTGGCCGGCAGACTCGGCAGCCCGAGCTCCGAGCTCTGCGCGACGGTCCCCGAGAACGTCTCCGTGTCGCTCGCGGCGACGAGACGGACCACGTCCTCCGGAGACTTCACGGGGAGGTCGGCTGCGCCGGCGGCGAGGGGGACGACGATCGCTCCGGCGGCGATCGCCGCGGGGACGGCGACCGCGGGAACCCAGCGGATCCAACGGTGCTTCATACCGTCAGGATACGCGCCGGCCGCCCGAGGGAGCCTGCGAGCTCACCGGGAATAACCCCGGGCACGCGGAAGGCCCCGCGTCGATCGACCCGGGGCCTTCCGTCATCCGCTCGTCTAGAGCACGTCGCCGACGCGGTGGACGCGGATGTCGTTGGTGGTGCCGGGGATTCCGGGAGGGGAACCCGAGATGATGATGACGCGGTCGCCGTTCTCGGCGCGACCGGTCGACTTCAGGGCCTCGTCCACCTGGGCGACCATCTGGTCGGTGTGGGTGACGCGGTCGACCACGAAGGACTCGACTCCCCAGTAGAGCGCCATCTTGCGACGGGTCGACTCCTCAGGGGTGAAGGCCAGGATCGGGATCTTGTTGCGCAGTCGCGCCATGCGGCGGGCCGACTCGCCCGACTCGGTGAACACGCAGAGATACTTCGCCTCGACGAAGTCCGCGACCTCGACCGCGGCCAGCGTGATCGCGCCCGACTGGGTGCGCGGGCGCGTGCCGAGCGGTGCGATGCGGTCGAGCCCGTGCTCCTCGGTGGAGGTCACGATGCGGGCCATGGTCTGGACCGTCACCGTCGGGTACTCGCCGACGCTGGTCTCGCCGGAGAGCATGACCGCGTCCGCACCGTCGAGGACGGCGTTGGCGACGTCGGAGGTCTCGGCGCGGGTCGGGACCGGGCTGGAGATCATCGACTCGAGCATCTGCGTCGCGACGATGACCGGCTTGGCCGCGCGACGGGCGAGCTCGACGGCGCGCTTCTGCACGATCGGGACGGCCTCGAGCGGCAGCTCGACACCGAGGTCGCCACGGGCGACCATGATGGCGTCGAACGCCTCGATGATGCCCTCCAGCGCCTCGACGGCCTGCGGCTTCTCGATCTTGGCGACGACCGGGACGCGACGCCCCTCCTCCGCCATGATCTCGTGCACCCGCTCGATGTCGGCGGCGTTGCGCACGAACGACAGCGCGATGATGTCGGCGCCGAGCTTGAGGCCCCAGCGCAGATCGGCCTCGTCCTTCTCGGACAGCGCCGGCACGTTGACCGCGACGCCCGGGAGGTTGATGCCCTTGTTGTTCGAGACCGGACCGGCGACCACGACGCGCGTGGTGACGACCGTGCCGTCCGTCTCGAGGACCTCGACGCGCACCTTGCCGTCGTCGATCAGCAGGAAGTCGCCCGCCTTCACGTCCTGGGGCAGGCCCTTGAACGTCGTCGAGGAGATCTCCTTGGTGCCGATGATGTCCTCGGTGGTGATCTTGAAGATGTCGCCCTCGGCGAGGTCGTAGGGGCCGGCCTCGAACTTGCCGAGGCGGATCTTCGGTCCCTGCAGGTCCACCAGGACCGCGACGGGCTTGCCCGCGTCCGCGGCGGCCTTGCGCACGTTGGCGTAGACCCCCTCGTGGACGTCGTAGCTGCCATGGCTCAGATTCATCCTGGCCACGTCAACACCCGCGTCGATGATCGCGCGGATGTTGTCGTAGCTGGACGTCGCCGGCCCGAGGGTCGCGACGATTTTCGCCCTTCTCATGCTTTCGTTCGCTCCGTTGTTCGTGCGCCCCTGACGGCGCGCGGTTCGTGGTGATGCCCTGGTCGGGTCACCTCAGACGAGGATGCCCCGGTCGGTCGGACGGACCGGAGACGGCAGCTGCGTCTCCCCTTCAAGATACCGGTCGACGGCGGCTGCCGCCGCCCGGCCTTCGGCGATCGCCCACACGATGAGCGACTGGCCGCGGCCCGCGTCGCCCGCCACGAAGACGCCCGGCTCGCTGGTCTGGTACTGCCCGTCGCGCTGCACGTTGCCGCGCTGGTCGAACGGGAGGTTCAGCTGGTTCGAGAGGTCGTCCTGCTCCGGGCCGGTGAATCCGAGGGCGAGGAGCACGAGGTCGGCGGGGATCTCGCGCTCGGTTCCGGCCTTCGGCACGCGGCGGCCGTCGAGGTACTCGGTCTCGGCCACGCGCAGCGCGCGGACCTCGCCGAACTCGTTCGCGAGGAACTCGACCGTGGACGCGAGATACTCGCGCTGGCCGCCCTCCTCGTGCGCCGACTGGATCTCGAAGAGGGTGGGCGTGGTGGGCCACGGCTGGTGGTCCGGACGCTCCGCGGGCGGCTGGACGCCGATCGCGAGGTTCGTCACGCTGGCCGCACCCTGACGGTGCGCCGTGCCGATGCAGTCCGCACCGGTGTCGCCGCCGCCGAGCACGACGACGTGCTTGCCGTCCGCCGTGATCTGGCCGGAGACGTCGTCGCCGGCGCCCGCCTTGTTCTGCTGGACCAGGTACTCCATCGCGAAGTGCACACCGGCCAGGTCGCGGCCGGGGATCGGGAGGTCGCGCGGCACAATGGCGCCGGTCGCGACCACGACGGCGTCGTAGCGCGCCCGCAGGTCGTCCCACGCGATGTCGACGCCGATGTTCACACCGGCGCGGAACCGGGTGCCCTCGGCCATCATCTGGTTCAGTCGCGCCTCGAGGTGCTTCTTCTCCATCTTGAAGTCCGGGATGCCGTAGCGCAGCAGACCGCCGATGCGGTCGTCCCGCTCGTAGACGGCCACCGTGTGGCCGGCACGGGTGAGCTGCTGGGCGGCCGCGAGGCCGGCGGGCCCCGAGCCGACGACGGCGACGGTCTTGCCGGTCAGCCGCTCCGGCGGGTGCGGCTGCACCCAGCCGTTCTGCCACGCCTGATCGATGATCGAGACCTCGACCTGCTTGATCGTGACGGCCGGCTGGTTGATGCCGAGCACGCACGAGGACTCGCAGGGGGCCGGGCAGAGCCGACCGGTGAACTCCGGGAAGTTGTTGGTCGCGTGCAGGCGCTCGATGGCCTGGCGGCCCTCCCCGCGCCACATCAGGTCGTTCCACTCCGGGATGAGGTTGCCGAGCGGGCAGCCCTGGTGGCAGAACGGCACGCCGCAGTCCATGCAGCGGCCGGCCTGCCGGCGCAGCTGCGCCGGATCGCCCGCCTCGTAGACCTCTTTCCAGTCCATGAGCCGCACGGAGACCGGGCGGCGCTTGGGGAGCTCCCGCTCCGTGGTCTTCAAAAAGCCTTTGGGATCAGCCACCAGTCACCTCCATGTCGCAACGTCCTTCGGGTTCAGGCAGCATCATCCGCCCGTCACCTCCAGAATCCGGTTCCATACGATGTCGCCGTCGGGGTCGAGACCCTCGTCGACGGCTTCCTGACGCATCTGCAGCACGGCCGCGTAGTCGCGCGGCAGCACCTTGACGAACTTCGCGACCGTCGCATCGAAGTCGGCGAGGAGGCGGTCGGCGAGGGCCGACCCCGTCTCCGCCCGATGCTTCTCCAGCAGGTCGCGGACGATCTCCACGTCGGCGCTGCCGAGCGGGAGGAGCTCCAGCTCGCCCGAGGCGAGGGAGTCGCGGTTGACCCGGTCCTCCTTGAGCTCGTACACGTAGGCGGTGCCGCCCGACATGCCCGCGCCGAGGTTGCGCCCCGTGCCGCCCAGGATGACGGCGAGCCCACCGGTCATGTACTCGAGCGCGTGGTCGCCGACTCCCTCGACGACCGCGGTCGCCCCGGAGTTGCGGACCAGGAAGCGCTCGCCCACGATGCCGCGGATGAACATGCTGCCCTGCGTCGCGCCGTAGCCGATCACGTTGCCCGCGATCACGTTGCGCTCGGCGGCGAAGACCGCCTCCTTCGGCGGACGGACGACGATCTGGCCGCCGGAGAGGCCCTTGCCGACGTAGTCGTTGGAGTCGCCCTCCAGCCGCAGCGTGATGCCGCTCGGCAGGAAGGCGCCGAGCGACTGTCCCGCCGACCCTGTCAGCGTGATGTCGATCGAGCCGTTCGGGAGGCCGTTCTCGCCGCGGGCGACGGTGACGGCGTGGCCGAGCATGGTGCCGACCGCGCGCTCCGTGTTGCGGATCGGCAGCGACAGCTCCAGCGTGCCACCGTTGGCGAGCACGTCGCGGGAGGCGTCGATCAGCTGGTTGTCGAAGTGCAGTTCGAGCTCGTGGTCCTGGTCGCGGCCGTGCTTGCGCGGGGCCGTCTCCGGGAACTCCGGACCGTGCAGGATCGGCGACAGGTCCATGCCCGACGCCTTCCAGTGCTGCACGGCGCGGTCGACGTCGAGCAGTTCGGCGTGCCCGATGGCCTCGTCGAGGCTGCGGAAACCGAGCTCGGCCAGGTACTCCCGCACCTCCTGGGCGATGAACTCGAAGAAGTTCACGACGAACTCCGGCTTGCCGGAGAACCGGGAGCGCAGCTCCGGGTTCTGGGTGGCGACGCCCACCGGGCAGGTGTCGAGGTGGCAGACGCGCATCATGATGCAGCCGGACACGACCAGCGGCGCCGTCGCGAAGCCGAACTCCTCGGCGCCGAGCAGCGCCCCGACGATCACGTCGCGGCCGGTCTTGAGCTGACCGTCCACCTGGACGACCACCCGGTCGCGCATCCCGTTGAGCATCAGCGTCTGCTGCGTCTCGGCCAGGCCGAGCTCCCACGGCGTGCCCGCGTGCTTGAGCGAGTTGACCGGGGAGGCGCCCGTGCCGCCGTCGTGGCCGGAGACCAGGATGACGTCGGCGAGGGCCTTCGCGGTGCCGGCGGCGACCGCGCCGATGCCCGACTCCGAGACGAGCTTCACGTGGACGCGCGCGCCCGGGTTCGCCCGCTTGAGGTCGAAGATCAGCTGCTTGAGGTCCTCGATCGAGTAGATGTCGTGGTGCGGCGGCGGCGAGATGAGGCCGACGCCGGCCGTAGCGTGCCGGGTGCGCGCCACCCAGGGGTAGACCTTGGTCGGCGGCAGCTGACCGCCCTCACCGGGCTTGGCGCCCTGCGCGAGCTTGATCTGGATGTCGTCGGCGTGCGTGAGGTACATGCTCGTGACGCCGAAGCGGCCCGACGCGACCTGCTTGATCGCGCTGCGGCGCTCGGGGTCGAGCAGACGGTCGAGGTCCTCGCCGCCCTCACCGGTGTTCGACTTGGCGCCGAGCCGGTTCATGGCGATCGCGAGGGTCTCGTGCGCCTCCTTCGAGATCGAGCCGTAGCTCATCGCCCCGGTGGAGAAGCGCTTCACGATCGACTCGACCGACTCGACCTCGTCGAGCGGGACCGGCGTGCGCTCACCGGTCTTGAGGGCGAACATCCCGCGCAGCGTCATGAGCGACTCCGCCTGGTCGTCCACCAGCGTGGTGTACTCCCGGAACACGTCGTAACGACGCGTGCGCGTGGAGTGCTGGAGGCGGAACACCGTCTCCGGGTTGAAGAGGTGCGGGGCGCCGTCGCGGCGCCACTGGTACTCGCCGCCGGTCGCCAGGCGCTCGTGCGCGACGATCGCACTCTCGGCGGGGTACGCGCTCTCGTGCCGCGACAGGTTCTCGGCCGCGATGACCTCGATCCCGACGCCGCCTAGCTTGCTCGTGGTGCCGGTGAAGTAGCGGTCCACGAAGGCCTGGCTGAGGCCGACGGCCTCGAACGCCTGCGCCGCCGCGTAGGACGACACGGTCGAGATGCCCATCTTGGACATGATCTTCAGCACGCCCTTGCCGAGCGCCTTGATGACGTTCTTGACCGCCTTCTCGGGCGTCACTCCCGGGATGAAACCGGAGCGGACCAGCTCCTCGCAGGTCTCCATCGCCAGGTACGGGTTGATCGCCGAGGCGCCGTAGCCGATCAGGAGCGCCACGTGGTGCACCTCGCGCACGTCGCCGGCTTCGACGATCAGGCCGACCTTCATGCGGTTCTCGGCGCGGATGAGGTGGTGGTGCACCGCCGCGAGCATGAGCAGCGACGGGATCGGCGCGAGGTCCTTGTTGGAATCGCGGTCGCTGAGCACGATGAACTGCGCACCGGCCTCGATCGCCTCGTCGACCTCGTCGCACATCTCGGCGAGGCGGCGCTCCATGGCGTCGGTGCCCGCGTCGAAGCGGTAGAGACCGCGGATCGTCGTCGTCAGGCGGCTGCCCGGGCGCGGGTCCATGTGCTGGATCTTGGCGAGCTCGTCGTTGTCGATCACCGGGAAGTCGAGGACGACCTGGCGGGCGTGCTCCGGTCCGGCGGAGAGCAGGTTGCGCTCGGGGCCGAGACCGAGCTTCAGGGAGGTGACGACCTCCTCGCGGATCGAGTCCAGCGGCGGGTTGGTCACCTGGGCGAACTGCTGGGTGAAGTAGTCGAACAGCAGGCGCGGACGCTCGGAGAGCACGGCGACCGGGGTGTCGGAGCCCATCGCGCCGAGCGGCTCGGCACCGGTGGTCGCCATCGGCCGGAGGAGGATGCGGACCTCCTCCTCGGTGTAGCCGAACGTGCGCTGACGCCGGGTGATCGACGCGGGCGTGTGCACGATGTGCTCGCGCTCCGGCAGGTCCTTGAGGTTGATGCGTCCCTCGTCGAGCCACTCGCCGTAGGGGGCGCCGGCCGCGAGCTCGGACTTGATCTCGTCGTCCTCGATCAGCCGGCCGGCGACGGTGTCCACGAGGAACATGCGGCCCGGGCGCAGCCGGCCCTTGCGCACCACGCGGCTCGGCTCGATGTCGAGCACGCCGATCTCGGAGGCCAGCACCACGAGGCCGTCGTTCGTGACGACGTACCGGCCCGGCCGCAGGCCGTTGCGGTCGAGGGTCGCCCCGACGAGGGAGCCGTCCGTGAAGACGATCGCGGCCGGGCCGTCCCACGGCTCCATGAGCATCGAGTGGTACTCGTAGAAGTCGCGGCGCACCGGGTCGATCTCGGTCTGGTTCTCCCAGGCCTCCGGCACCATCATCATCACCGCGTGCGGCAGCGAGCGGCCGGTGAGCGAGATGAGCTCGACCACCTCGTCGAACGACGCCGAGTCGCTCGCACCGGGGGTGACGATGGGGAACACGGGGGCGAGGTCGCCCAGCAGCTCGCTCTCGAGCTGCGACTGCCGGGCACGCATCCAGTTGCGGTTGCCCTGCACGGTGTTGATCTCGCCGTTGTGCGCGATCATGCGGAACGGCTGCGCCAGCGGCCACGACGGGAACGTGTTCGTCGAGTAGCGCGAGTGCACCAAGGCGAGCTTCGAGGCGAAGCGCTGGTCGGAGAGGTCGGGGTAGAACGGCTCGAGCTGGAGGGTCGTGACCATGCCCTTGTAGACCAGGGTCCGGCTCGACAGCGACGAGAAGTACAGGTCGAGCTCGCGCTCGGCACGCTTGCGCAGGAAGAACGTCTGGCGGTCCAGCGCGATGCCGGACACCGCCTCGCCCTGCTCGTCACTGCGGGTGCTGGCGACGTAGAGCTGCTCGATCACCGGCATCGCGTCGCGGGCCAGCGTGCCGAGCTCGGCCGGGCGCACCGGGACCTCGCGCCAGCCGAGGACCGTCAGGTCCTGCTCGGCGGCGATGGCCTCGACGGCCCGCTTGACCTCGTCGCGCTCGCTCGCCTCGGTGGGGAGGAAGGCGTTGCCGACCGCGTAGCGGCCGGCCGCCGGCAGCTCGAGGCCCGAGACGGCACGGAGGAACGCGTCCGGCACCTGGGTGATGATGCCGGCGCCGTCTCCGGTGCCGGCGTCCGAGCCGACCGCGCCGCGGTGCTCGAGGTTGCGCAGCGCCTGCAGCGCCGCGTCGATGATGTCGTGCCCGGCGGTGCCGCGCAGGGTCGCGACCATGGCGAGACCGCAGGCGTCCTTCTCGTCGGCAGGGTCGTAGAGACCCTGCTTCGCAGGAAGGGAGCTGAACCGGGTTCGGGGAGGCGTGAACGCCATCTTTCGACCGTCCTCACAGTGTCGTGGATGTGGGGATGCATTGTGCGGGGACGCCATCGGCCCTGAGAAGGTGGTGGATCCGCCGCGCTCATCGGGCTGTGTGCGGCCCGGTGGCTCGGTGCGGTCGGTGATGCTTTCGGGATTGCCTCGACAGACGTTACGGGTGGTGCGAGCCGACGGGGTTCAACCGTTCGATGGGCTTGTGGCCTTGGCTCCGGTGGACGCGGCGGGCGCCCCGTCGTCCTCGTCGGGGACCTCGTCATCCGAGTCCGTGTCGTCAGAGTCTACCTCAGCATCCGGGCGCACCCATTCACGACCCGTGCGGTAGACGCTCGGCTCGAGTCCCGGGTGGCGCCGAGTCTGCACGATGTAGATCACGATGCCGAGCACGACGGCGAGGAAGGCCGCCCAGACGTTGGTCGGGATCCCGAGGATGTTGAATTCGCTGGGGTCGATGCGGATCGACTCCAGGTAGGAGCGGCCGAGGCCGTACCAGATGAGGTAGACGGCGAAGGCCTTGCCCCAGCGCAGCTGCAGCTTGCGCTCCAGGAAGAGGATGACGACGACGCCGATGACGTTCCAGATGATCTCGTAGAGGAACAGCGGCTGGAACAGCGTGTCGGCGGGGAGGCCGACCGGGATCGCCTTGTTGCCGGCGTCGATCTGCAGGCCCCACGGCAGGTTGGTCGGCAGGCCGAACAACTCCTGGTTCACGTAGTTGCCGAGCCGGCCGATCGCCTGGGCGAGGAGCAGGGCCGGGGCGAGCGCATCGGCGAACGACCAGAACCGCACACCCGTGATCCGCGAGGCGATCGCGACGCCCACGGCGCCGCCGAGCAGCGAGCCGAAGATGGCGTTGCCGCCCTCCCAGATCGCGAACACGTTCCAGGGGTTCGCCCCGGCGTAGAAGTAGTCGGCGGGGTGGGTGAAGACGTGGTAGAGCCGGGCACCGATGATGCCGAGGACGACCGCCCACAGGGTGAAGTCGAGCACCACGCCCGGCTCACCGCCGCGCTTGCTCAGCCGGCGGGAGGTCCACAGCACCGCCACGACGATCCCGATGAGGATCATGATCGCGTAGGTCTGGATGCGCCAGTGCCACCCGAAGAGGTCGATCGGGATGTTCTGCCACTCGGGCCCCGGGCTCGGGATGCTGGCGTACCAGCTGCTCATCGTCGCAAACACCCGAAGACTCACCTTTCGTTCCGGTCAGGCCGCGCGGATCGCCGCGCAGCCTCCATAGTCTAAGACGACGGCGCTACCGCGCCGTGCCACCCGCCAGTTCGGCCGCCGTGCGGGCGACCGCCTCGACCCCGCCGTCGGCGAGGGCCTTGACCAGCGCGGAACCGACGATCGCGCCGTCGGCGTACTCCAGCACCTCGCGCACCTGGGCGCCCGTCGATATCCCGACGCCCACGCAGGCGCTGGTCGACCCGGCGTCGCGCAGACGGCCGATGAGGGTGCGTGCGGCGGCGTCCACGTCGGAACGCGCTCCGGTGATCCCCATCGTGGAGACGGCGTAGACGAAGCCGCGGCTCGCCTCGACGGTCCGGCGCAGGCGCTCGTCGGTGGAGGTCGGGGCCGCGAGGAACACCCGGTCGAGGCCGGTCCGCTCCGATGCGGCCAGCCAGGCGGCGCCCTCGTCGGGGATCAGGTCGGGCGTGATCAGACCCGCTCCCCCGGCGGCGGCCAGATCGTCCGCGAAACGGTCGACGCCGTACTGCAGCACCGGATTCCAGTAGGTCATGACCAGCACCGGGACGTCGGCGCGCTTCGTGATCTCGCGCACCGCCGTGATGCCGTCGCGCAGGCGGAAGCCGTTCGCGAGAGCCTGCTGGGTCGCGGCCTGGATGACGGTTCCGTCCATGACGGGGTCCGAGTACGGCAGGCCGAGCTCGATGATGTCCACGCCGTTCTCGGCGAGGGCGACGGCGGCGTCGATGCTCGTCTGCAGATCGGGGAACCCGGCGGGCAGGTAGCCGATCAGCGCGCCGCCGGCCTCCCGGTTGCGCTGGGCGATGGTGTCGGCGACCCGGCTCACGACTGCACGGCTCCTTCGTCGATCAGGCCGAAGTAGCGTCCGGCGGTCTCCATGTCCTTGTCCCCGCGGCCGCTGAGGTTGACCAGCACGATGCCGTCCGGGCCCAGTTCGCGGGCGAGCACGAGGGCACCGGCGAGGGCGTGCGACGACTCGATCGCCGGGATGATGCCCTCGGTCAGGCTGAGGAGGCGCAGTGCCTCCATCGCCTCGGCGTCCGTCACGGGCCGGTACTCGGCCCGGCCGATCGCGGCGAGCCACGAGTGCTCCGGGCCGACGCCCGGGTAGTCCAGACCGGCGGAGATCGAGTGCGACTCGATGGTCTGGCCGTCCTCGTCCTGCAGCAGGAGGCTGCGCGCACCGTGCAGCACGCCCGGGCGGCCCTTGGTGATGGTGGCGGCATGACGCGGCGTCTCCGCCCCCTCGCCGCCGGCCTCGAAGCCGACGAGGCGCACGTCCTCGTCGTCGAGGAAGGCGTGGAAGATGCCGATGGCATTGGATCCGCCGCCGACGCAGGCGGCGACCGCGTCGGGAAGACGCCCGGTCAGCGCGAGCACCTGCTCGCGGGCCTCCTCGCCGATGATCTTCTGCAGGTCGCGGACCATCGCGGGGAAGGGGTGCGGGCCGGCGACCGTGCCGAAGATGTAGTTGGTGGTCTCGACGTTCGTGACCCAGTCGCGCATCGCGTCGTTGATCGCGTCCTTGAGCGTCCGCGAGCCGGTCTTGACCGCGATGACCTCCGCGCCCAGGAGGCGCATGCGCGCGACGTTCAGCGCCTGGCGCTCGGTATCGACCTCGCCCATGTAGATCGTGCACTCCAGGCCGAAGAGGGCGGCGGCGGTCGCGGTCGCCACGCCGTGCTGGCCGGCGCCGGTCTCGGCGATCACGCGCTTCTTGCCGATGCGCTTGGTCAGAATGGCCTGGCCCAGCACGTTGTTGATCTTGTGCGACCCGGTGTGGTTGAGGTCCTCGCGCTTGAGGATGATGCGCGCACCGCCCGCGTGTTCCGCGAAGCGCGGGACCTCGGTGATGATCGACGGGCGCCCGGTGTAGCTGCGCTGCAGCTCGTCGAGCTCCGCGTGGAACGCGGGGTCGGCCTTGGCCGCCTCCCACGCCGCGGACAGTTCGTCCAGGGCGGCGACGAGCGACTCGGGCACGAAGCGGCCGCCGAAGTCGCCGAAATAGGGACCGGTCTCGGAACGGAGGGACATCAGACTCCCAGGAACTCGCCGAGCGTGGCGACGGGGTCGCTCGTGACGAGCGCCTCGCCGACGAGCACGACGTCCGCGCCCCCCGCCCGGTAGTGCGCGACGTCGGCCGCCGAGAGGACGGCGGACTCCGCGACGCGGATGGTGCCGGCCGGGTACCGGTCGGCCAGGCGGCCGAACAGATCGCGGTCCAGCTCGAACGTGGAGAGGTTGCGGGCGTTCACGCCCACGAGCTTCGCGCCGGTGTCGAACGCACGGCTCAGCTCGTCCTCGGTGTGCGCCTCGACCAGCGGGGTCATGCCCAGCTGGACGATCAGGTCGTGCAGCGAGACCAGGGTCTGCTGGTCGAGGGCCGCAACGATGAGGAGCACGAGGTCGGCGCCCGCGGCGCGCGCCTCGAAGATCTGGTACGCCTCGGCGACGAACTCCTTGCGGAGGACGGGGATCGAGACCGCGGCGCGCACCGACTCCAGGTCGGCGAGCGAGCCGCGGAAGCGGCGCTCCTCGGTCAGGACGCTGATCGCGCTGGCTCCACCGGTCTCATAGGCGGAGGCCAGGGCGGCCGGATCGGGGATGTCGGCGAGGGAGCCGCGCGACGGGCTCGCCCGCTTGACCTCGGCGATGACCTTGATGCGGTCGGCCGGGGCGAGCGCGGCGAGGGCGTCCAGCGCGGGGGCGCGATCGAGAGCGGCGGCCTCGACGACGGCGAGCGGACGCTCGGCACGCCGCCGTTCAGCATCCTCGAGCGCGCCGGCGACGAGGTCGGCGAGCACGCGTCAGTGACCCTTCGGGGTGTACTTGTCGCCGCCCACGCCGTACCCGGCGCGCTTCATGACCCAGCCCACGATGAGACCCACGATGGCCAGACCGGCCGCCGCCCAGACGATGATCGGCGCGTCGAAGAAGAAGGCCACAGCGCCGATGGCGAAGGCGACCAGCATGATGATCACGGCCGTCCACGCCGCCGGCGAATGACCGTGGCCTGGCTCGACTGACTCGGTGCTCATGGGACTCCTGCACGTCGGGTGCGCGCCGACGGGCGCGCACGGGAATGGGAACGGATCAAGTCTAGTGGCTCAGCGCGTGGGATCGTCGCCGCGGCTCAGCTCGTCCCAGCTGTCGATCGCGGTGTCGCGATCGAGGGAGGCGGGACCCGTTGCGGCCTCGCCCTCGGCGACGGCGCGCGCCTCCTCATCGTCCGTCTCGGGCGCGCCGAGCTCGGCCGGCAGGGCATCGGCGGCCCCGCCCTCGGCGGCGGCGAACCGGGTCTGGTACTTGCGCGACGACCCCGGCCAGAGCCGGGAGAAGACGACGACGGCGGCGCTCGCCAGCACGATCAGCACCCCGCCCGCGACGGCGAGCCAGGGCCAGAACTGCACGTCCACGGCGCCGACCAGGTGCCGCACCGACGCCTCCCCCGCCACCCCGGTCGCCGTCGTGATGGCCGAGGAGGAGGCGCGGAGCGTGTCGGCGAGTGCGCTCCCGGCGGAGATCAGCACCGAGACGCCGAGCAGCACGCCGAGCAGGGCGAGGACGATGCGGAACACCGGTCCGGCGATCGCGAGCGCAGCGGTCAGCGCCAGCCCGGCGAGCGAGAGGGCGGTGAGAGCGGGCGCGGCGGTGGAGCCGGGAACGCCGAGGACGCTGACGTGGCTGGCCACGTCGGTGAGGTGGACGCTGAACCAGGTCTGCGTCGCCGACAGCAGCGCGAACCCGCTGCCGGCCACCAGTGCCAGCAGCGCGAGGTACTTGGACCGGCGGTTCACGGGCCGTTGCGCCGGTGCCGCCGTCTCGGCGCCGTCGTCGGGGAGCTCTGCGGTCATCGTGCTCAGCGCCCGCCCGTGCCGGGATCGCCCACGCGGCGCATCGCGTTCGCCACGGCGACCGCACGCAACGGCGCCGCCGCCTTGTTCTGCGACTCCTCGAACTCGTTGCGCGGAACGGAGTCCGCGACCAGGCCGCCACCGGCCTGCACCCGGGCGACGCCGTCCATGATCGTCGCCGTGCGGATCGCGATGGCGAGGTCGGCGTCGCCGGCGAAGTCGAAGTAGCCGATCACTCCCCCGTACACGCCGCGCTGCGCCGGTTCCAGCTCGTCGATGATCCGCAGCGCCATCGGCTTCGGCGCACCCGAGAGCGTCCCCGCCGGGAACGTCGCCCGGAAGACGTCGATCGCCGAGGCGTCCGGCAGCAGGTCGCCCTCCACCGAGGAGACGATGTGCATGATGTGGCTGAACCGCTCGATGCGCATGAACTCGGTCACCTCGACCGACCCCGCCGCGCACACCTTCAGCAGGTCGTTGCGCGCGAGATCGACGAGCATCAGGTGCTCGGCCCGCTCCTTGTCGTCGGCCAGTAGCGAGGCCTCCAGGTCGAGGTCCTCCTCCGGGGTCGCGCCGCGCGGGCGAGAACCGGCGATCGGATGGGTGAACGCGCGCCCCTCCTGGACCTTCACGAGCGCTTCGGGAGACGAGCCGACGATCTGGAACGTGCGGTCGCCGTCGCCGTCGGGCCGCTCGAGCGAGAGCAGGTACATGTACGGGCTCGGGTTCAGGGCGCGCAGCACGCGGTACACGTCGAGGGACGTCGCCGCGCACTCCAGCTCGAACCGCTGCGAGATGACCACCTGGAAGATGTCGCCCGCGACGATCCGCTCCTTGGCGGTCTCCACCGAGGCGAGGAAGTCCTCCTCGCGGGTGCGCGACACCGGATCGGCCGGGGTGGCGAGGTCGACCTCGGCCAGCCACGCCTCCGACGGCTGGGCGAGTTCGCGCTGCATCCGGTCCAGGCGCGCCTGCGCGTCGGCCCAGAGGGCGTCGGCGGTCTCCTCCCCGTCTGCGAGGGCGTTGGCGATCAGCTTGACCGTGCCGGAACGGTGGTCGAGGACCACCAGATCCGCCGCGAACGCGAGCGCCTGGCCGGGGATGTCGTAGTCGGCCGGCGGCTGATCGGGCAGCCGCTCGATCTGACGGATCGCCTCCCAGCCGATGAACCCGACCAGACCGCCGGTCAGGGGCGGCAGCCCGGGGATGCGCGGCGTCTGCCACCGCGCGTGCAGCGCGGCGAGGGCGTCGAGCGGGCGCAGCGACGTCTCGCCGCCCAGCGCGCGCTCGGCCGTCAGGCCGTAGTCGAGCCAGCGGACCTCGTCCCCCTGCTGGGTCAGCACGCCGAAGGAGGCCGCGCCGACGAACGAGAAGCGCGACCAGATGCCTCCCTGCTCGGCCGACTCCAGGAGGAAGGTCCCCGGCCGGCCGGCGGCGAGCTTGCGATAGATGCCGACCGGGGTCTCCCCGTCGGCGAACAGCTCACGCACGACCGGCACCACGCGATGGCTGCCGACGAGAGCATCGAAGGCCTCCCGGGTGGTGGACGCCGCACTCGTCGCGATCACAGGTCGGCCCTCATCTCGTCGGTGTCGGCGGCGCCGTCGCCGACGACGGGGTCGAGCTGATCGGCGTCGAAGCAGGTCCGGGTGCCGGTGTGGCAGGCGGCGCCGATCTGGTCGACGGTCACCAGGAGGGTGTCGCCGTCGCAGTCGAGGGCGGCCGACTTCACGAACTGCACGTGGCCGGACGTGTCGCCCTTGCGCCAGTACTCCTGCCGCGACCGCGACCAGAACGTGACGCGGCCCTCGGTCATCGTGCGGCGGAACGCCTCCGCGTCCATCCACCCCATCATGAGCACCTCGCGGGTGTCCCACTGCTGGATGATCGCCGGGACGAGCCCGGCGTCCGTGAAGCGGATGCGTTCGAGCACCGCGCGCTGGTCGTCGCTCATGAGCGGACCTCCCGTCCTGCCCTCGCCAGGGCCTCCTTCACGTCGCCGATCGTCAGCTCACCGGAGTGGAAGACGCTCGCGGCGAGCACCGCGTCCGCACCCGCGTCGATGGCGGGGGCGAAGTCGGCGACCGCGCCCGCACCGCCGGAGGCGATCACGGGCACGCTGCTGACGGCACGCATCTCGCGGATGAGCTCCAGGTCGAAGCCCTCCTTGGTGCCGTCGGCATCGATCGAGTTGACGAGCAGTTCGCCGGCGCCGAGGTCGATCGCCCGGCGCGCCCACTCCAGGGCGTCGAGGTCGGTTTCGGTGCGCCCGCCGTGGGTCGTCACCACGAAGCCCGACGGCGTGGCCGCCGAGCGCTTGACGTCGAGGGACAGCACCAGCACCTGTGCGCCGAACCGGTCGGCGATCTCGGCGACCAGCTCGGGGCGCGCGATGGCCGCCGAGTTCACGCCGATCTTGTCGGCGCCGCTGCCGAGCAGCCGCGCGACGTCCTCGGCGCTGCGCACGCCGCCGCCGACGGTGAGCGGGATGAAGACCTGCTCGGCCGTCGCCCGCACCACGTCGTAGGTCGTGGAACGGTCGTCCACCGTCGCCGTCACGTCGAGGAAGGTGAGCTCGTCCGCCCCCTGCTCGAAGTACTTGGCCGCCAATTCCACCGGGTCGCCCTGATCGCGCAGGTTCTGGAAGTTCACGCCTTTGACGACCCGGCCGGCCGCCACGTCCAGGCACGGGATGACACGGACCGCGACGGACATCAGATCCGCGCCGCGTGGATGGAGGTCACCAGGATGGCCCGGGCGCCCAGCTCGTAGAGGTCGTCCATGACGCGGTTGGTCTGGTCCTGCTTGATCATGACCCGCACGGCGACCCAGTCCGGCTCGCCGAGCGGCGACACGGTCGGGGACTCGACGCCCGGCGTCAGCGCGACGGCCCGGTCGAGGAGCACCGCGGGCAGGTTGTAGTCGACCAGCACGTACTGACGCGCGACCATGACGCCCTGCAGCCGGCGCAGCAGGGTGTCGACCCCGGCGGCGCGCGTCGGCGACGAGATCAGCACGGCCTCGGACTCGAGGATGACCGGACCGAAGATCTCCAGTCCCTGCTTGCGCAGCGTGGAGCCGGTCTCGACCACGTCGGCGACGGCGTCCGCGACACCGAGACGCACCGCCGACTCCACCGCTCCGTCGAGCTTGATCAGTGCGGCGTCCACCCCGCGCTCGGCGAGGAACGCGCCGACGAGACCCGGGTAGCTCGTCGCCACCCGCTTGCCGTGCAGATCGGCGAGGTCGGTGAACCCGTTCGCCGGTGCGGCGAACCGGAAGGTCGAGGCGGCGAAGTCGAGCGAGGCGATCTCCCCCGCCGGCGATCCGGAGTCGAGCAGCAGGTCGCGGCCGGTGATGCCGACGTCGAGCGCGCCCGAGCCGACGTAGGTGGCGATGTCGCGCGGGCGCAGGTAGAAGAACTCCACCCCGTTGCGCGCGTCGGTGACGATGAGCTCCTTGGGGTCGCGGCGGCCGACATAGCCCGCCTCGTGGAGCATCTGCGCCGCGGTCTCGGAGAGGGAGCCCTTGTTGGGGACGGCGATCTTCAGCATGGTTTCGAAGTCTTTCGTGACGTGACGGATCAGGGTGCGCCGGGGGGCGCCTGCGGGATCGGGGTCACAGATGTCGGTAGACGTCGGCCGGCGTGAGGCCTTTGGCGAGCAGGAGCACCTGGAGGTGGTAGAGCAGCTGCGAGATCTCCTCGGCCGTCTCCTCGTCTGACTGGTACTCGGCGGCCATCCAGACCTCGGCGGCCTCCTCCACGATCTTCTTTCCGATGGCGTGCACGCCCGCGTCCAGCTCGCGCACCGTCCCGGATCCCTCCGGGCGGGTGGCGGCCTTCTCGCGGAGCTCGGCGAAGAGGTCGTCGAAGGTTTTCACCATTACAGCGTAGCGGTCGCAGCGCCTCGTCCGTGCCGCGCGCGGAGACGGCGTCCGGAGGCCGCGGTCAGTGGCCGTGCGCGGCGACCGCCGCGCGCAGACCCGCGATCTGCTCCGCGGGTTCGCCGCGGAAGACGCTCGAGCCCGCCACGAACGTGTCCGCGCCGTTCTCGGCCGCGACCACGATCGTCTCGGACGTCACGCCCCCGTCGACCTGCAGCCACACGTCGAGCCCGCGGGCCTCGACCGCCTCGCGCAGGGCGCGCAGCTTCGGCATGGTCTCCGGCATGAACGACTGGCCGCCGAAACCGGGCTCGACCGTCATCACCAGCACCTGGTCGAACTCGGGGAGCAGCTCGAGGTAGGGGGCGACGTCGGTGCCCGGCTTGAGGGCGACGCCGGCCCGGGCGCCGATGCCGCGCAGCCGGCGCGCGAGCGCGACCGGGTCGGTCGCCGCCTCGGCGTGGAAGGTGACCGAGTACGCGCCGAGCTCGGCGTAGCCCGGCGCCCAGCGCTCGGGGTCGTCGATCATCAGGTGCACATCCAGCAGGATGGCGCTGACCGCCTGGATGCGCTCCACCATCTGCGGGCCGAAGGTGAGGTTCGGCACGAAATGGTTGTCCATGACGTCCACGTGCACCAGATCCGCCGTGGCGATCCGATCGAGGTCGCGTTCCAGGTTGACGAAGTCGGCGGCGAGGATGCTCGGATTGATGCGGGCCATGCCTCCAGCCTAGGGTGCGGGCCGCCTGGCTCGCTTACTTGGCACGCTTGGCCAAGAGGGCGATGAACATGGCGTCGGTCAGATGCCGGTGCGGCCACAGCTGCACGACGTCCTCCTCGTCCGCGAGGTCGAGGCGCTCCACCGCCAATCCCTGCACGACCGCGGCCGTCCCGACGGACTCCAGCTCGGGATGCCGCTGCCGCGCGGCCGCCACGATGCTGCGGGTCTCGGCGATGTGCGGCGAACAGGTGACGTAGGCGAGCAGGCCGCCGGGCGCCAGCGCGGCGACGGCGGAGTCGAGGAGCCGCGCCTGCAGCGCGCTCAGCTCCGCGACGTCCTTCGGCTCTTTGCGCCAGCGCGCCTCGGGCCGCCGCCGCAGCGCGCCGAGACCGGTGCAGGGCGCGTCGAGCAGGATGCGGTCGAAGGCCTCCGGGTGGACGTCGCCGACCCGGGTGCCGTCCTCCTCCCAGACGGGGACCTCGAGCGGCACTGCCGCGAGGGCCGACCGGACCAGGTCGGCGCGCGCGGGGACCAGCTCGTTGGCGACCAGCTCGGCCCCGCCGGCCAGCGCCTCCGCCGCCAGCAGAGCCGCCTTGCCGCCCGGCCCCGCGCACAGATCGAGCCAGCGCTCGCCTGGCCGGACGGGACGAGCACGGGTCAACGCGAGCGCCGCGAGCTGCGACCCTTCGTCCTGCACACGCAGGCGGCCTTCCGACGACACGACGAGCCCCTGAGGGTCTCCGCCGTCGCCGGTGAAGCCGACGGGCGAGAACCGGTCGGGCCGGCTGCCTGCGGGCGCCTCCACCAGGCCAGGGAGCGCGACCAGGTTGACCCGCGGAGCGGCGTTGTCCGCCTCGAGCAGGTCCTCCAGCTCGTCACCGCGCCCCTCGGCGTTCAGGGAGCGCCGGAAGGCGCGGATCACCCAGGTGGGGTGCGAAGTCACGGCGGCCAGCCGGTCGTCCTCGTTTCGTGCCTCGGCGACGACCCGCTCCCGCCACTCCTCGGGCGTGTGCCGACCGATCTCGCGCAGCACGCCGTTCGCGAAGCCGGTGGCCGAGCGGCTCCCGACGAGCCGGGCCAGTGCGACCGACTCGTTGACCGCCGCGTGCGAGGGGATGCGGGTGGAGAGCAGCTGGTGCGCGCCGAGCCGCAGCACGTCGAGGATCGGCGGATCGATGCGGTCGACGGGGCGGCCGGCGGCGCGCTCGATCACCCGGTCGTAGTAGCCCTGCATGCGCAGCGTGCCGTAGGTGAGCTCGGTCGCGAGCGCGGCGTCGGCGGTCGACAGGCGGGCGCGGGCGATCCGGCCGGGAAGCAGCAGATTGGCGTAGGCATCGGACTCGCTGACGGCCGCGATCACGTCGTAGGCGACCTGCCGCGCGGGCTGGACCGCGGGCTCGACCGGCCGACGCTCCGGCGCGCGACGCCCCGCATCAGGGCGCCGCTGATCGCCGCGCCGCTGATCGCCACGCCGCTGGTCGCCGGGGCCCGATGGACGACGGTCGCTCATGCGAGCACCGCCTCTCCGCCGGTGCCGCGCCACCAGTCGGCAGCGGCCATCGCCTTCTTGCCCGCGGGCTGCACGGTGCGCAGCTCGAGCGGTGCGGTGCCGGTGCCGACGAGCACCCGCTTCTCGCGCAGCTCCACCCGACCCGGTGGCAGGGCGGTGGCCTCGCCTGCGGGACGGGCCTCGAGGAGCTTGAAGCGCTCCCCGTCGAGCAGGACGAACGCGCCCGGCTCGGGGGTCACGCCGCGCAGCTGCGCGTAGACCTCCTCGACCGGACGGCCGAGGTCGAGGCGTGCATCCTCGATGGTGAGCTTGGGGGCCGCGGTCGGCTCGCCCTCTTGGGGGCGTGCGACGGCGGTGCCGGCGGCGAGGGCGTCCACGGTGTCGGTCAGCAGGGCCGCACCCGACACCGCCAGCGCCTCCAGCACCTCGCCGGACGTCTCGTCGGCGCCGATCGGGCGGCGGAGCTCGGCGAAGACCGCGCCGGCGTCGAGCGCCGGGACGAGCTGGAAGACGGCCGCGCCGGTCTCGGCGTCGCCGGCGATGACTGCGTGCTGCACCGGCGCCGCGCCCCGCCAGCGCGGGAGCAGCGAGAAGTGCAGGTTCACCCAGCCGAGCCGCGGCGTCGACAACAGGGGTTCCCGCACCAGACCGCCATAGGCGACGATCACCCCGAGATCCGGGGCGAGGGCGGCGACCCGCTCGGTCGCCTCCTCCCCCAGCCGATTGGCCCGGACGGTCTCGATTCCGAGGTCCGCCGCCGCCGCCGCGACGGGTGACGGGGTGAGGACGCGCTTGCGTCCGAGCGGGGCGTCCTCACGTGTGATCACCGCCACGACGTCGTGCCGCTGCGCGAGCAGCCGGAGCGAGGGGATAGCGACGGCGGGGGTGCCGGCGAAGACGAGGCGCATGCGAAAGGTTCTTCCGGAAGAGGGGTGGAGCGGGAGCCGCGGTCGAGTCTACCCGCGCCGGCTAGAGGATCTCCGGGTCGTCGAAGCGCACCCGGAGGGTGGGGGCAGGGCGGAAGCCGCCGCGTCCCGCGAGGGCCTTGCGGCGCTTCGTCGCGTTGCGCACCACGGCGGCGCGCACGGCGGCCGCGACCTCCGCACCCCGCGCATACTCGAAGCGCAGGATGCCGCGCACGAGCCGGTCGTCGACGGACGCGGGACCGAGCACGTCGATCAGCAGCTCCGCGTCCACCGCGTCGATCACCGCGCGGACCGCCTCCTCCGTGCCGGTCACCGAGGCGAGCCGCACCGCGGGCGGGAATCGCAGCCCGCGCCGGTCGGCCAGCTCGGCGCGGGCGAAGTCGACGAGCCGGCCGGTCGCGAACGCACGCGCCAGGGGGCCGGACACTCCGACCAGGAGCGTCGGTGCGCCCGCGGCCGCCAGGGTCGCGGCACTCGACCACCAACGGAGGCAGTCCTCGGCGACATGGAGGGTCTCCCGGGCCAGCATCCGCTCACCGTCGAGCAGGAGCACCGCCTGATAGCCGCCTTCCGCGATCGGCTCCGCACCGCGGGTGGCGACGACGAGCGCGGGCGCAGCGGGGACCCGCTGGACCGGGTGGTCGCCGTCGGCCAGGATCACCCGAACGCCCGGGAACGCCCGCCCCAGTTCCTCGGCCGTGCGGCCGGAGCCGAGACTGACCATCCGGAAGCGCCGGCCCTCGCAGCGTTCGCACTGCCAGTCGCTCGCCAGCGCACCGCACCACCCGCACGACGGCGTGGCACCGGAGCGGGTCTGCCCGAGCGGTCCCTCGCAGCGGTTGCAGCGCGCGGCCTGACCGCAGCTCACGCAGGCCAGCAGCGGGACGTAGCCGGGGCGCGCGACCTGCACGAGCACCGGCCCCGCCGGCCGTCCGCTCTCGCCGCTCAGCGACTCCCTGGCCGCCCGCCAGGCCAGCGAGGGGATGCGAGCGGCGCGGGCGGCGTCCTCCGTCGCCTGCTGGTTCGCGGTCAGCACCACCTTCGGGGTGACCGCACGCTCGGGGGCCACATCGCGCAGCCAGCCCAGCTCGACCAGGCGCTGCGTCTCCACGCTGCGCACCAGTCCGGAGAGGACGAGCGCGCAGCCCTCCAGCTCCTGGCGCACCAGTGCGGCATCCCGGGTGTGCACGTAGGGGCTCAGGGGTTCGGCCTGCAGCGGATCGCTGTCCTCCCAGACCACGATCAGCCCGAGGCGCGCTGCCGGGGCGTAGACGACCGAACGGTTCCCGATCACGATGCGGGGTCCGCTCAACGCGGCGAGGAAGGCACGGTACCGGTCGGGGTTCGCCTGTGCGGCGTCCGCCCGCACGACGGCCTCCGCCGGTGCGATCGCGGCGAGGGCCGCGGCCAGCTGGTCCAGGTCTCGATGATCGGGCACCGCGATGATGGCGGTCCGTCCACCAGCCCAGCACGCGGCGGCGAGAGCCGCCAGCGTCACCGCCCACTCCCCGACCCAGGTGCCGTCGGGCAGCGGCGCGAGGCGTGGGATCGCCTGCAACGCGAGTCGATCGTTCCCCGCGACGGCGGCCTCCAGGACACCCTCGCCGTAGCCGCGGACCGCGATCGCGGGCGGCCGCGGAGCGGGCGAGCGCTGTTCCTCGGGCAGCGCCAGCCAGGACTTCTCCGCCCGGACCATCCGCCCGGGCACGGCGAGACGCAGGATGTCGCTGGCCGTTCCCGCGCTGCGGTCGGCCAGCCGACGGGCGAGCGCCCACACCCCCGGGGTGAGCACGGGAACCGGGGAGACGACGGCCTCGAGCGGGCTCAACGTGCCCTCGAACCCGTCCTCCGGTTCCGCGAGCTCGACGAGGTACCCGTCGGCGATCCGGCCTGCGGTCCGCAACGGAACCCGCACGCGGACCCCCGGCACCGCGTCGTCGACGAGCGCGTCGGGCACGGAGTAGTCGAAGAGATGATCCAGCTGCGGGAGGGGCGAGTCGAGGACCACGCGGGCGACCCGGCCGGCCGCCGCCACCGTTACAGCCCCGCGGCCGACCGCAGGTCGTCGACGCGGTCGAGCCGCTCCCAGGTGAAGTCGGGGAGCTCGCGGCCGAAGTGACCGTAGGTCGCCGTCTGCGCGTAGATGGGCCGCAGCAAGTCCAGGTCGCGGATGATCGCGGCCGGGCGCAGGTCGAAGACCTCGCGGATCGCGGCGATGATCCGCTCGTCCGGCACGGCGCCCGTGCCGAATGTCTCCACGTACAGGCCGACAGGCGCCGCCTTGCCGATCGCGTACGCGACCTGGAGTTCGAGGCGCTCGGCCAGACCGGCGGCGACCGCGTTCTTCGCCGCCCAGCGCATCGCGTACGCGGCCGAGCGGTCGACCTTCGACGGGTCCTTGCCCGAGAAGGCGCCACCGCCGTGCCGGCTTGCGCCGCCGTAGGTGTCGACGATGATCTTGCGGCCGGTCAGCCCGGCATCCCCCTTCGGGCCGCCGATCTCGAATCGGCCGGTCGGGTTGATGAGCGTGCGGATGTGCGACGTCTCCAGCCCGGCGCCGTGCAGCACGGGGGCGATGACCTCCTCGATCACCTCGGCCTGGAGCTGCTCGTTCGAGACGGAGGGAGCGTGCTGCGTCGAGAGGACGACGGTCTGGACCGACTTCGGCACGATGCCCTCGTAGCCGACGGTGACCTGGGTCTTGCCGTCCGGGCGCAGGTAGTCGAGGGTCCCGTCCTTGCGGACAGCGGCCAGCCGCTCGGAGAGGCGGTGCGCCAGCCAGATCGGGAGGGGCATGTACTGCGGGGTCTCCGTCGTCGCGTATCCGAACATGATGCCCTGGTCGCCGGCGCCCTGGCGATCGAGGTCGTCCTCGCTCTGCTCGGAGCGGGTCTCGAGCGCGTTGTCGACGCCCTGGGCGATGTCGGGCGACTGCGCGCCGATCGAGACCGAGACGCCGCACTGGGTGCCGTCGAAGCTCACATCGGACGAGTCGTAGCCGATCTCGACCAGCTTGTCGCGCACGAGTGACGGGATCTCGACGTATCCGCGGGTCGACACCTCGCCGGCGACATGGACGAGGCCGGTGGTGACCAGCGTCTCGACCGCGACGCGACTGTTCGGGTCGACGGTGAGCAGGGCGTCCAGGATGCTGTCCGAGATCTGGTCGCAGATCTTGTCCGGGTGCCCTTCGGTGACCGACTCGGACGTGAAAAGGCGCAGATCTGCCATGGTTCTCCTTGGGTCGGACGGGGCTGCGGCGACGGGCGTCAGGCGATGACGTCGAGGATACGATCGGCCACCGACAGCTTGGTGCCCGACGCCTCCATCACTATATCTCCGCCCTTCCGGAGCACCACGACCTCGTTGCTCTCCGTTGCGAAGCCCTGCGTCCAGCCCACCTGGTTGAGCACCAGGAAGTCGCAGCCCTTGGCCGCGAGCTTGTCGCGGCCGAGCTCGATCAGCGCGGAGGGGTCGGGTTCGGTCTCCGCGGCGAAGCCGACCAGCACCTGGCCATCGTGCTTGCCCTGCGCGAGGCCGGCGAGGATGTCGGGGTTCGCGACGAGCTCGAGGGTGAGGGTCTCCCCCACCTCGGACTTCTTGATCTTCGCGTCGCGCGCACGCACCGGCCGGAAGTCGGCGACGGCGGCGGTCATCACGACGATGTCGGCCGAACGGGACGCCGTGGTCACGGCGTCCTGCAGCTCGAGCGCGGTCTGCACCTCGACGAGCTCGACGCCCTCGGGAGGGTCCACCTCCAGGTGGGCCGCAACCAGCACGACCTCCGCCCCGCGCGCCAGCGCAGCGCTCGCGAGGGCGACGCCCTGCCGACCGCTGGAGCGGTTGCCGAGGAAGCGCACGGGGTCCAGCGGCTCCCGGGTGCCCCCGGCGGTGATCACGACACGCCGGCCGGCCAGGTCGACGCCGCCGCGGGGAAGGCGGGCGGCCTCGTTCGCCCGGCGACGCTCGGAGAGCACGACCACGTCGGCGACCGGTTCTGGTGCGGGGGCCGCCGCGGGCCGGGGCGACACGCCCGCCGCCCGCAGCGCGGCGCGCGCGATGACCTCGGGCTCCTCCATCCGGCCGGGGCCGGAATCGGCGCCGGTCAGCTGACCGCTCGCCGGACCCACGATGGTGACCCCGCGGCCGCGGAGCGTCGCGATGTTCGCGACGGTGGCCGGGTTGCGCCACATCTCGGTGTGCATCGCCGGTGCGATGACGAGCGGGGCGGTGGAGGCGAGCACGGTGTTGCCGAGCAGGTCGTCGGCGATGCCCGCGGCGAGCTTCGCTATCGAGTTCGCCGTCGCAGGCGCGATCACGATGAGATCGGCCGACTGCCCGATCGCCACGTGCCGCACCTCCGCGACGCCCTCATAGAGGTCGGTCGCCACCGGGTTGCGGCTGATCGCCTCGAGGGTGGGACGCCCGACGAACCGCAGTGCGGCCTCCGTCGCCACCACGTGCACCGAGTGGCCGTCGAGCACGAGCGCCCGGATCACGCCCACCGCCTTGTAGGCGGCGATGCCTCCGGTCACTCCGACGACGATGGTCAAACGTGCGCTCACGGCGCCACCCCCTCAACGGCAGAGTCCTGCTGCGGCCGGGCCGTGCCCGGCGATCTCGGTGCTGTGCTACTCGACGATCGGCTTGACGACGAGCTTGTCCTCGTTGATCTCGTGCATCGCGACCGAGAGGGGCTTGTCGTCGACCGACGAGTCGACCAGCGGGCCGACATTGTCGAACAGGCTGCCCTCGTGCAGGTCGGCGTAGTAGTCGTTGATCTGGCGGGCGCGCTTGGACGCGAAGATCACCAGGGCGTACTTGGACTCCACCTTCGAGAGCAGGTCGTCGATGGGCGGGTCGATGATGCCGTTGTTGCTGGTTGCCATGCGGAGGGACTCCTTCAGCTGTTTTCTGTGGAAGACCGTGGTCGGTCTGGTCGTTCTGGGCGGTCGACATGCGGCGACCGGCGCCGGGTGCGGCGCGACGATGGCGGTCTACGGACGCGACGGCGCCGCGCGGACCTTCATCAAGTCTACGACCTCGCGGGCGGCCTCGGCGACGTCGTGGTTCACGACGCGGTGATCGAACTCGTCCTGGGCGGCCAATTCGACCTTCGCGGTCTCCAGCCGGCGGGCCTGTTCGGCCGAGTCCTCGGTGCCGCGACCGATCAGCCGGCGCACCAGTTCCTCCCACGTCGGCGGGAGCAGGAAGATCAGCCGGGCCTCCGGCATGCTCTCGCGCACGCTGCGCGCGCCCTGCAGGTCGATCTCGAGCAGGACGCTGCGGCCGGCGTCGAGCGCCTTCTCGATCGGACCGCGCGGGGTGCCGTAGCGGTACGCGTTGTGCACGGTGGCGTACTCGAGCAGCTCGCCCTCGGCGATCATCCGGTCGAACTCGGCGTCGTCGACGAAGTAGTAGTTGACCCCGTCCACCTCCCCGGGGCGCGGGGCACGAGTCGTGGCCGAGACCGAGAGCAGCACGTCCGGGTAGTTCTCCCGGATGTAGGTCGAGACGGTCCCCTTGCCGACCGCGGTCGGCCCGGCCAGCACGACGAGCTGGTTGCGCTGACGCCCGGCCTTGTTCTCGCGCTCGATGAGGAAGTCGCGTAGACGCAGACGCTGGTGCCGACCGAGGCCGCCGAGTCGCTTCGCGGGCGAGATGCCCAGCTTGGTGAGCGCCTCCTGCATCTTCGTCGTACCGATCGCGGGGACGCTGAGGAGGAACTCCGTCACTCGGAGGCGCCCCTCGACCCCGTCGGGCTGCGCGGTGGCGTGATCGAGCACGGTCAGCGGCGACACCTCCCGCGAGGCGATGGACTGCTTGACCGCGGCTCGCGCGCGACGCGCGGCGACGGCGGCCTGGGAGGCCGCGCGGCGGTCGACGTCCGGCGGGGCGGGGCGGCGCGAGGCGGACTCAGCCATGGGACCCGCGCACCTCCTCGGCACGGCGGGCGACGGCGTCGGCGAGAGCGGCGGGACCGGCGGCCAGGAGGCCGCGCGACTCGCTCACGATCACACCGGGCGCCAGGGTTCCGAACAGACGCGCCGCATCCTCGACGCGGGCACCCTGGTGGCCGAAGCCGGGCGCGAGCACGGGGAACGCCGGCTCGAACGCCGGTCCCGCCGTGTCGACGCCGTAGGCGGCCAGGTCGACGGTGGCCCCGAGCACCAGGCCCACGGTGCCGTAGGCGTGCGGGGGCTGCTGCTGGTTGAACGCGTGCACGTCTTCGATGATCGCACGGGCGACGCTCATCCCGGCACGCGGTCCCGATGCGACGACGGCCTGCTGGATCGCGGCGGCCTCCGGATTGGAGGTCGCGGCGAGGACGAACAGGCCCTTGCCGTGCTCCTCGGCCAGGCGCATCGGCTCGGCGATCGACCCGACGCCCTGGAAGGCGGAGAGGGTCAGCGCGTCGGCCTCCAACGGGGAGCCCGGCGTGAGCCAGGACTCCGCATAGGCGGTCACGCTGGTGCCGATGTCGCCGCGCTTGGCGTCGGCGATCACCAGCAGGCCGGCCGAGCGGGCAGCTCGGACGACCTCCTCCAGCGCCGCGTAGCCTGCGGAACCGTAGCGCTCGAAGAAGGCCACCTGCGGCTTGACCAGCCCGGCCCGGCCGACCGCGGCCTCGACCGCGATCAGTCCGAACTCGCGCACGCCCGCGGCCGAAGCCGGCAGGCCCCAGTCCGCGAGCAGGTGGGCGTGCGGGTCGATGCCGACGCAGAGGCGCCCGCGTTCGGCGAACGCCTCCGCGAGGCGGTCGCCGAACGCCGGGACGACACCCGTCATGCGCGCGCGGCCCGCTGCAGCGCGTACTCCTGCAGCGAGGTCACCTCGAAGCCCTCGCGCACCGCGTCGAGGGAGGCGACGGCGGCGCTCAGCTCGGCGATGGTCGTGAACAGCGGCTTGTCCCCCGCCACGGCGGCCGCGCGGATCTCGTAGCCGTCCGCGCGGGTGGTCCCGCCGCTCGGCGTGTTGATGACCACGTCGACGGCGTCCCGGGTGATCAGGTCGACGATCGAGTCGTCCGGGGACTCGCTGTACTTGCGGACGACGCGCGCGGCGATCCCGTTGCGGTTCAGCACCTCCGCGGTGCCCTCGGTCGCGAGGATCTCGTAGCCCAGCTGCTGCAGCCGGAGCACCGGCAGCACGATCGCGCGCTTGTCGCCGTCCGAGACCGAGACGAACACGGTGCCGGTCAGCGGCATGCCGCCGTAGGCGGCCGACTGGCTCTTCGCGAACGCGGTCGGGAAGTCCTTGTCGATGCCCATGACCTCACCGGTCGAGCGCATCTCCGGGCCGAGCACGGAGTCCACGATCTTGCCGTCGCGGGTGCGGAAGCGCTTGAACGGCAGCACGGCCTCCTTCACCGCCACCGGCGAGTCCATCGGGATGACCGAGCCGTCCTGCTCCGGGAGCAGCCCCTCGGCGACGAGGTCGGCGATCGAGTCGCCGACCATGACGCGGGACGCCGCCTTCGCCAGCGCGATGCCGAGCGCCTTGGAGACGAACGGGACCGTCCGCGACGCACGCGGGTTGGCCTCCAGCACGTAGAGCACGCCGGCGCCGATCGCGAACTGCACGTTCAGCAGGCCGCGCACGCCGATGCCCTGGGCGATCTTGAGCGTCGCCTCGCGGACCCGGTCGATCTCGCGCCGGCCGAGCGTGATGGGCGGGAGCGTGCAGCTCGAGTCGCCGGAGTGGACCCCGGCCTCCTCGATGTGCTCCATCACGCCGCCGATGTAGAGCCGCTCTCCGTCGAAGAGCGCGTCCACGTCGATCTCGATCGCGTCGTCGAGGAAGCGGTCCACCAGCAGCGGGTGCGACGGGCCGACGATCCCCTGGCCCGCGACGCGCTCGAAGTAGTCGGCGAGGGAGGGGGTGTCGTAGACGATCTCCATGCCGCGGCCGCCGAGCACGAAGCTCGGGCGGACCAGCACCGGGTAGCCGATCTGCTCGGCCGCCTGTGCGGCGCTCGGGAAGTCGATCGCGGTGCCGTTGCGGGGCGCGAGCAGGCCGGCGTTCTCGAGGATCTCGGCGAACAGGCCGCGCTCCTCTGCCAGGTCGATCGCGTCCGGGGTGGTGCCGAGGATCGGAACCCCGGCTGCCTCCAGGCCCTTGGCCAGGCCGAGCGCGGTCTGGCCGCCGAGCTGGACGACAACGCCGACCAGCTCGCCGGACTGCGACTCCGCGTGGATGACCTCCAGCACGTCCTCGAGCGTCAGCGGCTCGAAGTACAGGCGGTCGGAGGTGTCGTAGTCCGTCGACACGGTCTCCGGGTTGCAGTTGATCATGATCGTCTCGAACCCGGCGTCGTGCAGTGCGAACGACGCGTGCACGCAGGAGTAGTCGAACTCGACGCCCTGGCCGATACGGTTCGGGCCGGAGCCGAGGATGACGACCTTGCGCTTGTCGCTCGGCTCGACCTCGGTCTCCAGGTCGTAGCTCGAGTAGTGGTACGGGGTGAGAGCGGGGAACTCCCCGGCGCAGGTGTCGACCGTCTTGAAGACCGGCCGCACGCCGAGGATGTGCCGCACCTCGCGCACGTCCGTCTCGCCGAAGCCGCGGAGCTCGCCGATCTGCGCGTCGGAGAAGCCGTGGTCCTTGGCGTAGCGGAGCGTGTCCGTGTCGAGGGTGTCCGCGTCGCGGATCTGCTCGGCGACCTCGTTGATGAGCACGATCTGGTCGATGAACCAGGGGTCGATCTTGGTCGACGCGAAGACCTGCTCCGGCGTGGCCCCGAGGCGCAGCGCCTGCTGCACGTCGACGATGCGGCCGTCGGTGGGCGTGCGGATGGACTCCAGCAGCTCGTCGACCGTGCGCGTCTGCGGGCCCCAGTGGAACGACGAGCCGCGCTTCTCGAGCGAGCGGAGCGCCTTCTGCAGCGCCGACGAGAAGCTGCGGCCGATCGCCATCGCCTCGCCGACCGACTTCATGGTGGTGGTGAGGGTGGGGTCGGCGGCCGGGAACTTCTCGAACGCGAACCGCGGCACCTTGACGACCACGTAGTCCAGGGTCGGCTCGAAGCTGGCCGGCGTGACGCCGGTGATGTCGTTCGGGATCTCGTCGAGGCGGTAGCCGATGGCCAGCTTCGCGGCGATCTTGGCGATCGGGAAGCCGGTCGCCTTCGACGCGAGAGCGGACGAGCGGGAGACGCGCGGGTTCATCTCGATGACGATGATGCGCCCGTTCTCGGGGTCGACCGCGAACTGGATGTTGCAGCCACCGGTGTCCACGCCCACGGCACGGATGATGTCGATGCCGATGTCGCGCAGCTTCTGGTACTCACGGTCGGTGAGCGTGAGCGCCGGAGCGACCGTGATCGAGTCACCCGTGTGCACGCCGACCGGGTCCACGTTCTCGATCGAGCAGACGACGACCGTGTTGTCGGAGGTGTCGCGCATGAGCTCGAGCTCGTACTCCTTCCAGCCGAGGATGGACTCCTCCAGGAGCACCTCGCTGGTCGGGCTCTGGTGGATTCCGTCGCCGGCGATCCGGCGCAGCTCCTCCGGCGTGTACGCGAAGCCCGAGCCCAGGCCGCCCATGGTGAACGACGGGCGCACGACGAGCGGGTAGCCGAGGTCCTCGGCGAACTCCAGCGCCTCCTCGACGGTGTGGGCGATGTGCGAGCGGGCGACCTCGGCCCCGGCCTCGATGACCAGGTCCTTGAAGATCTGGCGGTCCTCGCCCTTCTGGATCGCCTCGAACTTCGCGCCGATGAGCTCGACGCCGTACTTCTCCAGGATCCCGTGCTCGTGTAGCTGCATGGCCGCGTTGAGCGCGGTCTGGCCACCGAGGGTCGGCAGGATGGCGTCCGGCTTCTCCTTGGCGATGATGGTCTCGATGACCTGCCAGGTGATCGGCTCCACGTAGGTGGCATCGGCGAAGTCGGGGTCGGTCATGATGGTGGCCGGGTTCGAGTTCACCAGGATGACGCGCACGCCCTCCTGCTTGAGAACGCGGCACGCCTGGGTGCCGGAGTAGTCGAACTCGCAGGCCTGGCCGATGACGATCGGGCCGGAGCCGATGACCAGGACGGATGAGATGTCGGTGCGCTTGGGCATCAGGCGCCGGCCTCCTTGGTGGGCTCAGCGTCGGTGGTCTCGCGACCGGTGATCATGCTGAGGAAGCGGTCGAAGAGGTAGTTGGCGTCGTGCGGGCCGGCCGCCGCCTCGGGATGGTACTGCACGCTGAAGGCGTTCAGGTCGAGGCAGTTGAGCCCCTCCACCACGTTGTCGTTCAGGCTGAAGTGGCTCACCTCGACGCGGCCGAAACCGGCCGGGGAGTCGAATGCGGCGTCGATGGGCGCCTTCACGGCGAAGCCGTGGTTCTGGGCGGTGATCTCGACGCGGCCGGTGCGCTTGTCGAGCACGGGCTGGTTGATCCCGCGGTGGCCGAACGGCAGCTTGTAGGTCGAGAGCCCGAGCGCGCGCCCGAGCAGCTGGTTGCCGAAGCAGATGCCGAAGTACGGCAGGCCGGCCCGCAACGTCTCCTGCAGGAGGGCGACGTGGCGGTCGGAGGCCTGGGGGTCGCCGGGCCCGTTCGAGAAGAACAGCGCCGAGACGCCGAGGTCGAGCACATCCTGCGCCGACACCTGCTGCGGCAGCACGTGCACGTCGAGGCCGCGGCCCGCGAGGTTCTCGAGGGTGGACTTCTTCACGCCGAGGTCGAGCACGGCCACCGAGCCGACCTTGTCGCCGACGGCGGGCAGCGTGTACGGCTCGACCGTCGACACCTCCGCCGACAGGTTGCGGCCGCTCATCGCGGCGCCGCTGCGCACCAGCTCCAGCTGCTCGCCGTCCGACAGGTCGAAATCGGGGCCGGAGAAGATGCCGGAGCGCATGGCGCCCGCGGAGCGGATGTGCCGCGTCACCGCGCGGGTGTCGATGCCGCTGATGCCGACGACGCCCTGGGCGACCAGGTCGTCGTCGAGGCTGCGCTGGGCACGGAAGTTGGACACGATGCGGCTGGGCTCGCGCACCACATAGCCGGCGACCCAGATCTGGCGGGACTCCATGTCCTCGTCGTTGGTGCCGGTGTTGCCGATGTGCGGCGCCGTCATGAGCACGATCTGCCCCGCGTACGACGGGTCCGTCAGCGTCTCCTGGTATCCGGTCATCCCGGTCGAGAAGACGGCCTCGCCGAGCGTGCGCCCGCGGGCGCCGTAGGCCCGGCCCACGTGGCGCTTCCCGTCTTCGAGGACGAGCACGGCCCGTCCCTCTGTCACGTCGCCTGCGGCCACGTCACACCTCCTGATCTTCCGGGCCGTTGTCGCCCGTCGTGCTCCCCGTCGGCGTCGCGCCGGGGAGGATGTCCTGAATGGCCGCGGTCACCGAGTCGCGGCCGGCCGGGTCGACGACCCGGAAGAAACTGTCGGCGGGCACCCCGCCGCTGGTGGTCCATCCGAACCGGAGCAACCCGTCGCGCTCCACCACCCGGTCGATGGTGAAGGTCGCCGCGCCGACGCCGGTGAGCGTCGAGGCGGGGACGAACACGGGCGGCTCCCCGGCGACCCGGATCGAGACCCCCTCGGGCGAGACGCTGAGCGTCCCCTTCCCGCGGTAGGTCAGACCCGGCAGGGCGAGTCGCTCGAGCTGCTCCCCCGCCTTGGTGGTCGCGACGTAGAGCACATCGGCCGCGGCGGTCGGTGCGCCGAGCTGGGCCGGGGCCGGGTGGCCGCCGCCCGCGGGCACGTCGCGCCGCGCCCGTCGTCGCCAGCCCCAGAAGGCGAGCAGCAGGATGAGGACGAGGACGATCGCCACGCCCACGGTCGGCAGGAGCTTATCCACGGGTGGCCTCCAGATCGACGACCGTGCCGTCGAGCACGGTCGCGTAGCCCCGGTGGAACGTCGCGATGACGCGACCGGGGAGGGTCATCGACAGGTAGGGCGAGTTGACGCCCTTCCCGGCGAGGTCGCCGGTCGCGAAGGAGCGCGACGCGGTCGGGTCGTACAGGAACAGCTCGGCGGGAGCTCCGACCTCGATCGGCGTGCCGTGCCCGGCCAGACGGCCGATCCGCGCCGGCGTGCTGGAGAGCACCCGCGCGACATCCGTCCAGTCGAGGAGGTCGTTGTCGACCACCGAGGCCTGCACCACCGACAGCGCCGACTCCAGGCCCACCATGCCGAACGCGGCGGCGTCCCACTCGCAGTCCTTCGACTCCACCGGGTGCGGCGCGTGGTCGGTCGCGACGATGTCGATCGTGCCGTCCGCGAGGCCGGCCCGCAGCGCCTGCACGTCCTCCGCGCGCCGCAGCGGCGGGTTGACCTTGTAGCGCGCGTCGTAGCCCGAGGCGAGCTCCTCCGTCAGCAGCAGGTGGTGCGGCGTGACCTCGGCGGTCACGTCGATCCCCCGCGCCTTGGCCCAGCGGATGACGTCGACCGAGCCGGCGGTGGAGACGTGGCACACGTGCAGCCGGGAGCCGACATGCTCGGCCAGCAGCACGTCGCGGGCGATGATCGACTCCTCGGCGACGGCCGGCCAGCCGGCCAGGCCGAGTTCGCCAGAGAGCGCTCCCTCGTTCATCTGGGCGCCGACGGTGAGCCGGGGCTCCTGCGCGTGCTGCGCGATCACGCCGTCGAAGGCCTTCACGTACTCGAGGGCCCGCCGCATGAGCAGCGGGTCGGAGACGCACTTTCCGTCGTCGGAGAAGACGCGGACCCGGGCGCGCGAGTCGGCCATGGCGCCGAGCTCGGCGAGCCTCTCGCCCTCGAGGCCCACCGTGACGGCGCCGATCGGGCGCACGGTCGCGTACCCCGCGGCCTCCCCGAGGCTCAGGACCTGCTCGACCACACCGGCGGTGTCGGCCACCGGAGAGGTGTTCGCCATCGCGAAGACCGCGGTGAAACCGCCCGCAGCCGCAGCGCGCGTGCCGGTCAGGACCGTCTCGCTCTGCTCGTAGCCGGGCTCGCGCAGGTGGGTGTGCAGGTCGACCAGGCCCGGCAGCGCCAGGAGCCCGTCGGCGTCGATCCGCGTGGCGCCCGCCGTGGTGAGGCCGGGGCCCACCTCGGCGATGCGGCCGTCGTCGATCAGGAGGTCGGCACGCGTGCCGTCGGCGAGCGTCGCGCCCGCGATCACATACTTCTCGGCCAGTTTCTCGTCCATCGTCGTCTTACGCCTCCCGCTCTCCACCGGACAGCAGGAGGTAGAGCGCCGCCATCCGGACGGAGACGCCGTTCGCCACCTGCTCCCTGACTGTCGAGCGGGGCGAGTCCGCCGCTGCGGCGGAGATCTCCAGCCCTCGGTTCATCGGGCCCGGGTGCATCACAATGCTATCGGTGCGGAGGCGTCCGAGCCGTTCGTCGTCCAGGCCCCACCTCCGCGAGTATTCGCGCGGGTTCGGGAAGAACGCCGCGTTCATGCGCTCGCCCTGGATGCGCAGCATCATCACGACGTCGGGATCGGCGTCGATCGCCGTATCGAGGTCGTAGCCGATCGCCGCCGGCCAGCCGGAGACGTCGACCGGCAGCAGGGTCGGCGGCGCGACGAGGGTGACCTCGGCGCCGAGCGTGCGGAGCAGCCAGACATTCGACCGCGCCACGCGCGAGTGCAGGATGTCGCCCACGATGGTCACGGTCACGCCGTCGAGGTCGCGACCGCGCGACGCCGCGCCGTGCAGCCGACGGCGCATCGTGAAGGCGTCCAGCAGGGCCTGCGTCGGATGCTCGTGGGTGCCGTCGCCGGCGTTGACGATGCCCGCGTCGATCCAGCCGCTCGTCGCCAGCGTCTGCGGAGCGCCCGACGAGCCGTGGCGGACCACGACCGCGTCCGCACCCATCGCGGCGAGGGTCTGCGCCGTGTCCTTCAGGCTCTCGCCCTTCGAGACGCTCGAGCCCTTGGCCGAGAAGTTGATGACGTCGGCGGAGAGCCGTTTGGCGGCCGCCTCGAACGAGATGCGCGTGCGGGTGGAGTCCTCGAAGAACAGGTTCACCACGGTCTTGCCGCGCAGCGTGGGGAGCTTCTTGACCTCGCGCTCCTGCACGTCGGCCATGTCCTCGGCGACGTCGAGGAGCCGGATCGCGTCGTCACGGGAGAGGGTCTTGGTGGAGAGCAGATGCCTCATGCGGTCGCCCCCGTCGATCCTGCAGGCGCCTCGTCGGGCGACTCGATGGTCACCGACTCCTCGCCGTCCACACCGGCCAGCCGCACGTAGATGCGCTCCGACGCCGCCGAGGGGAGGTTCTTGCCCACGTAGTCGGCCCGGATCGGCAGCTCGCGGTGGCCGCGGTCGACGAGCACGGCGAGCCGGACCGCACGCGGCCGGCCGAGGTCGTTCAGCGCGTCGAGCGCCGCCCGGATCGTCCGGCCGGAGAAGAGCACATCGTCGACCAGCACGACCGTCTTGCCGTCGATCGGCCCGGGCAACGAGGTGGGCTGCGGCGTGCGGATCGGCTGGCGTGCGAGGTCGTCGCGGTACATGGTCACGTCGAGAGCGCCGACGATATCGGCGGGCGAGGCGACCGCGTGCGGCTCGATGCGCTGGATGGTCTCGGCGATGCGGCGGGCGAGTTCGACGCCGCGCGTCGGGATGCCCAGGATCACCAGATCGTTCGTTCCCCGGTTGGACTCCAGGATCTCGTGCGAGATCCGGGTCAACGCCCGGGCGATGTCAGCCTGCTGCAGCACAGTGCGCGCTGTCATGCCGACCTCCTTCCCCGCCTCACAGGACGGCTCGTTAAAGGATGTCTACCGGTATCCGAGCATAACAGCCCGGCCCGCGTCACTTGTCTTTCAGGAACGTCTGGAACGCACTCGCGTCGCTGATGCTCCCCGTGAACTGCTTCCCGTCCACCAGGACGGTCGGGGTTCCCTCGATCTTGTCGAGTACCTTGGTGCCGTCGACCTCGATGGGGCCGGTCTGCGAGTGCGCCGTGTTCGCCTGAGCCCACGCCTGGTACGGCCCGCTGCGATCGAGGCAGCCGGAGATGTCGGCGATGCCGAGGTCGGTCGCCCGCTTCACGAGCTGCTCGTCAGTGAGGCCGTTCGAGTTCTCTTCGGGCTGATCCGCGAACAGCGCCTGGTAGTAGTCGAGCACTTTGGTCTTGTCGTGCACGCCCACACACGTCAGCGCTGCCGCTGCACGAGTGGAGTACCCGGTGCCGTTGGACGCCCTGTCGAGGAAGGTCAACGGGTGCAGGCGCAGCGTGATCGAACCGTCCTTGACCGCCTTCTCGAGCGTGTCGCCGTTCGCCTTCTCGAACGCGCCGCAGACCGGGCACATCGCGTCGAACCAGATGTCGACCTTCTTCTGCCCGGTGCCCGCGGCGATGTAGCGGTCGTCGAAGTTCACGGCGCCGTCCACCCCTGTCGGCGGCTTGTCGGTCGCGACGGGCACGGAGGCGTCCCCGAACATCGAGCAGGCGGAGACGCCGATCGACAGTGCGACGGCGAACACGGTGGCGGCGAGGATGCGGCGGGTGCGCTTCACGTCGTTCCTTCGGTTGTGGAGCTGGTTCTGCGGCGCTGCGCTAGGTCGTCGCGTTGCTCTGGGCGATCTTCGCGAGCAGGCCGTTGACGAATCCGGCGGAGTCGTCGGTCGAGAGTACCGTCGCCGCCTCAACGGCTTCTGAGATCGCGACGCCTTCGGGGATCGACTCGTTGAAGAGCAGCTCCCACACGCCGATCCGCAGGATGGCGCGGTCGACGGCGGGCATCCGCGCGAGGGTCCAGCCCTGCGCGTAGGTCTCGATCTGCTCGTCGATCTCGTCCTGGTGGTCGATCACGCCGTCCACGATCTCGCGGGCGTACATCCACGAGGCCTCACGCGTCGGCTCGTTCGCCGCGCGCTCTGCCTCGATCGCGAGCGCCTGCGGGAGGGTCTGCTGACGCAGGTCGGCGCTGTACAGGATGTCGAGCGCGCGCTTGCGGGCCTTGGTCCGGGCGCTCACTAGTCGTTGACGCGGCCGAGGTAGTCGCCCGTGCGGGTGTCGACCTTGACCTTGGTGCCGGTCTCCAGGAACAGCGGGACCTGGATCTGGTAGCCGGTCTCGACGGTGGCCGGCTTGGTGCCGCCGGTCGAGCGGTCGCCCTGCAGGCCCGGCTCGGTGTAGGTGATCTCGAGCACGACGGAGGCCGGCAGCTCGACGTAGAGCGGCGAGCCCTCGTGCAGGGCGACGGTCACGTTCTGGTTCTCGAGCATGAAGTTGGCCGCGTCGGAGACGACCGAGCCCGGGATGGTGATCTGGTCGTAGTCGCTGGTGTCCATGAAGACGAAGTCGGCGCCGTCCTGGTACAGGTACTGGTACTCGCGGCGGTCGACGTTGGTGATGTCGATCTTGGCGCCGGCGTTGTACGTGCGGTCGACGGTCTTGCCGGTGGTGACGTTCTTCAGCTTCGTGCGGACGAACGCGCCACCCTTGCCCGGCTTCACGTGCTGGAACTCGATGACGCTCCAGAGCTGTCCGTCGATGTTGAGGACGATGCCGTTCTTGATGTCAGCGGTCGATGCCATGCGCGAGTTCCATTCAGTTTGCGAAAGAGTTCCGGGTGGGATCCGCGGGCGTCAGCGGTCCACAACGCCGCGCGCGAAGCAGCGGCCCGGAGAAGATTCTAGACGTCAGCGCCCGTTTCGGCGAATGTACGCCAGCGCGAGCCGGTACGACTCGAACCCGAAGCCCGCGATCACCCCGGTCGACACGGCGGTGATCACGCTGGTGTGGCGGAACTCCTCGCGGGCGTGCGGGTTCGAGATGTGCACCTCGATGACCACGCCTCCAGCGGTCGTGACCAGCGACACGGCATCGCGCAGCGCGTACGAGTAGTGCGTCCAGGCGCCGGCGTTCAGGATGACCGGAGCGCCCGAGTCGGCCGCCCCGTGCAACCAGGCGATCAGCTCGCCCTCGGTGTCGGTCTGACGCACGTCGATGCGCAGGTCGGGGGCGTCCTCCCGCAGCTGCCGCGCCAGATCCTCGAGTGTCTCCGCCCCGTAGACCTCGGGCTCGCGGGTGCCGAGCCGGCCGAGGTTGGGACCGTTCAGGACGAGGACGCTGCTCATGCCGTTCACCCTACCGGTGACTCGGCGTCCGTCAGGGGGCGGACGCGCACGGCCGACCAGACCTCGTCCACGGCGACGTTGCTGATCGGCCGCCAGCCGAATGCGCCGGACTCCGCGATGATCGTGTCGCGGTTGAGGTCGGCCCGCCCGCCCTTCGGGTAGACGAACCAGACGGCGCGGGCTCCGGCGAGCCGAGGGAGGTCCGACCCGAACCGGGCGAGCAGTTCCGCCCGTGTGCCTACGACGACGACCGCGACCGTCGCGGCGTCGGCCGCGCCGTCCGTCACTCCCGCCGGAAGCGGCCGGAGGCGAGCGGCGAGCTCGGGCGTCGCACCGCTGAGGTGCAGGACGTCCCCGTCCTTCAGCAGCAGCTTCTGCGCGACGCTCCGTTCGGCCATCAGGACGCGATCTCCTGGTAGGCCGCGAAGAGCAGGCTCTGATCGGGGCCGGCGAGCACCGTCGGACGTCCGATGTCGTCCAGCACGATGAAGCGCAGCAGGTTGCCGCGTGCCTTCTTGTCGCGCTGCATCGTCGCCAGCAGCGTCTGCCAGCGGCCGAGCGGGTACGTCGTCGGCAGCGTCAGCGACTCGAGGATGCGCCGGTGCCGGTCGACCGCTTCGTCGGACAGGCGTCCGCTCAGCCGCCCGAGCTCGGCCGCGTAGATCATCCCGACGGCGACGGCGGCCCCGTGGCGCCACTGGTACCGCTCCGCGTGCTCGATCGCGTGCCCGAGGGTGTGACCGTAGTTCAGGATCTCGCGCAGTCCCTGCTCGGTGAAGTCCTCCCCCACGACGCGCGCCTTGATGCCGATCGAGAGCTCCACCAGCCGGCGGAACTCCGGGGACTCCGGGTCGGTGGCCACGTCGACGTCGCGCTCGACGATGTCGAGGATCTCGGGCTCGGCGATGAAGCCGTACTTCACGACCTCGCCGAAGCCGGCGAGGATCTCGTTGCGCGGGAGCGAGACGAGCGTGTCCAGGTCGCAGACCACGGCGGCCGGTGCGTAGAAGGCGCCGACGAGGTTCTTGCCCTCCGCGGTGTTGATCCCGGTCTTTCCGCCGACCGCCGCGTCGACCATCCCGAGCAGGGTCGTCGGGACCTGGACGAGCTTCACGCCGCGCAGCCAGGTGGCCGCGGCGAAGCCGGCGAGGTCCGTCACCGCGCCGCCGCCGAAACCGACGACCGCGTCCGATCGGGTGAAGTCGGCCTGTCCCATGATCTGCCAGAGGAACGCGGCGACCTCCACCCGCTTGCCCGCCTCGGCGTCCGGCACCTCGGCCAGGAGCACCTCGTAACGGCCGAGGAGGGACTCGCGCAGCTCGGCGGCCGCTGCGCCGAGCGTCGGCGGGTGCACGAGCAGCACCTTGTTGACCGTGGAGCCCAGGTGCTCGGCGAGGCCGAAGCGCACGCCGCGGCCGATCACCACGGGGTACTGGTCCTCCCCCGCGACGAGGATCTCGGTGGGGGTGTCGGCGTCGGTCATCGGTGTCCTTCCTCCTGCTCGACCCACTCGGCGATCTCCTCCACGATGGTCTCGATCGGACGGGACGAGGTGTCCGCGGTGTAGTCCGCGAGCGATGCGTACAGCTCGGCGCGTTCGGCGACGAGCCGCTTCCACGATTCGATGTCGGACACCAGCGGCCGCTTGCCGCCGGTGATCCGCTGGGCGATGGCCTCGGGCTGCACGGTGAGCAGGACCACGCGCAGACCCTCGAGGTCGGCCCGGGTGTCGGTGTCGAGCACCGCGCCCCCGCCGAGCGACACGACGCCGCCCTCGCGCAGCGCGGCGGCCACCGCCGCGCGCTCCAGGGCGCGGAAGTGCGGCTCGCCGTGATCGGCGAAGATCGCGGCGATGGGGCCGTGATCGGCGACGACGCGCGCGTCGGTGTCGACGAACGGCAGGCCGAGGCGTTTGGCCAGGCGCTTGCCCAGCCGGGTCTTGCCCGCCGCCGGCGGGCCGATCAGGACGACCGTCACGGCGCTCAGGCGTACGGGGCGCTGATGCGCTCGGTCGCCAGGTTCTGCGGGATGGCGTCCAGGTAGCCGCGCAGGTTGCGGGCGGTCTCCGGCAGCGAGTCCCCGCCGAACTTCTCCAGCACCGAGTTCGCGAGCACGAGGGCGACCATGGCCTCCGCGACCACGCCCGCCGCGGGCACGGCGCAGACGTCGGACCGCTGGTGGTGCGCGGCGGCCTCCTCGCTGGTCGCGACGTCGATGGTGCGCAGAGCGTGCGGCACGGTCGCGATCGGCTTCATGCCGGCGCGGACGCGGAGCACGGTGCCCGTGCTCATCCCGCCCTCGGTCCCACCGGCCCTGTCGCTCGCGCGCACGATGGTGCCGTCCTGCGCGAGGAGCTCGTCGTGGGCCTCGGAACCACGGCGCGTGGTCGTCAGGAAGCCGTCGCCGACCTCCACGCCCTTGATGGCCTGGATGCCCATCAGTGCCGCCGCGAGCTGGCCGTCGAGCCGGCGGTCCCAGTGCACGTGCGACCCGAGCCCCGGCGGGACGCCGTAGGCGAGCACCTCGACGACGCCGCCGAGCGTGTCGCCGTCCTTGTGGGCCGCATCGACCTCGGCGACCATCCGCTCCGAGGTCGCGGGGTCGAAGCAGCGCAGCGGGTCGGCGTCCAGGGCGTCCACGTCCGCCGGGGTCGGCAGCGCGGACCCCTCTGGCACCCGCACAGGACCGATCGAGAGCGTGTGGCTCACCAGGGTGATCCCGAGTTCGGCGAGGAAGGACCGCGCGATCGCGCCGAGGGCGACGCGCGCGGCGGTCTCACGGGCGCTGGCGCGCTCCAGGATCGGGCGGGCCTCGTCGAATCCGTACTTCTGCATGCCCACGAGGTCGGCGTGACCGGGCCGCGGGCGGGTCAGGGCGGCGCCACGGCCACCGGCGAGCTTCTCGGGCTCGACCGGCTCGGCGCTCATCACGTCGACCCACTTCGGCCATTCGGTGTTGCCGACGCGCAGGGCGATCGGGCTGCCGAGGCTGGAACCGTGGCGCACACCGCCCGAGATCGCGAGAGCGTCCTGCTCGAACTTCATCCGCGCGCCGCGACCGTAGCCGAGCTTGCGGCGGGCCAGGTCGGCGCGGATGGCGTCGAGCGAGACCGGGACCCCGGCGGGGAGACCCTCCAGGACGGCGATGAGTTCGGGGCCGTGGGATTCCCCGGCCGTGAGCCAACGAAGCATGGTTCGATTCTGGCACAGCGGCCGGGGGCGTCCGCGCGCTGTGACGGCGCTCAGGCCTCCAGCGGAACCCCGGCGGCGTCGATCCCGACCGCCTCGAGCATCGCCGCGAGCACGGCCTGCTCGTCGGCGAGCGGTTCGAGCGGGTCGCCGGAGACGAAGATCCGCACCTGCAGCAGCGCCTGGTGGACCAGCATCGACAGGCCGGAGACGACAGTGCCGCCGACGGCTCCCCAGGCCGTGGCCAGCGCACTGGGCCACGGCTCGTAGGCGACGTCGAACAGGACGGCCCTCCGCCGGGTCGAATCGGTGTAGAGGACCTCCGGGCGCGTCCCGCCCGGCAGCGTGCTGATGACCAGCTCGGGAACGTCGAGCGAGCGGTCCGCCTGAGCCAGGGAGCGCAACCGCACCATCAGGCCGAGTTCGTGCGCGAGCGGCTCCAGCCAGACGCTGCGGGTCAGGTCGCGCACATGCACGTCCACGCGCTCCGCCCCGACCTCGGCGGCGGCGACGAGCGCGGACGCGGCCGTCGCTCCGCCGCCCAGGATGTGCACGTAGCGCGCCGAAGAGACTCCGGCGCCCGCGAGCGCGCGGACGATGCCCGCGACATCGGTGTTGAAACCGCGCACCGACTCGCCGTCGAGCAGCACCGTGTTCGCAGCCCCGGTCTGCTCCGCCACCCGGTCGATCTCGGTCAGCAGCGGCAGGACGGCCTTCTTGAGCGGCATCGTGAGCGACAGTCCGCGCCACTCCTCCCCCAGGCCCGCGACGAAGCCGGGCAGGGCGTCCTCGGTGACCTCGACGGGCTCGTAGGACCAGTCCAGCCCCAGCACGCCGTAGGCGGCGCGCTGCAGGGTCGGCGACTGCGAGTGCGCGATCGGCGAGCCGAGCACGGCCAGCGAGCGGCGGGCGACCGCGCCCTTCTTCGCGGACGTCGCGGGCTTCTGACCCCCGGCAGGGCGCGCCGGGACCGCCTCGGCCCCGCGCTCCTCGATCGGAGCCTCCTCGGCCAGGGGCTCGGCGTCTGCCGGCTCCGCTGTCGTCGGGGCGTCCTCGGGTTCCTCCCGCTCCTCGGCCGCCTCGGCCTCGGCGACGGCGGTCTCCTCGGCCTCCCGCTCGCGCTCCGCCTCCACCAGCTCGGCGATCGACGCTTCCGCCTCGGCCTCCGACACCCCGTCTTCCACCGCGACGTCCGCGGGCGCGCTCACCGTGTCCGGGGTCTCGGTCGCCTCGGCCGAAGCCTCGGCCTCGGTCGAACGGGGGGTGCGGGGGGAATCACTCATATCCGGGGTTGTCCTTCATCCATTGCTGCCACTTCTGCACCGCGGCCTCATGCTCGGCTTCGGTGGTCGAGAAGATCGTCTCGCCCGTCTGGAGGTTCCACGTCACGAAGAACATCCACGGGCCGTCCGCCGGGTGCATCACCGCGTTGATCGCGAGATCGCCCGGATTGGAGATCGGTCCGACCGGCAGGCCCGGGTGCACGTACGTGTTGTACGGGTTGTTCGCGTCGGCGCGCTCGGCGTCCGTCGTCTCCACCCGGTGCGTGTTCCCGGTGCCATAGGCGACGGTGGCGTCCGACTGCAGGTCCCATCCCTGCGCCAAGCGGTTCAGGAAGACCCGCGCGACTTTGGGGTAGTCGTCCTTGAGCCCGGCCTCCCGCTGCACGATCGACGCCAGCACGACCGTGTTCCACCGGTTCTCGGGGGCCACGCCGGCCGAGTCGAGCGCCTGGAACATCCGGTCGACCATCGTCTTGATCGCGTCGTGCGCGGTCGTGCCGGGAGGGAACGTGTAGGTCGCCGGGAAGAGGAATCCTTCGAGCGTCTTCGCCTCGGCGGGGAGGCCGAAGTCGGCGGGATTGGCAGCGGCCGCTTTGAGATCGGCGATCGGGATCTTCGTCACGTCGGCCACGGTCTGCAGCGCATCCACCTCGGCCGTCCCCTCCGGGATGACCGCCGTGTTCTCGACCCGGTTGGCCGGATCCTTCAGCGCGGTCAGCGCCGCGCTCGCACTCATCTGCTTCTTCAGCTTGAAGGCGCCCGGCTGGAACTCCACCTCGGGCTTCTGCCGCAGCAGCAGGGAGTAGAAGGCGTCATACGACTTGGTGACGCCCGCCTTGTGGAGGTTCGTCGCCACATCCGACCCGGTGTCCCCCGAGACGATGGTGAACATCACCTCGCCCGTCCCGCTGCCGGCGTAATCGTTGTCCACCGGGGTGAGCGCGTTGACGAGCTGGGCGACCTGGGGCTGGAAGATCGCGTACGCAGCACCCGCCATCCCGCCGAGGACGGCCAGGATGACGACCACGACCACGAGCGGCTTGACCCAACGCCGCTTGCGCTTGGGTTCGGCGTGGGAGAGGTAATTCTGCTGGCGCCAGGCGAGCGGGGACTCCCCCGTCGGCGGCTGCCGATCCTCCGCGTGCGGCTCGTCGGCCAACGGGGCGAAGAGCGTGCGCGCGGGATGGTCCGCCGGGAAGTCGTCCGAGCCATGCCGGACAGCGGCGCCCACGGGCTCCGGCTCCGGCTCGGGCTGCTCGACGCGGGAGATCGGTCCGGTGATCACCGCATCGAAGTCGAGACGGTCGAGCGTCTCGCGCTGCCGGCTCGCGGCCGGATCGACGGCCTCCGGTCGCAGGACGGCGCCGTCCTGCTCAGGCTGCGGCGGGAGCACGTCGTCGTGCGGCACCGGCTGCGGAGCGGACTGCGCCTCCCGTGCCTCGCGCGCCTCCCGGCGCGTCATCGGCGGCCGGTTGACGGCGGGGAACACAGGGAGTTCCGGCCGTTCCTCGGGGTTCTTCGACAAACTCAGGGTCCAATGCTCGATTCGACGGACTGGCCCGGCGGACGGCCGGAGGCGCGCTCCGCGTCGAGGGCATGCTGCAAAATTATCGTGGCTGCCACCTGATCCACCACCGGACGCGCGCTTTTGGAGTTTCTGCCGGACGCGCGGAGGGCCGAATGGGCCGACACGGTCGACAGCCGTTCGTCGACGAGGCGGACCGGGACGTCGAGCTCGGCGTCCAGGGCCTCGGCGAACGCCACCGCGTCCGCGGTGGACGGGGTGTGCGCGCCCGAGAGCGCCAACGGCAACCCGACGATAATCTCGAAAACTCCGAGTTCAGTCACAATGGCGCCGATTCTCCGGCGATCCGAAGCGTCTTCGGAGCGTGCGACGGTCTCGACCGGCGTCGCGATCATGCCGTGCGGATCGGACCGGCTGACGCCGATCCGGACCTTGCCGACGTCGATGCCGAGCCGGACACCGGTGCGCATCCGCGCTATCCGATCGCCGAGACGACCGCGTTCAGCGCGGCCGGGATGGCCGCGAGGTCGGTTCCGCCGCCCTGCGCGAGGTCGGGCTTGCCGCCACCGCCGCCGCCGAGCACGCCCGCCGCCGTCTTGGCCAGCGCTCCGGCGTTCGCACCGGCGTCACGTGCCGCCTGGTTGGTCGCGACGATCACGACCGGCTTCCCGCCGGCCTGAGCGGCCAGGGCCACGACGGCCGGGTCGGAGCCCAGACGCTCGCGCACCGTGGTCACCAGCAGCCGAAGGTCGTCCGGCGTGTTGAGCGTGCCCGCGTCGTGCGCCACGACCGTGAACGCGCCCTGACGCGAAGCCGCCTCGATCAGCCCGGGGACCTTGTCGAGCACGGCACGCGCCTCGAAGGCCTGGATGCGCTTCTCGGCGGCTTTGAGGTTCGCCAGGAGGTCGGCGATCTTCTCGGGAAGCTGCTCGCGGGGGGTCTTCAGGCTTCCGGAGAGCTGCGAGACGATCGTGCGCTCGACCGCGAGGTCGCGGAACGCCTCGAGACCGACGAGGGACTCGACCCGGCGATTCGTGGAACCGACGGAGGACTCGCTGACCAGGTTGATCATCCCGATCTCGGCGCTGGCCGCCACGTGGGTGCCCGCACAGAGCTCGCGCGACCAGGGGCCGCCGATGTCCACGACGCGCACGACGTCGCCGTACTTCTCCCCGAAGAGGGCCATCGCACCGAGCGACTTCGCCTCGTCGAGCGGAAGCTCGCGAGTGGTGACCTCGAGGTTCTGCCGGATCGCGTTGTTCGAGATCTCCTCGATCTCGCTGCGCGTCTCGGCCGAGAGCGCCTGGTTCCACGAGAAGTCGAGGCGGAGGTAGCCGGCCTTGTTGTACGAGCCGGACTGGTGCGCGTTCGAACCGAGTACCTGGCGCAGCGCGGCATGGATGATGTGCGTGCCCGAGTGCGCCTGACGCGCGCCACGGCGGTACTCGTGATCGACCAGGCTGGTCGCCGGGGAGCCGACGCCGACCTCTCCGCTGCGGACCAGCACCTTGTGGCTGATCAGTCCCTTGACGGGCTTCTGCACGTCGAGCACATCGAGCTCGTAGCCGGGACCGACGATCGTCCCCGCGTCGGCGTCCTGACCGCCCGACTCGGCGTAGAGCGCGGTCGCCCCGAGGATGATCTCCGCGACCTGGCCTTCGACGGCCTTCGACACCGAGGCGCCGTCGACGATCAGGCCGAGCACGCTCGACTCGGTCTCCAGCTCGGTGTAGCCGGTGAAGACCGTCTCGCCCTGGGCGCGGAACGCGCTGTAGACCGAGAGGTCAGCCAGAGCGGTCTTCTTCGCCTTCGCGTCGGCCTTGGCGCGCGAGCGCTGGTCCGCCATCAGGCTGTCGAAGGCGGCGCGGTCGACGCTCAGGCCGGCCTCCTCCGCCATCTCGAGGGTCAGGTCGATCGGGAAGCCGTAGGTGTCGTGGAGCAGGAAGGCGGTGTCGCCCGCGAGCTGCTCCTTGCCCGCCTTGCGCGTGTTCGACACGGCGGTGTCGAGGATGCTCGTGCCCGCGGCGAGTGTGCGGAGGAAAGTCTCCTCCTCCGCGTACGCGAGCTGGGAGATGCGGTCGAACTCGATCGCGACCTCCGGGTACGCCGCCTTCATCGCGTCACGAGAGGCGGGGAACAGCTCGGGGAAGGTCGCGCTCTCGACGCCGAGCAGGCGCATCGCGCGCACGGTGCGGCGGAGCAGGCGACGCAGCACGTAGCCGCGGCCCTCGTTCGACGGCGTCACGCCGTCCGTCATGAGCATGAGCGCGCTGCGGACGTGGTCGGCCACGACCCGCAGGCGGACGTCGTCCTCGTGCGCCTCGTTGCCGTACGGCTTGTTCGCCAGGGCGGCGGCGCGATCGAGCACCGGACGCACCTGGTCGATCTCGTACATGTTGTCGACGCCCTGCTTGATGAACGCGACGCGCTCCAGGCCCAGGCCGGTGTCGATGTTCTTCTTCGGCAGGTCGCCGAGGATCTCGAAGTCCTTCTTGCCGTCGCCCTCGCCGCGCAGATACTGCATGAAGACGAGGTTCCAGATCTCGACATAGCGGTCGTCGTCCGTCGCCGGGCCGCCGTCGATGCCGTACGCCGGACCGCGGTCGAAGAAGATCTCCGAGCACGGGCCCGCCGGGCCGGGCTGACCGGTCGACCAGTAGTTCGTGTCCTTGCCCAGCCCCTGGATGCGCTCGGCGGGCAGCGTCGAGACGCGTCCCCAGATCTCCCGGGCCTCGTCGTCCTCCTCGTAGACCGTGACCCAGAGGTCGTCGGGCGAGAAGCCGAGGCCGCCCTCGTCCTCCGAGGTGGTCAGCAGATCCCAGGCGAACGTGATCGCCTGCTCCTTGAAGTAGTCGCCGAAGGAGAAGTTGCCGCACATCTGGAAGAAGGTGCCGTGCCGCGGGGTCTTGCCGACCTCCTCGATGTCGAGGGTGCGGATGCACTTCTGCACGCTCGTCGCCCGCGGGAACGGGGCGGGGACCACGCCGGTCAGGTACGGGACGAAGGGCACCATTCCGGCCACCGTGAAGAGCAGCGACGGGTCGTCGCTGACGAGGGAGGAGGAGGGGACGACGGTGTGGCCGCGCTTCGCGAAGAAGTCGAGCCAGCGGCGGTGGATTTCAGCGGTCTGCATGGGTTCCGGTCGGTCGAAGCTGCGTGAGGGGGTGGTGTGCGCGGTCAGTCGCCGTCGATGGCGGAACGGATCTCCGCCTCGCGCTGGCGGTAGCCGTCCGAGACGGCCTCTCCGAAGTCGCGGGCCTTCTGGTCGAGCGAGCTGAAGAACTCGCGGCCCTTCGACGTCTCATTGACCTTGTGGGCGACGACGAAGCCGATCCCGACGCCGACGAGGAGCCACAGGAAACTCTTCATTGCTGTTCTTCCCTCCGAGTCCGGTGCGCGAGCACACCTGATCGAGTCTAGTGGCAGGCGGCCACGACGGGGCGGCTCTACTCCGAGCCTGTGCGCCGTGCCTTCCGGCCGCCGCCCGCGGCGCCGAAGGCCGCCTTGACCGCGGCGCTGAAGCCCGCCAGCTTGATGAGCGGTCCGCCGACCGTCGCCGCGAAGAGCGACACCAGGGCGGAGACGTTGCCGGTCACATCGGCGACGTTGCGCGTGATGACGTCGACGCGGGCGAGCTGCTTGTTGGTCTCACGCAGCGTCGTGGCCGTTTCGTCGAGGATGGGCGTGATCCCGTCGCTCGTCTCCTTGATCGAGTCGCGCGTCTGATCGAGCACCCGGCCGAATTTGAGCAGCGGCACGGCGATGAAGCCGACGAGCACGGCGAACACGCCCGCCGCGATGAGCCCTGCGATGTCCCCACCAGACACGAGTCGTCCTTCCATTCCGCCACCGGCATACGGCTCCAGCGTAGTCCTGCCCGGCGCCGGGCACTGCGCCGGAACGACGGAACGGGGCCGCGGCCGAAGCCACGACCCCGTTCCGGGAGTCTCGCGGAGCCTTAGCGCGCCGCGTAGTACTCGACGACCAGCTGGACCTCACAGGTCACCGGCACCTCGGCGCGCTTGGGGCGACGCTCGAGACGGGCCTGGAGCTTGTCGATCTCGACATCCAGGTAGGCCGGGACCTTGGGCAGGACGTCGACGTGACCGCCGGCGGCCGCGACCTGGAAGGGCTCGGTGCCCTCGGAGCGGGCCTTGACGTGGATGAGCTGGCCCGGCTTCACGCGGAAGGAGGGACGGTCCACGATCTTGCCGTCGACGAGGATGTGACGGTGCACGACGAACTGACGCGCCTGCGAGATGGTGCGGGCGAAGCCGGCGCGGAGCACGAGGGCGTCGAGACGCATCTCGAGGATCTCGACCAGGTTCTCACCGGTCAGGCCCTGGGTGCGGCGAGCCTCTTCGAACGCGATGCGGAGCTGCTTCTCGCGGATGCCGTACTGGGCGCGCAGACGCTGCTTCTCGCGCAGACGCACGGCGTAGTCGGAGTCGGCCTTGCGCTTGGTGCGGCCGTGCTCACCGGGGGCGTACGGGCGCTTCTCGAGGTAGCGCGCGGCCTTCGGGGTGAGCGCGATGCCGAGGGCACGCGACTCGCGGGTCTTGCTGCGGGAACGTGAAGACACGGTTTCCTTTCAATGATCTCTCTAGTACATGGACTGCGGAACGCGACGAAGGCGTCCGCGCGCACGACGAGTGCGCTGAGAGAGGGATTCGATGCCCGGGGCGCCCGGCTACAGGGCCGTCCCCTTCGAGAACGTGATGAGCGCAGCCGCACGCCGCACACGCTTCTAGGCCCATCGAGTGTATCAGAACGCGGTCAGCGTCCGCGCACGATCCGCCGCAGCTTCGCCAGCCGCGCCGAGACGTCGCGCTCGTTGCCGTGGTCGGTCGGCGCGTAGTACGTGGTGTCCTTCAGCTCGTCGGGCAGGTACTGCTGCTCCAGCACGCCCAGGGCGTCGTCGTGCGGGTACTTGTATCCCTTGCCGTGGCCGAGCCGTTTGGCCCCGGGGTAGTGCGCGTCGCGCAGGTGCTTCGGCACGCGGCCGATCTTGCCGGCACGGACGTCCGCGATGGCCGCGTCGAGCGCCATGTAGGCCGCGTTCGACTTGGGCGCCGTCGCCAGGTGCACGACCGCCTGGGCGAGCGGGATGCGCCCCTCCGGCATCCCGACGAACTGCACGGCGTCGGCAGCGGCGATCGCGACCACGAGCGCCTGCGGGTCCGCCATCCCGATGTCCTCCGACGCGGAGATGATGATGCGCCGGGCGATGAAGCGGGGGTCCTCCCCCGCTTCGATCATGCGGGCGAGGTAGTGGAGGGCGGCGTCGACGTCCGAGCCGCGCACGGACTTGATGAAGGCGCTGATCACGTCGTAGTGCTCGTCGCCGTTGCGGTCGTAACGCAGGAGGGCGCGATCGACCGCCTGGGCGACGATCTCGGCGGTGATCACCGGCTTCTTCTTCGAGGTCGCCGGCGTCATCGACGCAGCGGAGACCGAGGAGGCCTCCAGCGCGGTCAGGGCGCGACGCGCGTCGCCCGAGGCGAGCCGGATGATCGCGGCGCGCGCATCGTCCGCGAGCGTGTACTGACCGCCCAGCCCGCGGTCGTCGACCACGGCGCGGTCGACCACCACTCCGAGGTCGTCGTCGCTCAGCGTCTCGAGCGTCAGCAGCAGCGACCGCGACAGCAGCGGGGAGATGACCGAGAAGGACGGGTTCTCCGTGGTGGCGGCCACGAGGATCACCCACCCGTTCTCGACTCCGGGCAGCAGGGCGTCCTGCTGCGCCTTCGTGAAGCGGTGGATCTCGTCCAGGAACAGCACCGTGGAGACGCCGTAGAGGTCTCGGGTGGAGAGCGCCTCGTCCATCACGAGCCGCACATCCTTCACGCCCGCCGTCACCGCGGAGAGCTCGACGAACTTGCGGCCGGAGGAGTGAGCGATGGCCTGGGCCAGCGTCGTCTTGCCCGTCCCCGGAGGCCCCCACAGGATGACGGACACCGAGCCGGTCTCGCCGGACTGGTCCGAGGCGAGTGCCACCAGCGGCGACCCCGGACGCAACAGGTGCCGCTGACCGGCAACTTCGTCCAGGGACGTCGGCCGCATGCGCACGGCGAGCGGCGTCGCTCCGGTGCGGAGCCCGGGTTGCACATCGACCATCCCACCAGGCTACCGGGCACCACCGACACCGTCGTGCTTCCGTGCTCGGCGCACGGCTGTCGTCTGGTTTGGCGTCCATAGGCGCGCCGGATAAGGTTCTCCTGACCCGCGGACCGGTCTTCCTCGGGACACCGACTCCCCGCTCGACGGCGCCCCTCGGAGGACACACGTGGCACCCAGCAAGCAGAACGATCGCGACGCACGGCAGGCTCGGGAGCGGCTGCGCGCCTACCAGGCGCGGCAGACCGTGCACGAGTCGAAGGTCAAGCGCCGGGCGCGGGACAACTGGATCGCCGGCATCGCCGTGGTCGTGGTGGTCGGCCTCGCCGTCGCCACGCAGCTGCTCTACTTCACGGGCGGCCCCGGTGCGCCCTCCGCCAGCGCCTCCCCCTCCGCCACGCCGACGCCGACGCCGACCGCGACGGGCGCCAACACCGGCGACGTCCCCTCGGCCGCCCTCGCCGAGGGTCGCGACTGGAAGGGCTCCCTCGTCGTGAACGGGATCGACCTGGGCGTCACGCTGGACGGCGCGAAGGCCCCGCAGGCGGTCTCGTCCACGATCTCCCTGGCCAAGAAGGGCTTCTACGACGGGCTGACCTGCCACCGTCTCACCACCAGCGGGATCTACGTGCTCCAGTGCGGCGACCCGAACGGCGACGGCACGGGCGGACCGGGATACTCATACGGCCCCGTCGAGAACGCACCGAAGGACGGCGTCTACCCCGCTGGGACGATCGCGATGGCGCGCCAGAGCGGAAACGGCTACAGCCAGGGCAGCCAGTTCTTCATCGTGTACAAGGACAGCTCCATCCCCTCGGACGCCGCCGGCGGCTACACCGTCCTCGGCACCATCACCAGCGGGCTCGACACACTCGACTCGACGGTGGTCGCCAAGGGCGTGGAGGGCGGCGGCACCGACGGCAAGCCCGTCGTGGCCACCAAGATCGACAGCTTCACGCTGCAGTGATGCGGCGCGTGCAATAGGCTGATTCCACCGTGGGGCGGGCTCTCTCCGCCCCGACCGCACAGCAGCAAGGTGAGACTCTTGGCTACTTCTGAACAGCACCCCTGGGGTCGCGTCGACGAGACCGGGACCGTGTACGTCCGCGAGGGCGACGGGGAACGCACCGTCGGCCAGTACCCGGACGGCACGCCCGAGGAGGCGATCGCGTACTTCGAGCGCAAGTACACCGACCTCGCCGGGCAGGTCTCCCTGCTGGAGCAGCGTGCCCGCCGCGGCGCCCCCGCCGGCGACGTGGCCAAGTCGGTCGCGAACCTCCGATCGGCCGTGCAGGGCGCCAACGCCGTCGGCGATCTCGCGTCGCTCCTGACGCGTCTGGACGCGTTGGGCGGCACCGTCGAGGAGCTCACCGAGCAGCAGAGCGCCGAAGCCAAGGCGGCGGTCGACGCCGCCATCGCGGAGCGGACCGCCATCGTCGACGAGGCGGAGGCCCTCGCCGCGCAGGACCCCGAGCGCACGCAGTGGAAGCAGACCACGACCGCGCTGGACGAGCTGTTCGCCCGGTGGCAGGCCCATCAGCACGACGGCCCGCGCCTGCCCAAGAACGAGGCGAACGAGCTGTGGAAGCGGTTCCGTGCCGCCCGGTCGACCATCGAGCACAATCGCAAGGCCTTCTTCGCGGAGCTCGACAATCAGCATCGCGACGTACGCAGCCGCAAGAACGCCCTGATCGAGCAGGCCGAGCGGCTGATCCCCCAGGGCGCCGACGGCGTGCCGGAGTACCGGCGACTGCTCGACCAGTGGAAGCTCGCGGGTCGAGCAGGCAAGAAGAACGATGACGCCCTCTGGGCTCGTTTCAAGGCCGCCGGCGACGCCATCTACTCGGCCAAGGCAGAGGTCGACGCGCGCGACAACGTCGAATACGAAGCCAACCTGCAGGTGAAACTGGAACTGCTGGACGAGGCGGAGCCGCTGCTCACCGAGACGAACCGCGAGACCGCCCGCGCCAAGCTGCTGTCGATCCAGGAGCGCTGGGATGCCGCCGGTCGCGTTCCGCGCGAGCAGGTGCGCCCCATCGAGGACCGTCTCCGCAAGGTCGAGACCGCGGTGCGCCGTCTCGACGAGGAGCACTGGGAGCGCAACAACCCCGAGAAGAAGGCCCGCTCGGAGGGCCTCGCGAGTCAGCTGAACGCGGCGATCGCGAAGCTCGAGGAGGAGCTCGCCGAGGCCAAGGCCGGCGGCGACGCCGCGAAGGTCAAGGCCGCACAGGAGGCCCTGGACGCCCGCAAGATCTGGCTCGACGCGCTGGGCTGATCCCCTCCACAGCCGTCTGCAAGGCACGGCTTATCCACAGATTCCCGCCTCGGTAATCTCCCCGGCGTCGCAGACGCCACGCTGGGGAGATGACCGAGACACTCTGCCCCACCCTCTTCGACCGTCGCGTCCTCCCCCTCGCCGAACTCCTGGCGCTGTGTCTCGACGGCCAGCTCTACCGGGTCGGCGAATCCTTTGCGACGACAGACACACCGGACACCCCCGGGCTGCGTGCGCGCGCGCTCTCGTCGACCGTCCCTCGGCGCTCCATTGCCGAACGGGGCACGGCCGCGTGGATCCACGGCACCCGCAACAGTCCCCCTGGCCGGCCGCAGGTCTGCGTCTCGCCCTCCAACCGAGGAACCCGGTTCCCCGCGCGGGTGGACGGCCGCCAGCGGTCCTTCACGGCGGGTGAGACGCAGCTGATCGGGCCGATCGCCGTCACGACACCACTGCGGACCGCCGCCGACCTGATGCTCAAGGCGCCCGGGTTCGAGCACGCCGACGCGCTCGAACTCCGCCATCTGCTCTCGCTCGCGGCGATGTCGCCCGAGGCGCTCGTCCCGTTCATCCCGAGCACCCGGCGCGGCGGGTCGGCGCGGGCGATGGAACGCCTGCGGATGGTGGAGCAGGTGCGGCTGCCGTTGGTCGAGCCGCCTGCCGGCCGCGTCGAGGAGCGGGCCGATGTCAGCCGGCGCTGACCCGGTAGACGTCGTAGACGCCGTCGATGCGGCGCACCGCGTTCAGCACGCGGTCGAGGTGGGTGGTGTCGCCCATCTCGAAGACGAACCGGCTCAGAGCGAGGCGATCGCTCGATGTCGTGACCGTGGCCGAGAGGATGTTGACATGATGCTCCGAGAGCACCCGCGTGACGTCCGAGAGCAGTCCGGAACGGTCGAGCGCCTCGACCTGGATCTGCACGAGGAAGACGCTCTTCGAGCTCGGCGCCCACTCCACGTCGATCATCCGCTCGGGCTCCTGCAGCAGGGACTGCACGTTGTGGCAGTTCGCCTGGTGCACGGAGACTCCCTGACCGCGGGTGATGAATCCGACGATCGGATCCCCCGGAACCGGCGTGCAGCACTTCGCGAGCTTCACCAGGATGTCCGGAGCGCCGCGGACCAGCACGCCCGAGTCGCTGTTGCGGAGTTGGCGCGCGCGTCCCTTGACCGGGATCTCCAGCTCGCCGTCGGACTCCACATCGCTCTGCAGCGACGCGACGACCTTCTCGATCACGGACTGGGTCGAGACGTGCCCCTCGCCCACGGCGGCGTAGAGCGTGGACACGTCGGCGTACTTGAGCGACGAGGCCACCTCGACGAGCGCATCCTGCGTCATCAGCTTCTGCAGCGGCAGGTTCTGCTTGCGCATCGCCCGGGCGATCGCATCCTTGCCCTGCTCGATCGCCTCGTCGCGGCGTTCCTTGGTGAACCACTGCCGGATCTTGTTGCGCGCCCGCGGGCTCTGAACGAAGTTGAGCCAGTCCTGGCTCGGGCCGGAATCCGGATTCTTGGACGTGAAGATCTCGACCACATCACCGGTGGCGAGGGTGCTCTCCAGCGGAACGAGACGGCCATTGACCTTGGCGCCCATCGTCCGGTGGCCGACTTCGGTGTGCACGGCGTAGGCGAAGTCCACAGGCGTCGCCCCGGCGGGCAGCCCGATCACCCGCCCCTTCGGCGTGAAGACGTAGACCTCCTTCGCCCCGATCTCGAAGCGGAGCGAGTCGAGGAACTCGGTGGGGTCGGCGGTCTCGGCCTGCCAATCGGAGATGTGAGCGAGCCACGCCAGGTCGGTGTCGACCGAGGCCGGGCCTCCCGAGCTCTTGCCGGTGGTCTGCTCCTTGTACTTCCAGTGCGCGGCGACACCGAACTCGGCCCGCTGGTGCATCTCCTCGGTCCGGATCTGGATCTCTACCGGGCGCCCCTGAGGACCGATGACGGTCGTGTGCAGCGATTGGTAGAGGTTGAACTTCGGCGTCGCGATGTAGTCCTTGAACCGTCCGGGCATCGGAGTCCAGCGCGAGTGGATCTGCCCGAGCACGGCGTAGCAGTCGCGCACCGTGTTGACCAGGACCCGGATGCCGACGAGGTCGTAGATGTCGTCGAACTCGCGGCCGCGGACGACCATCTTCTGGTAGATCGAGTAGTACTGCTTCGGCCGGCCGACGACCTTGCCGCGGATGCGCGCGGACTTGAGATCGTCGTTGATCGCGTCGATGACCTGCTGCACGAGCCGCTCGCGCTCGGGCGTGCGCTGCTTCACGAGGCTCTCGATCTCCGCGTAGAGCTTCGGATACAGCACCGCGAACGAGAGGTCCTCGAGCTCCCACTTGATGGTCTGGATACCGAGCCGATGCGCGAGCGGCGCATAGATCTCCAGCGTCTCCGTCGCCTTGCGGGTGGCGTTGGCCGCGGGAACGAAGCCCCAGGTGCGCGCGTTGTGCAGGCGGTCCGCCAACTTGATGATCAGAACACGGATGTCCTTCGACATCGCGACGATCATCTTGCGGACCGTCTCGGCCTGCGCGCTGTCGCCGTACTTGACCTTGTCGAGCTTCGTCACGCCGTCGACGAGCATGGCGATCTCATCGCCGAACTGGTCGCGCAGCTCGTCGAGGGTGTACTCGGTGTCCTCGACCGTGTCATGCAGCAACGCCGCGGCGATCGTCTTCGCGCCGATGCCGAGGTCGGCGATGATCTGCGCGACGGCGACCGGGTGGGTGATGTACGGCTCCCCCGACCGGCGCTTCTGGCCGGTGTGGGCGCGTTCGGCGACGGCGTAGGCGCGCTCGATCAGCGAGAGGTCGGCCTTCGGGTGGTGCATGCGCACCGTGCGGATCAGGGTGTCGACGGCGCCGGCGGGCTGCGCCCGCGAGAAGATGCGCGGGACGAGACGGCGCAGCGAGGCGGACTGCGGTGTCGAAGTATCAACCATGTGCGCGCCTCCTGTCGTCCATTATCGCCGCATCCCGGGGCCCACCCGGCCACCGTCCGCTCGCAGCGATCAGCCGACGGCTCCGGACGGGCTCGCTCCGCGCTCGACAGGGGCTCCGCCGGACTCCCACGCGATCATGCCGCCGGCCACGTTCGCCGCCGGGAAATCGGCGCGGAGGAGGGCATCGGTCACCATGCGCGATCGGGCGCCGGAGTGGCAGATCACCAGGATCTGCCGATCCTCCGGGAGCTCGTCCTGACGCTCCTGCAGCTGGGAGAGCGGGATGAGGTGCGCATCCGGAGAGCGCACCTCCTCCCACTCGTACGGTTCACGAACGTCCAGCAGCCAGGCGTCGCCCGCCGCGATGAGCTCGCGAGCGCGGGCAGCGCTCACCTCGTCCTCGGAGAGATAGGGGCCGCCCATGCGTGTGCGCTACTCCGCCGCGACCGCTTCGGGGGCCGCCGCAGCAGCCTTCGGACGGATGGCGCGCACCTTCTGGTCGTGCTTCTTCACGGCGGGCTCGCCCTCGCGGAACTGCGAGTACATCGGGGCGGCCAGGAAGATCGTCGAGTACGTGCCGACGATGATTCCGATCAGCAGCGCGAGCGAGATGTCGCGCAGCGTCGCCGCACCGAGGGCGTAGGCGCCGATGAACAGAATGGAGGCGACCGGGAGCACCGCGACGACCGCGGTGTTGATCGACCGCACCAGGGTCTGGTTCACCGCGAGGTTGACCGACTCGGCGAACGTCCGTCGCGTGAGCTCGAACTCCTCGCGGGTGTTCTCCCGGACCTTGTCGAAGACCACGACCGTGTCGTACAGCGAGTATCCGAGGATCGTCAGGAAGCCGATCATCGTCGCCGGCGAGACCTCGAAGCCCACCAGGGCGTAGATGCCCGCGGTGATGATCAGGTCGTGGAACAGGGAGATGATCGCCGAGGCCGACATCTTCCAGGTGCGGAAGTACAACGCCATCGCGATGAACGCCAGGAGCAGGAACACCACGAGGCCCTGGATGGACTGCTGCGTCACGTCGGCGCCCCACGACGGGCCGATGAAGGTCGAGGCGACCTCCGAAGCCGGGACGTCGTACGCCTTGGCGAGCGCGTCGGCGACCGCCTTGGTCTCGGTCTCGGACAGCTGGTCGGTCTGCACCTGGACGGCGTTGGACCCGACGACGCTGATGTGCGAGACCGCGTTCGGCACGACGCTCGTCACCGCGGACTGCGCCTTGTTGGTGTCCGTGCTCTCGACGTTGGTGATCTGGAACTGCGAACCACCGCGGAACTCGATCGAGAAGTTGAACCCGCCCTTGACGATCGGGATGAGGATCGAGACGATCACCATCACCGCCGCGATGACGTACCAGATCTTGCGCTTGCCGACGAAGTCGAACGAGCGTGCGCCGGTGTAGAGGTCGTTTCCGAACTTGGTGAGACGACTGGCGGCCATCAGGAGTCCTTCCCATCGGTCGATCGATCGGAGGAGGTCGAGGCGCCGCTGAGCTCAGCGGCCTTGCGCTCGGCGATCGTCTGGCGGCGGGCCGCCTCCTTGCTGCTGCGTGCGGCCGTACCGGCGCCGATCTTGGCGGCCGACGGCGTGCGGAACTGCGCTGCACCCCGGTACACCGCTCCGAGCGCCTGCGGGTCGAGACCCGACCAGGCGTGGCCGGTGCTGAAGAAGCGCGTCCGGCCGAGCAGCTGCAGCGTCGGGTGGGTGAACAGGAGCACGACGATCACGTCGATGATCGTGGTCAGACCCAGTGTGAACGCGAAGCCACGGACATTCGCGGCGGCCAGGACGTACAGCACCACGGCCGCGAGCAGGTTGGTGGCCTTCGATGCATAGATCGTCCGCCGGGCACGGGCCCATCCGGCCTCCACCGCCGACTCGAGACTCCTCCCGTCGCGCAACTCGTCGCGTATTCGTTCGAAGTAGACGATGAACGAGTCCGCTGTGAAGCCGATCGCGACGATCAGACCGGCGACGCCGGCGAGCGACAGTCGGTAGCCGTAGTGCCACGAGAGCAGCGAGATCGTCAGCCAGGTGAGCACACCGGCCACGACGAGCGACACGATCGTGACGAAACCGAGCAACCGGTACTGGAAGAACGTGTAGATCGCGACCAGGATCAGACCGATCAGACCCGCGACGAGACCGCTGATCAGCTGCGCGGAACCCAGGGTGGCCGAGATCGTGTCCTGGCTCTGCACCTTGAAGCTGAACGGCAGCGCGCCGAACTTCAGCTGGTCGGCCAGCGACTTCGCGGTGGTCTCGGTGAAGTTGCCGGTGATCTGCGGCTTGCCGTCCGTGATCGCGGCCTGAGTGGTCGGCGCGGAGATCACCTTGCCGTCGAGCACGATCGCGAACTGGTTCTGCGCCCCGGTGAGGCCCACCAGACGGGTGGTCACATCGGCGAACTGCTTCGTGCCCGTGGAGTCGAACACGATGTTGACGGCCCACCGACCCGTGGTGGCGCCCTGCGACGTCTGCACCAGTCCGGCGCTGGCGTCGCTGATGTTCTGACCCTTGACCTCCACCGGTCCGAGCAGGTACTTCACCTGGTTCTGGTCGTCGCAGGTGATGAGCGGCTGATCGGTCGGCGCGGAGCTGGTGTCCGTCGACTCATTCGCGGTGCAGGAGTAGGCGTTGAAGTCCGCCTGGAGCTTCGGCGTCACCCAGGCGAGGTCGCTGCCGTTGGTCGGCGAGGTCGACGGGGTCGACTCCAGACCGGGCGCCGGCGTCGGCGCAGGAGTCGACTTGCCGTCCGCTCCCACGACTTCGTTGGTCGGACCGCCCGCGACCAGCACAGGACGGAAGTCGAGGCGCGCGCTCGACTTCACCCGGTTGAGGGTCGCCTCGTCCGGGGTGCCCGGGAGGGAGACGACGATGTTGCGCGAGCCCTCGGTGGAGATCTGCGCCTCGGAGATCCCAGTGGCGTCGATGCGCTGACGGATGATCGAGACGGCCTGGTCCAGCTGCTGCTGCTGGATCTGCTGACCGTTCTCGACCTGCGGCGTCAGGATCACCTGGGTGCCGCCCTCGAGGTCGAGGGCGAGCTTCGGCAGCCACGTCGCATTGCTGAACAGCACGCCGGCCGTGAGGGTCCCGAGCAGGACCACCACCAGCACGCCGAGCCACGACAGCGAACGCCAGGCTTTCTTGACCGGAGTCGACTTTGCCACCTAGGAACTCAGCTTTCTACGAGTGTTCCGCGCACGCAGAAGCGCCGCGGCCCACGGGTCGGGAGTTAGTCGTCGCTCTTCGCGCCGGGCTTCTTCGAGGACTCGTCGATCCGCTCGCCGTACTCCGGCTCGTCGTGGCGGATGGCGTGGTCCTCGTTCAGCTCGGTGGTCCCGGCGATGGCGTCCTGGTCGACGTCGGCCTCGGCCGGCTCGTCGACGGTAGGCTCCACGACGCGGGCGAGCACCTGGCGGTGCACCTTCAGGACGTGCCCGGGGCTGGTCTCGACGAGCGCGGTGTTGTCGTCCTCGTTGACGGACAGCAGCGTCCCGTAGACACCGAAGTTGGTCATGACCTCGGCGCCCGGCACCATCTTCGAACGCGTCTCGGCCTGCTCGCGCTGGCGCTTGCGGCTGTTGCGGAACATGAAGAAGATGAGGGCCGCCAGAATGACGACCATCACAATAGTCAGCGGATCAATGGTCATGAATTTCTGCCGAACCTTCCGGTGGGGAGTATGAGGGGCCGAGCGGCCACCTCACATCATAAGTCATCGATCAGTGATGGTTGCTCCGAACGGCCTTGATGCGGGCCGGGAATCCCGAAATGGCGCCACGCGGCGGGAGTCGCGACCCGCCCTCGGGGGGTGCGCGAGAGCAGCCCGATCCTGACCAGGAAGGGCTCGACGACCGCCTCGATCGTCTCGGCCTCCTCACCGACGGAGACGGCGAGGGTGTTCAGCCCGACCGGACCGCCGTCGAACCGCTCCAGGATCGCGTGCAGCACGGCGCGGTCGAGCCGGTCCAGCCCCAGCGGGTCCACGTCGTACAGTTCGAGCGCAGCACTCACCGCGGCCAGGTCGGCCGCACCGCCGTGGACGAGGGCGTAGTCGCGGACGCGTCGCAGCAACCGGTTGGCGATACGCGGCGTCCCGCGGCACCGGCCGGCGATCTCGGCCAGCGCCTCCCGGTCGATCTCCAGCTCGAGCATCGTGGCCGCACGCGTGAGCACCTGCGTCAGCTCGCTCTCGTCGTAGAACTCGAGGTGAGCGGTGAATCCGAACCGGTCGCGCAGCGGGTTGGGCAGCAGCCCCGACCGGGTGGTGGCCCCGACGAGCGTGAACGGCGCGAGGTCGAGCGGGATCGATGTCGCGCCCGCCCCCTTGCCGACCATGATGTCGATGCGGAAGTCCTCCATCGCGAGGTACAGCATCTCTTCCGCCGACCGTGCCATCCGGTGGATCTCGTCGATGAAGAGCACCTCGCCGGGGGTGAGCGACGACAGCAGCGCGGCGAGGTCCCCCGCGTGCTGGATGGCCGGGCCGCTGGACATCCGCAGCGGACGACCGCTCTCGTGGGCGACGATCATCGCGAGCGTGGTCTTGCCGAGTCCGGGCGGTCCGGCGAGCAGGATGTGGTCCGCCGTGCGGTCCTGCATCGTCGCGGCGGTGAGCAGCAGCTGGAGCTGACCGCGCACCTTGGCCTGACCGACGAACTCGGCCAGGGACCGGGGACGCAGGGCGCCCTCGAAGGCGAGCTCCGACTCCGACTCGAGCTCGGGGGCCGTGAGATCGTCGCCCGCCGCGTCGTCGCTCATCCGGTCGCCGCTCATCGGGCGGCCTGCGCAGCGGGACCGAGCCGGGAGAGGGTCAGACGCAGCAGGGCGGGGACGGTGTCGCGCGCCGACTCCGCGGTCTCGGCGACCACGTCGGCGATCGCCTCGACGGCCACCTTCTCGGGCCAGCCCAGGCCGACGAGGGCGATGAGGACGCTGTCGGACGTCGACGAGGGCACGCCCGCGGACGGCCGGGCCGGCGCGGCGCGGCGCGTGGCCGTGAGCTTGCCCGTCAAGGACACGACGATCAGCTTCGCCGTCTTGGGGCCGATCCCGGAGACCTTGCGGAACGGCGCGTCGTCGTCGGCGGCGACCGCATCGGCAATCTGGTCGGGCGAGAGCACGGACAGCACGCCGATCGCCGACTTGGGACCGACGCCGCTCACGCCGGTGAGCACCTCGAAGACGTCGAGCTGCTCGCGGTCGACGAAGCCGAACAACTGCAAGGAGTCCTCGCGCACAATCATCGACGTGTGCACGAAGGTCTCATCGCCGGTGCGGAGGGAGAGGACGTGGTCGGGGGTCAGCTGCACCGCGAACCCGACGCCGCCGACCTCGATCACGGCGGTGCCGCCGCTCGCGGAGAGGACGGTGCCGCGGAGAGAGGAGATCACCTGGCCAGCCTACGGGGCACCGCCGACGACCGGGCGGAGCGCTCCGCGGCGCGCCATGCGGCCTGCGCAGGAGTCTCCTGCGCTCCTCCGCCGGCCGCGTCCCCCGCGCCTCCGACGGCGCCGTGGGTCGACGGCGCCGGGGCCCCGCGCCAGGCGTGGCAGATCGCGATCGCGAGGGCGTCCGCGGCGTCCGCGGGCTTGGGGACCTCCGTCAGGCCGAGGATGCGGGCGACCATCGCCTGCACCTGCTTCTTGTCGGCGGCGCCATAGCCCGTGATCGCCGCCTTGACCTCGCTCGGCGTGTGCAGGGCGACCGGGAGGCCGCGCTTGGCGGCGGCGTGCAGGGCGACACCGCTCACCTGGGCCACGCCCATCACGGTGTTCAGGTTGTGCTGCGCGAACACTCGCTCGATCGCGACGGCGACCGGTCGGTGCTCGTCGAGGAGCCGTTCGATCCCGTCACCCACGGCGAGGAGGCGCTCCTCGAGCGGCATCGAGGGCGGGGTACGGATGACCGTCACCTCCACCAGCGCGGCACGGCGGTCGGGTCGCACGTCGACGATCCCGACACCGCACCGCGTGAGTCCGGGGTCGATGCCGAGCACCCGGATCGACATGGCGGCCTGCTTACTCGTCGTCCTCGTCGAGCTGCGCCTGGACCTCGGGGGTCAGGTCGAGGTTCGTGTAGACGTTCTGCACGTCGTCCGAGTCCTCGAGAGCGTCGATGAGTCTGAACACCTTGCGGGCGACGTCGGCGTCGGCCTCCACGTTGACGGTGGCGACGAACTCGGCGTCGGCCGAGTCGTAGTCGATGCCGGCCTCCTGCAGCGCGGTCCGCGCCGCGACCAGGTCGGTCGCCTCGGTCAGCACCTCGAAGCTCTCGCCGCGGTCGGTGACCTCTTCGGCGCCCGCGTCGAGGACGGCCGTGAGGACGGTGTCCTCGTCGACGCCGTCCGCGTGCGGCACCACGATGACGCCCTTGCGGTGGAAGTTGTACGCGACACTGCCCGGGTCGGCCATGGTGCCGCCGTTGCGGGTCATCGCCGTGCGCACCTCGGCGGCGGCACGGTTCTTGTTCTCGGTGAGGCACTCGATCAGCAGGGCAACTCCGCCCGGGCCGTAGCCCTCGTACATGATCGTGCTGTAGTCGATGACCTCACCGGTGAGACCGGCGCCGCGCTTGATCGCGCGGTCGATGTTGTCGTTGGGGACGGAGGTCTTCTTGGCCTTCTGCACCGCGTCGACGAGGGTCGGGTTGCCCGACATGTCGGCGCCGCCGGTCTTCGCCGCGACCTCGATGTTCTTGATGAGCTTGGCGAACGACTTGGCACGGCGTGCGTCGATGACCGCCTTCTTGTGCTTGGTCGTGGCCCACTTGGAATGCCCGGACACTGCTGCTCCCTCGAGTTACGTTCTGAACCTGTCTATAGTAATGCGGCCCGTCCGTCGCGCAGGACCATCCCCCGCTCGGCGTGGAACCGGGCGAAGGTCGCGACATCCGCGGTCGCGTTCGCCGCGGTCGGCCCGATGCCCGACGGGTTGTGGAACACGAACCGGTCGCCGACCCGGTCGTGCACCAGGACGAGGTGTCCCCCGCGACGCTCGTTCGCGCGCTCCGGCCAGCGGATCTCCGGCGAGACCGAGGCCAGGACGACCTGTCCGGGGCGCACCAGCGGCAGGAACGCCGCAGTCGGGGTGCGCTCGACCACCTCACCCTCGATCGCGAACTCGTCGGCGATCCAGGCGAGGAACGGCCGGTAGGACAGGCCGTCGACCGTATCCTCCCGCCGGACCAGCGCCTCCGCCGCCACGGCGCCCGCGATGAGCCGCGCCATCGGCACGACTCCCAGCTCGGGCCGCCAGGCCCGCAGGACCGAGCGCAGGCACGCGAGTCCGCACACGTGCGCGGCCCAGAACTCGTACTCGGCCGCCGAGGCGTAGCCGTCGACGGTCCAATCGTGACAGCGCGCCGGAGACTCGCCGCGCACGATCAGCGGCTCGTTGCACCGCAGGTCGCCCCACTGCGACTCGTAGGGGAACGGCGACGCGGAGGGCGAGGCGGACGGGGTCGGCGCGGTCACCCGTGCGATCGTATCTTCCGCAGGAAGTACGCGTGGAAGCGGGTGTCGCCCGTGATCTCCGGATGGAACGACGTCCCGAGCAGGTTGCCCTGCTCCACCGCGACCACGCGACCGTCCGTCACCCGGGCCAGCGCGGTGGCGCGCTCGCCGACCCGCTCCACGATGGGCGCGCGGATGAAGACGGCGTGCATCGGCTCGCCGCCGATCGCAGGGATGTCGAGGTCGGTCTCGAAGGAGTCCACCTGGGAGCCGAACGCATTGCGGCGCACGGCCACATCCAGCCCGCCGAGGCTCTGCTGCCCGGCGATCCCGTCGACGATGGTGTCGGCGAGCATGATGAGCCCGGCACAGGTGCCGTACACCGGCAGCCCGCCCGCGATGGCCGCCCGCAGCGGCTCGGCGAGGCCGAACGCCCGGGACAGCTTGTCCATCACACTGGACTCGCCGCCGGGGATGACCAGGCCCTCCACCGTCGCGAGCTCCTCCGACCGCCGAACCGGGACGGCGTCGGCGCCGAGGCCGCGCAGGACCGCGAGGTGCTCGCGGAAGTCCCCCTGCAGGGCCAGGACGCCGACGCGCGGCGCGCGCTGGTCGCTCAGCACTTACCAGCCACGCTCGGACAGGCGGTGCGGGGCGGCGAGATCGGCGACGTTGATGCCGACCATCGCCTCGCCGAGGCCGCGCGAGACCTCCGCGATGACCTTCGGGTCGTCGTGGAAGGTGGTCGCCTTGACGATGGCGGCGGCCCGCTGCTCGGGATTGCCCGACTTGAAGATGCCGGAACCGACGAACACGCCGTCGGCGCCCAGCTGCATCATCATCGCCGCGTCGGCCGGGGTGGCCACGCCGCCCGCGGTGAACAGCACGACCGGGAGCTTCCCGGTCTCAGCGATCTCGGCGACCAGCTCGTAGGGCGCCTGGAGCTCCTTCGCCGCGACGTAGAGTTCGTCCTTCGACATCGACGAGAGGGCGTTGATCTCGGCGGTGATCTTGCGGATGTGCTTCGTGGCCTCGGAGACATCCCCGGTGCCGGCCTCGCCCTTCGAGCGGATCATCGCCGCGCCTTCGTTGATGCGGCGCAGCGCCTCACCGAGGTTGGTGGCGCCGCAGACGAAGGGGACGGTGAACTTCCACTTGTCGATGTGGTTGACGTAGTCGGCCGGCGAGAGCACCTCGGACTCGTCGATGTAGTCGACGTCGAGCGCCTCCAGCACCTGCGCCTCGACGAAGTGGCCGATGCGCGCCTTCGCCATGACCGGGATGGACACCTCGGCGATGATCGCGTCGATCAGGTCGGGGTCGCTCATCCGGGCGACACCGCCCTGGGCGCGGATGTCGGCGGGCGCGCGCTCGAGCGCCATGACCGCGACGGCGCCGGCGTCCTCGGCGATCCGGGCCTGCTCGGGCGTGACGACGTCCATGATGACGCCGCCCTTCAGCATCTCGGCGAGCCCGCGCTTGACGCGGCTCGATCCGGTGGCGGTGCCCTGGTGCGTGTCTGTCATGGTCGCCCTTTCGTGCGGAACGTAATCGTTTTTGACCTATGCCGAACCATAGCATCCCGGAAACCGATCACTAGACTCGGTTCCGACATGGATGAACTGAGCATCACCGGCACGACGGCCGCCGAGATCGCGGCGAGCGTCCGCGCCCTGCACGAGCGCGGACGGCTGCGTCGCGGGGACGCCCTCCCGCCGGTGCGCGAGCTCGCCGGGCAGCTGGGCGTGAACCGCAACACCGCCGTCGCGGCCTACCGGCTCCTGGCGCAGGCGGGCGTCGTCGTGGCGCGTGGGCGCGCCGGCACGGTCATCGCCGGTGTCGAGGCGGTGGCCCAGGAGGGCTACGCGCGCGACAGCGTCCTGCGCGACATCGGCACCGGCAACCCGGACCCGGCACGCATCCCGGACGCCTCCCGCGCGCTCGCGGGTGCGATCGGCCGCCCGGTGCTCTACGGCGAACCCGTGATCGACCCCGCCCTCGAGCAGTGGGCGCGCACCTGGGCGGAGAGCGACCTGCCCGGGCTCGACCTCCGCATCACCGTCACCAGCGGCGCCGTCGACGCGGTCGAGCGCCTCCTCGCGCAGGCGCTGCTCCGGGACGATGCGATCGCGCTGGAGGACCCCTGCTTCCTCGCCAGCATCCACACGGTGCGGCATGGCGGCTACCGGGCCGTCCCTGTCCCCGTCGACGACGAGGGGATGACCGTCGACGGCGTGCAGGCGGCACTCGACGCGGGCGTGCGTGCGATCATCTGCACGCCCCGAGCGCAGAATCCGACCGGCGCGACCCTCTCCCCCGGTCGTGCCGCCGCGCTGCGCGCCCTCCTGGCGGATCACCCCTACGTGCTCGTCATCGAGGACGACCACTTCTCGATGCTCTCGCAGCGCCCGTACGAGACGCTCATCGGGCCCGGCCACCGTCGCTACGCGCTGGTGCGCTCCGTCTCCAAGTTCCTCGGGCCCGACATGTGCGTCGCGCTGGCCGCCACCGACCCGGAGACGGCCGAGCGGCTCGCCTTCCGGTTGAGCCCGGGGACGACCTGGGTCAGTCACATCCTGCAGCGGCTGGTGCTCGCGCAGCTCACCGATCCGGACGCGCTGCGTGCCATCGCCGAGGCCGGCGCCCACTACGCGGAGCAGAACGCCCGGTTCGCCGCGCTCCTGGCCGAGCGCGGGCTACCCGCCACCGCGGCGGACGGGCTCAATCTCTGGGTCGAGCTGCCGCTGACCGCACGCGTGGTCGCGGATCGCCTGATGCGCCGTGGCTGGCTCGCCCGCACCGGCGACGAGTTCGTGCTCTCGGACGACCCGGCGCCGTCGCACCACCTGCGGTTGACCGTCCACGACCTCTCCGAGGACGAGTCCGCACGCCTGCTCGACGACCTGGCCGATGCCACCGGCGGACGGAGCACCCCCGCGCGGGGTGAGAGGATCGAGGGATGAAGATCCTCTCGATCCAGTCCGCGGTCGCCTACGGTCACGTCGGCAACTCCGCCGCCGTCTTCCCGCTCCAGCGCATCGGCGTCGAGGTGCTCCCCGTCTACACGGTGAACTTCTCCAACCACACCGGCTACGGCGCCTGGCGCGGGCCGCTGATCGCCCCCGACGACGTCCGCGCGGTCATCACCGGCATCGAGGAGCGCGGGGTGCTCGGACAGGTCGACGCCGTGCTCTCCGGCTACCAGGGCGGCGAGGGGATCGGGGACGTCATCATCGACGCCGTCGCACGCGTGAAGGCGGCCAACCCGGACGCGGTCTACGCCTGCGACCCGGTGATGGGGAACGCCAAGTCGGGCTGCTTCGTCGCACCGGCCATCCCGGACCTGCTGCGCGACCGCGTCGTCCCGGTGGCCGACATCATCACCCCCAACCAGTTCGAGCTCGGCTACCTGACCGGCACGACGCCGGACACGCTGGAGTCGACGCTGGAGTCGGTCGACGCCGCCCGCGCGATGGGCCCGCGGACCGTGCTCGTGACGAGCGTCGAGCGCCCGGACCAGCCCGCGGACACGATCGAGATGCTCGCCGCCGACGACTCCGGCGCGTGGATCGTGCAGACCCCGCGCCTGCCGATGAAGGCGAACGGCTCGGGAGACGTCACCGCCGCGCTCTTCACGGCGCACTACGTGCGCACGGGCAGCGCCGAGATCGCCCTCCGCAAGACCGTGTCGAGCGTGTTCGACCTGCTCACCCGGACGCTGGAGTCGGGTGACCGGGAGCTGCAGCTCGTCGAGGCGCAGGAGTCGTACGCGCACCCGCGCGAGCAGTTCCCCGTCCGCCAGGTGCGCTGACCTCCCGCACGTTCGTGCCGAATGTCGACTCCGCGGGCGCGAGAGTCGACATTCGGCACGAATGCCGACGCGTCAGGACACGGGCCAGGCGGCCGCGAGGGAGGCGCGCACGTCGCCGAGCAGCTGCGGCAGCGCCTTCGTCTTGGCGATGATCGGCAGGAAGTTCGCGTCCTGCGCCCAGCGCGGCACGATGTGCTGGTGCAGGTGCGCCGCGATCCCGGCTCCGGCGATCGCACCCTGGTTCATCCCGATGTTGAAGCCGTCGTTCTTCGACACCTCCCGGATGACCCGCATCGCCGTCTGGGTGAGGGAGCCGATCTCGGCGACCTCCTCGGGCGTCGCCTCGTCGTAGGTGGCGATGTGGCGGTACGGGCAGACCAGCAGGTGGCCGCTGTTGTACGGGAAGAGGTTGAGCAGCGCGTACGCATGCTCGCCGCGGGCGACGATCAGCGCATCCTCGTCGCTCATACTGGGTGCGACGCAGAACGGGCAGTCGTCCGCGCCGGGCTGCTGACCGTGCTGTATGTAGACCATCCGGTGCGGGGTCCACAGCCGCTGGAACTCGTCCGGCACCCCGACGAGGTACGACGGGTCGTCGACGCGGACCCGGTCTGCGCCGACGCCGTCGTGTCCGTCGCCCGGTTCGGGGGCGGCGTAGTCGTCCAGACTCAGGCGGGCCATGCGGTGTCGACCAGCTCGTGGCTGCGGATGCTCGCGACGATGCGCTCGATCGCCTCCGCGACCGGCACGCCGTTCAGCTGGCTGCCGTCGCGGAAGCGGAAGCTCACCGTGCCCGCCCCGGCGTCCTCCTCGCCCACGATGAGCTGGAAGGGGACCTTCGCCTTGGTGTGCGTGCGGATCTTCTTCTGCATCCGGTCGTCCGAGTGGTCGACCTCGGCCCGCACGCCCTGGGCGCGGAGCTGGGCGATCACGTCGTCGAGGAACGGGCCGTACGCGTCGGCGACGGGGATGCCCACGACCTGGACCGGCGACAGCCAGACCGGGAAGGCGCCCGCGTAGTGTTCGAGCAGGATGGCGAAGAACCGTTCGATCGAGCCGAGCAGCGCCCGGTGGATCATCGCCGGCTGCTTGCGCGTGCCGTCGGCCGCGTTGTACTCCAGCTCGAACAGCTCCGGCTGGTTGAAGTCCAGCTGGACCGTCGACAGCTGCCAGGTGCGGCCGATCGCGTCGCGCGCCTGCACGGAGATCTTCGGGCCGTAGAACGCGGCGCCGGCCGGGTCGTCCACGAGCTCCAGCCCCGACTCGATCGCCACCTCGCGGAGCGTCTCGGTCGCCGTCTCCCAGCTCTCGTCGGAACCGACGTACTTCTCCGGGTCCTTGGTGGAGAGCTCCAGGTAGAAGTCGGTCAGGCCGTAGCCGCGCAGGGTCTCCAGCACGAACTGGAGCTGGCTGGCGACCTCGTCCTTGATCTGGTCGTCCGTCACGTAGATGTGGGCGTCGTCCTGGGTGAGGCCGCGCACGCGGGTGAGGCCGGACAGCGTGCCCGACTTCTCGTACCGGTACACCGTCCCGAACTCGGCCAGGCGCAGCGGCAGCTCGCGGTAGCTGCGGCCGCGCGCCCGGAAGATCAGGTTGTGCATCGGGCAGTTCATCGGCTTGAGGTAGTAGTCCTGCCCCTGCCGGGTGATGTTGCCGTCCGCGTCGTGCTCCTCGTCGAGGTGCATGGGCGGGAACATGCCGTCCTTGTACCAGTTGAGGTGCTGACTGGTCTCGAACAGGTGCGCCTTGGTGATGTGCGGCGTGTTCACGACCTCGTACCCGTTGGCGATGAGGCGCTCGCGCATGTAGTCCTCGATCTCCTTGCGGATGATCCCACCGCGCGGGTGGAAGACCGCGAGACCGGATCCGATCTCCTCGGGGAACGAGAACAGGTCCAGCTCGGCGCCCAGCTTGCGGTGGTCGCGCTTGGCGGCCTCCTCCATGCGGGTCTGGTAGGCGCGCAGCTCGTCCTTCGTCGGCCACGCGGTGCCGTAGACGCGCTGCAGCTGCGGGTTCTTCTCGGAGCCGCGCCAGTAGGCGGCGGCCACGCGGGTGAGCGCCCAGCCGTTGCCGATCATGCGTGTGCTCGGGACGTGCGGTCCGCGGCAGAGGTCCTTCCAGACCGTCTCGCCGCTCTTGGGGTCGACGTTGTCGTAGATGGTCAGCTCGCCGCCGCCCACCTCGACGTTCTCGCCAGAGTCTGATGCAACCGTGCCGCCCGCGGAGGCCGACCCCTTGAGGCCGATCAGCTCGAGCTTGTACGGCTCGCCGGCGAGCTCGGCGCGCGCCTCATCGTCCGTGACGACCCGGCGCACGAAGCGCTGGCCCGCGCGCACGATTCGCGCCATCTCCTTGTCGAGCGCCTTGAGGTCCTCCGGGGTGAACGGCTCGGCGACGTCGAAGTCGTAGTAGAAGCCGTCGGTGATGGGCGGACCGATGCCGAGCTTGGCCTCCGGGTTGATCGCCTGCACGGCCTGGGCGAGCACGTGGGCGGTGGAGTGACGCAGGATGTTGAGACCGTCGGGCGAGTCGATGGTCACCGGCTCGACGACGTCGGTCGTAGTGACGGTCGTCGCGAGGTCCTTCAGCTCGCCGTTGACGCGCATCGCGACAACGGAACGGTCGGTGAAGAGCTCGAAGCCGTCGGCCACCTGTCCACTCCTTGAGTTGTAGTTGTAGGGAACGGACCAACTCTATCGGGGTGCGGGAGGCGGCGGCGCCCGCGGCTAGACTAGCTCCCGCGTCATATAGACGCTGTTGGGGTCGAGCACGTACGACCCGAACGGCCCGGAGACGGTGAACCCGTGCCGTTCGTACAGCCGCCGGGCCGGTGCGAAGAACTCCTGCGAGCCGGTCTCGAGGGAGACGCGCTCGATGCCGCGGACCCAGGCGTCGTCGAGTGCGTGGGCCAGCAGGCGCGCGGCGATCCCCTCGCCGCGCCGCTGCGGGTCGGTCCGCATGCTCTTCAGCTCCTCCCAGCGCGGGGTGAGCGGGGCGAGGGCGGCGGTGCCGATCACCGCGTCGCCGTCCGCCGCGACCCACACCCGCACGCCCGGCCGTTGCAGCCCGGCCAGGTCGAGCGCATGCCGACTCTCCGGAGGCGCGGTCGGCTCCATGTCGTCCAGGTGCGCCTGGAGGAACGCGCGCAGTGCGGGCTGCGCGAAGTCGGCGGGACGGATCGCGAAGGTCATGCGCCGATGCTAGTGACGGGATGTGTCGGCGGTGTTTCCGCGGGGGCTACCAGGTCGGGTGCGCGGCGGCCCGCGTCGTCACGGCTTCGCCCCGTTGTGGAACGCCCCGTGGAGGGTGGTGTCGCGGAAGATGGTCGTCTCGATCACCGCTCGCACGCCGTCGAGGGTCGCCTGCTCGGAGGTGTCGACGCCGACGGTCAGCGAACCGTAATCGACGCGCATCGTGTACGGGATGGATGCCTCCACGGACGACACGTGCGGCGTCGCGGCGAGGGTGGAGAGTCCGCGCGCGACGTCGGTCGCCGTCTCGATCGGGATCGTCTGGTCGAACGTGCCGGTGTAGTGCACCACGGTTCCGATGTGCCCGCTCCCGGGAGGGACACGGAGTGCCAGACTCACCCCCGTCCACGCCAGGTGGGCGGCCATGGTGGTCGGCACGGCGCCGGCCTGGGCGGGAGTCGCGTCCGCCGACATGGTCACCGTCACCTCGGTGACGAAGTGGTTCTCGACGACGGCGCATCCGGGGCTGCCCGGCTCGGAGGTCATGGTCTGCCCGTTCGAGGTCTGGGCGTCCACGAGGTCCACGGCAGGCAGCGCACGCACGGCGTCGACCGCTGCCCCGAGCTCGCCGGCGACCTGCGGATCGAGTGTCGGAGTCGGAGTCGGGGTCGGGGTCGGGGTCGGGGTCGGGGTCGGCGCGCTCGTGCCGGACGCCGACCGGGTCGGGGCGGGCGACGACGACGACGACGACGACGCGCACCCTTCCGCGGCCGTGCCCTGTTCCGGCACTGCAGAGACCCGGCCGAGATCGCGGATCGTCGAGCATCCCGCGACCAGCCAGACGACGCACAGCAGGGCGATGACGACGGCGGATCGGCGCAGCACGCGCTCCACACTACGGGCACACGTCCGAGTCGCGCATCGGCCGCTCGGATGATCTGGCGGCGCTGGATGGCGACGGGGACCGCCGCCATCCCTCAGCGGAGCCGGGCGTCGAGAGCGACGAGTGACGGGAACAGCACTTCGGCGAACGACGTCAGTTCCGTGGAGTCGACCCGACGCGTGCGGACGCCCAAGTAGTCCCCCGCGTAGCCTTTCGCGAAGCGCAGGTCCAGCCCGTAATGGTTCGCCTGATCGATCTTGCTCCGGCCGAGACCGCTCCGGCCCGTCGCGGCCGGATACCGCGAGATCTCGGCGGCCGTCCCGTGGAGGTTCTCGTCGAGGAACTGTCCGATGCGGCCCGCGTAGTCGATCCAGACCGGACACGCTTCGTCGGCGGCGCTCGGGTCGAACGGACCGAATTCGTCAGCGGCGACCGAGATGCCGACCGTCGCGGCGTACGCTTCGCCGTCGGTCCGGCCCACCAGTTCGACTTGCACGATCAGGGTCTTCCCGTCCTGGAGGTCCGGCCCGAAGGCCGTGATCGACGGCCAGCCGCGTTCGCCGTCCTGGCCTTCCACCTGCCACCCGATGAGTGCCGACGTGTCGATCGATCGGAGACGGCGACGCGCCACCCGTTTCCTGTCGTCGACGGCCTCGATGTCGTCGAGGGTGATCCGCGACTGAGTGAAGTGGGCGAGCGCGTCCGTCCAGGTGATGACGGACAGCGGTGGTTCTCCGGGGACCGCGGGGAGGTCGACGTCGTCGCGGTCCTTCACCAGGAGGATGAGTCGACCATCCACCGCCGCCCGCTCCTCCGCGATCTGCTTCTCGGTCGCCCGATGCCCGATCTTCCCCTCGATCCCGACCACGACGGCACCGGCGAATTCGATGGCGATGTCCAGATTCCGCAGCTCGGATGCCTCGCAGCGCACACTCAGCGCCGGGCCGAGGTCCTCCCCGAGCGCTTCGGCGACCAACCGGCCGGCCGCTTCCCGGTCGTACCGCAGCTCGGCGGCGAACGCGCGCATCACCAGTGGTTCGGTCGTGAAGATCTGCCCGTGTTGCGGCCTGCCCATGTGTTCCTCCTCCTGACGCCGTCCACGGACCGCCGCAGTCAGCGGCGGTCGGGACCGGCGTCGCCGTTTCGATCGTGACGCGACGATCTCCACCGACGACGGGTGAGCGTCAGGCGTCGGTCGAGGATCCCCCGTCGCCCATCATGGCATCGGACCGCACGCACGACGAAGCGCCCCGGACGGCTCGTCCGGGGCGCCTCGATGTCGGCGACGACCCGATACCTCGTTCGGCCGGCTCATCCGTGGCGTCGGTCGGCCTCCGCTACCGCGTCGGCGCGAACGCGGTGACCGCGGCGGTGAGCGCGTCGGCGACGGCCTGGCCGTCGATGCCGAGGAGGACGTCCACGTTCGGCTCGCCGTGCCAGCGATCGGTCATGTGCACGACCGTCTGCCCACGGGTGTACTCGCCGCGCAGCTCCACGTCGACGTGCAGCCGGCGCACCGTGAACCAGTCCGGGTTCAGAGCGTAGGCGACACAGGGCACGTCGTTGAGGTGCATGCCCTCGGTCTTCCATTCCGGCATCTCGTCCCGGTCGTTCTGGCGGTCCGGGTAGCCGATCATCTCGCAGAGCGCCCGCCCCAGGGGCGACTGCGAAGCCCAGAGCGTTTCGAGGTGGCCCGGGGTGAGGGCGAAGTTCCTCGACACGTCCAGGCCGACCTGCGTGAGCGGGGCGCCCGACTGGACGACGATCGCCGCGGCTTCGGGGTCGTTGAAGATGTTCGCGCTCGCGACGGGGGTCACGTTGCCCCAGGTGAGGGCGGCTCCGCCCATGTAGATGATGCGGCGCACCGAGCGGGCGAACTCCGGCTCCAGCGTGATCGCCAGGGCGACGTTCGTCAGCGGTGCGAGGGCCAGGATGGTGACCTCGCCCGGCGCCGCCATGACGGTCTCGATCATCCGGCGCACCGCCTCCGGCTTGTCGTCCGCCTGCGGATCGGGGTCGGGGTACTCCCAGTAGCCCACTCCGCCGGGGCGGTGGATGTGCTCGGCGTAGTGGGGCTCGCCGACCAGAGGCCGGGCGGAGCCGCGCCAGATCGGCAGTTCGGGGCGGCCGGCGAGGTCGGCGATCTTGCGCGCGTTCGCGGTGGCCGTGGCGACGTCGACGTTGCCGAACACGGTCGTCAGCGCCTCGATCTGGAAGGCATCCGTCGAGAGCGCCCAGAACAGGGCCCCGGCGTCGTCGATCCCCGGGTCGGTGTCAATGATCAGTCGTTCCATCGTCATGCTTTCTCTTGGTGTCGTTCGTCAGGTGAGGTCGTCGGGTGAGGGTGTCGGGCGCCGACGGAGGCCTGTCGGCGCGGGCGGTCTCGGGCGGTCACTTCCCCACGAAGAGGCCGTTGCGCCGCTTGGCGAGGAGGTAGAGCACCACGCTGATGGCGCAGAGGGCGGAGATGTAGACGGGGAACACCCACAGCAGCTGCTGGCTCTGCAGCCAGAGCAGCAGGTAGGACGCGGTGCCGCCGAAGATGGCCACCCCGAGCCCGTAGCCGAGGCCGAGCCCGGTCCCGCGGATGTGCTGCGGCAGGAGCGAGTTCGACACGACGACGAAGATCGTCATGTTGAGCAGCAGCACGATGGCGCCGCCGAACATCACACCGGCGAGCGTCCCGACCCCGGGCTGCGAGTAGAGCAGAGCCAGGAAGATCGTCGGGACGGCCAGGATCCGCGCGACCACGAACCACCGGGAGAGCGGGAACCGGTCGAGGATGCGGCTCAGCACGAACGCCCCGATCGTCAGGAAGACGCCCATCCCCGTGGTGATGGCGAACACCGCGGTGGGGTCCTCACCGAACGTCCCGTTCGCGAGGTTCGGGAGGCCGGCGATCCAGGTGTAGTTGTATGCCTGGATCGCGCCCACCACGAACACGGTGGCCAGCACGCTCAGCCAGTACTTCCGCACGTCGCGCCAGACCGTGCTGTCCGGGGTACGGCGGCCGCCGACGGTGCGGATCGCCGTGGTGTCGAGGGTTTCGGGCAGCGTGCTGCGCAGCCACAGCACGATCAGGCCGAACGCTCCGCCGAGGATGAAGGGGATGCGCCAGCCGAACGCGGCCAGCGCATCCGGCCCGAGGGTCAGGCTGATGAAGAAGATGGAGAGCGGCGCCAGCAGGTTGCCCAGATTGTTGAAGAAGGCGAAGAACCCGGCGACGTAGCCCGGGCGGTTCGGCACCAGCTCGATGGCGTACGCGGTGCCGAGCGGCGCTTCGACACCCGCGGAGAGTCCCTGCAGGAGGCGAGCGGCGACGACGATGATCGGGGCGGCCACGCCGATGGCGCGGTAGTCGGGAAGCACGCCGATGACGAAGCTGCCGAGCGCCACCGCTCCGATGGCGCCGACCATGATCTTCCGCCGGCCGAAGCGGTCGGCCACGAAGCCGAACACGACGCCGCCGAGCGGGCGCGCGACGAACCCGACCGCGAAAACCGCCAGCGCGTTCAACGTCGACGCCAGCGGGTTGTTGGACGGGAAGAACGCGGCGCCGATGTAGACCGAGAGCAGCCCGAAGATCGCCCAGTCGTACCACTCGAGCGCATGCCCCCAGCTCAGCGCGCGCAGGTTCCGCCGCTCGGTTCTGCTGGGCTTCCCCGTCAATTGCGGCGCGGAGGTGGCCGCCAGTTCTTCCGTGCTCATGGAGCTCCTTTGCTCTGTCCTCCGCGCGGGGAGGCGATCGACTGTGTCCGTGCGCCTCCGCCGCACCGAGCTGATTCCTGCCGCCGGCAGCGCTCATTCTGCGGTGGAATGCACGTTCGGATCACTATACTATAGTGATCAGAGCGGCAGGAAATGCTCGCATCGCGATCATGAGGCGCCCCTCCGAGCGCCCGAACTCACAGCGGTGCGACGGGACGACGCATCCGTATCCTGCTATTCAGGACATCCACGCCATCCACGATGTGACGACGCCGACGCACATCGACGCCACGGAGAGGACGACGCCTCCGATGGCGAGCCGTCGACCTCCCCGATGCCGTTCCGTGGTTCCGAAGACGGAGACGACAACGCCGACGAGGCCGATGAGCACACCGAGGACCCCGACGACGAGAGCTGCGGCAAACGCGACGCACGCGAAGACGAACCCGGTCAGGCCGAGGCTGCCGCTCGGCGTCCGCGGTACGGTCTGCGCCAGCGGGGCACGCTTCTCCGTCCACGAGCTGCCGTCCCACCAACGAACACGACCTCGATCGTCGGCGTACCAGCCGGCGGGGATCGGCGGCGCTGGAGGGGGTGTTTCACTCACAGCCGGATACTAGGCGACGGCGGCGGGGACGCGCACGAGAATGATTCGATCGCTCCCGCGATCGCTCCCCTGCCACGGCGCACCGATGATCGCCCCAGAAAGCTCTCCTCCAGACCGGCCGTGGGCCGCGAGCGGCCTCCGGGACGATACGCACGTGAAACGACGAAACCCCCGGTCTCCCGGGGGTTTCTCTCTGGTGGGCGATACTGGGATCGAACCAGTGACCTCTTCCGTGTCAGGGAAGCGCGCTACCGCTGCGCCAATCGCCCAGAGCCTGAATCAGGTTCAGGATCGAGGTGGATACGGGATTCGAACCCGTGTATACGGCTTTGCAGGCCGCTGCCTCGCCTCTCGGCCAATCCACCGAAGCCACAACACGGAAAGTACCGTACCGTATCGAGAGGCCCGGAATCCGTAGAGACCGGGCCGACTCGAGCGGATGACGAGATTCGAACTCGCGACCCTCACCTTGGCAAGGTGATGCGCTACCACTGCGCTACATCCGCATTTCGTTCCGCAGTTCCCTGCGGCACTTGAATGACTTTAGCTGATCCGTTCGCCGAAACCAAAACCAGACACGCCACCCGGGTGTGTCGCCGCGCCCGGCCGCGACCGATGTGCATTCCACGCCCCGCGTCGGCTAGTATCGAATCTCGCAGCCGGGACACCGGATGCGAACCCCACGGGCGATTGGCGCAGTTGGTAGCGCGCTTCCTTCACACGGAAGAGGTCATCAGTTCGAGTCTGGTATCGCCCACCAGAGAGAAGGCCCCCGGTCCGCCGGGGGCCGTTCGCGCTCCTGCGGCGGTCGCTCCCCCGTCTGCACCGAGTCCCCCGTTATGCTGTGCTGCGGGGGTGGGGACGATGACGACGACCCGACGACCCGGCGACGAAGGCCGGTGGTTGACGGTGGCCGCGTCACTGATCGCGCTCGCCGCTCTCGCGGTGGTGATCGGTGCGGTCCTGGTCCACGGCAGGACGGGTGATTGGTGGCCGCGTGCCGTTCCGACGACGGCCCAGTACCAAGGTCGCGACTACAGCTGCCGCGGCCCCCTGGACCGCCCGAAGACCGCCACGGCGTCCGAAGCGGCGGGAATGCGGCCCAACGGCACCACGATCGGCGGCGGCGAGATCCTCGCCGCCGACACCGATGGCACGCCGGTCGTGATCATCGTCCATGCGGACGGCGGCTACACGGCGTGCTCGCTGAGTGGCGGACCGTGAACGCGCACACGCACGAACTCTCGGGCGGGCCTGCTGAGCGCCCGCAGACCGATCCGCTCGGAACGGACGGCGCGCCCTCCACCCTGCACCCGGAGAGACGGCGGCGGACCGCTCCGGAGGCGACCATCACGATCGTGGTCTTCACCGTCATCCTGCTCACGGTACCGGCCGCCTCGGCCCTTGATTCGCTGCGGCTCCTGGCCGGATACGGCTGGCTCGGGCCTTACGACAACGATATGGCCGCACTGAATGCCGGAGAGAGCCTGTTCAAGACCGAGATCTCGGGCGTGCTGGTGCTCCTCGGACTGGCCGCGTCGGCGATCATGACTGGGTTCGTGGCACGATCCGCCGGAATGCGCGTCACGCGGGTCGTCCTCCTCGCGACCGGCTGCGCGGTCGTCGCCATGGCCGCCCTCGCCCTCGCGGTCACCTGGAAGCCCTGAGATCGCGCACGGGAGGCCTCCCTCCCGCCCCTTTGCTACGCCCTGTGACACCTCCGGTCGCGCAGCGGGCGCGCCTGAGGCACCCTGAACTGCATGAGCTTCGGACCGGCACGCCCCCTGGAGCAGCTCTTCGCGACCAGGTCGAGTATCAAATGGCGCCGCTACCCGGCGGACGTCCTCCCTGTCTTCGTCGCGGAGATGGACTTCGACGTGGAGCCGGCGGTGCTCGACCGGGTCGCCGAGACACTCCGGAACTCCGACACCGGCTACCTCGACGCGGCCGGCCCGCTGGCACCGGCGTTCGCCCGCTTCGCCGCCGATTCCTGGGGCTGGCGGGTGGACACCGACTGGGTGCACCTGGCGACGGATGTGACGGTCGGGGTGGTCGAGTCGCTCCGGCTCGCGCTTCCCGAGGTCGGCGGCCGGGTGGTGCTGACGCCTCCGGTGTACCCGCCGTTCTTCGAGATGGTGGAGGAGGCCGACGCGGTCGCCGTGACCGTCCCGCTGCGGGAGGACGATGGCTGGGTGCTCGATCTCGCCGGGATGGAGGCGGCGTTCGCGGGCGGGGTGGACGCGCTCCTGCTGTGCAACCCGCAGAACCCGACCGGCCGATGTCACAGCCGAGCCGCCCTGCAGGAGCTGGCCCGGCTCGCCGCCGCGTACGAGGTCTTCGTCGTCAGTGACGAGGTGCACGCTCCCCTCACCCATCCCGGAACCGTCTTCACCCCGTTCGCTCCGATCGCCCGCGCGGCCGGCGCCCGCGCCGTCACCGTGACCTCCGCCAGCAAGGCGTGGAACCTCGCGGGCCTCAAGTGCGCCGTCGTCGTCGCCGCCGAGGAGCGCTCCGCCGCGCTGCTGACCCGGCTGCCCGAGGAGCTCGCCGCGCGCACCAGCATCCTGGGCCTGCACGCCAACGTCGCCGCCCTCTCCTGTCTCGACTGGCGGGACGGCCTCCTCGATCGTCTGGTGGCCAATGTGCGCCTGCTGGAGGCGGAGCTCGCCGTGCACGCACCGTCCGTCCGCATGATCCGCCCGGATGCCGGCTACCTGGTCTGGCTCGACTTCCGCGACGCCGGCCTCGGCGACGACCCCGCGCGGGTGCTCATCGACGAGGGACGGGTCGCCCTGAATTCCGGCCTCGCCTTCGGGGAGCCCGGGCGCGGCTTCGCCCGCCTCAACCTGGCGTGCGACCCGTCGACTGTTCTGGAAGCCGTGCGGCGCATCGCCGCCACCGTCGACGCCCGCGCCGCGCGCACCTCCTCCCCCGCCCTCGCCCGCGCCGTCTGATCCGGTCGCGGGCGCACGCCCGCCCCTCACCACACGCGCCGTCGCAGGGGGCGCACAACGTCGCTCCGACGCCCGCAGAGCGACGATTCGCGACCCCGCGAGCGCGACCTCCTGGCGCACCCCGGCGACGGCACGGCGACGGCACGATGACGGCACGATGACGCAGGGGGCGCACAACGTCGCTCTGCGGTCGCCACAGCGACGATTCGCGACTCCGGGCGCGGACAGCGGCGCCGGGGCGCCGCCGGCGGCCAGGCGCCGCCAGCGGTCAGGCCCCGCCGACGGTCAGGCCCCGGCGGCGTCGAGCGCGGCGGAGAGGTCGGCGACGAGGTCGCGCGGGCTCTCCAAGCCGATCGAGAGGCGGATGAGCCCGGGCGTGATGCCGGCGGCGGCGCGCTCCTCGGGCGTGAGCTTGGCGTGGATCGTGCTCGCGAGGTGGATGGCCAGGCTGCGCACGTCGCCGATGTGGGTCATCGGGGTCACCAGGCGCAGGGCGTCGATGAACCGGCGCGCCGCCTCCCGCCCGCCGGTCAGCTCGAACGACACGATCGAGCCGGTGCCCTTCGGCAGGTAGGTGCGGGCGAGAGCGTGGCCCGGGTCCGTCTCCAGCCCCGGATAGAACACGCGCGCGACCTCCGGACGCCCGGCGAGCAGCTCGGCGACGGTCTGCGCGTTGGCGACGTGCCGGTCCATCCGCACCGAGAGCGTCTCGATGCCGTGCAGCAGCAGGAACGTGCTCGACGGCGGCACCGTGGGGCCGTACTCGAGCACGATCACGGTGCGCACGTACGCCAGGTAGGCTCCCGCGCCGCAGCGGTCGACGAACGACGGAACTCCCGCGCGCGGCGGCTCGGTCAGCTGCGGGAAACGCTCGGCGTTCGCCGCCCAGTCGAACCTCCCCGCGTCCACGATCGCGCCGCCGAGCACGGCTCCATGGCCGGCCAGCCATTTGGAGGTCGAGTGGATGACGATGTCGGCGCCGTCCTCGATCGGCCGCCACAGGTACGGCGTCGGGACCGTGTTGTCCACCACCAGCGGCAGCCCCGCGGCGTGGGCGATGCGCGCAAGGCGGCGGATGTCGACCACCTGGTTGAGCGGGTTCGGCAGGGTCTCGGTGTACACCGCGCGCGTGGTCGGGCGCACCCGGGCGGCCCACTCCTCGTCCGACGCGTCGTCGGCCACGTATTCGAAGTCGATGCCCTGGCGGGCCAGCACGCCACGGAACATCTCGCGCGTGCCCTCATAGAGGGAGCGGGTGACGAGCACGTGGTCGCCGGAGGCGGCCAGGGCGGTGAGCGCGGCGGCGATCGCCGCCTGTCCGCTGGCGACGACGATGCCGTCGACCCCGCCCTCCAGGTCGGCGATCCGGCGCCCGGCGACCGCATTGGTCGGGTTCTCGTTGCGCGAGTACGCCCGCTGGGTGCTGCGCCCGGCGAACCGCTCCTCGCCGTCGTCGAAGTCCTCGAAGACATAGCCGGCGGTCTGGTAGATCGGCGTCACCCGCGCGTGCGTCTCGGCGTCGATCACCGCCCCCGCGTGGATCTGGCGCGTCTCGAAGTCCCAGCTACAGTCCTCTGGCATGCGGCCACCCTAGTGTCCGCTTGCCGGCACGGCGCGGTCGCGTTGCGCTGTGCGACGCTCCATGACGAACGGTGTCGTGGAGGGCGACCGACGTGACCCCGCTCGCTCAGCGCCAGCCGTACCGCTGCCGCAGGGCCGCGCGCACGGCGTCGAAGGGCGCCCGGCCGAGCGCGGCCGCCTCGCGGCGCATCCCGGCCTGATGCAACCGGTAGACCCGGTCCACGCGCGCATAGCTGGGCCGGTGGCGGCCGTCCCACGCGCCGGCGCCGATCGGCACGTACTCGGGCCGCCCCGGATGCTCCTGGCTCGTCAGCGCGACGGCCAGCACCGTCCCACCGGCCTCCGCCGCCACGACGAGGACGGGCCGGTCCTTGCCCCGACCGTCCGCCTCCTCGTACGGCACCCAGGTCCAGACGATCTCACCCGGGTCGGCATCGCCGTCCGTGCTCGGCACGTACGAGGTGCGGATGGCGCCCAGCCGCCGCGGGTCGACCGGCACCGTGGCTGCGGCGCCGGTGCGGCCGGGTTCAGCGGTCGGAGCGGAGCGAGCGCCGGGAGCGGAGGGCGCGGGGCGCGGGCTCGGCCGGAACAGCCGCCGGAGCGCGGTCAGGAGTCGTCGAGGGGAGGCCACGCTCCGCACCATAGCGGACCCGGGTGAGGCCGATGGTGAAGCGCAGCAGCAGAGCGAGCAGGAGGGCCACGACGAACGCGTAGACCAGCACCGCGACGGCGGAGATGCCCTGGGCGATGAACAGGTCGAAGTTGCCGCTCTCGACCATCCCGCCGCCACGCCCGAACAGCCCGACGAAGAGGAGGCCGACCATGCTGCCGACGATCATGATGACGCACAGCGCGAGCGCCGGTCCGAAGCGGGCCCGCGCCGCCACGTCGACCATCGTCGCGCACGCCAGGGCGGCGAGGGCGCCGAGCAGCAGCGACCAGCCCAGCGTCAGCACGCCGGACGCGGGGGTGATGGCCACCATCCCGGAGAACGCTCCGCAGAACACGCTGGCGAGCGTCGGCCGGCGCAGCAGGATGCGGTCGACCAGCATCCACATCAGGCACCCGGCCGAGGCGGCCAGGAAGGCGTTGATCGCGATCGGCGCGGTGTACTGGTCGACGGCGCCCTCCGACCCGGTGACCAGCCCGAGCCAGCCGATCCAGACGAGCGTGCCGCCGACGGCGACGATCGGGAGGCTGCGCCCGCTCTCCACGAGGTGCTCGCCACGCCCGCACGCCACGATGACGCCGGCGGCCGACGCCCCCGCAGCGAGCCCGACCGGGAGCGCGCCTCCGTAGTCCACGACACCGAGTAGAGAGACCGCCCAGCCGTCGCTGAGGGCGAAGACGGCGTACCCGGCGGGGAAGAGCACGAGCACGCTCCAGAGGGCGGAGAAGACCAGCCACGCCCGCAGGGTGATCCGCGACGCGACAGCAGCCCCGAGGACGGCGACCGCGACGGCACAGACGGCGATCAGCGAACCTGCGCGGGCGAGCGCGTACGCGCCGTGCTGACCGGCGAGGCCGAGATCGGGCACACCGATCAGGTGCGGGATCAGCGGGTCTCCGGCCAGCATCCCGTAGCCGCCCAGCACGGCCAGCACGACCACGACGGCGGTGCCGGTGAGCACGAAGAGGAGCGCCCGTCGGGCGCGGGCGCGACCGGCGAGGCCGCCGACGAAGAACGCCAGGCCCGGGACGATCAGCAGGGTCAGCGCGCCGCAGAAGAGCAGCAGCAGCGCATCCACCTGCGCGCTCGTCGCTGTCGCCGTCGCCATCCCGCTCCTCCGCTTCGAAAGGCCAGCATCACCCTACCGAGCCCGGACCCGGACGCCTCGACGCCGGACGGCCCGACGCCGAACGGGGCACCGCCGGATGGCGGCACCCCGTTCGGTGTGCTGTGTGTCGGGTCGAGCGGGTCAGACCGTCTCGAGGGCGTAGCCCTCTTCACCGTGGACCACGGTGTCGACGCCGGCCAGCTCGTCCTCGTTGTTGATGCGGAAGCCCATCGTCTTCTGGATCGCCCAGCCGATGGCGTAGGCCAGGACGAAGGAGTAGATCAGGACGGCTGCGGCACCGAGTGCCTGGACGCCGAGCTGCTGGAAGCTGCCGCCGTAGAGGAGGCTGGAGAACGGCTTGCTGGCGTCGCCGTCCACGTGGGTGAACCCGAAGAAGCCGATCCACAGGGTTCCGATGATGCCGCCGACGAGGTGGATGCCGACCACATCGAGCGAGTCGTCGAAGCCGAGCTTGAACTTCAGGTCGACGGCCAGGGCGCAGACCGCGCCGGCGACGACACCGAGGAGGATGGCCCACCCGGGGGTGAGGATGTTACAGGCCGGCGTGATCGCGACGAGACCCGCGACCGCGCCGGAGGCGGCGCCGATGGAGGTCGGCTTGCCGTCGCGGAGCTTCTCGACGACCAGCCAGCCGATGGTCGCGGCGGCCGGGGCGGCCAGCGTGTTGACCCAGGCGAGGGCGGCGACCCCGTCGACCGCGGCCTCGGAGCCGGCGTTGAAGCCGAACCAGCCGAACCAGAGGAGTGCGGCGCCGAGGAGGGTGAGCGGCACGTTGTGCGGCTTGCTCATGCCCTTCTGGAAGCCGACGCGCTTGCCGAGGACCAGGGCGAGCGCGAGACCTGCCGCACCGGCGTTGATGTGCACCGCGGTGCCGCCGGCGAAGTCGTTCACGTGCAGACCGGCCGCGATCCAGCCGTTGGAGAGGTTGAACACCCAGTACGCGACCGGGAAGTAGACGACCGTGACCCAGATGCCGGCGAAGACCATCCACGAGCCGAACTTGGCGCGGTCGGCGATCGCGCCCGAGATCAGGGCGACGGTGATGATGGCGAAGGTCGCCTGGAAGCCCGCGAAGGCCAGGCCGCCGAGGTCGGGGGTCAGGCCATCCTTGCCCATCAGGCTGCTGAGGAACCAGTCGGGCGTGCCGAGGACGCCCTTGATCGACTCCGGGCCGAACGAGAGGCCGTAGCCGTAGACGACCCAGAGGACGCCGACGAGGGCCATCGCGCCGAAGCTCATCATCATCATGCTGACGACGCTCTTGGCCCGGACCATGCCGCCGTAGAAGAAGGCGACACCCGGGGTCATGAGCAGAACGAGGGCCGCGGCGACCAGGAGCCACAGGGCGTTGACCGTCCCGGCTTCTGCGTAGTCCGCTGCTGTGTGGAGCACCATGCGTATTGTCTACCTCTCTGTGCGTGCCCCGGCTCTCGTGCGCTCCCATTCGGGGCGGGAGCGGTTCGGGGTGGAGCCAGTCTGAACGCGGGAGGTTTCGGTCGCAGACAACGCGTGTTTCGCGGGTGTTACGCGTGCGGCCCGCGTGTAAACACTGTGTTTCCGCGGGCTGCCGATGTGCTCGGCGGTCGGTGCGAGACCGCCTACGCGTCGTGCGGGGGCAGCTCCCCCGCCGTCAGCGCGATCATGCGCGACACCGAGCGGAGGTACTTCTTGCGGTAGCCGCCGCCGAGCATGTCGTCGTCGAAGATGTCGTTCAGCGGCACCCCGGTCTGCACGATCGGGATCTCGGCGTCGTAGACGCGGTCGATGAACGCGACGAGGCGCAGCGCCGCCATCTGGTCGTGGAGCACGTGCACGCCGTCCAGGCCGATCACGTCGACGCCGTCGAGGATCTTGATGTAGCGCGAGGGGTGCACCGTCGCAAGGTGGGCGATCAGGTCGTCGAAGGTGTCGGAGGTCGCCGTCTCCCCCCGTGCGGCGAGCGCCGCCAGCACCCGGGCGTACTCGTCGGGCTGCACGGTGACGGCGCTGCCCGTGGTGTCGCGGCGGCGGTAGTCGAGGCCGTCGATGCGGAGGGTCTCGAAGTTGGCGGAGAGCGACTGGATCTCGCGGAGGAAGTCGCTGGCGGCGAAGCGGCCCTCGCCGAGGGCGTTCGGCGGGGTGTTGCTGGTCGCGGCGATGCGGGTGCCGGAGGCGACGAGCTCGCCGAGCATGCGGGTCATCATCATGGTGTCACCCGGGTCGTCGAGCTCGAACTCGTCGATGCAGATGAGGGTGGAGCCGCGCAGGAGGTCGACGGCACCCGCATAGCCGAGCGCCCCGACGAGGGCGGTGTACTCGATGAAGGTGCCGAAGTACTTGGGCCCGGGCGCCTCGTGCCAGAGCGCCGCCAGGAGGTGGGTCTTTCCGACGCCGAATCCGCCGTCGAGGTAGACGCCCGGCTTCATCGCGGCGACCTTCTTGCGGTTGCGGCTGAACAGGCCGGCCGGGCGCTGCGGCTCCCAGGACTTCGCGAACAGCTTGAGTGTGGAGACGGCGTCCGCCTGTGACGGGTAGTCGTGGTCGGGGCGATAGGTGTCGAAGGTGGCGCGCTCGAACTGCGACGGCGGGACCAGGCTGGCGGCGATCTCCGCTCCGGTGATCTGGGGCGAGCGGTCCGCGAGGCGCGGGAGAGCGCCGATCTGATCGAGGGTCATGACGGGAGGGCACCTTCGTGGTCGGGAGCGGAGCGAGTGGAGGTCGCAGTGTTTCGCCGTGTGTGCGCTCGCCTGTCACGGCCGGTCCGCGCCGCGTAGCCTGAGGACTGCGTTCCCTGCTTTTCGCAGGATCCCAGCCTATCCCGGAGGAAGAACAGCATGGCCATCGAGACCGACCCGTCGACCGACTTCGCCGACTACGCCCACCCCGAGCGTCTGGTCAGCACCGCCTGGCTGGCCGAACACCAGGGGGAACCCGGGCTGGTCGTGGTGGAGTCCGACGAGGACGTCCTGCTGTACGAAACCGGGCACATCCCCGGCGCCGTGAAGATCGACTGGCACACCGACCTCAACGACCCGGTGGTGCGCGACTACGTCAGCGCCGAGCGCTTCGCCGAGCTGCTCGGCTCCAAGGGCATCGCCCGCGACACCACCGTCGTGATCTACGGCGACAAGAACAACTGGTGGGCGGCGTACGCGCTCTGGGTGTTCACGCTGTTCGGCCACGAGGACGTCCGTCTGCTCGACGGCGGCCGCGACAAGTGGATCGCCGAGGGCCGTGAGCTGACCCGCGACGTCCCGGTGCCCGCCCCGGTCGAGTTCCCGGTGGTCGAGCGCGACGACACCCGTGTGCGCGCCTTCAAGGACGACGTGCTCGCCCACCTGGGCAGCCCCCTGATCGACGTGCGCTCCCCCGAGGAGTACAGCGGCGAGCGCACCGAGATCCCGGGCTACCCGACCGAGGGCGCGCTGCGTGCCGGCCACATCCCCTCGGCCGCCTCCGTCCCGTGGGCGCGGGCGGCCGCCCCCGACGCGACCTTCAAGCGCCGTGCCGAGCTGGAGTCCGTCTACCTCGGCGACGCGGGACTGAAGCCCGGCGACGACGTGATCGCGTACTGCCGCATCGGCGAGCGCTCCAGCCACACCTGGTTCGTGCTGACCCACCTGCTCGGCTTCGAGAACGTGCGCAACTACGACGGCTCGTGGACCGAGTGGGGCTCGGCCGTGCGCGTGCCGATCGCCACCGGCTCCGAGCCGGGCGAGGTCCCGGCGAAGTAGCCTGGAACGATGACCGAACTGACCGGCGTCCTGGCCGAGATCCGCGACGACTTCCTGGCACTGGAGCAGCCCGACCGCCTGCAACTGCTGCTGGAGTTCTCGGACGAGCTCCCCGCGCTTCCCGAGCGCTACGCGGACCACCCCGACCTGCTGGAGCGGGTCGAGGAATGCCAGGCGCCGGTCTTCATCTTCGTGGAGGTCGACGAGACGAACGTGGTGCACCTGTTCGCCACCGCCCCGCCGGAGGCTCCGACGACGCGCGGTTTCGCGTCCATCCTGGTGCAGGGACTCGCGGGTCTGACCGCGGACGAGGTCCTGGCCGTCCCGGACGACTTCCCGCAGACCCTCGGCCTCACGCAGGCGGTCTCCCCGCTGCGCATCCGTGGGATGTCGGCCCTGCTGGGCCGCACCAAGCGGCAGGTGCGGCAGAAGCTCGCCGCCTGATCCGCTCGAACGTACGATCCGCGCGCTCAGCGCAGGGTCGCGGCCAGCCAGTCCGAGATCGCCGCCGTCCACTTCCGCTCGTCGTAGTTCCAGAGCTTGGTGTGCAGCGCGACGGTGAACGGCACCAGCGTGACGATGTCGTTGCGCGCCTCGGCGAGCGCGCGCGAGGAGGTGGAGGGCACGAAGCCGTCGTCGTCGCTGTGCAGGATCAGGGTCGGCAGGGTCAGGTCGCTCGCCCGCGAGACGAAGTCCATGCTCGCCAGGTCGATCGCGGCCCCCTGGCCGGTGATCGGTCCGCTCCAGGTGGACTCGATCAGCCGGATGGCGCCCTGCGCGATCGGGTCGGGCAGCCGCAGCAGGTGGGCCTGATACTCCAGCGTGTCCACCCAGTCGACCACCGGCGATTCCAGGACGATCCCCGTGACGAGGTCGAGGCGGTCCGAGCGCGTGATGGTCTGGAGCACGACCGCTCCGCCCATCGACCAGCCCATCAGGACGATCGAGCGCGCGCCGTGCGCGGCGGCGTAGCCGAGGGCGGCGTCGATGTCGCGCCACTCGGTGCCGCCCAGGCCGTAGCGGCGGTCGGCACTGTCGGGTGCGTCTCCGTCGTTGCGGTAGGAGGAGAGGAGGCAGGTGTAGCCGGCGTCGTGGAAGGTGCGCACCGCACGCAGCCCCTCCTGGCGGCTCGCGCCCCAGCCGTGCACCTGGATCACCCAGCGTCCCTCGTCCGTCGCGTCGTCGTCCGCCGGGAAGATCCAGGCCGGGGCCTGGCCGAGCTCGGTCGGGATCTCGACACTGGTGACGGGCAGTCCCAGCTCCTCCGGCTGGAGGTAGTAGTAGCCGCTGATCCGCGCGCGTCCCGGCTGCAGGTCGCCGAACTCCACCCGCTCCAGCTCCCGGGTGACGGTCGCGTCGTCGACGGCGAGCAGGCCGCCGACCTTCGCGTGCCCGGTCTCCCCGCCGAACCAGACGCCGAAGCGGCCGGGCATCCGGCTGTCCGGGGTGGAGGCCAGGGTGATGGTGCCGAGCGCGGTGTCTACCGAACGGATGCTCTGGTTCTGCGGTCGGCGGCGCACCGGGGTGATGACGGTGCGGGCGACCCGGCTGATCACGTAGGCGGCTCCGGCCGCGGTGGCCAGCGCCAGCCCCCCGGCCACGATCGCCGACACGGCGAGGGCCTTCACGAATCCGACTGACCTGTTCTCGCGCGCCATGCGGTCAGCGTACCGGCGCGGCCCGGCGCGCACCCTCAGGAGTTCCCCAGGCGGCGTGCCTTACCGTCGCCGACCCGCAAAGACTCCTAGTGTTCTTGTCGTGTCGACTCCACCCGCCACCCCGCACGTGCCGGCCGCGTTCGCCGCGGCCCTCGCGTCGGTCCGTGCCGCCCCGGCCCGTCCGGAGCTCACGGTGACCGAGATCCCCGCACCCGCCCAGCTCGCACCGTTCGCGGTCGCCCTGGCCGCGGACGTGCGACCCGCTGCGCACGGCGACGACTCCGAGCTGGGCACCGGCCGGTTCATCCTGCTCTACGACCCCGACGAGCCGGAGGCCTGGGGAGGGCCGTTCCGCATCGTCTGCTTCGCCCAGGCGCCGCTGGAGACCGACATCGGGCTCGACCCCTTCCTCGCCGATGTGACCTGGTCCTGGCTGGTCGACGCGCTCGACGCCCGCCAGGCGCGCTACACCGCGGCGAGCGGCACCGCGACCAAGATCATCAGCACCGGCTTCGGCGAGCTGGCGGCCCAGGGCGACGGGTCGCAGATCGAGCTGCGCGCCTCCTGGAGCCCCCTGGAGACGGACATCACCGCCCACGTGGAGGGGTGGGGCGAGCTGCTGTGCATGCTGGCCGGCCTTCCCCCCACCGCCGAGGGCGTGAGCCTGCTGACGAGACGGAGCCCGCGTGCCTGACCATTCCGTCATCGACACCCGCGAGGGCTACCTCGAGGCCGTCGACGTCATCGCGGCCGGCAACGGCCCGATCGCCGTCGACGCCGAGCGCGCGAGCGGCTTCCGATACTCTCAGCGCGCCTACCTCATCCAGGTCTTCCGCCGCGACGCCGGGACGTTCCTGTTCGACCCCCCGGCGGTCGGCCGGTTCGACGAGCTGAACACCGCCATCGCCGGCGACGAATGGGTGCTGCACGCCGCCACTCAGGATCTGACCTGCCTGCGCGAGGTCGGACTCGACCCGGCACGGATCTTCGACACCGAACTCGCCGCCCGCCTGCTCGGGATGCCGCGCGTCGGACTCGGCACGGTCGTGGAGGAGCTGCTCGGCGTGCACCTGGCCAAGGAGCACAGCGCCGCCGACTGGTCCACCCGCCCCCTCCCCCAGCCCTGGCTGACCTACGCCACGCTCGACGTCGAGCTGCTGCCCGACCTCCGCGACGCGGTCGCCGGCCTGCTGGAGGAGTCGGGCAAGACGCAGATCGCGCAGCAGGAGTTCTCCTCCGAGCTGACCCGGGAGCTGACGCCGGTCCGTCACGAGCCGTGGCGGCGCCTGTCGGGCATCCACTCGATCCGCGGACTGCGCAACCTGGCCGTCGCGCGCGAGCTGTGGCTGAGCCGCGACGCCCTCGCCCAGGAGCTGGACACGGCACCGGGGCGCCTGGTGCCCGACGCCGCGCTCACCGCCGCGGCCAAGGCCCTCCCGGACACCAAACGGGGCCTCGCCGCCCTGCGCGAGTTCACCGGCCGCGCCAGCCGCACGGAACTGGACCGCTGGTGGGGCGCGATCGAGCTCGGGCGCACGACCGAGGACCTCCCGGTGATGCGCGGCACCGGCGACACCCTGCCGCCTCCCCGCGCCTGGGCGGACCGCAACCCGGAAGCGGACGGCCGGCTCAAGGCCGCCCGCGCGGCGCTCACCGCGCTGTCCGAGGAGCGCAGCATCCCGCTGGAGAACCTGCTGACGCCGGAGACACTCCGCCGCGTGGCGTGGACGCCGCCCGCCGAGATCGCTCCGTCGACGATCGCGGAGGCCCTCGCCGCCCACGGGGCACGGCCGTGGCAGATTGAGGCAACCTCACAGTTGATCGCCGATGCCTTTGTGGAAAGCACCCAAACGGCGACCGAGTCGTCCGAGACGGATTCGTAGAAAGAATCAAACGATTCCCGTCGTCCGCGACGGCCTCCCTAGGATCGACACGGACCTGAAATGGGAGGCACTGTGGCCGAAAGAACCGATGTCGTGTTCGTCGACGGAGTCCGGACTCCGTTCGGACGGGCCGGCGAAAAAGGGCAGTACTGGAACACCCGTGCGGACGACCTGGTCGTGAAGGCGATCATCGGTCTGCTGGAGCGCAATCCGAACGTGCCCAAGGACCGCATCGACGACGTGGCCATCGCGGCCACGACGCAGCAGGGCGACCAGGGGCTCACCCTCGGCCGTACCGCGGCGCTGCTCGCCGGGCTGCCGAAATCCGTCCCGGGCTTCGCCATCGACCGGATGTGCGCGGGAGCGATGACCAGCGTCACCACCCTCGGCTCCGGCATCGCCTTCGGCGCCTACGACCTCGCGATCGCGGGCGGCGTGGAGCACATGGGACGGCACCCGATGGGCTTCGGCGCCGACCCCAATCCGCGTTTCCTCTCGGAGCGCCTGGTCGGCGAGGACGCCCTCAACATGGGCAGCACCGCCGAGCGCATCCACGACCGCTTCCCCGCTCTCACCAAGGAGCGCTCCGACCGGTTCGCGATGCGCAGCCAGCAGAAGACGGCCGCTGCGTACGAGAACGGCAAGCTGCAGCCCGACCTCATCCCCGTGGCGATCCGCTCCGAGTCCGGCTGGGGTCTCGCCACCCGCGACGAGGGCATGCGCCCCGAAACCAACATGGAGTCCCTCGCGACCCTGCGCACCCCGTTCCGTCCGCACGGCCGCGTCTCGGCGGGCAACTCGTCGCCCCTCACGGACGGCGCCACGGCCAGCCTCCTCGCCTCCAGCGACGCGGTGAAGGAGTTCGGCCTCACCCCGAAGATGCGCATGGTGAGCTTCGCGTTCGCGGGAGTCGAGCCGGAGATCATGGGTCTCGGCCCGGTCCCCTCGACCGAGAAGGCGCTCCGCAAGGCGGGCCTGTCCATCGACGACATCGGCCTGTTCGAGCTGAACGAGGCCTTCGCCATCCAGGTGCTCTCGTTCCTCGACCACTTCGGCATCGACGACGACGACCCCCGCGTCAATAGGTGGGGCGGCGCCATCGCCATCGGCCACCCGCTCGCCGCGAGCGGCGTCCGCCTGATGATCCAGCTCGCCCGCCAGTTCGAGGAGCACCCGGAGGTCCGCTACGGCGTGACCGCCATGTGCGTCGGCCTGGGCCAGGGCGGCACGGTCATCTGGGAGAACCCCCACTTCGACAAGCGCGCTGCACGGAAGGCCTGAGACCGAGTGACCGACTACACCACGATCGACTTCTCCCCCCTCGTCGCCCTCACCTCCGACGAGGTCGTCACCCACTCCTTCGTGAAGGACGTGCCGCTGCCCAGCGGCAAGACCCTGGCGTTGGTGACCCTCGACAACGGGCGCGACCACACGCGGCCCAACACGATGGGCCCGGCCACCCTCCTGGAGCTCGGAAAGACGTTCGACGAGCTCACCGAGCGGGCCGGCCGCGGCGAGATCGACGCCGTCGCCGTCACCGGCAAGCCGTTCATCCTCGCCGCCGGCGCCGACCTCAGCCGCGTGGGCGACATCCCGAGCGTCGAGGTCGCGAAGCTCCTCCCGCAGCTGGGCCACTTCGTGCTCGGCAAGCAGGCGACCTTCGGAGTCCCGTCGTTCGTCTTCACGAACGGCCTCGCACTGGGCGGCGGAGTGGAGATCGGCCTCAACGCCGACTACCGCACCATCGACCGCAACGCGGCCGCGTTCGCCCTGCCCGAGGTGTTCCTCGGCCTGATCCCCGGCTGGGGAGGCGCGACCATCCTGCCGAACCTCATCGGCATCGAGAACGCGCTGAAGGTCGTCATCGAGAACCCGCTCAAGCAGAACCGGATGCTGAAGCCGCAGGAGGTCTTCGACCTCGGCATCGCCGACGCGATCTTCGACTCGGCGAACTTCCTCGAGGAGTCGCTGCTGTGGGCCGACAAGGTCCTCACCAAGCAGGTCGAGGTCAAGCGACCCAACGTCCCCGGCAAGGTCGAGCGCATGGTCAAGTGGGACGCCGCCATCGGCATCGCCCGCAAGATGCTCGAGAGCCGCATCGGCACCGTCCCGAAGTCGCCGTACAAGGCGCTGGAGCTGCTGAAGGCCGCGAAGTCGAACGACCGCGCCGCGGGCTTCGAGCTCGAGGACGAGGCTCTGGCGGAGCTGATCTCCGGCGACCAGTTCCAGGCGAGCATCTACGCCTTCAACCTGGTGCAGAAGCGGGCCAAGCGCCCGGCGGGCGCCCCGGACAAGAAGCTGGCCAAGAAGGTCACCAAGGTCGGCGTGATCGGCGCCGGATACATGGCCAGCCAGTTCGCCCTCCTGTTCGTGCGCCGCCTGCGCGTGCCCGTGGTCATCACGGACCTCGACCAGGCGCACGTCGACAAGGGCGTGGCGTACATCCACGACGAGATCGCGAAGCTGCAGGAGAAGGGCCGCATCTCCCCCGACGAAGCCAACCGCCTGCGCGCCCTGGTCACGGGCACGACCGACAAGGCCGACTTCGCCGACTGCGACTGGGTCATCGAGGCCGTCTTCGAGGAGCTCACGGTCAAGCAGAACGTCTTCGAGGAGGTCGAGCAGTACCTCTCCGACGAGGCGGTCATCGCGACCAACACGTCGTCCCTGTCGGTGGAGCAGATCGGCGCCAAGCTGAAGCACCCGGAGCGCCTGGTCGGCTTCCACTTCTTCACCCCGGTCGCGGTCATGCCGCTGATCGAGGTCGTGAAGACGCCGCACACCGACGAGGCCACGCTCTCGACCGCGATGGTCACGGCCACCGCGCTGAAGAAGAACGCGGTCATCACCGCCGACACCCCCGGGTTCGTGGTCAACCGCGTGCTGGCGAAGGTGCTCGGCGAGGCGATGCGCGCGGTCGACGACGGCACCTCGTTCGAGACCGTCGATGAGGCGTTCGCCCCGCTCGGCCTGCCGATGCCGCCGTCGCGCCTGCTCGACCTCGTCGGCCTGAAAGTGGGCGCGCACGTGCTGGACACCCACCACGCGGCCTTCCCGGAGCGGTTCTACCGCAGCGAGAACCTCCACAAGCTCGCCGAGTACGGCACGCTGCTGGAGAAGGACGCGAAGGGCAAGGTCAAGGGCGTCGACAAGGGCGCCGCGAAGATCATCGCCGGCGGCACGAACCCGTGGACGAAGGAGGAGATCCTCCGTCGTCTGGAGGACGGCCTCGCCGACGAGATCCACCGCATGCTGATCGACGACCACATGGTCGAGGCGCCGGAGGACATCGACCTCTGCATGATCCTCGGCGCGGGCTTCCCGTTCCAGATGGGCGGCATCACGCCGTACCTCGACCGGGTCGGCGCGTCCGAGCGCGTCTTCGGCGACACGTTCCAGCACCCGCCGGTGAAGGGTGTCGCCTGACCGTTCCGCGCCACCACCCGCAGAACGCCCCGCTCCCCGTGAGCGGGGCGTTCTCGCGTCACGGCCGTACGGGGGCCGGCGAGGGCGCGATGACGAGGTCCAGGTACGCCCGGAGGGCCGCCGGCACGTCGATGCGGTCGGGGGCGTACAGCCACTGCAGCTGGATGCCCTCCCAGAGGGCCACGACCGTCGCCGCCGCCAGGTCGGGCTCGACCCCCGCACGCAGTCGGCCGACCGCAGCGAGGGCCCGGAACTCGGCGGCGTACTCCGCGCGCAGCCCGTCGTAGCGGTCGAGCACGTGGGCGTGACCGGGATGGTCGCCGGAGACGGCCTCCGCCGAGAGCCTGCTGTAGAGGGAGATCAGGCCGGGGATCGTCTCGTTGTGCTCCGCCTGGGCGAGGATGTGCTCGTCGAACGACTCGTCGGGTGCGTGCGGGACGGCGCCGTGGCCGAGCTCGTCGCGGCGGGCGATGACCGCGACCAGCAGCTCCTCCTTGCTGGAGAAGTGGTGCTGGAGGTTGCCTAAGCTGATACCGACGGCTCCGGCGATCTCACGCAGGGAGCCGCCGTGATACCCGTGGACGGCGAAGACGCGATGCGCTTCGTCGACGATCTGCTGACGCAGCGCCGCCGTCTTCGCGTAGGGGCCACGACGGCGGGGCACCGGTTCTGACACGGTCGATCTCCAAATTAGGTCACCTGCATTACTTTCGGCTAACGTCGAGCCTAACCGATTCCCGCCACGACGAAGTGAAGGAAATGACGGAACTCACACGACGATCTCTGCTCGGTCTCGGCGCCGCCGCCGCGACCACAGCGCTCCTGTCCGCCTGCAGCACACCAGGCACGTCCTCGGTCAACAGTGCACCGACCCTCCAGCCCATCGCACACGGGGAGAAGATCACCCTCACCTACTGGGCGTGGCTCAAGGACCTCCAGAAGGTCGCGGACGTGTGGAACGCGTCGCACCCCGACGTCCAGGTGGAGGCGGTCTGGATCCCCGGCGGCAACTCCGGCGGCTATCAGAAGCTGTATTCGGCCCTCGCCGCCGGCGGCGGCCCGGATCTCGCCCAGATCGAGTTGCGCAGCGTGCCCGAGTTCATGCTCGTGAACGGGCTCGTCGACCTCGCCCGGTACGGCGCGGGCGACTACGCCGACCGCTACGACCCCACCCTGTGGAGCCAGGTGAGCTACGTGGACGGCGTCTACGCCATCCCCCAGGACTCCGGCCCGATGGCGCTCTACTACCGGCCGGACCTGTTTCAGAGGGTCGGCGCGGGCGCACCCGCCACGTGGGACGACTGGGCGGCGACCGGCCGGGAGCTGAAGAAGGCCGGGATCTTCATCGACGCCTTCAACTACTCCGACCCGTCCTGGTTCGCGGCACTCGCCGGCCAGGCCGGCGCCTCCTGGCTGCGCGTCGACGGCGACCGCTGGCTCATCGACATGACCGACGACGCGACGCTGCAGACCGCACGGTTCTTCGACGCGGCGATCGACGACGGCATCCTGCAGACCGGCTACGGCGACTTCTCGACCGGGTGGTTCGCCGCGGCGGCGAAGGGAACGATCGCCGGCTGCGCCAGCGCGAGCTGGGGCGACGCCCTGCTCCAGGGCGTCTCCGGCGGCGAAGGCAAGTGGCGGGTCGCCCCGCTGCCCCGCTGGGGGTCCGGCTTCGGCTCCAGCGCGCTCGGCGGCTCCACCGCCGCCGTCCTCGCCAACAGCAAGCATCCGAAGGAGGCGATGGAGTTCGCCGTCTGGATGACCACCAGCCCGGAGGGCATCGACGCGATGATCGAGCACTCCGGGATCGGCTGGTCCCCCGACGACGACTACATCGGCGCCGAGCGGACCAAGCCCTCGAAGTGGTTCGGCGGCCAGAACTACAACGAGGAGGTGTTCCTCCCCGCCTCCAAGGAGCAGAACCCCGACTGGTCCTGGTGGCCGATCACGCAGCAGTCGTTCAACATCCTCGCCGACGGCTTCCGCAAGAAGCCGGGCGGGCAGAGCCTGGTCGACTCCATCGCCCAGAGCGAGACGGCCATCATGAACGCCTTCCGCCAGAAGGGCCTGACGATCGAGAAGGCCCGCTCGTGAAGGGCGTGCGCACGACCTGGGCGCCGTGGCTGCTGCTCGCGCCGTTCCTCGCGCTGTTCCTGCTGACCTTCCTGCTGCCCATCATCGTCGCGATCGGCTCCAGCTTCACCACGGTCACCCGCTCGGGCGTCTTCGGCGAGAAGGGCGTGACGACCGGCTTCGCGTGGTTCGCCAACTACGCCCAGGCGCTCGGCAACCCCAACTTCATCGCCTCGATCGGCCGGATGCTGCTGTTCGGCGTCGTGCAGGTCACGCTGATGATCGCCCTCTGCACCGTGCTGGCGCTCCTGCTGGAATCGGCGTCCGCCCGCTGGCCCGGCCTGTTCCGCGCGGTCTACTTCCTGCCGTACGGCATCCCGGGTGTCATCGCCACCATCCTGTGGTCGTTCCTCTACGTGCCGGGGCTCAGCCCACTGGTCGACCTGGGCGCGACATTCGGGCTGCAGCTGGACTTCCTCGGGCCGAACACCGTCCTCTGGTCGATCGCGAACATCGTCACCTGGACGTACACCGGCTACAACATGATGATCATCATCGCCCAGCTGAAGTCCATCCCGACGGAGGTCTACGAGGCGGCAAAGGTGGACGGCGCCGGTCCGTGGCGGGTCGCCCGCAGCATCCAGCTGCCGCTCATCCGTCCCGCGCTGACGCTCACGATCGTGTTCTCGATCATCGGGACGCTGCAGCTCTTCGCCGAACCGCAGGTGCTGCAGTCCGTGGCACCGGCGATCGACAGCGAGTACACCCCCAACCTCAGCGCCTACACGACGGCGTTCGCCTACAACGACTACAACGTCGCGGCGGCCCAGTCGGTGCTCATCGCGCTGGTGGCCTTCCTGCTCTCGTTCGCGTTCCTGCGACTGACCAACCGGAGGTCACGATGACGTCGACCGGCACCACCGATCCCACCCCCACGTTCTCGGTCGGCGCGCAGGCGCCCCGTTCTGCGCACGACCGCTCGGCCGGTCGCCGGTCGGGCATGCGCATCCTGGTCACCGCGATCCTCGTGGTCGTCGCGGTTTACTTCCTCGTCCCGGTCTACTGGGTCGTCGTCGCGGCGACCAAGACCACCCAGGATCTCTTCGCGACCAACGGGTTCGTGTTCTCGGCGGACTTCGCGCTCTGGCACAACCTGGCCGAGGTGCTGAACTTCCAGGACGGCATCTTCCTGCGCTGGTTCCTCAACTCGGTGATCTACGCGGGCGTCGGCGCCCTGTTCGCGACGTACTTCGCGGCCGCGGGCGGGTACGCCCTGTCCAAGTACGTGTTCCGCGGCCGCGGCTTCGTCTTCGGCCTGATCCTGGGAGGCGTGCTCGTTCCCGGCACGGCGACCGCGCTCCCGCTGTTCCTGCTGTTCAGCGAGCTCGGGCTGGCGAACACCTACTGGGCGGTCCTCCTCCCGTCGCTGGTGTCTCCGTTCGGTCTGTTCCTCTGCCGCATCTACGCCGACGCGACGGTGGACACGGCGCTCCTGGAGGCCGCCCGGCTCGACGGTGCCGGCGAGCTGCGGATCTTCCACACCGTCGGGCTGCGGGTCATGACCCCGGCGCTCGTGACCGTCTTCCTGTTCCAGCTGGTCGGGATCTGGAACAACTACTTCCTCCCGCTCGTCATGCTCTCCGACGAGCGGCTCTACCCGATCACGCTCGGACTGAACAACTGGCGCAGCCAGACCGACCGGCTGCCGGAGTTCTACGAGTTGACCACCGGCGGCGTCCTGCTGTCGATCATCCCCCTCGCCATCGCCATGATCGTGCTCCAGCGGTTCTGGCGCGGCGGCCTCACCGAAGGATCCGTGAAATAGTGCTCGCACCCGCGTACCTCAGCGACACCGCACCCGGCAGCGGAGCGCGCGTCGCGCCCCGCGCCTGGCTGCGGAGCGACGCTCCGACGCTGTCGCTCGACGGGACCTGGCGGTTCCGGCTCTCGCCGACGGCCGACCTTCCTGACGACGTCGCGGAACCCGCGCTCGACGACTCCGGGTGGGACTCCCTCCCGGTCCCGTCGCACTGGGTGCTGCAGGGCGACGGCGAGTACGGCCGGCCGATCTACACCAACGTGCAGTTCCCGTTCCCGCTGGACCCGCCGCACGTGCCGGACGAGAATCCGACCGGGGACTACCGGCGCACGTTCGAGCTCGCGGCGGACTGGCCGGAGGGTGCGCGGACCGTGTTGCGGTTCGACGGGGTGGAGTCGCTGTACCGGGTGTGGCTGAACGGGGTCGAGGTCGGTATCGCGACCGGCAGCCGGCTGGCGCAGGAGTTCGACGTGACCACCCTGGTGCGGCCGGGGACCAATCATCTCGCGGTGCGGGTGCACCAGTGGTCGCCGGCGAGCTATCTGGAGGATCAGGACCAGTGGTGGCTGCCGGGCATCTTCCGCGAGGTGACGCTCGCCGCTCGACCCGCGGACGGCCTCGGCGACGTCTGGCTGCGGACCGGATGGGCGGACGGCGCCGGCTGGATCGAGCCGGAGGTGATCGCCGGTGACGCCGCCTTCCCCATCACCCTCCGCATCCCGGCGCTCGGCGTGGAGACGGTGTGGACCGGCCGGGAGCAGATCGGACGCATCGAGGTCGGCGCAGTGGAACCGTGGACGGCCGAATCCCCCACGCTCCACGACGCCACGGTCGGCTCCACCGGCGAGACGGTCTCGCTCCGACTCGGGTTCCGCACGGTCGAGATCCGCGGAGACCGCTTCCTGGTGAACGGCGAGCGCGTCGTCTTCCACGGGATGAACCGACACGAGGCGCATCCCGTGCGCGGCCGGGTGTTCGACGAGGCGCACGCGCGCGAGGATCTGGCCCGGATGAAGCGGTTCAACGTGAACGCCATCCGCACCAGCCACTACCCGCCGCACCCGCGCCTGCTCGATCTGGCCGACGAGCTCGGCTTCTGGGTGATCCTCGAGTGCGATCTGGAGACCCACGGCTTCGAGAAGAACGGCTGGAGGGGCAACCCGAGCGACGACCCGGCCTGGCGAGAGGCCTACCTCGACCGGATCGAGCGGACCGTCGAGCGCGACAAGAACCATCCCAGCATCGTCATGTGGTCCCTCGGCAACGAGTCGGGAACCGGGGCGAACCTGGCGGCCATGTCGGCCTGGGTGCACGCCCGCGACGCCTCGCGCCCGGTGCACTACGAGGGCGACTACACGGGCGAGTACACGGACGTCTACTCGCGGATGTACTCGACCGTCCCCGAGACCGAGCAGATCGGCACCGACGGTTCCACCGCTCCCCTGCTGGGCTGCACTCCGGCGCAGGGCGCACGTCAGCGCACCAAGCCGTTCCTGCTGTGCGAGTACGCGCACGCGATGGGCAACGGCCCCGGCGCGCTCGACCAGTACGAGGCGCTGGTGGATGCGCATCCGCGCCTCCACGGCGGGTTCGTCTGGGAGTGGCGGGACCACGGCATCCTCTCGCGCACCGCCGACGGCACGCCGTTCTACGCGTACGGCGGCGACTTCGGCGAGGTGGTGCACGACGGCAACTTCGTGATGGACGGGATGATCCTGAGCGACGACACCCCGACGCCCGGCCTGTACGAGTTCGCTGCGGTCGCAGCGCCCGTGCGGTTCGCCTTCGACCGGACGGGCGCGGTGACGATCGAGAACCGGCGGCACAGCGCTGCGACGGACGACCTGCGCTTCGACTGGCGGGCCGAGCACGACGGCCGGGTCGTCGCGAGCGGTGTGCTGCCCGTCCCCGCCATCCCGGCAGGCGCCTCCCGGCGCGTCGAGCTGCCGGACGTCCCGGTCGCCGCGGACGGGGAGACCTGGCTGACGGTGGAGGCCGTGCTCGCCGCGCCGGCTGCATGGGCGCCCGACGGACACGTCGTCGCGTCCGCGCAGCTCGATCGCACGGCACGGCCGCTCGGCGCAGATGCGCCGGCCGCCCCGCGGATCACCGCCTGGCGCGACGCCGAGGGGTCCACGACCCTCGGGTCCGCCGTCTTCGAGGGCGGACGTCTCGTCCGCCTCGCCGGACGGGCGGTCGGCGGCCCGCGGGTCGAGCTGTTCCGTGCACCGACCGACAACGACGAGGGCGGCGCCTTCAGCGATCCGACCGGCAGCGACGGCGCCGTGCCCGGGGTGTCGAACGCATCCCTCTGGCGCGCGCACGGCCTCGACCGGCTCGTGCACCGGTTGGTGGCGATCCAGGAGGCGCCGGGTGCCCTGCGCACGCGCACCCGTGTCTCCGCGGCCGATTCCGCCCTCTCGCTGACCGTGGAGACCGTCTGGGCCCTCGTCGGCGATGAGCTGGAACTCCGGGTCGAGGTCTCGCCCTCCGCCGGCTGGCCGACGGTCTGGCCGCGGATCGGCGTGCGCTTCGACCTGCCCGACGACGGGGATCCGATCCCGAGCGCGGAGTGGTTCGGGCTGGGTCCCCGCGAGTCGTACCCCGACAGCATCCGATCGGCCCGGCTGGGCCGCTATGCGGCCACGGTCGAGGAGCTCTCCGTCCCCTACGCACGACCGCAGGAGACGGGGCACCGCTCGGCCGTGCGCGAACTGGCGGTCGGCGGGCTCACGCTGCGCACCCTTCCGGACGGCCGGGGCCGTCTCCCGGGCTTCGTGCTGACGCGCCACACCCCGCAGCAGCTCGCCGCCGCCGGCCACCCGTACGAACTCCCCGCGTCGGGCACCACCTACCTGTTCCTCGACGCCGCCCAGCACGGGCTGGGCTCGCGGGCGTGCGGCCCGGACGTCTGGCCGGAGTTCTCCCTGCGGCCGGAGGCCCGCACACTCCGCGTCCGGTTCGGCGCCTGAGCCCCGGGCCCTCCCGCTGCGGGGTCGCGAATCGTCGCTTCGACGAGGTCGGAGCGACGATTTGCGACCCCGGCACCCGGCACTGGCCGGGCCACCGTGGGAGTCGTCAGCGGTTGAGGGGCGTCATGTCCGCGTAGCGGTCGCCGACCGGCGCGGCGACGGCGTCGAGACGCTCCACCTGCTCGGGGCTGAGCTCGATCTCCACAGCCTCCACGTTCTGCTCCAGGTTCTCCACCCGGCGCGTGCCCGGGATCGGGACGATGTCCTCGCCCTTCGCGAGCAGCCACGCGAGCGCGACCTGTCCGGCCGTCGCCCCGGCCTCCCGCGCCACGGCGTCGACCTGCTCCACGATGCGGATGTTCGCCTCCAGGTTGTCGCCCTCGAACCGCGGGTTGAACCGGCGGAAGTCGTCCGGCGAGAGCTCGTCGAGCGAGCGGATCGTCCCGGTGAGGAACCCGCGGCCGAGCGGCGAATACGGCACGAAGCCGATGCCGAGTTCGCGGACGGTCGGCAGGACCGCCTCCTCCGGGTCGCGGGTCCAGAGCGAGTACTCGGTCTGGACGGCGGTCACCGGGTGCACGGCGTTGGCGCGGCGGATGGTCTCCGGCGCCGCCTCGGACAGCCCGTAGTGGAGGATCTTGCCCTCCTCGATGAGCTCTTTGAGGGCGCCGACGGTCTCCTCGATCGGGGTCCCCGGATCCATCCGGTGCTGGTAGTAGAGGTCGATGCGGTCGGTCTGGAGACGCTTCAGCGACCCCTCGACGGACAGGCGCACGTTCTCGGCCGATCCATCCAGCCCGCGCTCATCGTTCTGCCGGTGCAGCAGGGTGCCGAACTTCGTCGCGATCACGACGCGATCGCGGCGGCCGTCGGCGAACGCGCGGGCGAGCAGCTCCTCGTTGGCGTAGGGCCCGTACATCTCGGCGGTGTCGAAGAACGTGACGCCCAGGTCCAGCGCGCGGTGCAGCGTCCGGATCGAACCGGCGTCGTCCTGTCCCGCGCCCGTGTAGAACGCGGACATGCCCATGCAGCCGAGTCCCAGTCGCGAGACCTCGAGCCGCTCGGTGCCCAGTGTGGTCGTCTTCATGCGTCCGTTCCTGCTTTCTTCTTCTCGTAAAGACCGATCTTGTAGTCGATGGCGGCGAGGCTCGCCGTCATCTCCTCCAGCTGCCGCGCCACCGTCATGCGGTGCAGCAGCAGCAGCTCGAGCCGCTCGGCCGTGGTGTCGTCGCCGCGCCGGGCGAGCTCGACGTAGCGCCGGACCGTCACGATCGGCATCGCGGTGGACCGCAGCTTGGTGAGGAACACGACCCAGGTGAGGTCGGCCTCCGAGTAGCGGCGGTGGGAGGAGGAGGCGCGCTCGATGGGGCTCAGCATGAGTCCCTCGCGCTCGTAGTAGCGCAGCGTGTGGGTGGAGAGCCCGGTGCGCTCGGCGACGTCGGAGATCGACATCGCCGTCATGCTGTCGGTCATACCGCCACGATAAGACTTCGAGTGCACTCGAAGTCAACGCCTCCGCCCGCACATTCGTGCCGAATGTCGCTTGTGGGCGCGCCATTCTCGACATTCGTGCGGAATGCGATGGGGCTCAGCCCTCCGAGCGGCGGTGGGAGAGCTCCTGCTCGGGCAGCGGACGCGCGATCGGGACCCGGCTGCCCAGCACCTGCGCGACGAGGTCGCGGGCGATCTTCTGGGCGGTCAGGCCGGCCTCCTCGAGGATCTCGTCCCGGGTGGCGTGGTCGATGAACTCGTCGGGCAGGCCCAGCTCGTCCACCGCGGTGTCGATGCCGGCCTCGCGGAGGTCCTGACGCACACGGGTGCCGATGCCGCCGACGCGGATGCCGTCCTCGATGGTGACGACGATGCGGTGCTCGGCAGCGAGCGTCAGGACGCTCTTCGGCACCGGGACGACCCAGCGCGGGTCGACGACCGTCGCGCCGATGCCCTGGGCGGCCAGCCCGTCGGCGACCTTCAGCGCCAGGTCCGCCATCGGGCCGACGGCGACGAGCAGCACGTCCTTGCGCTCGTCGTCGCGCAGCACGTCGACGCCGTCCTCCAGCCGTCGCACGGCGGGGATGTCCGGCTGCACGCTGCCCTTGGGGAACCGCAGGACCGTGGGCCCGTCGTCCACGGCGACCGCCTCCGCCAGCTCCTCACGGAAGCGGGTGGCGTCGCGCGGGGCGGCGAGGCGGATGCCCGGGACGACCTGGAGGATCGCGAGGTCCCAGATGCCGTGATGGCTCGGGCCGTCCGGCCCGGTCACGCCGGCCCGGTCGAGGACGAACGTCACACCCGCCTTGTGCAGGGCGACATCCATCAACACCTGATCGAAGGCGCGGTTGATGAAGGTCGCGTAGATCGCGACCACCGGGTGCAGGCCCCCGAAGGCGAGACCCGCAGCGCTCGTCGCAGCGTGCTGCTCGGCGATGCCCACGTCGTGGACACGGTCCGGGAAGCGCTCGGCGAACTTATGGAGCCCGGTGGGCCGGAGCATGGCCGCGGTGATGCCGACCAGCTTCGGGTCCTTCTCGGCGAGGCGGACGATCTCGTCGGCGAACACGCCCGTCCAGCTCGGCTTGCTCGAGCTCTCGATCGGCTCGCCCGTCTCCGGGTCGATCTGCCCGACGGCATGGAACTGGTCGGCCGCATCGCGCAGGGCCGGCTCGTAGCCGCGCCCCTTCTGCGTGATCGCGTGCACGATGACGGGCGCGCCGTAGTTCTTCGCCTGGAGGAGCGCCTCCTCCATCGCGTGGATGTCGTGACCGTGCACCGGTCCGATGTACTTGATGTCGAGGTTCGAGTAGAGGGCCTCGTTGTTCGAGAACCGGCTCAGGAAGCCGTGCAGTCCGCCGCGGACGCCCCGGTAGAACGAGCGGCCCGGCGCGCCGAGCTTGTCGAACGCGCGCTGGCTCGTCAGGTAGAGGTTGCGGTACGCGCTGCGCGTGCGCACGGTGTTCAGGAAGCGCGCCATGCCGCCGATCGTGGGGGCGTAGGAGCGGCCGTTGTCATTGACGACGATGATCAGCCGCCGGCTGTTGTCGTCGGAGATGTTGTTGAGCGCCTCCCAGGTCATGCCGCCGGTGAGGGCGCCGTCGCCCACCATCGCGATGACGTGCCGGTCGTTCTGCCCGGTCATCTGGAAGGCGCGGGAGATGCCGTCCGCCCAGGACAGCGACGAGGAGGCGTGCGAGCTCTCCACGATGTCGTGCACCGACTCCGAGCGCTGCGGGTAGCCGGCCAGGCCGCCCTTCTGCCGCAGTTGGGAGAAGTCCTGGCGACCGGTGAGGAGCTTGTGCACGTAGGACTGGTGGCCGGTGTCGAACACGATCGCGTCGCGCGGCGAGTCGAACACGCGGTGGATGGCGATCGTCGTCTCGACCACACCGAGGTTCGGTCCCAGATGGCCACCCGTCTTGGCGACGTTGGCGATCAGGAACGCGCGCACCTCCGCGGCGAGCTGGACGAGCTCCCGGTCCGTGAGCCGGTCGAGATCGCGCGGCTCGTGGATCGTTTCGAGGATGCTCATGGATTCGAGTGTAGGGCCGCTGAATCGAGAGGAGGCTCGGAACCGGTGATTCCGAGCCTCCCCTTGACAACGGTCTGGTTACACCAGGCTCCGGAGCACGTACTGCAGGATGCCGCCGTTGCGGTAGTAGTCCGCCTCACCCGGGGTGTCGATGCGGACGACCGCGTCGAACTCGATCGTCTGCTTGCCTGCGGGCGAGTCGGAGCTCGGCTCGGCGACGACGTGGACGGTCTTCGGGGTGCGGCCCTCGTTCAGCTCCTCCAGGCCCGAGATCGAGACGACCTCGGTGCCGTCGAGGCCGAGCGACGCCCAGCTCTCGCCGGCCGGGAACTGCAGCGGGACGACGCCCATGCCGATGAGGTTCGAGCGGTGGATGCGCTCGAAGCTCTCGGTGATGACCGCGCGGACGCCGAGGAGGCTGGTGCCCTTGGCCGCCCAGTCGCGCGACGAGCCGGAGCCGTACTCCTTGCCGCCGAAGATCACCAGCGGGGTGCCCTGCGCCTGGTAGTTCTGCGACGCGTCGTAGATGAACGACTGCGGGCCGCCCTCCTGGGTGAAGTCGCGGGTGTAGCCGCCCTCGACGCCGTCCAGGAGCTGGTTCTTCAGACGGATGTTCGCGAACGTGCCGCGGATCATCACCTCGTGGTTGCCGCGGCGCGAGCCGTAGGAGTTGAAGTCCTTGCGGTCGATGCCGTGCTCGTCGAGGTAGCGGCCGGCGGGGCTGTCGGCCTTGATGTTGCCGGCCGGGCTGATGTGGTCGGTGGTGACCGAGTCGCCCAGCTTGGCGAGCACGCGGGCGCCGGAGATGTCGGAGACCGGCGTGGTCTCGAGCGTCATGCCCTCGAAGTACGGAGGCTTGCGCACGTAGGTCGACTTCTCGTCCCACTCGAACACCGAGCCGGTCGGGGTCGGCAGCGACTTCCAGCGGTCGTCGCCCTCGAACACGCTCGCGTACTCGTGGGTGAACATGCCCTCGTTGATCGAGGAGTCGATCGTCTCCTGCACCTCGGCGGCGTCCGGCCAGATGTCCTTGAGGAAGACGTCGTTGCCGTCCGAGTCCGTGCCGAGGGCGTCGGTCTCGAAGTCGAAGTTCATCGACCCGGCGAGGGCGTAGGCGATGACCAGCGGCGGGGACGCCAGGTAGTTCATCTTGACGTCGGGGTTGATGCGGCCCTCGAAGTTGCGGTTGCCCGAGAGCACCGCGGTCACGGCGAGGTCGTTGTCATTGACGGCCTGCGAGATCTCGTCGATCAGCGGGCCCGAGTTGCCGATGCAGGTGGTGCAGCCGTAGCCGACGGTGTAGAAGCCGAGGGCCTCGAGGTCCTTCGTGAGACCGGCCTTCTCGTAGTAGTCGGTGACGACCTTCGATCCCGGGGCGAGCGTGGTCTTGACCCACGGCTTCGACTTCAGGCCCTTCTTCGCCGCGTTGCGGGCGAGGAGACCGGCCGCCAGCATGACCGACGGGTTCGACGTGTTGGTGCACGAGGTGATCGCCGCGATCGCGACCGCGCCGTGGTCGAGCGTGAACGAGGTGCCGCTCTCGGCGATGGTCACCGGGGTCGGGCTCGACGCGGTCTTCGGCGCGTGGCTGTGGTGGTGGTGCTCGTGCGTGCTGCGCGAGTCCTCCGGGCTGAGCTCACCGGGGTCGGACGCCGGGAAGGACTCCGAGATGGTGAGGTCGACGAGATCGTGCGAGACGTCCGCGTAGTTGGTCAGGTCCTTCTCGAACTGGTCCTTCGCCTCGCTGAGCTCGATGCGGTCCTGCGGACGCTTCGGGCCGGCGATCGAGGGGACCACCGTGGAGAGGTCGAGCTCGAGGTACTCGCTGAAGACCGGCTCGGTCTCCGGGTCGTGCCAGAGGCTCTGCGCCTTGGAGTACTCCTCGACGAGCTTCACCTGGTCCTCGCTGCGGCCGGTGAGGCGCAGGTAGTCGAGGGTCACGTCGTCGATCGGGAACATCGCGGCGGTCGAGCCGAACTCCGGGCTCATGTTGCCGATGGTGGCTCGGTTCGCGAGGGGGACCTCGGCGACACCGGCACCGTAGAACTCGACGAACTTGCCGACGACGCCGTGCTTGCGCAGCATCTCGGTGATCGTGAGCACGACGTCCGTCGCGGTCACGCCGGTCGGGATGGCGCCGCTGAGCTTGAAGCCGACGACCTTGGGGATGAGCATGGAGACGGGCTGGCCGAGCATGGCCGCCTCGGCCTCGATGCCGCCGACGCCCCAGCCGAGCACGCCGAGGCCGTTGACCATCGTGGTGTGCGAGTCGGTGCCGACGCAGGTGTCCGGGTACGCCAGCAGCTCTGTCGATCCGTCGCTGGCACCGACCTCTCGGGTCATGGTGACGCGCGCCAGGTACTCGATGTTCACCTGGTGGACGATGCCGGTGCCCGGCGGGACGACCTTGAAGTCGTCGAACGCGGTCTGGCCCCAGCGGAGGAACTGGTAGCGCTCCCCGTTGCGCTCGTACTCGATGTCGGTGTTGCGCTCGAGCGCGTCCGCCTGGCCGAAGAGGTCGGCGATGACGGAGTGGTCGATGACCATCTCGGCCGGCGCGAGCGGGTTGATCTTCTTGGGGTCGCCGCCGAGCGCCGAGACGGCCTCGCGCATCGTGGCGAGGTCTACGATGCAGGGCACGCCGGTGAAGTCCTGCATGATGACGCGGGCCGGCGTGAACTGGATCTCGGTGTCCGGCTCGGCCGTCGGGTCCCACGATCCGAGCGCGCGGATGTGGTCGGCGGTGATGTTGGCGCCGTCCTCGGTGCGCAGGAGGTTCTCCAGCAGCACCTTGAGGCTGAACGGCAGTTTCTTGTAGCCGTCGACGGTGTCGATCCGGAAGATCGTGTACTCCTTGTCGCCGACGCTCAGGGTGCTCTTCGCACCGAAGCTGCCGAACGCGGAACCTGTTGTCGCTGACACGTTGCCCTCTCCTTCATCGGCAGGCGCTGTAACGCGAGCCTCATCCATCTTGGTTGTCCGTCGAAGCGTGTTTCCAGCAAGGTAAGCCTAAGTCGTCGGCACCGGGATTTATCTTGACGTCAAGATAAAATCTACCACGTTCACTGCCGATCGAAGACCAGGCCGCGCCGCTTGGCGAACCGGTAGAACAGCTCGATCCCCGCCGCACCGACCGCTCCGACCGCGATCCCCCACAGCAGGCCCGCCGACAGGCTCAGGTGCATCTGGAAGAACTCGGCCGTGGACGGGATGACGCACACCAGGACGAACGCCGCAGCGACTCCGCCGAGCAGACCCCAGCGCGCGCCGTTCAGCGGACGCGTGAGCACGCACAGGATCCAGAGCGAGACGCAGAACAGGGTCACGGTCGCGATGCTGCGGGCCTCGTGCAGCGGCATCGCACGATGGATCGGCGCGTAGGAGACGATCGCCGCCAGCCCGGCGATCAGCCCGGTCGGCACCGAGTACTTCAGGATGCGCGGCAGCACGCCCGGCGTGTAGATGCGACGGTTGGGCGCGAGCGCGAGGACGAACGAAGGGATGCCGATCGCCAGCGACGAGACGAGCGTCAGCTGGCGCGGGAGGAACGGGAACGGCCAGAGCAGCGCGGCGCTCACCAGGGCGAGCAGGATGCCGTACACCGTCTTGGCGAGGAAGATGTTCGACACCCGCTCGACGTTCGCGATCACCCGGCGGCCGGAGGCGAGCACCCCGGGCAGTCGATCGAAACGGTTGTCCAGCAGCACGAGTCGCGACACAGCCTTCGTCGCCGCCGTCGCCGACCCCATCGCGATGCCGAGGCTGGCGTCCTTGATCGCCATCGCGTCGTTCACCCCGTCGCCCGTCATCGCCACGACGCGTCCTTGGGCGCGCAGCAGGCCGACGGCGGTGCGCTTCTGCTCCGGGCTGACCCGGCCGAGCACGTCCGCGGTGCGGAGCGCCTCCTCCAGCTCCTCGTCGGTGCGGAGCGCGGACGCGTCGACGGCCTCCCCCGGCAGGTCCAGGGCGCGGGCGATCGCGCCGACCGTCACCGGGTTGTCCCCCGACATGATCACGACCCGCACGTTCTGCTCGGCGAAGTAGGCGAGGGTGTCGGTCGCCTCCGGTCGCAGCGTCTCGCCCAGCACGACCAGCTTCGCGGGCACCAGCGGGACGCCGGCGAGCTCGATCCGTGCGCTGTCCGGCAGCGGGGCCGCGGCGCGGGCCAGGGCGAGCGTCCGGCGACCGGTCGCCGCGATCTCGGTGGCGCGGGTCAGCTCGTCGGGGTGATCGGCGAGGACGCGCTCCGGTGCGCCGAGCACCCAGGAGCTCTCCTCCGCGTCCGCGCCCGAACCGACGCGGATCACCACGCCGCTGTACTTGGTGACCGAGCTGAACGGCACGCGCCGGAGCACCGTGTACGCGTCGCTCCGGAACGTCCCGGCGAGGATGCCCGCGGTCGCGTTGCCGGCGTCGTCGGCGCCGAACGCCGCGAGCGCGAAGTCGGCCTGCTCGACCGGGACGTCGCGCCCGAGCGGCTCCGTGCCCTCCAGTTCCAGCTCGCCGGTGGTGAGGGTGCCGGTCTTGTCCAGGCAGAGCACGTCGACGCGGGCGAGGACCTCCACCGCGGCGAGCTCCTGCACGAGCACCTTGCGCGAGGCGAGCTGGATCGCCGCCACTCCGAACGCGAGGCTGGTGAGGAGCACCAGGCCCTCCGGGATCATCCCGACGACGGCCGCCACCGCGTCGACGAGGGCGCGCCGCCAGCGGGCGTCGACGAAGAGCTGGCTCCACCCGCCGTAGGCGAGCACCCGGCCGATCAAGGTGATCAGGATCACCGGTCCGAGGATCCAGGAGAGGTACACCAGGATGCGGTTGGTCGCGTCCCGCAGCTCCGAGTGCACCAGAGAGTGCCGCTTGATCTCACTGGTGAGCTTGCTCGCATACGAGTCGGCGCCCACGGCGGTCACCACGGCGTAGCCGGTCCCCGTGACGACATGCGAACCCGACAGCAGGCGGGCGTCCGCGTCCTTGAACACCGGGTCGGACTCGCCCGTGAGCAGCGACTCGTCGAGGGCGAGTCCGGTGCTTTCGACGACGACGGCGTCGGCCGGGATCTGATCGCCCGGGCGCAGCACCAGGAGGTCGTCGAGCACCACGTCCTCCAGCGGCACCGCCACGACCTGGCCCTCGCGGCGCACCCGGCTCTCGGGCGCGGCCAGGAGGGCGGCGCGGTCGAGGACGAGCTTCGCACGGATCTCCTGGACGATGCCGATCAGCGCGTTGGCGACCACCACCCCGTAGAAGAAGCCGTCACGCAGGTCGCCCAGCAGCAGCACCGCCACGAAGCACACCGTGAGGATGCCGTTGAAGAGGGTGAAGATGTTCTCGCGGAGGATGTCGCCGATCGACCGGGAGCTGGACTGGCGCTGCACGTTGTGACGTCCGTCGGCACGCCGCTGCGCCACCTGGGCCGCGGTCAGGCCTTCGCTCACTCGCGCATCGGTCATGCGTCCCCCCGGTCGTCGGCCTACGTGTCCGCCGGCTTCTGCGGCGTCTTCTGCGGTGGGGTCTTCTGCGGCGGCGCCTTCTGGGGGAACTGCCCGCGCACGACGAAGTACGTGACGAGCAGCAGCGGGGCGTAGAGGGGGACGCCCATGAGGAGCTTGGTCAGCGCGAGAGCGCTGGTCGCCTCCGGCGAATGCGCCAGATACAGCGGAACCTGCACGAGCAGTCGCGCCGCGAAGAGGAGGAACCACAGGAAGGTCAGCGCCTGCATCACCCGGAACTTCGAGCGCACGCCGCGCCAGGCGAGCCCGTCGCCCATCAGGTAGCCGGCGGCGAGGCCGATCAGCGGCCAGCGCACGACGATCGAGATCAGCAAGGCGGCCCCGTAGGCGGCGTTGGTCCAGATCCCGAGCAGGAAGTTGTCCTCGCCGCGCCCGGTGATGAGGGCGAGGATGGCCGAGACGCCCACGCCGATGAGCCCGGCGATCGCCTGCGTCACCGGGGTCTTGCCGACGATGCGCACCACGGTGAAAATCACCGCGACGAGCACCGAGCAGCCGATCGACAGCGGGACGTTCTCGGTGAACGTGAAGAGGATGAGGAAGACCAGCCCGGGCAGGATGGTCTCGGCGAGACCGCGCACACCGCCGAGGGCGCCCAACAGGGCGGCGCCGGTCGGAGCCTCCCCCTCGGTCAGCTGGCCGAGACCGGACTTGCGCGCGGCGCGGGCCAGGCTCTCGCCGACACTCGCGGCGAGGTCGTCGTTCGACGCGGTGTCGCGATCGGTGGGCACGTGGTCGGTGCGCGCCTGGTCGGTGGGCGCATGGTCGGTCGGCACTCGGTCGGCCGGCTCCCGGTCGGATGGGGCCGCACCGGGCTCGCGAGGCTCGTCGCTGCGCGGTTCCTGCTCTGCCATGCGTGCCTAGAGAGAGGTGTAGCCGCTGTCGGCGCCCGCCGTCGGCGCGGCCGGCATCCGCAGCGGGATGAGGTCGCGCGGCGGCATCGGCACGGAGCCGCGGACCACGACGATGCTGCGGAACAGGTCCTCCACCAGAGCGGCGGCTTCCGGCTTGATGGCCGCGTCGCCCGCGATCACGCCGCGGAGGAACCAGCGCGGGCCGTCCACCCCGACGAAGCGCGCCACCCGGGTCTCGCCCGGCTTGCCCTGCGGCGCCGCGACCGGGATCTCGGCGATCAGCTCGGGGCCGAACACGCCGTCGCGCTCGCTGATGCGACCGCCCTGCCGCTCCACCTGGTCGGCGATCTGGCCCCGGATCTCGTGCCAGAGGCCGCTGGAGCGCGGCGCCGCGAAGGGCTGGACCTGGAGGGTGGAGTCGGCGTAGTCGAGGCCGACGGCGACGACGCGCTGCGACTCCTCCTCCACCTCCAGACGCAGGTGCAGGCCCTCGCGGGGAAGGATCTTCACGCCGCCCAGGTCGACGTACGGGCGGACCGGGTTGGCCTCGCTCTCGTCGAGGGGACCCTCGGTCTCGCGGTCCTCCGGCGCCGACTTCGCGTCGTCGGGGGCGTCCTGCGTCTCCGGAGCGTCGAGCTCGTCGGCGCCGATCTGCTCGGCGCCGTCCTCCGGGGTGTCGCTGGTCTCGCTCAAGCGTGCTCTCCTGACTGGGTCACTGTGTATCCGGACGAACCGAAGCCCGCGGTGCCGCGGTGGCTGTCCGGCAGGGTGTCGACGGGGATGAACCGGGCGCGTGTGACCGGCATGACGATCAGCTGGGCGATCCGGTCGCCGACGGCGATATCGTACGGCATCGATCTGTCCGTGTTGAGGACGGTCACCCGGATCTCGCCGCGGTAGCCCGCGTCCACCGTGCCCGGCGCGTTCACGATCGTCAGCCCGTGGCGCATGGCGAGCCCGCTGCGAGGGACGACGAACGCGGCATACCCGTCGGGCAGGGCGATCGAGACGCCGGTGGGGACCGTGTGCCGCTCCCCCGGGCCCAGCGTCACGGCCTCCGCAGCGCACAGATCGGCCCCGGCGTCGCCCGGGTGGGCGTAGGAGGGGAGCTGCTCGGCGATGATCGGGACGTCGACGGAATCGGTCACGTGTCGAGGGTAGTGCAGAAGTCTGATCGAATAGGGAGCATGGACCTCTACCGTGAGCGGCTCTGGGCGACCCCCTGGCTCTTCATCTCCACCCTGCTCGTCATCCCCGCGGTCATGCTGGTGTTCGCCCCGATCAACTTCTCGGTGGGCGTCGTCCTGGCGATCGTCTTCTACGCCGCGATCGCGGTGGCGCTGATCGTCTCGGCCCCGACCCTGCGGGTGACGAAGGACGAGCTGATCGCCGGCCGCGCGCGCATCCCGCTGGGCCTCACCGGCACGCCGGCGGCGTTCGCCGGAGACGCCGCGACCCTCGAGCGCGGACAACGGCTCGACGCCCGCGCCTGGCTGCTCATCCGCGGCTGGATCAAGCCGGTCGTCAAGGTGCCGGTCGCCGATGCCGATGACCCGACGCCCTACTGGCTCCTCTCAACAAGAAACCCGGACCAGCTGGTCCGGGTTCTCGAGGAGGCCCGCCGGAGTTCCTGAGAACCCCGGCGCGGTGGGGTGCGTCGCTCAGGCGGCGCACTCCACGCAGATCGGGCCGAGCTTGCTCTCGTGGTCGATCTGCGAGCGGTGCTTCACCAGGAAGCAGCTCACGCAGGTGAACTCGTCCGCCTGGGGCGGGAGCACCACGACGTCCAGGTCGAGGTCCGAGAGATCGGCGCCGGGCAGCTCGTAGCCGCCCGGGTTGTCGGCATCCTCGACGTCGACGACACCGGACATCTTGTCCGGAACTCGCTCCTTGAGGGCCTCGATCGACTCGGAGTCGTCCTCGGTCTTCCGCGGTGCGTCGTAATCCGTTGCCATGCCCATCCACTTCTCGTGCGTAACGGCCGATTCTCGCAATCGGCGGCGATAGTTTGCATCAATCGCCGAGGAATAGCAAAACCACTCGGAAGCCTCTCAGCGATTGCGGAGGTATCAACTTCCGGCACGCCCGGCGTATTCCCTCGATCACCCCCGTTCCCGTGGCATCCTGGCCCGGTACGCACGCGAGTTCGGAAGGCATCCACATGCAGGATTTGAAGGTCATCGGGGTCGAGAACGGTGCGATCGTCGCCGTCGGCGACGACGGTGAGCGATTCCGCATCGCCGTCGACGACGCCCTGCAGTCGAAGATCCGCCAGGTACGTCAGCAGGCCTCCGTCGAGGGGGTCAAGCTCTCGCCCCGCGAGGTCCAGGCGCATATCCGCTCCGGCATGTCCGCGGAGGACGTCGCCGCGGTCACGGGAGCGCCGCTGGAGTACGTGCAGCGGTTCGAGGGCCCGATCGTCGCCGAGCGCGAGCACATCGTCGCCAGCGCGCTCAGCGTGCCGGTGCGCACGGCCGTCGAGGTCGACCCGCTGGGCGACCCCGACACGTTCGGCTCCGTCATCCGCGACCGCCTCGCGTCGCTGGGCGTGACCGGCGAGCGCTGGGCGAGCTGGAAGGACTCCGAGACCGGCTGGATCGTCAAGCTCGAGTTCACCGCCGACGAGATCGACCACGACGCACGCTGGTCGTACGACGCGCGCAAGCACGGTCTCGCGCCGCTGAACTCGGAGGCGACGACCCTTTCGCAGGCGGGCGAGCTCCGCGGCGGGACGCTGATCCCCCGGCTGCGCGCCGTGCTCCCCGACGAGGGCGAGCCCGACACCTCCCGCTTCGACAGCGGCGCCTTCACCTTCCCCGAGCCGGTCGCCGACCTGCTCGGCCCCGAGATCACCACGCCGATCGAGCCCCTCACCACCGCGCGCAACGGCTCGAGCGCCTCGGCTCCCACGGGCGCCGTCACCCGCGCCGCGATCAACCGCGCCGACGATGAGACCCCGCGCGACCTGCACCAGACCGCCGACCTGCTGGAGGCCCTGCGCCGCCGCCGGGGCGAGCGCGAGGCCGCCACATTCGACGACGCCCCCGCCGACCACCACCCCGCGGCTCCCGCCGCACGTTCCGAGCGCGACGAGCCGGCCCTCGTGTCGGCCCCGACGCCGTTCCGGATCGTCGACGAGGCGATCGCTGCCCAGCCGTCCCCGGCGGGTGCCACGGCTCCGCCCGCGACGTCCACGGACGCCGGCAGCGCCGCGACCGATCAGGGCAGCGCCGGCGGACGTCGCAAGGGACGCGCAGCCATGCCGAGCTGGGACGAGATCGTCTTCGGCGCCCGCACGGACGACGACCTGGCCTGAGGCTAGGCCGCGGCTCCGAACCGCAGCAACGGCACCCGGGTCTCCTCCGCCGTGAGCGAGCCGTGCTGGCCGACCATGGTGCGGCCCGTGCGCGCGGCGTCCCGGGAGTCGTAGTAGGCGATCCGCTTGCGCGTCGCGACCAGCACGTCGCCGATCCGCGGCGCCACCGCCGGGGCGACCGCGCCGCCGAACCAGCCCGCGTCGACGGCCTCGGCACGGCTGGCGACCCATGACCGCTCCCCCTCGACGTCGCGCCAGCGGTCGGCGACCGCGTCGGGATCGGCTCCCGGCTCGGTGTAGAGGTGCAGGAAGCGCGGCTCGCCGCCGATGGCCGCCACACCGTCCAGCAGCTCCGGTGCGGTGTCGAACAGCACATGGCCGCTCTCGGGGACGTCGATCACGCCATGGTCCGCCGTGAGCAGGGCCGCTCGCCCGGGACCGAGCCGTCGGGCGAACGCGGACACCAGCGCGTCGAGCGTCTCCAGCGCGGCCGTCCAGTCCGGTGACTCCCAGCCTTTGGCGTGGGCGAGCTGGTCGAGCTCCGCCACGTAGAGGTAGGTGAGGCCGGGGCCGGTCGATGCCACCACGGACTCGGCGATGGCGAACCGGTCGGCCATCGTGCGCCCGCCGACGAACTCCGCTCCACGCAGCGCGGCGGCTGTGAAGCCCGAGTCGGCGTACTTCGGCAGACCGATCGCGCGCGAGGGGATGCCGTGCTCGGCGGCACGCTCGAAGACCGTGCGCGAACGCTGCCAGGTCGCGGGGTCCATCCCCTCGTCCCACCCGCTCAGCTGGTTGGTCAGACGCCCGGCGTCGTCGCGCACGCGGTAGCCGACCATCCCGTGCTCCCCCGGCATCGTCCCGGTCGTCAGGGTGGTCAGGGCGGCGGCGGTCGTGGTCGGGAAGCCGGCGTCGATCGTGGTGGTCTTGGCCAGCAGCGGAGCGAGCGTGCGCGCGTGCCCCGACCGTGCGCGCAGGGAGGCCGCACCGAGCCCGTCGACGACGATCACCACGACGTGCTCCAGAGCGGGCAGCGCCAGGTCGTTCGCCTCCCCCCGCACCGCGGCGAGCGAACTCGGCAGAACCGCGGCAAGGCTCGTCCTGGTCGTGAACGCGGCCGGTAGCATGGGGGACATCCGGCCCAGTCTGGCACACAGCAGGCGGGACCCACCGCCCCTCCCGAGAATGCACGCATGACACCAGCAGACGATCAGAACCCGGCCGGCATCACCGAACGCATCGAAGACGTCGACGTCACGACCGAGATGCAGGGCTCGTTCCTCGAGTACGCCTATTCGGTCATCTACTCCCGCGCCCTGCCCGACGCCCGCGACGGCCTCAAGCCGGTCCAGCGCCGCATCCTGTACATGATGACCGAGATGGGGCTGCGGCCCGACCGCGGCCACGTGAAGTCGGCGCGCGTCACCGGCGAGGTGATGGGCAAGCTGCACCCGCACGGCGACAGCGCCATCTACGACGCCCTGGTGCGCATGGCCCAGGACTTCACGCTGCGCGTCCCGCTGGTCGACGGCCACGGCAACTTCGGCTCGCTCGACGACGGCCCCGCGGCCGCGCGGTACACCGAGGCGCGCCTCACCGCGGCCGCCCTCGCCCTGGCGGAGGACCTCGACGAGGACGTCGTCGACTTCGTCCCGAACTACGACGCGCAGCTCATGCAGCCGGACGTGCTCCCTGCGGCGTTCCCGAACCTCCTCGTGAACGGCGCCAGCGGCATCGCGGTCGGAATGGCGACCAACATGGCCCCGCACAACCTCATCGAGGTCGTCGGCGCCGCGCGGCACCTGCTGGAGAACCCGGACGCGACCCTCGACGACCTGATGGCCTACGTCCCCGGCCCCGACCTGCCCTGCGGCGGCACCATCGCCGGTCTGGCCGGCGTGCGCGACGCGTACGCCACCGGACGCGGCAGCTTCCGGATGCGCGCCAAGGTCTCCGTCGAATCCATCACCGCGCGCAAGAGCGGCCTGGTCGTCACCGAACTGCCCTACGGGGTGGGGCCCGAGAAGGTCATCGAGAAGATCAAGGACGGGGTCGGCGCCAAGAAGCTCAGCGGCATCTCCGACGTCACCGACCTGAGCGACCGCCAGCACGGACTGCGCCTGGTCATCGGCATCAAGACCGGCTTCAGCCCGGACGCCGTGCTCGAGCAGCTCTACCGGCACACGCCGCTCGAGGAGGGCTTCTCGATCAACAACGTCGCCCTGGTCGAGGGCGGACCGCAGACGCTGGGGCTGCGCGAGCTGCTCTCGGTCTACCTCGACCACCGTGTCCGCGTGGTCACCCGCCGGTCCGAGTTCCGGCTGGCACGCCGCCGGGAGCGCCTGCACCTCGTCGAGGGTCTGCTCATCGCGATCCTCGACATCGACGAGGTCATCCAGGTCATCCGCAGCTCGGACGACACCGAGGCGGCGCGCACGCGCCTGATGCAGGTGTTCGACCTCAGCACGCTGCAGGCCGACTACATCCTGGAGCTGCGGCTGCGCCGGCTGACCCGGTTCTCCCGCATCGAGCTCGAGACCGAGCGCGACCAGCTGCGCGCCGAGATCGCGGAGCTGGAGGCCCTGCTGGCGAGCCGCCAGCGCATCAACGAGCTGGTGTCGGACGAGCTGGAGCAGGTGGCCGCGAAGTTCGGCACCCCGCGCCGCACCCTCCTGACGGAGGCGAAGCCCTCCATCGCCGGGACGTCCGGTCGCGGCAAGGCCGCGCAGGTGCAGCTCGAGGTCGCCGACGTGCCCTGCCGCGTCTACCTCTCGACCACCGGCCGCATCCTGCGGGTCGACGAGCCGCCCGCGGCCGAGGGCGTCGAGCCGGGCGCGCTCGGCCGCATCCAGCCGCCGGCCCGGCGCAGCAAGCACGATGCGATCCTCTCCCAGCTGGAGACGACGAGCCGATCCGAGATCGGTGCGGTCACGAGTACCGGCCGTCTCATCCGGTTCTCCCCCGTCGACCTGCCGGCCGCCCCACTGAACTCCATCCAGCTCGGCGCCGGGGTGAAGATCGGCGACTACCTCGCCCTCGCCGACAAGAAGGAGCGCGTGCTCGCGGTCGTCTCCCTCGGCGACGCACGGACGATCGCCCTCGGCACCCGGCAGGGCGTCGTCAAGCGCCTCGTGGCGGGCGACTGGGCGAACAAGCCGGAGTTCGAGGTCATCAGCCTGAAACCCGGCGACGAGGTCGTCGGTGCGGTGCAGGTGGAGGACGCCGACGAGCTGGTGTTCGTGGCCAGCGACGCCCAGCTCCTGCACTTCCCCGCCTCGTCGGTCCGCCCGCAGGGCCGCTCCGCCGGCGGTATGGCGGGCATCAACCTCGGCGACGGCGCACGCGTCCTCTCCTTCGGCGCGGTGGCGGCGGGCGAGAAGGACGCGGCGGTCGTCGTGACGATCGCCGCGGGCGGCCAGACGCTGCCCGGCACCGACCCCGGCAGCGGCAAGGTCAGCGACCTCGCCGAGTTCCCCGCCAAGGGACGTGCGACCGGAGGCGTCCGCGCCCAGCGCTTCCTCAAGGGCGAGGGCGAGCTCGTGCTCGCCTGGGTCGGCCGCGGGCCGGCCCTCGCGGTCGGGACGGACGGGGCCGCGCGCACCCTCCCCGAGGCCGGCGCCCGCCGCGATGCCTCCGGCACCCCCCTCGACATGGTCGTGGGCTCGGTCGGCCGTCAGATCGGCTGAGCCCCGCACCGCTCACGAACAGCGGGGTCGCATCCTGTCGTTTCCGGCCCTCCGGAGCGACGGGATGCGACCCCGCTGTCGTGTGTGCGGGGCGCGCGTTCGCTCAGGCGTCGATGCGGGCCCGGCTGAGGTCGTCGGCGCCGGCGATGATGAACTCCTTGCGCGGAGCGACGTCGTTGCCCATCAGCAGCTCGAAGACGCGGGAGGCCGCCTCGGCGTCGGGCACGCGCACCCGGCGCAGGGTGCGGTGGGCGCGGTCCATCGTGGTGGTCGCCAGCTGGTCCGCGTCCATCTCGCCGAGGCCCTTGTAGCGCTGGATGGGCTCCTGGTGCTTCTTGCCACGCTTCGCCAGATCGGCGAGCACCGCGTTCAGCTCGGCCTCCGAGTAGGTGTAGATCGTCTCGTTGGGCTTGGAGCCGGGATTCTGGACGATCACACGATGCAGCGGCGGCACCGCGGCGAACACACGCCCCTCCTCGATCATCGGTCGCATGTAGCGGAAGAACAGCGTCAGCAGCAGCGTGCGGATGTGCGCACCGTCGACGTCGGCGTCACTCATGATGATCACCTTGCCGTAACGGGCCGACGCGAGGTCGAAGCTGCGGCCGGAGCCGGCGCCGATCACCTGGATGATCGCGGCGCACTCGGCGTTCGAGAGCATGTCCGAGACGGAGGCCTTCTGCACGTTCAGGATCTTGCCGCGGATCGGCAGCAGCGCCTGGTACTCGCTGTCGCGCGCACGCCGGGCGGTGCCGAGGGCGGAGTCGCCCTCGACGATGAACAGCTCGCTGTTGGCGACGTCGCTCGATCGGCAGTCGACCAGCTTGGCCGGCAGCGAGGAGGTCTCCAGGGCGTTCTTGCGCCGCTGCGTCTCCTTGTGCGCTCGCGCGGAGATGCGCGACTTCATCTCGGCCACGACCTTGTCGAGCACGAGCGCCGCCTGCGCCTTGTCGTCGCGCTTGGTGGAGGTGAACCGTTCGCTGAGGGCCTTCTGGATGACCTGCGCGACGATGTTCCGCACGGCCGGGGTGCCGAGCACCTCCTTGGTCTGGCCCTCGAACTGCGGCTCGGGGAGGCGGACGGTCAGCACGGCGGTCATCCCGGCGAGCACGTCGTCCTTGTCCAGCTTGTCGTTGCCGACCTTGAGCCGCCGGGCGTTCTGCTCCACCTGGGCGCGGAGGAACTTGAGCAGCCCCTGATCGAACCCGGTCTGGTGGCTGCCGCCCTTGGGGGTGGCGATGATGTTGACGAAGCTGCGCATGACCGTGTCGTACCCGGTCCCCCAGCGCAACGCGATGTCGACCTCGCAGGTGCGGGTCAGCTCGGTCGGGATCATCGCCCCGGTGTCCGAGAGCACGGGCACGGTCTCGGTGAACGTGCCCTCGCCCTGCAGACGCCAGGTGTCGGTGATCGGCGCGTCCGGAGCGAGGAACTCGACGAACTCCGAGATCCCGCCCTGGTACTGGAACGTGGTGCGCTCGCCCTCGGGTGTGCGCTTATCGTCGATCGTGATCGCGAGACCCGGCACGAGGAAGGCGGTCTGGCGGGCGCGGCCGACCAGGTCCTCCACCGAGAAGGCGGCACCCTTGGTGAAGATCTGCCGGTCCGCCCAGTAGCGCACACGTGTGCCGGTCCTGGCCTTGGCCACCTTGCCGACGACCCGCAGCTCGCTGCCGCTGACGAACGGCGAGAAGGCCGCGTCCGGACTCGGGCCGCCCGATCCGTCGGCGAACACTCCGGGCTCGCCGCGATGGAACGACATCGCCCAGGTCTTGCCGTCGCGGTCGACCTCGACGTCGAGGCGTTCCGAGAGGGCGTTCACGACCGAGGCGCCCACGCCGTGCAGGCCACCGGACGCCGCATACGAGCCGCTGCCGAATTTGCCGCCCGCGTGCAGCTTCGTGTAGACGACCTCCACACCGGTGAGCCCGGTCTTGGGCTCGACGTCGACAGGGACGCCGCGCGCCGTGTCGCGCACCTCGACGCTGCCGTCGGGATGCAGGAGGACGTCGATCGCGGTGCCGTGACCGGCCAGCGCCTCGTCGACCGAGTTGTCGATGATCTCCCAGAGGCAGTGCATGAGCCCGCGGGAGTCGGTCGAGCCGATGTACATGCCGGGGCGCTTGCGGACGGCCTCCAGCCCCTCCAGCACCGACAGATGCCTGGCCGAATAGTCTGAGCTCGCCACGAGTGCTCCTTGCGTTCCGGTGCGCGCGGAGGATGCGGGCGCACTGCTCCTTCCAGCGTAGACAACCCTGAGGAACGTCCCCGCCACCGACACTCGTCGCGCGGGAGGCTACGCGTTGAGCGAAATAGCAGGCAATGCGCGACGGATTCGGGGTCAAGCGTGGTTCTATAGACGTACCGAGTTCACCGGTTGCGACTGAAAGGAGCATCACATGTCGACGATCACTTCGGAGAATGATGCGGTTGACGAGCTCGCTTCGGGGCCGCAACTCACTGCTGCGGACCGTTGCGACAGCTGCGGAGCCCAGGCGTACATCCGCGTCGTCGTGAACAACGGGGAGCTGCTGTTCTGCGCCCACCACGGCAAGAAGCACCAGGAGAAGCTCTCGGAGATCGCCCACAGCTGGCACGACGAGAGCGCACGCCTGTTCGAAGAGCAGCGCGCGTAACGCGATCGCGTCGCGACCCGCGAGGCTGACCGGACGATGACCGCAGGGCACGGCGTGCGCAGGCGCGCCACGATCGACCTGTCCGTCGTCCGATCCACTGCCGCGGCTCTCGCCGCCTCCCTCCAGGACTCCACCGCCGATCTCCGCGCGGACGCGTACGGCCACGGGCTCATCCCCGTGGCCCGTGCGCTGTCCGATGCGGGGGTCGGCGGTTTCGTCGTGTCCCGCATCGAAGACGCCGCCGCGCTCGCGGATGACGGCATCGACACCCGCGTCACCGTCGGCGGGGCCGGTCCAGGCTCCGGTGCGCTGCTCGGGCCGGCGCTCTTCGGCCTCGACCCGGCCACGCCGACCGCCCCCGCGATGCGTCTGAGGGGCGAGATCATCGCCGTCAAGCACGTGGAGGCCGACCGCGGCGTCTCGTACGGCTACACCTACCGCACCGCGCAGCCGACCACGCTCGTGCTCGTGGCGCTCGGCTACGCAGACGGCATCCTCCGCGTGGCATCCAACAAGGCACCCGTGCAGGTCGGAGCGACCCGTGGACGGGTGACCGGGCGGATCGCCATGGATCAGTTCGTCGTCGACATCGGCGGCGGCGCAGCCTCCCCCGGCGACCCTGTGGTCCTGTTCGGCGACCCGGCCCGCGGCGAGCCGACCGTACTCGACTGGGCCGACGCGATCGGCGTCGCCGCGCCCGTCATCACCAGCCGGCTGGGCCGGCGCATCGAGAGGGTGCACTGCGCATGACGATCGTCGACGCCATCGCCGAGCCGCTGCCGCGCGCCGTCATCGACCTCGCCGCCCTGCGGCGCAACGTCGCCCATCTCGCCGCGATCGCCGCGCCTGCGGAGGTCATGCTCGCCGTGAAGGCGGACGCCTACGGGCACGGCCTGCTCCCCATCGCCGAGGCCGGGCTGGAGGCGGGTGCCACCTCCCTCGCGGTGCTCGAGGTCCCTGCTGGACTCGTCCTGCGCCGTGCCGGTGTCACCGCTCCCCTGCTCGCCTGGCTGCACGGTCAGGACACCGAGTGGCAGGCCGCCATCGAGAACGACATCGAGCTCGGCATCTCCGCCCGCTGGCAGCTCGACGCGATCGCCGCGGCCGGCGCGGACCGTCCCGCCGTCGTGCATCTCAAGGTCGACACGGGACTGAGCAGGAACGGCGCCACCCGCGCCGATTGGCCCGGTCTGGTCGACGCCGCTCTGGCCCTGCAGGAGCGCGGCGTCGTGCGCGTCCGCGCCGCCTGGTCGCACCTGGCGGACGCCTCCCTGGAAGAGGACCGACGCGCACTGGCCGAGTTCCGCGAGGCCGTCGCCGAGGCCGAGGCCCGCGGCGCCCGCTTCGAGATCCTGCACCTCGCCGCCAGCTCGGCGGGGATGCGCATGCCCGACGCTCGTTTCGATCTCGTCCGCTTCGGGATCGCCGCCTACGGCTTCTCCCCCTTCGACGATGCCACCGGCGCAGAACTCGGCCTCGAGCCCGTCATGCGCCTGGAGGCTCCCGTCACCGAGGTGCATGTGGACGGCACGACGCACGTCCGGATCGCGATCGGCTACGGCGACGGCGTCCCGACGCTCGGCATCGCGAAGGCGTCGGTTCTGCTGGACGGCCGGCGCTGCCCGGTCCTCGCGGTGGACGTCGACTCGATGCTCGTGGACGCGGGCACCGCCCGCGTGCGCATGGGTGACCCGGCCATCCTCTTCGGCCCGGGCGTCGACGGGGAGGCCACCGCGGAGACCTGGGCGGACTGGGCGGAGACCATCGCGGACGAGATGATCACGGGCGTCGCCGCGCGGGTTCCGCGCGTCTACGTCGGCTGATCCTCCGATCGAACGCAGCGGAACCGCGTCGCAGTCGCCCGCACGTCCGCTCGCTCGCTACAGCGACACCCCGAGGCGGCTCGCGATCGCCCGGCGCGCGTTGGTCGCGTAGCGGTCGACCCGCTCCGTCTGCGGCACCGGGGGCAGCTCGGCGCGCAGAGCGGTCGCCAGCATCCGGTCGGCGAGCACCGGGTTCATCGGCAGCACGGGGCCGTGCAGGTGGGTGCCGATGGCCGCTCCGACGGTCACGCCCTCGGTCGCTCCGTCGTTGCCGATCCCGCTGAGCACGCGGCCCAGCGGCTCGCCGCCCTCCAGCTCGGTCCGGGCGGAGTGGTTCTCGAAGCCGGCCAGGCTGCCCGTCTCGGGACTGCGCACGACCATCTCGCCGACGTGACGGGCCCGGCTCAGCACGGCGCGGCTGGGGAACACCCCGGCGCCGGTCAGCGTCTCCCCCTCCGGAGTCACGAACTCACGGCCCAGCAGCTGCCAGCCTCCCGCGACCGCGAGGAGCGGCACCCCGGCGTCGCGCCAGTCGCGCAACCGGGAGGCGATGCGCTGGACGTCCTCCAGCACCACACGCTGGGCGGAGAGCGGGCCGGAGCCGATGTGGACGATGTCCACGCTCGGCGGCAGCTCGGCTCCCGGGGCGTGCGTCACGACCTCCACTTCGATGCCCCGCCACCGGGCGCGCTCCGCCAGGGCGAGCACGTTGCCCGCGTCGCCGTTGATCCCCAGCTCGCGCGGGTACAGGTGCAGGATGCGCAGCACGCTCACCGTTCGCCGCCTTCCAGGTCGAGGAATCCGAGCTGCTTGCGGATCAGCATCATCTGCTCGTAGTTGACGATCATGGTCTTGGTGCCGCGCGACGGCTTCGGCAGGGCGAGGAAGGCGGTCAGAGCCGGCTTCAGCTCGGGGACGACCTGGTCGACCTCGATGCCCGCGTACGCGAAGCGGGTCGCGAACTGCCACGCCTTGGTGCCGGAGGCGATGTCGACGTGACCGATCTTCGAGAGGTCGATGTCGTAGACCCAGGACGGGTCGGGCGTGCCCTCGTCGACGGCGACGAAGACCTGCTCGGGCGACTCCGCCAGGTAGTCCAGGTTGAGCTGGAGGCTCGGCGGATTCTTCATCATGATGATCTCGATGTCCTCGTCGCCGACCCGCAGGGTCTCCCCTCGGCCGTAGACGGTGCGCAGCGACGCCATCGCCGCGACGACGGCGGTCGGGCGGAACCGGTCACCGAGCAGGCGCCGCGCCAGGGCGGTCGCGCCCGCGGCGTCCACCGCGTAGTGCAGGCCGCGCGCCGGCAGCCCGATGCGCACGTGCTCGCCGCCGATCGTGAGCTGGGCGCTCTGCAGTTCGAGCGCCGAGACGAAGACCGCGGGCACCGGGAGGGCTCCGGCGGCCACGCCGGTGAGGTCCTCCACGTTCGCCAGCCCGTTCGGGGCGGCGTCGATGATCGACGGTGCCACGGCGAACGTCGACACGTCGCGACCGGCGGCCGCGAGGTCCGCCCCCACGCGCGCCAGGCTGTCGTCGTCGGCGTTCACCACGACGAACTCCGAGGAGGTCTCGGCGATGGACCGCAGCATCCCGACGACCCGCGTCGGCTCGAAGAACCGGTTGAGCTGGTCGATCTGCACGTTCAGCAACAGGGAGGCGCGCGGCTTCAGGAGGGTGGCCAGGTCGACGCCGTAGGCCTCGTCCACCTCGATGACGCCGACATCGCCGCGGACGTAGCCGTCGAGCGGGACGTCGGCGAGGAGCGCGGACGCGATCCCCTGCGGCAGGTTGCCGCCCGACGGGTTGGTGAAGACGTCGAGGCCGTGCTCGCGCAGGATGGCCGTGAGCATGTTCGTGGTGGTCGACTTGCCGTTGGAACCGGAGACGAACACGACACCGAGCGGCAGCCGGCTGACGGCGCGCTCCAAGAACTTCGGTGCGATGGCGAGCGCGACCCGGCCGGGCACCGCCGACCCCCCGCCCCGCAGGCGCAGCAGCCAGCGGGCGAGGCGGCCGGCGACGACCGCCAAACGATAACGCACCGGTTTACTCGAGGTAGTCGCGCAGCGACTGCGAGCGGGACGGGTGGCGCAGCTTCGCCATCGTCTTCGACTCGATCTGGCGGATGCGCTCACGCGTCACGCCGAAGGTGTCACCGATCTGGTCGAGCGTCTTCGGCATGCCGTCCCCGAGGCCGAAGCGCATGCGGATCACGCCCGCCTCGCGCTCGGACAGGGAGTCGAGCAGGCTCTCCAGCTGCTTCTGCAGCATGGTGAAGCCCACCGCGTCGGCCGGGACGACCGCCTCGGTGTCCTCGATCAGGTCGCCGAACTCGCTGTCGCCGTCCTCGCCGAGCGGAGTGTGCAGCGAGATCGGCTCGCGACCGTACTTCTGCACCTCGATGACCTTCTCCGGGGTCATGTCGAGTTCCTTCGACAGCTCCTCGGGGGTGGGCTCGCGACCCAGGTCCTGCAGCATCTGGCGCTGCACGCGGGCGAGCTTGTTGATGACCTCGACCATGTGCACCGGGATGCGGATGGTACGGGCCTGGTCCGCCATCGCGCGCGTGATGGCCTGACGGATCCACCAGGTCGCGTACGTGGAGAATTTGAAGCCCTTGGTGTAGTCGAACTTCTCGACGGCGCGGATCAGACCGAGGTTGCCCTCCTGGATCAGGTCCAGGAACTGCATGCCGCGGCCGGTGTAGCGCTTGGCGAGGCTGACCACGAGGCGCAGGTTGGCGCCGAGCAGGTGGCTCTTGGCGCGCTGGCCGTCGCGGGCGACCCAGCGCAGCTCGCGCTCCAGCTCCTTCGGCATGCTCGGCGTGTTCGCGAGCTTGTCCTCGGCGAAGAGTCCCGCCTCGATGCGCATCGCGAGCTCGACCTCCTCCGCCGCGTTCAGCAGCGGGACCTTGCCGATCTGCTTCAGGTAGTCCTTGACCGGGTCGGCCGTCGCACCGGTGATCGTGCTGGAGTACACGGGGATGTCATCGTCCTCGTCGACAGCGCGGAGCACCAGAGCGTCGGTCGGCAGCGGCGCCGCGGCGACCGCGGCCGCAGCGGCGTCGGCCGGCTTGAGTGCCGCGTCGTCGGAGTCGTCCGCGTCGTCCGACGCCTCGGCGTCGTCGCCCTCGGCCGTCTCGTCCTCGTCGATCGCGACCTCGGCGTCCTCGTCGACCTCTTCGTCGTCGTCCGCCGCGCGCCCCTTGGGCTTGGTCGCACCCTTCTTCGCCGCCGGCTTCTTGGCAGCGGTCTTCGTCGTCGTCTTCTTCGCGGCCGTCGGGGTCGTGGCCGCGCCCTCGGCGCCCGCCACCGTCTCCTCGACCGTGTCGGCCTCCGGGGCCTTCGTTGCTGCACGGGTTGCCATGTGAACACCTTTCAATACCAAGCGGAGACCGGATTCCTCGTGGCTCCGTCGTGGCTCAGGGTTGCGTGCGGACATTACTAAGACCCATGTCAAGTCTCGGGGGGAACGTCGGGCATCGTCGAATGCTCCGACCCACGAGATATGAACGGGTCCAGACACCAATTATTGCACGGATTGACCTGATCCCCCGACCACGACGACCGCCACGCGCCGGACGGGATCGCCTTCTCCTGAGCCCTGCGGTCAGCGCGTCTCGCGACCGCTCCTCCTCCGCCATGCGTCGGAGAGTGCAACCCAGATCGGGGCCACTTCTATTCCCTCTTCCTCGCGCAGCCGTCGTCGCGTGCGCCGCCGGGCGCGGACCAGCAGGACCACGCCTGCTCCCACGATCACGTACTGGATCGCGAACGCCCAGCGGAAGGAGTCGAGGGCGTACAGGTCGGCCGCCCCTCCCGCGGCGACGCGGGCGCCGTTCTGCAGGTCGAGCGCGACACCGATGAGGAACATCATCACGAAGCTCGCGAGGAAGCCGCCGACGTTGACGATGCCGTTGGCCGACCCGAGACTGTGCAGCGGGTTGGAGGTGCGCGCGAAGTCGAACCCGATCAGGGAGCCCGGTCCGCCGATCCCGAGCGCGATCAGCAGCGCGATCAGCAGCCACACCGGGGGGACGCCCGGCCAGAGCAGCACCACCGCCCATACCACGCCCATCATCGCCACGATCCCGAGCACCAGGTTGCTGCGACGCAACGGGAAGCGCGCGGTGAGCAGGCCGAGCACGGGCCCCGCGATCAAGCCGGTGACGACGGACACGATCAGCAGCGCCGACGCCTCCGCCGGGTCGATCCCCAGCGCGAACGCCATGAACGGCAGCCCCCACATCAGACTGAACACCGTCCCGGAGGACTGGGTGACGAAGTGCGACCAGAAACCGAGCTGCGTCCCCGGCCGCGCCAGGCTGATCCGCAGCTGTCGGAACGAGTCGGACCAGGTCGCCGGCCGAGGACCTTCGGAGGACCCGACCGGCCGGTCCGCGATGGCGACCGCGATCGCGATCAGGGCGAGCACGGAGAGGGAGGCGGCCGAGAGGAACGCGGTCGTCCAGCCCGAGAGATGCAGGAGGAGCGCGAACGGGACGGCGGAGAGCACCTGTCCCAGCTGGCCGATGTTCCCGATCCACTGGGAGAGCTGCGGGACGATGCGGCCCCGGAACCAGGAGTTCGTGAGGCGCATCACCGAGGTGAACACGGTGGCGTCTCCGGCCCCCACCAGGACGCGCCCGAGGATGGCGACGGTGATGTTCGGCGCGAACGCCACAGCCACCTGCCCCGCCACCATCAGGGCGGTGCCGATCAGCATGAGCCGGCGCGAGCCGATCCGGTCGATCAGCACCCCCACGGGGATCTGCATCGCCGCGTAGACGATCAGCTGCACGACGGCCAGGGTCGACAGGACGGACGCCGAGACGTGGAAGCGGTCGGTCGCCGCGACGCCCGCGACACCGATCGTGGTGCGCTGCATCACCGCCACGAGATAGGCGAACGCGCCGATCCCGAAGACGAACCAGGATCGCCGCGAGTTCACCCCACGAGTCTAGGCGGAGCGTCCCGGCGGTCCGGGGAGCCCGCCTTGCGGGCGGCGCGACGGCTCAGCGGTCGCCGCGCCCGTTCTCCTCGTCGCCGTGGCGGCGGAAGGCCAGGAAGTTCTCCAGCTCGGCGGCGATCTCATCGGCGGACGGCAGCTCGCCGTCGCGGTCGGTGAGCGGCGAGCGCAGCTGGTTGTCCTCCATGTACGTGTCGTGCCGCTCCTCGAGCGTGCCGACGAGCTTCGCCAGTTCGGGGTTGCCTGCGACCTGCTCGTCGATGTTCGCGATGAAGTCGCGATCCTCCTGACGCAGCCGGTCGCTGGGGAAGATGAGCCCGGTCGCCGCGCTGATCGAGTCGAGACCGGCGATCGCGGCCGCCGGGTACTCGGTGTCGGCGAGGTAGTGCGGGATGAGCAGGACGAACCCGGCGGTCGGGTGGTCGAGCGCCTGCAGCCGGAACTCGAGGAGGTGGAGCGCATTGCCCGGCACCTGGGTCTGCGGCTTCCACACCGACATGGTCTCGATCAGCTCGGTCCGGTTGCCGCTCACCGTCACCCCGATCGGGCGCGTGTGCGGGACGGGCATCGGGATCGCGTGCACCCAGGTGACGCTGCGCACGCGGTAGCGCTCGATCAGACCGAGCACGGCCTCCGTGAACGCCTCCCAGCGGAAGTCGGGCTCGAATCCGGAGAGCAGCAGGAACGGCTGGCGCAGTTCGTCGTAGGCGAGGTACAGCTTGAGGGTCGCCGGCTGATAGTCGGCCAGGTGATCCTGATCGAAGTAGATCAGCGGCCGGCGGGCCCGGTAGTCGAGCAGGATGTCCGCGTCGAAGGTGGCGACGACCTCGCTGTCGAGGGTGCCGAGCAGATAGGTGCCGAGCTGGCTGACCCCCGCGCCCGCATCCGCGAACCCCGTCAGGCCCGCGACGAGCGGGAGCCCCTCCGGGACCTCGACGGTCGGGTTGAGCTCGAACAGATCAGCGGGGAGTCGCATGCGTCAACTCTAGGCCGCCCCGGAACCCCCGACCGGTACTGCGGGCCGCCTCGCAGCACGCCCACAGCGAACAGTGAGACGCGCACGGGCGGGCTAGGGTCGGAGCATGACGGTTCCTGCTCTCTCGCTCGCGTCCGATTCCTCCTCCCTCACCCCGGCCGACGTGCTCGTGGTCGGCGCCCGCGTCGTCCGCGACGAGGTCGTCGTGCTCTCCGGCCCCGATCAGGGCACCCTCGCCGGCCAGCTGACGGCGGTCGGCTTCGCCGGCGGTCGGGACGAGCTGGTCCGCCTCCCGGGCACGGCCGGCGGACCGTCGCTCGCGGTGATCGGCCTCGGCGACGAGCTCGACGAGGACGCCCTCCGCTACGCCGCAGGCAGTGCCGTCCGCCAGCTGGCCGGCACCGCCCACGTGGCCATCGAGCTCCCCGCCGACGGGGACTCCCTGCTCGGCGCGGTCATCGAGGGCGCGGCCCTCGGCTCCTACGCGTACACGGAGTACCGGGAGAAGAGCACGGCGAAAGCACCGGTACCCGCGATCACCGTGATCGGCGCTCCGGCCGGCGCGACCGCCGACGACCTGCTGGGGCGCGCCACGGCCGTCGCCGGCGCGGCCTCCCTGGTCAAGGACCTCGTCAACATGCCACCGCTCGACCTCTACCCCGAGACGTTCGCCGAGCGCGCGCAGGAGGCCGCAGCCGGTCTCCCCGTCGACATCACCGTCTGGGACGAGGCGGCCCTCGCCGAGGGCGGCTTCGGCGGCATCCTCGGGGTCGGCCAGGGCTCCACCCGGCCGCCGCGGCTCGTCAAGGTCGACTACGCCCCGGCCGGAGCGACCCGGCACCTCGCGCTGGTCGGCAAGGGCATCACCTTCGACTCCGGCGGGCTCTCCCTGAAGCCGCCGACGGGCATGGTCGGCATGAAGTACGACATGACGGGCGCCGCCACCGTGCTCGCGGTCGCCCTCGCCGCCGCGCGGCTCGGCCTGCCGGTGCGGGTGTCGGCGTGGCTCTGCCTGGCCGAGAACATGCCGTCCGGCTCCGCGATCCGACCGAACGACGTGCTGCGCATCCGCGACGGCCGCACCGTCGAGGTGCTGAACACGGACGCCGAAGGCCGGCTGGTGCTGGCCGACGGGCTCGCCGCCGCGAGCGAGGACCGCCCGGACGCGATCGTCGACGTCGCCACCCTCACCGGCGCCGCCATGGTCGCGCTCGGCACGCGCTACGCCGCCGTGATGGGCTCCGAGGGGCTCGTCGACGAGGTGCTGCAGGCCGCCAAGGCGAGCGGCGAGCTGCTCTGGCCGATGCCGCTCTCGGGCGAGCTGCGCGCCACCATCAACTCCGACGTGGCCGACATCGCCAACGCCAACCCGGGCCAGTCCGCGGGCGGCATGCTGCTGGCCGGCGTGTTCCTCCAGGAGTTCGTCGGCCGCACCGGCGACGAGGACGACGCCCCGCGCATCCCGTGGGCGCACCTCGACATCGCCGGCCCCGCCAAGGGACCGGCCTCGCCGTACGGCTTCACCGGCAAGGGACCGTCCGCCGTCAGCGTACGGGCGCTCGTCCGTTTGGCCGAGGAGTTTTCGCGGAAGTAGTAGGGTCGTATGGGCGAGAAGATCTCGTCCGTCAACGCCTGCCCGGAGTCACCCCTCGGGGCAGGATCGTGTCACGAATCCTGATGCGCGAGGGAGTAACTGGGTGTCTGAGCAGAACTTTGACATTGTGGTGCTCGGCGGTGGGAGTGGAGGCTACGCAGCAGCGCTGCGTGCGGCCGAGCTCGGTTTCACCGTGGGCATGATCGAGAAGGACAAGGTCGGCGGCACCTGCCTGCACCGCGGCTGTATCCCGACCAAGGCGCTGCTGCACGCGGCCGAGGTCGCGGACTACTCCCGCGAGTCGGCGAAGTACGGCATCATCACCCAGCTCCAGGGCATCGACATCAACGGTGTCACCGAGTACCGCCAGGGCATCATCGCCAAGAAGTACAAGGGCCTGCAGGGCCTGGTGAAGGCCCGCGGCATCACCGTCATCGAGGGCGAGGGCCGCCTCACCTCCCCGACGACCGTCCAGGTCGGCGAGGACACCATCGTCGGCAAGCACGTCGTGCTGGCGACCGGCTCCTACTCGCGCAGCCTCCCCGGTCTCGAGATCGGCGGGCGCGTCATCACCAGCGAGCAGGCGCTCGAGCTGGACTTCGTCCCGAAGAAGGTCGCCGTGCTCGGCGGCGGCGTCATCGGCGTGGAGTTCGCCAGCGTCTGGAAGTCGTTCGGCGCCGAGGTCACGATCATCGAGGCCCTCCCCCACCTGGTCCCCAACGAGGACGAGTCGATCAGCAAGTCGCTCGAGCGCGCGTTCCGCCGCCGTGGCATCGACTACCGCCTCGGCGTCCGGTTCGCCGGTGTCACCCAGAACGAGAACGGCGTCGTCGTCTCGCTCGAGAACGGCGACACCGTCGACGCGGAGCTGCTGCTCGTCGCCGTCGGCCGTGGCCCGCAGACCGCGAACCTCGGCTACGACGAGGTCGGCATCACGATGGACCGCGGCTTCGTCCTCACCGACGAGCGCCTGCAGACCAACGTCCCGGGCGTCTACGCCGTCGGCGACATCGTCCCCGGCCTGCAGCTCGCGCACCGCGGCTTCCAGCAGGGCATCTTCGTCGCGGAGGAGATCGCGGGCCTGAACCCGATCATCGTCCCCGACGTGAACATCCCCAAGGTCACGTACTGCGACCCCGAGGTCGCCTCGGTCGGACTCAGCGAGGCCAAGGCCGTCGAGCAGTACGGTGCGGACAAGGTCAGCAGCTACGACTACAGCCTCGCCGGCAACGGCAAGAGCGAGATCATCGGCACCAGCGGCACCGTCAAGGTCGTCCGGGTGAACGATGGCCCGGTCGTCGGCGTGCACATGATCGGCGCTCGCGTGGGCGAGCTCATCGGCGAGGCTCAGCTCGCCGTGAACTGGGAGGCGTACCCGGAGGACATCGCTCCGTTCATCCACGCCCACCCGACCCAGAACGAGTCGCTCGGCGAGGCCTTCCTGTACCTCGCGGGCAAGCCACTGCACACCCTCTAACGTCCGAGCCGCCGCACCTGCGGTTGCAATAAGCTACTGAACATCAGGTTTTGAAGGAGAGAAAGCTCATGAGCGAATCCGTCAGCCTCCCGGCACTCGGCGAGAGTGTCACGGAAGGCACGGTCACCCGCTGGCTGAAGAATGTTGGCGACCGTGTCGAGGTGGACGAGCCCTTGCTCGAAGTCTCGACCGACAAGGTCGACACCGAGATCCCGTCGCCGGTCGCCGGCGTCATCGAGGCGATCCTGGTGCAGGAGGACGAGACCGTCGAGGTGGGCACCGCGCTCGTGACCATCGGCGACGGCTCCGGCGCGGGTGCAGAGGCTCCGGCCGCCCCCGCCGAGGCCGCCCCCGCCGAGGCGCCGGCTCCGGCCGCCGAGGCTCCCGCTGCGGAGGCTCCGGCTGCCGCTCCGGCTCCCGCCGCTGCTGAGGCCCCCGCCGTCACTCCGGCTGCTGCTGAGGCTCCGGCTGCTGCTGAGGCTCCGGCCGCCGCTGAGGCTCCCGCCGCTGCTCCGGCCCCGGCTGCCGCTCCGGCTCCCGCCGCTGCTGAGGCTCCCGCCGCTGCTGAGGCTCCCGCCGCTGCTCCGGCCCCCGCCGCCGCTCCGGCTGCGGAGGCCCCGGCTGCTGCTCCGGCTGCCGCTGCGGCTCCCGCCGCTGCTCCGGCTCCGGCCGCGTCGACCGGTGGCGCGCACGCCGGCAACGCCGGCTACGTGACCCCGATCGTCCGCAAGCTCGCGAACGAGCAGGGCGTCGACCTGGCGAGCGTCACCGGCACCGGTGTCGGCGGCCGCATCCGCAAGGAGGACATCCTCTCGGCAGCTCAGCCCGCCGCCGCGGCGTCGGCTCCGGCCGCCGCCCCGACCGTCGAGGTCTCGCCGCTGCGCGGAACGACCCAGCCGATGTCCCGGCTGCGCAAGGTCGTCGCCGAGCGCGCCGTCATCTCCATGCAGTCGACCGCTCAGCTCACCTCGGTGGTGGAGGTGGACGTGACCAAGGTCGCCGCCTTCCGCGACAAGGTGAAGGGCGACTTCCTCGCCAAGACCGGCGTGAAGCTCTCGTTCCTGCCGTTCTTCGCTCTCGCGGCGGCCGAGGCGCTCAAGACCTACCCGGTCATCAACGCCACCGTCGACGGCGACAACATCGTGTACCCCGACCACGAGAACATCTCGATCGCGGTCGACACCGAGCGCGGCCTGCTGACGCCGGTCGTCAAGGACGCCTCGTCGCTCGACCTCTCGGGTCTCGCGAAGGAGATCGCTGATCTCGCCGAGCGCACCCGCGACAACCGCCTCAAGCCGGACGAGCTCGCGGGCGGCACGTTCACGCTGACCAACACCGGTTCGCGTGGCGCCCTGTTCGACACCCCGGTCGTCTTCCTCCCGCAGGTCGCGATCCTGGGCACCGGCATCGTCACGAAGAAGCCCGTCGTCATCACGGCGGACGGCACGGAGTCGATCGCCATCCGCTCCACGGTGTACCTGGCCCTCTCCTACGACCACCGCATCGTGGACGGCGCCGACGCGGCCCGCTTCCTGGTGGCCGTGAAGAACCGGCTCGAGGGCGGCGACTTCGAGGGCAGCCTCGGCATCTGATCCGCCTCACGAGTACACCGCTCGTATCCGCCAACCGGCCTCGCCCCTCACCAGCAGGAGCGAGGCCGGTTCGCTGTCCGGACCTCCCTGCGGATCGGTCCGGACCGTCACCAGCACGGCCTCCCCCCAGCGCTGCGTGATCACCGCGCTCCCCTGACCGGCGCCGCTCGAGCCGCCGTGGGCCGCCAGCCACGCCATCGCCACCCGCACGGGATCGTCCGCATCCGGCCCGACGGCCGAGCACGCTCCCCCGCCCTCTCGCGGGCCGCCGGCCGCGCCGTCGTCGTCCCCGCCGGTTGCATCCCCTTCCCCGTTCAGGTCGAACACGTCCGGTTCCGCACAGCGTGCACCGCCGTCCGGGGGCCCCGACGCCGCTCCGGACCGTCGCGTGCCCTCGGTGGCGTCGTCCCCGGGCGAGGCTCCGACGGCGACCGGTGCACGCGACGCCGACGCCGACGGTGTCGCCTCTGATCCGCCATGCGTGGCCGTCGACACGGTCCGCGCCGCCGGACCGGGGCCGGCCGCGTCGACCGGGACGGCCACGAACAGGACAGCGGCCAGCACCGCCGGAAGAGCTGCGAGCGCCACCGTCTTCGGCCGGCGCCGGAGGTACGCGACCGCGGCGACCCGCGCGTCCCGCAACGGGTTCCCGTCCAGCACCGCGTCCCACCACGCCGCGGCGCCCGCCCGCGAGGCGCTCCGGCCCCCGGCCCTGCTTCCGGAGCCTGACCGCCCGCCACCCAGTCGACCGCGCTTCCTCTGCTCCGGACCGGCGGGGTCGCGGCGGCGTTCACCGCCGTCGCCCCCTCCGATCCCGGCCGGCGCTCCCCGGCGTTCACGCAGCACGGCTCGTCCGACCTCGGGAGTCACGGCTCCGCCGTTCCCGCCGGCTCCGGTGCGCCGGAGCGCCGCCCGCCTGTTCGTGCGCCCGCGGACGCGACGGCGCGACTCCGCCCGTGCGCGATCCGCCAGGTCGCGACGGCGTACCGCCCGGGACGGATCGACCGCCGGGCGAGCACCGCCGCGTCGTGGACCGGCGAGCTGCACGGCAGCGGGTGGCGCCGCCGCCAGGATCGCGGCGCGGAGCCCGCCCGCTCCCGACGCGAACACCGTCTCGACCCGGTTCGCCAGGTCGGCGCCGCGCCCGTCGGCGACGGCCGCCGTCACGTCCCGGACGAGTCGGAGGAATGCCGCGGCGTCGCCCTGCGCCCGCTCCGGTGTCAGCGGACCGGCCCCCTCCCCGGCGGCGACGACCGGGCAGCCGTCGTCACGGAACCGGATGCTCGCGCACCGCGGCTCGATCCCTCCGCAGCCACTGCCGTGGGCGGCGTGCATGACCTCGGCGACGGCGAGAAGGATCGTCACCGCCTCCCCCACGCTCAACGGCCCGGCGGCCATCCGGCCGGCCAGGCTTCCCGCGGGCAGATGCTCGAGCAGCCGCACCTGAACCGTCCCGCCGCGGACCCGCCGCACCGGAAGCGCGTGCTCCTCGGCGAGGTGCTCGCTGTCGACGACCGGGCCGTCTCCGGGCCCGGCGCGGCTCCCAGGACCGCCGCGCCCACCGGCCCCGCCGCGCCCACCGGGCCCGTCCCGCTCCCGGGATTCCGTCCCCTCGTCGCCCGTCTCACCTCGTCGCATCCGCAGACACAGCACGGCGGGCCGCACCAACTCCCCTCCCTCCACGACCACGTGATACGTGTCAGGCGGCGACGGGAGGACCCGGCGCGTGCGCGCTCCCAGCTCTCGTGCCACGGTCTGCGCGAGTCTCGCCAGATCGGCACCGTGGCCCGGTCGGAATCTCCTCATGGCCTCCATTCCAGTGCCCTCTCGTCCCGCCGGGGCGGCGTGGACCCGATCGGTGCAGAGGTCGTGCCGGCCCGACCGATGTGGAGAACTTCAGACCAGGGACGATAATTACTGGACTCAGTCCATATATGCTGAACCGGTGACTGCATACGACCTCTCGAGGCTCAGCACCAACGCCGTCCCGTACGACGAAGCACTCCAGCGGCAGCGTGAGGTGCACGCCGCCGTCGTCGCCGGCCGGGCGCCCGACACCCTCCTCCTGCTGGAGCACCCGCCGGTCTACACGGCCGGCAAGCGCACCGAGCCGGACGAGCGGCCGACCGACGGCACCCCGGTGATCGACGTCGACCGCGGAGGCAAGATCACCTGGCATGGTCCGGGCCAGCTCGTCGGCTACCCCATCCTGCGCCTTCCCGATCCGATCGATGTCGTCGGCTACGTGCGCCGTCTGGAGTCCCTGCTCATCGCCGTGCTCGCCGACCTGGGCGTGCACGGCGAGCAGGTCGAGGGTCGCTCCGGCGTGTGGCTGCGCGCCGACGGCCGCGACGAGAAGATCGCCGCCATCGGCATCCGGGTCGCCGAGGGCGTCACGATGCACGGCTTCGCCGTGAACTGCTCCAACGACCTGGAGCCGTACGAGCACATCGTCGCCTGCGGCATCCGCGATGCCGGCGTCACCACCGTCTCGCACGTTCTCGGCCGCACCGTCACGCCGGAGGACGTCGCTCCACTCGTGGTCGCCGCCTTCGAACGCTGGGCCGAGGCGCCCGCCGCGGGGACGACGACCGCGACGGAGGCCGCCGCGTGAGCGCCGTGCCGGAGGGGCGCCGGATGCTGCGCCTCGAGGTCCGCAACGCCCAGACCCCGATCGAGCGCAAACCCGAGTGGATCAAGACCAGGGCGAAGATGGGGCCGGAGTACCGGCAGCTCCACTCGCTCGTGAAGTCCGAAGAGCTGCACACGGTCTGCCAGGAGGCCGGCTGCCCCAACATCTACGAGTGCTGGGAGGATCGCGAGGCCACCTTCCTCATCGGCGGCTCCCAGTGCACCCGCCGCTGCGACTTCTGCCAGATCGACACCGGCAAGCCGGCCGCGTTCGACCGTGACGAGCCCCGGCGCGTCGCCGAGTCGGTCGCCCGCATGGGCCTGCGCTACTCGACCGTCACCGGCGTCGCGCGCGACGACCTGGAGGACGAGGGCGCCTGGCTGTACGCCGAGACCATCCGCGAGATCCACCGGCAGAGCTCCGGCACCGGCGTCGAGATCCTCGTCCCGGACTTCACCGGCCGCCCCGAGCTCCTCGGCGAGGTGTTCTCCGCCCGCCCCGAGGTGTTCGCCCACAACGTCGAGACCGTCCCCCGCATCTTCAAGCGCATCCGACCGGCCTTCCGCTACGAGCGCTCCCTCGACGTGCTGACGCAGGGCCGTGCGGCCGGGCTGATCACCAAGTCCAACCTGATCCTCGGGATGGGCGAGGAGCGGCACGAGGTCGGCCAGGCGCTGCGCGATCTGCACGACGCCGGCACCGACATCATCACCATCACCCAGTACCTGCGGCCGAGCCCGCGCCACCTGCCCGTCGCGCGCTGGGTGCACCCGGACGAGTTCGTCGAGCTGAAGGAGGAGGCCGAGGCCATCGGCTTCCTCGGTGTGTTGGCCGGGCCGCTGGTGCGCTCCTCGTATCGCGCGGGCCGGTTGTGGGCTCAGTCGATGCAGGCGAAGGGCCGTCCTGTGCCCGCGGAGCTGCAGCATCTCGCGGACGCCTCGCTCGGGTTCGCCCAGGCCGTCTCCTGACGGCGAACGTCGTCTGCCGGACGCCCCGCGGGACGGTATCCTTGTGCGTATGGCACGCAAGGACAAGTCCACCAAGGAGCCCGGTCGGCTGAAGCAGATGTGGCAGGTCTTCCAGATGACCCGCCGCTACGACGACCGCGCACTGCTCTACATCATCCTGGGCTTCGTCCTCCCGATCATCGCGGGCGTGCTCCTGGCGATCTTCTTCTCCGGCGGCAACGTCTTCACGATGGTCCTCTGGATCATCGCGGGCGTGTTCGGCGGCGTGCTGGCGGCCCTGATCATCCTCGGCCGCCGCGCGGAACGCGCCGCGTACTCGCAGATCGAGGGGCAGCCGGGCGCCGTCGGCGCTGTGCTGCGCAGCTCGCTCAAGCGCAGCTGGCGCGGCTCCGAGATGCCGGTCGCCGTCAACAGCAAGACGCAGGACGCGGTCTATCGTGCCACCGGCCGCGGCGGCGTCGTGCTCATCAGCGAAGGTCCGAAGACCCGCACCCAGCGCATGGTCGACGAGGAGCGCCGCAAGGTCACCCGCGTGCTGCCGAACGTGCCCGTCACCGTCATCAGCGTCGGCCCGGACAGCGACGCGGTCGCGCTGCACAAGGTCCCCCGCACGCTGGCCAAGATCAAGCCGACGCTGACCAAGGCGGAGGTGCTCGCCATCAGCAACCGCCTGCAGTCGCTCGAGAACGCCCTGCCGATCCCGAAGGGCATCGACCCGATGAAGGTCCGCGCGCAGCGCGCCCGCTGACCCGACGCTTCGACACGAACGCGCCGCTCCCCACCGGGACGGCGCGTTCGTCCGTTCGTCCCCTGCGGTCGTCGGCGGATGTCAGCCGCGGAGCAGGACCGTCCCGGCGATCTTGTCGTGGAAGCCGCGCTGGTCGGAGTCCCACACCAGCGCCGGGATGGCGATGCAGAGCAGGACGGTGCGCACGATCGGCCGCCACAGCCCCACCCAGCCCCCGCGGAGCGCGACGACCCGGAGACCGAAGATGCGGTGGCCGATGCTGCCGCCGATGGTCGGGATGAACACCACCTGCATCAGCGCGAACATGCCGAGGTTGGCGAGCGGGTCGTAGTGGAAGAACGAGAAGGAGATGAGCGAGGCGATGGCCCAGTCCACGACGATCGCACCGAGTCGGCGGCCGAAGCGGGCGACGGAGCGCGGACCGGCCTCGGGAAGACCGAGGCGCTCCCCGGGATAGCGGCTGGGGGCGATGTCGCCGGAGCGGTTCGGGGGGTTCTGGGGCACCCGTCGAGTTTACCCGGGGCCGGTACACGTAACATGCCGGAAACATTTGCGTCACGGCGGGGAAACGGCCTCCCCCTACCGTGGGGGTGGGACTGCACGCGCAGTCCGGTCACCGCAAGCCATTGGGAGTCCTCCGTATGTTCCGTGATTCTTCCGAGGTGCTCAAGTTCATCAAGGACACCGACGTCAAGTTCCTTGATATCCGCTTCACCGACCTGCCCGGTGTGCAGCAGCACTTCAACATCCCCGCCTCGACCGTCGACGAGGAGTTCTTCTCCGTCGGTCAGCTCTTCGACGGCTCCTCGATCCGCGGCTTCGCGTCGATCCACGAGTC
>NZ_AYMR01000001.1 GCF_000633535.1 Leifsonia aquatica H1aii | reverse complement strand
GGGAGGGGGCGGCGGGGACGGCGCGCACGTACAGATCGCCGCCGAGCTCGTCGACGGAGAGGACGCGCAGCCGCCGCTGCTCGCCGATGGTGCCGACGCCGATCTCGCCGAGCGCCAGCCGCGGACCGCCGATGAGCGTGGGTGCCAGGAAGATCGCGTACTCGTCCACCAGACCGGCCGCGACGAAGGCGCTGGCCAGGGTGGGGCCGCCCTCGACGTACACGCGGCGGAATCCGCGCTGGTGCAGGTCGGCGACGACGGCGTGCAGATCGTGCGTCCCCTCGAAGACGACGGGACGCGGGTGGCGGAACACGGCCGCGTCGTTGGGGACGGCGCGGGTCCCGACGACGACGGGAGTCGGTTGCCGGCCGAGAAGCTCGCCCGCGTCTCCACGCGCGGTCAGACTCGGGTCGTCGGCGAGGACGGTACCGGTGCCGACGACGATCGCGTCGGAGGCCTCGCGCTGTTCGTGCACGCGCTGGCGTGCGGCGGTGCCGGTGATCCACCTGCTCGTCCCGTCGACCGCGGCGGCGCGACCGTCGAGGCTGCTCGCCCACTTGACGGTGATGTGCGGCCGCCCGAGCCGGGCGGCCGTCAGCCAGTCGCCCAGGAAGCGCTCGATCTCGCCGGCGAGCACGCCGCCCGTCACCACGACGCCGGCGTCGCGCAGGCGCTCGGCACCGCCGCCGGAGTGGCGGCCCGGGTCGTCGACGCCGTAGATCACGTCGGCGACACCCGCCGCGATCAGGGCTTCGGAGCACGGGCCGGTCAGGCCCCAGTGGTTGCACGGTTCGAGCGTGACGACCGCGGTCGCCCCGCGGGCACCGCCCTCCGGAAGCTTCGCCAGCGCGTCCACTTCGGCGTGCGGGGTGCCGGCTCCGCGGTGCCACCCTTCGGACAGTACGCTGCCGTCGGCGGCGAGGATCACGCAGCCCACGCGCGGATTCACGCCGGTGGCCGGGCCGTTGGCGGCCAGCTCGAGCGCGGTGCGCATCGCAGCTTCCCGGGTCATGGGAATCGTCGTCCTGTCTGTCGAGAGCGGACGTATCCCGGGGTCGCGCGGGCGACGGCCGTCGCCGGCCACCGCTTCGTGCTGCCTCCCATCCGGACTGAGCGGGCGGGCCTGGGCCTGCACGCATTACCGTCGGTACCGGAATTCCACCGGTTCAGCAGGAGGCGTTCACACGCCGCCCGCTCGCGGACTGTCACCGCCGGTTCGGACTCTCACCGACCCCGGAGCACGTTGTTCTGTTGTCGAGTGTAGTCAACGCTCTCGTGGCGGGACTATTCCCCGCTCAACGCGGCGTCATCATCGCGGGCCACGAGGGCGCGCGCCGTCCCTTCGTCCACGACGAGGTCGGTGATGAGATCCGCCGCGAGCGCCCCGCGAAGACTGTGCACTTTCGACGGCCCGGAGACGATGCACACCCGCCGCGGCACGCGCTTGATCAGGTCGATGTCCGGTCCGCTCGCGCGCTGGTTCAGCGGGATGTCGTGGTGGCTTCCGTCCTCGCGGAAGAACACGGTCGCGACGTCGCCGACGACTCCCGACTCGTCCAGGGATGCGTAGTCCTCCTGCCCGAGGTAGCCGCCGGCGTAGACGTGGGAGCGCACCTCCGAGAACGGCGAGCCGAGGCCGAACAGTGCGACGTCCATCCGCTCCTGGATGTCGAGGATGCGACGGGTGCTCCGCTCCCGCCACATGGCGACCTTCGTCTGCGGATCGTCGAAGAGCGCGGGGACGGGGAACTCCTGGATGGTGCCCGAATAGGTGTCGCCGAACCGGCGGAGGATCTCGGACGCGTAGAGCACACCGGTCGTGTAGGTGTTGCCGGCACCGTTGAGCTGCACGAACTCGACGTTGTGCAGCTCCTTCGGGATCAGGTGCCGGCTGAGCGCACTCATGGTCGAGCCCCAGGCGACGCCGACCGTCTGGTTCGAGTCGATGAACCGGTCGAGAATCCGTGCAGCCGAGATGGCGACGCGCTCCAGCCGGTCGACGTCGCTGATCGCGCTCGGCATCGGGACGATGTGGGCCGCGATCCCGAACCGATCGTGGATCTCCTGCTGGATCCGGGTGGCCCGTTCGTGCGGTTGCGCGATCTGGATGGTGACCAGTCCAGAGGTCCGGGCATAGCTGAGCAGCCGCGAGACGCTGGACCGTGACGTGTGCATCTCATGCGCGATGGCCTCCATGGTGAGGTCTTGCATGTAGTACAGGTGCCCCGCCTTGAGGGCGTCGCGCACTTTGTCCGTGAGGGTGTCGGGTTCGGGAGAGGTCATCGGGGTCGTCTTCTCGGCTCGGGGGAGCGCTGCACGTATGTGCATCCAGCTTGATCGAAGTTGTGCAGGCAACCAAGACTATAACCACACGTTTCACCCGATCGATAGAAATACAGGAGTTCCCGTGACAGCGACGTCGAGCGTCCGCAGCGAGGTCAAGCACCTCCAGGATCGTCCCACCGCCCAGGTCGTCATCATCGGCGGCGGCATCAACGGCCTCGGCACCTTCCGCGACCTGGCGCTCCAGGGCGTCGACGTGGTGCTCGTCGAGCGCAACGATTTCGTGTCGGGTGCGTCCGCAGCCTCCAGCCACATGATCCACGGCGGGATCCGCTACCTCGAGAACGGCGAGTTCCGTCTCGTGAAGGAGTCGGTGACCGAGCGCAACGGCCTGCTCAAGATCGCGCCGCACTATGTCAAGCCGCTGCAGACCACCATCCCGATCTACTCGACCTTCTCCGGCATCCTCGCCGCACCGCTGCGCTTCCTCACCCACAAGCAGGGAAAGCCGAAGGAGCGCGGCGCGTTCCTCATCAAGACCGGCCTCACCATCTACGACGCGTTCTCGCGCGACGGCGGCAGTGTGCCTCGCCACAAGTTCCACGGCCGCAAGAAGTCCCTCGAGACGCTCCCCGAGCTGAACCCGGGTCTCAAGTACACGGCCACCTACTTCGACGCCTCCGTGCACGACCCGGAGCGCCTCGCGCTCGACGTGCTCGCCGACGGCCTCGCCGCCGGTCCGCACGCCCGCGCCGTCAACTACGTCGAGGCGATCGGCACGCAGGACGGCGGCGTGCTCGTGCGCGACCGGGAGTCCGGCCAGGAGTTCTCGATCAGCGCGGAGGTCGTCGTCAACGCCTCCGGCCCCTGGACCGACCTCACCAACGAAGCGCTGGGCCAGGGCACGAGGTACATGGGCGGCACCAAGGGCTCGCACATCGTGCTCGACAACCCGCGCCTGCTCGAGGCGTGCCAGGGCCGTGAGATGTTCTTCGAGAACAACGACGGGCGCATCGTGCTCATCTACCCGCTCAAGGGTCGCGTGATGGTCGGCACCACCGACATCGACGCCGACATGAACGCGCCGGCCGTGTGCACCGAGGACGAGATCGACTACTTCATCGAACTGGTCTCGCACGTTTTCCCATCGATCCCGGTGACCCGCGAGCAGATCGTCTACAGCTTCTCGGGCGTGCGCCCGCTGCCCCATCACGACGACACCGCCCCCGGCTTCGTCTCCCGCGACTACCGCATCGTCCCCGGCACCCTCGCCGGCCTCGGCGACACTACGGTGCTCAGCCTGGTCGGCGGCAAGTGGACGACCTTCCGCGCGCTGTCGGAGCACCTCGCGAACGAGACCCTCGCCGTGCTGAAGACGGAGCGTCGGCTCTCCACGCTGGGCCTCGCCATCGGTGGCGGCGCCGGATTCCCGACCACCCCGCAGGCCGAGCGCGACTGGATCGCCCGCTACGGAGCGGACGTCGGCCCCGAGCGCGCCGCCCAGCTCCTGCACCGCTACGGCACGAAGGCGACGTTCGTGATCGACGCGATCGCCGGCGCCGACGGGGACGACATCCCGCTCGCCGCGGCCCCCTCGTACTCCCGCGCCGAGATCGCGCACCTCGTGCGCACGGAGCATGTGGCCCACCTGTCGGACGTCTTCCTCCGCCGTACCAGCCTCGCCTTCGTCGGCGGGGTGAGCGTCGCCCTGGTCCGCGAGATCGGCGAAATCACGGCAAACGCGCTCGGATGGTCGCCAAATCGACGCTCCGAGGAGGAAGATGCGTTCATAGCGGAACTGGCCGCCGCCCACCGGGTGCACCTCGAATCCGGGGACGGGAGCGAAGCCGCGGCGCTCCGATAATGCACGAACGTGCATAGCACGGTCCTTGTACGGGTCGGCACGGCCCCAATAGCGTTCAAGTGCCCACCCTGACTTGGATCACACCTCATCGCACAACAGGGTGCGGGTCAACCGAACAACTGGAAGGTCAACGTGGACAATATCGGTGTAGATTTCCTGTCTGAGTTGGTGGGCACGGCAATGCTGGTCCTCCTCGGTACCGGTGTCGTGGCTAACGTCGCACTCATCAAGAACAAAGGCTTCAACGGCGGGTTCCTGATGGTGAACATCGGCTGGGGCATCGCGGTGTTCTCGGGCGTCGTCGTGGCATACAACTCCGGCGCCCACCTGAACCCGGCTGTGACGCTGGGCCTGGTAGCCAACGGAGCGAAGACCTTCGGCGCCGGCAACGCCACCGTCGACGTGAACTTCGGGACGGTGGCGCTGTTCATCCTCGCCCAGCTCCTCGGTGCGATCATCGGCGCCGTCTTCACCTGGCTGGCGTACAAGAAGCACTTCGACGAGGAGCCGGACCCGGCCAACAAGCTCGGTGTCTTCTCGACCGGCCCGGCCATCCGCAGCTACGGCTGGAACCTCGTCACCGAGATCATCGGCACCTTCGTGCTGGTGTTCGTGGTGATCGCGTTCGGCCACCAGCCCGGTCAGGCGGTCGGACTCGCCGCCCTCGGCGCCCTGCCCGTCGCCCTCCTCGTGATCGGTATCGGTGCGAGCCTCGGTGGTCCGACGGGGTACGCCATCAACCCGGCCCGTGACCTCGGTCCGCGCATCGCCCACGCCATCCTCCCGATCAAGGGCAAGGGCGGCAGCGACTGGTCCTACTCCTGGGTCCCGGTCGTCGGCCCGATCATCGGCGGTCTGCTCGCCGGCTGGCTCGCGCTCGTCCTGCTCCCGATCATCAAGTAGCACTCCGGGGCCGGTCCGGTTCTCCGGACCGGCCCTTTCTACACAGCACCACCCCTCCCCAAAGAACAAAGGAGTTACCTATGGCCGACTACGTCGTCGCTATCGACCAGGGCACGACCAGCACCCGCGCCATCATCTTCGACAAGTCCGGGTCGATCGTCTCGACCGGCCAGCTCGAACACGAGCAGATCTTCCCGAAGGCGGGATGGGTCGAGCACAACCCCGTCGAGATCTGGAACAACACCCGTGAGGTCATCGGCCAGGCGCTCTCCAAGGCCGACCTGACCCGTCACGACATCGCCGCGGTCGGCATCACCAACCAGCGTGAGACCGCGGTGGTCTGGGACAAGAACACTGGCGAGCCCGTCTACAACGCCATCGTCTGGCAGGACACCCGCACCCAGCCCATCGTCGACCGACTCGCGGCAGACGGCGGCGTCGAGCGCTTCAAGCCGATCGTCGGCCTCCCGCTGGCGACCTACTTCTCCGGCACCAAGATCGTCTGGATCCTGGAGAACGTCGAGGGCGCCCGCGAGCGCGCCGAGCGGGGCGACCTGCTCTTCGGCACCACCGACAGCTGGGTCCTCTGGAACCTGACCGGCGGCGTCGACGGCGGCGTGCACGCGACCGACGTGACCAACGCCTCCCGCACCCTGTTCATGGACCTCGAGACCCTCAGCTGGCGCGACGACATCCTCGAGGCGTTCAACGTCCCGAAGTCGATGCTCCCGGAGATCAAGAGCTCCTCCGAGATCTACGGCACGGTCGAGCCGTCCAGCCTGCTCCGCGAGGTGCCCGTCGCGGGCATCCTCGGCGACCAGCAGGCCGCGACGTTCGGCCAGGCGGCGTTCGATCCGGGCGAGTCCAAGAACACCTACGGCACCGGTAACTTCCTCATCTTCAACACGGGTGAGGAGATCGTCCACTCCAAGAACGGCCTGCTGACGACCCTGGGCTACAAGCTCGGCGACGAGAAGCCGCACTACGCCCTGGAGGGCTCGATCGCCGTCACCGGCTCGCTGGTGCAGTGGCTGCGCGACAACCTCGGCCTCATCTCGAGCGCCCCGGAGATCGAGGAGCTCGCCAAGACGGTCGAGGACAACGGCGGCGCGTACTTCGTGCCGGCCTTCTCCGGCCTGTTCGCGCCGTATTGGCGGTCGGACGCACGCGGTGCGCTCGTCGGCCTCACCCGGTACGTCAACAAGGGACACATCGCCCGTGCGGCGCTGGAGGCCACGGCCTTCCAGACCCGCGAGGTGCTCGACGCGGTCAATGCCGACTCCGGTGTCGACCTCACCGAGCTGAAGGTGGACGGCGGCATGATCGCCAACAACACCCTGATGCAGTTCCAGGCCGACATCCTCGGCGTCCCCGTCATCCGCCCGGTCGTCGCCGAGACGACCGCCCTGGGTGCCGCGTACGCCGCCGGTCTCGCGGTGGGCTTCTGGGAGAACCTGGACGACCTCCGCAAGAACTGGCAGGAGGACAGCCGCTGGGAGCCGAAGATGGAGGCCGCCGAGCGCGACCGCCAGCTGCGCCTCTGGAAGAAGGCCGTCACCAAGACCTTCGACTGGGTCGACGAGGACGTCCAGAACGCCTGATCCGCACCCTCACCTGAAGCGCCGTCCGGTCCGCCGGGCGGCGCTTTCGCGTCGGCGCCCTTCCAGGCGCACCTCTCGATTTCCTCATGGCTCCGAAAGCTGGCGCGCAGGTGGGGCGGCTACCGTCCTGATGTGAGACATTCCTCGACCGCGATAGCCGTACGCCACGGACGCCTGGCCACGCGCACGGCGCGCGGCCCCGTCGTGCGGTTGATCGCGGCCGTGGTCGCCGTCGCCGTGGTGTCGGTCGGAGCCGTGACCGCGTATGCGATCGGCGACACCCTCCACTCGCTCAAGCCGTCGATCCACCTGGTCTCGGCGTCCGGCAAGACGATCACGCCCCCGACCGTCGGGGCGGAGAGCGGGGCGGTGAATATCCTCCTCGCCGGTACGGACACGCGCACGGGGCAGGGCGGCCAGTTCTCGAGCAGCACCGAACTCGCCGGCAGCTCCGGAGCGGGTAACAACGACGTCACGATGATCCTGCACCTCTCCGCGGACCACCAGCACGCGACGGTGATCAGCATCCCGCGTGATCTGATGGCGCCCATCCCGTCCTGCCCGACCTCCAGCGGGGCGAGTTCCGCCGTCGACAGCGGACAGTTCAACACCACGCTCTCCATCGGAGGCCTCTCCTGTGTGGTGCTCACCGCCGAGCAGCTGACCGGCCTCACGATCCCGTACGCCGCCGAGATCTCCTTCGACGGGGTGACGGCCATGTCGAATGCGGTCGGCGGTGTCACGGTGTGCCTCGCGACGGCGGTCACCGATCCCTATGTCGGGCTGGACCTGCCGGCCGGAGAGCAGACGTTGGTAGGCGCTCAGGCGCTCGCGTTCGTCCGCAGCAGACACGGTGTGGGCGACGGCAGCGACCTCGGGCGCATCAGCGACCAGCAGTTGTTCCTCTCGGCCCTCCTGCGCAAGATGACGAGTGCGGGCGTGCTCAGCAACCCGATCACGCTGTACGGGCTGGCCAAAGCCGCGACGTCGAACATCCAGCTCTCGGACTCCCTCGACTCGCCGACGACCCTCGTCTCGATCGCCCTCGCGCTGCGGAGCGTCCCGCTGTCCGATTTCGTCTTCCTGCAGTACCCGTCGATGACGGACCCCGACGACGTCAACCGGGTCGTGCCCGAGCCGACGGGCGTCGCCGTGCTGAAGCAGGCCCTCGCGGCGGACGCCCCCATCCAGTTGACCGGCACCACCGGCGGCGCCACGGAGACCGCACCGTCCACCGGCGCCGCGACGGCGACCCCGACCCCGACGGCCACCGCGACCGGGAGCGCCTCCACGTCTGCGCCGACGGACGCGGCCACTCCGACCCCGACGTCCACGGCCGTCGCGTTGCCGTCGAACGTCACCGGGCAGACTGCCGCCGAGCAGACCTGCACGAAGGGCAACTGATCCGGCTCAGCCGGCGAGGACGCCCGCCAGGGCGTCGAGGCCGTGGATCTGGAGCACCCGGTTGCCCGCGACGTCGCCCGCATCCTCGGGCGAGGGCGTCTCCGACCGACGGTTGAGCCAGACGCCGGTGAGGCCCGCTTGCGCGGCGCCGATCGCGTCGGTGCGCAGTCGATCGCCGACGTAGGCGGCCTGTGCAGGCTGCACACCGAAGAGGGTGCACGCGTGGCGGAAGATCGCCGCGTCCGGTTTCGCGACCCCGACCTCGCCCGAGGCGACGAGCGTCGAGACCCGGCGATCGAGCCCGACCGACTCGACCTTGCGGCGCTGGAAGGCGAGGTCGCCGTTCGTGATGAGCCCGAAGCGGACCCCCGGAAGTGCCGTCTCCAGATCGTCCAGACACGCCAGCGCGTCGTCGTGAAGGCTCCAGGCGGCGACGTAGTGCTCGAAGTAGGAGGCGAACCAGGCGCTCGCCTCGGCGGGGGACAGCGTCACTCCGTGCTGCGCGGCGAACGCGCGGGCGCGGGCCTGCCGCTGGCCCTCGAAGTCCAGCTGCCCGGCGAGGTAGCGGTGGTAGTGCTCCTCCTCGAGGTCGTGCCACAGCGCCACCAGCTCGTCGGAGTCCTGCGCGTCGTAGGGCGCGCCGAGCGTGGTCGCGTAGCGGACGATGCCCCGCGCGACGGCCGCCCGGTGGGCGAAAAGCGTGTCGTCGAGATCGAAGAGAACGACCGCGGGGCGACTCACCCCCACGTCTCCGCCGGCCAGCCGTCCTTCGGCGTGCGGCTGTCGTCCGCCAGCAGGCCGGCCTGCCAGTCGTCGCGGCGGACGCCGCGGTGGACCGCGCCGAGCCGGCTCGCGCCCTCGAAGGTGAAGCCGGCGCGGCGCGCGACCGCCGCGCTCGCGACGTTGCCGGCGAACGCGTGCCACACGACGCGACGGAGGCCGACGCCATCGGGGTCGGCGGCGAAGGCGTGGTCGAGCGCCAGGCGGACCGCCTCGGACATGATGCCCTGTCCGCGCGCCTCCGAAGCCAGCCAGAACCCGAGCTCGGCGGCGCCGTCCTCGACGTCGTGCAGACCGACCATGCCGACGAGCACGCCGGAGGCGCGGACGCCCCAGGTGCGGACGCGTCCGCTCGCCCAGCCGTCGGCGACCATCCCGGTCACGAAGCCGACCGCGTGGTCCCGTGTGTAGGGCGACGGGACGGTGGTCCACTCGGCGATCGCGGGATCGGCGCACAGCTCCGCGATGCGGTCGACGTCGGCGTCCGTCGGTACGGAGAGCACCACCCGCTCGCCCGTGAGCACCACCGGCGGGACGGACGGCGTCGTCATCAGCGCGCCCGCCGCAGGAAACCGACCTTGTCGTACACCTTGGCGAGGGTCGCCTCGGCGATCTCGTCGGCCCGGGCGGCGTTGTGGGCGAGGATGCGGTCGAGCTCCGCCGGATCGGCGAGGAGCTCGAGCGCACGCTCGCGCACCGGGCCCAGAGCGCCCACGACGACCTCCACGAGCCCCTTCTTGAAGTCTCCGTAACCCTTGCCGTCGTACTCCAGCTCGATCGACTCGATCGACCGGCCGCTGAGCGCGCCGTAGATGCTGAGCAGGTTCGAGATGCCCGGCTTGCCCTCGCGATCGAACGACACGACGCCGTCGGTGTCCGTCACGGCGCGCATGATCTTCTTGCGCGTGACGTCCGGCTCATCGAGCATCCAGACGATCCCCGCGCCCGAGTCGGCGGACTTGGACATCTTCGACGACGGGTTCTGCAGGTCGTAGATGCGCGCGCTCTCCTTCAGGGTGAGCGTCTGCGGCACGACGAAGGTCTCCCCGAAGCGGCTGTTGAACCGCTCGGCGAGGTCGCGTGTCAGCTCGACGTGCTGGCGCTGGTCGTCGCCGACTGGAACCACCTCGGCGTCGTAGAGCAGGATGTCGGCGGCCATCAGCACCGGGTAGGTGAAGAGGCCCACCGAGGTCGCATCGGCGCCCTGCTTGGCCGACTTGTCCTTGAACTGCGTCATGCGCGCGGCCTCGCCGTACCCGGTGATGGTGGCGAGCACCCACTGCAGCTGGGCGTGGGCGGCGACGTGCGACTGCACGTAGAGCGTGGAGGCGGAGGGGTCGATGCCGGCCGCGATGTACTGCGCCGCGGTGCGACGGGTCTTCTCGCGGAGCTCGGCCGGGTCCTGCGCGACGGTGATCGCGTGCATGTCGACGACGGAGAAGAACGCGTCGTGGGTGCTCTGCAGGTCTTTCCACTGCAGCAGGGCGCCGATGTAGTTGCCGAGGTGCAGGGAGTCGGCCGAGGGCTGCATGCCCGAGTAGAGGCGGGGGAGTGAGGTCATGTCCGAGCTTTCAAATCGATGGGTGCGGATGCGGAGCGCTTCGCCGACTCAGATGTCGTAGTCGACGACCACGGGCGTGTGGTCCGACCATCGCTCGTCGTAGGCGGCCGCACGGTCCACCGCATAGTCCTTCACCCGCGCCGCGAGGGCCGGGGTGGCCAGCTGGTAGTCGATCCGCCAGCCGGTGTCGTTGTCGAACGCCTGGCCGCGCCACGACCACCACGTGTAGGGGCCGTCGACGTCGCCCGTGGCCTTGCGGCCGACATCGACCCAGCCGAGACCGGCGCCGTCGTTGTAGCCGGGCTCGTCCTCCGCGCCGACGAAACGGTCGAAGTACGCGCGCTCCTCGGGGAGGAAGCCGGCGCGCTTGACGTTGCCCTTCCAGTTCTTGATGTCGAGGGTGCGGTGGCCCACGTTGAGGTCGCCCATGACGACGGCGAGCTCGTTGTGCTTCTGCAGCTCCGGGAGGCGCTTCTCCATCGCGTCGAGGAAGGTGTACTTCGCGACCTGCTTGTCCGTCCCCGCCTCACCGGAGTGCACGTAGGCGCTGACCACGGTGACGACGGTGCCGTTGACCTCGTAGTCGGCCTCCAGCCAGCGTCCGGCGCTGTCGAACTCCGCCGGTCCGAGCTCGACCCGGTGGATCGCGGCCCGGTGCCGGCTCGCGATGGCCACGCCGGCGCGGCCCTTCGCCGTGGCCGGGTCGTGGACGATGTCCCAGTCGGGGCCGAGCAGCTGCTCCAGGTCCTCCGTGGAGGCGCGCACCTCTTGGATGGCGAGGATGTCGACGTCGCGCCCGTCGAGCCAGGCGCCCATGCCCTTGCGGAACGCGGCACGCACGCCGTTGGTGTTGATCGTCGCGATTCGCAGCGGTTTCGTGGGCATGGATCCAGCCTAGCGGGGACCGGTGACGCTCCCGAGGTCGAGCAGGTCGTTCAGCTCGTGCTCCGCCTTCTCCACCCTCCGCTGCGCCGACAGGCGGCGGAACCAGTGCGCCTTCGCCAGCTCCTGACGGGCCTCCGCGAGCTCCGCGCGGGCCACGAGCACGCGTGCCTCGTGCTCGGCGGCGGCGCGCTCCGCCGCGGCCTGCTCGGGCGTCACCATCCGCGGCGAGAGCCCCTGGTCGAACATCCCGACGGCGATCCACGAGGCGGAGAGCAGGATGACCCGTGAGACGAGGTTGAACCAGAGCAGCAGACCGATGAAGACGGCGAAGGTCGCCAGCAGCGGGTTCTTCGTCGCGCCGCCCAGCAGCACCCCGCCCAGGACGCTGAGGCCCGCCAGGACCGAGGCGCCCAGCAGCACGCCGAAGAACAGGTTGCGCCAGGGGATCGCCACCCGGGCCATCACCCGGAACATCGCACCCAGCGTGACGATGTTGAGGGCGACGGACACCACGAGGCTGGAGATGCGGGTGATGACGCCGGTCGCGGCCGAGTCGGTGGGCAGGCCGATCAGGTCGAGGAAGAAGGTCAGCGCCTGCGTGCTGACGATCGTCAGGGTCGCCGAGAAGACGAACACCAGCCCGAAGCCGAGGGCGAGGAAGAGGTCGCGGATCTTCTGCAGGACGTAGTTGGTGGTGTCCCGGCTGAGTCCGAACACGGCCCGGACTGCTTGGCGCGTGTAGTAGAGCCAGCCGATGGCCGTCCAGAGCAGACCGATCGCGGCGATCGCGCCCGCCCAGCCGAACGACGTCGCCTGCTCCAGCTGGGAGGTGTCGACGACGCCCTGCGACGTCGGGGTGGCGATGAGCCCGGGAACCGCACGGTTGATCAGCTGGATGAGGGCCTTGTAGATGTCCGGATTGCTCGTCAGCCAGAGCCCCGCGACCGAGAAGCCGAGCCAGACCGCCGCGAAGATCGCGAACAGCGCCTGGAACCCCATCCCGGCGGCCCGCAGGTTGCCATCGGAGTGCGAGTAGTTCATGTAGACCCGGTACGGGCGCAGGGCCTGCACCCATTTCGCGATGAGCGAGACCCGCGCCACCGGCTTCTCCAGCCGCTCCTTGATCGGCTCGGTCGCGTCGAGGAAGCGCTCCTTCAGCGTCTCCTCGGGCTCGACCGTCCCCTCGGCGCGCTGCACCGCCGGATCGGGGCGCACCGGTTGCCGTGCGGGGCGGGTCTTCTTGGCCACTTGTTCAGGATATCGACCGGATACGCTGGCGGGATGCCATCCGCCCTCATCCTCGGCGGCACCGGCCTGCTCGGCCGCGCCGCAGCCCTTCGCCTGGCCGCTGGCGGCTGGGACGTCGTCGTGACCGGTCGTGACCCCGCGCGGATGCCGCCGGAGCTCACCGCGGCGGGCGTCGTGCACCGCACCTCCGAGCGTCGCGACGCCGATGCGCTCGCGGCGCTGCTGGGTCCGGGGGCGGACCTGGTCGTCGACGCGCTCTGCTTCACGGCGGCGGACGCCCGCTCGCTGGTGCCGCACCTGAGCGGCGTCGGCTCCGCGGTCATGTTCTCCAGCAAGGCGGTCTACGTCGATGCGGAGGGCCGGCACATCAACTCCCCGGAACGCCCCCGCTTCGGCGGCCCGGTGCGCGAGGACGCGTGCACGCTCGAGCCGGCCTGGGACGGCGCCTACCAGAGCCGGGAAGGCTACGGCCGCAACAAGGTGGCGGCCGAACGGGTGCTGTTGGAGAGCGGTCACCCTGTCTCGGTGCTGCGCGCCTCGAAGGTCCACGGCGTGGGCGCCGCCTCTCCGCGGGAGTGGCACTTCGTCCGCCGTGTCCTGGACGGACGCCCGGTCGTCCTCCTGGCCCACGGCGGGCGCGGTTTCGACCATCCCACCGCCGCGGTCAATGCGGCCGCCCTCGTGGAGGCCGTCGCCGCCCGCCCCGGCGCCCGCATCGTGAACGCGGCCGATCCGGACGTCCCGACCGGGCTCGACATCGCCCGGCTCGTCGCGCACACCCTCGGGCACCGGTGGGACGAGGTCCTGGTGGAGGGGGAGGAGCCCGGCCGGCACCCGTGGGACGTCGTGCCGGGGATCGAGCTCGATCTCACCGTCGCGGCTGCGCTCGGCTATCGCCCGGTCGGCGGCTACGCGCAGACGGCGCGCGCCGCGGTCGAGTGGGCCGCCTCCTTCGGCCGGGTGCCGCCCTGGGCGGACGACGTCGTCGCGTCCGATTTCGACTACGCGGCGGAGGACGCCTACCTCGCCCGGGCCTGAGCACGTCCGCACACGGCGAAGAGCCCCGACGCTCCGCGCGATGGCGGGAGCGCCGGGGCTCCGGTGAAGACGCCCGAGGGCGTCTCGGCTCAGTAGGAGTAGCTCGAGTAGCCGGTCGAGGCGGCGAGCAGCGTGCCGACGATGGTCAGGATGATCGCGAGCACGATGAACGCGATGTAGACGTAGCCGATGATCAGGCCGGCGATCGCGAGGCCGCGGCCGCTCTCGCCGGTGCGCTTGATCTGGCTGAGGGCGATGTGCCCGCAGATCACGCCGGCGAGCGGGAAGACGAAGGCGCCGACGAGCGCGATGATGGCGAGAACGTTCGTCCCGCTCTTCTGCGCCGGGTACGGCGCGTACGGGGCGGCGGGCGCGGGCGGGGCGGCGGGGTAGGAATTCGGGTTCTGGTCGGTCATGGTGTTCTGGCTCCGTATGAGTGCGGGGTCGGTGTGCGGTGTTTCGGGGTGCTACTTCTGCGAGACGCTGTCGGCGAGGATGCCCGCCGGGTGCAGGACTGCGGCGATCGCGTTGGCGGTCTGCTGGAACGCCGTGTCGGTCTTGGCGGCGCCGATCGCGCCGCCCTTCAGCGCGCCTCCGGTCATGTTGCGATTGAGGCGCGCGACCAGACGGCCCTGCGGGTCGACCATGAAGTCGACCATGAAGGTCATCTGGAAGTTCTTGCCGGCCATGGCGCCGAGCCAGATCGTCGCGGCGGTGCTGCCGCGCTTGGCGAGGAGGCCGCCGTTCGGCGTGGTCGTGACGGTGAAGCCCTCGGAGGCGAGGGCGGAGATGACGAGCTGCTTGGCGGCCTCGTGGTCGCCGAGCAGGAAGAAGTCGTGGGCGGACGCCATGGCGATTCCTTGAGTGAGTCGGGTTGTCGGGCTCCGGTCGGGCCCGGCATGTCACTCTACCGGGGGACAAACGATTTGGGAATCCCGCTGGCCCACTGATCGAACTCCCCGTAGTCCGTCGGCCCGAATTAAGCAGAGAACGCCCCTCCGCACGGGGCGGAGGGGCGTTCTCTGCGAGCGCGCGGCGTGGGCTACGGCTTGCCGCGCATGATGGCCTGCTTGACCTCGGCGATGGCCTGGGTGACCTGGATCCCGCGGGGGCACGCATCCGTGCAGTTGAAGGTCGTGCGGCAGCGCCACACGCCCTCCTTGTCGTTGAGGATGTCGAGTCGCACCTGAGCGTTGTCGTCGCGCGAGTCGAAGATGAATCGGTGGGCGTTCACGATCGCGGCCGGACCGAAGTACTGACCGTCGGTCCAGAACACGGGGCAGGACGACGTGCACGCGGCGCACAGGATGCACTTGGTGGTGTCGTCGAAGCGCGCACGATCGGCGACCGACTGGATGCGTTCCTTGTCCTTCTCCGGCTTGCTGTTCGCGACCAGGAAGGGCTGCACCTCGCGGTAGCTCGCGAAGAACGGCTCCATGTCGACGATGAGGTCCTTCTCCAGCGGCAAGCCCTTGATCGCCTCGACGTAGATCGGCTTGGAGATGTCCAGGTCCTTGATCAGCGTCTTGCAGGCGAGGCGGTTGCGGCCGTTGATGCGCATCGCGTCGGAGCCGCAGATGCCGTGCGCGCAGGAGCGACGGAAGGTCAGCGACCCGTCCTGCTCCCACTTGATCTTGTGCAGGGCGTCCAGGATGCGGTCCGTCGGGAACATCTCGACGTCGAAGTCCTGCCAGCGCGGCTCGGTGTCCACGTCCGGGTCGAAGCGGCGGATGATCAGCGTCACGGTGAACGACAGGACGGGGGCTTCCGGAGCGGGCGGAGTCTCCAGTACGGCGGTCGACATCAGTACTTCCTCTCCATGGGCTCGTAGCGCGTCACGACGACCGGTTTCCAGTCGAGGGTGATGTGGTCCGCCGCGTCGGCGGAGTGCGGGTCACCGGTCAGGTAGGCCATCGTGTGCTGCATGTAGTTCTCGTCGTCGCGCTTCGGGTAGTCGTCGCGCATGTGGCCGCCGCGGGATTCCTTGCGGTTGCGGGCCGAGTAGACGACGACCTCGGCGAGGTCGAGCAGGAAGCCCAGCTCGACGGCCTCGAGCAGGTCGGTGTTGAACCGCTTGCCCTTGTCCTGCACCACGATGTTTTTGTAGCGCTCGCGGAGCCGGTGGATGGTGCCCGTGACCTTCTCGAGCGACTCGTCGGTGCGGAACACCTGAGCGTTCTTGTCCATCTCGTCCTGCAGCTCCTTGCGGATCGCGGCGATCCGCTCGGTGCCGGTGCCGGCGCGCAGGTCGCCGAGGAGCCCGCGGACGAACGCGGCCGGGTCCTCCGGCAGCGGGACGGCCGTCGCCGTCTTGACGTACTCGACGGCGTTGTTGCCGGCGCGCTTGCCGAAGACGTTGATGTCGAGCAGGGAGTTGGTGCCCAGGCGGTTCGAGCCGTGGACCGAGACGCAGGCGCACTCGCCGGCGGCGTACAGACCGGGCACGACGGTCGTGTTGTCGCGCAGCACCTCGGCGTTGTTGTTGGTCGGGATGCCGCCCATCGCGTAATGCGCCGTCGGCATGACCGGCACCGGCTCGACGACGGGGTCGACGCCGAGATACGTGCGGGCGAACTCGGTGATGTCCGGGAGCTTGGTCTCGAGGACCTCGGCGCCCAGGTGGGTGCAGTCGAGCAGCACGTAGTCCTTGTGCGGCCCGGCGCCGCGGCCCTCCGCGACCTCCTGGACCATGCAGCGGGCGACGATGTCGCGCGGGGCGAGGTCCTTGATGGTCGGGGCGTACCGCTCCATGAAGCGCTCGCCGGAGGCGTTGCGGAGGATCGCTCCCTCGCCGCGGGCGCCCTCGGTGAGGAGGATGCCCAGGCCGGCCAGGCCGGTCGGGTGGAACTGGAAGAACTCCATGTCCTCCAGCGGGAGCTTCTTGCGCCAGATGATGCCGACGCCGTCACCGGTGAGGGTGTGGGCGTTGGAGGTCGTCTTGAAGATCTTGCCGAAGCCGCCGGTCGCGAAGATGATCGCCTTCGAGTGGAAGACGTGCAGCTCGCCGGTCGCCAGCTCGTACGCGACGACGCCGGCGGGCTGGTCGACGCCGTCCACCTCGTTCATGATCACGTCGAGGACGTAGAACTCGTTGAAGAAGTTGATGCCGAGCTTGACGCAGTTCTGGAACAGCGTCTGCAGGATCATGTGACCCGTGCGGTCGGCCGCGTAGCAGGCCCGGCGCACGGGCGCCTTGCCGTGGTCGCGGGTGTGGCCGCCGAAGCGGCGCTGGTCGATCTTGCCCTCGGGGGTGCGGTTGAACGGCAGACCCATGTTCTCGAGGTCGATGACCGCGTCGATGGCCTCTTTGGCGAGGATCTCGGCCGCGTCCTGGTCGACGAGGTAATCGCCGCCCTTGACGGTGTCGAAGGTGTGCCACTCCCAGCTGTCCTCCTCCACGTTGGCGAGCGCCGCGGCCATGCCGCCCTGCGCCGCGCCGGTGTGGGAGCGGGTGGGGTAGAGCTTCGAGATGACGGCCGTCTTGGCGTGCGGTCCTGCCTCGATCGCCGCGCGCATCCCGGCGCCGCCGGCGCCGACGATGACGATGTCGAACTCGTGGTAGTGGACGCCGTCGATGACGGTCGATTCAGAATCAGTCGTAGTCACAGGTGCGGTTTTCCGTTACTTGACCGGGCAGAAGGACGGCAGCTGATCGGCTGCGGCGCCCACCGGGCAGGGGTCGAAGGTGAAGATCACGAGGGTGCCGAGCACGACCATCACGACCACCGCGGCGAGGATCGCCCAGCGGAGGATGCGGTTCACCGTCTTGTTGTGCGCGTAGTCGTTGACGAGCGTGCGCATGCCGTTGCCACCGTGGATCATCGCGAGCCAGAGCATGAGCAGATCCCAGACCTGCCAGAACGGCGTCGCGTACTTGCCGGCGACGAAGGCGAAGTCGATCTGCTTGACGCCGTCGCCCAGCACGATGTTCACCAGCAGGTGGCCGAAGATCAGGACGATCAGCACGAGGCCCGAGAGCCGCATGTAGATCCAGCCCCACTTCTCCCAGTTCACGCCCTTCGAGCGCGGCGACCGGGCCGGGGTGCGGGGTGCTTCGATGGTCGTCATAATCAGTGCCCCTCCGCGAAGATGTGCATCAGCTGCACCGGGATGAAGCCCGCCATCAGCACCACCCAGAGCACGATGACCGTCCAGAACATGGCGCGCTGGTACTTGACGCCCTTGCTCCAGAAGTCGATCAGGATGATGCGGATGCCGTTGAAGGCGTGGAAGACGATGGCCGCCACGAGGGCGATCTCGCCGAGTCCCATGATGGGGTTCTTGTACGTCCCGATCACCGCGTTGTACGCCTCCGGGCTGACCCGGATGAGCGAGGTGTCGAGGATGTGCACGAGAAGGAAGAAGAAGATGGCGACGCCGGTGATGCGGTGAAGCACCCACGACCACATACCCTCGCGGCCGCGGTACAGCGTGCCGCCCGGCCGGTTCTTCGTCGGCTGCAGAGTCCCTGCCGCTTGGTCTGGCACGAACAACCCTCCCTGGTTGCATGTCGCTACATGAGGCGCGCTGAGCGCGTTGCCCAGTCTATGCCGCGGGTCTTCCCTGCGCTGCTTAGGGTGCCCTCAGTTATCTCGACGTCGAGACAACTCGATACCCAGGCCGTGCGCCCGCACCACCCAATTCACCTCGACGGCACGCGTATATCGGCTGCCCCGTCTTCGGCAGGACGGCACCCGAGCGCATTCTTCCGGTGGATCGGCTGTCGTCCGAGCCGAAAGGATGCCATGTCACCCGCAGCGCCCCAGCGCCTGTCGCACGAGGCGCTCGGGCGCATCCTGCGGGAAGGGCCGGGGACTGGCTTCGACCGCTGGCTCGTGGCGGTCACCGATCCGGTCAGGCGGGCCGAACAGGTCGACGCCCTCGACGACGACGGTGTTCACGCTCTCGGTCGCGTCCTGGACGACGACGGCGCTGAGGAGCTGCTGTCGTCGATCGAGACCCACGCGGCCGCGTCGCTGCTGGTCCGTTGGGAGCCCACGACCGCGGCACGGTTGCTGCCGGCGCTGAATTCCGATCTGGCGACCGACATCCTCCGCGAGGTGCCGGCCCGTCCGCGCGACGCCATCCTCGGTGCACTGTCCGCCGACCGTGCGGCCGTGCTGCGCGATCTGCTCGGGCGGGCCGTCGACACCGCGGCCGCGCACATGGTCCCCGAAGTGCTCTCGGTGCCCGCGCGCGCATCGGCCGAGGAGGCGATCGGTGTGGCTCGCGGGTTCGGTGGACGCGGTGCTGACTCCCAGACCGGCGCATACGTCTACGTCGTGGACGACGACCGTCGCCTGGTCGGTGTGGTCGCCTTTCGCGCGCTCGTGCTCGCGCAGCCGGGAACCCGGATCTCCGGCGTCATGACCTCGTCGCCGCTGTACGTCGATCAGGATGGCGACGCGGAGAAGGCGGCCCGTCTGCTGCTGGACCACCGGCTCCTCGCGCTCCCCGTCGTGGATCAGCGGCAGAGGCTCCTGGGAATCCTGACAGCCGACGCCGCCGCGGACATCGTCGAGGACGAGGCGACGGACGACGCCGAGCGGCAGGGGGCGTCCCGACCCCTCGATGTGCCGTACCTGCGCGCGTCGCCGCTGCTGCTTTGGCGCAAGCGCATCGTCTGGCTGCTCGTCCTGTTCGTCGCCGAGGCCTACACCGGAACCGTGCTGCAGATCTTCGAGCACGAGTTGGAGGCCGTCGTCAGCCTGGCCTTCTTCATCCCGTTGCTGATCGGAACCGGTGGGAACGCGGGGACGCAGATCACGACGACCATCGTCCGAGCGGTCTCGCTCCAGCAGATCCGGCTGAGGGACCTCGGCCGCGTGCTCGTCACCGAACTGTCGACCGCAGGGTTGATCGCGGTGGCCATGGCCGGGGCCGGGCTGGTGCGCGCGTTCACCCTCGACGTGGGGTGGGAGATCGTGCTGGTCGTCTCGCTCACCCTGGCCGCCATCGTGATGTGGTCCGCACTGGTCGCCTCAGTGCTCCCGCTGCTGCTCACACGGACACGTGTCGACCCCGCGGTCGTTTCCGGCCCGATGATCGCGACGATCGTCGACGGCACCGGCCTGGTGATCTACTTCTTGATCGCGAAGGCGCTCCTGCCCGAGCTGCGCGGCTTGTGAAGCGCTCGCCGGGGAACGCGTGCTGTGAACCCCGTGCGAGCGGCGTGCACCCCCTTGCTTCGGGCGGCCGTCGGCGTAGCCTCCGAGACATGACCCAGGATGAGCCCGTCATGGACGGAAGCACCGATGCCGGCACCGGCGAGAAGGTCGCCGGGATCGTGGAGCAGATGCGCGCGGACATGCAGCTGCGCCCCCGAGAGGACAGCGAGAAGCTGCTGCGACAGCGTCTCGAGGAGGCAGGCATCCCGCTCGACGACGCGGAGATCTCCCGCATCGCCGCCGACGTGCAGAACGGCCCGTCGGTCGTCGACTGACTCGTCGTCCGTCGACTGGCCGCGCGCCGGCGCGCCCTCGGAGGGCCCGACTACAGGACGTCGGTGGAGCCGGTGACCTTGAGGGCGTCGACGACGGACTTCACCCGCTGCGCGTGCTCGCTGGTGGTGACCAGGAGGGCGTCCGGAGTGTCGACGACGACGATGTCCTTGACGCCGATCAGGCTGATGACGCGGTTGCTCTGGCTCACGACGATGCCGCTCGACGAATCGGCGAGCACGCGGGCGTTCTCGCCCAGGATCGCCAGGTCGGACTTGCGGCCGCCCGAGTTCAGCTTCGCCAGCGAGGCGAAGTCCCCTACGTCGTCCCAGTCGAAGTAGCCGGGGATGACGGCGAGCCGACCGGCCTCGGCCGCGGGCTCGGCGACGGTGTAGTCGATCGCGATCTTCTCCAGCCGCGGCCAGATCCGGTCGACCGCCGGTCCGCGGGTCGCCGGGTCGTCCCATGCGGCGGCGAGCTCGAGGATGCCGGCGAGCAGCTCCGGCTTGTTGCGACCGATCTCCGCGAGGAGCAGATCGGCTCGAGCGATGAACATGCCCGCATTCCAGAGGTAGGAGCCGTCGGCCACGTAGCCTTCGGCCGTGGACAGGTCCGGCTTCTCGACGAAGGAGTCGACCAGCCGCGCCGATGGGGCGCCGGCGATCTCGGCGGAGTCGTCGGCGCAGTGGATGTAGCCGAATCCGACCGCCGGCTCGGTGGGCTGGATGCCGATGGTGGTGATGTAGCCGGAATCGGCGGAATGCACGGCCTCTCGCACGGCCTGCCGGAAACGGACCTGGTCGCGGATGACGTGGTCGGCCGCGAACGAGCCGATGATCACGCCGGGCTCGCGACGTTCCAGGATGGCGGCCGCCAGGCCGATGGCGGCGGTCGAGTCCCGCCCTTCGCTCTCGAGCACGACGTTGGCGTCGATGAGGTCGGGCAGCTGGGCCTCGACGGCCGCGCGGTGCGCACGACCGGTGACGACCATGATCCGTTGATCGCCGGACAGAGGAGTGAGGCGATCCCAGGTGCTGCGCAGCAGCGTCTGACCGGAGCCGGTCAGGTCGTGGAGGAACTTGGGCGCGTCGGCACGCGACAGGGGCCACAGCCGGGATCCGACGCCGCCGGCGGGGATCACACTGTAGAAGCGGTCGAGTGCGGAGGTGCGGGTCATGCTGGACAGGATACCGATCAGCGCTGGACATCCACCGTTCACGGAGGGGCAAGGGGCGGGCAACCCCCGCCGCTTAGCGTGAGGGTCATGCGGGTAGCCGTCGTCAGCGAGAGCTTCCTCCCCACCGTCAACGGGGTCACGAACAGCGTGCTGCGTGTCCTCGACCACCTGGCCGCGGCCGGGCACGAGGCGATCGTGATCTGCCCGGACGCGGGGGCGCCCGCCGAGTACGCCGGGTTCCGCATCCACCAGGTCCCGTCCATCGCCTACCGGCAGTTCCCGGTCGGGCTGCCGAGCCCGCAGGTGCAGCGCATCCTCGCCCGGTTCGCGCCGGATGTGCTGCACGCGGCGTCCCCGTTCTTCCTCGGCGCTCAGGCGATCGCCGCCGCCAACCGGCTGGGCGTGCCGTCCGTCGCGATCTACCAGACCGACGTCGCCGGCTTCGCCCGCCGCAACGGACTCGGCCTCACCTCATCGATCGCCTGGAAGTACGTGCGCTGGGTGCACGAGGGCGCCGACCTGACGCTCGCGCCCTCCGCCGCCTCGGAGTACGACCTGCGCGAGGCCGGGGTCTCGCGCATCGGGCGCTGGGGCCGCGGCGTCGACCTCGAGCGGTACCACCCCAATAAGCGTCGCACCCGGGCGGCCGTCGCCCTCCGCGACCGGCTCTCGCCGGACGGCGAGGTCGTCGTCGGCTACGTCGGCCGTATCGCGCCCGAGAAGCAGGTGGAGCGGCTGCGGGCACTGCGCGGCATCCCCGGTCTCTCGGTCGCCATCGTCGGCGACGGACCGGCCCGAGACGCGGTGGCGCGCGAACTGCGGGGCGTTCCTGTCACCTGGCTCGGCCGCCTCGGCGGCGAGGACCTCGCCGCGGCCTACGCCGCCTTCGACATCTTCGTGCACACCGGCTCGGAGGAGACCTTCGGCCAGACCGTCCAGGAGGCCCACGCCTCCGGCCTGCCCGTGATCGCCCCGCGGGCCGGAGGTCCGGTCGACCTGGTCGAGCACGGGGTGGACGGCCTGCTCTTCCCGCCCGCGGACGAGCGGGCGTTGCGCGCGGCCGTCGGGATGATCGTCGGCGACACCGGCCTGCGCCTGCGGATGGGGGAGGCCGGGCGCCGGGCGGTGCTGGGCCGCGGCTGGGACGTGCTCTGCGGCGAGCTGATCGGGCACTACGAGCGAGCCATCCTGAGCGCTTGTGCAGAGGCGGAGGGGAGCGGCGTCCAGCCCGTCGGCAGGCAGCGCGCGTACAGTTAGGTGGCCGCCCCCGGGCGGCCGTCCACTCTTCCGCATGCTCCCTGGAGGTGAACGATGGCGAACATCAACCGACGCGGCATTCCCATGCCCTTCGTTTCCCGAACGCGCAGGGGTGACCCTCCCAGCGCCATCGTCGCCCCGGAGCCGTCGGACGGTACGCCCACCCGGTCGAGCATGGTGGACAGCGCCGTGTACCGCGACGGCGTGCGCGTGGCGTCGCCCACCTCGCTGGCCGAGACGTACCGCGCACTCGACGCCACCCCGCACGGTGTCGCCTGGATCGGCCTCTACCGGCCGAGCGAGCGCGAACTGATGTCGTTGGCGGAGGAGTTCAACCTCCACCCGCTCGCCATCGAGGACGCCATCGTCGCGCACCAGCGACCCAAGCTGGAGCGGTACGACACCGTCCTCTTCGTCGTGCTCAAGGCGGCCAACTACCTCGACGTGCCCGAGGAGGTCGACTTCGGCGAGCTGCACCTCTTCGTCGGCCCGAACTTCGTGATCACGGTGCGCCACAGCGAGTCACCCGACCTGTCGACCGTCCGACACAGGATGGAGGCCGAGCCCGAGCTGCTCTCACTGGGACCGCAGGCGGTGCTCTATGCGATCATCGACGCCGTGGTGGACGCCTACAGCCCGGTCGTCGCCGGTCTCGCCAACGACATCGACGAGATCGAGACCCAGGTCTTCGGCGGGGACGCGCTGGTCTCCCGACGCATCTACGAGCTGTCCCGCGAGGTCATCGACTTCCAGCGCGCGACCCATCCGCTGTCGGCGGTGATGGTCGCCCTCGAACGCGGCTCGGCGAAGTACGGGGTCACCCAGGAGCTCGAGCGCCGGCTCCGCGACGTCGCCGACCACCTCACCCAGGTCAATGAGCGCGTGGACGGCTTCCGCTACCTGCTGCGAGACATCCTCACGGTCAACTCCACCCTCGTCTCGGAACGCCAGAACGAGGAGATGACCCGGCTCGCGCTCTCGACGCACGAGCAGGGGGAGCAGGTCAAGAAGATCTCGTCCTGGGCGGCCATCCTCTTCGCCCCCTCGCTGATCGCCGGCGTCTACGGCATGAACTTCACGCACATGCCCGAACTGGCATGGCAGTTCGGCTACCCGCTCGCGATCGTCGCGATGCTGGGGCTGAGCACTCTGCTCTACGTGCTGTTCAAGAAGCGCGGATGGATGTAGCGCCGGCCCGTTCGCGCGCCTGGTCGACGGTTGCTCAAATGAGCAGTCGCCAACCAGGCGCGCGTTTGTAACGCTTGCATGAAGAAGCCGGGTTTTCGGACGGAGCGGTTCGTCACATTCGGTAACGTCAGTGCATACCCTGGCCGGCGGGCACCTGCGCCGGCCACGCATCTTGGAGGACAACCTTGACAATCACAGCTCGTAAGGCCGGCCTCGTCGGTCTGGCGGCGACCGGCGTCATCGCGCTGCTCGCCGCGTGTTCCGCCGCACCGTCCGACAGTTCGTCGACCGGCGCCGCGAAGAGCGACTTCCTGCCCTGCATGGTCTCCGACTCGGGCGGATTCGACGACCACTCGTTCAACCAGCTCGGCTACGAGGGCCTGACCGAGGCGGCGAAGACGCTCGGCGTCACCCCGAAGTCGGCCGAGTCGAAGAGCGAGAACGACTTCGCTCCGAACATCCAGAGCATGGTCGACGCGAACTGCAACGTCATCGTCACTGTCGGCTTCCTGCTCGCCGACGCGACGAAGAAGGCGGCGGCGGCCAACCCCGACGTCAACTTCGCCATCATCGACGACAACTCGATCCAGGCCAAGAACGTCAAGCCGATCATCTTCGACACCGCTCAGGCGGCGTTCCTCGCCGGCTACGCGGCCGCGAGCTACTCGAAGACCGGCATCGTCGGCACCTTCGGCGGCATGCAGATCCCGACCGTCACCATCTTCATGGACGGCTACGCGGACGGCGTGAAGTACTTCAACCAGCAGAAGGGCAAGTCGGTCAAGGTCGTCGGCTGGGACGTCGACGCGCAGAACGGCTCCTTCACCGGTGGCTTCGACGCCAACGAGACCGCGAAGAACACGGCGCAGGGCATCATCGACCAGAACGCCGATGTGATCATGCCCGTCGGCGGCCCGATCTACCAGTCGGCCGCACAGGCGATCAAGGACTCCGGCAAGGCGATCGCCATGGTCGGCGTCGACGCCGATGTCTACGAGTCGGACCCGAGCGTCAAGGACCTGCTTCTCACCTCGGTCATGAAGGGCATGAAGCCCGCCACCAACGACGTCGTGACCCAGGCGGCCGACGGCAAGTTCGACAGCACCCCGTACGTGGGCACGCTGAAGAACGACGGTGTGGGCCTCGCGCCGTTCCACGACTTCGCCTCGAAGGTCGACTCGGGCCTGCAGGGCGAGCTGGACAAGATCAAGGCCGGCATCATCGACGGCTCGATCAAGGTCACGTCTCCCTCGTCGCCCAAGCAGTGACGCGGTAACGACAGCACCACACTCGACGGGGAGGTCAGCGCAGCTGGCCTCCCCGTTGTCGTGCGCGTGGCAGAATTGCTCATCTGAGCACAGACTGACATTTGCGCAGACGGTAGATTGAAGAGGCGCAACGAGGCCACCGGCGTTGTCGCGTGCCACCGCTCAGCATCTCTGTGCTCACCACGGGCGAGTAGAGAAGGAAACCCACCCGAATGAAGCTCGAACTCCGCGGCATCACCAAACGGTTCGGTGCCCTGGTCGCGAACGACCACATCGACCTCACGGTCGAACCCGGCGAGATCCACTGCCTGCTCGGCGAGAACGGCGCAGGCAAGTCGACTCTCATGAACGTCCTCTACGGCCTGTACCAGGCCGAGGAGGGCGACATCCTGCTGGACGACGTCGTCCAGCACTTCGCAGGACCCGGCGACGCCATGAAGGCCGGCATCGGCATGGTGCACCAGCACTTCATGCTCATCCCGGTCTTCACCGTCGCCGAGAACGTCATGCTCGGCCACGAGCAGACGAAGTTCGGCGGTCGTCTCGACCTGGCCGCGGCCCGCGCGAAGGTGCGCGAGATCTCGGCCCGGTTCGGTTTCGACGTCGACCCCGACGCCCTGGTCGAGGATCTGCCGGTCGGCGTCCAGCAGCGCGTCGAGATCATCAAGGCGCTGTCCCAGAACGCCAAGGTCCTCGTCTTCGACGAGCCCACCGCTGTGCTGACCCCGCAGGAGACCGACGAGCTGATGGGCATCATGCGCCAGCTCAAGGAGCAGGGCACGGCGATCATCTTCATCACCCACAAGCTGCGCGAGGTGCGCGAGGTCGCCGACCGGATCACGGTCATCCGCCTCGGCAAGGTCGTCGGCGAGGCCGAGCCCACGGCGACGAACGCCGAGATGGCGTCGATGATGGTCGGCCGTGCGGTCTCGCTCACCGTGGAGAAGAAGCCCGCGACGCCCGGCGACGCGGCCCTCGTCGTGAAGGACCTCTCGGTGATCGATCCGATCGGCCAGCTCGTGGTCAACCGGGTCAGCTTCGAGGTCCGCGCCGGCGAGATCCTCGCCATCGCGGGCGTGCAGGGCAACGGCCAGACCGAGCTGACCGAGGCGATCCTCGGCCTCCAGCCGCGCGTCGAGGGCGCCATCGTCCTCGACGGCAAGGAGATCCAGGGGCAGAGCCCGCGCAAGGTGCTCGACGCCGGCGTCGGCTTCGTCCCGGAGGACCGCAACGAAGACGGACTCGTCGGCGAGTTCAGCATCCAGGAGAACCTGATGCTGGACCGTTCGACCGGGGAGCCCTTCGTGAAGGGCGGCAACATCCAGTTCTCGTACCTCAAGCAGTTCGCCGAGGAGAAGGTGCGCGAGTTCGACGTGCGCACCCAGTCGATCGACACCGCCGTCGGCCGCCTCTCCGGCGGCAACGCGCAGAAGGTCGTGCTGGCCCGTGAGCTCAGCCGCGAGCTGCGGCTCTTCGTGGCGGCGCAGCCCACCCGTGGGCTCGACGTCGGATCGATCGAGTTCGTGCACAAGCGGATCGTCGAGACGCGGGACTCCGGCGTGCCGGTGATCGTGGTCTCGACAGAGCTCGACGAGGTCGCCGCGCTGGCCGACCGCATCGCGGTGATGTACCGCGGGGGAATCGTTGGAATCGTGCCGGGGGACACGTCGCGCGACGTCCTCGGCCTCATGATGGCCGGCGAGTCGCCGGAGCAGGCAGGAGCAGCAGCATGACGGGGACCCCCACCCCCAGCCAGCCCGTGACGTCGGCGCAGCCGGCGCAGCCGGGCGGGCCCGCCGGGAAGCCGGAGAACGACGACCGCTGGAACAAGGCCGTCCGCGACATCATGGGCGGACCGGTGATCATCTCGATCCTCGCCGTGGTGCTCGCCCTCATCGTCGGCGCGATCCTGATCGCGGCCACCGACCCCGAGGTGCAGAAGGCGGCCGGATACTTCTTCGCCCGCCCGGGCGACACGTTCAAGGCGATCTGGGACTCGGTGTCCAGCGCCTACGTGTCGATGTTCCAGGGCTCGATCTACAACTTCCGCCGACCGAGCTTCGAGGCCGGCATCCGCCCGCTCACCGAGACCCTGACCTTCGCCACCCCGCTGATCGTCAGCGGTCTCGGCGTCGCTCTCGCGTTCCGCGTCGGCCTGTTCAACATCGGCGGCCAGGGACAGATCCTCATCGCGGCCGCCGCCTCGGCCTGGGTCGGCTTCTCGTGGAACCTCCCGCCGGTCATCCACCTCGTGCTCGCCGTCGTCGCGGGCATCGCGGGCGGCGCCATCTGGGCCGGGATCGTCGGTGTGCTGAAGGCCAGGACGGGCGCACACGAGGTGATCGTGACGATCATGCTCAACTACATCGCGTTCTACCTGATCTCCTACATGCTGCGGACCCAGGGCCTGCTGCAGGCACCCGGGTCGAACAACCCGAAGGCTCCAGCGATCCACGCGAACGCGGTGTTCCCGCCGCTCTTCGGCGAGCAGTACAACCTCACCTGGGCGTTCATCGTCGTGATCGCGGCGACGGTCTTCGTGTGGTGGCTGATCAACCGGTCGAGCCTCGGCTTCCGTTTCCGCGCGGTCGGCGAGAACCCCAACGCGGCACGCGTCGCCGGCATCAACGTCAAGAACGTCTACCTCTACGCGATGCTCATTGCCGGTGGTCTCGTCGGGATCGCTGGCGCGAGCCAGGCGCTCGGCGTCTTCCCCTCCGGCATCAGCTCGGGAGTGGACGCCGGGATCGGCTTCGACGCCATCACCGTCGCGTTGCTGGGTCGCTCCCGGCCGTGGGGCGTGTTCATCGCCGGTCTGCTCTTCGGTGCCCTGAAGGCCGGCGGCTACACGATCCAGGCGGCCAACGACATCCCGATCGACATCGTCCTCGTGGTGCAGTCGCTCATCGTGCTCTTCGTCGCCGCTCCGCCGCTGGTGCGTGCGATCTTCCGCCTCCCGACCCCGGGGAGCACTCCCCGTCGTCAGCGTCCCATCGTCACGAAGGAGGTGGCGGCCAAGTGACCACCACGGCCCCCGTCGTCCCCGACTCCGCGCCCATCGCGCTGGAGAAGGCCGAGATCCGTTCCTGGAAGGCCCCGATCGCCTTCGCCGTATTCGTGGTCATCAGCCTCGTCCTGTTCCTCGGCTTCTCGCGCCACGGTCAGAGCACCTTCCGGTTCTCCGAGTCGTCCGACGCCGTCAAGCTGCCGAACCTCGTCGTCGACACGTTCTCGACGACGATCGTCGTGATCGTGCTGTTGGCGATCGTCACCGCCTACAGCGCCTGGCTGTCCTGGAATGCGCGCAAGACGCCGATCTGGCTGGTCGTCGTGTTCGCCCTCGTGTTCATGTTCGGGTTCCTCTCCTGGGCGGGCTCCGGCGAGCTGCCGGTGCCCGTCACCGGTCTGCTCCTCGGCACGATCAGCCTGTCGGTGCCCCTGGTCTTCGGTGCCCTCGGCGGTGTGATCTCCGAGCGCGGCGGCGTCGTCAACGTCGCGATCGAGGGCCAGCTGCTCGCCGGCGCCTTCGTCTCGGCCATGACCGCGACCCTCACCGGCAGCTGGGTCGTCGGCCTGCTCGCCGCGATGGTCGCCGGCGTCCTGGTGTCGTTCGTGCTCGCCGCCTTCGCGATCAAGTACCTGGTCGACCAGGTCATCGTCGGCGTCGTGCTCAACGTGCTGGTCACCGGACTGACGAGCTTCCTCTACTCGAAGGTGCTCGCCGCCGACCCGACGGTGTTGAACCACCCGCCGCGTCTGCCGGACTGGCCGATCCCGATCCTGAGCGACATCCCGATCATCGGCAAGGTCCTGTTCGACCAGACGATCATCGAGTACCTGATGTACATCGCGATCTTCGTCGTCTGGTTCGGTCTGTTCAAGACCCGCTGGGGCCTGCGCCTCCGCTCGGTCGGCGAGCACCCCGAGGCCGCCGACACGGTGGGCATCAAGGTCAACAGCACCCGGTTCTGGAACGTGTCCCTCGCGGGCGCGGTCGCCGGCCTCGGCGGCGCGTACTTCACCCTCGGCTCGGTGGGCGCCTTCTCCAAGGAGATGACAGCGGGTCAGGGCTTCATCGCCCTCGCCGCCGTGATCTTCGGCCGCTGGGATCCGATCCGCGCCACGCTCGCCGCTCTGCTCTTCGGCTTCGCGTCGAACCTGCAGAACGTGCTGGGGATCATCGGCTCGCCCGTCCCGAGCGAGTTCATGCTGATGCTGCCGTACGTGGTGACGATCTTCGCGGTCGCCGGGCTCGTCGGGATGTCGCGGGCGCCCGCCGCCGACGGCAAGCCCTACATCAAGTCATGACCGCGCCGCAGATCGACTGGGCCGCCCTGCGCGCTGCGGCGAACACCGCGAAGGAGCACGCGTACGTCCCGTACTCGGCGTTCCCCGTGGGAGCGGCGGCGCTCGTCGACGACGGCCGCATCGTCAGCGGCTGCAACGTGGAGAACGCCAGCTACGGCGTGACCCTCTGCGCCGAGTGCGGGCTGGTGTCCTCGCTCGCCATGACCGGCGGCGGCCGGCTCGTCGCGTTCACCTGTGTGAACGGCGACGGCGACACCCTCATGCCGTGCGGCCGGTGCCGGCAGCTGCTCTACGAGCACTCGGCCGAAGGGATGCTGCTGGAGACCGTCTCCGGCATCCGCACGATCGACGAGGTGCTGCCCGACGCGTTCGGGCCGCGCCAGCTCGACGAGTACCGCAACAACGATTAGGAAACAGATCCTCGTGACCCAGACTGCAGGAGCGGTCGAGGCGTTCGACGCCGTCGACCTGATCAGGACCAAGCGCGACCGTGGAGAGCTCGGCACCGCCGAGGTCGACTGGCTGATCGACGCCTACACCCGCGGCTACGTCGGCGACGAGCAGATGTCGGCCATGATCATGGCGATCTTCCTCAACGGGATGACCCGTCGCGAGATCAAGGACCTCACGCTGGCGATGATCGCCTCCGGTGAGCGGATGGACTTCTCGGGACTCGGCAAGCCGACCACGGACAAGCACTCCACCGGCGGCGTCGGCGACAAGATCACGCTCCCGCTCATGCCGCTCGTCGCGACCTTCGGTGTCGCCGTCCCGCAGCTCTCGGGTCGCGGGCTCGGGCACACCGGCGGCACCCTCGACAAGCTCGAGAGCATCCCGGGCTGGCGCGCGAACCTCAGCAACGAGGAGATGTTCGCCCAGCTGCAGAACGAGGGCGGCGTCATCTGCGCCGCCGGCTCGGGCCTCGCGCCCGCCGACGGCAAGCTCTATGCGCTGCGCGACATCACGGGCACGGTGGAGGCCATCCCGCTGATCGCGTCCTCGATCATGTCGAAGAAGATCGCCGAGGGCACGGGCGCCCTGGTGCTCGACGTGAAGTTCGGCTCGGGCGCGTTCCTCAAGGACATCGAGAAGTCCCGCGAGCTCGCCCGGACCATGGTCGAGCTCGGGAAGGACGCCGGTGTCGCGACGTCGGCTCTGCTGACCGACATGAACGTGCCGCTGGGTCTCGCCATCGGAAACGCCAACGAGGTGCGCGAGTCGGTCGAGGTGCTCGCCGGAGGCGGTCCGGCCGACATCGTGGAGCTCACCGTGGCGCTGGCGCGTGAGATGCTCGCGCTCGCCGGCCGCCCGGACGAGGACGTGGAGGCAGCACTGAAGGACGGCCGCGCCATGGACAAGTGGCGCGAGGTCATCCGCGCCCAGGGCGGCGACCCGGAGGCTCCGCTCCCGGTGGCGAAGGAGACCCACACCGTCGTCGCCGAGTCCGACGGCATCCTGGTCGAGCAGGAGGCGCTGCCGTTCGGTATCGCCGCCTGGCGCCTGGGCGCCGGTCGTGCCCGCAAGCAGGACCCGGTGCAGCACGCGGCGGGCATCGACCTGCACGCGAAGCCCGGCGACACGGTCAGGAAGGGCGACCCGCTGTTCACCCTCTCCGCGGACGAGCCCGCGCGCTTCGAGCGCGCTCTGGAGGCCGTGGAGGGGGCGTACCGCATCGCTCCGCTCGGCACGCCGTACACCCGCGGCCCACTCATCGCCGACCGCATCTCCTGAGCGACCGCCCCACCGCCGAGTGAGGACTCGGCGGTGGCGGCCGCCGACCGATAGATTGAAGGACATGACCGAACAGAACGCCGGGTACACGCTCGCCGACGGGACCGACATCCGCGCACTGCCGAAGGTGTCGCTCCACGACCACCTCGACGGCGGCCTGCGCCCCTCGACCGTGATCGAGCTGGGCGACACGATCGGGCTCGACCTGCCCACCACCGACCCCGTTGAGCTGGCGCGCTGGTTCGGTGAGAAGTCCAACTCGGGCTCGCTGGTGGAGTACCTCAAGACGTTCGACCTGACCACGGCCGTCATGCAGACCCGGGAGGGTCTCATCCGGGTCGCCCGTGAGTTCGTCCAGGACCTCGGCGCCGACGGCGTCGTCTACGGTGAGATCCGCTGGGCGCCGGAGCAGCACCTGACCCGCGGCCTCAGCCTGGACGAGACCGTGGAGGCCGTGCAGGAGGGCATCGAGGCGGGCATCCAGGACGTCCGCGACACGGGCAAGCGCATCCGCGTCGGCCAGCTGGTCTCGGCCATGCGCCACCTCGACCGCGGCCTCGAGATCGCGCAGCTGGCGGTGCGGCACCGCGACAACGGCGTGGTCGGCTTCGACATCGCCGGCCCGGAGGCGGGCTTCCCGCCCGCCAACCACCGTGCTGCGTTCGACTACCTGGCAGAGAACTTCTTCCCGGCCACGATCCACGCGGGGGAGGCGGACGGCCTCGACAGCATCCGCGGCGCCCTGCTGGACGGCCGTGCCCTGCGCCTCGGTCACGGCGTGCGCCTGGCCGAGGACATCTCGATCGAGCGTCAGGACGACGAGAACACCTACGTGACGCTCGGCACGCTCTCGCAGTGGGTCAAGGACCGTGAGATCGCGCTGGAGACCAGCCCGACCTCGAACCTGCAGACCGGAGCGATCGCCGCCTGGGGCACCGACATCCTCGACCACCCCTTCGACCTGCTCTACCAGCTGGGCTTCCGCGTCACGGTGAACACCGACAACCGCCTGATGAGCGGCACGACGCTGACCCGCGAGCTGAGCATCCTGGCCGACGCCTTCGCCTACGACCGCACCGACCTGGAGATCTTCCAGCTCAACGCGGCCGCCGGCGCGTTCCTCCCGCTCGAGGAACGTGAGGAGCTGGCCGACATCATCACAGCGGGTTTCGAGGGTTCCTGACGCGGCGGCGGCTACGCTGGGACCATGCCGCTGCCACCGTTGCCCGAGTCCGCCGTCACCGTCGGAGCGCACGCATCCGACTGGCGTGACGCCGTGCGGCTGGCGGGCGAGGCGCTGACCCGGTCGGGGGCCACCGAGCAGGGCTACGGGGACCGCATGATCCAGGTGATCGAGGAGTTCGGCGCGTACATCGTGATCGCGCCGGGCCTCGCGCTGGCCCACGCGCGCCCCGGCCCCGACGTGAATTTCGACGGGCTCTCGGTCGTGACGCTCGACGAGCCGGTGGTGTTCGGCCACCCGCACAATGACCCGGTCTCGGTGGTGCTCGGCCTCGCCGTCTCGACGCCGGAGGCGCACGTGACGAGCGTGGCGGAGCTGGCCAACGTCTTCAACGACCCCGCGGCGATCCCGGCGCTGGCCGCGGCCCAGGATGTCGACGAGGTGCAGCGAGTGCTTGCGCATTCCGAGGAGGGTGCCGGATGAAGATCGTCGCGATCTGCGGCGTGGGACTCGGCACCTCCGGCATCCTCAAGGTCAACGCCGAGCGCGTGCTCGACCGACTCGGCATCGACGCCGACGTGACGGCGACCGATGTCGGCAGCCTCGCTGCCGAGGCCGCGGACGCCCAGGTCATCCTGTCGTCGCCCGAGCTGGTGGAGCGGATCGGCCGGACCAACGCCGACGTCATCGTCGTCAAGAACTACTTCGACCTCGACGAGCTGGAGCGCAAGCTCGACGAGGCGCTCGGCTAGTCCGTCAGCAGAGCATCGATCAGCCCGGGGAAGCGGGCGTCGAGCTCGGCGCGGCGCAGCTGGATGTCGTGCGTGCGGCCGTTCACGATCGTGTTCGTGAGGCCGGCCTCGCGCAACGTCTTGAAATGGTGCGCCATGGTCGACTTCTGCACGTCGCAGCCCCATTCGGTCAGCGCCTTGGGATGCGGCTCGCCGTCGGCGAGGACGCGGACCATCTGCAGTCGGACGGGGTCGGCGACCGCTCTCAGCAGGTCCATCAGTTCGACCTCGTCCATCGACGGTGAGGGGTACTCGGTCATGCGGGGTCCAATTGTTTGACAATCATCGAACTATCGCCCTACGCTAACCGTATGACGATCATCGAACAATCGTACCGCAAGGCCACGCCGGCCCTCGTGGTCCTCGCCCTCGGCCTCTTCGTCGTCGGCACCAACGCCTTCGTCATCGCCGGCCTCCTGCCGCAGATCGCGAGCACCCTCGGCACGACCCCGTCGGCCGTCAGCGTCTCGATCACCACCTATTCGCTCGTCGTCGCCGTCGCGGCCCCGGCCGTCTCGATCCTGCTCCCGCGGGTGCCGCGATCGGCCCTGATGGGCGTCGGACTCGGCCTCTTCGCGATCGGCACCGCGGTCGCGGCGCTGGCGCCCGACCTCGGCTGGTTCATCGCCGGGCGCACGTTCTCCGGGATCGGTGGCGCCGCCCTCGTGCCGACCGCGACCGCCGCGGCCGCCGCCCTCTCCGCGCCCGAGAAGCGCGGGCGGGCGCTCGCGCTGGTCGGCGCCGGGTTCACCCTCGCCACCGCGGTCGGCTCGCCGCTCGGCACGGCCCTCGGCGGCATCGCCGGCTGGCGGTTCGCGCTGTGGTGCGTGGTGGTGCTCGGTGCGGTGCTGGCTGCGCTCATCCCGCTGCTGGTGCGTCGGGTCCCACTGGCCCCGCCCGCGACACTGCGGCGGAGGCTCGCCACGCTGGCAGACCTGCGCGTGCTCGCGCTGCTGGCGACCACCGTGTTCATGATCGCCGGATTCAACATCGTCTACATCTTCTCGGCGGCGGTCACGCGCGCCTCCACCGGCGGCTCCGGCTCGCTGCTCGCCGTGCTCCTGCTGGCCTACGGCGCGGCCGGAGTGGTCGGCAACGTCGTCGCCGGACCGCTGACCGACCGCTTCGGCAGTCGCACGGTCGCGGCCGTCGCCCTGCTCGGCCAGGTGATCGCCCTCGCAGTGCTGCCGTTCGTCGAGGCGTCGTTCGCCGCGTCCCTGGTCGTGTTCGCACTGTGGGGCGTCGCAGCGTTCGCCATCGCGATCCCCGTCCAGCACCGGCTGGTCCACGTGGATCCGGAGACGTCCGCGCTCGCCCTCTCCTGGTACTCGACCGCGATGTACGTCGGGATCGCGATCGCGCCCCCGCTCGGGACGCTCGCATTGGGAGCCGGAGGAGCCGAGGCTGTCCCGTTCGCCGGGTCCGTCGTGACCGTGGTGGCGCTGGCGGCGTTCCTGCTCAGCTACGCCGCCCGCGCCACCACCCGATCGCGCTCCGTCCCTACGCCGTGAGCGCGCGCATCGCCGCGCCGAGAGCGTCGACCCGCGCGGTCGCGGTCGCCCGGCGCTCGGCGACGGTGCCCTCATCGCTCGACGCGTCGATGTAGATCTTCAGCTTCGGCTCGGTACCGCTCGGGCGGACCATGACGCGCGAGCCGTCCGCCAGCAGGATGCGCAGCACATCGCTGGGCGGAAGGCCCTCGAAACCGTCGCGCAGGTCGTCGATCCGCTCCACCCGCACCTCGCCGAGGTGGCTCGGCGGCGTCGCGCGCAGGGCGGCCATGATCTCGCCGATGCGCGAGAGATCGGTCACCCGCAGCGAGATCTGGTCGCTGGCGAAGAAGCCGAACCGTTCGGCGAACGCATCCAGCCGATCCGCGATGGTCTGCCCGTCGGCGGCCAGCGCCGCCGCCAGGTCGAGCAGCGCGGTGGCGGCGGAGATGCCGTCCTTGTCGCGGACCGTCTCCGGGTTGACGAGGTAGCCGAGCGCCTCCTCGAACCCAAAGATCAGCCCCGGTGCGCGCGAGACCCACTTGAACCCGGTGAGGGTGTCCACGAAGTCGAGGCGGTAGGCGCTCGCCACCGCAGCCAGCGCGGGGGAGGAGACGATCGAGCACGCGAGCACCCCGTCAGCGCCGCCATCGCCGGCGGCGGCCTGGGCCAGCTCGGCGGCGCGCCAGCCGAGCAGAGCTCCGACCTCGTTGCCGCTCAGCCTCCGGTAGCCCTGCTCCTCGGAGAGGTCGGGCACGGCGACCGCCAGCCGGTCCGCGTCCGGGTCGTTCGCGATGACGAGATCCACGCCGGCCGCACGCGCGGTCTCGAATGCGAGATCCATCGCTCCCGGCTCCTCGGGGTTCGGGAACGAGACCGTGGGGAAGGCGGGGTCGGGATCGATCTGCGCGGCCACGACCTGCGGCTCGGCGAATCCGGCGGCCGCGAACACGTCGCGCGCCGTGCGCCAGCCGACGCCGTGCATGGCCGTGTACGCGAACGAGACGGCGTCGCGGGGTGCGGTCGAGGTCGCGACGGCCGCGGTGGCGTCGATGTACGCCCGCTCGACGTCCTCGGAGGCGATCTCGTACTGCTCCGAGCGCGGGAGGTCGAGCACACTGCCGGCGGCGACCTCGAGGATCTTCGCCGCGATCTCGACATCCGTCGGGGAGACGATCTGCGAACCGTGGTCCGTGCCGCCGAGGTAGACCTTGTACCCGTTGTCGTTCGGCGGGTTGTGGCTGGCGGTGACCATCACCCCGGCGCTGACGTCGAGATGACGCACCGCGAAGGCGAGGACGGGGGTCGGCAGCAGCCGCGGCAGCAGGATGGCGCGCACACCCGCACCGGCCATCAGCTCGGCGGTGTCGCGGGCGAAGACGTCCGAATTCTTGCGTCCGTCGTAGCCGATCACGACGGAGGGCGAGCCGCCCTCCGTGTTCTCGAGCAGCCAGCGGGCGAAGCCGGCGGCGGCCTGCGAGACCAGCACGCGGTTCATCCGGTTCGGGCCGGCCGCGATCTCGCCGCGGAGGCCGGCCGTGCCGAACGCGAGGCGGGTGTCGAAGCGCGAGTGGAGGTCGGCCACGGCGTCGGCCGAGCCGTCGGTCGCGGCAGCGATCAGGGCATCCAGCTCGTCCCGCGTCTCGGGGTCCGGATCCTGCTCCTGCCAGGAGCGCGCCGCAGCGAGCAGGTCCGCAGTGTCGAGCGCGGGGCTCACAGCGCCGCCACGATCCGGGCGAGCAGGGCGCTGATCACCGGCTCGGCGGCCTGGCCGGCCTCGATGACCTCGGCGTGGCTCAGCGGGGTCTTCTGGATGCCGGCGGCCAGATTGGTGATCAGGGACATGCCCAGGATCTCCATACCGGCCTGCCGGGCGGCGATCGCCTCGAGCGCGGTCGACATGCCGACGATGTGGCCGCCGATGGCCTTCGCCATCTGCACCTCGGCCGGGGTCTCGTAGTGCGGTCCGCGGAACTGCGTGTACACGCCCTCGTCGAGGGAGGGGTCGATCGACTTCGCCAGCTCGCGCAGGCGGCTCGAGTACAGATCGGTCAGGTCGATGAAGGTCGCGCCCTCGAGCGGGGAGTCGGCCGTCAGATTGAGGTGGTCGCTGATGAGCACGGGGGTGCCGGGCTTCCAGTGCTCCTTGATGCCTCCCGCGCCGTTGGTCAGGATCATCGTGGTCGCACCGGCGGCGGCGGCGGTCCGCACGCTGTGCACGACCCGGCGGACGCCGTGGCCCTCGTAATAGTGCGTGCGGGCGCCGATGACGAGCGCGCGCTTGCCGCTCGGCAGAAGCACCGAGCGCAGGGTGCCGACGTGGCCCTCCAGCGCCGGCTTGCCGAAGCCGAGGATCTCGGTGGCCGGGATGGTCGCCGTCGTCTCGCCGATGAGATCGGCCGCCTTGCCCCATCCGCTGCCCAGGGTGAGGGCGATGTCGTGCTTCTCGACGCCGGTCTTCTCAGCCAGCTGCTCCGCTGCCTGGCGGGCGACCTCGAACGGGTCGGCCTGCGGGTCGTCGAGCGGGTTCGTGTTCGTTTCGAGCATGAGCCAACTCTACTGAGCACCGTGATCCCGTCCAGGTCGGGCAGGATGCGCATCGGCGCGTCCGGATGCGGAAGAATAGTGCCCATGGCCTTTGAATTCGAGCGCAAACAGCGCATCGCCGTGCTCGGCGGCGGACCGGGCGGCTACGAAGCCGCGATCGCGGGCGCCCAGCTCGGAGCCGACGTGACCCTGGTCGAGCGCTCGGGTGTGGGCGGTTCGGCCGTCATCACCGACGTCGTCCCCTCGAAGAGCCTGATCGCCACGGCCGAGGCCACCAACGCCATCGCCGAGGCCGCCGACCTGGGTGTGCAGTTCTACACCCGCGGCGCGCACGGCAAGCCCGTCCGCCCCGACCTCACGGTGAACCTGGCCGCCGTCAACAAGCGGCTGATGGGGCTCGCCCGGCAGCAGTCGGAGGACATGCGGGCCGAGCTCGTGCGCTCGGGCGTCAACATCGTCAGCGGCGAGGGCCGCCTGGACGGCGACGGCGCGCTCATCGTCTCCACCGCCCGCGGCGGCACCGGCACCGACTTCGACCGGGTGGAGGCCGACACGATCGTCATCGCCGTCGGCGCCAGCCCACGCGTGCTGCCCTCTGCCGTCCCGGACGGGGAGCGCATCCTCACCTGGACGCAGCTCTACGACCTCCCCGCCGTGCCCGAGCACCTCATCGTGGTCGGCTCCGGCGTCACCGGGGCGGAGTTCGCCTCCGCCTACACGGCGCTCGGCTCGAAGGTGACCTTGATCTCGTCACGCGACCAGGTGCTCCCCGGGGAGGACGCCGACGCCGCCCGCGTCATCGAGAACGTGTTCAAGCGCAATGGCATGCACGTGCTCTCCAAGTCCCGGGCCGACTCGGTGGTGCGCACCGAGAACGGCGTCGTCGCCACTCTGTCGGACGGACGCACGGTCGAGGGCAGCCACTGCCTCATGGCCGTCGGATCCGTGCCGAACACGGCCGGCATCGGGCTCGAGGAGGCCGGGGTGCAGCTCGCGCCGTCCGGGCACATCCGCGTCAACCGGGTCGCCCGCACGTCGATCCCGAACATCTACGCGGCCGGCGACTGCTCCGACCTGCTCCCGCTCGCCTCCGTCGCCTCCATGCAGGGGCGCACGGCCGTCTTCCACGCGATGGGAGACGCGGTCAACCCGATCGAGCTGCGCAATGTGACCTCGAACATCTTCACCCAGCCCGAGATCGCCACGGTCGGCTGGAACCAGAAGCAGATCGAGGACGGCATCGCCCAGGGCGACATCTACAAGCTGCCCCTCAAATCGAACCCGCGGGCCAAGATGCTCGGCCTGCGCGACGGGTTCGTGAAGCTCTTCGCCCGCACCGGGTCCGGCACCGTGATCGGCGGGGTCATCGTCGCGCCGCGCGCGTCCGAGCTGATCTTCCCGCTCGCGCTCGCCGTGGAGCACCGTCTCACGGTCGACCAGGTCGCCCGCGCCTTCACCGTCTACCCGTCGCTCTCCGGCTCGATCTCCGACGCCGCGCGCGCCATGCACATCGTCCTCTGAGGGTAAGGTCCACGGCATGGAGATGGGAGTCCTCGTCGGTGTCCTCGCCGTGCTGGCGATCGCCGCCGCGACGACGATCGGACCCAAGTTCGGGGTCGCCTCCCCGCTGATCCTGGTCGTCGTCGGCATCCTGGTCAGCCTGCTGCCGTTCGTCCCCGCGCTGCACATCGAGCCGGAGTGGATCCTGGCGGGCATCCTCCCGCCCCTGCTCTATTCGGCGTCGGTGTCGATGCCGTCGATGAACTTCCGACGGGAGTTCACCGCCATCGGGGGGCTCTCCGTGCTGCTGGTCGTTCTCAGCGCCGTGATCCTCGGACTGTTCTTCTCGTGGGCGATCCCGGGCCTCGGCCTGGCGTGGGGGATCGCGCTCGGCGCCATCGTCAGCCCCACGGACGCCGTGGCGACCTCCATCGTCAAGCGCAGCGGCGTCTCGCCGCGCGTGGTCGCCATCCTGGAAGGCGAGAGCCTGCTCAACGATGCGACGGCCCTGGTGCTGCTGCGCGCGGCGATCGCGGCCGCGGCGGCGTCGTTCGCGGTCGGCACCGTGATCTGGACCTTCACCTACTCCGTCGCCGTCGCCGTCGCGTTGGGCTGGGCCGTCGGGCGGCTCAACCTCATCGTGCGCGCGCGGGTGAAGGACGCCACCGTCAACACGGTGATCTCGTTCACCGTCCCGTTCGTCGCCTCCCTGCCGGCGGAGGCCCTCGGCGCGTCCGGTCTTGTCGCCGCGGTGGTCGCGGGCCTCGTCACCGGCAGCCGCGCGCCGCGCGTCCTCTCCCCGCAGCACCGGCTCTCCGACGCGCAGAACTGGAAGACGGTCGAGCTGGTGCTCGAGGGACTCGTGTTCCTGACGATGGGGCTCCAGCTGTTCGGCATCCTCCAAGAGGTCGAAGAGGTGCATGAGGGCGTCGGCCCGGCGGCCCTCGTCGCGGCCGGCGCGCTGCTGCTGACCATCGTCGTGCGTGCGGCGTACGTCGCGCCCCTGCTGCGCTCGCTCGGACGCCGACATCGGCGCACCGCCGCGATGAAGCCGCGGCTGGAGACCATGCAGCAGCGGATCGCCGACGCCGACAACGATCCGTCGGCACTCGTGCGGCAGGGCGGCCCCAGCAAGGGGCGCGTGCCGTCCGAGAAGGACGTCGGTCGCTTCACCACGCGCATCCGGCGCACGCTCGCGGACATCGACTACTTCACCGGCGCGCCCCTCGGCTGGCGCGAGGGCGCGGTGGTCGTGTGGGCGGGGATGCGTGGCGCGGTCACGGTCGCGGCGGCGCAGACCCTGCCGACCGGCACCCCTGGCCGGCAGGTGCTCGTCCTCATCGCGTTCCTCGTCGCCGCCGGCTCGCTGCTCATCCAGGGCGGGACGATCGGCTGGGTGCTCAGGTGGCTCAAGCCGGCGCAGGTCGACCCCGAGAGCGAGACCGCCGAGCGCAAGCGCGTGTCGGCCATGCTCCACGACGCGGCCCGCCACATCCCGCTTCCCGAGTCGCGGGAGCGCACCCCCGAGAACATGGAGGTCATGAAGAAGTTCGCGCTCGACCGCCTCCACGCGCAGCGCACCGCCCTGCTCGACGCGCGCGACGACGGCACCTTCGACGCCGATGTGCTCGCCGCGGCTCTCACCAACCTCGACGCCGACGAGATCAGCATCTCCCTCAAGGTCTCACCCCCCGAGAACTGACCGCGCCCTGCCGCGCCTCCCCTCCCCTCCCTCTCTCGCGCCTGCCGCCAACGGAGGAGATCCCGGCCGTTCCGGCGGCCTATCTCCTCCCTTCCCTGCGACCCGCCAGGGTATAGCCAACGATCGCCTCCGTTCCCAACGAGTGGCTTATCCACAGATTTCCTACGCGGCGGCACGGGTGCCGGCTCAGGCGCGACCATGAACCATGCCGTGGATGTCCTTCCTCCATTCCGTCGGTGGTGCCGCGACCACTCGCCAGCTCCGGATCGCCGGGGCCGGTGAACGCGCAGTCAGCGACGCGGTCGCAGCCGGGCGCCTCGTCCGACCTCGACGAGGCGTGTACGCGTTGCCCGGGATCCTCCCGACTGCGCTGACCGCCCTGCGCAACGGCGGTCGGCTGTCGTGCGTCTCGGCGGCGCGCAGCTATGGGCTGTGGGGAGGTACGGACCCGCGGCTCCACCTGCGAGTTCCTCCGCACGCAGGACGGGCGGGTGATGGGGGCGTGCGTCACTGGGGCGCGAGCGAGCCGAATGCGGAGCTGTGGCGCACGTCGTTGGCGGACAGCCTCCGTACGGTCGCGCGCTGTTCCGACGAGGAGACGGCGATCGCCGTGCTCGACACCGCCCTCGGCTCCGGCATGGCCACTCTGCCTGGCCTGGTGCAGATCTTCAGCGCTGAGCCGGCCGAATCACGGCGCGTCGCGTCGATGGCACGCCCGGGTTCGGATTCCGGTGTCGAGTCCATTCTGCGCCAACGGTTGGCGGCGCGGGAGCATCTCGTCGAGCAGCAGGTGGGTGTGCCCGGCGTCGGCCGGGTGGATTTCCGGATCGACGGTGTGCTGTACGTCGAAGTGGACGGCTACGCCTACCATTCCGATCCGGCCTCGTTCGAGCGAGATCGTCTCCGTGACACCGCGCTCGAGCTTCAGGGCCTCCGTCGACTCCGATTCACGGCGCGCCAGGTCCTGGACGATGCCGATGCGGTTGTCTCCACCGTGGAAGCCGCTGTCGGCAACGGAGGAATCTCGTCTCGGTTCTGACGGCAGGTGCAGGAAACGGAGGAGATCAGGGGTGGTTCGGGCCGGATCTCCTCCGTTGCCAGCGGTTCACGTCCGGCGCGCGCGGCTAGACGATGTTGAGGAGGAGGTGGCCGGACGAGACGGTCTCGCCGACGGCGGCGTTGATGCCGGTGATCGTGCCGTCCTTGTGGGCGGTGAGGGGCTGCTCCATCTTCATGGCTTCGAGCACGAGCACCAGGTCGCCCTTGACGACCTCGTCGCCGTCCGCGACCGCGACCTTGACGATCGTCGCCTGCATCGGAGCGGTCAGCGAGTCGCCGGTCGCGGTGTCGACGGCGCCGGCTCCGCTGCGCCGGCGCGGGGCGGGGGCGGTCGGGGCGCCGGACGTGCCGGCGCCGGTCAGGAGCTTCGCGGGGAGCGACACCTCGATGCGCTTGCCCTCGACCTCGACCACGACGCTGCTGCGGCGCTCGGCGGGCGTCTGGTCGCCCAGCTCGCCGGACCACGGCGCGACCTCGTTGACCCACTCGGTCTCGATCCAGCGGGTGTAGATCGAGAACGGCTCGCCGTCCTGCGGGGCGAAGGCCGGGTCGCGCACGATGGCGCGGTGGAACGGGATGACGGTCGGGAGCCCGGCGACCTCGAACTCGTCGAGGGCGCGGCGGGAGCGCTCGAGAGCCTCCTCGCGGCTGGAGCCGGTGACGATGAGCTTGGCGAGCATGGAGTCGAACGCGCCGCTGATCTCGTCGCCCGCCTGGATGCCGCTGTCGACGCGCACGCCGGGGCCGCCGGCGGGCTTGAACACGTGCACAGGCCCGGGCGAGGGGATGAAGCCGCGGCCGGCGTCCTCGCCGTTGATGCGGAACTCGAACGAGTGGCCGCGCGGAGCCGGGTCGTCGTAGTCGAGCACGCCGCCCTCGGCGAGCCGGAACTGCTCGCGCACCAGGTCGATCCCGGTGACCTCCTCAGAGACGGGGTGCTCCACCTGGAGGCGCGTGTTCACCTCGAGGAACGACACCGTCCCGTCCTTGCCGATGAGGAACTCGCAGGTGCCCGCTCCCTGGTAGCCGACCTCCTTGAGGATGGCCTTGGACGCGCTGTAGAGCTGCTCGGTCTGCTCGGCCGTGAGGAACGGCGCGGGTGCCTCCTCGACGAGCTTCTGGTGGCGGCGCTGAAGCGAGCAGTCGCGGGTGGAGACGACGACGACGTTGCCGTAGGCGTCGGCGAGGCACTGGGTCTCGACGTGACGCGGCTGGTCCAGGTACTTCTCCACGAAGCACTCGCCGCGACCGAAGGCGGCGATGGCCTCGCGGGTGGCCGACTCGAACAGTTCGGCGACCTCGTCGCGCTCGCGGGCGACCTTGAGTCCGCGTCCGCCGCCGCCGAAGGCCGCCTTGATGGCGACCGGGAGGCCGTACTGGTCGACGAACTCGAGGACCTCGGCGGCGTCGGCGACCGGGTTGAGGGTCCCCGGTGCGAGCGGGGCACCGACCTTCTCGGCGACGTGGCGTGCGGAGACCTTGTCTCCCAGGCGCTCGATCGCCTCGGGGGAGGGGCCGATCCAGGTCAGGCCGGCGGCGATGACGGCGCGGGCGAACTCGGCGTTCTCCGCGAGGAAGCCGTACCCCGGGTGCACGGCGTCGGCGCCGGACCGGCGGGCGATGGAGAGCAGCTTGTCGATGACGAGGTACGTCTCGGCGCTCGTGGTGCCCTCGAGGGCGTAGGCCTCGTCGGCCAGCCTCACATGGAGGGCGTCGCGGTCCTGGTCGGCGTAGACGGCGACGGAGCCGACTCCACTGTCCTGAGCTGCACGGATGACGCGGACGGCGATCTCGCCCCTGTTTGCGATGAGGACCTTGGTGATGGCTGGCACAGTTCTCTAGCCTATGCCGCCGGGCACCCCTGGTTTTGGACGATCCTCACAAAAATGGCACTGCGGATGGTTGGAGGGTCTACAAGCGGTTCCAGAGCGACGTCCACTCGACGCCGAGCTCGCGGACGAGGTCGCGCAGTGTGGCGAGCGAGAGCCCCACCACGGTGCTCGGGTCGCCCTCGACGCGAGTGATGAACGGCCCGCCCAGGCTGTCGATGGTGAACGCCCCGGCGACCTCCAGCGGTTCGCCGCTGGCGACGTAGGCGTCGATCTCGGTCTCGGTGACGTCGGCGAAGCTGACCGCGGCCGCTGCGGTCGCCCCGACCGAGCGGTTCTCGCGACCGCCGCGATGGTCGATCAGCCAGTGACCGGAGTGCAGCACGCCGGTGCGGCCGCGCTGGGCGAGCCAACGCTCCCGCGCGATGTCGGGACGATGGGGCTTGCCGTGGATCAGGCCGTCGATCGCGAAGGCGGAGTCGCCGCCCAGGATCAAGCCGTCGATCGGCTCCCCGTCGAGGGTGCCGCGGACGGCCTCGGCCTTGAGCCGGGCGAGGAGCTGCACCATCGCGGCCGGCCCGAGCGGGCCGTGCTCGGCCTCGGCCGCGGCGACGGCGGCCGGCTCGTCGACGTGCGACGGCACGACGATGGGCTCGACACCGGCGGCGCGCAGCAGCGCGAGCCGGGCGGGGGAGGTGGAGGCGAGGTAGAGGCGCATGGTCACCTGTGGGATGCTCGAAGGATGCCCCAGAACGATGAGGTCGACCTCGACATTACCAACGTCGCCCACGGCGGCGTGTTCGTCGCACGCCACGAAGGGCGGGTCGTCTTCGTGCCCGACACCCTTCCGGGCGAGCGAATCCGCGCGCGGATCTCCGACCGGACCCATGATCGCTTCTGGCGGGGGGAGGCGGTGGCGGTCGTCGAGCCGGCCCCGGAGCGGCAGGATCACGTGTGGGAGGCGGCCTCCATCGACCGCGCGCCCGGGCAGCGAGCCGGCGGAGCGGAGTTCGGGCACATCCGGCTCGACCACCAGCGCGAGCTGAAGCGCCGGGTCATCGAGGACGCCCTGCAGCGCACGGCGCGTTTCGACGCCGACACGATCGCGTCGGTCGGCCCGAGCGGAGGCCGGGTCGAGGTGGAGCCGATCGCGGGCGAGTCCCCGGACGGCACCGGGTGGCGCACCCGGGTGCGGCTGCAGGTCGGCGAGGACGGCCGGGTCGGGCCGTATGCGGCGCGCACCCACACGATCGTCCCGGTGCGCACCCTCCCTCTCGCGACCGAGCTGGTCCAGGAGACGGCACCGTTCGGCCAGACGTTCCCGGGGGCGGAGTCGGTCGACATCGTCGCCACCGGAGCCGGTGCCGCACACCTGCTCGTCAACGACGCGCCGGTCCGCACGGGCAAACGGCTGGCACGCCCGCGCCGGCGACCCGTGCCCATCCGCGAGCGCGTCGGAGACCGCGAGTTCCGGCTGGATGCGCGCGGTTTCTGGCAGGTCCATCGCGGCGCCGCGGCGACCCTCACGGCAGCCGTGCAGGACGCCGTGGACGAGGCGCTCTTCGACCCGCGCGCGGCGAACCTCGACCTCTACGGCGGCGTCGGGCTCCTCGCTGCGGCGCTGGGGGACAAGTTCGGCTCCACGCTCCGGATCACCTCGGTCGAGAGCGACGAGGCGGCGACCGACGATGCAGCCGAGAACCTGGCCGAGTGGGTGGGCGCCGCCGCCGTGACGGCGCGCGTCGAGCACTTCGCCGCCGACCTCGCCGCCGGGGCGAGCGCGGCGGACCGGGCACGGCTGCGGGCCGCCACGGTGGTGCTCGACCCGCCGCGCTCGGGGGCGGGGCGCGCCGTGGTCGAGTCCATCGCTTCGCTGCGCCCCGCGCAGATCGTCTACGTCGCCTGCGACCCGGTCGCCCTGGCCCGCGACCTGGCGTTCTTCGCCGAGCGCGGCTACCCGCTGCGCTCACTGCGGGCATTCGACCTGTTCCCGAACACCCACCACGTCGAAGCGGTCGCCACGCTGGCGCCCTGATGGGGGACACGGGCCCTGTCACCACTACGATGAACCACATGGTGCGGGTTTCTATCGTCGACGATCACGAGTCGGTGCGTCTGGGGCTGAAGGCGGCCTGTCAGGACGCCGGCTACGAGGTCGTCATCACCGCCGCGACGGTCGACGACTTCGTCGCCGCTCTCGGCGGTCAGGAGTGCGACGTCGTCGTGCTCGATCTCTCCCTGGGCGACGGGTCGAAGGTGACCGACAACGTCAAGCGGGCGCAGGCGACGGGCGCGGCGGTGCTGGTGCACAGCATCGCCGACCGGGTCGCCAGTGTCCGGGAGGCGCTCGCCGCCGGCGCGGCCGGGGTCATCCCGAAGTCGTCGCCGACGACCACCGTGATGAACGCCATCGCGACGGTGGCCCGCGGGGATGTGCTCAACAACCTCGAGTGGGCGACCGCGATCGACGCGGACAGCGACTTCGCGAAGGCCCAGCTCGGGCGGCGCGAGCGCGACGTGCTGCACCTGTACGCGTCGGGACTCCCGCTGAAGGCCGTGGCCGCCCAGCTCGGGATCGCGAACTCGACCGCACGCGAGTACCTCGACCGCATCCGGGTCAAGTATGTGGAGGTCGGCCGTCCGGCTCCGACCAAGGTCGACCTGCTCCGGCGCGCGGTGGAAGACGGCATCCTGCCGGGTCTCGATCCCGACACGGGCAATGAGCGCGCCTGACCTGGCGCGTCCCGCGAGTGTCCCGGGAGCTCCACGCGAGTCGTCGAAGCCTCGCAACCCGCTGAGCCGGGCGCGCATCGAGCGCATCGCCGACCGCACGGTCGCCGCTTTCGGCGTGGTCTTCGGTCTGCAGACCATCCCGACCGCCATCGCGCAGCAGTCCATCCTGGTGCAGCCGTGGGGTCTGGTCATGACGGCCGTCATCTTCGGCGGGATCGTCGTGACGGTCCTGCTGGCCGTCCTGCAGCGCTGGGTCAAGGGCGCGATGGCGATCCTCGCTGTGCTCTACCTGGTCGCGATCGTGACCTGGCCGTTCGTCGTCTCCGACCCGGCTGCCTTCACGGCCGACAAGCCGTGGATCTGGTTCCTCTGCAACGTGTTCACCGCGTTCGCCGCCGTGGCGTATCCGCTGTGGCTCGCCGTCGTCTACACGCTCGTCGCCCCGATCGCGTACGGCGTGATCCGTGCGCTCCCGGCCGGTGGCGGCGTCGGTGCCGAGCTCGCCGGACTCGATGCGGTCTATGCGATCATCCTGGGCGGCGCGATCCTGGCGATCATCGCCATGATGCGTCAGGCGTCCTCCGGCGTCGATGTCGCGCAGAGCCAGGCGCTCGCGCGGTACGCCAATGCCGTCCGCCAGCACGCCACCGAGGTGGAGCGCGTGCAGGTCGACGCGATCGTGCACGACAGCGTGCTGACCACGCTGCTGTCGGCGGCCAGTGCGCGTACGCCGGAGCAGAAGGAGCTCGCGGCCACGATGGCGGCCGACGCGATCGGCCATCTGCACGCGGCGGAGGCCTCCGTGCCCGAGGACCAGTCCCTGGTCGGGCTCGACCGGCTGAGCGACCGCCTGGTCACCGCCGCCAATGCCTTCTCCTCCCCGTTCGCCATCGAGGTGCAGGACGTGGAGGTGCACAGCCTCCCGGTCAACGTGGCCGAGGCCGTCTACTCCGCGAGCGTGCAGGCGATGGTGAACAGCATGCAGCACGCCGGCGGCCCCGAGATCGAGCGCAGCATCAGCATCCGCGGCGGGAGTCCGGCGGCAACGGTCCACATCGTCGTGCGCGACGAGGGGCGCGGGTTCGCTGCCGAGGAGGTCCCCGCGGAGCGGCTGGGGCTGCGCGTGAGCATCCGGGACCGTCTCGCCAAGGTGGGCGGTCGCGCCCGGATCGAGTCGGAGCCGGGGCGCGGGACCACCGTCGTCATCCTGTGGCCGTCGTCGGACCGGGATTCGGAGGTCGTCGAGTGATCACCCTCAACCGCGTCCTCTTCCTGGGCCTCGGCGCCCTGTTCTCGGCGTACCACCTGTTCCTCGCGCTCTCCTCGCTGTCCATCCCCGCCAATCCGGGGCCGCCGGTGGCGGCGATGGTGCTGTACGGGATCGCGACCGTGCTGAGCCTCTGGCCGACCAGCCCGACCAAGATGCCGCTCTGGCTGGCGGCCTTCGATCTCGCGGTCTGCGTCGTCATCCCGATCCTGGTCACCAGCCAGCTCGACCCGGCCAAGGACAACGGCTACGGCACCTGGTACGTGGCCGCTGTCGGCACGCTGATGACCATCTGCGCCGTGCGCAGGCAGTCGATCTTCGCCTGGCTCGGCGTCGGCTTCCTCGCCGTGCAGACGGTGTTCTGGGCCGGCCCCGGGGCGCTGGCCGGCCTCGGCGTGATCGGTTCGGTCGTGTGGGTCGGCGTCGCCGTCGTGATCGCCGGCTCGCTCGCCAAGGCTGGACGCGACGCACTCCAGTTCGCCCGCGCGGAGCGGGAGGCCACCGAGTGGCAGGCGGCCCAGGAGGCGCACGTCATGGAGCGTCAGCTGCGACTGCGGCAGACCTACCGCGTGGCCGCTCCGATGCTCGCGGAGATCGTGCGGCGGGGCGGGGACCTCACCGAGGCCGAGCGCCGCGAGTGCCGGTATCTGGAGGGCGCGATCCGCGACGAGATCCGCGGGCGCCGTCTGCTCAATGACGACGTCCGGCGGGAGGTCATGGACGCCCGGCGGCGCGGCGTGGTCGTCAGCCTGCTGGACGAGGGCGGCATCGACGACATCGACCAGCGCGGCTTGGAGACGGTGCTGCATCGCCTCGCCGAGGCGATCCGTGGGACGACCACGGACAAGCTGATCGTGCGTACGGTGCCGCGGTCGTCGAAGACCGCCGTGACCGTGGTGGGTCTGCGCATGTCGGACGACGGTGCGGCCAATGCGCTCGGTGCCGAGTCCGATGACGACGAGGTCGATCTCTGGCTGGAGATCCCGCGGCCGGTTGAGCCCGCGGCGTAGTTCTCGCGATATCGCCGCGACTTACATCGCGGCGCGGATCAATGCCAGATCGTGGTCCACCATCGCGCCGACGACATCCTCGAAGGTCCGAGTGGGCGACCATCCGAGGTTCGTTCCTGCGCGATGCGGGTCTCCGCGCATCTCCGCAACGTCGGCTGGACGCTTGAACCGGTCATCGACCTGGAGACGATCCTGCCAATCGAACACTCCGGCGCGTACGAACGCGGCTTCGGCGAAGTCGCGAACCGAATGGGTACGTCCGGTTGCGATGACGTAGTCATCGGCGCTGGCTGCGCGCGACATTCGAACCATGGCGTCGACGTAGTCGGGCGCCCATCCCCAATCCCGGCGGGATTCGAGGTTTCCGAGCTGCAGCGTCTCTTCGAGGCCTGTCGCGATCCGGGCAACTCGAGCCGTGATCTTTCGGGTCACGAATGTCTCTGGACGGCGTGGCGACTCGTGGTTGTACAGGATGGCCGAGCTCGCTTGCATGCCGCGGCTCCGGTAGATCCCCATCAAGTTGTGTCCGAGAGCCTTTGCTGCTCCGTAGGGGCTGGCGGGTCGCAACGGTGTCATCTCGGTCTGCGGCGATTCGATGGCGGATCCGAAGATCTCGGAACTCGATGCTTGGACGAAGCGGACGATGCGTCCCGTACGCTCCTGCAATCGCCACGATGCGTCGACGAGAGCCGCCACTGCGGTGCCGGACACCTCGACTGTCGCCAGCGGCTGGTCCCACGAGAACGCGACCGAACTGATTCCAGCGAGGTTGAAGACTACGTCCGGCTCGACTTCGTCCACTACGCGAGTGAGACTCGGAGGGTCGGCCAGATCTCCGAGTATCCACTGCACCCGCTCGTCGGCGGGGGGACGATCGGCCTGCCGAACGAGGGCATGGATCTCGTGCCCCTCGCCCGAGAGCTGGTCGACGAGGTAGCTGCCGTCCTGGCCGGTTGCGCCGGTGAGGAGGATTCGCTGGGCAGCAGCCACGATCAGCGAGAAAGGTCGGTCTGCTCGCGCAGATCGTTCTCGACCATCATCGTCATCAGCTCTTCAAAGCCGACACGAGGCGTCCACCCGAGAACCTCCTTCGCCTTGCTCGCATCGCCGATGAGAAGGTCTACCTCGGCCGGTCGCATGTAACGAGGATCCTGACCGACGTAGGAACTCCAGTCGTCCACACCGATGGTGCGGAAAGCCACGTCGAGTGCCTCTCGGATGGAGTGCGTCTCTCCCGTCGCCACGACGTAGTCGTCACCGACTGGCTGCTGGAGCATGCGCCACATCGCATCGACATAGTCCCCGGCGAACCCCCAGTCCCGTTTGGCCTCGAGGTTGCCCAGGATCAGCTGGTCCTGCAGCCCCAGCTTGATTCGGGCGACGGACTGGCTGATCTTGCGCGTCACGAACTCAGGTCCGCGACGTGGGGATTCGTGGTTGAAGAGGATGCCGCTGGAAGCGTGCATGCCGTACGACTCGCGATAGTTGATGGTCATGTAGTGACCGAAGACCTTTGCGACGCCATAGGGAGAACGCGGCCAGAGGAGGGTTGACTCACGTTGCGGGACCTCCTGCACCTTGCCGAACATCTCGGACGAGGACGCCTGATAGAAGCGCACTTTCGAGATGTCGTCGCCGGCGTACAGACGCGTGGCCTCGATGATGTTCAGGACGCCCTTGCCGGTGACGTCGGACGTCAGCGCTGCGTTCTCCCAGGAATATGCGACGTACGAGATCGCGCCCAGGTTGTACACCTCGTCTGGTTGCGCGATCCCCAGCACCCGCACGAGGCCGGACACGTCCGTGAGATCGCCGGTCAAGAGGGTCACCTCGGGAACGGTGGACCGAACGAGGTCGTACTTGGGGTTGTTCTGGCCGCGGATGAGGCCGAAGACCTCATAGCCCTTGGAGACGAGGAGTTCCGCGAGATAGAGGCCGTCCTGTCCGGTGATGCCGGTGATGAGAGCGCGGGTCATTCGGTTGGTTCTCCGTTTCTTAGAGCGCTGCTGGAGCCCTCCCATCGTATCCGCCCGTGGCTGAGGCCTCGTCCGCCTGTGGCTCCCGAACGGCGATCGCATGGCTTGCGAGATGAGACCGGCCGGTTAATAGGAGAAAGGGGCCGACACCCGAATTGTCGGCCCCTTTTCAAACCCCGAGTCAGGGCGACAACCCGAATATCGCCCTGACTCGCCCCCAAAGCACTCGCCTGCTTACCCTAGTCGACGAGTGATTCGGCGGTGTGACTCACGAGGAGAGACACCTAGCAATAACTATATTGACGACATTCCCAGAGATTACATAGTCGTCATTTTGGAGGACACCGGGGGACACTCGGTGTCCTCACTGAGTGGCATCGCCCCGAATCCAGGCTGTCCCGCATGTGGGGGACGTCGTGGGCGGGGTACAAATCGGGGGACGACGCCGAAGCGTAGCGGCGGATGGGTCAGCCCGAGAACGACCGCCACGCACCCGGGCCCGGGTTCAGTGGAGTGCGCAGTCGGCGCTGGCTCCGTACCCAGGCATCCGGTCCGGCGACGGGGCGGGCGGCGGCAGCCGCGGCGGCCTGCTCGGCCGCTGCGGCCGTCAGCACGGCGGTGACGGCCGCGATCTCCTCGGCCGTCACGCCGCGCGTGACGAAACGGATCTGCGACGGGTCGAGCTCGGTGCTCACAGCGGGATGTTCCCGTGCTTCTTCGGCGGCATCGTCGCGCGCTTGGTGCGCAGCGACCGCAGGGCCTTGATGACCGAGACGCGCGTCGCCGCGGGCTCGATGACGCCGTCCAACTCGCCGCGCTCCGCGGCGAGGAAGGGGCTCGCGACGTTGTAGGTGTACTCGTTGGCGAGCTTGGTGCGCACGGCGGCGACGTCCTCGCCCGCCTCCTCCGCCCGCTTGATCTCGCCGCGATAGAGGATGTTGACCGCGCCCTGGCCGCCCATGACCGCGATCTCCGCGGTCGGCCAGGCCAGGTTGATGTCGGCGCCGAGCTGCTTGGAGCCCATCACGATGTAGGCGCCGCCGTAGGCCTTGCGGGTGATGATCGTCACCAGCGGGACCGTGGCCTCCGCGTACGCGTACAGCAGCTTCGCGCCGCGGCGGATGACACCCGTCCACTCCTGGTCCGTGCCCGGCAGATACCCCGGCACGTCGACGAGGGTGAGGATCGGGATGCCGAACGCGTCGCAGAAGCGGACGAACCGCGACGCCTTCTCGCCGGCGTCGATGTTGAGGGTGCCGGCCATCGCGCTCGGCTGGTTGGCGACGATGCCGACGGAGCGGCCGTCCACCCGGGCGAAGCCGATGACGATGTTGGGAGCGAACAGCGGCTGCACCTCGAGGAACTCGCCGTCGTCGACGACACCTTCGATGATGGACTTCACGTCATACGGCTGGTTCGGGGAGTCCGGGATGACGGTGTTGAGGCGCCGATCGGCGTCCGTCGTCTCGAGCTCCGGCTCCGACTCGTACTCGGGAAGCTCGGCGAGGTTGTTCTGCGGCAGGTAGCTGAGCAGGTTGCGCGCGTAGTCGAGGGCGTCCTCCTCGTCGCTCGCGAGGTAGTGCGAGACGCCGGAGACCTTGTTGTGGGTGAGCGCGCCGCCGAGCTCCTCGAAGCCGACGTCCTCGCCGGTGACGGTCTTGATGACGTCGGGACCGGTGACGAACATATGGCTGGACTTGTCGACCATGATGACGAAGTCGGTGAGGGCGGGGGAGTAGACGGCTCCACCGGCCGCCGGGCCCATGACGATCGAGATCTGAGGGATGACGCCCGAGGCGGCGGTGTTGCGGCGGAAGATCTCGCCGTACTTGCCCAGGGCGACGACGCCCTCCTGGATGCGGGCGCCGCCCGAGTCGAGGATGCCGATCATCGGGACACCGGTCTTGAGGGCGTGGTCCATCACCTTGATGATCTTCTCGCCGGCCACCTCGCCGAGCGACCCGCCGAAGATCGTGAAGTCCTGGCTGAAGACGGCCACGTTGCGGCCGTGGATGGTTCCGACGCCGGTGACGACAGCGTCGCCGTAGGGGCGCTTGGCCTCCATGCCGAACGCGTGCGTGCGGTGGCGGACGAACTCGTCGAACTCGACGAACGAGCCCTGGTCGAGCAGGAGGTCGATGCGCTCGCGAGCGGTGAGCTTGCCCTTGGCGTGCTGCTTCTCGATCGCGGCCTGTCCACTGGCGGTCACGGCCTCGTGGAACCGCTCCTTCAGGTCCGCGAGCTTGCCCGCGGTGGTGGAGAGATCGGGGGTCTGACGTGCTTCGGTGTCGGTCACGCCGTTCACTCTACCTGCCAGTGCAGAGGCGATGCCGTTGACGGGATCCTACAAATCCGGGCCGCTTCACTGGCAGACTGGGCCAATGCAGCAGAGCGATCCCGTGGACTTCCGGCGGAGCCGTGCCGTCGTCCCCGCACTCGATGTGCTCCCCGAGGCCGGGTCGACCAACGACGTGCTCACGGCGCGCGCGCCGGAGCTCGGCGACCTCTCCGCGATCGTGACCATGAACCAGACGGGCGGCCGGGGGCGGCTCGGCCGAGTGTGGGTCGCCCCGCCGGGCCGGACGCTCGCCATCTCGGTCCTGCTCAAGCCGGACGGGCTCGCTCCGGAGGCGTTCGGATGGTTCCCGCTGCTCGCCGGTTTGGCGATGAGCCGGGCGATCGCACCCCTGGTACCCGGCTCCGTCGCGGTGAAGTGGCCCAACGACGTGCTCATCGACGGCGCGAAGGTCAGCGGGACCCTCTCCGAGCTGCTGCCGGACCTGTCCGGACTGGTGATCGGGGTCGGCGTGAATCTCTTCCAGGAGCGCGAAGAGCTGCCGACCGACACCTCCACCTCCCTCGTGGTGGCGGGAGCCGATGCCCCGGATGCCGACGCAGTGCTCGCGTCGTACCTGACCCACCTCACCGCCCTCTACCGGGAGTATCTGACGGCGGGCGGCGATCCGGTGCGCAGTGCGCTGCGGGACGAGGTCGTCGAGGCCTGCCACACCATCGGCCGCCCGGTGCGTGTGGAGCTTCCCGGAGGGGGCGCGCTGCTCGGCACCGCGGTCGGGCTCGATCGCGACGGCCGGCTGATCGTGGAGTCGGAAACCGGACGCACGGCTGTCGCAGCCGGTGACGTGACGCACCTGCGGTATTAATGGGAAGCATGAGCAACACGACGGACGGGGTGCCCGGCCAGCCCCCGGAGCGGGTGGTCGCGCGCCTGCGCCGCAACGCCCGCGTGCTGTTCTGGCCCAGCCTCGCCCTGATCGCCGCGAGCGGAGCCGTCGGGTTCTTCGCCGGCCGCGTCGACGAGGTCTGGGAGATCGTCCTCCTCTGGTCCGCGGCCGCGGTCGCGGTGCTCCTGCTGTTCCTGCTGCCGCTGGCGGCGTGGCTGAGCCGTCGCTACACGATCACCACCCGGCGCATCGTCATCCGGCACGGCTTCTTCGTCCGGGTGCGCCAGGAGCTGCTGCATAGCCGTGGCTATGACGTGAGCGTCACACGCAACTGGCTGCAGAGCGCTTTCCGGTCCGGCGACGTGCGGATCAACGCGGGCCTCGATCGTCCCGTCGTGCTGAAGGACGTTCCCAAGGCGGATCAGGTGCAGCGCGCCCTCGGCGAGCTGATGGAGCACGCCCAGAACGTCGTCGCCGTGCGGCGGCAGCAGTCGGAATCAGTCTCCGACGAGACCACCGTCTGGGGCAGCCGCTAGCGTCGAACCGGTGAGTGCTGCGGCATCGACGGGTTGATCACCGTTGATCGTGCGGTTCGTGTGGCGGTCCGTTCGCCGTTCAGCGCGCTCCGGTGAGAAGACCCACCAGCGGTAGAACGCGAAGCGGAACACCATGCCCAGCGCGAGGCCGACGACGTTGTTCGCGATGTTGTCCGCCAGCAGCGTCGTGAAGCCGAGTAGGTAGTGCGAGACCCAGACGCAGAGCAGCGGAATCGCCATCCCGGCCAGGCTGACGATGAAGAACTCGGCGCCTTCGCGAGCGGTGTTGTCCTGCCGGTTGTTGGCGAACGCCCAATACCGGTTGCCCACCCAGTTCGTGCCGATAGCGACGAGGGTGGCGATCGCGGTGGCGATGAGCGTCTTGTGGGGAACGCTCGAGAGCACGGTGAGCATCAGCCCGTTGAACACCGCGAGGTTTACGACGAACCCGACTGCACCCACCGCGCCGAATTTGATCAGCTGAGGAAGCAGTCGCGCCTTGCGCGCCCCGGCGTTCGGTTGCTCGGGCGATGTCGATCTCTGCGCCATGCCCCGCACCATACTCGACCGGGTTGTCAAAAGAATGTGCGGGTGGGGCTCACAGTGAGAACGCGCTCAGCCGGCTTCCGTCCCCGTGTGTCGCCGGGAGTCCAGGGAGGCAGCGTCTTCGCTCGCGGTTGAGTCGTCCTCGAAGATCGACAGGGCGGCGGCTTCGGCCTCCGCGTTTCTCCTCGCAGTCAGACCATCCTTGCGATGATGCCCGTAGACCCAGTAGCGATACAGAAGGAAGCGGAACGCCGTCGCCAGGAGGAGTCCGATGACGTTCGTCGAGATGTTGTCCGCCAGCAGCGAGGTGAAGCCGAGAACGTAGTGCGAGACGTAGAGGCAGAGCAGGCTGATCCCCAGGCCCGCCACCGCGATGACGGCGAATTCGAGCAACTCCAGCGCGACGTTCTTTCGGCGATGCTCGCGGAACGTCCAATAGCGGTTGCCGAACCAGGTGACCAGGGTGGAGACGGTGACGGACACGATCTTGGCCCCGAGCGGTGACTGCCAGAAATGGTCGCTCCCCGCAGCGCCGAGACGAAGCAGATTGAAGATCCCGACATCGACGAAGTAGCCGACGATGCCGACGACGCCGAACTTCAGTGCATAGCGCACGAGTCGTTCGTACAGAGTGGAGAGGAACGTCATTTCTTCCCGGGAGCGGAGAGGGGTCGGCGGCCGGTCGGCCGGCCGTCGAACAGTATAGGTCGGTATCGGCCGCTCCGTGGCGACGCCCCGGGTAGACTGCCATGATGCGAAGGACAGTCGGAGTGATCGGCGGCGGCCAGCTGGCACGGATGATGATCCCCCCGGCGGTGGAGCTCGGCATCGACATCCGCGTGCTCGAAGAGGCCGCGGGCATGAGCGCAGAGATCGCCGCGACGGGTGTCGGCGACTATCGGGACCTCGAGACGGTGCTCGCGTTCGCCGAGACCGTCGACGTGATCACCTTCGACCACGAGCACGTTCCTCCGGCCATCCTGCGGGAGCTGGTGGCGCGGGGGATCCCGGTGCATCCCGGCCCGGACGCCCTCCTGTACGCGCAGGACAAGCTCCAGATGCGCGCCAAGCTCAGCGAGCTCGGTCTGCCGGTGCCGGACTGGGCGGCGGTGGAGTCGGCGGACGAGCTGGGGAGGTTCTTGGCGGATCACGGCGGCCGCGCTGTCGTGAAGACCGCTCGCGGCGGGTACGACGGCAAGGGCGTCCGCATGGTGTCCGAGGCGAACGGGGTGGATGACTGGTTCCTCGCGCTCGCGGAGGACGGCCGCGGCGGCGCCCTGCTGGTGGAGGAGCTGGTCTCGTTCCGCCGAGAGCTCGCGCAGCTGGTGGCACGTCGGCCGTCCGGCGAGTCGGTCGCCTGGCCGGTGGTGGAGACGGTGCAGCGCGACGGCGTCTGTGCCGAGGTGATCGCTCCGGCGCCCGGCGCGGCCGGGCGGGTGGCCGAGGCTGCAGCCGACATCGCCGTCCGGATCGCCGACGGGCTCGGAGTCACGGGTGTGCTCGCCGTCGAGCTGTTCGAGACCACGGACGGCCGCATCCTGATCAACGAGCTCGCGATGCGCCCGCACAACAGCGGCCACTGGTCGATCGAGGGCGCGGTGACCAGCCAGTTCGAACAGCACCTCCGCGCCGTGCTCGACCTGCCGCTGGGGGAGACGCGTCCGCGCGACGAGTGGTCCGTGATGGTCAACATCCTGGGCGGCCCGGCCGAGGGGACGCTCCAGGACCGATACCCCGCTGCGCTCGCCGCCCATCCCGAGGCCAAGTTCCACGGCTACGGGAAGGATCCGCGGCCGGGGCGCAAGGTCGGCCACGTGACGGTCGGCGGCGACGACCTCGACGACGTGGTGTACCGCGCCCGCGCTGCGGCAGCGTACTTCGAGGGCTGATTGCCGGGGTGTGACCCGTCCCGCGTGCCGCGAACCGTACGCGGGACGGCCGCCTTTACGATGGTGGGCATGCCCGAGAACTCGCAACCCCTGGTGTCCGTGGTGATGGGGTCCGACTCGGACTGGTCGGTGATGCAGGAGGCATCGCGGCTGCTCACCGAGTTCGGCGTCGATCACGAGGTGGAGGTCGTCTCTGCGCACCGCACGCCGGTCAAGATGATCGACTTCGGGAAAGCGGCCGCCGGCCGGGGCGTCCGTGTGATCATCGCAGGCGCGGGGGGCGCCGCCCACCTGCCCGGCATGCTCGCGGCCGTGACCACCCTTCCGGTCGTCGGCGTGCCTGTCCCGCTCGCGCGTCTCGACGGGCTCGACTCGCTGCTGTCCATCGTCCAGATGCCCGCCGGAGTGCCCGTGGCGACGGTGTCCATCGGCGGTGCCCGCAACGCGGGCCTGCTCGCCGTCAAGATCCTCGCCACCGCCGACCCGGCCCTGGCGGCGGCGCTCGAGCGCTTCGCCGCCGACCTGGAGGCGAGCGTCGAGGAGAAGAACGCCGCACTGCACGCGAAGCTATGAACTCCGCGAGCCCGCTGCGCCACCCGGACGCGTCGTCCGCGCCCGTCATGACCAGGCGGGCCTGGTGGCTCGTCCTCCTGAACGTCCTGCTGCCGGGTTCGGTGCAACTCGTTGCGGGCAATCGCCGACTGGGGCGCGTCGGTCTCGTCGCGACCGGCCTTCTGTGGCTCGGTGCGATCGTCGTCCTGATCACTTACCTGGTCGCTCCCAGCGCGATCTACACCTTCTTCACGCAGGCCGGCAGCCTGACCGTGCTGCAGATCCTGCTCATCGCGTACGCGGTGCTCTGGGTGGTCCTGACCCTCGACACCCTCCGTCTCGTTCGCCTGGTGCGGACGAAACCGAACGCCCGGGGCTGGATCGCGGCCTTCGCGGTGCTCGTGCTCGTCGGGCTCACCGGCACGGCCGGTTACGCCTCCGTCGTCGCCGGATCCGCGCGCGGCGCTCTCGGGGACATCTTCTCGGCGGGACCGTCGGAGCCTCCGGTCGACGGCCGGTACAACATCATGCTGCTCGGCGGCGATGCGGGACCCGACCGCGAGGGCCTCCGGCCCGACAGCATGTCCGTCGTCAGCATCGACGCCTCGACGGGCAAGGCCGTCACGATCGGCCTGCCGCGCGATCTGGACCCGGTGCCCTTCCGGGAGACGTCGCCGCTGCACGCGCTCTACCCGGACGGATACGGCTATGAGGACCGATGCGACGTCGACGTCTGCCAGCTGAACTCCATCTACACCGAGGTCGAGGTCTACAAGAAGGACCTCTATCCGAACGCGACGAAGAACAAGAGCGAGCCGGGCATCGAGGCGATGCGGGACGCCCTCGAGGGGGCGACGGGGCTGACCATCCAGTACTACGTCCTCATCGACATGCAGGGCTTCTCCGATCTCGTCGACGCCCTGGGGGGTGTCGACATCACCGTGACCGACCGGGTCCCGATCGGCGGCGACGAGCAGCTGAACGGTGTGGCGGAGTGGATCGAGCCCGGGCTGCACCACATGGACGGCTATCACGCCCAGTGGTATGCCCGCTCCCGCCACGGGGCGACCGACTACGACCGGATGGCGCGGCAACGGCAGTTGCAGGACGCCATCCTCAAGCAGGTCAATCCGGTGAACGTCGTCAGCAAGTTCGAGGGCATCGCCCAGGCCGGCTCCCAGGTGATGAAGACCGACATCCCGCAGTCCATGCTCGGCTACTTCGTCGACCTGGGGATGAAGACCAGGAAGCTGACCGTCGACCAGCTCGAGCTCGTCCCGCCCACGATCGATCCGACGAAGCCCGACTACTCCCAGATCCACCAGCTCGTGCAGCAGGCGGTCGCGCCCGCCACGTCGAAGCCGGGGAAGTGACCCGGACCGCATTCAGCTGACCCCTGAACGGGTCACAGGCACTGCACAGGCCCCACCCGTAGCGTCGCCCGCCTATGACGGGTACTGCTGGACGAATGGCTGAGACGACGACACGACGACCGGCGATGGGCCGGCTGACGGCGCTGGACGGGCTCCGCGGCCTCGCGGCGGTGATCGTCGTGTTCCACCATGCGCTGTACACCAACCCCGACTTCCCCGGTGCCCCCGGGGGTGGCGACGCACCCGTCGGCTCCGCGATGTGGTGGATCAGCTACACACCGCTCAAGTTCCTCACGGCCGGCGTGGAATCCGTGATCGTCTTCTTCGTGCTGTCGGGGCTCGTGGTGACTCTGCCGGTCGTGCGCCATCGGGGTTTCGACTGGGTCGCCTATTTTCCGCGTCGTGTGGTGCGGCTCATGGTGCCGGTGACGGCCTCCGTGCTCCTGGCGGCGGTCTGGGTGGCCGCGATCCCGCAGATCTCGACTCAGGCCGCGGGCACGTGGTTGAGCAACTCTTCGACGCCGAATTTCAGCTGGGAGTACATCGTCAAAGCGATCGACCTGCTCGGCGGTGACGGGCAGATCAACAACCCGCTGTGGTCGCTGCGCTGGGAGCTCCTCTTCTCACTCGCGCTCCCGGTGTTCGCCATCGCCGCGATCGCCGTCCGCAAGTGGTGGATCGGTGGGCTCGCCGCCGCCTGCGCGCTCACCTGGCTGGGCGCCCGCGCCGGTTCGGGGGAGCTGGAGTACCTTCCCGCCTTCTTCGTCGGCGCGGTGATCGCCGTTCGCCTGGATGCCGTGCGCAACGTCGCGGACCGCATCAACGCCCGCTGGTACCGCCATCCGCTGTGGGCCGGGCTCGCGGTGGGCAGCGGCCTGCTCCTCATCGCCCCGTGGCTGTTCGGCCCCGGCATCACCGCGATGCCGGAGTTGCAGCATGTGCTCAAGGGTCTCGTCCCGCTCGCCGCCGCCGGCCTCGTCGTCGCCGTGCTCGGCTGGAAGCCGCTGCGTACCGTGTTCGAGTCGCGGCCGTTCCAGTTCGCCGGAACGATCTCGTTCAGCCTGTACCTGGTGCACGTGCCGATCCTGATCTTCAGCACGTACCTTCTCGCCGACGAGCCCTGGTACGTCGCGCTGCTGTTCGGAATCCCGGTCTCGGTCGCCGTGTCGGTCGCCTTCACCTGGCTGATCGAGAAGCGGAGTCACGGCTGGTCGAAGAAGGCCGGGGCGTGGGCGTCTGAGCGCTACCGTGCCTGGTTCGGTCGGGAAGAGACGGCGCAGTCCGGGCCGCCCGCCCTGGCAGCGGGTGTCGAGGTCGAGCGAGAGCGTGAGGGCGCCGGTCGCCGCTGACTGCGGCGAGGCGACCCCTACAGGTCGGCGTGCAGCTGCCAGACCCGCTCGGCGGAGTCTCGCCAGCTGAACGCGCGGGCCCGGTCCGAGGCGAGCACACCCAGTCGCTCGCGCAGTGCGTCATCGTCGAGTACCCGGCCGATGGCGGCGGCGAGACGCTCCGAATACGCGGCGTCGTCGGCGGGCGAGGCGACCCGCTCGACCACGAGGCTTGCGCCGCCTGCCACCTCCACCAGCGCGGGATCGTCGGAGTGGATGACGGGGAGACCGAACTTGAACGCCTCTACGATGGGAAGGCCGAAGCCCTCGGCGAGGCTCGGGTAGACGAAAAGAGTCGCCCGGCTCAGGAGGACCGCCAGATCGGCGTCGTCGAGACGGCCGAGAGCCCGCACCCGGTCCTCCGGGAGGCCGGCCGCGGCCGCAACGCCGGTCGCACTGCCGTCGCCGTAGCGGTCGGGGCCTGCGATCAGCAGGGGGATTCCGTGCGCCTCCGGCCGCGCGATCGCTCGGATCAGCGGGGCGACTCCCTTGCGAGGCATGATGGATCCGAGCGAGAGCGCGTAGGAGTCCGGGAGTTCGAGACGGGCGGCCCGCTCGTCGGCGTCGGCGGGAAGCCGCAGCGTCGTCGCCGGTGCGCCCCCGATCACGCGGATACGGTCGCCGAAGTCGAGCTCGTCGGAGAGCCGGGCTGCGACGGCGTGTGTCGGGACGACGATCGCGTCGGCGTGCTTGCGTGCGCGTTTCGCCATCGCCTTGGTCCAGCGTGCGCCTGCGGAGCCGAGCGACTCGGGGTGCGTCCAGGCGAGCGTGTCGTGAATCGTGACGGCCACCTGGTCCCCCTCGTCGCGACGCTTGCGCAGCGGCGCGAACAGCGAGGGGGCGTGGAGCATCCCGCGTACCGAGCCCATCGGGACCCCACCGGGCAGTGCGACGGCGAGTTCACGGTGGGCGAGCGGGAGGCGGGTGATGTCGGCGATCCCCGGAAGCGCAGCGCGGAGGGCCGCGAGCTCCTCATCGGGCACGGCCGAGACGATCCCGACCACGTCGCACCCTCGCGGCGCAGTCGCGATCAGCTGACGGGTCAACTCCTCGGTGTAGCGGCGCGCGCCGCCGGGAGTCTCGCCGATCAGTTCATCGATCACCACCCTGAGGGTTGTCATTCTGCTCCAGGACTCCGTGACGCGCCGCGTCGGCCAATGCTTCCTCCCATGCGCGCATGGGTTCGAGTCCGGCTCGGCGCCAGGCTTCGTGACCGAGCACGGAGAATGCGGGTCGCGGTGCGGGCCGCACGAACGTCGAGCTGTCGGTCGGTGTGACCCTATCAGGGTTCAAACCAGCCTCGCTGAAGACCGCCTGCGCGAATTCGAACCAGCTCGCACGACCTGCGTTCGTGCCGTGGTAGACACCGGCGGGGGCGTCGGCGTCGAGCAGGGCGACGATCTGGCGCGCCAGGTCGCCCGTCCAGGTCGGCTGGCCGATCTGGTCCGACACGACGCTGACGGTTTCGTGGGTCGCGGCGAGCTTCACCATCGTCTTCGCGAAGTTCGCTCCGCCGGCACCGTAGAGCCACGCAGTGCGCACGACGTAGGTGCCTTCTGGATGAGCGGCGAGAGCGAGCTCCTCGCCGGCGGCCTTGGTGCGGCCGTACGCGTTGATCGGATCGCGCGTCGTGTCCTCGGCGTACGGCTCGGTCGCGAACCCGTCGAAGACGTAGTCGGTCGAGACGGTGACGTATTTTGCGCCGTTCTGCGCTGCGGCGATCGCGAGGTTCTCGGTCCCGATCGCGTTGATCGCGAAGGCGTCGTCTTCGTGGGTCTCGGCGTCGTCGACCTTGGTATACGCCGAGGCGTTGATCACCACGTCGTGCCCGGAGGCGGCCGCGAGGACGGCGTCGCGGTCGGTCACGTCGAGGTCGTTCCGGCTCAATGCGGTGACATCGCGACCGGCGAGCGCCCGCTGGAGGTCCTGTCCGAGCTGGCCGGCCGCACCGGCGATCAGATAGCGCGTCACTGTGACCGTGCTCACGCGTCCAGCGCGGCGCGGGCCTTGAGCGGCTCCCACCACTCGCGGTTGTCGCGGTACCACTGCACGACATCCGCGAGACCCTGCTCGAACGGCATCTGCGGCTCGTAGCCGAGCTCGCTACGGATCTTGGAGATGTCCACCGAGTAGCGCAGATCGTGGCCGAGGCGGTCGGCGACGCGGTCGACGTACGACCAGTCCGTGCCGGTCGCGTCGAGCAGCAACTGGGTGAGCTCCTTGTTCGTGAGCTCGGTTCCGCCGCCGATGTTGTAGATCTCGCCCGCGCGGCCGTTCACGAGCACCATCGCGATGCCGCGGGTGTGGTCGTCGACGTGCAGCCAGTCTCGGATGTTGTTGCCTTCGCCGTAGAGGGGCACGTGCTTGTCGTCGATGAGGTTCGTGACGAACAGCGGGATGACCTTCTCGGGGAAGTGGTACGGGCCATAGTTGTTCGAGCAGCGTGTGATCGACAGGTTGAGGCCGTGGGTGCGGAAGTAGCTGCGCGCGAGGAGGTCGCTGCCGGCCTTCGACGCGGAGTAGGGGGAGTTCGGCTCGAGCGGGCGGTCCTCGGTCCAGGAGCCCTCGGCGATCGAGCCGTAGACCTCGTCGGTCGAGACGTGCACGAAGCGCTTGAGGTCGTTGCGCAACGCGGCGTCGAGCAGCTGCTGCGTTCCGAGCACATTGGTCTCGACGAAGATCGACGCGTCGCGCACCGAGCGGTCGACGTGCGACTCGGCAGCGAAGTGCACGACCGCGTCCACGGTGGGGAAGAGCTGGTCCAGGAGCGCGCCGTCGCGAATGTCGCCCTTGATGAAGGCGTAGCGCGGTGAATCCGCGACCGGGGCGAGGTTGGCAAGGTTGCCGGAGTAAGTGAGGGCGTCGAGCACGACGACCTCTGCGCCTTCCAGGCCCGGGTACGCGTCCTGCAGGGTGCGGCGGACGAAGTTGGAGCCGATGAATCCGGCGCCGCCGGTGACGAGAATCTTCATGGGAGAAATGGGTGCTTTCTGTCGATGAACCGTGCAGGAGTCTACCGTGCGAGCCTGATTGGTAGACTCCCGGGGTGCAGATCCGCGAACTCTCCATCCCCGACGCCTACGAGATCACTCCGAAGCAGCACGCCGACGACCGCGGCATGTTCACCGAGTGGTATCGATTCGACCGTCTCGAGGAGGCGGTCGGCCACCGGCTCGATCTGAGACAGGGCAACCTCTCCGTCTCCAAGCGCGGCTCGGTCCGCGGCATCCACTTCGCCGACATCCCGCCGAGCCAGGCCAAGTACGTCATGGCTCCGCACGGTGCCGTCCTCGATTTCATCATCGACATCCGTGTCGGCTCGCCGACGTTCGGGCAGTGGGACACCGTCCTGCTCGACGATGTCGATCGTCGCGCCGTCTACGTGGCCGAGGGCCTCGGGCACTGCTTCGTGGCGCTCACCGAGGGCGCGACGGTGAGCTACCTGGTCACGGACACGTACAACCCGTCGCGCGAGCACGGGATCAACCCGCTCGACCCCGACATCGCGCTGGTCTTCCCCCCGGAGGCGGGAGAACCCCTGCTGTCGCCGAAGGACACCGAGGCCCCCGGCCTGCTGGAGGCCCGCGACAGCGGACTCCTGCCGACCTGGGACGCTGCGCGCGCTTTCTACGCGTCGCTCGACGAGAAGTAAGGAACGACAAGACATGCGCGGAATCATCCTCGCCGGCGGCTCCGGCACGCGGCTGTGGCCCATCACCAAGGGCATCTCGAAGCAGCTCATGCCGATCTACGACAAGCCGATGATCTACTATCCGCTGTCCACGCTGATGATGGCGGGGATCAACGAGATCCTGATCATCACGACGCCGGAGTACAACGACCAGTTCCGCGCCCTGCTCGGCGACGGCTCCCAACTGGGAATCCGTCTCGAGTACGCCGTGCAGCCGTCGCCGGACGGCCTCGCGCAGGCCTTCATCATCGGCGAGGAGTTCATCGGCGACGAATCGGTGGCCCTGGTGCTCGGAGACAACATCTTCCACGGCACGGGACTGGGATCCGCTCTACGGACGCACAGCGACATCGACGGTGCGCTCATCTTCGCATACGAGGTGAGCGATCCGACGGCCTATGGCGTCGTCGAGTTCGACGACGATTTCAAGGCGCTCTCGATCGAAGAAAAGCCGCAGGAGCCGAAAAGCAACTTCGCCGTGCCTGGCCTGTACTTCTATGACAACGACGTCGTCGAGATCGCGAAGACGATCACTCCGAGCGCCCGAGGAGAGCTGGAGATCAGCACGGTCAACGAGCGCTACCTCGAGGCGGGGACACTTCAGGTGCAGGTCCTCGATCGTGGCACCGCCTGGCTCGATACGGGCACGTTCGAATCGATGATGCAGGCGTCGGAGTACGTGCGCGTCATCGAAGACCGGCAGGGTTTCAAGATCGGGTGCATCGAGGAGATCGCCTGGCGCGCGGGTTGGATCGATGACGCTCATCTCGCCGAGCTCGCGCGTCCGCTGGTGAAGAGCGGGTACGGCCGGTACCTCACCGGACTCCTCTGAGCGGATCTGCACGATCAGGGCACTTTCCGATAGCGTGAGCGAATGCGCTGGCCAGTCGTAGGTCTCCGAGTTCGTGTCCTCTCCGTCGCGGTGGCCGCCATCGCGGTCGTCTGCGGGGTGGCGGTCGCTGTCATAGCCCACGACATCGGGTGGGCGCTGGGCGGCCTGGTCGTCGTCGTGCTGGTCGTCACCGTCGTCGCTGCGCGGTCCGCACACAATCAGGTCAACGCACTCGCCGAGCGAGCGACATCGGCGGGCGCGCAACCCCAGGTCCTCCGCTATGAGCCGGGAGAGCCGCTCGATCTGCTTCGGCGGGATGTTCAACGCGACGTGTCGGCGCTGCTTGTCCTGAATCGCATCGCGCCGCCGACCGGAGCTGTGCCGGCACCCGGTGGATGGGCGGCGACCCCCGACACCCTTCTACTGCTCGTCGATCGAGTATTGGCCGCCGAGACGGCGCCGCTCGTCGTCGAGTGCGGGAGCGGAACCTCCACGGTGTGGATCGCGCTGGCTCTTCGTTCACGCGGTGCAGGACGGCTCGTCTCACTGGAGAACGACCCCGACTATGCAGCCGCTACACGTGCTGCCCTCTCCCGCCTCGGCCTGTCCGATTGGGTGGACGTGCGATACGCACCTCTCACGAGCGTGCCCGTCGGAGATGCGGACGCGCTCTGGTACTCCCCGGAGGCCGTCACCGACCTCTCCGGGATCACTCTCCTGTTCGTCGACGGGCCGCCTGCGCACTTCGGCCCGCAGATGCGTTTCCCGGCTGTCCCTCTTCTCGCGGCCAGACTTGCTGCCGGAGCCCTCGTCGTCTTGGACGACATCGACCGCCCAGACGAGCAGGCGGTGGCCACGGCGTGGACTGAGCGCTCGTGGGGCGGGGCTTCGTTCCGCCGCGCAGGCGGGTCAGATCGGGCGGTGCTCCTCGAGACCGTCCGGTGAACTCAGCGCCGCTTGATTCCGCGAGTGAGGGCATCGGTCGCGCGGACGATGCGCCGCGCTGAGATCTCGTCGAGACTCTGTTGAGTGGTGGCGAGACGCGCCTCTAGCTCGTCACGTGCCTCCTCTGCCTGACGAAGGAGCGATCGCAGGTCTTCGATCTGGCCTCGTCCATCCTCGACCGCACGCACGGCGACGGCGTACCGCTCATGCTCCACCGCGACGTCGGTTCGCAGAGCATCCTCGATCGCGGCGATGATGGGACCGGCGTATCGCGCCTCGGCCTCGACCCGTTGATCCAAGAGCACATCATCCACCCCGGGAACGATCGCCTTGAGTCGGGTGTCTTCGACGAAGGTGCCGTTTGCGAGACCGGTTGCGAGATCGTCCGCACTCGGGTGCCGGAGCACGTAGTACGGAAGCAGCGCTCCGAACGTCCAGCGCCAGTACTCGCGCATCCCATGGTGATTCGGACTCGGGGCGAGGTCGGGGTTGGATTCGTATGCGCGGCCGGACTTGACCACCTTGCCTTCGAACTGCTCCCAGGATCGCCACGGGAGATGCAAGACCTCCAGCTCTAGTCCCACGGGGAGTTCGCCCGTCGGCAGACTGACGAAGTGGTTGCCCTGTGCGACCTCGATGTCGGGATCGCCCACATGGACGGCGTCGGGCGTGGAATGCGCGCGCAGGCCTATCCGCTGCAGTTGCTCGACGGGTCGGTTGTCCCGGAATCGGAGGCGTTCGAATCCTGTGCCACGGAGGGCGGGTGCGCCGGTCATGTCGATCACCGGCACGGTGAACGCGCGGAGGGATGCGGGAACCTCTGCGAGGACGTCCTTGACCGTAGCGCCTCCTGCGACAGGCATCCAGAACTCATCCGCATCGGCGTTGATCACCCAGTCGGCGGCGTAACGGTCGTGAGCGTCCCGGGCCATGCGCGTGACGACACTGTGCTGCTGCTTGTGGTGCACGGGGTCGTGGCGCAGGTCGATCCGGTCTCCGAAAGACTCGAGGATCTCGGTCGTCCCGTCGGTGGAGCCGTTGTCTGTGACGATGAGGATGTCTGCTCCCTGGGCGAGGGAGTGCTCGATCATCGGTCTGATGATGTCCGCCTCGTCGCGGACCATCAGAGTCATGGCTAGTCTCACGTGTGAGTTTTCTGTTCGGGGGTGAGCAGGGTTGATCCCATCGTACGCGGGGCGGCCTCCTAGCGCGGATGCCGAAGGGGGCCGCGCGCACGCAGCCGAAGCCCGGCGCGAAGGGCAGCACGAAGGGGCAGGAAGAACGGGCCGGAATACACCTCGGCCAGATAGCGGTAGGCGCTCTCGTGGTGCGCCTGTTCCATGGGACCCGCAGCGGATGAGGTCGAGTGGCCGCCGTGGTGGGTGGCGTTCGCCTGCGGTACATACACATTCTGGTAGCCGGCCAGGCCGATGCGACGGCCGAGGTCGACATCCTCGAAATACATGAAATAACGTTCGTCGAACCCGTCCAGCTCTGCATAGACATCTCCGCGAACGAACAAGCACGCGCCCGAAAGCCAGCCGACCGGAGTCGGCCGTCCTGCTCCGAGTGTCGTGCGGTAGGCGCGCGTCCACGGATTGGTCGGCCAGCTCCGCGAGAAGAGTGCATGCCCCACACCGGTTCTCAGCGATGGGAGAGGGCGCCCTGAGGGGTACAACGACCCGTCCAGATTGTGTATGGCCGGTCCGAGGGCTCCGCTTCGCGGGTTGGCTTCCGCTGTCTCGAGCAGCGCGTCGACGGCACCGGTCGCGAGAGTGAGGTCCGGATTCGTCAGCAGAAGGAAATCGGACGTGTGCCCCTCGTGCACACCGCGATTCATCGCCGACCCGTATCCGATGTTGTCTGTGAGCGCGATGAACCGGGCTCCTCGGCTCTCTGCGATCGACCGCGACGCTTCCGCATCGTCCGACGCGTTGTCCACGACCGTCGTCTCGAGCGACGAAGACGAGGCTCCCTTCAACGAGTCGAGGAATTCCCCGAGCACGTCAGAGGAGTTGTACGTCACCGTGACGACGCGGATGCTCGCAGTCATCGTGTTGCGAGTGGGCCTTGCTCGGAACCGAGATCGCTGAATTCCGGCTCCAGATAGGACGTCCCCGTGGCCTTCGGATAATACGCCACGTTGAATGCGACAGCTTGTGGGTGGTCGGCGAGATGGCGATTCGACCGGTCGAGCAGCGATACGTTGATGAAGTACTTCCCCGTGCCGAGCTGCACGTTGTTGAGGCGGAATTCCACCGTCCGGCGGCCCTCGAACGGTTCGAGGTCGTGGCCGATCAGATCGCTGCGGGTACCGTAGACCACTTGTCCGTGCGCGTTGTCCATCTGGATGGCGGCCACCCATTCCGGGCTGAGGCTCGGGTACTCGAAGGTCGTCCGGATGATGAGGTCGTCGCCGTGCTCCACCCGGTCTCCCTCCGCACGACCGGCGGCGTGGATGGTCGTCTCGAGGATGCGCGGCACCACCAGGTCCTGCTCGGGGTCGGCATGCTTGGCGAGGTCGTCGATTCGGCGTTCTTCGAGGATGTCTCGGAAACGGGCCACGGCCTCGTGCGATTCGCCGTTGTAGACGACCTCGCCTCGGTTCAGCAAGATGGCTTTGTCGCAGAGCTCCATGACTTGAGCCAGAGAATGGGTGACCAGGATGATCGTCCTGCCTTCCTGCTGGAAGGTGCGGATCTTGTCGAGGCATTTGCGCTGGAATGCTTCGTCGCCGACGGCGAGCACCTCGTCGACCAGGAGGATGTCCGGGTCGGTGTGCACCGCGACCGCGAACGCGAGCCGGACGTACATTCCCGAGGAGTAGAACTTCACCTGGGTGTCGATGAAGTCGCCGATTCCGGAGAACTCAGCGATATCGTCGAAGCGTTCCTCCGTCTCCTTGCGGCTCAGTCCGAGGATCGCCGCATTGAGGAAAACGTTCTCCCGGCCTGTCAGGTCGGGGTGGAACCCCGCGCCGAGCTCGAGAAGTGCAGCGATCCGTCCGCGGCGGGAGACGGATCCGCTGGTCGGGTCGATGATGCCGCCGATCACCTTGAGCAACGTGCTCTTGCCGGAGCCGTTGTGACCGATGAGACCGATCGTCGTGCCCGCTTTGATCGTCGCGGTCACACCTCGCAGAGCCCAGAAGTCTTCACGGTGCTTGCGACCGGCCCGCCCGAACGTGACCAGGCGTTCCTTCAGCGAGTTGTCCTTTCGGATGACGAATCGCTTGGTGACATCGTCCAGGACGATGACGTCGGGCCGCGCATCGGGCGGGCTCGTGAGTTGAGGGAACATCGATTCCTCGTCCGCATTGATTCGGTTCGTCATAGTGCCTGGGCGAAATTTCCTTGAAGTCGGGTGAAGACCCGGTGGAAGAGGGCGATGAGCACGAGTCCCACGACGCCGGCGATTCCGAGCCTGAGCATCAGCTCACCCGGGTACTCGGCCGTGCCCTGACCGCCGATCCACAACGACCGCTGGAAGCCGAGAACAGCCAACGTCAGCGGATTGTTCGTATAGATCTCGAGGAGGATCGGAGAGTGGATCACGCTCTTGACCATCGTCCATGAGTAGACGATGGGCGACGCCCACATCAGTACCATCAGCGCGACATCGACGAGGTACTGGATGTCGCGCATGTACACATTGAGAGCGGCGAGCAGCAGCCCGAACGCCACCGCGTACACCAGGAGGACGAGGAATGAGGGGATCAGATAGATGAGGCCCGGTCCGAGAGGGAACTTGCCGAGGACGATCGTCGCGGCGACCAGGATTCCGAACTGGATCGCGAAGTTGAACAGCGCGGACCCGACGCTCGCCAGGGGGAAGATCTCTCGCGGCAGATAGATCTTCTTGATCAGACCCGAGTTGCCGACGATCGACCCCGTCGACCCGTTGACGATCTCGCTGAACAGTGTGTAGGCGGTCAGGCCGGAGAAGATGTAAATCGCGAAGTCCGGAATACCGCGCGCCGCCCCGAGGAACTGCCCCATGACCACGTAGTAGATCAGCAACTGCGTGAGCGGCCGGACCAGCGACCACAGGAAGCCGAGGGCGCTGTCCTTGTAGCGAGCCTTCAGGTCGCGCCGGATCAGCAGGTCGAGCATCTGCCTCTGCGACCAGATCTCGCGCAATGAGCCCCACGAGGAACTGAACGAAGGGCCGGAGGACCCGACGGTCTGCAGGGGAGCCGTTCTGAGCGCGGCGTATCGCGCCTCGCGTGCCTCGCGGTCTGTGGGTGTAGGAGTAGTCATGAGCGCTCGACAGTTTACCCTGGTCATTCCTGGCTATCGTCTGCGGAACGTCTGACAGGACGGTTGTTAGACTCCCTGACATCATGGGCATCACCAGTCGACTTCGCCGATTCGCAAAAAAGGGCGCGAGACGCGCGCTCCTCACAGTGGGGATCGAGCCATCGTCGATCCGACGTGTCTCCGAGGCGGAGTCGATCCCCGTGGTCGAGCCGGCTCATCGCTACGCGAACGGACTCACAACCGAATTGGCGCTCTCGACCGCGCACCGGTGGGCTCACATGAACAAGGCGGCCTCCGCTGCCGTCGTCGTCGTCATCGGGAGCGCCGCGGGGCTCGCCGAGTGGATGCGTGGCGTGCGACACACGATCCCCGCCCACTTCCTCGTCTCGTCTGCGGCCTCGGCCGAGTTGGAATCCATCGACCCGGTCCACTTCACGGTCTGCGGCTTCCTCGACGGCGACGAAGTCCGGCTGCGTCCGATCCTGCGACACGCGCAGCAGTACTGGCGTCGGTGCGACGTCGTCTTGATCGACGCCGCCCAATCGCTTCCCAGCGTCGACGACATCGTGCGGCTCCAGCACGCCGCCCACGAGTACGATCGCGACGCGGATCTCGGGATCGTCGCGCCCGCGTACCGCTCATCGCAGTCCGTCATCCCGGGCTTCTGGTTCGATCGGGTCGCTGAGCGATTCGTCGCGCCCGAGCCGGAGAAGGATCACGGGCAGGCGCAGATCCCACGCTTCGTCTTCACCGCTCTGCCGCACGGAATACTCCTGACACGAGACACCGTGGATCGTGTCATCTGGCCGAGCGACGACGCGGACAAGGCTCGCAGTCTCGCCGACGATGTCCACGGGTTCATCGCCCGCGCCTGGCTCCAAGGCATCTCTACGCTCGCTTACACACCGGTCGTCGTCGACGTGGAGGACGTCACGCCGCCCCCGCTCACGGAGCTCCACCGTGCATGGCTCCTCGACCGCGTCGTCACGGGAACGGACGGTAGGCGGCGCGTTATCTTCGTGCTCAACGCGACGACCATCTCCGGCGGTATCAAGGTCGTCTTCGAGGAGGCGGAAGGGCTGGCCCAACGAGGATTCGATGTCCAGATCTGGTCGCTGCAGGGGCAGCCGGACTGGACCGAGTTGGCCATCCCGGTCACCACTTTCCGCAGCTACTTCGACATGGTGAGAGCGCTTCGCAGTGAGGACGCGATCAAGATCGCGACCTGGTGGGAGACACAGCAGGTGGTGTGGCTCGGGAGCGCCGTCCGAGGTGTCCCGGTGAGCTACATCATGGAGTTCGAATCGTGGTTCTACCCGACTCAGCCTCTCTCTCTCGAGCGGCGGTGGCGGCGAGCTATCGGCCGGAGTTCCACAACGTCACCATCGCTAGCTACCAGCAGGCGGAGCTCGCCGAGATCGGTGTCTCGGCCGAGCTGATCCCTGTGGGTTTCGATCCACGCCATTTTCGGACGCTGAAGCGGATCGAGCGACGAGACAACACTGTGCTCGCGCTCGGACGCACTTTCTTCCAGAAGAACTTCGCGTTCACCGAGAAGGCGTGGCGGTCACTCGGGGACGAGCGTCCGAATCTCATGCTGTTCGGCTTCGAACCCGACATGCTCGTCGATGAACGGGTCGAGTACACCGTACGTCCGTCACATGCCGAGGCGAACGAGCTCTACAACACGGCGGCGGTCTTCGTGCAGACGTCGCTCCACGAAGGGTTCGGTCTCCCGGTGATCGAGGCAATGGCGGCAGGATGCCCAGTGATCACGACCGACTCGCACGGCAACCGCGACTTCTGCTTCGACGGCGAGAATTGCATCGTCGTCGAGCAGGACGACATCCCCGCGCTTGCGGAAGCGTTCCGTCGCGTTCTCGGCGACCCCGAACTGCGCGACAGGCTGAGCCGCGCCGGCGTCGAGACGGCAAAGCGCTACCGCTGGCCAGTCATCCTCGATGAACTCGCGTCGCACTACCGCAGCATCGGCTGATTCACCCGAGGATCCGGCGTCGTACGCGGCCGGCGAACCGCCACGCACGCGTGCTGCGAATTCCGCGACCGGGTAGGTGCTCCGCGGGGTGCGCGACGTCAGCGTCGACCCGCTCGAGAGCGGGGAGCGGGCGCTCCATCAGATCTCCCAGCAGAATCGTGCGCAGAGGCGCGGTCGTGCGGCTCCAACGCCAGTCTTCCCGGATCGTCCGGATGCGCTCGACTGTCGCCGACCGGAGTTCGTCGTCCGTGGCATAGGCGCGGATGGCGTCCTTCGTGGCCTCTACATCTCCGATGTGTGTGACGGTGCCCAGCGATTCGTGGGCGATGTAGTCGGCGAACCAGTCGCCTGCTGAAACCACGCTGGGCAGCCCCGCCCAGAAATGGTCGAGGATCCGCGTGCGGAAGGCGTAGTGCGTTTCCAGCGAGTCCCGGTGTGCGGAGATCGCGATGTCCGCATCGAGTAGATAGTCGGCCCATTCATCGGCAGGCACCCACTCGTCGAGGAAGATCACCGATCGTCCGAGCGCTCCGAGCTGTGCAGCGACGGCCATTGCCCTCTCGACCGACGGTGGCCGTCCGATCACACTGTTGGGATGGACGGTGCCGTAGAACACCAGTTTGTAGCGCGGGTCCTGTTCGGCCAGTTCGGCGATGGCGCGGATCGGAGTCTCTGCGTCGAACCAATCCCAGATCCCGCCCGCCCACAGGACGACGAAGTCATCGTCGGCGATGCCATGCGACCCGCGCAGACCGTGCGAACGCTGGACCGGATCCGCTTCCTCCGTCCCGAACGGCACCAGGCCGATGATGTCGTCGAGCGCGCGACTCCCGAAAGTGCTCGGCATCAGGCCGCCGCTGGCCATGATGTACCCCATCCAGTAGTCGCGCTGCCGCTCGTTGGAGGCGACGAAGTACGTCCCCGCCTGCGAGACGAAGCGGAAGTACTTCAACAGCTCCGTGAACTCACGGTCCTTCGACGGCAGGTCACGGAAGCCGCTGATGACCTCCGACCCGACCGTCTCGACCGGGAGCGCGTTGTAGAGATCGAAGATCAGCCGTACATTTCGTCGGACAGCGGCGCGGGCGACGTTCGTATCGAACAGCTGGGCGAAGACGGCGTCATGCGCGGCGACGAGGAGCTCGAGTTCCTGTCGATTACGGTACGGCGCGACGGCCACGCCCGGAAGGTCGAGTTCGAGGTGGCTGCTTCCCTCGACTCCTACGGCCAAGGTCACCGGCATGTGTGGAGCGAGTGCTCGCGCGATGGCCACATAGCGGAGGCCGGGTCCGGCCATCCGGCGCCCGACGACGTCGGGTGCGACCACGAGCAGTCGGGGGGCGTCAGCGGGTGTAGGGGTGGTCGGTACCATGGAGAGTCTTACTTCCTGTCTCTAGCGCCCGAGGAACGAATGCTTCGCACAAAGGTGACGGCCGCAGCGCGGTCGATCGTACGCACGCTGCCCACCGGAGCGAAGGAGCGTATGCGCGAAACGTTCTCGAGCAGGTTGTTCCAGCGTAATACGGGAGGCCTCGGCGTTTCCGAACAGGCTCTGGACTGGGTCCGTCTCAACCGGAGACCGGTCAGCATCGTGATCCCGAGCTACAACGATGTGCCGCTCCTCACGGAGTGCTTGGCCTCCATCGAGCGAACGTGCGGAGACTTCGATTACGAGGTCATCGTCGTCGACGACTACTGCCAGCCGGCGAACAGCGAGCGGTTGCGCGCTCTGGAAGGCGGCCCCGTCCGTGTGGTTTTCAAACACGAGCGGCAGGGCTTCGCGGTATCGGTCAACGTCGGCATGGCCCAGGCGCAGCACGACATCGTTCTTCTCAACAGCGATATCGTGGCGCAGGCCGGGTGGCTCGACGCCCTCCAGCATGCCGCGTACGCCATCGACTCCCGGATCGGCCTGGTCAGTCCGAAACTGGTGTACCCGGACGGCCGGATCCAGTACGGCGGTACCTATTACGCCCGTATTCTGGCGCCGCAGTGGTTCGGGCATCTGTACGTCGGCAGCCCGGCGACGAGGCCGATCGCCAATGTCGCCTCGTACAACCGCTCGATCTCGGGTGCCTGCGTGTACGTGACCCAGGAGGCGTACGGACGGCTGGGAGGTCTCGACGAGACCTACTGGTTGGGATTCGAGGACGTGGACTATGGGCTTCAAGCGTGGAACGCAGGCATCCGATGCTTCTATGAGCCTCAGTCACTGCTGATCCACCACGAATCGGCCAGTCGTGGGTATAGCCAGGGAAAGCGCGAGCTCGCTTCGATGCGTCACTTCTGGGCGCGCTGGGAGGGCCTGTTCCTTCGCCGATCGGTGCCGGAGGGGTTCGACGTCGACTTCGTGGTCAGTGCGAAGGCAGACGCCGTCTGGCGTCGGTATGTCGGCGAGATCGCAGATGCGCTGGCCGAACGTGGTACGTCCACGAAGGTCCACGTCGTGGACGGCCCGGCCGCAGACGAGGCACTCGTCGACGAGCTCGAGCCCCGGACGAGCATCGTCGTCTGCGCAGACTGGGGCTCGGAGGAGACGGTGTGGCTCGCCACGCTGCAGCGCGGCAAGCCTGTCTACCTCCTCCCCACGGTGGAGAGCGGGCTCTTTCCGGAGGATCCCGAGCTGCAGAGTCGGATCGTCGCGCACTACCGGCCCGAGTTCGCTTATATCGCGGCTAACCGCTGGGGCGCGGATCAGCTGCGTGCCGAGGCGGCATGGGAGACCGACGCTCGTGTCGTGCCGGCTCTGGCTCCGAGGGCGGCGGCCGAGGCGACCACGCCCGAACACGCGGTCGCTCAGCTTCTGAGCGTCGGATTCTCCGAGCGGGATCGTGCGCGTCTCGAACGGATCGCCCACGAGTTGGAAGCCAGCATCCGTCACGTCGACACCGCCCTCGACGTGGGGGCGATCGAGCGGATCGCCGAACAGCGTCCCACTGCCGTGATCTCGAACGAGGAGTACGCGAACAGCGCGGCACCGTTGGCGCTGATGGGGCTCGGTGCGGCATATGTCGGCCGACCCAACCCCCGGACGGCGTGGGAAGTACTCGACGGTTACAACGCGCTTGTCGTCGACACGGCTTCGGATGAGGCGGTCGCACGAGCCCTCCGCGACATCGTGGAGGACCCACGCGTGCGCGAAGAACTCGCCTCGAACGGTTGGGCATCGGGCGAGCACCATCATCGTCAGGCGGCCGCGGATCTCGCCGACGCTCTCTCGTCGATCGCCCGTCGCGCGGTCTGAGTCCGCACCGACCTGGCGTTGCTAGACTTCCGGCGACGCGTGGACGGCCGCGTGTACGAAGATTGAGGTATCCCATCCGCATGAGCACATCGAAGCCCGGCCTGGTCTCCGTCATCCTCGTCAACTTCCGGGGGGCCGATGACACGTTGACGTGTGTGCGCGAGCTCCTCCAGGCCGAGTGGCCGCGCGATCTGCTCGAGATCGTGGTGGTCGACAACGCCTCAGGCGATGACAGCGTCGCTCGGCTGCGCACGGTGGACGATCCGCGGGTGCGTGTGGTGGAGTCCCCTCGAAACAGCGGCTTCGCCGGTGGATGCAACCTCGGCGTCGCCGAAGCGCATGGCGAGTTCGTGGCATTCCTCAATAACGACGCGCGGCCCGACGGCCGATGGATCGCGGAGGCGATCGCGACCTTCGAGTCGCGCCCCGATGTCGGAGCGGTGGCGAGCAAAGTCCTCGATTGGGAAGGCGAGCGGGTCGACTTCGTCGACGCCGCGGTCACGTGGTACGGAATGGGGTACAAGCCGCACACGGGTGAAGTCGACCGGGACGAATGGAGCGTGGAGCGCGACGTCCTCTTCGGCACAGGGGCGGCGATGTTCGTCCGACGGGATGTGTTCGAGCGGCTCGGCGGCTTCGACGAGAGCTATTTCATGTTCTACGAAGACGTCGACTTCGGCTGGCGACTCAATCTGGCCGGCTATCGATTCCGTTTCCAGCCCCGGTCACTCGCTTTTCACAAGCACCATGCCTCGATGAAATCCTTCGGCGCGTATCGTGAGGAATACCTCCTCGAGCGCAATGCCCTCGCGACGCTGTACAAGAACCTCGACGACGATTCTCTGGCACGAGTGCTTCCTGGAGCGATCCTACTGGCCGTGCGGCGAGCGGTCGCGCGCGGCGAGCTGGACTCGGCGGCCCTCGATCTGCGCGTCGTCGGGGACGACAGCGAGGTCGCGATGCCGGTGGCGAAGAGCGCCATCGCCGGGCTCTTCGCCATCGACCGCTTCGTGGAGGGCCTCGAGGACCTGGACATCAAGCGCGCCGCTGTCCAGTCCTCGCGTCGACGCTCTGATTCTGACCTCCTCGGACTGTTCGGCGAGCTGGACGAACCGGCGTACCCGATGGCGGAGTACCAAAGCGGGTACGAGACCATCGTGAAGGCCCTGCGCGTGCTTCCGGCCGGCCGCAGAAACCGCGTGATCGTCATCACCGGCGATCCCCTCGGCGAGAAGATGGCCGGGCCGGCGATCCGTGCATGGAATATCGCGAAAGCGCTCTCGGTCGCGAGTGACGTGCGTTTGCTGAGTCTCGGCCGCGTCGCAATCGACGGTGACGGATTCGCAGTCGCCTCCGTCTCCTATCACCGGCCCTCGTCGATGAATGCGCATGAAGAGTGGGCGGACGTGATCGTCTTGCAAGGACACGCTCTGGCGTTGTTCCCGTCGCTCCAATCGACAGCCAAGGTCGTCGTCGTCGATCTTTACGATCCGATGCATCTCGAGCAGCTCGAACAGGGACGCAATCAGAGCCTCGAACGTTGGAACGAGCAGGTCCTCGAGACGACGGATCTGCTCAACCATCAGATCGGTCTCGGCGACTTCTTCCTCGCCGCGAGCGAACGCCAGCGCAGCTTCTGGCTCGGCCAGCTCGCAGGCTCGGGCAGGATCAACGCGTACACCTACTCGCGCGACGAGGACCTGCGCAGCCTCATCGACGTCGTTCCGTTCGGAATGGAGGAGCACGACCCGCACCTCACGCGGCACGCTATCCGCGGGAGCGTCCCCGGGATCAACGAGACCGACAAAGTGGTGGTGTGGGGCGGGGGGATCTACGACTGGTTCGACCCGCAGACACTGGTGCGCGCGATCGCATCGGTGGCGGAGCGCCACGATGACGTCCGGCTCTTCTTTCTCGGGGTGCGCCATCCCAACCCAGACGTTCCGGAGATGACGGCGGTCGCTCGAACGCGGCAGTTGTCCGCCGAACTCGGCCTGACCGGTAAACACGTGTTCTTCAATGAAGAATGGGTGGACTACGCCGATCGGCAGAACTATCTGCTGGACGCCGATCTCGGTGTCTCGACGCATTTCCAGCACGTCGAGACGACGTTCTCCTTCCGCACCCGCATACTCGACTATCTCTGGGCCGGCTTGCCGATCGTGACAACCGACGGCGACTCGTTCGGAGAGCTCGTGGCGGCGCGCGGGTTGGGAGCAGCAGTGAGCGAACGCGACGTCGACGCGCTCGCCGACGCGATCGAGCGATACCTCTACGACGCGGTGGCCGTATCGGCCGCGCGAGCCGCCGTCGCCGTCGTCCGCGAGGAATTCCGGTGGAGTCGGACTCTCGAGCCCCTGGTGCGCTTCGTGTCTGCTCCTCGAAAGGCTGCGGATAGGGAGCCCGTCAGCCGCGAAGCGGTCGGACAGCAGCACGCTCGACGTACACGTGCCACCGGTTGGCGGCGTGACCTCCAGCGTGTCCGCTACTACCTGGCAAACGGCGGCCCCTCCGTGGTTGCGGAGAAGGTGAGAGCGCGCCTGGCACGGCGGTGACATCCGAACGGGGGGCGATGGATACCGCGACACGAGCGGCAGGGGCTTCGCTCGGCTGGACGGTGGACGTACTCTGGATGAAAACCCCCACCTTTCGCCCAGACTCCCGACCGGGCTAGACGAGAATTCGAGGGCCACCTCATCATGACCCGCTCCAGACTGCTCTCCGGTGTCCTTGCGACGCTGTTGCTCGTCGTGGGGGTGTTCGCGTTCGGGGCCGTAGCGCCGCAGCAGAAGGCCCAGGCGCTCGACGGCTCACAATTCAACCCGGCGATGATCATCTCCGATGGGCTGTTCTATGACGGCAACGCGATGTCGCAGAACGACATCCAGTCGTTCCTCGCCTCCCGCGTGTCGTGCGCGAACAGCAACTGCCTCGCCGTCGCGCAGTTCCCTTCGAACAGCCGGGGCGCCGATGCGATGTGCAGCGCCTACTCCGGGGGTGGCAACGAGTCTGCTGCCGCCATCATCTACAAGGTGCAGGTGGCCTGCAACATCAGCGCCAAGGTGATTCTCGTGACTCTCCAGAAGGAGCAGGGGCTCATCACGGACCCGGCTCCATCGACGGGAAAGATCAACATATCGATGGGATATGCCTGCCCTGACACGGCGGCGTGTGATTCGCAGTACTACGGCTTCTTCAACCAGGTCTACAGTGCAGCGCACCAGTTCCAGCGCTACGGCAACCCGCCAGGGACCTCCAACTTCTTCACGTGGTTTCCCGTGGGTGCCCCGTCGGCCGTCCAGTACAACCCGACTCCGCCGCCGACCTGCGCTGCGCCGACCATCACCATCCAGAACAAGGCAACCGCTGCCCTGTACTACTACACGCCGTATCAGCCCAATGCTGCGGCGCTCGCCAACCTCTACGGAACCGGAGATGGGTGCTCGAGCTACGGCAACCGCAACTTCTGGGTGTACTACAACCAATGGTTCGGTAGCACGGGAAGCGACCCGACATACGGAAGTCTCGACGAGGCGTCGGTCGCGTACAACGCCAGCAACGCCACTCTCAACTTCCGTGGCTGGGCGTTCGATCCGGCAGCGCCCAAGAGCACGATCTACGTGAACGTCCACATCTGGGGACCGAACAACTTCTATTCGGTCCAGAACTGGGCGGCCTCCCAGGCGCGCTCCGACATCGGGACCGTTTTCCCGCAGGCAGGACCCAACCACGGGTACACGGGATCGGTGAACATCACACAAGCCGGCACGTATCGGGCGTGCTCGTATGCGATGCGTTCGGCCGGCCCGGTCCTTCTCGACTGCAAGAACATCGACGTCGTGCAGACTCCGCCGAAAGGCAGCGCGGACGATATCACGCTACAGATCGATGGCAACAAGGCCTCCGTGTTCGTGCGCGGATGGGTGATCGATGGCATCACCCCGACCTCGACGCGTCGGGCCGATACCTGGGTGACGTTGCCGAACGGGAAGCAGGCCGCCTATTCCGCTACCGCCGATCAGCCTCGACCGGATTTGACGGCGTTCTATCCCGCTGCCGGACCGAACCACGGATTCCAAACCAGCATTCCGCTCACTCAGGTCGGGACCTATCAGGTCTGCGTCTATGCGATAGGCACCCCGTATCTCGGCGACAACAACACTCTCCTGCGCTGCGCCACGATTCAGTTCGGCCCCGCCCAGGCGATCGGGAGCCTGGACACGGCCACGGTCCAGCTCTCCGGGTCCTCGGGCTCGGTCGCCGTCACCGGATGGGCGTTCGACTCCGCTGCTCCATCGCAGACGACGGCTATCGATGTGTGGATGACGGCACCCAATGGCTTCAAGTCGGCGACGCACCTCGTTGCGAATCAGCCCAGGCCGGACGTCGGAGCGGTCTACCCCGCCGCCGGCGCGGCTCACGGGGTCACGGGCTCGATACCGTTGAACAGCGGCTACGGAACGTACCAACTGTGTGCGTATTCGATCGGGTCCACACTGTTCCCCTCGTCCGCAACGCTTCTGAGCTGTCGGAGCATCGCCTTCGGTCCGAGCGCACCCATCGGTTCGTTCGACTCGGCGGGTATCGTCTATGACGGAACGAACGCCTCGATCGCGGTCGGGGGTTGGGCATTCGACGCCGGTCTCCCGACGACCACGACGGCCATCGATGTGTGGGTGACGGCACCGAACGGTGCCAGGTCGGCCACGCATCTGGTCGCGAACGCGGCTCGCTCCGACATCGGGCGGGTGTTCCCTGCGGCCGGGCCCAACCACGGGGCGAGCGGAAACATCCCGATCACGCAGATCGGCACTTATCAGGTTTGCGCCTACTCGATCGGGAATCCATTCTTCGGAAGCACTGCGTCGTTGCTGGGCTGCAAGAGCATTTCCAACGGCCCGTCCCGTCCGATGGGGTCGCTCGACAGCGCGGTGCTCCAGACCGTCAACGGCCAGACGTCCATCTCCGTCTCCGGGTGGGCGTTCGACGCGGCGATCCCGTCTGCAACGACGGCGATCGATGTCTGGGTGACGCTGCCCAACGGTTCGCAGTCCGCGACCCACTTGGTCGCCGATCAAAGCCGTCCTGACGTCGGGCGTGTGTATCCCTCTGCCGGCTCTCAGCACGGGGCGAGTGGGAGCATCCCGATCACACAGGCCGGCACGTACAGGGCCTGTGCCTACTCGATCGGTGCAACGCCGTTTCCTGGCGCCGCCACTCTTCTGGGGTGCCGTACGGTGACGAAGTAGTCGGCAGCTGCTCGTCCGCTCAGCGTGAGCGGTCGAGCAGCTCCTGACAGGTGACAGACACGGCGAACTTGGGAATCGGCAGACCGCCGAGCAACACGACCTGGCCGGCGGGTGTGCCTGGTGAGTGGCATGCTGCCATGGCCGTCGCGATCGATGCGCGCCACGGCGCTCCCGATTCGTCGGTGGCGAGCCGCGAGGACATCGACCAGTTGGGCAGCACCAGGAGGATCGTCGCGACGAGGACTGCGCATGAGACGAGCCTTCCGGCTATGACCGAGTCGACGCGGTCACGGAACGTCTGGACGGCGGCGGCGAGCGAGATCGCCGCGAGCGCCAGAGGGACGACGGAGTAGCGGGCTGCGCCCCACATCAGCCACAGCGCCGGGTCGTACTGGTCTTTCCAGCGGACGACCACAGCGATGAGGAAGAACGCCGTCCCTGCCACGAATGCGATGGTTGCGAGACCGCCGAGCTGGCGTCCCCAGAGCACGCTCACCAGAACGACGAGGATCGCGAGCACCCCTGCCACGACGAGCGCTCCGAGGTGGGCGAACTGGTAAAGACCGATAGAGCCGGCTTCCCCGGCGAATTGGGCCAGGTACACACGCCACAGCAGGGCACGGAGAAGGCCGCCGAACGAGACGGGGTCGGTCTTGATACCGAGGCTGGCGCCCGACACGATAGCAACCGCCTGCAGCACTGCTCCTGCGAGGAACGCGATCGGGGCGACGAATCTGCGCGGTCCGGTTCGCGTATCGAATGCCTGGAGCACGACGAGCGGGGTGAATACAAGCGCAAGGGGGTCGCTCGCGATCGTCAAGAAGACCACCGTCGCGGTGACAGCAGTCCAACCGGCAGATGCCCAACGCGTGACGAGGACTGCGAACATCGCGCACAGCAGGTACCAATGGGAGTTCGCAATGCTTCCGTTCGTCTCCACGTCTCCGATGGGCATCGCCACCACGGCGGCCCAGACGGACAAACGAACGATGCGAGACGGGAGGCGTTCTCGCAAAGCGACGAACACGAGGGTCGCGGACGCGGCCGTGATGGCGCATGCCGCGATCGAGACGGCAGCCGGGAGTACGCTCAACGGCACGACCGCGGCAAGGACGCCGACGACAATCCGCGGAACGGCGTGCAGATAGCCGTTGAACGGCGTCAGAAGGGCGGAGCCGACATCGCTACGGAGCGCATCGGTCACGAAGACGTTGCCGTCCTCGGCCCAAAGTGCGTTGAGGCCCCCTGGCGGTATCCGGAACACGCAGACAGCGGTGCCCACGATGAAGAGGGCTAGCGCCCACCACCACGTCGACCCCATGCTCGTTCTGCCGATGGGCCCGAGGCACCATGCGATGAATGCGCGCACCGGGCCGACCGGAGCCTCGACACGCGGAGCCGTATCGGCTTCAGTGACGGAACGAACAGCGGGGGACACAGCGACTCCTCTCGAGAGCAGGGGTTCAGTGGACTCGCGAGAGAAGCTCGTGGCACGTGATCCGAACGGAGAATCCTGCACTCGGCACTCCGCCGATCGTGACGGACGTCGCGCTCGTATCGGGAGCGTCGCAGCGGTCGACCGCGCGATCGAGGGAGACCCGCCAGGGCCCGGCCTGGGGGGAGGGGATCCGTGCTTCCATCGACCAGCTCGGCAACACGAGGGCGACGACGCCGAGGACGACGAGGGAGCTGACGACGACACCGGTGATCCTCGTTCGATCCATCAGGGTCTGGAGCGCGGCGCCTAGGGAAATAGCCATAAGCGTGAGCGGCACGACGGAGTAGCGCGCCGCGTCCCAGCGAAGCCAGATGGCCGGGTCGTACGCCGGGCTCCAGCGAATGCTCACGGCGGCGAGGAAGAATGCTGTCGCGGCGCCGAACGAGATGACCGAGAGTCCGCCGAGCTGTCTCCCCCACACGATCGCGGCGACGACGACCAGGACCGCAAGGATCGCACCAACGATCAGTGCGACGGTCCCGAAGGACTCGAAGGCCCAGATCGAGCCGGGTTCCCCCGCGTACTGGGTCACGTACACCCGCCAGAAGAGTGCGCGGGTCAGCCCGACGAGCGATGGCGACTCCGCCTTGATCCCGAGGCTCGCACCGGATGCGATCACCGTGACCTGGATCACCGCGCCGAGAAGATACGCGGCCGGGATGATGAACCGGCGAAGTCCGGTTCGCCTGTCGATGATCTGGAGCAGGACGAGCGGGACGAAGACGAGCGCAAGGGGGTCGCTGGTCACCGCGAAGAAGGCGACGATAGCCGCGAGGACGCTCCATCCGGCGGAGGTCCATCGGGTGGCCAGCAGGGCGAACAGCGCGCCGAGCAGATACCAGTGGGCGTTCGCGATGTTCCCGTTTGTCTCCACGGATCCGATCGGCATCGCCACGACGGCGAGCCAGATGCTGATGCGGACGAGCGTCGACGGGATCCGGTTACGGAGGGCGACGAAGATCAGCGTCGCGCACGCGGCCGTGATCGCACATGCCGCCGCCGTGATCGCGACCGGCAGGATGCTCAGCGGGACGGTCGGTGTCAGAACACCGGCGATCACTCGAGGAACGAAGTGAAGGTATCCGTTGTACGGGGTCAACAGTGCACCGACGAAATCGCCCTTGGCGGCATCGGTCACGAACACGCTCGCGTCCTCCGCCCAGAGAACGTTCCGCGCGGCGACCGGGATACGGGCGAAGCAGATCGAGGCGCCGATCAGAAAGAGGCCTATGGTCCACCACCACGTGCGACCCATCCGCGAGGTTCCGACCGGGCCGAGGCACCACTCCACGAACTGGCCCAGCCACCGAGCCAGGGATCGCGTGCGGTCGTCGGTGCCCTCTGACGCGACGGAGGCGGGATCGGACGGCGGAAGGTCGGTGGCTTCTCTCACGGGTATCCCGGTCTCTGCAATGATCGACGACGGCGTTCAGCGTCCGAGGCCGAGACGGCAGAGGCTTCAGCTGCCGCCCACGTCATCTTATAGACTCGTCTTCGGTCCGGCCCGGGACCGCCGCGGCAACCGCGCACATCCCAAGATTTGGAAGTCCATTGGCACAGAGCTTCGAGAAAGACGTCGTCGTCATCGGTGGAGGGGGGCATGTCGGGCTGCCGCTCGCGATCGCACTCGCAGACCGTGGCTCGCGCGTCGTCGTGTTCGACATCGACGAGAAGACCGTCGCGACCGTCAACGGCGGAACGCTGCCGTTCACCGAGCCGGGCGCCGAGCCCGTGCTCAAGCGTGTTCTCGCCGATGGCCGTCTGACGGCCACGACCGATCCGGCTTCGGTCGCGACCGCGGAGAATGTGGTCGTCGTGATCGGCACCCCCGTCGACGAGCACCTCAACCCCGACCCGAACGCGATTCCGAAGGCCTTGGAGTCCACCAGCGGATTCTTCCGTGATGGCCAGATCCTCATCCTCCGGTCCACCGTCTATCCTGGTGTCACCGCGCTGGTCGAACGGACCGTCGCGGGACTTGCCATCGACATGGATGTCGCCTTCTGCCCCGAGCGCATCGCTGAGCACAAAGCGATGGAGGAGCTCTTCTCTCTGCCGCAGATCGTGTCGTCGCGGACCCTTCGCGGCCGCGAGCGCGCGAGCCGGCTGTTCTCGACCCTCACGGACGAGATCGTCGATCTCGAGCCGGAGGAGGCGGAACTCGCCAAGCTCTTCACCAACACCTGGCGTTACATCAAGTTCGCCGCGGCGAACCAGTTCTACATGATGGCGAACGATCGCGGCCTCGACTTCGAACGGATCCGCGCCGCACTCAGTCACAACTACCCGCGCGCGAAGGACATCCCCGGCGCGGGGTTCGCCGCAGGACCGTGCCTCTTCAAAGACACCATGCAGCTTGCGGCGTTCAGCGACAACAAGTTCGCGCTCGGTCACTCAGCGATGCTGGTGAACGAAGGTCTCCCTCTCTATGTCGTCACACAGCTGGAGAAACGCTTCGACCTTGAGAACCTGACTGTCGGAATCCTCGGCATGTCGTTCAAGGGCGGGTCGGACGACATCCGCTCCAGCCTTTCGTACAAGCTGCGGCGAGTGCTCAAGTTCAAGGCGAAAGCCGTGATCTGCACCGACCCCTATGTTTCCGAAGAGACCGACGACACGCTGCTGCCGCTGGAGAGCGTCCTCGAGAAGGCGGACATCCTGATCGTCGCCACGCCTCACCCGGAGTACCGCACCATCGTCACGGAGAAGCCGGTCGCCGACGTCTGGAACCTCCTGGGGAATGGGGTGACGGTGTGACATCGACGCCACGCGCTTCGATCGTCATCCCCGCCTACAACGAAGGCGAGTCCATCGTCCCCGGTCTGGAACGCATCTTCGAGACCGTCACAATGGACGCCGAGATTCTGGTGGTCGTCGACAGCGGTGACGATACGACCATCGCGCCGGTCGAGCGTCTCGCCCAGGGGCACCCCCGACTTCGTATCGAATTGAACACCTACGGTCGGGGCCCTGCCCAGGCCATCCGATTCGGCATCGATCAGGCGGCCGCGCCGACGACCGTGGTGACGATGGCGGACGGCTGCGACGACCCGCGTCAGATCGACGACCTGGTTCGGCTGGTCGAACGTGGGGTAGTGGTGGCGGCGGCGTCGCGTTACATGGCCGGGGGACAGCAGGTCGGAGGGCCGCGTCTCAAGTCCTTCTTGTCGCGGTCGGCGGGCAAATCCTTGCACGCGATGACGAGCGTCGGGACACGCGATGCAACCAACTCGTTCAAGGCGTACAAGACGGACTTCGTCCGCGACGTCGGGATCGACAGCCGTGACGGTTTCGAGATCGGTCTCGAGCTCACGGCGAAGGCCAGGCGCCTGCGTCTGCCGGTCGCCGAGATTCCGACGATCTGGCTCGATCGCACGTTCGGAGAATCGAACTTCCAACTCAAGAAGTGGATCCCGAAGTATCTTCGCTGGTATCGCTTCGCGTACGGTCCACAGCTCACCCTGGATGAACTCAAGGCCAAGTCGCTGGAGATCGCGTCCAGCGGATAGACTTGCGCGATTTCACACACGTCACGCATCGGAACCACAGAGGATAGGAAAAGCGTTGAGCAAAGTATTGGTCACAGGTTCGTCGGGCTTCATCGGCGGGTACATCGTCGAGGAGCTCCTCCGCCAGGGACACGAAGTCGTCGGCGTGGATAACTACTCCAAGTACGGTCCGGTCACGAAGTCCTACGATGACGACCCCAACTACACTTTGGTGGTCGGTGATGTCCAGGACACCGCGCTGATGACCGAGCTGCTGTCGGATGTGGACCACTTCATCGCCGGCGCTGCGCTCATCGGCGGCATCTCCTACTTCCACACCTATGCCTATGATCTGCTCGCACAGAACGAGCGGATCATCGCCTCGTCCGTGGACGCGGCGATCGAGGCGCACAAGAAGGGTCGCCTCAAGAAGGTGACCTACATGTCCTCTTCCATGGTGTTCGAATCCACCGACCGCTGGCCGAGCAAGGAAGGCGACGAGCGCGAAGTCGCGCCGCCGCTGTCGTCGTACGGGTTCCAGAAGCTCGCCGTCGAGTACTTCGCCCGCGCCGCGTGGGATCAGTACCGTCTGCCGTTTACGATCCTCCGCCCCTTCAACTGCGTCGGGATCGGAGAGTCCCGGGCGCGCGGGGATGTCGAGATCGATTCGGGCAATGTGAAGCTGGCCATGAGCCACGTCGTTCCGGACCTCGTCCAGAAGGTGCTCAAGGGCCAGGATCCTCTGCACATCCTGGGGGAGGGCAACCAGGTTCGCCACTACACCTACGGCGGCGACCTCGCCCGCGGGATCGTGCTGAGCCTCGACCACCCTGAGGCACTGAACAACGACTTCAACATCTCGACGGCCGATGGTCACACGGTTGTCGAACTCGCGGAGATCATCTGGCGCAAGATCAAGGGGCCGGACGTCCCCCTGCGGCTGGTCAACGACCCCGGCTTCGAGCACGACGTGCAGCGTCGCGTGCCTGACGTGAACAAGGCGAAGGAGGTCCTCGGATTCGAGGCGACCACCAAGCTCGAGGACATGCTCGACGAGGTCATCCCGTGGATCGAGAACGCCGTCGCCGAGGGCACCATCTGACGACGTCGACTGCACGACCGGGCGGGCGCGTCGCTCCGGCGGCGAGCCCGCCGGGCATCAGCAACGACTATGAAATGATTCGACTGTGAGTTCGCGTGAGGTCTCGTCAGGGGCGACCAGGTCGGCATACCCACGGCCATGGCGCTCTTTCTGGCTGGCGTTCCTCGCCTTCACGGCGATCGCGACGACCTGGGCGCTGGCTTCGCCGATCTTCTCGGTTCCGGATGAGAGTGCGCACGCCATCAAGGCGATCGGCCAGGTGCACGGCGAGGTCGTCGGTCATCGTGAAGCCGGGGTGCGCCACCTCGTCGTCGACCTGCCACCCCAGTTCGCTTTCAGCCCGCAGACGATGTGTTTCGTCTACCACTCGGAGACACCGGCATCCTGCGGCATCGAGATCGGTGACGCCCGCGGTGCCACGCAAGCCGCCACTTGGGTGAGCACCTACAACCCGATCTACTACTACCTGATCGGCTGGCCGAGCCTCTTCATCGGCGGCCCCTCCGGCATCTATGCGATGCGGATCGCGAGCGCGATCCTCGGCGGGCTCCTGTTCGCGGGCGCGTTCCAGGCTGCGGTCGTGTCGCGACGCGGCCGTTGGCTTCCTGCCGGATTGGCTTTCGCCGCCCTGCCGATGGTCGGCTATCTGAATGGCGCCGTGAACCCGAATGGTGTGGAGATCGTCTCCGCCGTTGCGTTGACGGTCGCCCTGCTCCGTCTGTTCGAATCATTCGATCCGGCGCGATTCGAACCTTCGGGGCTTCGGCGCGGGCATCTCTGGGCCATCGTGACGTTTTCGGCTCTGCTTCTGGCCAATGCGCGAGCGCTCGGCCCGCTCTGGGTGATCGTGATCGTCGCGCTCTGTGCACTCGCCTGCGGGTGGTCGGCCGTCCGCGGGATGTTTGTCACCGCCCGCAGCTATTTCTGGCTCGTCGTGATCGCACTGAGCGGCCTGTTCTCCGTGGGCTGGACGTTGTCCGGGGGCAGCCTGTCGGGTCAAGCGGAGAAGGCGGACGCGCCGCTCGTGGATGCGAGCTTCCTCCAGGGGGCGACGTACATGGTGCGCGCGACTCCTCGATTCGCAGTAGAAGCGTTGGGCTATTTCGGCTGGTTCGACGCGCCGCTGCCGGGGTACACCTTCTGGTTCGCGATCGCCGCACTCGCGGTGCTTGCCTCGCTGGCGCTGGCCACGGCCCGCCGTCGTGAGTTCGTCGTGCTCGTGATCGCGACCGGTGTGGCGGCGCTTCTACCTGTCCTCGTTCAGGCCTACAGCGTGCACCAGACGGGGATCATCTGGCAGGGGCGGTACGGACTCTTCCTGTATCTTTCCGTGATCGTCCTGTTCGCCTGGGTGCTTTCCCGGGCGGGTGGCGAACGCATCGGCTTCCTCTCTGTGCGTCTGACCTGGGCGATCGGTGCGCTGCTCTGGACGTTCGGTGCGCTCGCATTCCTGCTCACCCTGCGACGCTACGTCATCGGGAACGCAGCTCCGATCGGTGGGATGTTCAAAGATCCTCAATGGCAACCGCCGTTGGGCTGGCCGCTCCTGTTCGTGCTGTTCCTCGTCACGTCGGCGGCCTTCTTCGCCCTGCTCGGTCATTCGGCGCAACGCCTCGCACGTGCCGAGGATATTCGGAGCGTTCGGGGATGAACCGTGGGGGGCTTCCCAGCGTCGCCATCGTCTACGACTGCCTGTATCCCTACACGACCGGAGGCGGCGAGCGCGTCTACACCGAGATCGCGGCTCGGTTGGCTGCGCGCGGACACAGAGTCGACTATCTCACGCGCACTCAGTGGGACGGCGATACTCCGGACGCCCCGTTCGGGGTGGTGCCCATCTGGAAGGGTGAGATTTCGAACGAGAGCGGGGACCGGCTTCCGGCCTCCGCCGCAGCGTTCGCGCGAGCGGTGCATCGCGCACTGCGGCAGCGGCGGGGCGAGTACGACATCGTCATCGTGAGTGCTCTTCCTCCCCTCAATGTCTTCGCGGCCCGTGCCGCGTTGCGCCGCACGGGGACGTGGCTGGTGGGGGATTGGCTCGAGATCTGGACGTTCCGCAAGTGGCGGCAGTACTCCGGGCCTGTCGTGGGAACGGTCGCCTCGCTTCTGCAGCGATCAGGGCTCCGACGTAGCGATGAGGTGACCGTCAACAGCGAATTCACGCTGGAACGCGCTCGCTACCGCCTCCGCTCGGGTGGCGGCCTGGTACTCGGTCTGGTCGACCTCGTCAAAGATCCAGGGGTCTCTGACCCGACGACGGTGCGGCGGACCGTGCTCTTCGCCGGCCGTCACATTCCGGACAAGCAGCTCGACGTCCTCCCGGCCGCCGTCGCCGTGGCGCGGGAGGCGTACCCCGACGTCAGGCTTGTCGTGACGGGCAGCGGCTCGGAGACTCAGCGCCTGCAGGAGGCCGCCTCGATCGCGGGGGTGGACGTGGAGGTCCGCGGGCGCGTCTCGGACGATGAGCTCGAGCGCTTGATGGATGACGCGGCGGTGCTCGTCAATCCTTCCCGCCGTGAAGGTTTCGGCCTGGTGATCGCCGAAGCGGCGTCCCATGGGACGCCGAGTGTTGTGGTCGCCGGTGAGGACAATGCGGCCGCTGAGCTCGTCGAAGACGGCGTGAACGGGTTCGTGGCCGGCTCCACCGACCCTGACATACTGGGCCGGGCGATCATCGCTGCGCTGGAGGGTGGCCCTGCGATGCGAGAATCGTCCCGAACGTGGTACGAGCGGTCCCGATCGTCCCGGAGTCTGGACGCATCGATCGACGAACTTCTGGCTCGCTACGACGCGTTCACCGCTCGCCGAAAAGCGTCGAGCGTGCCGTCCGCCGTGCGACGGGCCGAGAAGGCCTGAGCTCGTTGCAGACCTGCACTCTCCAGGATGCGCAGGCGAGCAGGATCCCGAGAGAGGCTGGCGAGTGTGTCTGCCCATGCGGACGTGTCCGTGGGCGGCAGATAGACCGCGGCGTCGCCGGCGACTTCGTGGAGCACGGGAAGATCCGAGCAGACGACGGCGCGGCCGCGTGACATCGCCTCGAGCAGGGGGAGGCCGAAACCTTCGAAGCGGGTGGGGAAGGCGAGGATTGCGGCGCTTCGGAACAGGTGCTGGAGCTGGTCGGGGCTCACCCACCCGACGAGGTCGACATCTGCTTCCACGCCGAGGTCGGCGGCCAGGCGGCGCAAAGGATCCGGACCGTCGACCTGGCCGGTGATCGCGAGACGTGGGCGTCGTTCCGACGCGATAGCCGCGACTGCCCGGATGAGCATCTCGGTGTTCTTGTGCGGCATCCGGTTGCCGATGCTCAGCACGAGGGGACGCGATGTCGTCGGCGCGGAGTCGAAGGGAGCGAGGTCATCGCCGCTCAACGGAACGACGTCGATCCGCTCGCCCGGGATGCGGAGCTCGCGGGTGATGTCGGCGGCCGAAGCCTCGCTGATCGTGATGACACGAGTGGCAGCCCGGGCGGCTCGGCGGACGAGTTGCCGAAGCATGGCGCCGTGGCGTCCGGGGACCCACTCGGGGTGGATGAAAGGAAGAACATCGTGCAGCGTGAGCACGCTCGGGATCGCGGACCGGACAGGGCCGATGTTCGCGGGCGAATGGACGAGATCGACTCCGGCGCGCGCCGCCGCCCGGGAGACCGAGCCGACCTCCCCGAGCGCCCACGCCACACGGTTCTCGCCACTGATGCCCGAACGGACGATCTCACCGGGGAACCAATCAAGGTCCAGATCCTCGGCTTCGCGTGACACCAGAGCTGTGAACTCGAAACCGGGATCGGGGGGCATTGCGGAGTACGTGCGCTTCACATAGGACTCCATGCCACCCTTCGTGCCGGTGAAGAAGAGCAGGTCGACGAGCACGCGGTGCATCGGGATAGCCTAACGGACCGGGTTCGTCGCGCGTGCCAGGACCCGGCGTCGCGCAATCTCGTAGACAAGAGCCTGAAGGAGTTCGCCGGCCAGGAGAACGGCGAAGACCCACACCAGATCGTCGGTGGCGACGGCGGCGAACGCGGCGACGAACGTGATCCCCGCTACGAGCGCGCGCAGAAGGGTCAACCTCTTCGCCTCGCCCATTCGCCGCAGGCTCGCAAAGGGGATTGTGGTCGCTAGGGAGGCGGCGCGCCAAAGACAAGCCACGAGGAGCGGGAGTGCCGTCGCACTCGTCGACCACGCATGGGAGAACACGAAACCGAACACACCGAGCCACTCGCACACGAAGATCACGACGATCGCCGCGGCGACGCTCCCCGCGGCGAGGACGATGTCGAGCCGTGAGTGACTCTTCAGGAGGCGCAGCCGCATGTAGTTGAGCGGGATGGCGAGCAGTCCGGAAACGGTGGAGATCGAGGTGAAGAGAACGGCTTGCACAGGCCCCAGCAGGCCCAGGATCATCGCATTGATCAGCGGGTAGACGCCGCCGGTCACAGTGACGTCGGTTACCACCCAGCCCATTACGCGCGGCTCCGGCCGGGAGGCCCGGTGTGCGACGGGGATCGAACGGATGACGGTGGCGATCAGAATTCCGGCCACGAGCGGGATGAGTGCCCAGTCGAGGCCGGCGAATGCGGCGAGGACACCGCCCAGGGCGCCGCAGCCGACAACAAGTGCGGACCACATCTCACGGATGTCGAGGTGCTCCGCGACCGAGACACCACGGCCGACCTCGAGGGACGCCACGAGAACGGGCAGCGCCACGCAGAGGACCCACGGGTTGTGATAGTTGAGAGCGACCGCCGCCGCTGCCAGCAAAGACAACCCGGCGAGCCAGAGGGGAAATACGACCCGGCGCTCGGTCGCGGCGGAACTGAGCCGCGACTCGACGACGACGGCGAACGTCACTTGCCCGGCGAAGGTGGCGACCATGCTGGCGACGGCGACAGAGCCCTGTTCCGGGAGACTGAAGATGTGCGACGCGATCGCGATCGTTGCGGCCGGGATGACAGCGAGCGAGACCCCTCCGACGAGCGTGACCAACGAGAGCGCGGCACGGCGGAGATCTATCTCGGGGGGGAGTTCGGAGCTCATCAGGCCTGCCTGTCGCCGACGCGCAGACGCAGAGACTCGGCGAAGCCTATTCGCGGGTCGACAGCCGAGACCCTGCGGGAGCGACGTGCGGCCGTCCGCCCTGCCCGCCAGCCGGCGATACGTCCGGCGGTCGACGCGAGGTCCCGTGACAGCATCAGGTCGCCCGCGCAGACGATCGCTTCGGTCATGACGGCACGGATCGCGTGACGGCCGCGGAGGACTCCGTACGCGCGCAGGAGATAGCCGCGTCCGAAACCGGACCGTCGCCGTTGTGTCGCGGATGCACGACCGGAGGTCGCCCCGCCCAGGTGCATTCCCCTGGCCCGGGGCGACGGCGTGGCGGGCCAGCCGGCCGCATCGAGCCGCATCGCCAGGTCCAGCTCCTCGCCGTACATGAATATCCCCTCGTCGAGGAGGCCGACCTCGTCGAGCGCGGTCCGACGAAAAGCGGCCACCGCGCCGTAGGGTCCGAGGAGGCGCCAGCCGGGCGCCCGTTCCGCTTCGGCGACTGTCGCCCCGTTGAAGCGGGTGAATCCGGCCATGGTCGGGTCGACGCACAGGCCGTAGGCATCCACGCGGCCGTCGGGCTTGATGAGTATCGGGACTGCGGACCCGGCCCGGGGAGAGGCATCGAGGGAGGCCGTCAGCTCGGCGATCATTGTCGCGTCAGCCTCGACATCGTTGTTCACGAGCACCACGACATCGCCGTCGCCGTGTCGGATCCCGGCGTTGCAGGCGGCCGCGAAGCCGGAGTTCGTCGCGAGGGCGACGACGTCGACCTCGGGATGCTCCCGCAAACGGATGAGGGTGTCGTCCGGGCTCGCGTCGTCCACGACGATCACACGAAGGGCCGCCGTCTGGGCAGCAAGAGAACGGAGGCAGGCCTCTGTGACAGCCCAGTTCCCGTGGACAGGCACGATCACATCGACCGATGTCGTCACATCATTCCATTCGTACGCACCTGTCCACTATCGCATCCCCGGGAAGTCGGCAGGTTCAGACGGCGCCAGAGGTTAGGATCTAACAGCCCTGTCCGCATCCGAGAGAAGCTCCCAGCGCCATGCTTGAAACCGACACGATCGAACTGACGATCGTCATGCCTTGTCTCAACGAAGCGGAGACGCTCGCGACGTGCATCCGCAAAGCATCCGGCTACCTGGAGAAAAGCGGGGTTTCCGGCGAGATCGTGATTGCGGACAACGGAAGCACGGACGGCTCGCAGGAGATCGCCCGGGAGCTGGGCGCACGTGTCGTCGACGTCCCGGAGAAGGGCTACGGGGCGGCGTTGCTCGGCGGGATCAACGCCGCGCGAGGAACCTACGTCATCATGGGCGATGCCGACGACAGCTACGACTTCTCCGATCTGGACGCCTTCATGGAGCGACTGCGGGCCGGCGACGAACTGGTGATGGGAAACCGGTTCCGCGGAGGGATCGAACCGGGCGCGATGCCGCCGCTCCACAAGTATCTGGGCAACCCCGTTCTCTCCGCGGTCGGGCGTGTCTTCTTCCGCTCGCCCATCAAGGACTTCCACTGCGGTCTGCGCGGTTTCAACCGACAGTCAATCCTCGACCTGAAGCTGCAGACCACGGGCATGGAGTTCGCGAGCGAGATGGTCGTGAAGGCCTCGCTCGGCGGGAGCCGAGTGAGCGAAGTACCCACCACGCTCAAGAAGGATGGGCGCTCGCGGCCACCGCATCTGCGCAGTTGGCGGGACGGGTGGCGTCATCTTCGATTCCTGCTCATCTTCAGCCCTCGTTGGCTGTTCCTGGTGCCCGGGACCGTCGCGTTCGCGATCGGCATCATCGGCACCTTCTTCCTGAGCCTCGGACCCCTGGTCGTCGGCGACATCGGCTTCGATATCTCCAGTCAGGTGTACCTCGCGGCGCTCTCGGTCGTCGGGTACCAAGCCGTGCTGTTCGCGATCCTGAGCAAGATCTACGCGCAGCACGAAGGCTTCCGGATTCCGCGGAGCCGCAACTTCGACCGGCTCGAACGGCGGATCAGTTTGGAGTCGGCCGCGGTCGTCGGCGTCATCGTGTTCCTCCTCGGGCTGATCATCGCGATCGTCCAGTTCTCGATGTGGGCGGGACGCGGCTTCGGCGCCCTCGACGCGGATGCCACGCTGCGCGTCGCGATTCCAGCGGCCCTGCTGATGATCCTCGGTGCCCAGACGATCATGGCGGGAATGTTCCTCGGCGTGCTGTCGGTGGTCTTGAAACGGCGATGATCGAGCTTCCGACGGTCGGGGTCGCGCTCTGCACATACAACGGAGCGCGGTTCCTCGAGGTGCAGCTCACGAGCATCCTCGATCAATCGGCGCCGGTCGACGCGATCGTGATCGCCGATGATGCGTCGCGAGACGACAGCGTCGCGATCGCACGCCGGATCGCAGCGGTCGCCCCCACGCCGTTCGTCGTCCTCGAAGGTTCGCAGCCGCTCGGCGTGACGGCGAACTTCGAGCGAGCGGTGGCCGCAGTCGACCAGGACCTGATCGCCTTGAGCGACCAGGACGATCGATGGCATCCCGGGCGGATCGAATCACTCCGGAAGCGGTTCTCCGACGACTCGGAACTCATCCTCATCCACACGGATGCGGACCTCGTCGACGCTGACGGAGACCCTCTCGGACGCACCCTGTTCGAGTCCCTCGAGGTGCGGCCTCATGAGTTCGCGGAAGAGGAGGAAGGCCGAGCATTCGAGGCTTTCCTCCGTCGCAACCTGGCGACCGGCGCGACCGTGGTCTTCCGCCGCTCACTCCTCGCCGCGGCCCGGCCATTTCCGGCAGAGTGGGTGCACGACGAATGGCTTTCGGTGATCGCCGCCGCGCTCGGACGTGTCGATGTGGTGCGCGAGGCGACGATCGATTATCGCCAGCACGGCTCGAATGAGATCGGTGTCGCAGCCCCGACGATCGGTCGAAAGGTCGCACGAGTGCTCGAGCCGCGCGGAGACCGTAACCGCACGCTCGCGCGACGATTCGCCGTGCTTGTCGAACGGCTGGACCAATTGGGAGATCGTGTCCCCGCGGACTACCTGGCTCTCGCCCGGGCGAAGGCTGGATTCGAGTACCGACGGGCCGCGTTCGCGAAAGGACGCCTCCGCCGGTTCCCCTCGGTCCTGCGCCTGGCCGCCACCGGTGATTATCGCCGCTACGCCAGTCGCGGCCAGGCTGACATCCTCCGCGACCTCATTCAGCCGGACTGACGGGATCCGTGAGGCTCAGACCCCGTCTCGCCGCGGCAACCGCAGCCGCCAGCTCATGCCCTGCGAGGCTTTGACGGTGCAGACGATGAGCAGCAGCCAGCCCGCCTCCACCAGCATCGAGCTCTCGAAGACGCTGGTCACGAGCAGGGCGACGAGCACGAGCGGCGCCCACGCGTAGACCACGCTGCGCCGGTTGGATGCGAGCAGCCACGAGCGCACGAACGCGAGCCCGATCAGCGCGACGAACAGCAGCAGGCCGATGATGCCGACCTGCAGATAGACGTCCAGGTACGCGTTCAAGCCGTCCGAGTGGTAGACGCCGGTCGCGTCCTGGATGGCGGTGAACGGGTACAGGTCGGTGGGCCATGAGCCGACCCAGCCCCAGCCGACTCCCTGCTGCACGGGGATGAGCTCCCAGATCTGGATCCAGAGCCGGTAGCGCACCTGGAAGTCGGCCCGTGCGTTGAGGAGGTCGATCACGCGCGTGCGGTAGAGGTAGGCGACCACGAGCGCGGCGAGCGTGAGGATCGCGAGCCCCCACTGCGCGAAGGTGCGCAGGTGGACGGGGACCTTGCGGATCAGGTACAGGGCGACGGTCGCAAGGCCGACGACCAATGAGACGGCGGCGATCACGGGGGAGTGGGCGAGCAGGATGCAGAGCACGGCGAGCGTGATCGAGAACGCGGCGCGCGGGGGCCGGACGGAGCGGGTCCTCAGCTCGACGAGGAACGTGACGAAGGCGATGAGCGCGACGATGCTGAGCTGGTTGCGGGTGCCGAAGAGGCCCTGGATCGGCCCGCCGGAGGCGAGGTTGCCCTGGATGCCGAGGAAGGTGATCGGCAGATCGAGGAGCAGCCCGCTCAGGACCTCGAGGGCGAGCGAGACGGTCAGCAGGAACCGGAGCGCATCGCCGACCACCCGCACGATCTGGATCGCATCGCGGACCAGCGCGATGTAGACGGCGAGGAAGGCGAAGAGCAGTTGGTAGAAGACGCCTGCGAGCGTCGCCCACTGGTACTGGCTCCACAGCACGGAGAGCGCGCACCAGCCGACGAAGAGCAGGGCCGAGATCGGGAGCAGGCCGTGCCACTCGATCAGGCGCCACTGTGCTGCGAACGACAAGGCGGCAAGCACCGCGAGCATAGCGAGGGCGCCGATGAGTCCGGGCCATCCGATCAGGGCGCGGATCGCATGGGTCGAGAACGCCGTGCCGACGGCCACCAGGGCCAGCGCCGAGGTGAAGCGGGCCGACCCCAGGAACTCGGTCACCGCGGCGGGGACCCGGGGGGTGCGCGGTTCGGCCATACCTGGAATCCTACGGGGCGGCTTGTTTGGTCTTCACGGCCAGCACGACAAGCAGGGTCCAGCCCGCCTCGATGAGGATGCGGCTCTCGGCCAAGGACTGCGCGAGCAGGGCGGCCAGCAGCAGCAGTGGCAGGAGGGTGTAGGCGGTGTACGGGAGGCGATCCGCCACGTCGACGCGCGGCCGGTCGACGGCCGAGAACCAGGATCGCCAGAGGGTGCTGATCACCAGCAGACCGAACAGGGCGAGGCCGACGATCCCGAGCTGCAGCCAGACGTCCAACCAGGCGTTGTGGGCCTGCAGATACACCACGCCGTTGCGCTCCGCGAGGTCGTGGAACGGGGAGACCCACGGCGCCCAGTAGCTCACCCAGCCCCATCCGAAAACGGGACGCTGCTGCGCCAGCCCGATCACCTTGTCCCAGATGTCCAGGCGCCCCGTGAGGTCCTCGCTCTTGCCGAGGAGGGCGGGGAGCCGGGAAGAGAAGACGGAGACCAGCACGACGACCGCGACCAGCGCGGCGACGGCGGTGATGTAGACCGGCCGACGGCGGTCGGGTCCGGCCCGGCGCGCCCAGAGGGCGAAGCCGAGCACCACGGCGGTCGCCAGGGTCGCGACGATGACCGTCGACGACCGCGTCAGGGCGAGCGTGAGGGCCGCCACGACGAGCCAGGCGATCACGACTCCGCGTCGCGGCGCCCGGTCGGCCAGCTGGATGCCGAAGACGATCAGCGCGAGCAGCGCGACCATGGCGAGCAGGTTGCTGTTGCCGAGGATGCCCTGGATCGGGCCGCCGTGGAACAGCAGGTCGCGGCTCCAGTAGAACGCCGACGGCAGCTTCCCCGCGGGTACGGGCTGAATCGGGGTCAGCGGCAGCACGGGGTGGCGGACGAACAGAGCCACGATCAGCTCGAAGACGAGAGAGAGCCCGAGGACCCATTTGAATGCGTTGCTCAGCGCGGCGACGAGCCCCTGCCAGCTGAGGCACAGGGCGAGGAAGACGGCTCCGGCGGTGGTCGCGAGCTGGGCGAGCACGCCGAGGGCGCTGGCGCCGGGGTAGGCCGACCACGCGATCGAGACGATCGCGAGCACGAGGAAGAGCAGCAGGGTCTTCGGCGCCTTGCGCCAGCGGAAGGCGGGGCGCAGCCGGATCACGAAGACGACGCTGCCGGCCGCCAGCAGCGCGGCGAGCACGAAGTATCCCGGCCAGCTGATCAGGTTGCGCCAGAAGTCGCCGGCGAACAGGGTGAAGAGCAGCAGCGAGGCGAAGACGGAGGCAGCGGTCCCGGTGGTCGCCCGGGCGGCGCGTGCGCGCGCGTCGAGCGGCGAGGAAGCGGTGGTCACCCGGGCAGGATAGCCGACGCGCGCGCGGGCGTTCACGGGTTGGGCGTCGCCACGAAGAGCGTCCCGTCGCCGGAGACCGTCAGCGTGCCCTCGTCCGCCGTGACGACCGCGGCCTCGCCCCGGGCCAGGCGGAGGGAGCCCGTCGCCCCGACGAGCTCCACCGCACCGGCGGTGCAGAGGGCGATCGCCGTGCCGGGCAGCTCGACCGGCGCCGATGGCGTCCCTGCACCGACCACCACGTGGTCGAGGGCGAAGTCGGACACATCGGGCCGGAAGACCTCCACGCCGGGCGCGGGGTGCTCCGGAGCGAGCGGCGTCGCTTCGATCGGGGAGAAGTCCAGCACGCTCACCAGCTCGGGGACGTCGACCCGCTTGGGGGTGAGGCCGCCGCGCAGCACGTTGTCGGAGGCCGCCATCAGCTCGATGCCGAGCCCGTCGAGGTAGGCGTGGATGTTGCCCGCCGGAAGGTAGAGCACGTCGCCCGGCCGCAGGCTCGCGCGATTGAGCAGGAGCGCCAGGACGATGCCCGGGTCGCCTGGGAACGCCGCCGAGAGCATCCGCACGGTGCCGGCGTCGCGGTCGTCCCGGCCTGCAGCGGCGGCCACGACCGCCGAGACGAGGCCGGCGACGGCCGGATCGCCGCCCAGGAGCCACTCGGTGGCCCGGCGCAGCACGGCACCGGGCTCGCCCTGGAGCGTCGCCGCGAAGGACCGGATGCGCTCGTCGCCCGACGCGTCCGCGAGCGCGTCGAACACCGCACGGCTCTCCACCGGGTCGCGGAAGCCGCAGAGCGCCTCGAACGGATCGGAGAGGGCGAAGATCAGCTCGGGCTTGTGGAACGGGTCCTTGTAGTTGCGCTCGGGGGAGTCGGGGGCGAGGCCCTCCGCGTTCTCGCGCTCGAAGCCGGCCCGGGCCTGTGCGGACGACGGGTGCGCCTGGAGCGACAGCGGGCCTGCCGCGGCGAGCACCTTGAGCAGGTAGGGCAGGCGGGCCGTCTCCGGCCACGCGGCCAGGTCGGCGGCGCCTCCGGCGGCGGAAGGGTCGAGGATGCGGGACGGTGATCCGGGATGCGCGCCGAGCCACAGCTCCGCCTCCGGCGCACCGCTGGGGGCAGTGCCCAGCAGTTCCGGGATCGCGGTCAGCGATCCCCAGGCGTAGTCCCGCGGCGTGTTGCCGATGCGCACAAACATGCGTCGTCATCCCTTCGGTCCGGTTAGATCAAACTACCAAGGGCTTTGTGTCCGGTGCTGACGGTCCCTAGGCTGGCGCTGGCCGCACGGCGGCCCCGCCGACCCCCTGGACGCACTGGAGCAGACATGGCCTTCGAGACACTTGCGAGCGACTTCTACGGTTTCGAGGACCTCCTCGGCGAGCGCGAGAAGGAGTTCCTCGTGAACCTCCGCTCGGAGGTCGCGACGAAGATCAAGCCGATCGTCAACGAGTACTGGGAGCGCGGCGAGTTCCCGCACCAGATCGTGGAGGTGCTGCACGGCACCGGCACCATCGGCCTCGGCTTCCCCGAGACCGCCGCCTTCGAGAACTCGGCCGTCTTCCGCGGCTGGGTGGCGCTCGAGCTGGCCCGCGTCGACGCGTCGGTCAGCACCTACGTCGGCGTGCAGAACGGCCTGGCCCTCGGCGCCGTGGGAGTCTGCGGTTCGGACGAGCAGCGCGCCGAGTGGCTGCCGAAGCTCGCCAGCGGCGAGGTCATCGGCGCCTTCGGTCTGACCGAGCCCGAGTCCGGCTCCGACTCGGCCCAAGGCCTGCGGACGGTCGCCACGCGCGACGGCGACAACTGGATCCTGAACGGGTCGAAGCGCTGGATCGGGAACGCCACGTTCAGCGACATCACCGTCATCTGGGCGAAGAGTGCCGAGGACGGCCAGGTCAAGGGCTTCATCGTCCCGACTTCCACCCCGGGCTACACCGCGACGAAGATCGAGGGCAAGCAGTCGCTGCGCATGGTGCAGAACGCCGACATCACCCTCGAGAACGTCGTGGTGCCGGAATCGCTCCGCCTCCAGAACGCGAACAGCTTCAAGGACACCGCCGCCGTGCTCCGGCTCACCAGGGCGGAGGTCGCCTGGGCGGCGGTCGGGGTCGCCATCGGCGCGTACGAGGCGGCTCTGACGTACGCGCAGGAGCGCGTCCAGTTCGGCAAGCCGATCGCCAAGCACCAGCTCATCCAGGACCTGCTCGTGAAGTCCATCGGCAACATCACCGCCTCCATCGCGCTGTGCACGCGCGTCTCGCAGATGCTCGACGACGACCAGCAGCGCGACGAGCACTCGGCCCTCGCCAAGGCGTTCGCCACCGCGCGGATGCGGGAGACCGTCGCCTGGTGCCGCGAGATCCTGGGCGGCAACGGCATCGTGATCGAGTACGACGTCGCCCGGTTCTTCGCCGACGCGGAGGCGCTCTACTCGTACGAAGGCACCCGTGAGATGAACACGCTCATCGTCGGCCGCGCCATCACCGGCGAGGCGGCATTCGTCTGACCGGCCCGCGATAGGGTTCTCCTGCACTCGATCGGCGAGCAGAGCAGGAGGACCCCGTGGCGTGGTTGGTGACCGGAGGAGCTGGCTACATCGGCTCGCATGTGGTGCGGGCGTTCCGCGACGAGGGCATCGACGTCGTGGTGGTGGACGATCTCTCCAGCGGCCATGAGGACTTCGTCCCGGCCGGGATCCCCTTCTACCGGGGGACCATCCTCGACGGGGCGCTCCTCGAGACGATCTTCGCCGAGAACGCGATCAGCGGCGTCGTGCACGTCGCCGGTTTCAAGTACGCCGGGGTCTCGGTGCAGCGGCCGCTGCACACCTACGAGCAGAACGTGACGGCGACCGCGGTGCTGCTCGCCGCGATGCAGGAGGCCGGCGTCGACGCGATCGTCTTCTCCTCCTCGGCGGCCGTGTACGGAACCCCCGACGGTGACCTCGTGACCGAGGCGACCGCGAAGAACCCGGAGTCGCCGTACGGCGAGACGAAGCTGATCGGGGAGTGGCTGCTGCGCGATCAGGGCGTCGCCGCGGGTCTGCGGCACGCCTCCCTCCGCTACTTCAACGTCGTGGGATCGGGCGACCTCGCGCTGCGCGACACGAGTCCGCACAACCTCTTCCCTCTCGTCTTCGACGCGCTCGCCGCGGGACGCACGCCTCGGATCAACGGCATGGACTACCCGACGCCGGACGGCACCTGCGTGCGCGACTACATCCATGTCTCCGACTTGGCCGTCTCGCACGTGGCCGCGGCCAAGCGACTCGATGCGGGACAGCCGATCGAGCCGGTCTACAACCTCGGTAGCGGCGACGGCGTGAGCGTCGGCGAGATCATGTCCACGGTGGCCGCCGTGACGGGCATCGCCTTCACCCCAGAAGTGGGGCCTCGACGTGCCGGCGACCCGGCGAGGATCGTGGCTTCCGGCGAACTCGCCGCGCGCGATCTCGACTGGACGATGCGGCACACGCTCGACCAGATGGTCCGCAGCGCCTGGGAAGCGCGCCAAGCGGCGGTCTGACACCGCCTCCGTGGGGGTAGAACGGCCGGGCGTGTCGCGATTGTTGTCGACCGTCGGCGCGTCGTGAAGTCTCGACCTGGGATTCAGGCTTTACGATTCGCGACTTGACGGACGCGAATGACAACGGTGTAATTACTGGGACACGTCATAATGCGTGTCCCAGCAGTTGATGGGTGGGGAGACCGATATGACAGTTCCTGAATATCGTTCTGGGGTACCCGACGACTGGTTCATCGATCCGGTCCGTCTCGGAGTCCCGGGCGTGCGGACGCACGTCGACGAGACCGAGGACAATCCGCTCGCGTGGCAGACCGACGCGCTGTGCGCGCAGACCGACCCCGAGGCGTTCTTCCCCGAGAAGGGCGGCTCGACTCGCGATGCGAAGCGGATCTGCACGTCGTGCGAGGTGCGGTCGCAGTGCCTCGAATACGCTCTCGCCAACGACGAGCGGTTCGGGATCTGGGGCGGTCTCTCCGAGCGCGAGCGGCGCAAGCTCCGCAAGCGCGCAGGCTGAACCTCCCGTCGAATGCGCGCCGCGCCCGAGACACTACCGGGATCGGCGTGACCCCGACCTAGGCTGACTCCCGATGTATCCGAGAGTCACCGCCATCGTCGTCGCCCACAGCGGCGGCCCCCGTCTCCAGCGCACTCTCGACGCCCTCGCGGCTCAGACCAGGAAACCCGACGCCGTGATCGCCGTCGACTGTGCGACGACCGACGACGCCGCCCGCCTGCTGTCCGAGGCCGGCCCCACCCAGCTGCTCAGCATCCCCGAGAAGCTCCCCTTCGGTGCGGCGATCGCGACCGCCGTCCGGGTGCTGCCCCCCACGTCGTCCTCCGACGAACTGCTCTGGCTGCTCGCCCACGACACCGCGCCGGAGCCGGAGGCGCTCGCCGCTCTGTTGGCGGCGCTCGAGGTCTCTCCGTCGGTCGCCGTGGTCGGGCCGAAGCTCGTCGACGGGGAGGACGCCGCGTTCATCCGTGAGTTCGGCGAGGCGATGACCCCGTTCGGCGCCGCGGTGCCCCTGGTCGAGAACGAGCTCGATCAGGCGCAGCACGACGGCCTGAGCGACGTGCTCGCCGTCTCCTCGGCCGGGATGCTGGTGCGCCAGACCCTCTGGGAGGCGCTCGACGGTTTCGACCCGGCGCTGCCCACCGCGGACGACGGCCTCGACTTCTGCACCAGGGCCCGCCTCGCCGGCTACCGGGTCACCCTGGTCGCCCAGGCACGCGTCGCGCTCGGCGGCGACGGGCTGGCCGGCCCGAACCTCTCCCCGAAGTGGCGTGTGCGCCGCCGTCTGGTGAAGGAGCGCCGCGCCGCGCAGCTGCACCGGCGCATGGTGTACGCGCCCGGCTGGGCCGTGCCGTTCCACTGGCTGAGCCTCGTCCCACTCGCTATCGTGCGCTCGCTGCTGCGCCTGCTGCGCAAAGAGCCGGGATCGATCGGCGGTGAGCTCGCCGCGGGCTTCCGGGTCGCATTCTCCGGTCTGGCCGTCGGCAGTGCACGGCGTCGGCTGGCGAAGAGCCGCACCGTCACCTGGGCGGCGGTAGCACCGCTGCGCATCCCGTTCGCCGAGGTCCGCCGTGCCCGTGCGCTCAAGCGCGAGGCAGCGCTCGTGTCCCAACAGGGTGCGAGGGAGGACCTCGACTTCTTCGGAACCGGAGGCGGCTGGACCGTCCTCGTCGCGTTGCTGGCCGGTGCCCTTCTCTTCTTCCCGCTGATCGGCTCCGGGTCCCTCGCTGGCGGCGGACTCCTTCCTCTCGACGCATCGGTCGGCCAGCTCTGGGCCGACCTGGGCTACGGCTGGCGTGATGTCAGCCTGGGATTCACCGGGGCGGCGGACCCGTTCTCGGCCGTCCTGGCCGTGCTGGGCTCGTTGACCTTCTGGCAGCCGTCGCAGTCCTTGGTCGTCCTCTACATCGTGGCGCTCCCGCTCACCGCGCTCGGCGCCTGGTTGGCGGCAGCGCGGCTGACCGCGCGCACGATGCTCCGCGTCTTCGGCGCCCTCGTCTACACCTTCGCCCCGACCCTGCTGCTGGCCATGCAGGACGGTCGGCCCTCCGCCGTCCTCGCCCACCTTCTGCTCCCCTGGTTGTTCTTCGCCGGGCTCGCCGCTCGGCGCTCCTGGTCCGCCAGCGCGACGACCGCGCTGCTGGCGGCGGCGACCGCCGCGTGCGCGCCGATCCTGTTGCCGGCCTTCGTGGTCGCCTGGATCGTGGCGATCGTGTTCGCCGGGCGGCGGGTGGCACGGATCGTGTTCATCCCGCTGCCGACGATCGTGCTGTTCGCCCCACTCGTCTGGCAACAGGGCGCACGCGGTGCGTGGCTGTCGATCCTCGCGGATCCCGGAGTGCCGCTGGACACCCGGCAGTCGCCGGCCTGGCAGCTCGCCCTCGGCTTCCCCGACGGTCTCCTCGGCGGCTGGCACGACCTGTTCACGGTGCCGGGTTTCGCCCACGCACCGACGGTGACGGTCGCCGTGCTGCTCGCCCCCCTCGGCATCCTGGCGCTGCTCGCTCTCTTCCTTCGCGGGACCGTGCGCGCCATCGTCGCGCTCGTCGTCGCGTTGGCCGGATTCGTGACCGCCGTGGGCGCCCTCCACCTTCAGGTCGCCGTCGCCGGCGGCACGGTCGTGCCGATCTGGCCGGGGACCGCCGTCAGCCTCTATTGGCTCGGGATGACCGGGGCCGCCGTCCTCGCCCTCTCCGCCCTCGGCCGCGCTGCGGTGTACCCGGCCTGGGTCGCGATCGTCGCGATCGGGGTCGCGGCGACGCCGGCGGCGCTGATGACCCACCAGGGCACCGCGGCGGTCGTCGAGAGTGACGGGCGGACGATGCCGGCCGTCGTCGCGGCCAAGGCCTCGACGCAGCCGCGGACCGGGACACTCCGGCTCACACCGCAGCCGGGTGGGGGTGTGGCCGCCGAGATCGTCCGCGGCGCGGGGCAGACGCTCGACGATCAGTCCACCCTCAGCAGCACCCAGCGCGTCGTGACCCCCGCGCAGGGCGATCTGGCGACGTTGGCGGGCAATCTCGCCTCTCGCAGCGGGTACGACGCCACCGAGGAGCTGACCGCGCTGGGCGTCGACTTCGTGCTGCTCGCGCCGTCGGCGTCCCCGCTCGCGGGCGGGGATTCCGGCGCTGCGGAGGCGACGGCGACCCGCGCCACGGTCGCACTCGACGCGAACCCCGTCCTGGCGAGTGTCGGCTCGACATCGACGGGCCGGCTGTGGGCGTTCGACCGCGCGACGACCCAGGTGCCGACCGCCGCCGCCATCCCCGCGGATGCGGGAGGGATCTGGCGGATCCTGGTGCTGCTCGCGCAGGGACTCGTCGTGGGCGTCACCCTCCTCCTGGCCATCCCCACCACGCGATCGGCCGACCGGGTCGCGGAGCTCAACGCCCGCCGTGCGCAGGGCCGGAAGAACGACCCGCTCGCCGTGCAGCCGGACGACCGTCCGCAGAAGATCGTCCCGGGCGAGGAGACCATCGCAGACGAGAGCCTGGACGAGTACGACGCGGAACCCGATGAGGAGGCCGCGGTCGAATCGGCCGATGAGGACGACGCCCGTTCGACGGAGCCGGAGCCGGAGCCGGAGCCGGAGCCGGAGCCGGAGATGCAGACGCAGCCGGACACGGCGCCCGAGGATTCGGCCGAGCCGGCCCTCGACATCTCTCCCGCTCCCATCGCATTGCCGCCGGCCGAAGCAGCGCCGGTCGCGACGACGGCGGACGCTCCACCGGGGGCGTCGCCGAACGAGCCGCGCCTTGCCACGCGCCCCGTGCCCATCGTGGACGAGCAGCCGACGACGCTCGAAGACGGACTGGAGGAGACGATCATCCGACCCCGACGCGCGACCGACGGACACCGCACCGACGGACGTATGACCGACGACGGAGGCGACCGTGGCTGACCGACGTGGAATCGCCCGGATCGGCGCTCGCGCGCTCGGCGGCCTCATCGGCGCAGGCGTCGCGGTCGTGGCGATCGGCGGCGCGACGCTGCTCCCGCTCCCCCAGTTCGCGATCAGCGCGCCGGTGAAGACGGTGCACCCCGTCGCCGCCGACCAGCAACGGGTCTGCCCCGGTCCCGTCCTCGCCCTCGCGGCGGATTCCGGCGCTGCCACCCAGGCGAGCCCCCTCGGTCGGCCCTCCGTCAGCTACGGTACCGACGGCCCCGACGTCACCGTCACGGACCTGAAGGCCGACTCGAGCGCCGATTCCTCCGGCCAGGCCCCGCAGACATTGACGGTCGCCACCCCGCAGGGAGCGAAGACGCCCCCGCTGTTCGCCGGCGCCCAGCTCCAGATGGTGACCTCGGACGACCTCGCCGGCCTCGCGGCGGTGGACTGCGCCGAGCCCTCCGCCGACACCTGGCTCGTGGCGGGGTCGACCTCGCTGGGCCAGACGAGCCTGATCCTGCTCGCCAATCCGACCGCAGTGGACGCGACCGTCTCCCTCTCCCTCTACACCGAGACCGGGACCGTGAGCGCGCCAGGGGCGAGCGGGATCACCGTGCCGGCCGGGGGGCAGAAGGTGGTCCCGCTCGCCGGGCTCGCCCCCGCGGCCGCCGCGCCGGTCGTGCGCGTGCAGACCTCCGGTGGGGAGGTCGTCGCCACGATGCAGCAGAGCTTCGAGCAGGGGATCCAACCGCAGGGCGTCGAACTCACCGGCGGCACCGGTGCCCCCGCCCGCCAGCAGATCATCTCGGGCATGACGATCGCCAGCCTCGCCGCCGTGACGGCGGGCGAGTCCGGCGAGAACGTGGGGGTGGAGTATCCCGCGCTGCGCGTCTTCGTCCCCGGCGAGACCGATGCCGACATCACCGTCGGCGTCGTGGGGGAGGAGGGCACGTCCGCCGGCACCTCCCACGCGCAGACCGTGAAGGCGGGCCACGTCGCCGAGATCCCGCTCGACGGTCTCAAGGACGGCAGCTACACGGTCACGGTCAATTCGTCCGTGCCGGTGGTCGCCGCCGCGCGAACGTCCGTGATCGGCTCGAAGACGCGCGACTTCGCGTGGTTCGTCTCGTCACCGCCGCTCGGCCGTACCCTCCTCGCGGCCGTCCCCAACGGTCCGGGGGCCACCCTGCACCTCGCGAACGCCGCGGAGCAGGACCGCACGGTCACCGTGCAGGCGTCGGGCGGGTCGCCCACGAAGCTCGTCGTACCCGCCGAGGGGGCGGCGAACGTCAACCTGCACGCGGGCCGGTACACGGTCTCGGGCACGGACGGGTTGCGCGGCAGCATCAGCTTCGCCGCGGACGGCGCGACCAGCTCATTCGCGCTCGAGCCGCCCGGACCCCTCGCCTCGGCGATCGAGGTCTACCCGCGCTAGGCGGCGTCCGGCCTCAGAAGTGACGGAACCGGTCGGGAGCCAGATCCCACGGGTCCTTGCCCAGCAGTTCGGCGACAGCGCGGAACACGCACCCCTCGATGTACATCCGCCGGTGCGCGTCGTCCTCGCGGTGCAGCTTGGTCAGCCGCTGGATCGGCACGCGGTAGAAGACGATGCGACGGCGGGAGTGGTCGACCCGCCAACGGTCCACCCCGTCGGTCCCGGTGTTGCCGATCGGCGTCGCAGCGACCTCGATGTGCACGTCGGCCAGTTCTTCCGGCCAGACGCCCTTGAGGTAGTCGGCGGTGGAGGCGATGGTCATGTCGAAGAAGTCGATGCGGTTCTGCAGCATCGGCAGGTGCGGTCCGGTGACCGGGCCCCGCGCCCCGCGGCCGTGCCGGCTGCGCCAGCGGCTGGTGGCCGGGGGCTGGCTGCTGGTGCGGCGATTGCGGGGCATGTCGCCATCCTACGTCGGACGGGCTCGGGTAGTCTGAGCCCGATGTTGAGCCGTCCGTGTTCCCGTGTCGCGTGCCCGCGCGACGCCGTCTCGACGCTCACCTACGTCTATGCGGACTCGATGGCCGTCCTCGGACCGCTGAGCCTCTCGCACGAGCCGCACACCTACGACCTGTGCGCCATCCACGCCGAGCGGTTGTCCGCTCCCCAGGGCTGGAGCATCGTGCGGCACGAGGTGTTCGGCGAAGTCGGCCACGGCACCTGACGTCCGTCCGGATCGATCCGACGTCATCGAGCGCCCGGTTGCAGGCGGGCAATGCGAGAATGGTCCCATGCCAGCTTCGACCGTGTCCGATACCGCCCTGCCCTTCAAGGTCGCCGACCTCTCGCTCGCGCAAGCGGGCCGCCACCAGCTGCGGCTGGCCGAGAACGAGATGCCCGGACTGATGGCGCTCCGTGAGGAGTTCGGCGCCGCGCAGCCGCTCGCCGGGGCGCGCATCGCGGGCTCGCTGCACATGACCGTGCAGACCGCCGTCCTGATCGAGACCCTGGTCGCGCTGGGCGCCCAGGTGCGCTGGGCGAGCTGCAACATCTTCTCGACCCAGGACGACGCCGCCGCCGCGGTCGCCGTGGGGCCGACGGGCACCCTGGCGGCACCCGCCGGCGTCCCCGTCTTCGCCTGGAAGGGCGAGACCCTGGAGGAGTACTGGTGGTGCACCCAGCAGATCTTCGATTGGAGCGCGGAGGCCGCGGCCGCCGGCGCCGACTGGACCGGGCCGAACCTGATCCTCGACGACGGCGGCGACGCCACGCTCCTCGTGCACAAGGGGCGTGAGTTCGAAGCCGCCGGCGCGGTGCCCGCCGATGCGGAGGGCGACAGCCACGAATACCGTGTCATCCTCTCGGTGCTGCGCGAGTCCCTGGCCGGATCCGCCGACCGCTGGACCCGCATCGCCGAGGACATCATCGGTGTGACCGAGGAGACCACCACCGGCGTCCACCGCCTCTACGAGCTGGCGAAGGCCGGTGAGCTGCTCTTCCCGGCGATCAACGTCAACGACTCCGTCACGAAGAGCAAGTTCGACAACAAGTACGGCATCCGCCACTCCCTGCCCGACGGCCTCAACCGGGCGACCGACGTCCTGATGGGCGGGAAGGTCGCGTTCGTCGCCGGCTACGGCGACGTCGGCAAGGGTGCCGCCGAGGCGCTGCGCGGTCAGGGTGCGCGCGTGATCGTCAGCGAGGTCGACCCGATCAATGCGCTGCAAGCCGCCATGGACGGCTTCCAGGTGGCGCGACTGGAGTCGGTGATCGACCAGGTCGACATCCTCATCACCGGCACCGGCAACCTGAACGTCGTGACCCTCGACCACCTGCTCGGCCTCAAGCACCTGGCCGTGGTGGCGAACGTCGGGCACTTCGACAACGAGATCGACATGGCGTCGCTGGAGGCGCTCGCCGGCGCCGAGAAGATCGAGATCAAACCGCAGGTGCACGAGTGGCGGCTGCCCACCGGGCGCAGCATCCTCGTGCTCTCGGAGGGTCGCCTGATGAACCTCGGCAACGCGACCGGCCACCCGAGCTTCGTGATGAGCAACTCGTTCGCCAACCAGGTGCTCGCACAGCTCGAACTGTACGTCTCGAGCGAGAACTACCCGGTCGGCGTCTATGTGCTCCCGAAGCACCTCGACGAGAAGGTCGCCCGGCTGCACCTGGACTCCCTGGGCGTCGAGCTGACCGTCCTGACCGAGGAGCAGGCCGCCTACATCGGCGTCCCCGTGGACGGCCCCTACAAGGTCGACCACTACCGCTACTGATGACGATCGAATTCAGCGACCACGAGCTTCCCGGCGGCCTCAACTTGCGCGTGCGCCGGGAGGAGGACTCCGCGGAGCTCGCCGCGGCCTACGTCCGCAACCGCGGCCACCTCGCCCCGTGGGACCCCACCCGCACGGAGGACTTCTTCACGCCGGAGGGGCAGCTCGCGCGTACGCGTGAGCTGCTCGCACTCCGGGAACGGGATGCCGGGCTGCCGCTCGTGCTGGTCGACGGCGACGAGATCGCCGGCGGGATCGACCTCAGCGACATCGTCCGCGGAGCATTTCAGAGTGCGATGGTCGGATACTGGCTCGACCGGGCCCACACCGGCAAGGGGCTGGCGTCAGCGGCTCTCACAGCGGTGCTGGATGCCGCACGGGGCCTCGGCCTGCACCGGGTCCAGGCCGCAACCCTGCTGGCCAACCACGCATCGCAGTCGGTGCTGACCCGCGCGGGGTTCGAACGGATCGGCGTCGCACCGCATTACCTGCAGATCGCCGGGCGCTGGCAGGACCACGTGCTGTTCCAGCGCATCCTGCACGACTGAGGGCGATCAGAACTCGGCGAACGCCCTGACGGGGAACGTGCCGAACCCCTCGACGGCGGGCGGGGCGGCGGTGAAGCGGGCCCCGCGGGCGGGGAGCTCCCCGAGCGCGGTGAGGTGCTCGACCACGTGCACACCGGCGGCGAGGAGCAGCGAGTGGACCGGGCGCGCGCCGTCGGTCTCGGTGTCGTCGATGTTGAGCGAGTCGATCCCGACCAGCACGGCCCCCTGCTCGGCCAGGTAGGCCGCCGCCTCCGCGGTCAGATGGGGCGCGCCTGTCGCGTAGGCGGGCGTCCCGAAATGGACGTCCCAGCCGGTGTGGACGAGCACGGCCGCACCGGCGACGTCGCGGTCGAAGAAGACCGCGGCGGGGACCCCGCGGCTCTCGGCGTCGGCCACGTGCACGACCTCCGCACGCAGTCCCACCAGGGTCGACAGGTCCAGCGAGGCCAGATCGCCGCCGTCCGCGTACCGGTGGAAGGGGCTGTCGAGGTAGGTGCCGGTGTTCCCGATCATGGTGATCACATCCATCGCGAACTCCGTGCCCGGCGCGTAGCGCAGGCGGGAGTCCTCCCGGGTGAGGTGCGGGGTGATGACCGGTGCCGGCAGTCCGGGATACGTGATGAGCCCGGCACGGATGCGATGGCTGAGATCCACGATCCGCCGCTCCCGGTCCTCCGTGCCGTCGCCGGCGGTGTGGACGCCGCGACTGCCGCGATGCTGCTCCTCGACGATGCTCAGCTGCTCGAGACGGACGTCGCTCACCAGGGCCAGCCCCAGGTGCTGGACGAACAGGCGCGCGATCTCATCCTCCGCGACATCGGCCGCGGGAAGATCCAGGCGGAATCCTTCGGTGCTGAGCCCGCCGCCGTTCACGAACGACACGGTCGCGTCGAAATGGGCGCGGTAGTCGACGGGGGTGCTCTCGGCCACGGGTGCTCCTAGCGATCGGGGAAGTCGTGCGGGAGCCCGTCGAGCACCGGCGACAGACGATCCAGTCGCTGCTGCTCGAGGGCGAGCCCCTGGGCGTCGCGCCGCCGGCGCAGGAGCGCCACTCCCACGAGGAAGGTCTCGGCGTCCACCGAGGGGAGTGGCGACACGAAGGCGCTGGCCTCGCGCGCCAGCTCGGTGCTGAGCCCGAAGCGGGCGGCGGGCGTGAGCTGCGGGGCCTGGCGGACGAATTGCGCGATCCGGCGCGAGAGCCGGTCCGGGAGGCGACCGACGTCGGCCGTCTCGGCCCAGCCGACGAGCAGCGGGGACAGGTAGAGGTCGAGCGGGCGGGGTGCGGGCACGCGCACCAGCTGGCTGTACGTGCCGGCCAGCAGGTCGCCCAACCGCTTGGAGCGGGCGTTCAGCAGCCCGGTGAGCGCCGCGATCCCGCCGACGGTCATGAAGATCTCCAGCACGCCGACCAGGGCCCGGATGAACGCGTGGCGGAAGCCGATCGCGCCGCCGTCGTCGCGCACGATGCGGGCGCCCACGGCGAGCTTGCCGAGCGATCGACCGCGGGAGGCCAGCTCGACGGTCATCGGCAGGACGACCATCCCCAGCACCAGGATCAGGATGACCAGCGCACGCACCAGGGCCTCGTCGAGGCCGCCACCGGTCGAGACGAGCAGCAGCACGCAGCCGAGCATGACCAGCATGTAGACGACCCAGTCGATGAACGTCCCCGCCGCGCGCAGGATGTAGCTGGCCGGTTTGACGTCGAGGGTGACGGCCTCGCCGGTCACCAGTTCGCGCTCGACCGGCTGCGGGAACGCGTCCGTCGCTGCCGTCATGGCTATCATTCAAGCAGATGGATCTCGACGCATACACCGCAGCGCGCAGCGCCGACTGGGACCGGCTGGCCCAGCTGGCGAAGAAGGGGCGCCTGGACGGCAGCGACGCCGACGAGCTGATCGACCTGTACCAGGCGGGCGCGGCCGATCTCTCGGCGATCCAGACGAGCGCCGGCTCGACCGCGGTGGGCGACCGGCTGTCGCTCACGCTCTCCGCCGCACGTCTCCGTTTCACCGGGGCGGGAGCGAACCTGTTCGCGCAGATCCCGCGCTTCTTCGCCCTCGAGCTACCCGCCGCGCTCTACCGCATCCGCTGGATCGTGCTCGCGGTCGCCCTGGCGACGATCGTCATCGCGACCCTGTACGCCCTCTGGATCTCCGGGAATCCGGACGTCCTGCGCAACCTGGGCAGCGACGCGAACCTGCGGCAGTACGTCGACCACACGTTCATCGACTACTACTCGAACAACCCGGCGGCCTCGTTCGCCGGCCAGGTGTGGACCAACAACGCCTGGATCGCCGCCCAGTGCATCGCCTTCGGCATCACCGGGCTCTGGGTCCCGTACGTCGTCATCCAGAATGCGGTCGGGGTGGGGACCGCCGCCGGGGTGATGTTCGCGTACGGGCGCGGCGACGTGATGTTCGCCTACATCCTGCCGCACGGCCTCCTGGAGCTCACCAGCGTCTTCGTGGCCGCCGCGGCCGGCCTGCGCATCTTCTGGGCGTGGATCGCCCCGGGGGCGCGCACGCGCGCTCAGGCGCTCGCCGAAGACGGCCGCGCCCTCTTCACCGTCGCGGTCGGCTGCGCGATCAGCCTCTTCGTCTCCGGTCTGATCGAAGGTTTCGTGACGCCGTCCGCGCTGCCGGTCTGGGCGAAGATCACGATCGGCGCGCTCGCGCTCGCCGCGTTCCTGTTCTACATGCTCGTCGTCGGACGGCGCGCCGTGCGGCTGGGGGAGACGGGCGACCTCGCCGAGTTCGACGCGGGCGCCCGCCGCATCGTCGCCGGCTGAGCGCGGGGGAACCGCGCGGGCGGACCCACGGTTCAGAGGCGTCCGGCCGCCTTCAGGGCGAGGTACCGGTCGGCGAGCGCGGGCGGCAGGTCCTCGGGCGAACCGGTCACGACGTCGCCGCCCAGCCGGTGCACCGCGGCGCTGACCCGGCTGAGGTCGAGGAGCGAGCGCTCGGCCGCCGCGGCGCGGTAGACCTCCGTGCGATCGGTCCGTTCCCCGGCGGCGACCAGCGTCTCCGGGTCGGTGACGCTCGCCACGACGACGAGATGCTTGCGGGTGAGTTGGGGGAGCACGGACAGCAGGCCGCGGGAGGCGCCGGCGGCGTCGAGGGAGGTCAGAAGGACGACGAGCGAGCGCTGGCTGGTCATCGCGGAGACCTGGGCGGGCACGGCCGACCAGTCCATCTCGATCAGCGCGGGATCGACGGTCGCCATGGCGTCGACCATCCGCGAGAGGAGTTCGGGGCCGTTCGCGCCGTGCACCCGGCCGCGCACGACGCGGTCGTAGGCGAGGAAGTCGACGCGGTCCCCCGCGCGCGTCGCGAGGGCGGCGAGGAGCAGGGACGCCTCGAATGCGGTGTCGATCCGCGGCTCGTCTCCGATCCGCGCCGCCGAGGTGCGCGCCGTGTCGACGACGAGCACCACGCGGCGGTCGCGCTCGGGGCGCCAGGTGCGCACCATGACGCGCGCTCCACTGCCACCGGTCGGATCGTGCCGACGCGCCGTCGCGCGCCAGTCGATCGAGCGCACGTCGTCGCCGCGGACGTACTCGCGCAGCGAGTCGAACTCGGTGCCCTGTCCGCGCAGGAGCACGCTCGTGGTCCCGTCGAGCTCGCGCAGCCGGGCCAGGCGAGACGGCAGATGCTTGCGGGACGAGAACGGCGGAAGCACCCGGATGCGCCCGGGAGCGGCGAGGGTCGCCTGGCGTGCCCAGAGATGGAGCGGGCCCCATGCGCGCACCGTGACCTGAGCGACCCGGCGCTCCCCGCGGCGCCAGGGCCGCAGCGTGACGTTCAGGCGCCGTCGCTCGCCGGCCGGAAGGACGAGCGGCTGCCGGGACGGTGCGGCTCCGGCGGAGGGCTCCCAGGCGTCGCGGACCGTGCCCCGGAGCGTCCGGCGCCCGGTGTTGGTGACGGTCAGCTCCGCGACCGCCTCCGCTCCGAGCCGGACCCGGCCGGGAACGGACCGCGAGAGCACCACCCGCCGCGGTGAGGCCGCGATCGACAGGTCGACGAACCCCAGGCCGAGGCAGAGCGCGACCCAGCCGCCGAGGGCCGCGTAGGCGGCTTCGGCCGCGCCGCCCAGCAGGACGACGGGGACGACCCCGAGCGCGAGCAGGGCGACGAAACGTCCGGATACGGTCATGGCGGGCTAGATCGGGACCTGGACCTGCTGCACGATCGAGCGCAGGATCGCATCGGCGCCCACGCCCTCGAGCTCGGCCTCCGGGCGCAGCTGGATACGGTGCCGCCAGACCGGGACGAGCATCGCCTGGACGTGGTCCGGCGTGATCGACTCGTATCCCGACAGCCAGGCCCAGGCCTTGGCCGCGGCGAGGAGTGCGGTGGTGCCGCGGGGGCTCACGCCGAGGCGCACCGACGGGCTCTGCCGCGTGGCGCGGGCGAGGTCGACGATGTAGGCGAGGACGTCGGCGTTCGCTCCGACGGCGGCGGCGGAGTCGCGTGCGGCCGCGAGCTCCGCGGCCGACAGCACCGGTGTCACCCCGGCCCCGGCGAGGTCGCGCGGGTTGAAGCCCGCGGCGTGGCGGCGCAGGACCTCCACCTCGGTCTCCCGCTCCGGCACGTCGAGCGTGAGCTTGAGCAGGAACCGGTCGAGCTGGGCCTCGGGGAGGGTGTAGGTGCCCTCGTACTCGATCGGGTTCTGGGTGGCGGCGACGATGAACGGGTCCGGCAGGCGGCGGCTCACGCCGTCGACGCTCACCTGGCGCTCCTCCATCGCCTCCAGCAGCGCCGACTGGGTCTTCGGGGGAGTGCGGTTGATCTCGTCCGCCAGGAGGATGTTGGTGAACACCGGTCCTTCGCGGAAGACGAAACCTCCGGTCTGCGCGTCGTAGACGAGGGAGCCGGTCACGTCGCCGGGCATCAGGTCGGGGGTGAACTGCACGCGCTTGGTGTCGAGGCTGAGCGCATGGCTGAGCGAGCGCACCAGCAGCGTCTTCGCGACACCGGGCACCCCCTCCAGCAGCACGTGTCCGCGTGCGAGCAGCGCGATGATCAGGCCGGTGACGGCGCCGTCCTGTCCGACGACCGCCTTGCCGACCTCGGTGCGCACCCGCGCGAGCGTCTGCCTCAGGGCGGCGGCGTCCGTCGGGGGCGAGGGATGTGCGGGGACTCCGGTCGTGACGTCGGTCATGGCTCCATTCTTCCGGTCGGGCCCGCTGCGGCGGGGGAGACGGCGGCGGCGGTGGCTCGTTCGAGCTCCGCGAGGTGGTCGGAGAGGGCGATGAGGTCGCCGTCGGTGCGGGGGAGGTCGTCGAGGAGGATCGCGCGCACCCGCAGGCGATCCCGACGCACGAGCGCGGCGACCGCGTCGGCGACCTCGATCGTGCTCGCCGTGCGCGGGAGGCCGACGAGGGTGGCGAGACGACCGATGGCGCCGACCCGCAGGGCGTCGACCGCGCGCACGCGGGCGGAGGACCGCTGGTAGAGCCGGGCCCGGCCCTCGCGGGTCTCGCCCGCGCGGACCACGACGGGGAGGTTCTCGACGACGAGCGGCCCGAACCGGCGCCCGCGCCAGACGGCTGCAGCCACGAACACCAGCACGAGGAGCAGGAGCACGGGTGTCACCCAGCCCGGAGTGAGCGCGGCGATGTCGGGCGGCCCGGTCACGGGGCGGTCGTCGACCCCGGGCAGGTACCAGACGAGTGTGCGGTCACTGCCGAGCAGGTTGAGGCCGAGTGCCGCGTTCCCCGCCCGATCGATGCCGTCGTTCATGAACAGCGGAGCGGAGCCGACCAGGTACACGGTCGCGCCGTCGAACGTGGTGCGGACGAGGGAGGCTGCTCCGGACACGTCCGCGAAGCAGGCCGCGCCGTCGTCCTGCACGCGGAAGGTCCCGGGGATCGTGGACCCGGACGTGTTGTCGGTCGGGCGGGGGTCGATCCGCCCGGCGCGCTCGGCGGCCGGCACCCCGCAGCCGGCATCGTGCGGCCCGCCGGGCACGCCGCCGGCGCGCGCGCCGGGGGCGACCTCGCGCAGTGTCTGGAACGACGGTTCGACGATCACCAGCGTGGAGGCGGCCTTCGCGAGCTCGGCGTAGGCGGACGGCTCGAGATTGTTCGCGTCGTCGAAGACGAGGACCGTCGACGTCCCTCCGCCCGCGGTGGCGGTGCGGACCTGGTCGAGCGCGGTCGCGCTCCGGACGTCGACACCGTGCGATCCGAGCACCTGGGCCAGGGCCTTCGCACCCGTCGGTGCGGCGCTGCCGGGATCGAGCGCCGCCCCCGAGGGGTTCCGGCCGCCGGTGAGGAGGAGGCCGGACACGGCGACCAGAACGGCGATCGCTCCGAGCGCGACCCAGCCCACGGCGCGGCGGCCGGTCTGACGCAGCGTCAGTGACACCGCGGGTGCGTCGGTCGTGCTGACGGCGTCGGTGTCGCGGGCGGTCTGCGGTGCGGCGGTCATGGCGTCACCACCGGGAGTGCCGGACGCGCCTGCTGCAGGCGCTGGTCGAGGGCGACGAGCCGCTGGTAGACCGCAGCGGTGCCGGGCCGGTCCAGATAGCGCACGGCGTCGAAGGCGCGGGCGGCGTCGGCGAGCTGCTCCCGCTCGCTCGGCAGCACGGCCGCCGCCGTCGCAGCGAAGTGGGTGGCGGTGGTCCCCGGCGTCACGGCCACGAGGGTGCGCTCGTCGAGCCCGACCGCGATGGCGCGGAACTGCTCCTCGATCGCGACGACCCAGTCCTCGCGGTTCGCGGCCTCCTGCGCGGAGCGGCGCAGCTCCTGGGCGGAGCGGGCGTCGTCCGTTCCGAATAACGGTCGCCGGTCGAGTGTGGAGCGCCGGTTGACCCGTGGGCGGCCGAAGATGACGAAGGCCACGACGATGAGTGCCACCACCACGAGCACCACGACCAGGAGCAGCACCGGGCCCGCGGAGCCGGTCGGACCGTTCAGCAGCGAGCCGATCCAGTCCTGCACCGCCTTGGAGGCGATGTCGAACCAGGTCGGTTTCGCGGCCTGGTACTCGGGTTTGGCGAGCTCCTCCCTGATCCACTCCTGCGCCTGCGGTCCGGTCGGGTCGACCGGGATGTCGAAGCGCACGGGCCTCAGCTGCCCGGCCAGGGCGGCGTCGCCGAGGGGGGAGCGGTCGGGGGAGCAGCCGGTGCCGCCGTCGGGGCGGTGGGAGCGGGCACCAGGTAGGGATCCGGGAGCTGCTGGCCGGTCTGCCTGGCTTCCACGAAGCGCACGAGCTGCAGATCCAGCCCTTCTTTCCGCATCCGCAGATCGATGTAGAGCAACGAGACGGCGGCCGTCTGCACGACGCTCCCGATCGCGCCGATCACGGCGCCGACGATGCTGGAGAGGACGCTGACGCCGAGCTGCCCGACGAGGACCTGCGAGAACGACGAGGGATCCGCCGAGCTGATGGAGGTGGGGGCGAAGACGCCGCCCACCATCGCCCCGATCACGCCGAACGGGATCGAGACGATCTGGGAGACCATGTAGATGATGACCGCGATGAGAGCGATCAGGCCGAATGTCTTCCAGAAGTAGCCGGTCGTGAGCCGCCAGGAGCGGGAGAGCGCCTCTCCGATCCGGAGCCGTTCGAGCACGATGGCGCTCGGCACGAGCGAGATCTTGGTGTTCACCCAGATCGCGAGGGCGAGCAGCCCCAGTCCGCCGACGATGCCGACGAGCACGGCGCCGACCGCCCCGGCCGGCCCGCCGAGGGCGGCCAGCACCACGACGACGGCGGCCACCAGTGCGATCGCGACGAACCACGCGAACGACACCAGGAACGTCCAGCCGATGAGCGCGCCGACCCGGCCGCGGACCAGCTGCCACAGCGACCGGAACGTCAACTTCTCGCCCAGGGTCTCGCGAGCGACCTCGCCCACCACGACCCCCTGGAGCAGCGCCGCGGTGATCGCGGAGACGACGAGGGAGAGTACCCCGAGAACGAGGATCCCTCCGAACGCTCCGGCGAGCAGCGTGCCCCGATCGGACGCGTCGGCGGTGAACGCGCGCTCGACGAGGAAGTACATCGCCCCGGAGAGCACCACGGTCACGAGGATGGTGGGGATGCCCTGCAGGAGCAGCGCCGCGCCGACCGTGATCCGCGGGTTGCGGCGCAGCGCCTGGAACGGCGCTCCCAGGAGGGTGCCGAACGACAACGGCCGCAGGGGGACCAATCCCGGCTTCGGCGGGGGCGCCCACCCGGGCTGCGCACCGCCCTGGCCGTACTGCTGCTGCCCGCCGGGCTGCTGCTGCCAACCGGGCTGCTGCTGCCAACCGGGCTGCTGCTGCCACGCAGGGGGCTGCTGCTGCCATGCAGGCTGCTGCTGTCCGTACATGGGAGGCTGCTGCTGTCCGTGCACGGGAGGCTGCTGCTGTCCGTAGACGGAAGGCTTCGGCGGGACGGCGGCGTGCTGGCCGTGGCCGGGCGCATACTCGCCGTAGCGGGGCGCCTGCTGCGCCCGCTCGTCGCCCGCGGACGCGCCGCTCTGGGGAGCCGTCCCCCCGGTTCCCTGCGGTGTCTGACCGATCTGCTCGTCGCTCACGCCGTGCCCTCTCATCCCCGCCCGTCGTGCGTTGCTCCCATGCTGGCACATCCGCCGCTTCCGCACTGTCCCGCCCACAGGGGGTGAGCGCACTCCCGACCATCGCACAGCGCATCCGCGGCCGGCTTCCACGGCTCCACCAGGGGACTCGACTAAGGTTGTGCCGTTGCATCCGCGGCCGCCGGCCGCCCGAGAGGGGTTCAGGGGAACTTCGCACATGACAAGTCGCATCCTGGTGGTCGACGACGACACCGCACTCGCCGAGATGATCGGCATCGTGCTCCGCACGGAAGGGTTCGACCCGGTGTTCTGCGAGGACGGTGCACAGGCCGTCGACACGTTCCACGCGGCCAAGCCCGACCTGGTGCTGCTCGACCTGATGCTCCCCGGACTCGACGGCATCGAGGTGTGCAGCCGCATCCGGGCCGAGTCCGGCACGCCGATCATCATGTTGACCGCCAAGTCGGATACCGCCGACGTGGTCAAGGGCCTGGAATCGGGCGCAGACGACTACATGGTGAAGCCCTTCAACCCGAAGGAGCTCGTCGCACGCATCCGCACCCGTCTGCGTCCCGCAGCCTCGACGCCGCCCGCCGAGCAGTTGCGGATCGGTGATCTCGTCGTCGATGTCGCGGGCCACGAGGTACGCCGCGGAGAGCAGCGGATCGCGCTCACCCCGCTGGAGTTCGATCTGCTCCTCGCTCTGGCTTCCAAGCCTCAGCAGGTGTTCACCAGGGAGATGCTGCTCGAACAGGTGTGGGGCTACCACTACAAGGCCGACACGCGCCTCGTGAACGTGCACGTGCAGCGCCTGCGCGCCAAGGTGGAGCAGGACCCGGACAACCCGAAGATCGTCATGACCGTGCGTGGCGTCGGCTACCGCGCCGGCGCGGCGACGTAGCACGGGGCTGTCCCGATGCGGTTCCGATGGCCGGACAGGGAATGGTGGCGGCGAGCGCCCTCGCGCCTGTCCCGGCAATGGCGCCGATCGCTCCAGTTGCGCACCGTCGCGATCACGCTCGCGCTGACCGGCATCGCGATCCTGGTGACGGGCGTCTACATGGCGCTCAGCATCTCCAACGACCTCTACCAGTCGCGGCTCGACCAGGCGCTGCGCGATTCCAGCCGGGCGGCGACGGCGGCGCAGTCGACGATGAACGCGTCCGACGTGTCGACGGCCGACGGCGGCCGCAATCTGCTGAACGCCGCGCTGCAATCGGTGCAGACCTCCACATCGAGCCGACTCGTCGCGGCCTACCGGGTGCCGGGCCAGGACACCAGTGTGCTGGCGCCCCCGGACCGGGGGAGTCCCGCGCTCAACTCGGTCATCTCCGACCAGTTGCGCACCAAGGTGCAGCACGGCGGCACCGAGCAGTTCTACCAGTCCGTCGCCCTGCCGGCCGGCACCGATTCGACCGACCCGGGCATCGTCGTCGGCACGCAGCTGACCCTGCCCTCGTACGGCCACTACGAGCTCTACATCGGCTACAACCTGCGCGACTCCGAGAACACGCTGCTCTTCGTCCAGAACACCCTGCTCCTCGCGGGCCTCGCCCTCATCGTGCTGATCGGGGCCATCACCTGGGTGATCGTGCGGTTCGTGGTGGAACCGATCCGCGTGGCGGCCCGGACCAGTGAACGGCTCGCGGCCGGGGATCTCGCAGTGCGCATCCCGGAACGCGGCGAGGACGTGTTCGCGACGTTGGCGCGCTCGTTCAACGGGATGGCGGACAGTCTGCAGAGCCAGATCAACCAGCTCGCGACCCTCTCCCAGCTCCAGCAGCGCTTCGTCTCCGACGTCTCGCACGAACTGCGGACGCCGCTCACCACGATCCGGCTCGCGGGCGATGTCATCTTCGACCAGCGAGCGACGTTCCCTCCGGCGACCGAGCGCACGGCCGAGCTGCTGCACACGCAGATCCAGCGGTTCGATCGGCTCCTCTCCGATCTGCTGGAGATCAGTCGCTACGACGCGGGATCCGTCGTCCTCGACCCGGAGCCGACGAACCTGGTGCGGCTCGGCGAAGACGTGGTCGACGAGCTGCGCACGCTGTCCGAGCAGAACGGCTCGCCCCTGCTCCTCGACGCCCCTGGCGGTCACTTCGACGTGGGGATGGACCCTCGGCGTATCCGCCGGATCGTGCGGAACCTGATCGGGAACGCGATCGAGCACGGTGAGGGGCGTCCCGTGATCGTCACCGTCGACAGCAATGAGAGCGCCGTGGCGCTGACCGTGCGCGACTACGGGATCGGGATGAGCCACCAGGATGTCAACCACGTTTTCGACCGCTTCTGGCGGGCCGATCCGTCGCGCAAGCGCACCCTCGGCGGTACCGGACTCGGCCTCGCCATCTCGCTGGAGGACGCCACGCTGCATTCGGGATGGCTGCAGGTCTGGTCCCTGCCGGGGCAGGGGTCGTGCTTCCGGTTGACGCTGCCGCGGGTGCCGGGACGCGAGATCGTCGCGTCGCCCCTCCCCCTTCCGCCGAGGGACGCGGGTGAGCTTCCGCCCGGGATCGCCGCCGAGAGCGACCTGCACCCCGCCACGGGACGGGAGGCCCGCGCATGAGCCGCCGGACCGTGCGCGCACTGGCTGCCGCCCTCGTCGTCGCGGTCGCCCTCGTGGTCTCCGCCTGCGCGAGCATCCCCGACGCCGGTCCCGTCCGTCAGGGCGGCCCGGTCGCCCAGGTGGACGATCCGCTCGACCTCGACTTCAACCCCTCCAAACCTGAGAAGGGCGCCTCGCAGCAGAGGATCGTGCAGGGGTTCATCGATGCCGCCTCCAGCCCGAAGAACAATTTCCAGATCGCCCGCGAGTACTTGACCACGGCGATGGCGGCGACCTGGAATCCGGACGATTCGGTCACCGTCGACGACGGCCGCAACCGCAGCTACGACCACGACGGCGACCAATGGAGCGTCGAGGTCAACCCGGTGGCGAGCGTCGATGCGGTCGGCGCCTTCCATCCCGTCACGACCCGCGCCCCGATCGGCCTGCGTTACGAACTGGTCAAGCAGGACGGTGAGTGGCGCATCGCTGTGGCACCGAACGGCGTCGTCATCGACGATCCGACCTTCCGGGCCGTCTACACGCAGCAGACGCTCTATTTCTACAGTCCCGACTTCGGGTACCTCGTCCCGGACGCCCGCTGGTTCCCCGCCCGCGTCGCGGCGTCGGCGACCCGCGTGGCGAGCGCCGTCCTGGCCGGCCCGGTGAAGTGGCTGAGCGGGGCCGTGACCAGCGCGTTCCCGGAGGGCACGCAGCTGGCCGTGCCGTCGGTCACGACGGTCGGCGGGGTCGCGCAGGTCGACTTGAGCTCCGAGGCAGGTCGCGCCGACTCGGTGCAGCTGCAGCGGATGCAGCTGCAGCTCGAGCAGAGCCTGGGGAACCTCGCCCAATCGGTGCAGATCTCCATCGAGGGCAATGCGGAGCAGATCGCGCCGCTCGGCTCCGGTGCTGCGCCGCTGCAGGACCCGGCGGTCGACACGCACCCGATCGTCCTGCGCGGGGAGTCGTTCGGGTTGCTCTCGGGATCGAGCGTGACGTCGCTGAGCGGGCTCAGCGACAAGATCGTGGCGCTGCAGCCGTCGGCGGTCGCACTGGACGCCGCGCGCGATCAGGCCGCCGTCCTGTCCGAGGTCGGCGCCACCCTGGTCCGTCGCTCCGGCGACCCGGTGCGCGTGGATGCGCGCCCGGGGCTGATCGCCCCGGTCATCGACAACAGCGGCTGGGTGCTCTCTGTGCCGGGCGGATCGCCGACGGCGCTGCAGGCGACGGGCTCGAACGGGGAGGCCCACGCGGTCGCCACCGATTGGCCGGGCGCGATCGGGATCCAGTCCCTGGCGATCTCGCGGGACGGCACCCGTGTGGCGGCGCTGCTGCGCACCGCCTCGGGGTACTCGCTCGTCGCCGCGGGCATCGTGCGCGGGTCGGGAGGCGTCCCCACCGCGTTGACGGCACCCGTCGAGCTGGCGGTCGGAGCGGGGACGCCGCTGTCGGTCGCCTGGACGGGGGAGCTGACCGTCGCGCTGCTGAACTCCACCAACGGCGACGCCACGAGCATCGTCGAGCAGACGATCGGCGGCGAGCAGACCACCACGACCGGGCCGGGCGGGGGTCGGACCATCGTCGGCGCGGCCGGGCTCGCGCGCTACCTGGTGCTCACCGCCGACGGCAGCCTCCAGGCGCCGACCGGGACCGGGTGGCAGGCGCAGACCGACAAGGTCGGTGCCGTGGCCGCGCAGCTCGGCCAACCCTGACGCTCTTCTCCACAGGGTCCCGCAACGGCCGGCCCTTCCACAGATGAGTCGGTGCCGGTCCGCGGGCCGTCCTCCGGGGCGAGGCTGGATCCATGACCTCGATCACTCTGCTCACCGAAGCGTTCCGCGACGCGGCGGCCGTTCTGCTCCCGGTGCGTTGCGCCGGCTGCGGTGAACCCGACCGCAGTCTCTGCCTCGCGTGCCGGCGCGAACTGGCTCCGCACGTGTCCGTGACGACGGTCGGCCCACTGCGCGTGTGGGCCGCCCTGGACTACTCGGGCGTGCCGCGTCGCGTCCTCCTGGCGTTCAAGGAATCGGGCCGGGTCGATGCGGCGCCTGCGCTCGGCCGGGCGCTGCGGGCGGCGGTCGTCGGGGCGCAGCGGGCGAGCCCGGCGCCACCCGATCGCCCCGCCGCCGCGCTCCTGCCTGTGCTGATCCCCTCGACGGCCGCCGCGCGCCGCCGCCGTGGATTCCACCCGACGGGGGTGGTGCTCGCTCGCGCCTCGATCCTCGTCCCGCCCATGCGCGGTGCGCTGCGGCTCACCCGGCAGACCGCGGATCAGGCGGGGCTCTCGTCGGTGGGCCGCGCGGCGAACCGCGAGGGGAGCCTCGTCGCGTCCCGCCGCGTGCGGGGACGTCGGTGTCTGCTCGTCGACGACATCGTCACGTCGGGGGCCACGATCGCCGAAGCAGCCCGTGCGATCGAGCGCGCGGGTGGGATCGTCGTGGGAGCAGCAGCCGTTGCGCGGACGGCACGCCGGGGTGGGTCCGTGCTTTCGGCGGGCGTCCGGGCGGCTCCCAGCGAATAACATGCGGTTTCCGGTTCCGTTCCCCAGGAGGGAGCACTACGGTAGTCGAAAAGGCGCGAGGGTCGCCCTGATCAGGACGACACCGCGTCGGATCAGGGAGGTCTCCATGGACATCAACATCATCGGACGCAACCTGGACATCACTGATCGCTTCCGTGAATACGCGACCGAGAAGTCGGACAAGGTCGCGCATCTGGCAGAGCGGGCCATCTCCTTCGAGATCAAGGTCAGCCGCCACAACGAGAAGCTCGGTGGCCAGAACGGGAACGACCGGGTGGAGCTGACGCTCGTCGGACCGCGGGCGGTGGTCCGGTCCGAGGCGACCGGGACCGACAAATACGCGGCGTTCGACCTCGCTCTGGGGAAGCTTCTCGAACGGGTGCGCCGGGCCAAGGACCGCCGCAAGGTCCATCGCGGACAGCACCGCCCCACCTCGCTGCGCGAGGCGAGCACGGACGGCTTCAGCGCCGTCGGCCTCGCGGCGGCCCCGGTGGCGGTTCTCGATCAGGTGAGGACTGGGAGCGTCCCGGTGGTGCCGGACGCGGAGCCGGCGGAGGATGCGGCCGACGAGGAGTACTGCCCGGTCGTGATCCGCAAGAAGGTCTTCGCATCCCTTCCGATGACTGTCGACGATGCGCTCTACTACATGGAGCTCGTGGGTCACGACTTCTACCTGTTCGTGGATCAGGAGACCCAGCGCCCGAGCGTCGTCTACCGGCGCAAGGGCTGGGACTACGGCGTGATCTCGCTCGATGACGAGGCGGAGGAGCTGCAGGAGGTGGCGACGGCCAACCGCAAGCTCGGCTGACCGCGCGCGCCGATGGCGTCCGCCCGGGCGGCGGCCGCCATCGGCGCACCTCTGTCAGGGATTCACCCTCCATTCGGCTGCCTTTCAGCAACCGCAGGAGGAACCCGGTGGCTGATCCCGTACGATGTGTCTAACGTCGGCGGTGCCAGCCGTTCGGCGTGCGTCCGACAGGGCGCGGGCACGATCGGCCCGACCGAACACAAGTGGAGTGCATCAGTGGCCTCAGTTCTGGAAAAGGTTCTCCGTCTCGGCGAAGGGCGCACCCTCCGTCGCCTCGAGGCGTACGCGAAAGCGGTCAACGCCCTCGAAGACGACTTCTCGGCACTTACCGACGAAGAGCTCATGCACGAGACCGTGGAGCTCCGCGAGCGGTACAGCAACGGCGAATCGCTCGACGACCTCCTCCCGGAGGCGTTCGCGGCGGTCCGCGAGGCGGCGAAGCGCACGCTCGGCATGCGGCACTTCGACGTGCAGCTCATGGGCGGCGCGGCGCTCCATCTCGGCAACATCGCCGAGATGAAGACCGGCGAGGGCAAGACGCTCGTCGCGACCACGGCCGCGTACCTCAACGCGATCGCCAGCCGCGGCGTGCACGTCATCACGGTCAACGACTACCTCGCGAGCTACCAGTCCGAGCTCATGGGACGCGTCTTCCGCGCGCTGGGCATGACGACCGGCGTGATCCTCGCCGGCCAGACTCCCGAGGAGCGCCGGGAGCAGTACGCCGCCGACATCACCTACGGCACGAACAACGAGTTCGGGTTCGACTATCTGCGCGACAACATGGCCTGGCAGGCCCAGGACATGGTGCAGCGCGGTCACTACTTCGCCATCGTCGACGAGGTGGACTCCATCCTCATCGACGAGGCGCGCACGCCGCTGATCATCTCGGGCCCGTCCTCCGGCGAGGCCAACCGCTGGTTCGTCGAGTTCGCGAACCTCGCCAAGCGTCTCACCGCCGGCGAGGACTTCGAGGTCGACGAGAAGAAGCGCACCATCGGCGTGCTCGAGCCCGGTATCGAGAAGGTCGAGGACTACCTCGGCATCGACAACCTCTACGAGTCGGCCAACACCCCGCTGATCTCGTTCCTCAACAACGCGATCAAGGCGAACGCGCTGTTCAAGCGCGACAAGGACTATGTCGTGATGAACGGCGAAGTGCTGATCGTCGACGAGCACACCGGCCGCATCCTGGTCGGGCGCCGCTACAACGAGGGCATCCACCAGGCGATCGAGGCGAAGGAGGGTGTCGAGGTCAAGGCCGAGAACCAGACCCTCGCCACCGTCACCCTCCAGAACTACTTCCGCCTCTACAAGAAGCTCTCCGGCATGACCGGTACGGCCGAGACCGAGGCCGCCGAGTTCATGAGCACCTACAAGCTCGGCGTCGTCCCGATCCCGACCAACAAGCCGATGCAGCGCATCGACCAGCCCGACCTTGTCTACAAGAACGAGCAGGCGAAGTTCGAGCAGGTCGTCGAGGACATCGTCAAACGGCACGAGAAGGGCCAGCCCGTGCTGGTCGGCACGACCAGCGTCGAGAAGAGCGAGTACCTCTCGCGCTCGCTCGCCAAGAAGGGTGTGCGCCATGAGGTCCTGAACGCGAAGAACCACGCACGCGAGGCGGCGATCGTCGCCCAGGCCGGGCGCCTCGGCGCGGTCACCGTCGCGACCAACATGGCCGGCCGCGGTACCGACATCATGCTCGGCGGCAACGCGGAGTTCATCGCGGTGGCGGAGATGAACTCCCGTGGGCTGTCGCCGGTGGAGACGCCGGACGAGTACGAGGAGCAGTGGGACGCCGTCTTCTCCGACGTCAAGGACACGGTCCAGGAGGAGGCCGACAAGGTCATCGATGCGGGCGGTCTCTACGTGCTCGGCACCGAGCGCCACGAGTCCCGCCGCATCGACAACCAGTTGCGCGGTCGGTCCGGTCGTCAGGGCGACCCAGGGGAGAGCCGCTTCTACCTGTCGCTCACCGACGACCTGATGCGCCTGTTCAACGCAGGTGCCGCCGAGAGCCTGATGGGCCGCACGAGCGTGCCGGACGACATGGCGATCGAGTCCAAGGTCGTGAGCCGCGCGATCCGCAGCGCGCAGTCGCAGGTCGAGGCGCGCAACGCCGAGATCCGCAAGAACGTGCTCAAGTACGACGACGTCCTCAACCGGCAGCGCGAGGCCATCTACGGCGACCGCCGACAGATCCTCGAGGGCGACGACCTGCACGAACGGGTGCAGAAATTCCTCACCGACGTGATCGACGACATCCTCGACCAGCACACAGGCGAGGGCAACGGCGATGACTGGGACTTCGACGCGCTGTGGGTCGAGCTCAAGACGCTCTACCCGATCGGTGTCAGCATCGACGAGGTCATCGCCGAGGCCGGCAACAAGGGGCGCATCAACCGCGACTTCATGCGCCGCGAGATCCTCTCCGACGCCCGCATCGCGTACCAGCACCGCGAGGAGTCGCTCGGCGAGCCCGCCATGCGCGAGCTCGAGCGACGTGTAGTCCTGTCGGTCATCGACCGCCGCTGGCGCGAGCACCTCTACGAGATGGACTACCTCAAGGACGGCATCGGGCTGCGCGCGATGGCCCAGCGCGACCCGCTGGTGGAGTACCAGCGCGAGGGCTACGCCATGTTCCAGCAGATGATGGGCGCGATCCGGGAGGAGACCGTCGGCTTCCTGTTCAACCTGGAGGTCGAGGTCAACCAGGCTCCTGGCGAGGTCGAGTCGCCGTCCGTCGCCGCCAAGGGCCTGGCCCGCGGCGAGGGCGAGGCGCGTCTCAGCTACTCGGCTCCGGGCGAGGGAGGCGGCGTCGAGGTCCGCAACCAGCGCGGCCAGATCGAGCAGGCCGCCACCGCCCGCGCGCAGCGCGCTCAGCAGGCGGCCGCTCCGCAGGCCGCTCCGCCCGCGCAGGCGGCCACCCAGCGTGGCGCGTTCGGCCAGCGTGTGGAGGCCGACGCCGAGGAGGCCCCCGCGAACCGCGCCGAGCGCCGGGCGCAGTCCAAGAAGCGCTGACCGGTCACGACGACGCCGGAGGGCGGCCCCGAGCGGCCGCCCTCCGGCGTCTCGTCGTCCGGCCCGTCCTTCTCGGCGCGGCGGCCCGGCTCAGAGCACGCTGAGCACGGTCGCCCGCCACCGATCGCGATGGCGTTCTAGCCGGATCGCGATGGCTCGGGAGCGCGACGGCTGGTGCACGACCACAACGGCCTCGATGGAGCCGTCGGCGAGCTGCGACAGCAGGGGCGTCCCGATCCGGAATCGTGGACGCATCGCCTCCTGTGCAGAGACGGCGCGCGACCGCGAGGCGATCGCCGTTCGACGGAGCAGGTTCACGAACACCGAATCGGTCACCCAGCGTCCGATCTGATCGAGCGACCGGGCGCCGGCCAGGATCTCCACGATGCACAGGGCCAGATTCGCGCAGAGCAAGGCGGGGTCCTGCTCCAGGGCCGTCAGCTCCGCGACCGGGGCCGGCCCGACCGGGGGAGGCGGGCGCCCGTCCCCGGGCACGGCGGACGGCGACGGGCCCATCCCCGCGTCGGAGGGGCGAGGACGCCGCTGGTGGCCGATCCACCCCGTGCCCTGCTCTGCCGCGAGGCTCTGGTCGTGCGGGATGGATCGTTCTCTGGTCGTCGCTGTCATCGACATGAGGTCTCCTTGTGATGTGGTGGCGGGGTGCTGTCCGCCGTCGTCGGCGGCTGCCGCTCACGGCGGTGACCTCTCGTGGTCGGCACGCGCGTCTGCGTCGCCGGCGGTGCGTCCCGCTCTCCCTGCGCTCACCCGTCCCCCTGTCCCCGGCCGCCCCCGACCGTCGTCCGAACGACCTCACTCAAGCAGCGGGGCCCGGGGGAGTCCAGGGTGCCGACGCGGGTGTGGATAACCGGCGGTCGGTCCTGGTCGGCCGCCTACACTAGGGGGGTGTCGACGCTCAGTGATCTCATCCATGCCCAAGGCCGTTCGTCGGAGGTCGAGGTGGATTGGCTCCACGGACTGGTCGGCGACTGGCAGCTCCTGGCCGACCTGGCGTTCGCGGACATCGTGCTCTGGGTGCCGACCGCGGACGACGACTTCGTCGCCGTCGCCCACGCACGTCCGTCGAGCGCCGCGACCCTCTTCTACCGCGACTTCGTCGGGCAGCGGATCAAGCCGGAGTGGAAGCAACAGGTGACCGACGCCTTCCGGACGAAGGCGATCATCGACACGTCGGCTCCCGATTGGTACGAGGAGACGCCCACCCGGGTGCGCGCGGTCCCCGTCATCCGCCGCCTGACGGTGCACTCGCCGGACACCGCGGACGAACCCATCGCGGTCATCACCCGGCACACGAACCTCAGCGAGGCGCGCACCCCGAGTCGGCAGGAGCTGACGTTCAACGAGTGCGCCAACGACCTGTTCAGCATGATCGCGACGGGAGACTTCCCCGACCTCGGTGCTCCTGCTGCCCCGCGCCGCGGTGCGCCCCGCGCTGCCGACGGCCTCATCCGCCTCGACGTCGACGGCACGACGACGTTCGCGAGCCCCAACGCCCTCAGCGCGTTCAACCGGATGGGTTTCACCGGCGAGCTCGAGGGGCAATCGCTGGCCACCGTCACGACGGGGTTGGTAGCCGGCACGCTGACGGTCGACGAGTCGCTCCCGCTGGTCGTCACCGGTCGTGCGCCGTGGCGGACGGACATCGAGGCGCGTGGCGTCACGGTCTCGCTCCGTGCCATCCCCATCCGCAACCGCGGGGAGCGGGTGGGGGCGATCGTGCTCTGCCGCGACGTGTCCGAGCAGCGGCACCAGGAGCGCGAACTGATCACCAAGGACGCCACGATCCGCGAGATCCACCATCGGGTCAAGAACAACCTGCAGACGGTGGCATCCCTGCTGCGCATCCAGGCCCGGCGTACCCACTCCGAGGAGGCGCGCGAGGCGCTCAGCCAGGCGATGCGGCGCGTGGCCGCGATCGCGGTCGTGCACGACACGCTCTCGACCGGGCTGGCCCAGATCGTGGACTTCGACGACGTCTTCGACCGGGTGCTCCTGCTCGTCGCGGAGGTCGCCGCGAGTCACACGACGACCGTGCACCCGAAGAAGTCCGGGTCCTTCGGCAGCCTGCCCAGCGAGTACGCCACGCCGCTGGCTCTCGCGCTGACCGAGCTCGTCACGAACGCGGTGGAACACGGTCTGGCCGGACGCGAGGGTCAGGTCGAGATCATCGCGAACCGCTCGGCCGAGTCGCTGACGGTCAAGGTGGTCGACAACGGGTCTGGCCTGCCGGAGGGCAAGGTCGGCTCCGGGCTCGGGACGCAGATCGTTCGCACGCTCATCCAGGGCGAACTCGGCGGGGCGATCGACTGGCACACGCTGATGGGGCAGGGGACCGAGGTCACGATCGAGGTCCCACTGCGCTACCTGACCACGGTCTGATGCGACAGGCGGGCCGCGCGGCGGTCCGCCTCAGGACACCGGAATCTCAGGACGCCGACACCTCAGGACGCCGATACCCCAGGACACAGAAATGCCGAGGGGCGCTCCGCTGAGGTCGTGCTGTTCGGGGTGCTAGGTGTCCGTCCAGCTGATGCGGAGCGCCGCCTCGGCGGTGCTGTGGTGCGGTGAGAAGTCGTTCGAGGAGCGGGCGCCGTCAGGACGCGCGACGGGCGCGCGCGGCGCGGCGCTTGAGCGCGCGGCGCTCATCCTCGGAGAGGCCGCCCCAGACGCCCGAGTCCTGGCCGGTCTCCAGGGCGTACTGCAGGCAGATCTCGGTGACGGTGCAGCGCGCGCAGACCGCCTTCGCCTTGTCGATCTGGTCGACAGCGGGACCCGTGTTTCCGACGGGGAAGAAAAGCTCGGGGTCCGCGGTCAGGCAGGCGGCTTTGTCGCGCCAATCCATGAAGATATGCTCCTTGTTTGCTGAATGTTTTCTGGCCTGAGCGGCCTAGAATGCAGGTAAGCAGTCGGGTTACAGGGTTCTTCAGATCCGTTGGGAAAAGACCTGCCCACCACCCTGTGAGCACTAACTCGACCTCCAATATGCTCCCATAGCGCTTAACTCGAATCAATAGTTTTGTATGGGATAACGCTGAGAACACAAGACGGAAATGGTGGGGTGGTATAGTGCCCAGTTCGGCCACGCGTCCGCCGGCGCTGCTGGCGCTCGCGGTGATCCTGTTCCTGGAGGCCGCCCTGGTCACCGTGCTGGCTGTCTGGCTGCTGATCGATCTGCTCACGCTGACGCCGGAATACCTCACCACCGCGATCGCGATCTTCGTCCTGACGGCGCTGGCGGCCGTCTGGGTCATCGTCACCGCCGCGGGCATCCTGCGTCGGCGCGCGTGGGCGCGGGCATCGACCGTCACCATCCAGATCCTCCAGATCGCGGTGGCGGTGGGCTGCTTCCAAGGACTCGTCGCGCGTCCCGATCTCGGCTGGGCGCTGCTCGTCCCGGCCCTGGTGGCCGGCGTCCTCGCCCTGACGCCCTCGGTCGTGCGTGCCACTGTGCGCAACACAGAGCAACACGAATGAGCATCCGGCGGGAACAAGACGCAGACTGAGTGCGTTATGCCCGACATCGTGACTGTTCCCTCCGCCCCGCAGACCTCCGTCCACCCCTCGGCGTCCCCCGCCTCGATCGACGCCGCCCGTACCGGATACGACGCGTGGCGCCGGGAGCGGCTCTCGTCCGTGGTCGCCTCGACCGGCAATCTCGCCCTCATCGAGACGCGCTGGCTCCCGTCCGGCGACACGACGACCGCCGAGGAGGCTCTCGCCGGTCAGGCGAGCACCGTCACCGCCACCGACCTCACCCGCCGGAACCTGGAGACGGGCGAACCCGAGCGCGGCATCCGCCTCTGGGATGCGGCCTCGGCGGCAATCCGCGCGTTCGAGACGATCGACACGTTCCCGTTCGACCCGTCGTGGGTGGTGGAGGCCGAGTTCCATGCCGTCGCCGCCGACCGCACCGTGCCGTTCGAGCACCTGCGTGACAACGGGCTGACCCGCGAGCTGGTCGTGCCCGGCGACATCACCTTCACCCGCGACGGCGTCGACTACACGCTCAGCGCCTTCGACGACGACGGCACTCTGCTGCTGGTCTTCGCCGACGCGACCAACGGCGCCGAGGGGGAGGACGGGACGTACGCGTCCGGACGCTTCCTCTTCGTGCAGCGCGACGGCGACCGCGTCGTCCTCGACTTCAACCGTGCGTTCGTCCCGCCCTGCGGATTCTCGGACCAGTACAACTGTCCGCTGCCGCCGCGGAACAACCGCTTCGCAGTGTCCGTCACCGCGGGCGAGAAGCGCGTGGTGCTCCGCTCCGGCGGCGCGCAGTAGCGCATTCGGCTCCACCCTTTCCCCCGTTCACCCCGCACCTCCCTCCCCACAGCACAGGAGAACTCCCTTGAGAAAGACCCCCCTGCTCGCCACCCTCGCGATCGGACTCGCCGCTGCGCTGGCGCTCGCCGGATGCTCGGGCGCGTCGTCTTCGTCGTCGGCGTCCGGAACGGACGCGTCGATCGCCGTCGGCTCCCAGAACGAGCCCGTCCACCTCGACAACACCGCCGGAAGCGGCAGCGGCGTCACCGAGGCGTTCAACGGCAACGTCTACGAGGGCCTGTTCAAGCTCACCGACGACGGCAAGGTCGAGCCCCTGCTCGCCACCAAGTACACGACGAGCGAGGACGGGCTGACCTACACCTTCACCCTCCGCGACGGCGTGAAGTTCCACGGCGGCTCGGAGTTCACCAGCGCCGACGTCAAGCGCAGCATCGAGCGCGTGACCGCCGCCGACTCGCAGTCGGCCCGCAAGTCCCAGCTCGCCGTGATCTCGGGGATCGAGACCCCGGACGCCCACACGGTCGTCATCACCCTGAAGAGCCGCTCGATCTCGCTGCCGTACAACCTCAGCTACGTGTGGATCTACGGCCCGGGCGTCAAGGACTACAAGACCGCGGAGGACGGCACCGGCCCGTACACCCTCGGCACCTGGAAGCGCGGCAGCTCGCTCAGCATCGAGCGCTGGAGCGGCTACTGGGGTCAGAAGGCGAAGAACAAGGAGGTCGTCTTCGACTACTTCACCGACGCCTCCGCCCTCTCCAACGCGCTGCTGACCAACCAGGTCGACATCGTCACCAACGTCCAGAGCCCGGACGCCCTCGCGCAGCTCAAGGACAACAAGGACTACACGATCAACGACGGCAAGTCGACGGTGAAGGAACTCCTGGCCTTCAACGACCGCGTCGCGCCGTTCGACAAGGCCGAGGTCCGCAAGGCCGTGTACTCCGCGATCGACACGAAGAAGCTGCTGAACTCCATCTGGGGGAACTACGGCACGCTGATCGGCTCGATGGTGCCCCCGAGCGACCCCTGGTACGAGGACCTGACCAAGGTCAACCCGTACGACACCGCTCTGGCCAAGAAGGAACTGGCGGACGCCGGCTACGCGAACGGCTTCACCTTCACGCTCGACACCCCGAGCTACGACCCGCACCCGGCCGTCGCCGAGTTCGTGAAGAGCGAGCTCGCCAAGGTGGGCATCACCGTGAACATCAACACCATCTCGGCCGACGAGTGGTACTCGAAGGTCTTCAAGGAGAAGAACTTCGAGGCGACCCTGCAGGAGCACGTCAACGACCGCGACGTGGTCTGGTACGGCAACCCCGACTTCTACTGGGGTTACAACAACCCGCAGGTGACCCAGTGGGTGAACGAGGCCGAGCAGTCGTCGACCACGGCAGAGCAGACCGCGAAGCTGAAGCTGGTCAACGAGCAGATCGCGAAGGACGCCGCCAGCGTGTGGCTGTACCTCACGCCGCAGATCGTCGTCGCCTCGAGCGACCTCTCCGGCTACACCGTCAACGGGCTGAACTCGACGTTCTACACGTACGACATCGTCAAGAAGTAGCACCGAGAGCTCCCTCCCTCCCCGCCCGGGGAGTCCGTCGCGGACTCCCCGGGCGTCTACGCTGAAAACACCATGGCCCCGTATCTGTTGCGTCGTACCGCGTTCCTCGTGGTGTCGCTGCTGCTCGCCATGGTGGTGCTCTTCTTCCTGCTCCGCGTCCTTCCCGGCGACCCGGCGAATGCGCTGCTGTCGGTCAACGCGACCCCGGAGCAGATCGCGGCTGCTCAGAAGCAGGTGGGCAGCGACAAGCCGCTGATCGACCAGTTCTTCGCCTGGTTCGGCAGCATCCTGCGCCTCGACCTCGGCACCTCGTTCATCAGCTCGCTGCCCGTCGGGCCCGAGATCGTCTCGCGACTGGCGGTCACGATCCCGCTGACGATCCTGTCGTTCCTGCTCGCACTGCTCCTCGCCCTGCCGATCGGCTTCGTGGCGGCGTGGAAGGCCGACCGCTGGTACGGCATCCTCCTCTCCGCGTTCTCGCAGCTCGGCATCGCGGTGCCGGTGTTCTGGGTCGGAATCCTGCTGGTCAGCGTCTTCTCGATCAACCTGCGCTGGTTCCCCTCCGGGGGCTTCCCGCGCGACGACTGGGCCGATCCGGCGGCGGCGCTGGAGTCGCTGGCGCTGCCGATCATCACCATCGCGATCGTGATGAGCGCGTCCATCTCGCGCTACGTGCGCAGCGCGACGCTCGACGTGATCGGGAGCGACTACCTGCGCAACTCCCGGGCGCTCGGCTCGACGTTCGGCGGCGCGATGTGGCGGCACGGCCTGCGCAACGGGGCCGTCCCCGTGATCTCGATCCTCGGCATCGAGCTCGCCACGACCTTCCTCGGCGCCGTCGTGGTCGAGAGCGTGTTCACCTTGCCCGGGTTGGGGAGCATGCTGCTGCGGGCGATCGAGCAGCACGACTTCCAGAGCATCCAGGGCATCCTCTTCGTCTCCACGTTCGCCGTGCTGATCATCGGCTTCGCCGCCGATGTGGTGCAGCGGCTCGTGGATCCGCGGCTGCGGCACAGCATCTCGGGGAACCGATGAGCGCCGTCGTCGACCAGGCCGCGGCGCAGGGCGCCGCACCGCAGCAGGGGCCGCGCCGTCGCACCCGTCGGTCGGTCACGCTCGGGATCGGCCTGACACTCGTCGGGCTGATCGCGATCGTCGCACTGGTGTCCTTCGTCTGGCTGCCGTACGCCCCCAGCGACACGGGTGGCGGGCGACTCGAGCCGCCGGGACCGGAGCACTGGCTGGGCACGGACAAGCTGGGGCGCGACCTGCTGTCGCAGCTGATGGTGGGCGCGCGGATCGCGTTGGCCGTCGGCCTCGGCTCCGTCGCCATCGGGGCGATCATCGGCGTCACGATCGGCCTGCTGGCGGCCTTCGCGTCGACCTGGCTGGACGACACCATCTCGGCGCTGCTGGACATCCTGATCGCCTTCCCGACGCTGCTCCTCGCCATGCTCATCGTCGCGGCGCAGGGCGCGTCGCTCGGTACCGCGATCCTGGCGATCGGTCTCGCCATGTCCGCCGTCATCGCCCGGCTCACCCGGGTGCTCGCCAAGCGGGTCCTCTCACAGCAGTACGTCACGGCGGCCCGCACGTCCGGGACCAGCTGGCCCGGCGTGGTCGCCCGCCATGTGCTGCCCAACATCTGGCCGACCCTGCTGGTCAACCTGGCGCTGCAGTTCGGCATCGCCGTGCTCGCCGAGGCGAGCCTGTCGTATCTGGGCCTGGGCGCGCCGCCGCCGAACGCGTCCTGGGGCCGCCTGCTGCAGGAGGCGCAGGGCACGGTGGCCGTCGCCCCGGTCGGGGCCATCGCCCCGGGTATCGCGTTGGTGGTGCTCGTGATCGGCGTCAACCTGGTCGCGGACGGGCTCCGTGACGTGGCCGACCCGACACGGAGGCGGTCCCGATGATCCTGGATGTGCGTTCGCTGTCCGTCGCCGCGCGCGACGGCTCACCGCTGGTGGACGACGTCTCGTTCTCCCTCGACGCGGGGGAGCGGCTGAGCCTGATCGGCGAGTCCGGTTCGGGCAAGTCGCTCACGTCGTTCGCCATCGCGGGGCTCCTGCCGGACGGGCTCACCGCGTCCGGCTCGGTGGAGCTCGACGGGGTGCAGGTCGTGGGGGCGAAGGAGCGAGACCTCGTGCCGCTCCGCGGCCGGACCGTCTCGTTCGTCTTCCAGGAGCCGTTGACGGCCCTCGACCCGCTGATGCGCCTCGGGCAGCAGGTCGCCGAGCCGTTGCGTCGACACCTCGGACTGCGCGGCGGAGCCCTGCGCTCGGCCGTGCGCGACGCCCTCGACGAGGTCCGGCTGCCCGACTCGGATCGGATCGCGCGCGCCTACCCGCACGAGATCTCGGGCGGCCAGCGGCAGCGTGTCGCGATCGCGGCGGCGCTGGCCTGCCGGCCGCGGCTGCTGATCGCCGACGAGCCGACGACCGCGCTCGACGTCACGGTCCAGGCCGAGGTGCTCGGGCTGCTCGACGCGCTCGTCGCCGACCGTGACATGGCGCTGCTGTTCGTCAGCCACGACCTCGCCGTCGTCTCGCGCATGACCGAGCGCGCGCTGGTGCTGCGCGGCGGCCGTGTGGTCGAGGAGGGCGGCATCCGACGCCTCCTCGACGCTCCCGTCGACCCCTACACCGTCGAGCTCGTGCGCAGCGCCCGTGAGCTCGATGCCGCCCTGGAGGTGGAATGACCGCCATCCTGGAACTCCGCGACGCCGGCTTCCGCTACCGCCGTGCCACCGGGCCCGCTCTGGAGGGCATCTCGCTGAGCGTGCAGACCGGCCGCAGCGTCGGTCTGGTCGGTGAGTCCGGCGCGGGCAAGACCACCGTGCTCTCGCTGCTGCTCGGATTGTCCAGCCCGAGCAGCGGGGCCGTGCTCTTCGATGGGGCGCCTCTCGACCGCCGCGACCGCGACGTCATGCGCGCGTTCCGCCGGAGCGTGCAGACCGTCTTCCAGGACCCGTACTCGTCGCTGGACCCGCGACAGAGCGTCGGGCGTATCGTGGGGGAGCCGCTCGCGTCGCTCCGCATCGCCTCCGGAGCGGATGCCCGTGACCGGGTGGCCGCCGCGCTGGAGGCGGTCTCGCTCCCCGCGGACGCTGCCGGCCGGTACCCGCACGAGTTCTCCGGCGGCCAGCGCCAGCGCATCGCGATCGCCCGCGCCCTCGTCTCCCGTCCCCGTGTGCTGCTCGCGGACGAGCCGGTGAGCGCGCTCGATGTCACGACGCGCATCCAGATCGTCGAGCTGCTCGGACGGCTCTCGGCGCAGGAGGGCTTGACCGTGGTGATGGTGTCGCACGACCTCAGCGTGGTCGCGTCGCTCTGCGCGGAGACGGTCGTGCTGCGCGGCGGCCGGGTCGTGGAGCAGGGGCCGACCCGGGACGTGCTGCGCTCCCCGGCCGACCCCTACACGCAGCGGCTGCTCGCGTCGGTCCCGCGGCTGCCGGCCTAGCGACCGCGCAGCACGCGTCGACGGATCAGTCGAGGCCCAGCTTCTTGCGGAGCGAGGCGACGTGCCCCGTCGCCTTCACGTTGTAGAGCGGCAGGCGGATGGAGCCGTCCGGGTCGACGACGAAGGTGGAGCGGATCACACCGGTCACGACCTTTCCGTAGAGCTTCTTCTCGCCGTAGGCGCCGTAGGCCTCGTGCACCGCGAGGTCCTCGTCCGAGAGGAGCGGGAAGTTGAGGCCCTCCTGCTCCTGGAAGGTCTTGTTCCGTGCCGGCGCGTCCTTCGAGATGCCGATCACCTGGTAGCCGGCCGACTTCAGCGAGTTGAGGTTGTCACGGAAGTCGCAGGCCTCCGTGGTGCAGCCCGGGGTCATCGCGGCCGGGTAGAAATACACGATCACGTTCTCTCCGGCGTAGTCGCCGAGGGAGACGGGGGCGCCGTCCTGATCGGTCAGGGTGAACGCGGGGGCCTTCTGGCCGGCTTCGAGTCGCACGTCAGTCATGCACCCATTCTCGCTCAGCGCGCGAACGTGGTGAGCAATCGCTGCAGGGAGTCGAGCCGGGCGCGGCCGGCGTCGCCCAGGGCTCCGGACTCGACGGCCTCCACGATCGCGCAGTCCGGGGCGTCGGGCAGGTGGGTGCACCCGCGTGGGCAGTCCTCCGCGAGCTCGGCGAGGTCGGTGAACGATTTCAGGATGCTGTCCGTGTTCACATGGCCCAGGCCGAACGACCGGACGCCCGGCGTGTCGATCACCCAGCCGCGTCCCTCGCCGTTCTCGACGCGGAGGGACACCGTCGACGACGACGTGTGCCGCCCGCGCCCGGTCACGACGTTGACGTGCCCGGTGGCCCGACGGGCTCCGGGAACGATCTCGTTGACGAGGGTGGACTTGCCGACGCCCGAGTGCCCGACGACGACGGTGTCGTGGCCGACGAGGGCGGCCGTGATCTCGTCGACCGGGATCCGGTCCTCGCGGCTGGTGAAGACGGGCAGGTCCAGCCCGGCGAAGTTCTCGAGGAAGGGACCGGGGTCGGCCAGGTCGATCTTCGTGACGCAGAGCATCGGCTCGATCCCGGCGTCGTACGCGGCCACCAGGTAGCGGTCGACCAGCCGGGTGCGCGGCTCGGGGTTCGCGGCGGCGACCACGATCAGCATCTGGTCCGCGTTCGCCACGACCACCCGCTCCACCTCGTCGGTGTCGTCCGCGCTGCGCCTCAGCAGCGTGGTGCGCTCCTCGATCCGGACGATCCGCGCGAGCGTGCCGTCTTCGCCGGTCGTGTCGCCGACCACGGCGACCCGATCGCCGGTCACGATCGGCTGGCGTCGCAACTCGCTCGCCCGCGCGGCGGTCAGCTGGTGCTCGTCGTCGGTGTCCTCGTCCAGCAGCACCGTGTAGCGCCCTCGGTCGACCCCGAGCACCCGGGCGATCTGCGCGTCGGCATGTTCCGGGCGGGTCTTGGTGCGCGGACGGTTGCCCTTCGGGTTCGGCCGCGCGCGGATGTTCGACTCGTCGTAGGCGTCGTACTCGTCGTCGTCGTCCCCGTCGTCCCACCAGGCCCCCGTGTTCTCCGTCACTGCGAAGCGGTGCCTTCCGCGAGCATCCGCGTCCACAGCTGGGTGAACTGCGGGAGGGTCTTCGCCGTCGTCGCGACGTTCTCGATCTCCACGCCGGGGACCACGAGGCCGACGATCGCGCCGGCGGTGGCCATCCGGTGGTCCTCATAGCTGCGCCACACGCCGCCGTGCAGCGGTCGGGGCTCGATGCGCAGGCCGTCCTCGAGCTCGCTGACCGCGCCGCCGAGGCCGTTGATCTCGGCGGCCAGCGCGGCGAGCCGGTCGGTCTCGTGATGACGGATGTGGCCGATGCCGGTGATCTCGCTCGGGCCGTCGGCCAGCGCCGCGATCGCGACCAACGCCGGCGCGAGCTCGCCCCCGGTCGTCAGGTCGAGCTCGACGGCCCGGATGCGCTCGGGGCCGGTGACGGTCAGACGGTCGCCGTCTCGGGTCACCGTCGCCCCGAACAGCGGAAGCAGGTCGGCGAGGTCGGCACCGACCTGGGTGGTCGCGTCGGGCCAGCCGGTGACGGTGACCGATCCGCCGGTCACCACCGCCGCAGCCAGGAACGGCGCCGCGTTGGAGAGATCCGGTTCGATGTCGATGTCGCGCGCCGCGATGGCGCCCGGGCGGACGATCCACCGGCCGACCGCGGGGGAGTCGACCTCGACGCCGCGCGCCGACAGCGCCGCGATGGTCATCTCGATGTGGGGCAGGCTCGGCAGACGCTCGCCGGAGTGGGTCAGGTCGAGCCCCTCCTCGAACCGGCTGGCCGAGAGCAGCAGGGCGCTCACGAACTGGCTCGAGCTGGAGGCGTCCACGCTGATCGCGCCACCGGCGACGGAGCCCGTGCCGTGCACGGTGAACGGGAGCGAGCCGCGACCGTCGTCGTTCACGTCGACACCGAGCGCGCGCAGGGCGGCGATGATCGCACCCATCGGCCGACCGCGCGCGGAGTCGTCCGCGTCGAAGGAGGTCGGCCCGAGTGCCAGCCCCGCGATCGGGGGGACGAAACGCATGACGGTTCCGGCCTGGCCGCACTCGATCGTCGTGCTGCCGAGCAGCTCCTCGGCAGGGGTCACGAGCAGATCGGCGCCGAACTCGCTGTCGCCGCCCTTCTCCTCGATGCGGACGCCGAGCGAGCGGAGCGCTTCGACCATGTTCGCGGTGTCGCGCGAGTGCAGCGGGGCGCGCAGCAGCGAGGGGCCGTCGGCGAGGGCGGAGAGCACGAGCTCGCGGGCGGTGAGCGACTTCGATCCCGGGAGCGACACGGATGCCGAGACCGGGCCGGAGGCGACCGGGGCGGGCCAGAGCGTGTTCGGCTCCTCCGTGCGGGCGTCGCCGTACGGGTCAAAGTCTGGCGCGGAATATTTCGAGATCAGCATTGTTGTCAAGGGTATCCGTGTTCCCGACCGAAGGAAGGACATCCCGTGGCATCCAGGACCTCTGTTCTCGACGCTCCACGCCCGGCGACGATCCATCGCCCGGCCGTCGGGAACCGTTCCACGGGTGCGGTCCGTCCCCTCCGGGACGCGAGGGCGGCCACGCAACTAGACTGGCCCCTGATGAGCACCGAAACCGAGGACAGCGGTCGCCTCTTCGAGGAGCAGGCCCTGCCGTTCATGGACCAGCTGTACGCAGCGGCCCTCCGCATGACCAGGAACCCGTCCGACGCACAGGACCTGGTGCAGGAGACCTACGTCAAGGCGTATGCCGCGTTCAACCAGTTCCAGCAGGGCACGAACCTGAAGGCGTGGTTGTACCGCATCCTCACCAACACGTTCATCAACACCTATCGCAAGAAGCAGCGCGAGCCGTATCAGGGGACGATCGACGAACTCGAGGACTGGCAGCTCGGCGGGGCGGAGTCCATCTCTGCGTCGTCCAGCCGGTCGGCCGAGGCCGAGGCGATCGACCACCTGCCCGACAGTGCCGTCAAGGACGCGCTGCAGGCCATCCCGGAGGACTTCCGGCTGGCCGTCTACCTCGCCGATGTGGAGGGATTCTCCTACCAGGAGATCGCCGACATCATGAAGACCCCCATCGGCACGGTGATGAGCCGGCTGCACCGCGGTCGCAAGATGCTGCGGGAACTCCTCACCGACTACGCGCACGAGCGCGGGCTCTCTGCTGTCCAGCCCGCCGCCGTGCAGACCACCAGGAGCACGAAATGACGGACTGCGGCTGCGAGAAGGCCAAGAACGACCTCGAGGAATACCTGCGCAACGAGCTCTGCCGCGAGGATGCGGCGGACATCCGGGAGCACCTCGCGAACTGTGACGGGTGCACGAACGAGGCGCACCTCAACGTGGTGCTGACCGAGGTCGTGCAGCGGGCGTGCAAGGAGACCGCGCCGGAGACGCTGCGCACCGAGGTGCTGCTGCGCATCCGGTCGTTCCAGGCGACCGCCCACTGAGCACGGCCGGCGGTCAGTCGGTCCACTGAGGGGCGGGTTCGCCTGCCCCGGAGAAGCGGGCATCCCAGATCGCGTCGAGCTCGGCCACGGTGGCGTCGTCCAGAACGATGCCGCCGACGGCGACGTTCTCGGCGAGGTGCTCCGCGCTCGACGTTCCCGCGATGAGCAGCGTGTTCGGTGCGTGGCCGAGGAGCCAGGCGAGGCCGATTTGTGCCGGCGTCGCCTCCAAGCGCTGTGCCGCCGCGATGACCTCGGGCTGCTCGGTCGCCTTCGGGATACCGGGGAAGCCGGAGCCGAGCGGGAAGAACGGCACCCAGGCGATGCGGTTCTCCGTGCAGAGCTCGAGCATCGGCTCGAACCGGCGCGCGACGACGCCGTAGGCGTTCTGCACGCAGGCGACCCCGGCCGGGAGGGCGCGGCGGAGCGTGTCGATGTCGATCGCGCTCAGACCGATCGCGCCGATGAGGCCGGCATCGCGCAGCGCCGTGAGCTCGGCGAGCTGGTCGTCGAGGTCGACGACCTGATCGCCTTCGGCGGTGATGCCCGGTCCGACGTCGAGCCGGCGCAGGTTCACCACGTCGAGCCGTTCGCGTCCCAGCGTGCGCAGGTTGTCCTCGACCGCACGGCGCAGCTCGTCCGGCTTCTGGCCGGGACGGAGGGGGATCGGGCCACCGGGGTTCTTGAGCGCCCCGACCTTGGTGACCACCAGGACGTCGTCCTCGGGGCGGACGGCGCGACGGATCAGGTCGTTCGACACGCTGTCGCCGTAGAAGTCTGCGGTGTCGATGTGGTCGATCCCCAGCTCGATCGCGCGGCGCAGCAATCGCTCGCCCGCGGTCGGATCCGCGGCGAACCGCTCGAGCGCCATGGCCCCGTAGCCGATGCGCGCGACGGGTCGCCCGGCCAGGTCGAAGCTGCCGCCGGGGTGGATGGAGGTGTCGCTCATGGTGGGTGCATCCCTATACTCGTCAGAGAGCGGAGGAGCCTCCGCTTCGTAACCACTATACGGAGGACCCTCCGCTTTGTCATCCCCCGAGACCGTCCAGCCGCGATCCCGTTCGCCGCGCTCCGACGCCGCGCGCAATCGTGCCGCGCTCGTCGACGCCGCGCGTTCCGCCTTCGCCGCCGGCGGGGAGCAGGTCTCCCTGGAGACCATCGCCCGGGCGGCCGGCGTCGGCATCGGGACGCTCTACCGCAACTTCCCGACGCGGGAGGATCTCATCGCCGCGGTCTACGCGCAGGAGCTCGACGCCGTCATCGCGGCGGCGGAGCTCCCCGACGGGCGGACGGCGGATGCCGCGCTGCGCACCTGGATGGACCGGTACGCCGAGTTCGTGACGACGAAGCGCGGGATGGCGGAGTCGCTGCGGGCCGGAGCGCTCGCCGACGCGGCCAACACCCTCCATACCCGCGAACGGGTGAACGGGGCGATCCGCGGATTCCTGGAGGCGGGGGCGGCCGACGGCTCGCTGCGCGACGATCTGGAGCCCGACGACGTCACGACGACGCTCGTGGGCGTCTTCCTGGCCACACGGAGCACGGCGGACTCCGGGCAGATCGCGCGCCTGCTCGATCTGCTCGTGGACGGGCTCCGACACCGCTCGTGACCCCGCGCGGCGCAACAGCCGCAGGGGCCGGGGGTCAGCGCACCTGGTGTCGTCAGCGCACCTGGTGCAGGAAGAACAGCGCGCCGAGCGGATCGGTGGCCTGCGCGAACCGGCCGAACTCGCTGTCCCAGGGATCGCGCACGATCGTCCCGCCCAGCGCGACCACGCGTTGCGAGGCGGCGTCGGCGTCGGCGACACCGAAGTAGACCACCCAGTGCGAGGGGACGCCCGGCGGGAGCATCCCGTCGGCGTCGTACACGCCGCCGCCCGGGGCATCGGGGTCTCCGAACGTCGCGTAACGGAAGTCGGCCGTGTCACCGAGGACATTCGTCTTCCAGCCGAAGACGCGCGTGTAGAAGTCGAGCTGCGCGGCGTACGCGCGGGCGTAGAGCTCGTGCCAGGCGGGGGCGCCGACCTCGTTGACGAGCTCGAAGCCGCGGTGCTCCCGCGGCTCCCACAGCCCGACGACCGCACCGCCGGGATCCGCGATCACGGCGAGCCTGCCCTCGACGCCGACCTCCATCGTCGTCGCGAGCGTCTGGGCGCCGGCCGTGACGGCGTCCCGCTCCGCGGTCTCGGCGTCCTCGACGAGCAGGTGCGTCAGCCAGGCGTCCTGCTGTCCCTCTGACATCGCCGGGCCGATGCCGGCCACCATCCGGCCGTCCTTGCGCATCGTCACGTACCCGCCGTACTCCTCGCCCGCCTCGTCGACGGTCCAGCCGAACAGGGCGGTGTAGAAGTCGCGCGCACGTGTCACGTCGGAGGAGGCGAGATCGACCCAGCAGGGTTCGCCGAGGCGGTGGGTGGTCAGCACGGTCATGGCCACAACGTACGCCTGAGTGCGCGTTCCGCGACAGGGGTCGCGGGGTGCGGAACGACGACGGCCGGCCGGGCTCGAGAGCCCGACCGGCCGGATGGCGTCGACCGCCTGTCGCTACAGCGTCAGCGCCCGCTGGATGAGCACCGACTGCTCCTGCGCGTGGCGCTTCGCCGAACCGGCGGCCGGGGAGGCCGACGGCGGGCGGGAGACGACGCCGAGCGGGCGCGGGCCCAGCTTGGAGGTCTCCAGGATCATGTACGGCCAGGCGCCCTGGTTCTCGGGCTCGTCCTGCACCCACACCAGCTCGGCGTTCGGGTACGAGTCGACGACGGCCTTCAACTCGGCGGCCGGGAGCGGGTAGTACTGCTCCACCCGCACGAGGGCGATCTCCGGGTTGGGGTTCTTGTCGAGCTCGTTGAGGAGGTCGTAGTACAGCTTGCCCGCCAGCAGCAGGACCCGCTTCACCGCGGCCTTGTCGGTGACGCGCGCGTCGTCGATGACCGGCTCGAACTTGCCCGACGTGAAGTCGGCGACGCTGCTCGTCGCACCGCGCAGCCGGAGCATCGCCTTCGGGGTGAAGACGACCAGCGGACGACGGGGGCGGGCGTACGCCTGACGGCGCAGCAGGTGGAAGTACGACGCCGGGGTCGACGGACGCGCGACGGTCATGTTGTTCTCGGCGCACATCTGCAGGTAGCGCTCGATGCGGGCGCTGGAGTGGTCAGGCCCCTGCCCCTCGTAGCCGTGCGGGAGGAGCAGGACGAGCGACGACCGCTGACCCCACTTCTGCTCGGCCGACGAGATGAACTCGTCGATGACGATCTGCGCGCCGTTGGCGAAGTCGCCGAACTGGGCCTCCCAGAGCACGAGGGCGTCCGGGCGCTCGACCGAGTAGCCGTACTCGAATCCCATCGCGGCGTACTCGCTCAGGAGCGAGTCGTAGATCCAGAACCGGGCCTGGTTGTCGCTGAGGTTCGCCAGCGGCAGCCACTCCTGGCCGTTCACACGGTCGTGGAGGACGGCGTGGCGCTGCACGAAGGTGCCGCGGCGTGCATCCTGGCCGGCGAGACGCACCGGGGTGCCCTCCAGCAGGACCGTTCCGAGGGCGAGCAGCTCGCCGAAGCCCCAGTCGACCCCGCCGTTGCGGCTCATGTCGCTGCGCTTGTTCAGCAGCTGCTGCAGCTTGGGGTGCACCGTGAAGCCGGCCGGCGGGTTGTTGAACGCATCGCCGATGAGCTGGATGACCTGCTCCGTGACGGCCGTGGTCTCCGGCTCGCCGACGTTGTCGTCGTTCTGCTGTGCGTTCGGCGACTCGAGACCCGCTGCGACGCCGTCGGCGGTCACGATCGGGGTCGAGTTGGTCTGCGCGGCGTGCGTCTCCATGAAGGCACGCTCGAGGCGCTCCTGGAAGTCGCGGTGCGCCTGCTCGTACTCCTCCTCGGTGATGTCGCCGCGGCCGACGAGGGCCTCGGTGTAGAGGCGCCGCACGGAGCGCTTCGCCTCGATGAGGTTGTACATGAGCGGCTGCGTCATCGACGGGTCGTCGCCCTCGTTGTGACCGCGGCGGCGGTAGCAGATGAGGTCGATGACGACGTCGCGCTTGAACTCCTGGCGGTACTCGAAGGCGACCTGCGCGACGCGCACCACGGCCTCCGGGTCGTCGCCGTTCACGTGGAAGATCGGCGCCTGGATGGTCTTGGCGACGTCGGTCGAGTAGACCGAGGTGCGGCCCTCGCCGGGAGGCGTCGTGAAACCGACCTGGTTGTTGATGTTGACGTGGATCGTGCCGCCGGTGCGGTAGGCGCGCAGCTGCGACATCTGCATCTGCTCGACCACGATTCCCTGCCCCGCCATAGCGGCGTCGCCGTGGATGAGGATCGGCAGGGTGAGGAACGTCCCGGCGGGGCGGCGGTCCTGCTTGGCGCGCACGATGCCCTCGAGCACGCCGTCCACGGCCTCCAGGTGCGACGGGTTCGCCGCCAGGTAGACCGGGATCTCCTCGCCGGCGGCGCCCTTGAAGGTGCCCTCGGTTCCGAGGTGGTACTTCACGTCGCCCGATCCCTGGACGGTGCGCGGGTCCTGCGTGCCCTCGAACTCGCGGAAGATCTGGCCGTACGTCTTGCCCGCGATGTTGGTGAGGACGTTGAGGCGGCCGCGGTGCGCCATGCCGATGGCGGCTTCGTCGAGCTGAGCCTCCGCCGCACCCTGCAGGATGGTGTCGAGCAGCGCGATGGTCGACTCGCCGCCCTCGAGGCTGAACCGCTTCTGGCCGACGTACTTCGTCTGCAGGAAGGTCTCGAACGCCTCCGCCTCGTTGAGCTTGCCGAGGATGCGCAGCTGCTCGTCGTGGGTGGGCTTCTCGTACGCGCGCTCCAGCTTGTCCTGGAACCACTTGCGCTGGGCCGGGTCCTGGATGTGCATGTACTCGATGCCGACGGTGCGGCAGTAGGAGTCGCGCAGCACGCCGAGGATGTCGCGCAGCTTCATGGTGCGCTTGTCGCCGAAGTGGCCGGTGACGAACTCGCGGTCGAGATCCCAGAACGTCAGGCCGTGGGTCTCGATCTCGAGGTCGGGGTGCGAGCGCTGCTGGTACTCCAGCGGGTCGATGTCCGCCATGAGGTGGCCGCGCACGCGGAAGGAGTTGATCAGCTCCTGCACGCGGGCCGTCTTGTCGACGGCGCTCGCGAGGTCGACGCTGATGTCCGGGTTCCAGCGGATCGGCGCGTACGGGATGCGCAGCTCGGCGAAGATGTCCTCGTAGAAGGTGCGCTTGCCGATCAGCAGCTCGTGCACGATCTTCAGGAACTCGCCCGATCCGGCGCCCTGGATGACGCGGTGGTCGTACGTGCTCGTGAGCGTGATGGTCTTGCCGATCGCGAGGCCGGCGAGGGTCTTCTCGCTCGACCCCTGGAACTCGGCCGGGTACTCGAGGGCGCCGGCGCCGATGATGGCGCCCTGGCCCTTCATCAGGCGGGGGACCGAGTGCACCGTGCCGATGCCGCCGGGGTTCGTCAGCGAGATCGTCGTGCCGGCGAAGTCGCCCGCGGTCAGCTTGTTCGCGCGCGCCTTCTGCACCAGCTCCTCGTACGCGGCGAGGTAGTCGCCGAAGCGCATGGTGTCCGCGCGCTTGATGCTCGGGACGAGGAGGGCGCGGCTGCCGTCCGGCTTCGGGATGTCGATCGCGATGCCCAGGTTGATGTGCGCGGGAGCGACGACCGACGGCTTGCCGTCGACCTCGTCGTAGAAGACGTTCTGGCTCGGGAACTCCTTGAGCGCCTTGATCAGGGCCCAGCCGATGAGGTGGGTGAAGGAGACCTTGCCGCCACGGGCGCGCTTGAGGTGGTTGTTGATGACGATGCGGTTGTCGATCATCAGCTTCGCCGGGATGGTGCGCACGCTGGTCGCGGTCGGGACCGTGAGCGAGGCGTCCATGTTGGTGGCGAGGGACTTGGCCATGCCGCGCAGCGGGGTGACCTTGTCCTCGACCTCCTCGCCGTCGCCGACGACGGCGTTGGGGGAGGTCACCGGGGCGTCGGCCGGGACCGGTGCGGGCTTCGGTGCGACCGACGTGGTGCGTGCGATCGGCTGGCTTCCGATCACCGGGATCGGGGTGGTGACGGGATGGGCGTCGGACGGAGCCGTCGGCTCTCCGGGGGTCGGCGCGGTCGGTTCGGCCGGCGTCGGCACGGTCGGCTCGGCGGGGGCCGGCACGACAGGCTCGGCCGGGGTCGGAGCCGGTGTCTCGTCGGGCGAGGGGAGGGAGGCGTCAGCGTCCCCCTCCTTGACCGTGGGGCGGTAGCTCTCGAGGATCGGCCACCAGGACTTGTCGACCGAGTTCCTGTCCTTGACGAACTGCTCGTACAGCTCGTCGACGAGCCATTCGTTGGCTCCGAACTCGCCCGACGAACCGTCGTCGGTTCCCACTCCGGTCAATTGGCTCGACACAGCCGATCGCCCACTCTCTCCGTTGATTTCGTCGAGCGGGCGGCTCGTGACCACCCGCATCCATCCGAGCATCTAGCCTAATCCCATCGGCGCATCCGTGCAGGCGCCCAGCCGGGGGCGATACCGTTATTCCCATGCAGTTCTATGGAACGACGCCTCGCCACGACCTGACCTACTCGGACGTCTTCCTCGTCCCGTCCCGCTCGGACGTGACGAGCCGTCTCGACGTCTCACTGGCGCCGGGCGACGGCACGGGTGCGACCATTCCGATCGTCTCGGCCAACATGAACTCGGTGACCGGCAAGCGACTCGCCGCGACGCTGGCGCGCCGGGGCGGGCTGGGGGTGCTGCCGCAGGACATGCACCTCCAGGATCTCGCCGAAGCGATCCGCTGGGTGAAGGCCCAGCCGGTGGCGTTCGACACCCCGTACCCCGCTGCCCCGGAGGAGACGGTGGCCGACGTGCTCCGCCGCATCCCGGCCGTCGAGGGTCACGGGATCGTCGTCCACGACCAGTCCGGCGCGTTCCTCGGCTGCCTCGCCGCCGTCCAGCTCGGCTCCGCGCTGCCGGATGCGCGCATCGGCGACCTCCTGCACGGCACCCTGACCTCCCTCGATGCGGAGGACCTGGCAGACGGGCGCTCGGCGTTCGAGGTGATGGACGCGGCCGGGTTGGAGTTCGCCCCGGTGCTCGATCACGGCCGCCTCGTCGGCACCCTGAGCAAGAAGAGCGCGCTGCGCTCCACCATCTACACGCCCGCGGTGGACGCCTCGGGCCGTCTGCGCGTCGGCGCGGCCGTCGGCATCAACGGCGACGTCGCGGGCAAGGCCACCGCGCTCGCCGCGGCCGGCGTGGACGTGCTCGTGATCGACACCGCCCACGGCGACCAGGACGGCATGCGCCGCGCCCTGCACACTGTGAAAGGCCTCGGGCTCGGCCTGCCGATCGTCGCGGGCAACGTCGTCACCGAACAGGCGGTGCGCGACCTCGTCGCCGCCGGTGCGGACATCCTGAAGGTCGGCGTCGGCCCGGGCGCGATGTGCACGACGCGCATGATGACCGCGGTCGGGCGCCCGCAGTTCTCGGCGGTGCTGGAGACCAGCGAGACCGCGCGCGAGCTCGGCGCGCACGTCTGGGCGGACGGCGGGGTGCGCTATCCGCGCGACGTCGCGCTGGCGCTCGCGGCCGGCGGTGCCTCGGTGATGATCGGCTCCTGGTTCGCCGGCACGATCGAGGCGCCCGGCACCCTCGACCGCGACGCGGACGGCGCGCTCTACAAGGAGAGCTGGGGCATGGCGAGCACGAAGGCGGTCACCGGGCGCTTCGAGCGGCTCGACGCCTACGAACTCGCCCGCAAGACCTTGTTCGCCGAGGGCATCTCCAGCTCCCGCATCTACCTGGACCCGCTCCGCCCCTCGGTGGAGGACCTGCTCGACATGATCACCACCGGTGTCCGCAGCTCCTTCACCTACGCCGGGGCCCGCAGCGTCGCCGAGTTCCACGAGCGCGCCCTCGTCGGCATCCAGTCGGCCGCGGGCTACGAGGAGGGCAAGGCGCTGCCGGTCAGCTGGTAGCGCAGGGCGTCAGAGCCGCGGATCGATCGACTCGGTCTCCATCGCCAGCACGGCGAACACGGCCTCGTGCACGCGCCAGAGCGGCTCGCGGTCGACGAACCGCTGCAGCGATTCGAGTCCGAGGGCGTATTCCCGCTGGGCCAGTGAGCGCTTGTGGCCGACCGCGCGCTCGCGGAGGCGCTCGAGACGTCCGTCGTCGGTGTAGTCCGGGCCGTAGATGATGCGCAGGTACTCCCGTCCGCGCACCTTGATGCCGGGCTGAGCGAGAGCACGGCCGCTGCGCACCAGGTTGCGGCGCGGCTTGACCACCATCCCCTCGCCGCCGGCCTCCGTCAGCTCCGACCACCACGCGACGGCGGCGGACACGGAGTCGGCGTCGTCGAGTTCGATCGTGATCCGCCGCGTGGCGCGGACGAGCACGGGGTCGACGGCGACCAGCCGGTCGGCGCGGGCGAGGTGCCAGCCGTGGTCCTGGTCGGCGAAGATCCGACCCTCGGCGGCGAGCAGCTGGAACGGGGCGAACTGCACGCCCTCGAGTCCATCGGTGCGGGTCACGTACCGGCGGTAGGCGTCGACGTAGCGGCGCGCGTTCCGTTCCCGTCCGCTGGTCCGTTCGAGCAGGGCGGCGACGTCGAGCCCGGACGCGGCGGCGTGCTCCAGCGCGGCGACGGCCGAGGGGAGGGCTGAGAGCGCCGCAGCGCCGACGGCGGCGTACTGCTCGCGGATCAGGGCTCCGGCCTTCAGCGACCAGGGCAGCAGCTCGCCGTCGAGGAGGAGCCAGTCCGTCCCGAGCTCGTCGAAGAGGCCGGCCGATTCCGCGGCGGCGGTGAGCCGCTCCAGGAAGGCCCGCTCCAGGGCGGGCTCGAAGAAGCGCCGGCCGGTGCGCGTGTGCACCGTCCCGATCCAGTCGGCCGGTGCGTCGAAACGGGCCGGGTCCTTCGCCACGAGGGCGATCGCGCGGGAGCCCATGTGCTTCTCCTCGGCGATCAGATCCGTCACGCCCGCCGAACGGTACGCGGCGAACGCCTCGTCGGGATGCTCGAGGAAGCCGGGACGCGCGGATGCCGCCGGCGGCGACATCGTCGGCGGCAGGTGGAGCAGCCAGCGCGGGTCGACGGCCCAGCGGCTCATGACCTCCAGCGCACCGGCCCTGCTCTCCTCGCGCACCCGGAGGCGGCCGAGCGTGCCCGTCTCGACGGTCGGGGCGGACATCACGTCGTCGATGCGGAGGACGCCGGCCGGTCGCGGCTCCGTGGTGGCCGGCGCCGCCTGGAACGGGCGACCCGGTTCGGCCCACCTCTGCTCCGCAGCGACCGAGACGACCTCGCGCTCGGGGTAGCGCAGCGCGCTCAGGGCGCCCCCGAAGACGCAGCCGGTGTCGAGGCACATCGTGTTGTTGACCCATTCGGCGCGCGGGACCGGCGTGTGCCCGTAGAGGACGACGGCGCGGCCGCGGTAGTCATCGGCCCAGGGCAGGCGCACGGGCAGGCCGTACTCGTCGGTCTCCCCGGTCACGTCGCCGTAGAGCGCGAACGCACGCACCCGCCCCGACGCGCGGCCGTGATACGCCTCCTTCAGACCGGCGTGCGCGATGACCAGCGCGCCGTCGTCGAGCACGAGGTGCGCGACCAGCTCCCGGCAGAACCGCTCGACGTCGGCGACGAACTCCGGCGGCTCCTCCGCCAGCTGCGCGAGCGTGAGCTCGAGGCCGTGCGAGACGGTGACCTTGTCGCCCCGGAGAGCGCGCGCGAGCTTGTCCTCGTGGTTGCCCGGCACCGCGATGGCGTGGCCGGCGGCCACCATGCCCATGGCCAGGCGCAGGACGCCGGGCGAATCCGGGCCACGGTCCACCAGATCGCCGAGGAAGAGCACCCGGCGGCCCTCGGGATGGGCCGCGTCGATCGGACGGCCCCGGTCGTCCCGTTCGATGAGGTAGCCGAGCGCGCCGAGCAGTGACTCCAGCTCGGAACGGCAGCCGTGCACGTCGCCGATCGCGTCGAACGGCCCGTGCTCGTCGGTCCGGTCGTTGAGGAGCCGGGTGCGGACGATCGACGCCTGGGCGACGCTCTCCTCGTCGCGGAGCACGTGCACCGTGCGGAAGCCCTCGCGCTTCAACCCCGCGAGCCCCGAGCGCAGCTGCTTGGACTGCCGGCGCACCACGTCCGCCCCGAACGCGCGGTCGGGGCGCGCCTCGGTGCGCTGGATGCAGAGCGCCGTCGGCAGGTCGAGCACGATCGCCGTCGGGAGCACGTCGTGGTCCTTCGCCAGCTGGACGAGGCTGCGGCGCGCGGAGGCCTGCACGTTCGTCGCGTCGATCACGGTGAGGAGGCCCGCGCGCAGCCGTGCCGCGGCGACGTGCCGCAGCGCCTCGAACGCCGCCTCGGTCGCGCTCTGGTCGTTCTCGTCGTTCGACACCATGCCGCGGAACGTGTCGCTCGAGAGCGTCTCGTAGGGCCGGAACTTCTCGCGGGCGAAGGTCGACTTCCCGGAGCCGCTCACTCCGACGAGCACGACGAGGGAGGGCGTCGGGACAGCGAGCTCCACGGCGGCGGTGGCGTTCGACTCGTGGGTCGTCATGGCGCCTCCCGGCGGAACAGGGCGAGCTGGGTGGGGGAGCCGTGCGCGGGGTCGACGTCGCCGACGGTGCGGAACTCGGCGGTGTAGCCGTGGCGGCGCGCGGCCTCCTCCGCCCAGGCCGCGAACTCGGCACGCGTCCACTCGAACCGGTGGTCGGGATGGCGGAACCCGTCAGGCCGCAGCCCGGGGTAGCGCACGTTGTACTCGGCGTTGGGCGTGGTCACGACGACGGCACCGGGGCGGGCGAACGCGAACACCGACCGTTCGAGGGCGTCGAGCCGGTCGGGCTCGACGTGCTCGACGACCTCCATCAGCACCAGGGCATCGAGCCCCGCGATGCGGTCGTCCTGGTAGGTGACGGACGACGTCAGGAGCTGGATGCGCGATCGCTCGGCGTCGCTGCGCTCCGCGAGGCCCAGTCGATCGGCCGCGCGGACCAGCGCGGCGCCCGACACGTCCGTCCCGACGATGCGGCGGATCGTGGGGTCGACGGCGAGGCGGGCGAGCAGCGCGCCCGGTCCGCAGCCGATGTCGCCCACCGACGTCGCGCCCACGTCGCGGAGGGCGGTGAGCACTGCCTCTGCGCGCTGCTGGTTGAGCGGGCGCGGCCGGGCGTCCGTGTCGGCGTCGGAGGAGGCGGCGTCGTCGCGGGTGCCGGAGTCGCGGGCGCCGGATTCGTCGAGGGCGTCGAGCCGCACCGCCGCATCCTCCACGTAGGAGCGCTGGTGGGCGAGGTAGCGGCGGCTGATGAGCTCGCGCTCCGGGTGGGCGGCGAGCCAGCCCTCGCCGGCCCGCAGCAGTTTGTCGACCTCCGCGTCGGCGACCCAATAGTGCTTGGCGTCGTCCAGCACCGGCAGCAGCACGTAGAGCTGTCGGAGGGCGTCCGCGAGGCGGGAACTCCCGCGCAGGGTGAGCGTGCGATACGGCGACGGACCCCACTCCGGGTAGTCGGGATCGAGCGGGGAGACCTCCTCGTCGATCGCCCATCCCAGGGGGACGAACAGTCGTGCCGCCAGGTCGTCGTCGCCGCGGACCGGGACCGTGCCGATCGAGATCTCGAGGTCGAGCTCTGCAGCGGCGAGGTCGGGACGTGCGTCGCAGCGGCCGGTCATCGCCGTCCGGAAGACGGCCTGCAGGGCGACGGCGAGCATCGATCCCGAGACGTAGGGGCGATCGTTGACATAGTGCGCGAGGGTCCCGCTGTCCCCGCGGAACCGCTTGCTGCGCACGAGCTCGACCGGGTCGATCTCGAGCAGCAGGGCGGCCGTGCAGCGCTCGGGCGTGGCCTCCGGGTAGAAGACGTGCGCGGCACCCACGGGGAGGTCGAACGTGTGCACGCGGTCGGGGTGCTTGTGCAGCAGGAAGCCGAGATCCGTCGCGGGCGCCCCCGCGTAGGCGATGGTGATGAGCACGGTCCCCCTCGGATCGATCTGACCCGGAGTCTAGCGGGCGCCCGGCCCGGGGGCGGGTGGGCGGCGGGAGGCGCCGCACCTGGCAAGAGACTGGGAGCGGGTCCGGCGGGGAATGCGGCGCGCCCGTCGTTCGGTTGGCTCATCCCGATACCCCCACGTCGAAATGAGGCCCACCCGTGACCCCATCCCCGTCCGCTCCGAATCGCAAGCAACGTCAGGCCGAGGCCCGCGCGGCCAAGTTGGAGCAGTTCAAGAAGGAGCAGGCGCGCCGCACGCGCAACCGCCGGATCGGGATCGGGTCGGCCATCGCCGGTGTCGTCGCCGTCGCCGCGCTCGTCGCCACGATCATCGTGACCGCACCCAAGGCGGCCACCTACGAGGCCGGCGGCAAGACCCTCTCGATCGAGGGCGTGAAGACGTTCGACAACACGGCGGGCCACGTGACCGGCCCGGTCGACTACAAGCAGAACCCGCCCGCCGGCGGCGAGCACAACCCGATGTGGCTCAACTGCGGCGTGTACGACCAGCCGGTGCCCAAGGAGAACGCCGTGCACTCGCTGGAGCACGGCGCGATCTGGGTGACGTACTCGCCCGACCTGTCCGCCGAGCAGCTCGACCTGCTGAAGACGAAGATCCCGCGCACCTACGCCGTCCTGTCACCGTACGACGGCCTGCCTGCCCCGATCGTGCTCAGCGGCTGGAACGTGCAGCTGCAGGTGCAGAAGGCCGACGATCCGCGCATCGCGAAGTTCTTCGAGGCGTACTGGCAGAGCTCGTCGGTGCCGGAGCCGGGGGCGTCCTGCACGGGCGCGCTCGACGCTCCCGGCAAGGTCTCCTAGCCGATGGGCCGCGCGCCGGGACGGGCGTGGCCGCTCGTCATCGCCGGGCTCGTGGTCGTCGCGGTCACCGGGGTCCTCGCCTTCTCGGCGGGCCGGCTGAGCGTCGGCGCCCCGCAGACACCGGGGACGACGAGTGCCGAGGCCGGGTTCGCCCGCGACATGCAGGAGCACCACCAGCAGGGTGTCGAGCTCGCGATGATCGTGCGCGACCGCACCGACGACCCGGAGACGCGTCTGCTCGCCTACGACATCGCCACCACGCAGAGTCAGCAGTCCGGCCAGCTGTACGGCTGGCTGACGGGGTGGGGCCTGTCGCAGGCGGCCGCCGAGCCGTCGATGACGTGGATGACCCGGCCCGCGACGGTCGGTGGGACGGCCGGCGCGCACGACCACGGCGGCGGCGCCCACACGCCCGGCGAGCCGATGCCAGGGCTCGCGACGCCCGAACAGATCGCTCAGCTGCGGACGGCCTCGGGCGTGGCCGCAGAGCGGACATTCCTCACCCTGATGATCGCGCACCACACCGGGGCCGTGGAGATGGCGGATGCGGTGCTGGCGCGCAGCGAGAACCGCACCGTGCGCACGTTCGCCGAAGGCGTGGTCGCGAGCCAGACCTCCGAGATCGCTCTGATGGAGTCGATGCTGGCGGCGCGGGACTAGGAGCCGCCTCCGGGGTTCGTCGCCGAGCCCGAGCCGCCGCCGAAGCCGCCCATCCCGCCGGTGCCGCTCCCGCTGCTGTCGCCGTTCTGGCCGCCGAACGGGCGCGGCTCGACGTTCTGGGTTGTTCCGAAACCGCCGCGCGCCCCGCCACCGGTGGCGTGGCCGGTGAAGAAGCCGGCGAAGAAGACGATCGCGAGCACCGCGACGGCGCCGACCACGATGGCGGTGTTCTGCGCCCAGACCGGCCAGCGGCGCAGGATGCTCCCTCTCGTTGCGGGAGCCGGTGCGGCCGGCTGCTGCCACTGCGGGTGCGGCTGACCGGCGTACGGGGGCTGGGGCTGCTGATGCGCTGTGGGCTGCTGCGGCGCGACCGGCTGCTGCGGCCAGCCCGCTGCGGGGACGCCGGCGTTCGGGTCTGCGGTGGTCATGGCGGGTTCCTCTCCGTGGATGCTGTCGCCACTGTGGGAGGCCGCACTGCGGGAGGTCTGTGGCCGGCCGATGGGAACGCTGGGAATCCGCCCCGGATCCGCGGCGGTCCACGCAGACCGTCTCGGTATACTGGCCGGGAAATGGACGACCCTCCTTCTTGTAGCCCATTCCAGTTCCCGAATCCGCCATCGCGGCGCGAGCGGGGTGACCACCGTGCTCACTGAGTGGCTCCTGCTCGGCGTCGGATTGCTGCTGACCATCGGCACCGGCCTCTTCGTCGCGAGCGAGTTCGCGCTCGTGAACCTCGACCGCGGTGACCTCGAGGCGCGGCGCGCCCGCGGCGAGTCGCGGCTCGGGATGACGATCGCGGCGCTGAAGATCACCTCGACCCACCTCTCCAGCGCGCAGCTGGGCATCACGCTCACGACGCTGCTCACCGGTTACACCATGGAACCGGCGATCAGCACCCTCCTGCGCGGTCCGTTGCTCTCGACCGGGCTGCCCGACGGCGCCGTGTCGCCGATCGCGACGATCGTGGCCATCCTGGTCGCGACGCTGCTGTCGATGATCCTCGGCGAGCTGGTGCCGAAGAACTTCGCTCTGGCGCTCCCGCTGGCGACGGCCAAGCTCGTCATCCCGTTCCAGACCGTGTTCACGACCGTGTTCCGGCCGTTCATCGTGCTGCTCAACGGCACAGCGAACGGCGTCCTGCGCGCACTCGGCATCGAGCCGAAGGAGGAGCTCTCCGGCGCCCGCACGGCGGAGGAGCTCTCCTCCCTGGTCCGCCGTTCCGCCAGCGCCGGCGTGCTGGAGGCGGACACGGCAACGCTGCTCAGCCGCACCCTGGCCTTCTCCGCCCGGACCGCGTCCGACGTGATGACGCCGCGCCCGCGGATCGAGACCGTGCGCCGCACCGACCCGGCCGAGGCCGTGATCCGGCTCGCCCGGACGTCCGGGTTCTCCCGCTTCCCCGTCGTGGACGAGGATGTGGACGACGTCGTCGGCTTCGTGCACGTCAAACAGGCCGTCGCCGTGCCGCGCGAGCGCCGGGCCAAGGTGCCGGTCTCCGCCCTGCAGACGGACGCGCTGCGGGTCCCCGAGACCATGAACCTCGAGACGCTGCTCGGCGAGTTGCGCGGTCGCGGCTACCAGATGGCCGTCGTCGTCGACGAGTACGGCGGAACGTCCGGCATCGCGACCCTCGAGGACCTGGTCGAGGAGATCGTGGGCGAAGTCGCTGACGAGCACGACCGCACCCGCGCGGGTGTGGTGCGCGGTCGCGACTCCATCACCTTCCCCGGCATCCTCCGACCGGACGAGCTGCTCGAGCGCGCCGGAGTGACGGTGCCAGAGGACGGCCCGTACGAGACGGTCGCCGGCTTCGTGATGAACGAGCTGGGTCGTCTGCCGAAGGTGGGGGACGAGGTCGCGATCGAAGGCGGCACGCTGCGCGTGGAGCGCCTGGACGGCCGTCGTGTCGACCGGATCCGGTACACCCCGGACCCGGTGCCGGCCCCGACCGGAGAGGGGGACCGCCATGAGTGATTGGATCGGGATCCTCTGGCTGGTGATCCTCCTGGTCATCAACGCCTTCTTCGTCGGCGCCGAGTTCGCCGTCATCTCCGCACGTCGCTCGCAGATCGAGCCGCTGGCCGAGCGCGGGAAGCGCAGCGCCAAGACGGCGCTCTACGCGATGGAGCACGCGACGCTCATGCTGGCGACCACCCAGCTCGGCATCACGGTGTGCTCGCTGCTCATCCTGAACGTGTCCGAGCCCGCCATCCACCACCTGCTGGAGATCCCCCTCCACGGGACCGGCTGGCCGGAGGAGGTCATCGGAACGGTCGCGTTCATCGTGACCCTGGTGCTGGTGTCGTTCCTGCACGTGGTGTTCGGCGAGATGGTGCCGAAGAATATCTCGTTCTCGATGCCCGACCGTGCCGCCCTGCTGCTCGCGCCCCCGCTCGTCGCGGTGGGCCGCGCGGTGCGTCCGATCATCGTCGCCCTCAATGCGACGGCGAACGGCGTGCTGCGCCTGTTCGGCGTCGAGCCGAAGGACGAGGCCGCCAGCACGTTCACCCTCGACGAGGTCGTGACCATCGTGAACCAGTCGACGCGCGAGGGCGTCCTGATGGACCGCACGGGCGCGCTGACCGCCGCGTTCGAGTTCACCGAGAAGAAGGTGCGCGACGTGATGGTGCGCCCCGAGACGCTCGTCTCGCTGCCGGCATCGCCGACGCCGGCAGACGTCGAGCGGGCGGTGGCCAAGCACGGCTTCTCGCGCTACGTCGTGCCCGACTCGGAGGGCGAGCCGACCGGCTACCTGCACCTCAAGGACGTGCTCGACCTGGAGGAGACCGGCTTCGAGCTCCCCGTCCCCGGCAAGCGGGTTCGCCGGCTGGTGACGGTCTTCGTCGACAGCGACCTGGAGGACGCCCTGGCGACCATGCGCCGCTCGGGCAGCCACCTGGCCCGCGTCGTCGACGCCGAGGGCGAGACGGCCGGGGTGCTGTTCCTGGAGGACATCATCGAGGAGCTGGTGGGCGAAGTGCAGGACGCGACCCGGCGCTCCTGAGCGCCGGGCCGCGTCAGCGGGTCAGTCCCGTGTCAGCGCGGCTGCGCCGTCACCGCCATTGGGCGCGCAGATACTGCGGCGGCCAGTAGTCGACGGTCACGCCCAGCTCGTGCGCGGCGCGGAGCGGGAAATGCGGGTCGCGCAGGATCTCCCGGGCGAGCATCACCGCGTCGGCGGCCCCGCTCTCCACGATGTCCGCGGCCTGCCGGGGCGTCGTGATCAGGCCGACGGCGCTCACCGGCACCTCGGCCGCGGCGCGCACGTGCTCGGCGAAGGGGACCTGGTAGCCCGGCCCGATCGGGATGCGGATGCCCGCCTGGATGCCGCCGCTCGACACGTCGAAGAAGTCGGCTCCGGCCTCCTGCGCCCAGCCCGCGACGGTGGCGGTCTGCTGCTCGTCCCAGCCTCCCGGAGCCCAGTCGCTGCCGGAGAAGCGGACGAACAGGGGTACTCCCTCGCCGACCTCCGCGCGGATCTCTCCCACGATCCGCAGGAGCAGACGTGCGCGGTTCTCGAGGGAGCCGCCGTACTCGTCCTCGCGGTGATTCGCGAGCGGGGAGAGGAACTGGTGCAGCAGATACCCGTGGGCGCCGTGCAGCTCCAGGATGCGGAAGCCCGCGTCCACCGCGCGACGGGCCCCGGCGCGGAAGTCGGCGACGACCGTGTCGATGCCCGCGGCGTCGAGGGCGAGCGGCGCCTCCAGGTCACCGAACGCCTCGGCGGACGGGGCGACCGTCGTCCAGCCTCCCTCGTCCGCCGGCACCGAGCCGGTGCGGTCCTCGTAGCCCCACGCGGGCCAGCTGGACGCCTTGCGCCCGGCGTGCGCGAGCTGGATGCCGGGGACGGCGCCCTGCGCGGCGATGAACGCGACGATCGGCCGCCATGCCTCCGCCTGCTCATCGGTCCAGATGCCGGTGTCCTGCGGAGAGATCCGGCCTTCCGGGCTGACCGAGGTGGCCTCGGTGAAGACGATCCCGCTGCCGCCGGCGGCGATCGACCCGAGGTGGACCAGCTGCCACGGCTGCGGGACGCCCGAACGGTCGAGCACCGAGTACTGGCACATCGGCGACGTCCAGAGACGGTTGCGTGCGGTCACGCCGCGGATGGTGAGGGGATCGAAGAGAGTAGTCATCGTCAGTACTAAGCGGCGAGGCCCTCGAGATATGCCCGCAGGTCCGCCGCGGTGGTGAAGACGTGCCCCGCGATGCCGACCGCTTCGGCGCCGCGCACGTTCTCCTCCTTGTTGTCGATGAACACCATCCGCTCCGGCGCAACGCCGAGGGTGTCGAGCACATGCCGGAAGATCGCCGCGTCCGGTTTGACGGTGCCGAGCTCGCCGCTGACGAACACCTCCTCGAACAGGTCGCCGAGCGTCCCGTGCCGGAAGTAGGAGCCGAAGTCGCGGCCGGCGTTCGAGAGCAGGGCGAGGCGCGTTCCGCCCTCTTTCAGCGCGAGGAGCACGTCGAGCGTTCCGGGATCGATGGTGAGCCAGCTGCGGAAGTCGGCCAGCCACAGCCGGTGGATCCGGGCGTCGTCCCACTGCTCGCCCAGCTCGCGCTCGATCCCGCGCCAGTACTGCTGGATGCCGAGCGTCCCCTGATCCAGATCGAGCCGGTGCCTCCAGTAGGCCGGCCAGAAGACGTCGTGATCGCCGCCGGCCAGCTCCACCAGCGCGGTGCGATCCGTCTCGGACGGGGTGACGGAGATGACCTCTCCGTAGTCGAAGACGACCACGGTCCCGGGGATGCTGATGACCATGACCCCAACTTATCGCGGGCGGGCGCGTCCCTCGCGGCCGGAGAACCTATCGTGGAGGGAGGAGGTGCGATGAACGAGGTGCACGGGACCCAGGTCCGCGAATGGGGAGAGGGCGATGCGACGGGGTGGATCGCGGAGCCCGGCGAGGCGAGCGACAAGTACTCCCGCGGGGTGCTGGGCGTCGTCACCGGATCCGACCGCTATCCGGGCGCCGCCGTGCTCGGGGTGGAGGCCGCCGCGCGGACCGGCGTGGGGATGATCCGCTATCTCGGCGCCCCACGGCCCGCCGAGGAGGTGCTGCGCCGCCGACCGGAGGCGGTCTCGGCCGGCGGACGGGTGCAGGCCTGGCTGATCGGGTCAGGCATGGACGCCGGCGCCCGCCCCTCCGACGACCTCCTGCGCCTGCGCGCGGCGCTCGCCGACGGGACACCGCTCGTGGTGGACGCGGGGGCGCTCGACCTGGTGGGATCGGCGACCGGGCTCGTCGTCGTCACCCCGCACTATCGCGAACTCGCCGGGATGCTCGCGGCGCGGGCCGACGACGACTCCGACGCCGTCACCGCGGCGGAGATCGCGGCCGATCCGGGCGCCTGGGCGGCGCGGGCGGCGCGCACCTTCGGCGTCACCGTGCTGCTGAAGGGGCACACCACGCACGTCGCGGTCCCCTCGGGCGCGCGCTACACCGTCACGGCCGGTCCGGCCTGGCTCGCGACCGCGGGCAGCGGGGACGTCCTCGGCGGCATCCTGGGCGCCCTGCTGGCGACGCACGCCGACGAGATCGTCTCGGGCGGCCACGAGACGCTGGCGGCGCTCGCCGCGACCGCCGCATGGGTGCACGGCCGCGCGGGGGAGCAGGCCTCCGACGGCGGGCCGATCGTCGCCCTCGACATCGCGGAGGCCGTGCCCGGCGTGGTCCGCGATCTTCTCAGGGAGCAGCGCCGCGCTCTCAGGAGCGGGGACTGAGGCATCCCCTAGGATGAGGCGCATGGGGATGGACGCAGCGCCGATTCCGGCGTCGGCCACTCCGGCGACGGCCCCCGGCGCGCTCCGCCGGGCGCTCGTGCATCCGCTCGCCCTGTGGATCGGGTTCCTGCTGGTCCACCTGATCATCGGCGGCCTCGCCCTGCACCAGGGCAAGGGCCTCGGCGACGTCTACTTCGTCTACAAGCCGTGGGCGCAGCTGGCGGCGCAGGGCACGGAGATCGTCGGGGTGAACTCCGATTGGGTGTACCCGTTCGGAGCCCTCGTGCCGGTGATGCTGCCGCTGCTCTTCGGCGCGGACAACTACGTGGGCGGCTGGCTCACCCTGGTGCTGCTGCTGGACGCGGCCGCCTTCGCGACCCTCATCGTCGGGCGCGACCCGCGCCGGATCGTCGCCGCGTGGTGGTGGCTCGGCTTCCTGCTGCTGCTCGGACCGGTCGCCGTCGGCCGGCTCGACTCCGTCGCGGCGGCGCTCGCGATCGTCGGCCTGCTCTGGCTGGCCGTCCACGAGCGCGCGGCCGTCGTGCTGCTCACCGTCGCCACGTGGATCAAGGTGTGGCCGGCCGCGGTCCTCGTCGCGGCCGTCGTCGCGCTGCGCTCCCGCTGGCGCATCGTGCTCGTCGCCGCCGTCACCTCGGCGGTCATCGTGGCCGTCCCGTTGATCTTCGGGGCCGGGATGCACCTCCTGAGCTTCATCACGATGCAGACCGGCCGCGGCATCCAGATCGAAGCGCCGGTCAGCACGTTCTGGATGTGGCAGGCCGCGTTCCACACGCCCGGTGCCGCGGTCTACTACGATTCCCAGCTGATCACCTTCCAGGTGAGCGGCAGCGGGACGGAGCTGGCCGGGTCGCTGATGAACCCGCTGCTCGCGGTCACCTGCGTCGTCGTGGCGCTCCTCGGCATCCGTTCGGTGCATCGGGGCACCCCGTACACGCGCATCCTCCCGGAGCTGTCCCTGGCCATCGTGACGGCGCTCATCGCCTTCAACAAGGTGGGCTCGCCGCAGTACATCACCTGGCTCGCGGCTCCGGTCGTGATCGGGCTCGTCTACCAGGGACGCGGCTTCCGCACCCCCGCGATCCTGGTCCTCGTCACCGCGGGACTCACCCAGGTGTTCTACCCGTTCCTGTACGACTACCTGCTGATCCCGGACCCCGGGATGGTCGCGGTGCTGACCGTCCGCAACCTGATGTACTTCGTGATCCTCGGCTGGGCCATCGGCGCCCTCTGGCGTCACCGGCACGCGGACGACGCCGTCTTCGACACCGTCCCCGCCCGGGTCTGGCCGTTCCGCACGCCCGTCGCCGCGGCGCCGAGCGCCGCCCTCCGAGAGGAAACCCCATGATCGTCGCCTTCTCCGTCGCCCCGAGCGGCGGCCCCGACGGCACCGACTCCGTCCACGACGCCGTCGCCGCCGCCGTCCGCATCGTCCGCGAGTCCGGCCTGCCGAACCGCACCTCGTCGATGTTCACCGAGATCGAGGGGGAGTGGGACGAGGTGATGGACGTCGTCAAGCGCGCCACCGAGGCCGTCGGCGCCTACGGCACCCGCGTCTCCCTCGTGCTCAAGGCGGACATCCGCCCCGGGCACACCGGCGAGATCGACGGCAAGCTGCAGCGCCTCGAGGCCGCCCTCGACACCCGCCCCTAACCGCGCCCTCCCTCCCTCCCTCCCTCCGCCGAGGTTCACGTCGTTGCGCTCATTTCGGCCGAATGAGCGCAACGACGTGAACCTCGCGGGGGATTTCATGTGATCGTTACGTGGGGAGGCGCTCGGAGGGCTCGCATCGAAACGATTCGATATAGGCTTGCCGAGTGAAACCCGGAATCGACGGGCCGACGCAGCTGTCGTCGGCCCGTACTCGTCTTGCGCTGCTCGCCCTCGCCCTCGGCGGGTTCGGCATCGGCTCCACCGAGTTCGTCGCGATGGGGCTCCTGCCCAACATCGCGCACGACCTCCTGCCGCAGGTCTACGCGGCGTCGTCGACCGACGCGATCGCGCAGGCGGGGTGGCTCATCTCGGCCTACGCCCTCGGGGTCGTCGTCGGGGCGCCGACCATCGCGGCGGTCGCCGCACGGCTGCCGCGCAAGAAGCTGCTGCTCTGGCTCCTCGTCGCGTTCACGATCGGCACCATCGCCTCCGCGCTCGCGCCCACGTTCGGGCTGGTGCTGGTCGCGCGATTCGTCTCGGCGCTGCCGCACGGCGCGTACTTCGGCATCGCGTCGCTGGTCGCCGCCTCCCTGATGGGCCCGGGCAAGCGCGGGCAGGGCGTGGCGTTCGTGCTCTCGGGGCTCACCATCGCGAACGTCATCGGGGTGCCGTTCATCACCTGGGTCGGACAGACCACGAACTGGCGCATCGCGTACCTGGTCGTGGCGGCGATCTTCGCCCTCACCTTCGCCGCGGTCGCCTTCCTGGTGCCGTGGCAGGCCGGCGACCCGAAGGCGACGCTCCGCAACGAGCTGCGCGCCTTCGGCCGGCTGCAGGTCTGGCTGGCGCTGCTCATCGGCGCCATCGGCTTCGGCGGGTTCTTCGCCGTGTACACCTACATCTCGCCGATGGTGACCACGGTCACCGGACTGCCGGAGGCGGCGGTGCCGTTCGTGCTCATCCTGATCGGCATCGGCATGACCGTCGGCAACATCCTCGGCGGCCGGATGGCCGACCGCAGCGTGGAGCGCAGCATGATGCTGTTCTTCGCCGTGCTCCTGGTGGGACTGGCCGTGCTGTTCTTCACGGCGGCGTCGCTGGTCGGGCTGCTGATCTCGGTGTTCGTGATCGCGGGAGCGGCCTCCGCCCTCTCGCCCACCATCCAGACCCGGTTGATGGACGTCGCGCACGACAGCCAGTCCATCGCGGCCGCGCTGAACCACTCGGCCCTCAACATCGCCAACGCCATGGGCGCGTTCCTCGGCGGCCTCACGATCGCGGCCGGCTTCGGCTACGTGTCACCGGTCGCCGTTGGCGCGGTGCTGTGCGTCGCGGGCATCGTGCTGGCCCTCGTGTCGTTCGGCATCGACCGCTCGCGCATCCACCGCGGTGTGGACACCGGTGTGGTGCACGCGCAGCGCCCTCAGGTCCCGATCGACTGAGGGCCCGCAACGACGGTCAGTCGTTCTGCAGCAGGATGCCGTCCTGGATGGCGCGCTTGCGCAGGGCGACCTTCGTGCCGACGTCGTAGCCGGCCACCCGGTACTTCTCGCGGATGCGCTTGAGGTAGCTCTTGGCGGTCTCGTCCGAGATGCCGAGCTGGAAGGCGACCGCCTTGACCGGCTCGCCGGCGCCGTAGAGCGCCATCACGCGGCGCTCCTGGGCGCTGAGCTTCGGGGCTCCGCCGACCTCGCCGGCGTTGAGCGCCAGGTCGAGCTCGGCCGAGATGAACGACTCGCCCTTGCTCGCGGCGCGGATCGCCTCGACGATCATCTCGGCGTCCTCGCTCTTGACGAGGTAGCCGAGCGCGCCGGCGGCGAGGGCCTCGCGCACCACGGCGGGCTCCGAATACGTGCTCATCAGCACGGTGCGGACGCCGGTCGTCTTCAGCGTCGAGAGCTTCAGGGAGACGGGGATGTTGTCCTTGAGGTCGAGGTCGAGGAGCACGACGTCGACCGGGAATTCGGGATGCGTGAGCAGTTCGGGCCAGCTGGCGACCGCGGCGACCATGTTGATGTCGTCCGCTGCGTTGCGGATCCATTCGGTCAGTGCACCGAGCAGCATCTTGTGATCGTCGACGATGGCGATGCGGATGGGGGGAGCCTCGCTCACGAGCAGCCTCTCTTCGGTTCTGGTGCGGTCGGCCGTCAGGTCGGGTCGGCCGAGGTGTCGCTGACAGTGGTGATGTCGATCCGGAGCGTCGAGCCCGAGAACGACTCGACGAATCGTCCCACTTTACGGATAGCTTGCCATGCCGCGGGGTCTACCCCGTTTCGCGGCACACCGGTAGTCGAGATCGCGATCGCCATGGTGGTTCCGGCCCCGGGAGAGCCGGGAAGGGAGGCAGGCCGGGAGATGTCGAGCGTCAGCCCGCGCGGTTGACCGACCCCGGCGCGGACGGGGTCGCTGATCAGCAGCCACACGGCGGTGAGCAGACCGTCGCGCTGGTCGCGCTTCAGCCCCGCGGCCAACCCCTCCGGGTCGCTGAGCGTCACGGCAGGGCCGAGCAGCGCGGACTCGGTCACGGCGTGGTAGAGCCACGTCTCCTTGCGGCCCTGGATGAGATGCAGGCGCAGCTCCGTCGCAATGCTTCCCGCGGCGCCCGCGGTGGCCTCGTCGAGCGGGAGGGCGGTACGGCCGGTGGCGACGCCGTCGAGGAGACGTTCGGCCGCGAGGTCGAGCCGTGCCAGCTCCTCCGACGCCATCATGCCGACGGCGTAGCCGGGGGAGGAGACCGTGCTCTGCACCTGGACGAGGTCGAGCTCCAGCTGCACGAGCGTGCGCAGCGAACGGATGATCTGCATGCTGATCAGGGGAGGCCCGACGGCGATCGCGATCGTCACCGCGCCGGGGCCGAGCATCCGCACGTCGCCTTCGGAGCGCAGCACGAGCACGACGGCGAGCACCAGGCCGAGGGCGGCGGAGGCGGCGATGATGTCCCGAGGCGGGCGCACCGGGACGCAGAGCAGCAGCGCGGGCCCGACGGCCGCGGCGGCGGTCAGCGGCACCCACTGGTCGGACGTCGTGCCGACGATGTCGAGAGCCACGGCGCCGGCCCAGAGCACCAGCGCGCCGGCGAACAGCCAGAGCGGCAGCTCCTCGGGCAGCCGGAAGCGGAGAACGAGGGCGGCCGCGAGGGTGGCGGCCAGCAGTGTCCAGGCGGCGATCCCGAGGGGGAGCACCGGGTAGGCGCCGAGGTTGAGCAGGAACAGCACCAGCAGGAACGCGATGAGGGCGAGCGAGGCGATGTTGAAGCCCAGATCGAGTCGGGCGCGGCCGAGGGCGTCGCGCTCCTCGCCGGCCGGGCGGCCGATCGGGGAGTGCGGGATGGTCGCTTCGTCCGCCCGCTTCATTTCGGCACCTCGAGCACCACGGTGGTCCCGCTGCCGGGGGAGGAGAACAGCCGGGCGTTCCCGCCGACATCGCGCAGCCGGGCGACGATCGACTCGGTGTAGCCGAGCCTGCCCTCTTCGATGGTCGCGACGTCGAACCCCTTGCCGGCGTCGGTGACCATGGCGCGGACCGTGGTCTCGTCGTCGGTGATCGTGACGTGCGCCTCGTTCACCCCGGAGTGCCGGCGCACGTTCTCCAGACACTCGCCGAGCGCCAGCAGGAACGAGTCCAGCACATCGCTCGGCAGCAGCACCTGGCCCGAGCCGTGCCAGTTCACTTCGAGGCCCATGCGCCGGAAGCGCTGTTTGACCGATTCGAGCGTGTTGCCGAGCGTGGACTCCTCGACGGGCTTGAGCCGGTAGTCGCCCGAGCGGGTCGGGTCCGGTGTGAAGCCGAGACGCAGCTGGCGCAGCAGGGCGGCATCCTCCGCCGCCTGCTCGCGGAGCGCGCCGACGCCCACCCCGACGCCGGAGTGGGCGAGGAGGGTGAGCGTCGCCAGGACCGTGTCGTGCAGCAGCCGCGCTCCCTGGCGCCGGCGGGCCTCGGTCTCACTCGCCTGCCGTTCGACCCGGTAGGCACGGCTCATCGTGGAGATGCGTTTGAGGGTGCGCGGGACGGTGCGGGAGAGCCAGACGCCCGTCGCGGTGAGGGCGACCCAACCCGCGACGATGAGCAGAAGGGGCTCGGCGAGCCGGGAGTGCGTCACGGCCAGGGTCGTCACCGCGGCGCCCAGGGTGACCACGGCGGCGACGATCAGCAGCAGGAGCCGCGGCCGCGAGGTCACCGAGAGCACGGACAGGCTGGCGATGCCGACCGCGCCGATGACGCCGACGGCGCTGAGCGCAGACGGCCCGAGCGGCTCCATCGGCAGGAGGTTCAACAGGATCATGCACACCCCGGCCACGACGATGACGCCCATCCACAGGGCGGAGCGCAAGAGTCCGGCAAGCTGGAACTGGGCGTACGCGAGGCACGCCAGCAGCACGAGCGAGGCCAGGTAGAGCGGCAGCGGGAGCGTTCCCGGGATGCTTAGGCAGACGAGGGCGGTCGCGCTCGCGGTGAGCCCGACGGTGCGGGCGGTCGCTGCGAGGAGCCGATCACGCTCCTTCTGGATGCGCGACATCCTCCTCCGTTCCGCTCAGGCCGCGAACAGACGCCTCAGGTGCTCGCTGACGGCATCGTCTTCGATCAGGAACCCGTCATGACCGAAGTCCGAGCGGATCACCACAGGAACTCTACCGTCGATCGTGTCGGGCAGGTGCGCGGCGATGACCTCCTGCCCCTCCACAGGGAAGAGGCGGTCGCTGTCGATCCCGAGCACGAGCGTGCGCGCCGTGACCCGGGAGAGTGCGGCGGCGGCGCCCCCACGGTCGCGGCCGATGTCGTGCGAGTTCATCGCCTGCACCAGCGTGATGTAGCTGTTGGCGTCGAAGCGGCGGGTGAACTTGTTCCCGTGGAAGTCGAGGTAGGACTCGACCGCGAAGCGTCCTCCGCCGCCGAGGGGGCTGATCCCGCTCTGCCAGGTGCGCTCGAAGCGGGCGTTGAGCTCGGAGGGGCTGCGATAGTTCAGCAGCGCCATCCGCCGGGCGAGCGCGAGGCCCCGATGCGGGCCGTCGCCGTCCCCGGCGTCGTAGTAGGCACCGCCCTGGAAGAGCGGATCGGTGCGCACCGCCTCGATCTGGACGGAGTTGAGCGCGACCTGGTCGGCGGTCGAGAACGGCGGGGCGGCGAGCACCGCGAGCCGTTCGACCCGGTCGGGGAACGAGACCGCCCACTCCAGGGCCTGCATCCCGCCCATCGAGCCGCCGACGACGGCCGCCCAGCGCCCGATGCCGAGCTCGTCGGCGAACGCCGCCTGCGCGTTCACCTGGTCGCGGATCGTGGTGAACGGGAAGCGCGCGCCCCACTCGATGCCGTCCGGCGCGATGGAGGCCGGCCCGGTGGTCCCCTGGCAGCCGCCGAGCATGTTCGGCACCACCACGAACCAGCGGTCGGTGTCGATCGCCTTGCCCGGGCCGATGATCCCGGACCACCAGCCCGGGGTGGGCTGACCGGGACCGGACGGGCCGACGGCGTGGGCGTCGCCGGTGAGCGCGTGCAGGACGAGCACGGCGTTGTCGCCGGCCGGGGACAGCTCGCCCCAGGTCTCGTAGGCGATGCGGACGTAGGGCAGCGATTCGCCGCTCTCGAACGAGAACGCCCCGATGCCGGCGAACCGTCGCCCGGCGGGCGCGTCGGTCTCCTTCCACGCGCCACTCGCCGGCGGCCGGCCGAGCAGCGAGCGCGCCTGGGCCTCCGTGATGAAACTCGACGGGGCCGTATCGGCGGATGTCTGCCACTCCATGGCCCCATTCTCTCCAAGCCGGGCGACGATCGCCGCACTGTTACGACGACACCGGTGCTATAGGCTTCCTGGGACTCGGCTTTCAAAACGATGAAAGCCCTTCAACCTTGCGGGGCGGGGGAGTAAGCGTGATCGTCTTTCTGATCATCGGCGGCGTGGGGCTGGCGCTCCTCCTGATCTCGATGCTCTTCGGCGAGCTGCTGGACCTGCTCGACGGCGCCCTCTCCGGGACCGGCCTCGGCGCGGGGCTCACGATCTTCGGCGCCTCCGGCCTGCTCGTGCTGGCCAACGACTGGCCCGTCGGCTTCGCCTACGTGATCGCGGCCGCGGCCGGCCTGGTGACCGTGGTGGGCGTGCAGCTGCTGACCCGGCGGTTCCAGAACAGCGAGGACGGGGCCCCCTCGAACCCGTCCGGCCTCACCGGCGTCACGCGCACGCGCGTCAGCCCCAACGGCGGTGAGGTCAGCCTCGACGGCTCGCACGAGCTGGAGGCCCGGCTCGCGTACGCCGACGAGGAGATCCCGGCGGGCGCCACGATCCGCGTGGTCGAGACCCATGGCTCCCGCGTCAAAGTGGCCCGGCTCGCGCCGGCCGCCTCCGGTGCGTCCCTCCCGGAGCAGACCGCTCCCGAACACCGCTCTCCTGAACACAACTCTCCTGAACACACTCCTCCCGCACACACCGACCCTGAGAAGGACTGAGAAATGGACACTCCCTCCTCCATCGCCGGCGTCATCGCGGTCGTCGGCATCATCGTCGCCGTCCTCGCGGTGTTCCTCTTCATCGCCAGCCGCATCCGCCGGGTGGCGCCGAACGAGGCGCTCGTCATCGTGGGACGCGGGGCCGGGCGCCCGTCCGCCGCGGCCACCGCCTCCGGTGAGAACGAGGGCGGGCAGCGCGTCGTCATCGGCGGCCGCGTCTTCATCTGGCCGATCCTCCAGCAGGGCTTCGCGATCTCGCTGGAGCAGCGTCAGATCGGCATCGTGGTCGAGGGCGTGGACGCCAACTTCATCAAGCTGGCGATCCAAGCGAGCGTGAACTTCAAGGTCTCCGGCACCCCCGAGGGCGTGCGTCGCGCCGCCCAGCGCTTCCTCTCCCAGCAAAACTCCCTGACGGAGATCATCCAGCAGTCGCTCGAGGGCTCGCTCCGCTCGATCATCGGCAACATGCCGGTGAAGGACATCATCTCCAACCGCAACGCGCTCTCCGAGGGCGTCGTCGAGGCGACCAAGGTCGACCTGGCCGAGCAGGGACTGCAGGTGGACCTGCTCAACATCTCCGACATCTCCACCCCGGGCACCAACTACCTCGCCGACCTCGGTCGCGCGGAGGCAGCGCTCGCCAAGCAGAACGCCGAGATCCGCGAGGTCGAGACGGCGCGCGCCAGCGAGTTCGCGCGGATCGACGCCGCCGAGCAGATCGCGGAGCGTCAGAAGGCCCTCAGCCTCAAGCAGGCAGGCATCAAGGCGGAGACCGACCGGGCCAACGCCGAGGCCGAGGCGTCCGGTCAGCTCGCGCAGGCCGAGCAGGAGAAGCTCGTCGCCACGCAGGAGCGCGACGCGCTCGCCGAGAAGGCGAAGGTCGAGCAGGAGCGCCTCGACATCGAGGTCCGCAAGCCGGCCGAGGCCGACGCCTACGCGACCGTCCAGCGTGCGCAGGCCGAACGCGACGCCACGAACGCGGCGACTGAGGCCGACGCCTACAAGCGCCGCACCATCGCCGAGGCGAACAAGATCGCTGCGGTGCAGGACGCCCAGGCCGCCGCCGAGTCCGTCCGGCTCGCCGGTGAGGCGGAGCGTGACCGTCAGATCGCGCTCGCCGCCGGTGTGCGCGCCGACGGTGAGGCCCGGGCGGCCGCGATCGAGGCCGAGGGCCTCGCCGAGGCGCGGGCGACCGACGCCAAGGCGGAGGCGCTGCGCAAGTTCGGCGAGGCGGGGCTCGCCTCCGAGATCATCGACCGGCTGCCCGAGATCACGCGCGCCATTGCGGAGCCGCTCGGCAACATCGACAACCTCACGGTGATCAGCACCGAGGGCGCCTCGGCCGTCACCAAGACCATCGGCCAGGTCGCCAGCGAGGTCCCGAAGGTCGTCAAGGACCTGACCGGCCTCGACCTCGGCGGGATCCTCGGCTCGCTCGCGGGCGGAGCGCTCGGCGCGAGCGCGCTCAGCGCGGCAGCGCCGGGCACGGGAACGCGGGTCGACCGCGGCGCCCGGACGGCGGCGACCCCCGCCGAGTAGCCCGGCAGCGGTATCCGGAGGGCGGCGAGGCTACTCGCCGTCCTTCGGCGTTTCCGGCGTCGATGTCGTCGGCGACGTCGTGGGCGACGCCGATGGCGGCTCGTCCGGAGGGAGGCGCAGTTCGCGGCCGGTGCCGGAGCGCGGGACGTCGTCTCGGTGGCCGTCGTCGTCCGGGTGCCGGCGCAGGTGCTGGGTGCGCTCGTTGAGGTACGACACGATGGTCGCGCTCGCGGTGCCGACGATCGCGATGCCGCCCATCATGAGGACCACCGCGAGGATCCGGCCGGGCACCGTGACCGGGTAGTAGTCCCCGTAGCCGACCGTGGCCATCGTCACGCAGGCCCACCAGACCGCATCGCCGAAGGAATGGATGTTGCCGCCGGGCGCGTACCGCTCCTGGCGGTACACGGCGAGCGAGATCGTGTAGATGAACATGACCACGAAGGCGGCCGCGATGATGATCACCCGTCGGCGCAGGTGGGCGGCGGTGTCGCCGCGGAAGGCGCGGATCCGGCTGATCCCGGTGAGCAGACGGAACGGCCGCGCCATCGGCAGGAAGACCGAGAGCAGGTCCACCTTGTTGCGGCGCACGAAGCGCACCTTGTCGCGCGCCAGGGCGAGTCGCACGACGTAGTCGACGAGGAAGAACAGCCAGACCGCCCCGAGCACCACCACCAGCAGGACGTGGAAACCCAGCGGCGGGTGCTCGTCCAGGATGTCCCACGTGTAGGCGATCAGGAAGGCGACGCTGGCGATCACGGCGGGCAAGGCGGTCGCCCGTTCCCACCGCTCCCGTGCGGCGTCGTCGGCCACGGCGCCTAGGCCTCCGCTCGCGGAGGCGTCACCCGCAGGGGACCTTTGTGGAAGCGGTACGGTGCCGCCTGCGCCACCGGCTTCACGACGATCAGGTCGAGGTCGACGTGGCGGGGGAGCTCGAGGGCGTGCACGATCGTCTCGGCGATGTCCTCCGCCGTGAGGGGCTCGGGGACGTCCTCGTAGACGGCGTCGCGCTTCTGCCGATCGCCGCCGAAACGGACCAGGGAGAACTCCTCCGTGGCGACCATGCCCGGCGCGACCTCCACCACCCGGATGGGTTCGCCGTTCAGCTCCAGCCGCAGTACCTCGGTCAGCGCGTGCTGCGCGAACTTCGCCGCGTTGTACCCGCCTCCGCCCACGTACGCCTGGTGGCCGGCGATCGAGGTGAGGTTCAGGATGTCGGCGTGGCCGGTCTCCTCCGCGCCGGCGCGGAGCAGCGGGAGCAGTGCGCTGATGACCCGCTTCGTGCCGAGGACGTTGATCTCGTACATCCACGCCCAATCGTCGACGCTGGAGTCCTCCACCGAGTCGAGGCCCTTGGCCCCGCCGGCGTTGTTGACGAGGGCGTGCACGCCGCCGGTGGCCGCGAGATGGTCGCGGAGCGCGTCGACGTCGTCCTGCCTCGTGAGGTCGGCGGCGAACACGTCGGCTCCGGTCTCGTCGGCCAGCTCGCGCAGGCGGTCCGCGCGGCGGGCGACGCCGACCACCTCCCACCCGCGCTCGCGGAAGAGGCGCACTGTCGCCGCCCCGATGCCCGAACTCGCTCCCGTCACGACCACGCGTCTGCTCATGGACCCTATTCTCACGGGTTACGGCGTGTTTCGGGTGCGTTGCCGGTACGCGAGGCGCACCTCTAGCCTGGTCTGGAGGCGGTGGCAGGGCCGCTCATCGATTTCCACCCGAAGGAGCTACGCCATGACCGACGCCGCCGACTGGCAGTTCGAGACCAAGCAGATCCACACCGGTGCCGCGCCGGACCCCGTCACCAACGCGCGCGCCACGCCGATCTACCAGACCACCTCCTACGTCTTCAACAACGCCGAGCACGCCAAGAATCTCTTCGCCCTGGCGGAGTTCGGCAACATCTACACCCGCATCCAGAACCCGACCCAGGCCGTGGTCGAGGAGCGCGTCGCCGCGCTCGAAGGGGGCACCGGCGCCCTCCTCGTCGCGTCGGGCCAGGCCGCCGAGACCTTTGCGGTCCTGAACATCGCCCAGGCCGGCGACCACATCGTCTCGTCGAGCTCGATCTACGGCGGCACGTACAACCTCTTCAAGTACACCCTCGCCAAGCTCGGCATCGAGACCACCTTCGTCGAGAACCAGGACGACGCCGACGAGTGGCGCCGCGCGGTCCGCCCGAACACCAAGCTCTTCTTCGCCGAGACCATCGGCAACCCGAAGATCAACATCCTCGACATCGCCCTCGTCGCCGACGTCGCGCACGAGGCCGGAGTGCCGCTGATCGTCGACAACACGATCGCCACCCCGTACCTCATCCGCCCGTTCGAGCACGGCGCCGACATCGTCGTGCACTCGGCCACCAAGTTCCTCGGCGGTCACGGCACGGTGATCGGCGGCGTCGTCGTCGACGGCGGAAAGTTCGAGTGGTCGAAGAACGTCGAGAAGTTCCCGGGCCTCACCGAGCCGGACCCGTCGTACCACGGCGCCAGCTACACCGCCGCGGTCGGCGACGGCCTCGCCTACATCATCAAGGCGCGCGTGCAGCTGCTCCGCGACCTCGGTTCGGCCATCGCCCCGGCCAGCGCCTGGCAGCTCATCCAGGGCATCGAGACCCTCTCGTTGCGCGTCGAGCGCCACGTGCAGAACGCGCAGGAGATCGCGGAGTTCCTCGAGAGCCACCCCGACGTCGCCACGGTCAACTACTCCGGCCTGCCGACCAGCCCGTGGTACGCCGCGGCCAACAAGTACGCCCCCAAGGGTGTCGGCGCGGTGCTGTCGTTCGAGCTCAAGGGTGGCGTGGACGCGGGCCGTGCGCTCGTCGACAACCTGGCCCTGTTCAGCCACCTCGCCAACATCGGCGACGTGCGCAGCCTCGTCATCCACCCGGCGTCGACCACGCACTCCCAGCTGACCCCGGAGCAGCAGCTCACCGCGGGCGTCACGCCCGGCCTGGTGCGCCTCTCGGTCGGCCTCGAGAACATCGACGACCTGAAGGCGGACCTGTCGGTCGGCCTCGCCGCCGCACGCTCGGTCGCCGAGGCCGCGCGCGCCTGACCTCCGCACCACCCGCGAGACGTGAGTCGTTGCGGGTCCGGAACCTCCTGGACCCGCAACGACTCACGTCTCGCTCGTTAAACGATGGGGGCGGCGGGAACGGGCTCGGCGTCGGCGAAGGCCAGCTTGGGCACGAAGAACAGGAGCACGGCGGCGGCGACGGCGCCGAGTCCGCAGATGGTCCAGACGAGCATGTAGCCGAACAGGCTCGCCGCCGTCGCGGTGACGGTCGCCGCGCCCGCGAGCAGGACGACACCGAAGACGGCGGACGCGAACGATCCGCCGATGGTCTTGGTGGTGTTGGTCATGGCCGTGGCGACGCCGGTCTGGCCGCGCGGGGCGGCGGCGGCCGCGGCGGCGGGGAGGGCGCCGACGAGGGCACCGGAGCCGATGCCCGCGATGGCCATGTTGGTGAACACCTGCCACGTCTCCAGGTGGAACGGCAGGAACAGCAGGTACCCGATCCCGACGAGGAACGCGGCGATGATCAGCGTGATCCGCGGGCTCAGCCACGACGACACGAGCGGGAACAGCACGGCGCCGACGATCATGGAGATCAGGTAGGCGCCGATCAGGATACTGCGCTGCCCGGCCGAGAGGCCGAGCCCGTAGCCGTTCACCGGATCGGTGCCCGCGTACGTGCTGAGCGGAGCCTGCGCGCCCAGGAGGCTGATGCCGACGAGGCCGGCGGTGAGCTGGATGGGCCACATGTTCGGGCGGCGCAGCACCCGGAGGTCGATGGCCGGGTCGGACTGCTTGAGCTCCCACCTGCCGAACGGGAGGAAGGCCAGCACCCCGACGACGATGAGCGCCCACACCCACCAGGTGCCGACGCCGTTGATGCGGAGGAACGTGAGCCCCGAGGTGATGAGCAGCAGGGCGAGGGTGAGCAGGATGAACCCCACCCCGTCGAGCTTGCGGTCGGGCGTCGGCTCCGATTCCGGCACACCGAAGAGGATGGCGAAGAAGACGAGGGTGACGGCGATCGCGGGCACCATCAGGGTGATGCTGAGGTTCTGGCCGACCGCCTCGAAGAGCAGTCCGGCGCCGACCGCGCCGATGATCGCCCCGAGCTCGAGGGCGACCACGAGCAGGCCCGCCGCGCGCCGGGTCTGCGACGCGCCCGTGCCGGAACGGCGCCCGCGGTCGAAGATGAGGGCCACCTCCAGGGGCAGCCAGACGACGTAGAAGCCCTGCAACGCGAACGCGATCAGGAAGGTGACGAAGTTGCCGGAGAACGCGAGGGCCCACGTGGACAGCGCGGTGATCACGGTCGCGATGAGCAGGATGCGCTTGTGCCCGAACATGTCGCCGAGCTTGGCGAGCGGCGGCACGACCAGGGCGGAGAGCAGCAGCTGCGCGGCCTCGAACCAGTTGTAGTCGGCGTCGTGGATGCCCAGATGCTTGACCGTGTCGGAGATCAGCGGCACGTAGTACCCCTGCAGGATCCCGCTGGTGAGCTCGACGAGGGCGAGCCACCCGATCAGGCCGGCCGTGACGCCGATCGCGACGGTGGCCCGGCGGGAGGCGACGGTCTTCTCTGAGGTCATGCTGGATGCTAGCACCGCTCACGGGCGGGTAACGTAGGGGGGTGGCCAGCGAACTCGACGACTCAGGTGCAGGTGTTCTCGCAGAGACCGAACGGGAAGTGCTGGGCTGGTTGGAGTTCGGCGACGCCGCCCGCCACCTCGCGGGCGAGGTGCTCGAATCCGGGTTCGAGCCGGACATGGTCATCGCGATCGCCCGCGGCGGCCTCCTGCTCGCCGGAGCGATCTCCTACGCGCTGGGCATCAAGGCCTGCGGCGCGCTGAACGTCGAGTTCTACACCGGCGTGGACGAGCGCCTGCCGGAGCCGGTCGTGCTGCCGCCCCTGCTCGACTCCGCTGCCCTCGACGCCAAGCGCGTCCTGCTGGTCGACGACGTCTCCGACTCCGGTCGCACGCTGGCGATGGTCGTTGACCTGATCGCCGCCTCCGGAGCCGAGGTGCGCACGGTGTGCCTGTACTCCAAGCCGCGCACCGTGCTGGACCCCGATTTCGTCTGGCGGCGCACCGACCGCTGGATCACCTTCCCCTGGTCGGCGCTGCCGCCGGTCACCGCGGCGCACTGAGCGATCCCGTGGCGAAGACGCTCGCCGAGCTGGCCGCCGACGGGTCGATGGACCCGGGGTGGGCGCGCGCCCTCGAACCCGTGTCCGACCGTATCGCGGCGATGGGGGAGTTCCTCCGCGCCGAGGTGGCCGCCGGGCGCCCCTATCTCCCGGCCGGTCCCGACGTGCTCCGCGCGTTCCGGGCACCGCTCGCCGACGTGCGCGTGCTCATCGTGGGGCAGGATCCGTATCCCACGCCCGGACATCCGATCGGCCTCTCCTTCGCCGTCGAGCGCCACGTGCGCCCGGTGCCGCGCAGCCTGCAGAACATCTATCGCGAGCTGCACGACGACCTCGGCGTCACACCTCCCGCACACGGTGATCTGAGCGCCTGGTCCGACTCCGGCGTGATGCTGCTCAACCGGGTCCTCACGGTGCGCCCCGGTGCTCCCGCCTCCCATCGCGGCGCGGGGTGGGAGGCCGTGACCGAGCACGCGATCCGCAGCCTCGTCGAGCGGGACCGGCCGTTCGTCGCCATCCTCTGGGGCCGGGACGCCTCGACCCTGAAGCCCCTGCTCGGCGACAACCCGGTGATCGAGTCACCGCACCCGAGCCCGCTCTCCGCATCGCGCGGGTTCTTCGGCTCGCGGCCGTTCTCACGGGCGAACGCTCTGCTCCAGGAGCGCGGGCAGCAGCCGGTCGACTGGTCGCTCGCGCCGTAACGCGCCCGCAACCTGGGCGACGTAGGCTTGTCGTCGTGCTGGAAGAGGAATACGAGACGCGCCGTCAGCTGCCGCGTCATCTGCGCAAGCCGGCGGAGGCCGAGGCCCCCTTCGAGTACACGCTGCGTGAAGCACGCCCGGAGGACCTCCCGCACGTGCGCGAGATCTACAACCACTACGTCGCCAACAGCACGGTGACCTTCGACGAGGACGCCATGACGCTGCGCGAGTGGCGCAGCAAGTTCGCCTACCTGCAGAAGCTCGGCATGCCGTTCATCGTCGCGGAGTCGCCGAGCGGGCAGATCCTCGGCTACGCCCTCGTGTCGCCGTGGAAGCAGAAGCGCGCCTACCGGTTCACGGTCGAGAACTCGATCTACCTCGGCGCCGCGTCGACCGGCAAGGGGCTCGGTCCGGTGCTGATGCAGGAACTCATCGACCGGTCGAAGGCGGCCGGGCTCAAGGAGATGATCGCCGTCATCGCCGACAAGGGCGCCGAGGCGTCGATCAAGATGCACGAGAACTTCGGGTTCGAGGAGATCGGCCGGATGGGACGGGTCGGCTACAAGTTCGACCGCTGGCTCGGCACCGTACTGCTGCAGAAGTCGCTCAAGTAACGGTTCCGCATCCGCGCGGTGACGAGGCCTCGGCGTGCGATATTGTCCGATGACCAGCACCGTTCGTGCTGCATGCCTCAGGGGGAATACATGTCTGCTCGTCGTGCCCGCATCGTCGTCTTCGCCGTCGCCGCGCTGGGCGGTCTTGTGCTGCTGAGCGGCTGTTCGGCGCCGGCACCGGCCGGCACGCCGACGCGGACGGCGGTCGCTGCGTCGCCGACAGCGTCGCCGGCCGTGGCGGCGGCGCCCACCGTCCGCGTCCCCACCACGTGCGACCGACTGGTGCCGGCCGACGTCGTCGCGGGTGCCTTCCGCACGGCCGTGCAGCCCGTCACCGTCGAGGCGCCCCGTGTCCCCGCTGGGTATGCAGATGACAGGGCGGGCGTGCTCACGTGCGTCTGGTCGAGCGTTCCTGCCGACCGGATCGCTTCAGAGAAGGCTCTGTACGGGTGGGTCACCGTCGTTCCCGACGCGACGCGCGCCGATGTCGACGCTCAACTCGCCGGGAGCATGTTCGGTGGCAGCGTTCCGGTGGCAGGCGTTCTCGATACGGTCGAGTCCTGCAGCGCGTCCGGCTACCAGTGGTGCGGCTTCGTCTCCTACCCCGGGAACTACGCGGTGATCGGAGGAGTGTGGGACTACGGGGACCCGACCTACGAATCCCAATCGAAGACGATCGCCGCGCTGGCCACCGCGTCCGTCCCGGTCGTGCGCGCGCTCGCCGCACCCGCACCCCTGTGGCAGCCTCCGGGGGCCGGGCTGAGTGGCGCCGGCGACTGCGATGCGATGCTGACCCATGATCAGATCCAGAGCGCCTCGGGGCTGACCGGTCTCCACGTCGTCAAAGCCGACGACGGCGAGTACGCCTTCTCGACCCTGGGCACGAATTCGCGGGTCGACTCCTACTCGTGCACCTGGTCAGCCGACCAGCAGGCCGGGATCGGCGCGTCGGTCCTCCCGGGCGGCGCCGGTTATGCACTGTCGACCCGACCGGCCGATGCGGTCGACGTCAGCGGCCTCGGCGACTCCGCCTTCCGCTCGGGCGACACGCTCGACGTGATCGCCGCCGGAGGCTGGGTGCAGGTCGCATACACGGGGAGCGCGGCGAACCCGGACGTCCTGGTCGCGCTCGCGAAGCAGGAACTCGCCAACGTCGGATACCGCGGCTGATCAGACCGGCAGGTCTAGGCTCGCGCTGTGAGCACAGTGACTCCCGGAACCGGCCAGGTCGCCTCCGCCGCTCTCGCGACGCCGGTGAATCTTCCGCTGCGCAGGCGCCCGATCGACATCTTCTTCCTGGTGATGTTCTCGCTGTTCGTGGTGACGTGCATCATCAGCGACGCCATCCCGACGCTCGGGATCCCGCAGACCGCCACGACGACCAACATCCTGGCGCAGTGGAACTACACATACTCGTCGCAGTACGACCCGCTCTATCAAGCCGAGCCGCTCTGGCTGCGGTTCATCACCGGGACCAGCGCGTTCGTCTACCTGCCGTTCTACGTGCTGCTGATCGTCTGCCTGGTCAAGGGCTACAACTGGATCCAGCTGTTCGCCGTCATCTACGCGACGATGATCATCAGCCTCACCGCGATCCCGATCTTCGGCGTGGAATTCTTCGGGCCAGTGGGGGAGCGGACCCCGAACCCCGTCGTCTTCCTGCTGTACAACGGGCCGTACGTGCTCGTCCCGCTCCTTCTGCTCATCCGGATGCGGAAGCCCCTGCCGTTCACGAGGAGGTTCTGAGATGCCCCTGCTGGAAGACCTGACCGTCTACGAGGACGGCGACGTCTACACCGTCTACGACCACTCGTTCCCCGAAGAAGGCCAGATCGGGCGCGGGAGGCTGCTCGGCACGATCACGGTCGCCGCAGACGGCACATACGAACCCTCCGGAGTCGGAGCGGTGTTCGCGTACATCCCGCCGGCGCGGACGATCGACGAAGCGCTGGAGGCGTTCGTCGGCTCTGCGTGAGCGTTCGCAGCGTCGACCGGTCGGCGGCCGCGGAACCTCGGAGCCGGCTATGAACTGGCTACGCACCTCCCGCACGACCGGTCCGGGCGGCATGGATCGCCGTAGTCTCCCAGAGACGACATCGTCGACCGGAACCCGATCGGGGGCCGGCCGAGTGAGGCCGATGAACAATCGTGGCCCGGTCATCCCCCTGTGCGAGGAGGGATGACCGGGCCACGTCCATGCCGCGGAGCAGCGAGGAACCGGGCGGGGCCGCGGCTCAGCTCTTGGGCGTGGCCCGGCTGAGGACCACGTGCCCGGCCAGCGCGGCGAGCACCGTCGGGACGAGCAGCCAGGCCGCGAGGCCGAGCGATCCGGTGGTCGCGAACCAGTCGCCGACCGCCGGCCAGGTGCTCGTCAGCGTCACGAGGGCGATCCCGCCGACGAGGAGGAGGACGAGCACCGCGCCCGCCGCGAGGATGCCGTTCATCCGCCAGCGCATGAAGAGCGTGGCCGAGAAGGCGCCGACGGCGAAGAAGAACAGCATCCCGCACAGGACGATGAAGAACCGACCGGGGAAGCTCTGACCGGCGAAGTACACCGACGTGTAGAGGTGGCCGCCGAGCCCCCAGCCGTTCGTCCACTCCTCGATGGCCGAGAGCGTCGCGAAGCCCAGCGCGTAGCCGACCGACAGCAGCAGGAAGGTCAGGCCGGAGCCGAGCGAGAAGTCGCGCCGGGTCGTGCCGTAGCCGAGTGCGAAGGGGAACGTCGCCGAGATGACCTGGATGCCGATCACGAGCATGTAGACGAAGACGTAGAAGGCGCCGCCGCTCCACTGCGTCCCTTCCAGGGCCGTGGCGCGGTCCGGTCCGGCGCTCGCCGCCCAGATGATCCACCAGATCAGCCAGTTCACCAGCCAGATGAAGCCCATGATCATGATGGGCAGCCAGATGACGGTCCATTTATTGACGAGGTTCAGGCGCACGATGCGCCACACCCGGTGCTGCCGGGCGGGGGAGGAGGGGAGCCCGAGGGCTCCGGGATCGATGGCGGTCATGCGCTCTGCTCGAATTCTGTCTCTCGGACGTTGGTCTTGCGGACGATGAGCTGCTGGAGGGAGACCGGGGCCAGCTCCAGCCCGGCGGAGGTGGCTGCGGCCCGGTCGGAGGGGCTGAGGCCCGAGACGGTCACGGAGGCGAGGCCGCCGATCCCGTCGCGATGCAGCACCTCGTGCGGTGCGACGAACGCGTCCACGGCGGTACGCGGGCCGACCACGGTGGTCGCGGAGCTGCGCAGGGCCTCGGCGTCCTCGTCCATCAGGATGCGGCCCTGGTCGATCACGATCACGTGCTCGAGCAGGTTCGCGACCTCGTCGATCAGGTGCGTCGAGAGGACGACGGTGCGGGGATGCTCGGCGAAGTCCTCGAGCAGGCGGTCGTAGAAGATCTGGCGCGCGACGGCGTCGAGGCCGAGGTAGGGCTCGTCGAAGAACGTCAGCGGCGCGCGGGAGGCGAGCCCGACGATCACGCCGACCGCCGAGAGCTGGCCGCGGGAGAGCTTCTTGATCCGGCGGTTCAGCGGCAGGCGGAAGTCGTCGATGAGGCGCTCGGCCAGCTCCGCATCCCAGTTCTCGAAGAACCACGGTGCGCTGCGGAACACGTGCTTCGGCTGGAAGTCCTCGGGGTAGCGTTGGCTCTCCTTGATGAAGCAGACGTGCGAGAGCACACTCGCGTTCTCGGCCGGCTGCTCCCCGAAGACGCGGATCTCGCCGGAGGAGGGGAAGTCCTGGCCGGTGATGAGCTGCATCAATGTGGTCTTGCCGGCGCCGTTGCGGCCGAGGAGGCCGTGGATGCGGCCGGGCTTGATGGTGACGGAGACATCGTCGATCGCGGTGAACGACCCGAATCTCTTCGTGAGTCCCGAGATCTGCACCGCCGGGGCGATGGAGGTCGGGGCGGGGGCGGCGCTCATGCGCGCACTCCTTCCGTGTGGATCATCTGGGCGAGCTGGGAGGGGTCGATGCCGAGCTTGGCGGCCTCGGCCAGGAGAGGTCGGAGGTATTCGTCGCGGAACGCTTCGCGGCGTTTGGCGATCAGGCTCTCCCGAGCCCCCGCGGAGACGAACATTCCGATGCCTCGTTTCTTGTAGAGGATCCCCTCGTCGACGAGGAGGTTGACGCCTTTTCCGGCCGTCGCCGGGTTGATGCGGTAGAACGCGGCGAACTCGTTCGTGGACGGCACCTGGCTCTCGGCGGGGTAGACCTCGTCGATGATGTCGTCCTCGATCTGCTCGGCGATCTGCTGGAAGATCGGCTTGCCTTCTTCGATCACTCGAACCTCTTTGGTTCATTACTCATGTAACTAACCAACCAGCCTGACCGGGGTTTGTCAAGAGCGGGATAGCCTGGCGGTATGGCGGACCTCCATGAGCTCACGGCGCTCGCCCTCTGGCAGGAACTGCAGAGCGGGCGCGTCTCCCCCCGCGAGCTGGCCTCGCACTACCTCGACCGCATCGAACGACTGAACCCCGAGCTCGGTGCGTTCGTCACGGTCACGCGCGACGCCGCGCTGGCCCGCGCGGACGAGGTGGCGGAGCGCGTGCCGAAGACGGTGCCGCTCTGGGGGCTGCCCTCCGGAGACAAGGACCTCTGGCGCCGGGCCGGTGTGCCGGCGGGCTTCGGCTCCCGCGCCTTCGCCGGCTACGTGCCCGACGAGGACGACGAGATCGTCGAGACCCTGGACGCCGCGGGCGCCGTCAGCCTCGGCAAGACCAACGCCCCGGAATTCGGACTCCCGGCCTACACGGAGTCACTCGCCGCCCCACCCGCGCGCAATCCGTGGGAGCCCTCCCTCGGGGCCGGCGGGTCCAGTGGCGGCGCGGCCGTCGCGGTCGCGAGCGGGATGCTGCCCTTCGCGCCCGGTTCGGACGGCGGCGGATCCATCCGCATCCCCGCGGCGGCATGCGGACTCGTCGGACTCAAGCCGACGCGCGGTCTCGTGCCGGCGGGCAGCGGGATCGCCTCCCTCGGCGGCCTGGTGGTCGATGGGCCGCTGGCACGCACCACGGCCGACGCCGCCCTCCTCCTCGACGGGATGATCGCCAGAGTCGGCGATCGCATCGACCACCACTACACACTCCGCGCGCCGTACGACGACGACGGCCCCTTCCTGGGCGCGGCGATCCGCGGCGAGGGCCGCTTCCAGCTCGGTGTCATGACCACCTCCGCCTGGGACGACGCCTACGAGATCGTCATCGCGCCGGAGGCGCGCGCCGCCCTCGACGCTGCCGTGGAGGCGTTCACAGCGATGGGGCACGGCATGGAAGAGACCGCGCTGCGGCCCGACCCGACGTACGCACCGGCCTTCCGCACGATCTGGCAGGCGGGCGCCGCGGGCGTGCCGCTCGAGGGCGAGGCGCTCGACCTCCTGGAGCCGCTGACCTCGTGGCTCGTCCGGCGCGGACGCGCGCTGGGCGCGCGCGAGCTGAGCGAGGCACTGTCGGCACTGACCGCGTACGAGCGTTCCTTCATCGCCCAGCTGTCGTCGTACGACGCCGTGCTCACCCCGGCGCTCGCGATGACTCCGCGCCCCGTCGGCTGGTACGACGCCGAGGACGGCGAGCACAATTTCGCTCAACAGGTGCAGTACACGCCGTTCACCTCGATGGTGAACGTCACCGGCCTCCCCGCCATCGTGCTGCCGATCGCGCAGACCGGCACCGGCCTCCCGATGGGCGTGCAGCTGATCGGCCGGCCCGGAGGGGAGCGCACCCTGCTCTCGCTCGCGGCGCAGCTGGAACGGACGGTGCGCTGGGCGGACCGGCGCCCGGCGCGCTGGTAGGCGGGCAGGCGGGCGATCCACGCGACGGGTCAGTCGAGGGTGCGGCGCAGCGCAGCGGGCGCTCGATTGCGCCACGCGTCGGTGACGAGCTCGCGCAGCAGGGCGGGCTCGATCGTGGCGAACTCCACGCGTGCGGCGGCGAGCCTGCCGGCGAACCAGCGCTCCGAGCAGTGCTCCGGCCAGGCGGCGGCGGCTTCCCGGATCCCCGCCTCGCCGAGCATCAGGTTGATCGTCGACGACTCGGCGTCGAGCATCGTGGCGAAGCGGGAGCCGCGCACCCGGAACGCCGGGAGGCCGCCGTGCTCGTACTGTTCGACCTCGGGCAGTCCGAGGGCGACGGCGCGCACGGCGGCGGCGTCCATGGGGTCAGTTGACGGGCCCCGTGTACTTCTCCCCGGGGCCCTTGCCGATCTCGTCCGGGATGGGGGAGGCCTCGCGGAAGGCCAGCTGCAGGGACCGCAGCCCGTCGCGCAGGCTGCGCGCGTGCTGGTCGCCGAGGTGGGCCGCGCTGGCCGTCACCAGGCCGGCGAGGGCGTCGATGAGCTTGCGGGCCTCATCGAGGTCGGTCTGCGCGTCGGGGTCGTCGGCGAGCCCGCACTTGACCGCCGCCGCGCTCATCAGGTGCACGGTGGTGGTGGTGATGACCTCCACGGCGGGGACGTCCGCGATGTCGCGCGTGGCCTCCGCGATCGAGTCGTCATGGTGCTGGCTGTCGGCCTCCTGGTAGGAGAAGACCCCGGATGTGTCGCTCACTGCATTCCTCTGTTAGAATCGTTCGGGCTCCGGGACTTCTGTCCCGGTACGAAAGTGGAGATTCCTCCCACCCGCGCTTGACCGCTTACAGGTTACCGGGTTGTTGCACTCCGCCGATGCGCTCCGGCGCGGAGGTAGTCAGGGTGCTGTACCAGGCCTGCGATTCACATCGCAGGCCGTGCTGGTGCGTGGAACCTCCTCTTTCGCCGGATCGTCTCCCGACGATCCGCGGCTTGTGAAGCATCGCTCGATCAGAGGAGACAAACATCAGCGATCCCCGTACGAATGACCGTATCCGCGTCCCCGAAGTTCGACTCGTCGGCCCCAGCGGTGAGCAGGTCGGTGTCGTCAAGATCGAGGTCGCCATCCGGCTCGCTCAGGAGGCGGACCTCGACCTCGTCGAGGTCGCACCGAACTCGAAGCCGCCGGTCGCGAAGATCATGGACTACGGCAAGTTCAAGTACGAGGCTGCGCAGAAGGCCAAAGAGGCCCGGCGCAACCAGGCGAACACCATCCTCAAAGAGGTGCGTTTCCGCCTCAAGATCGACAAGCACGACTACGAGACCAAGCGCAAGCGCGCCGAAGGCTTCCTGAAGGCCGGCGACAAGGTCAAGGCCATGATCCTGTTCCGCGGCCGCGAGCAGTCGCGCCCCGAGCAGGGCGTCCGCCTGCTGCAGCGCTTCGCGGAGGACGTCGCCGAGCTCGGCCAGGTCGAGTCGAACCCGACCATCGACGGCCGCAACATGGTGATGATCATCAGCCCGCTCAAGAACAAGTCCGAGGCCAAGGCCGAGGCCAACGCACAACGTGCCGCATCGAAGGCGCGCGCCCAAGGCCGCGACACCGATGAGGTTGCTGCCGCAGACGACACTGCGCAGTCCGACGAGAGTTCGCCCGCCCAGGCGACCAACGAGGAGAAGTAATGCCCAAGCAGAAGACCCACTCCGGCGCCAAGAAGCGCTTCAAGATCACCGGTACCGGCAAGGTCATGAAGCAGCAGGCCGGCATGCGCCACAACCTTGAGGTCAAGTCCAGCGACCGCAAGCGTCGCCTGAACGCCGACCAGGTCGTGCCCGAGGTGGACGCCAAGGTCGTCCGCCGGATGCTCGGCAAGTAACCCCACCCGTACGTTTTAAGGAAGTTTGACTAATGGCAAGAGTGAAGAGGGCTGTCAACGCCCACAAGAAGCGTCGGGTCATCCTCGAGCGCGCCGAGGGCTACCGCGGGCAGCGGTCGCGCCTCTACCGCAAGGCCAAGGAGCAGGTCACCCACTCGCTCGTCTACTCGTACCGTGACCGCCGCCAGCGCAAGGGCGACTTCCGTCGTCTCTGGATCCAGCGCATCAACGCCGCGAGCCGTGCCAACGGCCTCACCTACAACCGCTTCATCCAGGGCCTCGGCCTGGCGGGCGTCGAGGTGGACCGTCGCATCCTGGCCGACCTGGCCGTGACGGAGCCCGCGACCTTCGCCGCCCTCGTGCAGACCGCGAAGAACGCCCTCCCCGCCGACACGTCGGCGCCGAAGGCCGCCGCGTAAGCAGCAGCACTCCCGAATGGCCCGGTCGACGCACGTCGACCGGGCCGTTCGGCGTCTCCGCCCCGCTCCGGCCCGGCTGGGGCCTGGCCCGGCCCCTGCCTCGCCCGCTCCGCGAATTGCTGGGAAGCGGTCGTGACGGTGCCATCGCGAGGTCAGCCGTGGGCGGCGGTGTCGTCCGCGCCGTGGCCGCCGTGGTCGTCGCCGGTGTCGTGCGTGGCGGGGTCGTCGGCTCCGTGGTCGTCGGCTCCGTGGTCGTCGACCGCGGGCGGCGGGACGGGCGCCGACGCGGGCGCCGGGACGGCGTCGGGTGTCGGACGCGGCGCCGGGGTCGACGGCGTGGGGACCGGCGTGCCGACGTGGTCCTCGACCACACCGGGCGGATCGTCCGCACCTCCGCGGGCGGTTGTGGCGGCGACGGCACCCGCCGTGCCCGCGCTCAGGGCGAGGGCGATGGCACCCACGATCACGGCGGTTCTGGTTCTGGTTCGCATCCTCCGGCCTCCTTCGGCTCTTCCTCTGGACACGAGACGCGGCCGGAATGGGTTCGATCCGCTCCCGGCCGGGGCCGCGGCCTGCCCCTAAGCTGGTCGCATGCTTGACAATCCGCGCTCTCCGCGCGTCCGGGCCGTTGCGAAACTGGCGAAGCGGACGGCGCGGCAGGAGACCGGTCTCTTCCTCCTGGAGGGACCCCAGGCCGTCGCCGAGGCGCTCGGCTTCCGCCCCGAACTCGTGGTGGAGCTGTACGCGACCCCCACCGCCCTGGAGCGGTACAACGACATCGCCCAGACGGCGGTCGAGGCGGGCGTCGATGTGGAGTTCGTCACCGAGCAGGTGCTCGAGACGATGGCCGACACGGTGACGCCGCAGGGCTTCGTGGCCGTGTGCCGGCAGTTCCCGACCTCGATCCGGGACATCTTCGCCGACTCCCCGAAGCTCGTGGCCGTGCTGGAAGAGGTGCGGGACCCGGGGAACGCGGGGACGATCATCCGCGCCGCCGACTCGGCCGGGGCCGACGCGGTCGTGCTCACCGGGCGCACCGTCGACCTCTACAACCCCAAGGTGGTGCGCTCGACCACCGGCTCGCTCTTCCACGTGCCCGTCGCGGTGGGCGCGGACCTCGCCGACGTGATCGGCCGGGCCCGTTCGGCGGGCCTGACCGTCCTCGCCGCCGACATCAAGGGGGAGGACCTGCTCGCCGCCCGTACGGACGGCCACCTCGCCCGCCCGACCGCCTGGGTCTTCGGCAACGAGGCGCGCGGACTCGACGACGAGCAGCTGGAGCTGGTCGATCGTGCGGTCACCGTGCCGATCTACGGCAAGGCGGAGTCGATGAACCTCGCGACCGCTGCCTCGGTCTGCCTCTACGAATCGGCGTTCGCGCAGCGCTCCTGACGCGAGCCCTTCAGACTGACCCGGGCCCCTCAGGCTCGCTCGGTGCCGCGGGCGGTGCCGGCGTCGCTGTCCCCGTCTCCGCGCAACGCGCGGACCATGCCCTGCAGGACGGCGAACGCGCCCGCCCGCTGGTCCGGCGTCAGGCCGCCCAGCATCCGGGTCTCGACGGACCGCACGGCCGTGCTCGCCTGCTGGAGCACGCTCCTGCCCTGCGGCGTGAGAAGAGTGGGGAGTGCGCGGCCGACGGGAGCCTCGGTCGCGCGGGTGACGTATCCCTCGCGTTCGAAGGCCTGCAGCAGCACGTTCATCGACTGCCGGGTGATGAACGCGCCGCGCGCGAGCTCGGAGTTCGACAACCCCGGCCGCTGTGCCAGGAGTTCGAGGCACGAGTACTGCGTGACCGTCAGGCCGAGAGGGCGCAGTACCGACTCCATCGCCGCGCGCAGGGCGCTGGAGGCCTCCTTCAGCAGGTAACCCACCGACGTCTGCAGGTCGACGCCGTCTCCGTCTTGACTCATGTCAGTATTCTGACATAGAGTGAGCTATGTCAGAAAACTGACACTACGAAGGAGATGCACCATGCCGGTCACCGGACCCGATTTCGTCTCGCTGCAGACCCGCGACCTCGCCGCCTCCCAGGCGTTCTACGAGCACTACCTCGGCCTCGTCCGCTCGCAGGCAGGGCCGCCGCACGCGGTCGTCTTCGAGACCACGCCCATCGCGTTCGCGCTGCGCGACCTCGCTCCGGACACCGACCTCTCCGCGGTGCCGCAGCCGGGGATCGGCGCCGCGATCTGGCTGCACGCCACCGATGTCCAGGCCATCCACGACGCCCTGCTGGCGGACGGCCACGCCATCGTCGCCGCACCGATCGACGGACCGTTCGGACGCACCTTCACTTTCGCCGACCCCGACGGCTACCGGATCACCCTGCACGACCGGGCGTGAGGCACTCGTCGCGGCGCGCACTGTTTAACGCTGGCGTTATATAACCCCAATGTGATAGCTTCGCGGTCATGGACGCACTGGAAGCCGTCGGGGACCCGGTCCGCCGGCGATTCGTGGAGCTGCTGGCGGCGGGGGAGCGCACGGCCGGCGAGCTGGCCGCACTGGCCGCCGACGAGTTCGGCATCAGCCAGCCCGCCGCCTCCCGGCACCTGCGCGTGCTGCGCGAGGCCGGCGTCGCCGATTCACGTGTGAGCGGGCAGCAGCGGGTCTACGCGCTCGATCGGGCCGGCCTGGCGGACGCGCTCGCCTGGTTCGACGGCCTGGGCACGTTCTGGGACCAGCGGCTCGAGGCGCTCGGCACCGAGCTCGCCCGCGGTGCCCGGCAGGCCCGCTCCGGTGCGCGCAACAGCGGACGGGCGGTGGCGTCGTGAGCCTGTGGGGGGAGATCGCCCTCGACGGCGCCCGCCGCTCCGTGATCGTCGAGCGCGCGTATCCAGCGACCCCCGGCGAGCTGTGGAGCGCCCTCACCGAGCCCGATCGCCTCGCCCGCTGGGTGGGCGTGGTCAACGGCACACGCGATTCCTTCCGGCTCGAACTGGGCGGCCGCGATCAGGACGCGACGGTCACCGGACGCGTGCTCGCGTGCGACCCCAAGCGCCGGCTGGTGGTGTCCTGGCGGTTCGAGGGGGCCGGGCAGCGCGAGGCCGACACCGAACTGGAGGTCGTGATCGAGCCGCGAGGGGACGCGCACACCGTCCTCCGGCTGACCCACCGCCGGGTGCAGGCCGTCACCGCCTCCGTCTACGGTGCCGGCTGGCAGGACGTGCTCACCCACCTCTCGCGCGAATTGGGCGCCTCCACGTCGCCCGAGGAGCACGACGGATACCTCGGCCGCGCGGCCGACCCTGCGGCGTTCGATGCGGCCCTGGCGGAGTACCGCACCGCGGAGGCCACGCTCGTCGCGGGGGAGGCGGAGCGCATCGACGGGCTCTCCGGTGTGCGCTTGCGCCGCGTGCTCGACGCCGCGCGGGCGGACGTGTGGGACGCCCTCACCCTGCCGGACCGCGTCGGGCGCTGGCTCTGGCCGGTGCTCGCCTGGCCTGACGACCCGGCCCGCGCTCGTGCCCTGCGCCCCGGCGACCTGCTCCGGCTCGGCGACGAGAACGTGGAAGGCGGAGTGCAGGAGCTGGAGGTGCTGGAGGCCGAGCCCGGCCGCCTCCTCCGTCTCACCTGGGGGACGGCCAGCGTCGCCTTCCGCCTCGACGACGGGGACGACGACGGGACGACCGTTCTGACGCTGGTGCAGGACCCGATCGAGGAGATCTTCGGCGCCGGGCGGCTGCGCTCGGCGCCGGACTTCGCGGCGGGCTGGCACACGCTCGTCGACCAGCTGACCCTGCTGCTGGCGGGGCTCACCGTCCCGGATCCGGGACGCCTCTGGGAGGCCGCTTACCAGGTGTACGCCGACGACTAGACTGAGGAACCGTGTCTGAAACCACCGAAATCACCGAAGGCGCGGTCGAGGCGGCGGTCGGGGCGGCGCTCGCCGCGATCGACGCCGCGGGCGACTCCGCCGCGCTCAAGGCCGTGCGGCATGAGCACACCGCGGAGGGCTCGCCGCTCGCGCGCCTGAACGCGAGCATCCGCTCCCTCCCGGGCGACCAGAAGGCCGCGGCCGGCAAGCTCGTCGGCGGCGCCCGCGCCCGCGTCGGACAGGCGTTCGCCGCCCGGGAGCAGACGATCGCCGCCCAGGAGGAGGCCGCGGCCCTGGCCGCCGAGACGGTCGACGTCACCGCGCTCGCCTCCCGCTGGACGCCGGGTGCGCGGCACCCGCTGTCGCTCCTGCAGGAGCGCATCGCCGACAGCTTCGTCGGCATGGGCTGGGAGGTCGCCGAAGGCCCCGAGCTCGAGAGCGAGTGGTACAACTTCGACGCGCTCAACTTCGACGCCGATCACCCGGCGCGCGCGATGCAGGACACCTTCTTCGCCGAGCCCACCGACTCGCACCTCGTGCTGCGCACCCACACGTCCCCGGTCCAGCTGCGCGCGCTGCTCGGCAACGAGCCGCCCGTCTACCGGATCGCCCCCGGGCGCGTGTTCCGCACCGACGAGTTCGATGCGACGCACCTGCCGGTCTTCACCCAGACCGAGGGCATCGCCGTCGACAAGGGTCTGACGATGGCGCACCTGCGCGGCACCCTCGACCACTTCGTGAAGACGCTGTTCGGCGACGAGGCGAAGGTGCGTCTGCGCCCGAACTACTTCCCGTTCACCGAGCCGAGCGCCGAACTCGACCTGTGGCACCCGACCTTCACGGGCGGCGCGCGCTGGATCGAGTGGGGCGGCTGCGGCATGGTCAACCCGAACGTCCTCCGTTCCGCGGGCATCGACCCCGACGTCTACTCGGGCTTCGCGTTCGGCGTGGGCGTCGAGCGGGCGCTGATGTTCCGCAACGACGTGAAAGACATGCGCGACATGGCCGAGGGCGATGTCCGGTTCTCCCAGCAGTTCGGAATGGTGGTCTGATGCGCGTCCCCCTGAGTTGGCTCGGCGAATTCGTCGACCTCGAGCCCGGCACGACCGCGGCGGAGGTGCACGCCGCCCTCGTCGCCGTCGGCCTGGAGGAGGAGGACGTCCACACCTTCGAGATCTCCGGACCGGTCGTGGTCGGCGAGGTGCTCGACTTCGTGGAGGAGCCGCAGAGCAACGGCAAGACCATCCGCTGGTGCCAGGTGCGCGTCGCCCCCGAGGGCCGGAGCGCGGCCGACGGCGGCGAGGACGTGCGCGGCATCGTCTGCGGCGCGAGCAACTTCCTCCGCGGCGACAAGGTCGTCGTGACCCTGCCCGGCTCGGTGCTGCCCGGCCCGTTCCCGATCGCGGCCCGCAAGACCTACGGCCACGTGTCGGACGGCATGATCGCCTCCACCCGCGAGCTCGGTCTCGGCGACGACCACGCCGGCATCCTGCGCCTGGTCACGATGGGTCTCGACCCGGAGGTCGGGACCGACGCGATCTCGCTGCTCGGCCTGGACGACACGGCCGTCGAGGTCAACGTCACCCCCGACCGCGGCTACGCGTTCTCGATCCGCGGCATCGCCCGCGAGTACTCGCACGCCACCGGCGCCGCGTTCCGCGACCCGGCCGACGCCGTCGCGATCGCCCCGGCCGGCGAGCACGCGCGCGGCTTCTCGGTCGCGATCGACGACCGCGCGCCGATCCGCGGGCGCATCGGCTCCAGCGTGTTCGTCACCCGCGTCGTGCGCGATGTGGACGGCAGCCGGCCGACGCCGCCCTGGATGGTCTCCCGGCTGAAGCTCGCCGGTATCCGCTCGATCTCGCTCGTCGTCGACATCACGAACTACGTGATGCTGGAGCTCGGCCAGCCGATCCACGGCTACGACCTCGACAAGGTGACCGGCGGCCTGGTCGTGCGTCGCGCTCACCCGGGGGAGACCCTGGTCACGCTCGACGAGCAGGCGCGTGCGCTGCACGTCGAAGACCTGCTGATCACCGACGACTCCGGTGCGATCGGCCTCGCCGGCGTCATGGGCGGCGCCTCCACCGAGATCGGCACGGGCACCACCAACGTGCTGATCGAGGCGGCGAACTTCGACCCGGTCTCGATCGCCCGCACGGCCCGCCGCCACAAGCTGCCGAGCGAGGCCTCCAAGCGGTTCGAGCGCGGGGTCGACCCGCGCGTCGCCGTGGCGGCCGCGGCGCGGGTCGTCCAGCTGCTGGAGCAGCTCGCCGGCGGTCACGCGGACGAGCTCGGCTCGCTGCACGACGCCGCGACCGAGGCGGAGGCGATCCGCCTCCCCGACGGCTACATCGCGGGACTCATCGGCGTCGAGTTCACGGCGGACGAGGTACGCGGCGCCCTCGCCGAGATCGGCGGCGCGGTCTCCGAGACCGCCGGCGCGCTCCTCGTCGTGCCGCCGAGCTGGCGGCCCGACCTCCTCGACAAGTCGGACCTCGCCGAGGAGGTCGCCCGCATCGTCGGGTACGACCGCATCCCCTCGGTGCTGCCGGTCGCGCCCCCGGGGCGCGGGCTCAGCCGCGAGCAGAAGCTCCGCCGCGGCGTCGCGCAGACCCTCGCGGACAACGGAGCCACGGAGGTGCTCGCCTTCCCGTTCGTGAGCGCGCAGCAGAACGACCTCTTCGGCTCGCCCGAGGCGGGCGGTGTGCCCGCCGTCAAGCTGGCGAACGCGCTCGACGCGACCGCACCGTTCCTGCGCACCTCGCTCCTGCCGGGCCTGGTGGACGTCGCCAAGCGCAACATCGCGCGCGGCCTCGTCGATCTGTCGATCTACGAGATCGGGACGGTCTTCCTCCCCGGCGCCGCGCCGCTCGGCAGCGAGACGCTCCCGCCCGGCGCCGCCCTGCCGGCGGACGAGACCCTCGCCGGGCTGAACGCGGGAATCCCCGCCCAGCCGCGTCATCTCGCGGGGCTGGTCGTCGGCAACACGGTCGAGAAGCAGCCCGGGCTGGAGGCGGTCGCCGCCGGCCTCGCCGACGCCCTCGCGATGGTCGCACAGGCCACTGCGGCGGTCGGCGTGCGGGTCCGCCCGGAGCAGAGCGGCCACCAGGCCCTGCACCCCGGACGCACCGCGCGCCTCATCGCCCGCGGTCGCGACGGCGTCGACACGGTCATCGGCTACGCGGGCGAGCTGCTCCCGGCCCTGGCCGCCGACCTCGACCTGCCGCGCGTGGTCGCCGTGTTCGAGCTCGACCTGGACGCGCTCATCGCCGTCTCATCGGACGACATCGTCGCCCGTGTGATCGCCGGCTTCCCGGCCGCGACGCAGGACCTCTCGCTGGTGGTGCCCCTCGAGGTGCCCGCCGGCGAGGTGCTGGACGCGGTGCAGCAGGGTGCCGGTGCGCTGCTCGAGGACATCCGCCTCGTGGACGACTACCGCGGCGCCGGACTGCCCGATGCGCGCAAGAGCCTGACGTTCGCGTTGCGCTTCCGCGCCGAGGACCGGACGCTGACCGCTGCCGAGGCCAGTGAGGCGAAGCTGGCCGGCGCGGCGATCGCGGCGGAGCGTTTCGGAGCCGCGATCCGCGAATGACCGCCGCGACGCCCGCCGAGTGGCGGCGGGCGTCGCGGGGCCGCTAGGGTGGATCCATGCTTTCCGTCCGGTGCACCGCGAGCTCGCGTGCGGCCCTTGCCGCCCGTGCCCTGCGCCGACGCCTGCGCGACCGCCGAATCTAGGCGGCGTTCGGGCGACCCTTCGTGGGTCGACGTGGGCGTCGCCGTCGCCGAGGCCCCTGTCGTCCACTCACTAAGGAAGTAGCATGACCTTCTCGGTCGCCGTCGCCGGCGCATCCGGATACGCGGGTGGGGAGCTCCTCCGCATCCTCGCCGATCACCCGGACTTCGAGGTCCGCACCGTGACCGCGCATCAGAACGCCGGACACCCTCTCATCGCGCACCAGCCGCACCTGCGCTCGCTGGCGCACCTCACCCTCGTGGAGTCCACGGCCGAGAACCTCTCGGGCCACGACGTGGTCTTCCTGGCGCTGCCGCACGGCAAGTCCGGCGAGATCGCCGCGCAGCTGCCGGCCGAGACGCTCGTCGTCGACTGCGGTGCCGACCACCGCCTGGAGGACCCGGCCGACTGGGCCGCGTTCTACGGCGGCGAGCACTTCGGTGCCTGGGCCTACGGCGTCCCGGAGCTGCCGGTCGGCGATGGCCGCCAGCGCGCGGGCATCGTCGGGGCGACACGGATCGCCGCCCCCGGCTGCAACGCCAGCGCGGTCTCCCTCGCGCTGGCCCCCGGCCTCCACTCGGGCCTCATCGAGGACCAGGACCTGGTCGCCGTGCTCGCCGTCGGTCCGTCCGGTGCGGGCAAGAGCCTCAAGACGATGTACCTCGCGAGCGAGATCCTCGGCTCGGCCAACCCGTACGCGGTCGGCGGCACGCACCGGCACATCCCGGAGATCCAGCAGAACCTGCGCAAGGCGGGCGCCACGGCGCCGACCGTCTCCTTCACCCCGGTGCTGGTGCCCATGTCGCGCGGCATCCTCGCGACCTCGACCGCCCGCGTGAAGCCGGGCGTCACCGCCGCGCAGGTGCAGGCCGTCTGGGAGCAGACGTACGCGGACGAGCCGTTCGTGCACGTGCTCCCCGCCGGCACGGTGCCGCGCACGGCCGACGTGCTCGGCTCGAACACCGTGCTGATCGGCGTCGCGCTCGACGAGGCCGCCGGCCGGGTCGTGACCGTGCTCGCGATCGACAACCTCTACAAAGGAACAGCGGGCGCCGCCATCCAGTCCGCCAACATCGCCCTCGGCCTCGACGAGACGACGGGCCTCGCAGTGAATGGAGTCGCCCCGTGATGAGTGCCAGCGCCCCCGTCAGCCCCCTCGCGAACGGAGCCCGGGCATGAGCGTCACCGCAGCTTCCGGATTCTCCGCGGCCGGCGTCGTCGCCGGGCTCAAGACCAGCGGCAAGCGCGACCTCGCCCTGGTGCGCAACCTCGGGCCGTTGTCCGCCGCCGCCGCCGTCTTCACCACCAACCGCTGCAAGGCGAACCCCGTGCTGTGGAGCGAGCAGGTCATGGCCGACGGCGTCGTGTCGGCGATCGTGCTCAACTCTGGCGGTGCCAACTGCTACACCGGCGCGCAGGGGTTCCAGACCACCCACGCGACCGCCGAGGCCGTGGCCGATCGGCTGGGTGTCTCCGCCGGCGACGTGCTGGTCTGCTCCACCGGCCTGATCGGCGACCAGCTCGACCGCGCCAAGCTCCTCGCCGGAGTCGAGACGGCCGCCGGAGCACTGGCGACCGACGCGGGGCTGGGCGCCGCCGAGGCGATCATGACCACGGACACCCGGCCCAAGGAGGCCGAGCACCGCGCCCCCGAGGGCTGGACCGTCGGCGGCATGGCGAAGGGCGCCGGGATGCTGGCGCCGGGGTTGGCGACCATGCTGGTCGTGCTCACGACCGATGCGGTGCTCGACTCCGAGCAGCTGGATCGCGCCCTGCGCTCCGCCACGCGCGTCACCTTCGACCGCCTCGACTCGGACGGCTGCATGTCCACCAACGACACCGTCGCCCTGCTCGGCTCTGGGGCGAGCGGAGTGACGCCGGACGAGGCCGACTTCGCCCTGGCGCTCACCGGCGTGTGCCGCAGCCTGGCCGAGCAGCTGCAGGCCGACGCCGAGGGCGCCTCCCACGACATCGCGATCGAGGTCGTGAACGCCCGGTCGGAGGACGACGCCGTGACCGTGGGGCGCGCGGTCTCGCGCAGCAACCTGTTCAAGGCCGCGATCTTCGGCAACGACCCCAACTGGGGCCGGGTGCTCGCCGCCGTCGGGACCACGGACGCGGAGTTCGACCCCTACGGGATCGACGTCGCCATCAACGGCGTCCAGATCTGCACCGCCGGGGAGCCCGATCAGCCGCGCGACCTGGTCGACCTCACCCCGCGCGCCGTGCACATCCTGATCGACCTGCACGTGGCGGACGCGACCGCGACCATCCTGACCAACGACCTCACGCACGACTACGTGCACGAGAACAGTGCGTACGCCAGCTGACATGACGACACCTGCGAACACCACCGACACCGAGGCCGTCGACGACGCCCAGGAGCAGGACGACGCCGCGGCGAAAGCCGCCACCCTGATCGAGTCGCTCCCGTGGCTCAAACGGTTCCACGACCAGATCATCGTGATCAAGTTCGGCGGCAACGCCATGGTCAACGAGGACTTGCAGCGCACGTTCGCCGAGGACATGGTCTATCTGCGCTACGCAGGCATCCGCCCGGTCGTGGTGCACGGCGGCGGCCCGCAGATCTCCGCGATGCTCGACCGGCTCGGCATCCACTCGGAGTTCCGCGGCGGCTACCGCGTCACGACCCCCGAAGCGATGGATGTCGTCCGGATGGTCCTCACCGGGCAGATCAGCCGCGACATCGTGAGCAACATCAACAAGCACGGTCCGCTCGCCGCGGGACTGTCGGGCGAGGACGCCGGCCTGTTCCAGGGGCGTCGCCGCGGCGCCGTCGTGGACGGCGAGGAGGTCGACCTCGGCCTCGTCGGCGACGTGGTCGGGGTGAACCCGGAGGCGGTGCACGCGCAGATCGCGGCCGGCCGCATCCCGGTCGTCTCCTCCATCGCTCCGGACATCGACGACCCGGGCCAGGCGCTCAACGTGAACGCCGATGCCGCGGCCGCCGCCCTCGCGGTGGCTCTGGGCGCGGCCAAGCTGGTCATCCTGACGGACGTCGCCGGACTCTACAGCGACTGGCCCGACCGGGACTCGCTGCTGTCGAAGATCGATTCCGCCGACCTGCGCGCCCTGCTGCCCTCGCTGGAGTCGGGCATGATCCCGAAGATGGCGGCGTGCCTCGACGCGGTCGACGGCGGCGTGTCCAAGGCGGCGATCATCGACGGACGCGTGCCGCACTCGATCCTCCTCGAGGTCTTCACGCAGTCCGGAATCGGAACGGAGGTGGTGCCCGCGTGAGCGAGCCGACACAAGCACACGAGCTGACACAGGGACACGAGCTGACACAGGGACAGTGGAAGGGACGCTTCGGCGACGCCATGATGCGCACGCTGGCGACGCCGAAGCTCATGCTCACCCGCGGCGAGGGCTGCCGCGTCTGGGACGCGGACGGCACCGAGTACCTCGACTTCCTCGCCGGGATCGCGGTCAACTCCCTCGGCCACGCGCATCCCGCGCTCGTGGAGGCGGTGAGCAGCCAGATCGGCACGCTCGCCCATGTCTCCAACTACTTCTCGACGCCGCCGCAGCTGGAGCTCGCGGAGCGCCTGCGCACCATCACCGGAGCAGGCGACCAGGGGCGCGTCCTCTTCGGCAACTCCGGGGCAGAGGCGAACGAGGCCGCCTTCAAGCTCGCCCGGCTGAACCGCGGACCGCACGGCAAGCGCACCCGGGTGCTCGCCCTGAACAACGCTTTCCACGGCCGCACGATGGGCTCCCTCGCTCTGACCGGCAAGCCGCCGATGCGCGAGGCGTTCGAGCCGCTCCCGGGCGGGGTGGAGCACATCGACTCCACAGTCGAGGCCCTCGAAGCGGCGATCGACGACCGTGTCGCGGCCCTCTTCATCGAGCCGATCAAGGGCGAGGCGGGCGTGCTCGAACTGCCCGCCGGGTTCCTGACCCGCGCCCGCGAGCTCACCGAGCAGCACGGCGTGCTGCTCATCCTGGACGAGATCCAGACCGGAGTCGGTCGCACCGGCCGCTGGTTCGCCTACCAGCACGAAGGAATCCTGCCGGACGCGGTGACCGTCGCCAAGGGCATCGCCGGCGGCGTGCCGATCGGCGCGCTGGTCACGTTCGGCTGGGCGTCGGAGCTGTTCACCCAGGGACAGCACGGCTCCACGTTCGGCGGCAATCCGCTCGCGACCGCGGCCGGCAACGCCGTGCTGGGCGAGATCGAGCGCGCCGGCCTGGTGGAGAACGCGGCCCGGCGCGGGGAGGAGCTGCGCGCGATCATCCGCTCCTACGACTCGCCGCTCATCGGCGACGTGCGCGGCGCCGGCCTGCTGATCGGCATCGGGCTGACCGAGGGGGAGGCGCACCGCCTGTCGGACGCCACCCTCGCCGAGGGGCTCATCATCAATGCGCCGAACGAGTCCAGCATCCGGCTCGCTCCGCCGCTGATCGTCGGCGACGCCGAGCTGGCGGAGTTCCGCGAGCGCTTCGGCCGCGCCCTCGCCGCCCTCTGACCCCGACGACCATCCCTCCCCGGGACGAAAGGCTCCCATGACCAGGCACTTCCTCCGCGACGACGACCTCTCTCCTGCCGAGCAGGCCGAGGTCCTGGCGCTGGCGGCCGAGCTCAAGCGCGACCCGTACGCGCAGAAGCCGCTCGCGGGCCCGCAGACCGTCGCCGTCTTCTTCGACAAGACCTCGACCCGCACCCGCGTCTCGTTCGCCGTCGGGATCGCCGATCTCGGCGGCAGCCCGCTCGTCGTCTCGAGCGCGGACAGCCAGCTGGGCGGCAAGGAGTCCATCGCCGACACCGCGCGCGTGCTCGAGCGCATGGTGTCCGCGATCGTCTGGCGCACCTTCGCCCAGTCCGGGTTGGAGGAGATGGCGGCCGGCACCCGTGTGCCCGTGATCAACGCGCTCTCCGACGACTTCCACCCCTGCCAGATCCTGGCCGACCTGCAGACCGTCCAGGAGCACAAGGGCGCCCTGGCCGGGCTGACGATGAGCTACTTCGGCGACGGCGCGAACAACATGGCGCACTCGTACCTGCTCGGCGGTGCCACGGCCGGCATGCACGTGCGCATCGCGGCGCCCGCGGCGTACGCACCCGACGAGGCGGTCCTCGCCGACGCCCGCCGGATCGCCGAGGGCACCGGCGGCTCTGTCGCCGTCTTCACCGACGCCGCTGCGGCGGCGGCCGGCGCGGACGTCGTCGTGACCGACACCTGGGTGTCGATGGGACAGGAGGCCGAGAAGGCCGAGCGGCTCGCCACCTTCGGCGACTACCAGGTCGACGCGGCGATCATGGCGCAGGCCGCGCCCGACGCGGTCTTCCTGCACTGCCTGCCCGCCTACCGCGGTTACGAAGTGGCGGCGGAGGTCATCGACGGCCCCCAGTCCGTGATCTGGGACGAGGCCGAGAACCGGCTGCACGCGCAGAAGGCCCTGCTGGCCTGGCTGCTCGCGAAGAACGAGGAGGAGGCCGCATGAGCGCGGAGACGGACGGCACCGGGGTCGGCAAGACCGGGGAGGGCTCGCTCTGGGGCGCACGGTTCGCGGGCGGTCCGTCGCCCGAGCTGGCCGCGCTGAGCAAGTCGACCCAGTTCGACTGGGTGCTCGCGGCCTACGACATCGCCGGCTCCCGCGCCCACGCCCGGGCGCTCGCCGCCGCAGGCTATCTCGACGACGCCGAGCTCGCCGGCATGCTGGACGCGCTCGACCGCCTGGATGCCGACGTCGCCTCGGGCGCGTTCGCCGCCGCCGAGTCGGACGAGGACGTGCACGGCGCGCTGGAGCGCGGACTGATCGAGCGCGCCGGCGCCGACCTGGGCGGCAAGCTGCGGGCCGGCCGCAGCCGCAACGACCAGATCGCCACCCTGGTGCGCCTCTACCTGCGCGACCACGCCGGTGTCATCGCCGAGCGGCTGATCGGCCTGATCGACGCGATCGCCGCCCAGGCGGACGCGCACCCGACGGCCATCCTGCCGGGTCGCACCCACCTCCAGCACGCCCAGCCGGTGCTGCTGGCACACCACCTGCTCGCACACACCTGGCCGCTGGTGCGCGACCTGGAGCGACTGGCCGACTGGGACAAGCGGGCCGACGTGTCGCCCTACGGCGCGGGCGCGCTGGCCGGCTCGACGCTGGGACTCGACCCGCTGCTGGTGGCGCGCGAGCTCGGCTTCGCCGCCAGCTCCGAGAACTCGATCGACGGCACGGCCGCCCGCGATGTCGTGGCCGAGTTCGCGTTCGTCGCCGCGCAGATCGGCGTGGACCTCTCCCGCTTCGCCGAGGAGATCATCCTCTGGAACACGCGCGAGTTCGGTTTCGTCACCCTCGACGACGCGTACTCGACCGGTTCGTCGATCATGCCCCAGAAGAAGAACCCCGACATCGCGGAGCTCGCCCGCGGCAAGGCCGGGCGCCTGATCGGCAACCTGACCGGGCTGCTGACGACGCTCAAGGGCCTCCCGCTCGCGTACAACCGCGACCTGCAGGAGGACAAGGAGCCGGTCTTCGACTCGGTGCAGACGCTCGAGGTCGTGCTGCCCGCGTTCGCGGGCATGGTCGCCACCCTGCGCTTCCACACCGACCGCATGGCGGAGCTGGCCCCGCAGGGCTTCTCGCTCGCGACCGATGTCGCCGAGTGGCTGGTCAAGCAGCACGTCCCGTTCCGCAGCGCGCACGAGATCACCGGCAGCCTGGTGAAGTTCGCCGAGGAGAACGGGCTGGAGCTGCACGAGGTGAGCGACGACCAGCTCGCCGCGATCTCGCCGCTGCTGGCGCCGGAGGTGCGGACGGTGCTGACCGTCGACGGCTCCGTGGCCAGCCGCACGGGCGCAGGCGGGACCGCGCCCGATCGCGTCGCGGAGCAGCTCTCCGCCCTGACCGAGCGGGTGCGCGGCCTCACGGGCGCCTTCGCCGCCGCCCGACGGGACCTGGTCTGATGGCCCGCCCGGAGCAGACGCCGTCGAAGCGGCCGTGGCTGATCCCGCTCATCGTGGTGGTGGCCGTCGTGGTCATCGTGGTCGGCCTGGTGGTCGCGGTCGCCGCCGGCGGTCGCATCTTCTGACCGGCCCCGGCCCCGGACCCGAGATGCCGTTGCACCGGCCCCGTCGCGACGCCTTCGAGGCGTCGTCGCTCGAGGTCGCGCCGCGGCTGCTCGGCGCCGTGCTCCGGCACACGACCGCGCAGGGCACGGTCGGTCTCCGGATCACCGAGGTGGAGGCGTACATCGGCGACGGGCTCGACCCGGGTTCCCACGCCTTCCGCGGCCGCACCAAGCGCAACGCCGTGATGTACGGGCCGCCCGGCCACCTGTACGCGTACTTCACCTACGGCATGCACGTCTGCGCCAACGTGGTCTGCTCCCCGGAAGGCGAGGCGACGGCCGTGCTCCTGCGCGCGGCCGAGGTGATCGAGGGCGAGGGCCTCGCGGAGGTGCGCCGGGTCGGAGCGAGCGGTCGCAGCATCCCGCACCGCGACCTCGCCCGCGGACCGGCGCGGCTGGTGGTGGCGGCGGGCATCGCGCTCGCCGACGACGGCGCCGACCTGTTCGGCGGCCGTTTCGAGCTGCTGCTCCCGGACGCCCCGGCGGAATACGCGACGGGGCCGCGCACCGGGGTCTCGGGTGCGGGAGGCGGGGCGGCCTTCCCGTGGCGCTACTGGCTGGCGGGCGACCCCACTGTGTCGCCGTACAAGCGGCACCCGAAGGCGGACGACTGAGTTCAGGCCGCCACGAAGCGGAACAGGCCCGCGCACACGCAGGCCCAGATGATGCTGACGAGGGTGCCGATGATGAACCGCTCGCGGGCCTCGGCGGTGTCGAGCTCGGTGAACCGGCCGACGCCCTTGATGGCGATGAGCACGCCGAGGGCCTCCGGGAAGCCGGCCATGATCGCGCCCGTGGTCGCGAACCGCTCGAGGAAGCCGATCGTGGTGCCGCCGCGCAGCACCTCGCGGGTGGCGTCGGCGGCCGAGCCGGTGGAGCGGTCGCGCACCACGATGCCGTCGTGATCGCCCGCGATGGTGGCGCTGCGCGTGGCGAGTGCGAGCACGAGTTGGGCGGCGGGGCCGCCTCCCGCGATGCTGAGCGCGAGCGCGGCGATGCCGATGAAGACGCGGAACTCGAGCGGCGCCTGCTCCGGAGGCAGCACCGCGAGCACGAAGGCCAGCGCGAGGAGTCCGGTCGCCGTGTAGACGAGGGGACGCCGCGGCGTGCGCAGGGTCGCGGCCATGCAGCCGAGGGCGGCGATCGTCAGCAGCAGGACGAGCACCCACACCGCGTGCGGGAAGAGGAGGGCGAGGAAGGCTGACGGGGGCAGGATCGTCATGCGTCCTCCGGATCGTGGGCGGTGGCGGGGCGTGCGGCGAGCTGGGCTGCGTCGGCGCTCGCCAACAGCCTAGTCAGCGCGGGCACGGCCGCCAGCTCGACCCGGAGGTTCGCGGCACGGGCACGGTCGCTCACCGACTGCGGGGTGATGCCGAGGCGCGCGCCGGCCTCGGTCTGGGTCAGGCCGGCGGCGAGGAGGTCGTAGAGCTCCCAGCCGGCGGGGGAGCGCCCGTCGCGCAGGGTGAGGAGCAGGTCGGCGAGCGCTTCGACGTCGTGAGCGGTCTCGGGGGCGACGAGCGCCTCCGCGGCCAGCCGGGTCGGGGACTTCTTCGCACGGGCGACCGCCGTGCGTGCCGCGACGAAGGCGTCCCCGCTCGCGGCGCGGGTCTGCGACGGCAGAGGAAGGCGGACGGCACCGATGCCGACCCCGACGCTCCAGAGCCCGTCCCTGGTGAGCTCGAGTACCAGGGCGAGGGCGGTCGCGGGGTCGGCCGTCAGCGCCTGGATCTCGTCGCCGGCGTTCCGGTCGACCGGGAGCGCGAGGGCGTGGCCGTGGCGTTCCTGCACGGCGCGCATCGCTGTGGTGGCGAGGTCGGGGCCGGTGCGGCTTCCGACCTGGTCCGCGGTGATCACGAACATCGGTCCTCCCAAGGTTCAGGTCTGGTGGCCTGATCCGGAGTCTATCAGGGGTATAGACCTGATATCTACTGGATCAGGGCACAGGGCCTGATCTCTTCGGGCGAAGGAGGCCCCCCTCCCGCTGATAATCTGGGCAGATGTCCGAATCCGCGACCCTCGACACACAGGCCATCGACTCGTCCTTCGACGATGTCTGGGACGAGCTCGTCTGGCGTGGCCTCGTCCACGTCTCCACCGACGAAGCCACCCTCAAAGAGCTCCTGGCGGGCGGTCCGGTCACGTATTACTGCGGGTTCGACCCGACCGCGGCGAGCCTCCACCTCGGACATCTCGTGCAGCTGCTCACGATGCGCCGGCTGCAGCTCGCCGGTCACAAGCCGCTCGGCCTGGTCGGCGGCTCGACCGGCCTGATCGGCGATCCGCGGCCGACCGCGGAGCGCACGCTGAACACGCGCGAGACGGTCGCGGAGTGGGTGCGCTCGTTGCAGGGCCAGGTGTCGACGTACCTGAGCTTCGAGGGGGACAACGCCGCCCGGCTGGTCAACAACCTCGACTGGACCGCGCCGCTGTCGGCGATCGATTTCCTGCGTGAGATCGGCAAGCACTTCCGCGTGGGCACCATGCTCAAGAAGGACGCGGTCGCGGCGCGGCTGAACTCGGACGAGGGCATCTCGTACACCGAGTTCAGCTACCAGATCCTGCAGGGGATCGACTTCCTCGAGCTCTACCGCCAGTACGGCTGCGTGCTGCAGACCGGCGGCAGCGACCAGTGGGGAAACCTCACCAGCGGCACCGAGCTCATCCGCAAGGTCGAAGGTGTGCACGTCCACGCGATCGGCACGCCGCTGATCACCAACAGCGACGGCACCAAGTTCGGCAAGAGCGAGGGCAACGCCATCTGGATCGACGCGGCGCTCACCAGCCCGTACGCGTTCTACCAGTTCTGGGTCAACACCGACGACGCCGACGTGATCAGCCGGCTCAAGGTCTTCACCTTCCTCACCCGGGCCGAGATCGCCGAGTACGAGAAGGCCGTCGCCGACGAGCCGTTCCGGCGCGCGGCGCAGCTGCGGCTCGCCCGCGATGTCACGACGCTCGTCCACGGCGTCGAGCAGACCGACGCCGCGATCGCCGCGGCCGAGGCCCTGTTCGGCCAGGGCGACCTGGCCTCCCTCGACGCCGCCACGCTCGAGTCGGCGCTGCGCGAGCTGCCCAACACGACGACCGCGCCGGGCTCCACGATCGCGCAGGCGCTCGTGGACACCGGGCTGACGAAGAGCCTCGGCGAGGCGCGCCGCGCGGTCGCACAGGGCGGCGTCTACACGAACAACACGAAGGCGGAGGACGCGGACGCGCCGATCGGCGATGCGACCCTCGCGGGCGGGATGGTCGTGCTGCGTCGCGGCAAGAAGACGCTCGCCGGCGTGTTCGTCGAGTAGTCGGCGAGTAGTCTGAACGCATGTCCGACCACGACCGCGCTGACGGCGAGGGCGCGCTGGTGGAGCGCCTCGAGGTGATCGAGGAGCAGCCGCTGGCCGCCCGCGCCGACGCCTACGCCCAGCTCCACGCCGAGCTGTCCGACCGGCTCGAGGGAGCCGACGCGCCGCGGCATGGCTGAGCGGCTCGACGTCGCCCTCGCCGCGCGCGGACTGGCCCGGTCGCGCACGCACGCTGCGACGCTGATCGCCCAGGGGCTGGTGACCGTGGACGGCCGATCGGCCGTCCGGGCGTCGGTCAAGGTCGGGGACGAGCAGAGCGTCGAGGTCGCCGGCGCCGATCACTATGTGAGCAGGGGCGCGCACAAGCTCATCGCCGCCCTCGACGCCTTCGAGGTGCCGGTGGCGGGGCGGCTCGCGCTCGACGCGGGCGCCTCCACCGGCGGGTTCAGCCAGGTGCTCCTGGAGCGCGGCGCCGCCCGCGTGATCGCGGTCGACGTCGGGCACGGACAGCTCGCCCCCGAGCTCGCGCGCGAGGAGCGGCTGGAATCGTTCGAGGGCGTCAACGTGCGCTCCCTCACCGCCGACCAGGTGGCGGGGCTGACGGGGGATGCCGCGCGACCCGACCTGGTCGTCGCCGACCTGTCGTTCATCTCCCTGCCCCAGGTGCTGCCCGCCTTGCGCGCGACGGCCGTGCCGGAGGCCGACTTCGTCCTGCTCGTCAAACCGCAGTTCGAGGTGGGACGCACCGGCGTCCGCGAGGGGATCGTGCACGACGCCGGGCTCCGGGCGGATGCGCTGACGGGCGTGCTCTGGGCCGGCTTCGATCTGGGCCTCGGCACAGCGGGCGCGATCGCCTCGCCGATCGCCGGATCGCACGGCAACCGCGAGTTCCTGGTGCACCTGACGCAGCGCGGCACCAACCCGACCGAGTGGCTCGACCGGGCGCAGGAGCTCGCCGGCTAGCGCGGGGGCGGCCCGTGGAGCCGCGTCGCGGGAACATCCCGTGAATTCTCCACAGGTGGGCGCCAACGGCCCAGCAGGCGTCGATTCTCCGACAGAATGAGAAGAAGAGCACGACCGGAGGGAGAGTCTCGGGTATGGGAGCAGCGACGCGGTACATCCTCGTCGTCGCGCACACCGGTCGTCAGGACTCCCTCGATGCCGGCGTGCGCGTCTGCAGGCAGCTGCTGGACGCGGGCGTCGTGCCGGTGCTCAGCGCGGACGAGCGTCGCGATCTGCTGGCGGCGGAACCCGGTCTCGACCGGATCGCCCTGCTCGGCGACGAGGTGGCGCCGCACGACCTCGAGCTGGTCATCGTGCTCGGCGGCGACGGCACCATCCTGCGCGCGGCGGAGCTGGTGCACGGCTGCGCCGCCCCGCTGCTGGGGGTGAACCTGGGTCATGTCGGCTTCCTCGCCGAGAGCGAGCGCGACGACCTCGAGACCGCCGTCGCCCGCGGCCTCGCCAAAGACTACGAGGTCGAGGAGCGCATGACCCTCTCGGCCCGCGTGAAGGTGGGCGACGAGGTCGTCTACGAGAGCTGGGCGCTCAACGAAGCGACGGTCGAGAAGGCCAGCCGGGAGCGGATGCTGGAGGTCGTGATCGAGGTCGACGGCCGCCCGATGTCGAGCTTCGGCTGCGACGGCGTCGTGATGTCGACCCCGACCGGCTCGACCGCGTACTCCTTCTCGGCCGGCGGCCCGGTCGTCTGGCCCGGTGTCGCCGCGCTCCTGCTGGTGCCGCTCAGCGCCCACGCCCTGTTCTCCCGGCCGCTGGTGGTGGACGCCGAGTCCTCGCTCGCGGTCGAACTGCTCGACCGCACCGGCGGCGCGGGCATCCTGTGGTGCGACGGCCGTCGCGCCTTCGACCTGCCGAGCCGGGCACGCGTCGTGGTGCGGCGCTCGCCCATCCCGGTGCGCCTGGCGCGATTGCACCCGGGGCCGTTCACCGACCGGCTGGTGCACAAGTTCGATCTTCCCGTCACGGGATGGAGGGGGCCGGCCGGCCGTGACTGACACGCGTGGAGCGATCGAGGAGATCTCGATCAAGGATCTGGGTGTCATCGCCGACGCCTCGCTGCCCCTGGGCACGGGCTTCACGGCGATCACCGGCGAGACGGGCGCGGGCAAGACGATGGTCGTCTCCGCCCTCGGGCTGCTGCTCGGCTCTCGCGCCGATACCGGCGCCGTGCGCCTCGGCAGCAGCCAGGCCTGGGTCGAGGGTCGGTGGCGCGTCGCCGGGACGGGCGACGTCGTCGAACGCGTGCATGATGCCGGTGGCGACGTGGACGCCCTGGGCGGAGGCCTCGCGGAGCTGGTGCTGAGCCGGTCCGTGTCGGCCGAGGGCCGCTCCCGCGCCGTGGTCGGCGGGCGCAGCGCCCCGGTGAGCGTGCTGACCGAGCTCGGCGAGCAGCTGGTCGTGGTGCACGGGCAGTCCGACCAGATCCGGCTGCGGTCGGCCGTGGCGCAGCGCGAGGCGCTCGACCGGTTCGCCGGACCCGACTTCGCCGTCGCCGTCGACGCGTACGCGCAGGTCTTCCACCGCTGGCGGGACAACCGGGCCGAGCTGGACGAGCTCGTCTCCGACCGCGACCGCCGGGCCAGGGAGGCCGAGGACCTCCGGCTCGCGATGTCCGAGATCGAGACGCTCGCACCGCAGCCGGGCGAGGACGACGAACTGGCGGAGCGCGCCGAACGACTCACGAACCTCGAGGAACTGCGACTCGCGGCGGCGGGAGCGCGCGAGCTGCTGTCGGCCGAGGAGTCCGAGGGTGCGGACGCCGTTGGCCTGCTCGACAACGCCCGCCGGCAACTGGAGCGGATGGCGCCGCACGACACCGCGCTCGGCCCGCTCGCCGAGGCCGTCGCCAATGCCAACTATCTCGTCTCGGACATCGCCGCCCAGCTCTCCACCTACCTCGACGGGCTCGACACCGACGGGGCGCACGAGCTGGGCCTGGTGCAGGAGCGGCGGTCCGAGCTCGCGACCCTCGTGCGCAAATACGGCCCAGGACTCGACGACGTCATCCGCACGCTCGAGACCGGCAGCCTCCGATTGCTGGAGCTCGACGGCGACGCCGACCGCATCGACGAGCTCGCCCGCGAGGTCGAGGCCGACGAGACGCTCGTGGCCGAGCTGGCCGGCGGGCTCGGTGCCCGCCGCCGCGAGGCGGCGGAACGCCTCGCCGCCGCCGTCTCGGACGAGCTGTCGGCCCTCGCCATGCCCGACGCGCGCGTCGTGGTCGACGTCGTCGACCGCGAGGAGTACTCGGCCACCGGCCGCGACCAGGTCTCCATCCTGCTGCAGCCGCACCCGGGCGCGGAGCCCCGGCCGCTCGGCAAGGGAGCCTCGGGCGGCGAACTCTCCCGCGTCATGCTCGCGATCGAGGTGGTGATCGCCGGAGCGGACCCCGTCCCGACCTTCATCTTCGACGAGATCGACGCGGGCGTCGGCGGCGCCTCGGCGATCGAGATCGGCCGGCGGCTCGCCCGCCTCGCCGAGAGCGCGCAGGTCATCGTCGTGACCCACCTCGCCCAAGTGGCCGCGTTCGCGACCAACCACCTCACGGTCGTGAAGGGCAACGACGGGTCGGTCACAGCCTCCAGCGTGCGCCGCCTCGACGGCGACGAGCGGATCGCCGAGATGGCGCGCCTGCTGTCGGGCTTGCCGGATTCCGAGAGCGGTCTCGCGCACGCCAGGGAACTCGTCGACATGGCGGCCGCCGCGCGCTGATCCGGAGTGGTCTGGCCGGGCGATGCGCGAACCACACCGAGCCGATGGTGATAAGCTGCAAGCCCGTGGTGGATAAATCTGAAGCGGGCATCTCGAACGGCATTACCAAGCACATTTTTGTGACCGGTGGTGTCGTTTCTTCGTTGGGCAAGGGCCTCACGGCGGCCTCCCTGGGCAACCTTCTGACGGCGCGCGGACTGCGCGTCGTGATGCAGAAGCTCGACCCCTATCTGAACGTGGATCCGGGCACGATGAACCCGTTCCAGCACGGCGAGGTCTTCGTGACCGACGACGGCGCCGAGACGGACCTCGACATCGGGCACTACGAGCGGTTCCTGGACATCAACCTCGGCCAGTCGGCCAACGTGACCACCGGCCAGATCTACTCGAACGTGATCGCCAAGGAGCGCCGCGGCGAGTACCTCGGCGACACCGTCCAGGTCATCCCGCACATCACCGACGAGATCAAGCGCCGGATGCGGCTGCAGGCGCAGCCCGGACCGGACGGTGAAGCGGCACCGGACGTCATCATCACCGAGATCGGCGGCACGGTCGGCGACATCGAGTCCCAGCCGTTCATCGAGTCCGCCCGCCAGGTGCGCCACGAGCTCGGCCGCAAGAACTGCTTCTTCGTGCACGTCTCGCTCGTCCCGTTCATGAACGCCTCCGGCGAGCAGAAGACCAAGCCGACCCAGCACTCCGTCGCCGCACTCCGCTCGATCGGCATCCAGCCCGACGCGCTCGTCCTCCGCAGCGACCGCCCGGTCTCCGAGAGCAACAAGCGCAAGATCGCGCTGATGTGCGACGTCGACGAGGCCGCCGTGGTCAACGCCATCGACGTGCCGAGCATCTACGACATCCCGACCATGCTGCACGACCAGGGCCTCGACGCCTACATCATCGACCAGCTCGGCCTCGACAAGGCGAACGACGTCGACTGGAACGGCTGGGCGCGCCTGCTCGAGGCGGTGCACGACCCCAAGCACGAGGTCGTCATCGGGCTCGTCGGCAAGTACATCGACCTCCCGGACGCGTACCTCTCGGTCACCGAGGCGCTGCGGGCCGGCGGCTTCGCGCACCAGACCAAGGTGAAGCTCAAGTGGATCCCGTCCGACGAGTGCCAGACGCCCGAGGGGGCGGCCGCGCAGCTCAGCGATGTGGACGGGATCTGCGTGCCCGGCGGCTTCGGCGTTCGCGGCATCGAGGGCAAGGTCGGGGCGCTGCGCTTCGCCCGCGAGAACGGCATCCCCGCGCTCGGCCTGTGCCTGGGCCTGCAGTGCATGGTCATCGAGTACGCCCGCCACGAGGCCGGCCTGGCCGGTGCGTCGTCGTCGGAGTTCGACCCCGAGACCGAGTTCCCCGTCATCGCCACGATGGCGGAGCAGGTGGAGATCATCGCCGGCGGCGACCTGGGCGGCACCATGCGCCTGGGCCTCTACCCGGCCGCCCTCGCCGAGGGCTCGCTCGCCGCCGAGCTGTACGGCGCGAACGAGGCCAGCGAGCGCCACCGGCACCGCTACGAGGTGAACAACAACTACCGTGAGCAGATCGCCGACGCCGGCCTGTGGTTCTCGGGCACCTCGCCCGACGGCCACCTGGTCGAGTACGTGGAGCTGCCGCGCGACGTGCACCCGTTCTACATCGGCACGCAGGCCCACCCGGAGCTGCGGTCGCGACCGAACAACGCGCACCCGCTCTTCGCCGGACTGGTCGGCGCCGCGCTCGAGCGGCAGAAGGCCAGCCTGCTCTTCGAAGTCGCCGCGGACGCCTGATGGGCGACCGACTGCTGGCGGACGAGCCGTTCCGCCCGGAGATCGTCTCGACCGAGACGGCCTTCGACGGCAAGATCTGGGACGTGCGCCGCGACGTGTTCCGCTACAACGGCGAGGACATCACCCGCGAGTACGTCGAGCACACGGGCGCCGTCGCGGTGCTCCCGCTGGACGAGCAGGACCGCGTGCTGCTGATCAAGCAGTACCGGCACCCCGTGCGGCACCGCGACTGGGAGATCCCGGCCGGGCTCCTCGACATCAACGGCGAAGACCCCCTCGTCGCGGTGCAGCGCGAGCTCGCGGAGGAGACGGACCTCGTCGCCGATCAGTGGAACGTGCTGGCCGACATCTTCACCAGCCCCGGCGGCAACGACGAGGCCATCCGCATCTACCTGGCGCGCGGTGTGCGCCCGGCCGAGCAGGTCTTCGAGCGTGAGGAGGAGGAAGCCGACATCGAGACGGTGTGGCTGCCCCTCGACGAGGCGGTCGACGCGGTGCTCGCCCGGACGGTGCACAACGCACCGCTGATCATCGCGCTGCTCACGGCGCGTGCGGCCCGCGAGAAGGGATGGGCCACGCTCGGCGCCGCGGACGCGCCGTGGCCGACCCACCCGAAGCTCGGCGGGGAATGACCGGTGCGGCCGAGGTCGACGCCTTCCTGAGGCATGTGACGATCGAGCGCGGCCTGGCCGCGAACACCGTCGCCGCTTACCGGCGCGACCTGGCCGGTTACACCGCGTGGCTCGAGGAGCGCGAGGTGACCGACCTGCGGGAGGTCACCTCGCCGATGGTCTCCGAGTTCGTCGCGCACCTCGGCACGAGGGCGGAGTCCCCGCTCACGGCGTCCTCCCTCGCCCGCGTGCTCTCCACGGTCCGCGGCTTCCACCGGTTCCTGCTGGAGGAGGGGCGGGTCGAGGAGGACGTCGCCCACGAGGTGCGCCCGCCGAAGCTGCCGAGTCGGCTCCCCAAGGCGATCACCATCGACCAGGTGGCCGCGCTCCTGGCGGCGACCGACGGCGAGGAGATCGCCGATCTGCGCGACAAGGCCCTGCTGGAGCTGATGTACGCCACCGGCGCCCGCGTGAGCGAGGCCGTCGGGCTGAACGTGGACGACGTCATCGACGCCGACATCGTCCGGCTCACCGGCAAGGGCAGCAAGCAGCGCATCGTCCCGCTCGGCAGCTACGCCCGGACCGCGGTCGACGCCTACCTCGTGCGCGCCCGGCCGCTGCTGTCGACCAAGGGAAGGGCGACGCCCGCCCTCTTCCTCGGGATGCGCGGGGCCCGCCTCTCGCGCCAGAACGCCTGGCTGATCATCCGCGCGGCCGCCGAGCGCGCCCAGCTGCCGGTCGAGATCTCCCCGCACACTCTGCGGCACTCCTTCGCCACGCACCTGCTGGCGGGCGGTGCGGACGTGCGGGTCGTGCAGGAGCTGCTCGGCCATTCGTCCGTCGCGACGACCCAGATCTACACGCTGGTCACTGCCGACACCCTGCGCGACGTCTACACGTCGGCGCACCCGCGGGCGCGCTGATCCGCGTCGCGGGCGGTCTTTTCGGAATGAGGCCTCAGGTCTTGGAGGTCTCCACGACCGTGGCGTAGACCTCTCGGTGGGTTGTCGCCTCCTACGCGAAGTCAGCGGTCTGCCTGAGCGCGCGTCGACCTTGTCATCCGGCCGGCTGCCCCGCCAGGAGTGCACTCCACGAAACTCTCCCGCGCCTCCCTTCGTCGTCGGGCGGTGAGCGTCTCCATCGTCCGCCCAACCGCTCCTGCTCTGAGGGGAGGCTTCGCCGGGTAGCCGCTACCAGACTCTAGAATGATCAACGAAGCATAGGAATATCGGGGGATTTGAATGATTCGAGGCCGCGAAGAGGCGATCATCATCGGCTCAGCTGACCGGACACTGTGGACGGACAAGTCGTCGGAGATCCGCTCGTACACGCAGGCGGGTACCGGCTACGAGGTTGTGTTCGGCAGATCGGGCAAGACGTACGGATACAGCGCCGATCGAGTGCGGATTCTGCGAAATCCGGCAAACGTGACCGTGGACCCGGACGCTCGGATCACGGTCGGCGGGCGTCTCTGGTCTTCTCGTCCGGAAATCATTGCTTTTGAAGGAACCGGTGGCCCGTGGTTTCATCTGTTCTACGGCACGGGCGACGCCGGTAAGTTCACCGTGGCGCATGCCTCTGAGGTCCAATTCGTCTACTCGGCCGTTGCTCAGGAGCGGCCCAGGCGCGTCCTCGACGCGTGGCGATCGATCGTAGAGAAGACGAAGGAGGACGATCCCATCCGACGTCCGTTCGGGTCGCTAGATTTCGTTCATCCGGACAGCGTGCTTTCCCTCTACTTGAGCGGGACGCTCGCTCGCCGCGACCGGCCCGGGACGGGATTGGTGCTTCCGTTCGGGTCCAACCTCAGTCAGCGCGATGCGGTCGCCCGGGTGCTTGAGAACCGGATCTCGGTCATTGAGGGGCCGCCCGGAACCGGGAAGACGCAGACGATTCTGAACATCGTCGCCAACATCATCCTTGCGGGCAAGACGGTCGGAATAGCATCGTTCAACAACTCGGCGGTGGATAACGTCGGAGAGAAGCTCGCCAAGCTCGGAATTGGCTTCGTCTGTGCAGAACTCGGACGTGCCGAGAAGCGCGCTGCATTCTTCGAACAGCAAGCCGACGTGTCCCGGACCATCCGGGACTTCAGAGAACGACCCCGCGGCGGAGCGATCGATCCAGCTGAACTGACTGCGCTCGACACGAGGATCAGCGGTCTCCAGTCGACCGAACGCGAGCTCGCGGATGTCCAACGATCGCTCTCAGCGCATCGACTAGAGTTCGACCATTTCTCGCGATCAGTCGCAGGCGAGGATCTGCCGGATCTGTCCGCGCTGCCTCTGCTCAAGAAGTCGCCGGAACGTATCCTCGACTATCTTGCGGAGAGCGCTGCGTTACTCGAGACCGACCAGTCAGCGCTTCGTGCTCTCATGTCACGGATCTCAGGGTACTTTCGCTACGGCTCGACGCGATCGCTCGACTCGAGTGACACGGCCACCGTTCTTGAGCTTCAGCGCGCCTACTACGTCGGCACGATCAGCGAGCTTGACGCGAAGGCGACCGCACTTCAGCTACGACTGGAGCGCGAGACTTTCAGCGACCTCCAGCGAGAACACAGACGCCTGTCAACCGCTGTTCTCAACGCTGCCCTGGTCGAACGCTATGACCATGACTCGCTGAAACCATTCGAATCAAAGTCGTACACGCGGAAGATGGAACCGTTCTTACAGCGGCACCCGGTGATTCTCAGCACGTGTCATTCTTTGCGAGCGAGCATTGGGGATGAAGCGATGCTCGATTACCTGATTATCGACGAGGCCTCGCAGGTCGACCTTCTGGCGGCCGCGCCCGCCATGGCATCTGCGAGAAATCTCGTGGTCGTCGGAGACCTCAACCAGCTGCCCCACCGAGTGAGTGACGAGCTCAAGCACCATATTTCGCCGCTGGACGGGCCGTACGACTACTACGAGCACAGCGTGCTGTCCTCGATGATCTCGCTCTATGGGCGTGACCTCCCTCGGACATTGTTGCGAGAGCACTACCGATGCCACCCGGCCATCATCGGATTCAGCAACAAGAAGTTCTATAACGACGAGCTGATCCCTTTCACATCGCATCTGGACGGCGACCGCCCACTCCAGGTCGTTTCGACCGCCGAGGGCAATCACATGAGACAGCATCGTGACGGGGCGCGGTCGAACCAGCGAGAGCTCGAAGTCATCAACGACGAAATCATCCCCGCACTCGAGGCTGAGTTCGGAGCAGGCAACGTGGGCGTCGCCACTCCGTATCGACGGCAGGCTGATAAGGCGTCAGCGCTCCTCGTTGCGGAGATCCAGGCTGACACCGTTCACGGGTACCAAGGCCGAGAGAAGGACGCGATCGTCATGACGACGGTGCTAGACGAGACATGGATCGGAAGGAGGGGCATATCGTTCGTCGACGACCCAAAGCTTGTCAACGTCGCCGTTTCCCGGGCAGCGAAGCGATTCATCCTTGTCACCAACAGCGACCTGCTCCCGACGAGTCGCCACCTGAGAGATCTCATCGGCTACATGTCATACCACAACCCCGACGTCCCGGTCATTCGATCCGAGGTCACTTCCGTCTTCGATCTGCTGTACCGCAGCTTCTCTGAGCGTCTCGAGCCCCTGTCGAGAAGATTGCGTGGAGAGATGAAGTACCGGTCGGAGGACATCGTCTGGACGATGCTGAAGGAGATGATGGCTGAACCCGCCTACGATGCCCTGACGGTCGCTCCTCAGGTGCTGCTGCGCAACCTTTTCTTCGAGGTGGCGAAGCTTCGAGATGAGGAGCGCGCCTACATTCGCCATCGCGCGTCCGTCGACTTTGTCGTCTACAACCGCATCACGAACGAACCGGTCTTGGCGATCGAAGTCGATGGGTTCGCGTATCACGAGAACAATCCTCCGCAGCGCGCCAGAGACATGCTCAAAGACTCGATCTTCGCGTCCTTTCGAATGCCTCTGCTTCGGCTCGCCACCACCGGCAGCGGCGAGGATCAGCGGATTCGATCTGCTCTCGACGCCATAGTGGTCACGTGAGCTTCGACTTCCGCGCGCGCTGATCCCCGGCCCCGCGAACCGCCGTCCTCCCGGCCGCCGGGCCGGGTTCGCCGCGGATAGACTGTCCCCTTGAACAGACCGCCTAGGAGAGGGACGAGGAACACCCCGGTGACGCGCAACGACGAGGTCAGGACCGAGCTTCCCGGTATGGACGAAGCTTCCCTCACCACCAAGCTCGGACCGACCGGGCGACCCCTGCGCGCGTTCCCCCAGCCGTCCCCGCTGAGCCAGCACGGCCCGGCGCGCATCGTGGCCCTGTGCAACCAGAAGGGCGGGGTCGGCAAGACGACGACCTCCATCAACCTCGGCGCCACGCTCGCCGACTACGGCCGGCGCGTGCTGGCCGTCGACTTCGACCCGCAGGGCGCACTCTCGGCCGGTCTCGGGGCGCAGACGCACGACGTCACGACCATCTACGACCTGCTGCTGAACCGCAACGCCGACGTGCGGGGTGCCATCCAGACCACGAGCGTGCCCGGGCTCGACATCATCCCGGCCAACATCGACCTGTCCGCCGCCGAGGTGCATCTCGTCAACGAGGTGGCCCGCGAGCAGATCCTCGCCTCGGTGCTGCGCAAGGTCAGCGCCGACTACGACGTCATCCTCATCGACTGCCAGCCGTCGCTCGGCATCCTGACGGTCAATGCCCTGACCGCGAGCCACGGCGTGCTGATCCCGCTCGAGTGCGAGTACTTCGCGCTGCGCGGGGTCGCCCTGCTGATCGAGACGATCGACAAGGTGCGTGAGCGGCTCAACCCGGCGATCGAGCTCGACGGGATCCTCGCGACCATGTACGACTCGCGCACCCTGCACTCGCGCGAGGTGCTGGAGCGCGTCGTCGACGCCTTCGGCGACCGGGTGCTGGAGACCGTCATCTCACGCACGGTGAAGTTCCCGGACGCGTCGGTCGCCGGCACCCCGATCACGCAGTTCGCGCCCGAGCACGCCGCCGCCGAGGCGTACCGCCAGCTCGCGCGGGAACTGATCTTCCGTGGCGCCGTCGCCTGACGACGCGCCGCAGGGTGACGCCGCGGTCGTCGGGGAGGCGCCGGAGCCCGGTTTCCGCGTCGCGGTCGGCACGTTCGAGGGGCCCTTCGACCTCCTGCTGTCGCTGATCACGAAACACGAACTCGACATCACCGAGATCTCGCTGAGCCGGGTGACGGACGAGTTCATCGCCTACCTGCGCGCGCTCGACACCGAGGACAGCCTCGACGAGGCGAGCGAGTTCCTGCTCGTCGCGGCGACCCTCCTCGACCTCAAGGTCGCCGGGCTGCTGCCGCAGGGAGAGCTCGTCGACGCGGAGGACGTCGCCCTGCTGGAGGCGCGCGACCTGCTGTTCGCGCGGCTGCTGCAGTACCGTGCGTTCAAGGAGGCGTCGGCGTGGTTCGGCCGGACGATGGAGACCGAGAGCGCCCGGCACACCCGGACGGTGCGGCTGGAGGACAAGTTCCGGCAGCGTGACCCGGAGCTGGTCTGGACCCTCGGCCTCGACGACTTCGCGGCGCTCGCCACCCTGGCGATGACCCCGCGCGAGATCCCCGTCGTCGGCCTGGACCACCTGCACGCACCGCTGGTGAGCATCCGCGAGCAGGCGGCGATCGTCGTCGGCCTGCTGCGCGGGGGAGAGCAGCTGTCGTTCCGGCAGCTCGTCGCCGGTGCCGACCAGAAGGGCGTCGTCATCGCGCGCTTCCTGGCCGTGCTGGAGCTGTACCGGCATGCGGCCATCGCCTTCGAGCAGCTGGAACCGCTGGGGGAGCTGACCCTGCGCTGGACCGCGGAGCACTGGTCCGAGGAGAACCTGACCAACCTGGGAGCGGATTATGACGGTTGAGGATGTGACCGAGGCCACGGACACGACGGAGGTGCCGGCGCCGGTCGACGACACCGAGATCGAGCGCGCGCTCGAGGCGATCCTCATGGTCGCCGACGAGCCGATGAGCGTGGTCACCCTCGCGACCGCGGTGGGGGCGCCGGTGAAGCGCGTGCGACAGGCGATCGACGTGCTGGTGGAGGACTTCGACGGTGTGGCGCCCGGCGGCAGCGTGCGCCGCGGCTTCGAGCTGCGCGAGGTCGGCGGCGGATGGCGGGTCTATGTGCGCGCCGAATACGACCAGGTCGTCTCGGGCTACGTGCTCCAGCAGAACCCCACCAAGCTCTCGCAGGCGGCGCTGGAGACCCTCGCCGTCATCGCGTACAAGCAGCCGATCAGCCGGGGCGCCATCGCGTCCATCCGTGCCGTCAACGTGGACTCCGTCGTGCGCACGCTCCTCGGCCGCGGGCTCATCACCGAGCTCTTCACCGACAGCGAGACCGGTGCCATCAACTACGGGACCACCGACCTGCTCCTGACCCAACTCGGCATCAACTCCGTGGACGAGCTGCCCAAGATCTCCCCGCTGCTGGCGGACGGAGCGGAAGGATTCGATGCCGATGTCCGATGAGGACGAGCGCGTGGACGCACCGCAGGGCGAACGCCTGCAGAAGGTCATGGCCGCCGCGGGAGTCGCCTCCCGCCGCGTCTCCGAGCAGCTGATCGTGGAGGGCCGGGTGACCGTCAACGGCCAGGTCGTCACCGAGCTGGGGCGACGCATCGACCCGGAGAACGACCGCGTCGCCGTCGACGGCACCGCGGTGCAGCTCGACACCAGCCGCCGCTACATCATGCTCAACAAGCCGGTCGGCGTCGTCAGCTCGATGCGCGACGAGCAGGGCCGGCCCGACCTCTCCCGGTTCACGGCCGAGTTCGAGGAACGGCTGTTCAACGTCGGACGCCTGGACGCGGAGACGTCGGGACTGCTCATCCTGACCAACGACGGCGAGCTGGCGCACGTGCTCGCGCATCCCAGCTTCGGCGTCACCAAGACGTACATCGCCCGCGTGCGCGGCCAGGTCACGCCGCAGACGATCGGCCGGCTGACCCGGGGCGTCGAGCTCGAGGACGGCCCGATCTCCGCCGACCGCGCCCGGCTGCTCCAGTCCAGCGGCGGCGGCAACGACAGCCTCGTGGAGCTGACCCTGCACTCCGGGCGCAACCGCATCGTGCGCCGGATGATGGCCGAGGTCGGCCATCCCGTCGTCGAGCTCGTGCGCCGCCAGTTCGGGCCCCTGCACCTCGGGACGCTGAAGGTGGGCGCGATGCGCGACCTCACCAAGGAGGAGCTCGGCAAGCTGCTCACCATCTCCCGCGAGGGCTAGCTGTAGTTCCCCGACATTCGTGCCGAATGCCGCCTGTGGCGCGCCCACACTCCACATTCGTGCCGAATGTGCGGGCGCGTGCGCGGTGCCGTGGCTGACTAAGGTGGATTCGTGAACGAACCCGCCTCCCGCCTCGCCGGTCCCGTCCGCGTCGTCGGTGCGGGGCTGCTCGGCGCCTCCGTCGGTCTCGGGCTGCGTGCCCGCGGCGTCGACGTGCTGCTCGCCGACGCCTCGCCCGCCCACCTGCGGCTGGCCGCGGACTATGGGGCCGGGCGTGCGGACGACGGGGGAGTTCAGCCCGCGCTGATCGTCGTGGCGGTGCCCCCGGACCTCGTGGCGCGGGTCGTCGCGGACGAGCTCGCCGCGCATCCCGCGGCCGTCGTCACCGACGTCGCCAGCGTGAAGGTGGCGCCGCTGGCCGAGCTGGAGGAGTCGGGCTCCGACCTGTCGCGGTACGTCGGCTCGCATCCCCTCGCCGGTCGCGAGCGCGGAGGGCCCAGTGCGGCTCGCGCCGACCTCTTCATCGGTCGCCCCTGGGTGGTGGCCGCGCGGCCGGAGAACCCGCGCGACGCGGTGAACCTGGTGGAGGCGCTCATCCTCGACCTCGGCGCGACTCCCGTGGAGATGGCCGCCGCCGACCACGACGCGGCCGTCGCGCTCGTCTCCCACGCCCCGCAGATCGTGTCCAGCCTGATGGCGAAGCGGCTCGCGAACTCCACGGACGCCGCCCTCGGGCTGGCCGGCCAGGGGGTGCGCGACGTCACGCGGATCGCCGCCAGCGAGCCCGAACTGTGGGTGCAGATCCTCGGCGCGAACGCTCCGGCGATCGTCGAGATCCTGCACGCGTACCGCGACGACCTCGACCGGGTGCTCGCCGCTCTCGGCGACGTCGACGCGTCGGGCTCGCGGCGCGCCCTCGCGGAGGAGATCGCCGGCGGCAACCTCGGCGTCTCGCGGCTGCCCGGCAAGCACGGGCAGGACAAGCGCTACAGCTCCGTCGTGGTGATGGTGGAGGACCGCCCCGGCGAGCTCGCACGCCTGCTGAACGAGCTGGGCGACCTCGACGTCAACCTGGAGGATCTGCGGCTGGAGCACTCGCCGGGCGCCGCGTTCGGCCTCGCCGAGATCGCCGTGCTGCCCGAGGTGCTGACGCGCACCGTGAACGACCTGACCGACCGCGGCTGGAGGATCGCCGGATGACAGAGCACGCACAGACCCCGATCGTGGTGGCCGTCGACGGCCCCGCCGGCAGCGGGAAGTCGTCCATCTCGAAGGCGACCGCACGCCGGCTCGGCTGGGCCTACCTCGACACCGGGGCCGCGTACCGCGCGCTCAGCTGGTACGTGGTGCAGCGGGAGGTCGACCCCACCGACGCGGAGGCCGTGATCGACACCCTCCCGGACTTCGACTACCGGATCGGCACCGACCCGAGCGGCACGGATCCGGCGGAGACGGGCGTCTTCGTCGGCGACCACGACGTGACCGACGCGATCCGCGAGCCGGACGTGACCGCGGTCGTGAGCGCGATCGCCCGGGTGCCCGAGGTGCGCGCGTTCCTCACCGCGCTGTTCCGCGACATCGTGCGCCGCACCGCCAAGCCGGGCATCGTCGTCGAGGGCAGGGACATCACGACGGTGGTCTGCCCGGACGCCCCCGTGCGCATCCTGCTCACCGCCGACGAATCCGTTAGAATTGCCAGACGTTCTGCTGAGCTGACCGGCCATTCCGCCGCTCACGTCGGCGAAGCGCTGCTCCGAAGGGACGCGGCCGACTCCCGGGTCGTCGACTTCATGAACGCCGCGGACGGTGTGACCACCGTCGACTCCACCGACCTCGACTTCGACCAGACCGTGGATGCGGTCATCCAGGTCGTACAGAAAGAGACCCATGTCTGACATCGAAAACGAGCCCAACGGCGACGACGACCTCGTCGAGCGCCTGGCCGAGCTCGACGACGGCCTCGCCGTCAAGCGGGCCGCCGCGCTGCGCAGCGGACTCGACGACTACGAGCTCGACGAGAGCGACCTCGACATCCTCGAGACCATCACCGAGGACCCGGACGCGATCACCTATCTCCCGGCCCTGCCGGTGCTCGCGATCGTGGGCCGCCCGAACGTGGGCAAGTCCGCGCTCGTCAACCGCATCCTCGGCCGTCGTGAGGCGGTCGTGGAGGACACCCCCGGCGTCACCCGCGACCGGGTGTCGTACCAGGCGGAGTGGAACGGCCGCCGCTTCACCCTCGTCGACACCGGCGGCTGGGAGCCCGACGCCCGTGGGATCGACGCCTCGGTGGCCGCGCAGGCGGAGGTCGCGATCGATCTCGCCGACGCCGTGCTGTTCGTCGTGGACGCCGTGGTCGGAGCGACGGCGACCGACGAGCACGTCGTGCGGATGCTGCGCAAGACCGACAAGCCCGTCTTCCTCGCCGCCAACAAGGTGGACGATGCACGCCAGGAGCCCTACGCGACCGAGCTGTGGTCGCTGGGCCTCGGCGAGCCCCGCCCGGTCTCCGCGCTGCACGGACGCGGCGTCGCCGACCTGCTCGACGACGTTCTGAAGGCGCTGCCCGAGGTCTCGGCCGTCGCCAAGCAGGAGGTCGGCGGGCCGCGTCGCGTCGCGATCGTCGGTCGTCCGAACGTGGGCAAGTCGTCCCTGCTGAACAAGGCGGCGGGCGAGGAGCGCGTGGTCGTCAACGAGCTCGCGGGCACGACCCGCGACCCGGTCGACGAGCAGGTCGAGCTGGGCGGCAAGGTGTGGCGCTTCGTCGACACCGCCGGTATCCGCCGTCGTGTGCACCTGCAGCAGGGCGCCGACTTCTACGCCTCGCTGCGCACCTCCACCGCCGTGGAGAAGGCGGAGGTCGCCGTCGTCGTGCTCGACGTCAGCCAGCCCATCAGCGAGCAGGACGTGCGCATCATCGACCTCGTGCTCGAGTCGGGGCGCGCCCTCGTGCTGGCCTTCAACAAGTGGGACCTGCTCGACGACGAGCGCCGCCGCTACCTGGAGCGCGAGATCGAGCAGGATCTCGCCCACGTCTCCTGGGCGCCGCGCGTCAACATCTCCGCCCGCACCGGCCGGCACCTGGAGAAGCTGGTCCCCGCCCTGGAGCTGGCGCTCGAGTCGTGGGACACCCGCATCCCGACCGGCAAGTTCAACGCCTTCCTGGCCGAGCTCACCGCGGCCCACCCGCACCCGGTGCGCGGAGGCAAGCAGCCGCGCATCCTGTTCGGAACGCAGGCGACCAGCCGCCCGCCGACATTCGTGGTGTTCACCACCGGGTTCCTCGACCCGGGCTACCGGCGCTACATCATCCGACGGCTGCGCGAGGTCTACGGGTTCGAGGGCACGCCCATCGTGCTCAACATGCGCGTGCGCGAGAAGCGTCAGCGCTAGGCGCGCACCCGAACCACCGCCGAGAGGCACCCGCCGAGGTTCACGTCGTCGTCGCCATTCCGCCGGAATGGCCGCGACGACGTGAACCTCGGCGGCGTTTGGGCGCGGTCAGGCGAGGAGGCGCACCAGGCTCTCGGCGAGGACGCGGTCGACCGCGTCCGGGACCGGCTCTGCCCCGGTGAACGCCGTCTCGCCCGCGGCGATCGCCGCCAGGCTGCGCGCCTGCAGAGCCAGACCGAGATCCATCGCCTGGATCGGGTTGCCGCCGGCCGCGGTCAGGTTGATCATCCGGGTCGTGTGCAGCACGACGATCTCCCGCCCGTCGTGCAGGCGGTGCAGCACGCGCGCGTCCGCATCGCCCGCGGCGGGGGAGAGCGCGACGGTCTCGCGGGTCGCCCGCGCGAACGCCTCGTGGTCGAGTTCGAGGCCTTCGTGGCCCACACCCGCGACGATGGCGCCGTCGCGCAGCGCGGCGATCCCGCGCTCGTCCACGACGCCCCGGGCCCCGGTCGCCAAGAACACGAGGTCGTTCTCCGCCAGGAGCTCGTTCAGCGGACGCACCTGGTGCCCGCGCATCAGCGCGTCCAGCTGCCGGAACGGGTCGAGGTCGGCGACCGTGACGGTCGCGCCGAGCTGCCGCAGGGTGTCCGCAACGCCCTTGCCGCACGGGCCGTAGCCGACGACACCGGCGCGGGCGCCCGGCAGCATCAGGTTGGTGGCGTTCATGAAGCCCTGCACGATGCTCTGGCCGACGCCGAACTCGTTCTCGACCAGGAGCTTCAGCCGGCTGTCGTTGATGACGATCACCGGGAAGTCTGGCTGCTCCTCGGCGGAGCGTATGCGCAGACCGCCGGTCGTCGTCTCCTCCGTCGCGCCGCGGAAGCCGGGGGAGCGGGGCGCGCCCGCCGTCAGCTTCAGGATCAGATCGCCGCCGTTGTCGAGCACCAGCTGCGGTTCGCGGCGGAGGATCTCGTCGAGGTGGGCGTCGCGCTCGACGGCGGTGTCGGCGCGCGAGCCGAGCACCTCCACCCCGGCGGCACGGAGGGCGTCGACGGTCGGCTGCTGCGTCGTCCCGACGTTGCCGGTGATGACGACTTCGGCTCCCGCGTGCACCAGGTACTGGCAGAGCACGGCCGTCTTCGGCTCGACGTGGATGGTGACACCGAGCCGCAGTCCGGCGAAGGCCGACCCGACGGCGTCGAAGGTGTCGGCCAGCAGCGGCATGCGGCGGGCGGCCCAGGCGATCTCGGGGTGGGCGAGCCGCGGGCGGCCGGTGATCGGCGTGGCGTCGATCGGTGTGGCGGCGGACGGCGTGGTGGCGGATGGCGTAGTGGACATGGGGACTCCGTTCATGAGGATCGCGCGCGCAACGCGGGGACGCGTGCGGCGCGGAAAAAGGGGATGCGGGAACGGAGTCGGCTAGGGATGCATCTCACGGCGCGACTCGTCGCTCCCGTACAGCGGGAGGCGACGCGCGGACGCGGTGATCGAGCGGGCCATGCCGCCATCTTAGCCGCCGCATCCCGTCGCGACGGTGGCGGCCGCACACCGCGCCGGGCCGGTCGCGTGCACGATCACGATGCCCTCGCGGCCGGGCGCGTCAAGCAGACACGCGGTACCGCATCCTGAGAGAAAGGATGACGAGTCACCCCCAGATCGGGGGCGACCATGTTGGGGGTATTTGTCCCCCACGGTGTCCTCACTAATGTGGACACCCGAGAGCTACCCGACCGCGCCGACCCGAAGGTGCGGGCTCTCACTTATAAGGACGCATACCCGACCATGAGTTCTGCAACGTCATACTCCCCTGCCCGAAAGCGCCAGCTCGGCTCCGAGAAGCGCACGACACCGCTCCCGACGGTCCACCCGCGGCCGTCCGACCGCAAGGTCACCTGGAGCCGCGTGGCCATCGTCCTGACGATCGTCTTCTGGGCGATCTACGTGGTGACCACGATCATCCGCCAGTTCCTGGTGCTCGGCACGCAGGACTTCCGCTTCACGATGGAGGCGATCGGCTACACGGTCGTCGTCACCTTCCTCACCTTCTCGGCGCTGATGTACCTGGTCGCCCGACAGGGAGCCCTCCAGCGGTTCCAGAAGCACGTGCGCGTTCCCCGCGCCGAGCTCGACCGCCACTTCTCGGAGAACCAGCCGACCATCACCGTGCTCGTCCCCTCCTATGCGGAGGAGCCGGAGGTCGTGCGCATGACCCTCCTCTCCGCCGCGCTGCAGGAGTTCCCGTCGAAGCGGGTCGTGCTGCTGCTGGACGACAACCCCAACCCGACCGACCCGACCGTGCTGGAGCGCCTCGAGGCCACCCGCGACCTCGCCCGCAGCATCAGCGACCAGCTGTCGGAGCCGCGCTTCCGCTTCACCGACGCGCTGCTGCGCTTCGAACTCGCCGACGGCAGCGCGTTCGCCTCCGGGGACGACGCCCGCGAACTGGCCGGCCACTACGCGTGGGCCGCCCAGTGGCTGTACGCCCAGGCCGACGCCCACAGCATCGACGACCACGTGGACGTGTTCTTCGCCGACCAGGTGCTGCGCGCCCTCGGCGACGACCTCGCCCTGACGGGGGAGGCCGTGCTCGCCGCGATCGACGAAGGCGCCTCGCTCTCCACCGACCGTGTGGCCCAGCTGTACCGCCGGCTCACCTGGACGTTCGACGCCGAGCTCGCCGTGTTCGAGCGCAAGCAGTGGGCCTCCCTCTCGCACGAGGCCAACAAGGCGATGAACCTGAACGCCTACATCGGCCTGATGGGCGGCGTCTACCGCGCCGAGGAGACCCCGGACGGTCCCATCCTGAACCCCGTCCCGGCCGGCCAGCGCCGACCGGGCGACATCGAGATCCCGGACAGCGACTTCCTGCTCACGCTCGACGCCGACTCGATCCTGCTGCGCGAGTACTGCCTGCGCCTGACCTACTTCCTGCAGCAGCCGGACAACGCCCGGGTCGCGGTCACCCAGACCCCGTACTCGTCGTTCCGCGGCGCCGGCACCCGCATCGAGCGCCTCGCCGGTGCGACCACGGACATCCAGCACATCCTGCACCAGGGCAAGTCGTACTACGGCGCGACCTTCTGGGTGGGCGCGAACGCGGTCATCCGCAAGCGTGCGCTGGAGGACATCGTCGAGACCGAGTTCGTCGGCGGCTTCGAGGTGCGTCGGTACATCCAGGACCGCACCGTCATCGAGGACACCGAGTCGAGCATCGACCTCGGCACCCACGGCTGGACCCTGCAGAACTACCCGGAGCGCCTGAGCTACTCGGCCACCCCGCCGGACTTCGGCTCCCTGATCGTGCAGCGTCGCCGCTGGGCGAACGGCGGTCTGCTCATCCTCCCGAAGCTGTGGCGTCAGGTGAAGGAGCGCAAGCGTCGCGGGGAGAACGTCTCGCGTCTGGAGCTGCTGCTGCGCGTGAACTACATGGCCTCGATCTGCTGGGCGAGCTTCGGTCTCGTCTTCCTGCTGGCCTACCCGTACGACGGCCGTCTGCTTAGCCCGATGGTGCTGCTCGCCGCGCTGCCGTACTTCATCAGCCAGGCCAGCGACCTCCGCTACTCCGGCTACAAGGCCACCGACATCTTCCGGATCTACGGCTTCAACCTGATCCTGCTGCCGGTGAACCTGGCCGGTGTGCTCAAGTCGATCCAGCAGTCGCTCAGCGGCAAGAAGATCCCGTTCGCCCGCACGCCGAAGGTCAAGAACCGCACCGCGTCGCCGCTGCTCTACGTGGTCGCGCCGCTGGCGATGGTCGCCTTCTCGCTGTTCACCCTGTGGCGCGACTGGAACGCGCAGAACTGGGGCAACGCCGCGTTCGCCGCGTTCAACGCCATCCTCGCCATCTGGGCGATCGTCTCCTACATCGGCATCGGCAACACCATCGTCGACATCTGGCTCGGCCTGACCAAGCCGCTGTATGTCGAGAAGGGCAAGAAGCGCGCGGCGGAGGCTCCCGCTCCTGCGACCGAGTCGATCGACTGGCGTTCGGTGCTCTACCACGGCCACTCCGGTGGTCAGGTGCCGCACCTGGAGCGCGCCGCCGGCGCCCCCAGCACGGTCGCCGCGAGCGCCGCGTCCACCGATAGCGCCGATTCCGAGAAGCAGGCCGCCTGATGGCTCGCGACACGAAGGCCGCCGACGCGGCCGCGATCGACCGCGCCCAGGCTCCGGAGTCGACCTCCGGCCGCCGTCTCGGCTTCTGGCGGGTCGTCGGTGCGACGCTCGTCCTCGCCCTGCTCGTCACCGGCGGCGTCGTCGGCTTCCAGTGGTGGAGCGCTCGCGCCGCCGTCGACTCGAAGCCGTGGTTCGCCTCCTATGTCGATGTGACCGCCACGCCGCGGTTCGCGTTCGAGAACATGGGCGCCACGGATTCGAAGGACGCCGTGCTCTCGTTCATCGTCTCGTCGAAGGAGCAGGCGTGCACCCCCTCGTGGGGCGGCGCCTACACGCTCGACCAGGCCCGTTCCTCCCTCGACCTGGACCGCCGCATCGCGCGCCTCCAGCAGCAGGGCGGCACGGTCGCCGTCTCGTTCGGCGGCCTGAACAACGACGAGCTCGCCGTGAACTGCACGGATGAGTCCGCGCTGAAGAACGCGTACGCCTCCGTCGTCGACCGCTACAAGGTCGGCACCATCGATCTGGACCTCGAGGGCAACGGCCTGACGAACGCCGCCGCCGCCGATCGCCGGGCGTCCGCCATCGCCGACCTGCAGAAGGAGCGTCGCGCCGCCGGCAAGAGCCTCGCCGTGTGGCTGACCCTCCCGGTCGCCCCCAGCGGTCTCACCACGGACGGCACGAACGCCATCGCCGCCATGCTCAAGGCCAAGGTCGACATCGCCGGCGTGAACGTCATGACCATGGACTTCGGTCAGTCGAAGGACGCCAAGAAGTCGATGGCGCAGAACGCCCAGGCCGCCGTGACCGCCACCCAGCGCCAGCTCGGCGTGCTCTACGACCGGGCCGATCTGCACCAGAGCGACCCGAGCCTGTGGGCGAAGCTCGGCGCCACCCCGATGATCGGCCAGAACGACGCCGAGGACGAGGTGTTCACCCTCAAGGACGCCACCGCGTTCAACACCTGGGCCGTCTCGGAGGGCCTCGGCCGCATGTCCATGTGGTCCGCCAACCGTGACAAGACCTGCGGCTCGAACTACGTCGACACCTCGGTCGTCTCGGACGCCTGCTCCGGTGTGAACCAGGGCAAGCAGACCTTCGCCGGCATCCTCTCGAAGGGCTTCGACGGCCACATCTCTCTGGGGGAGTCGTCTGTCACGACCGCCGAGCCCACCAGCACTGCCGTCACCGACGACCCCGCCACCTCCCCCTACGCCATCTGGAGCCAGACCAGCTCGTACCTGAAGGGCACCAAGGTCGTCTGGCACCGCAACGTGTACGTCGCCAAGTGGTGGACCAAGGGTGACGTGCCCGACAACCCCGTGCTGAACCAGTGGGAGACCCCGTGGGAGCTCGTCGGCCCCGTGCTCCCCGGTGAGACGCCCATCCCGCAGCCGACCCTCCCGGCCGGCACCTACCCCGAGTGGGCGGGCACCACGGCGTATGACAAGGGCCAGCGCGTCCTCTTCGACGGCGTCCCCTTCGAGGCCAAGTGGTGGACCCAGGGCGACAGCCCCGAGGCCGCCAGCTCCGATCCCGACTCGTCCCCCTGGACCCCGCTCACCCAGGACGAGATCGATCAGATCATCGGCGGTTCGTCCGCCGGTTGAGACTCGGCGGCGGGATGCAGACCCCCTGCTCGCATCCCGTCGCCGACCCAGACTGGACACATCCGCTGCGGGGCGGAGGTTCCAGGCGTCATGACGCGCCGGCTTCGTCGGGAAGCCACCAGCGCGCGTCCGACGCCGTGTCGGCGGGGCCGTCGAGGCTCCTTCGGGTTGGTGCACGACGCACCCCCGCCGACACGCTAAGATAGTGGAGTTGCCTCGCTCGGCGCCTTGTGCCCGGGTGGGGGAGCAACGGGCTGTGGCGCAGCTTGGTAGCGCACTTGACTGGGGGATAAGTTCGATAGCCCTTGGCTCAGTCCGAAACAACTTAACAACGGGATGTGGCGCAGCTTGGTAGCGCACCTGACTGGGGGTCAGGGGGTCGCAGGTTCAAATCCTGTCATCCCGACAGAAAAGCCCTGATGAGAATCGATTTCTCGTCAGGGCTTTTTTCGTTTTCGATGACTTCCGCTTGAGCTCGTCACGGGGCCTGGGTCGGGTCCAAGGGCCCTCGTCTGGCAGCGGGTTGACATCGGCGCGAAGGAAGTTGGTGGGCCAAAAAGTGGAAATCTAGTGGACCAATTTCCGGGCAGTGCCATGCCCCGCCTCCTCGCGGAGCCGGGTGAGCACGACGGGTCAGAGCTGTGGCGCGGGTCGTCGAGGAGTCTCCTTCCTGTGCTGCTGAGCCGGGCTAGCGAGGAACTGGTTCGCGAGTCTCGCGGCCTCACTCAGATGCCGATGGTCCGGATGTAGATATCCCTTGGTCGCCTCGATCGAGGCATGCCCGAGGATGCGTTGCAGGACGTGCAACGGGACACCTGAATCGGCGAGCCAGGTCGCGCCCGTGTGCCGGAGCCCGTGCCGTTTGAGGTTCTCGAGCCCGAGAGCCGTGACGAGCTCATCCCACTTGGTCGCGTCCCGCACCGTCGCGGTCGTGAGCACTCCTCCCCGCGGGCCCCGGAGCAGTGGGGCCTCGGGAAGCCTGCTGGCGGTGAGGCGGACGAGGATCGGTTCGAGCGCGTCGAGGATTGGCACGTAACGGGTGGTGCGACCTTTCGTTTCCTTCGTGACCAGTCCTCCTTTGCCGGGGTAGGTCTGCCGTGCGATCGTCACGATCCGGTTGCTCCAGTCGATGTCTCCGACTTGGAGGCCGGCGACCTCTGACCCGCGAGCGGAAAGCAACGCGCAGAGCATGACGTGATCGGAATAGCTCTGATGCACTTCCGCGCACGCGTCTGCAAGCTGGTTCAGGGTGTCGAGGTCCGGGATCGCGAAGGCCCGGAATCCGCCTGTCTGGCGTTTGTCGTCCTTGCCATAGGTGCGACGCGCTCGGGTTCTCGCGGGATTGGACGGGATCACTTCATCGCGCACGGCGACATCGAGAACTCGCACCAAGGGCGCGATGCTGTTCTTCACGGTCGATGGTCCGTACTCGGCCTCCCACCGGTCGATGGTGCGGTCGATGAGGCCGGTGCTGATCCTGCTGACCTTCAGGTGCCCGAGCGCGGGCAGGACGCGGAGCCGGAGGCCGGCGTCGTAGCCGTCGACGGTGGAGGTTGGATCGAGCCCGCGCTGCCAACGGTCGCCGATGGAATCGACGTACTCCTTGAGCGTGATGAGCATGTCCGCGCCGGTCTCGGTGGACTGGCGCATCTTCTCGAAGAACGCCTCCGCCTCCTCCTGGGTGGTGACGAACTCGGACCGGCTGGGGCGCTTCTTCGTGTGCGGATCGGTCCACCGCACCCGGGCGAGTAGTCCACTCCCGCGACTCTCGGTGCTCTCGGTGAGCTTCACGCCGAGCGGCGGCATTTGATGCTTGCGAGGGTCAGCCATGCTCCGCCTCGCGTTCAAGCACCCAGGCGCGCACCGTCGGCGGGTTGTAGCGGGCGACCGCACCGATCTGCACGAATGGGGGCCCCTCCCGCTGGCTGCGCCAGCGGGAAAGTGTGGCCGGGGAGACGTTCAGGAACTCGGCGGCTTCGCGCGAGTTCCAGAGTGGTTCGACGGCATCAGTCGTCACGGACATGATCGGCTGACCATCGTGCGTGGAGGAATTCGTCCTCGATCTCCTGACGCGCCTGTACATCCGCGGCCACGAAGCTGATGAAGTCCTCCGCGCGATCCGAGATCGTCTCGTCCTCGATCGGCCCCTGCGGGTCTTCCCCCGGCCAAATGGTCTGGCGTGTCGGACGGTCGCGGTCGATCCGGGTGCCGCAGGTTGCGACCCATTCGCGGAGTCGATCGCGGGCGGCCGCGAAGTCGGTGTGCCAGGCGATCGGCCCGGATGCTGATTGGTCGGGGTCGTAGCTCGCGATCCAGTGCAGATGCAGAGCCGAGAGCTCCCACACCAGCTCTGGGTGCCGATGCCAGAACGGCGGCACGACCGACGCCGGTAGGCCGTAGGTGCGGCGGAGCCAGTCAACCCATTGGTTCAGCGCCAGCCATTCCGCCTCGGCGTCGCCCGAGGAGAGGAGATTCCAGTTGATCGGGCGCGGCGGCTCCGGGAGCGCGGTGCCGGCCATGAGCTGGTCGTACAGGTCGTCTTCTTCGATCTCGGGCTCGAACTCGGCCTCGGGCTTATCGCTGGGCACCGGAGGCGGCGCGGTGTCGCTCATGCGGGTCACCGTCCCAGCGCCATCGCAGTCGGGGCACGGACCTCGACCGCCGCCGACGGGGACGATGCGGGCAGCGATGGTGCAGCGTCGACGGGGCGAGGGCTCCGCGTGACCGTGTAGCGCGGATGCGAGGTGTCGAAGAGAAGCTTGTCGGCGCGGAACTGAAGCTGTTCGACGCTCTCTCCACGACGCTCGAACGTCCGAGAGTGGAACTCGCCGATCGCGATCACATCGTCGCCCTCGGTGAACAGCTCGAAGGTGGTCTCGGCTCGGGCGCCCACGACGGTAAGTCCGACGTAGGCGGTGCCCGTGAGTGTGAACGTGCCATCGTCCTGACGCTGAAATTGCTTCTGCCCGAGTTGGGTTATGAATAGCAGTAGCCAGTTCTGCAGCCTCTTCAGCTGCGGGGTGCGGGCGAGATACCCGGCCACTGAGGTCTTGGATCGCATATCCATCGCATTTCTCCTGCCTGCACCGCGCCGGTCGCGGCCTTACTCCGTAGGTGCGCCGCTGTCACCTGTGGGGAGGTGGTAGTGCAGCTGCGATTCGACCTCGGCGCGGTCCGCGACGAGTTGTGCGCTGTCTAGCCGCTCGGTCCAGCGGCGAAGCCGCGTCACGATCGGGGGCGCTGCACGGAGCAGCACGAGGCCGGTGCCGAAAGCGAGTCGGCGGATCGTGTCGGGCGGCATGATCGGCACTCGGCGGATGGAGCGCTGCACGGAGCGTGAGCCATGGTCGCCGACGGTCGTGGAGTCGGTGATCTCGTCTCGTTCACCGATGAGGGTGGAGAGGTCTTGGAGGTCGCGGCTGTTGGAGGCGCCGCCGAGGATGATCTTCACGATCGCGGCGTCCCAGATCGCATGCGCCGCATTCTCGGACCATTGTTCGCGGGCTTGGGCGAGAGATTGTAGGACGGGCATGGTCGTGATCCCGGTGCCGCCGCCTTCAGCCATGAGCGTCGGCAACGACGGCAGTGGGGACAGGTTCGCGACCTCGTCGAGCGCGAGCAGCAACGGCGGGTCGAGCCGAGCGCCTGGACTGCGCGCTGCGAGCCGGCGCGCAGCCTCGACGACGTCTTCGATGAGCGCCGCCACCAGGGGCGCACTGTTGTTCGCCCCCGCAGCGGTCGCGAGGAGGTACAGCGTGCCGCGCTGCTCCAGAAACCTCTGCGGGTCGAACACCTCGCCCGGGGTGGGTGTCACGGCGTCGAGGACTCGCGGGTCTGCGAGAGCGGCGAGGGCGAGGGAGACGCCTTGCCAGATCGAGTCCCGGGTACGCGGGTCGGCGTCGATCATCGCCTGGAGCGCTTCGGCCCATCCTCCGGCCGCCATCGGGTGCGCGGTGAGGATCGATACGGCGTCTCCCGCGGCAGCGGGGTCGAGCGTCCAGCGTAACAGGTCGGCTGGCTGTCGATGGTCGAGGGCGGCGGCGTGGAGGAGGCATTGGAGGGCAACTCGGGTTTTCGCTTCCCAGAAGTCGCCGCCTTCGACGCCGCCTTTCCCGAGCCCGGTCGCGGACGCGAGTCCGGACGCGCGGATCATCGCGGTCAGCGGGTCCGCGCAGCCGCGGACGGGCGACCAGCGTAGCCCTGCCGGGATGCCGTCGGCGAGGTGCTGCGGGTCGAACACCGCGACCGGCCCGACCTTTTGACGGGCACGGATCGTCGCGGTGACATTGTCGGGTCGGGTGCTGGTGGTGATGACCGCACCGGGGGCGTTGAGGATCGTGTTGATGACAATGTGGACGCCTTTCCCTGAGCGAGGCGGCCCGATCAGCAGGATCGAGTCCTCGACCGACGCCCATACCTCAACCCCGCGAGAGATCCCGATGCGATAGCCGACATCTGCCGGCTCCGGATGGTTGAGGGAGGGGCGCAGGTTTCCTGCCCGGGCGAGGAGTGCCCGCGCCGAGCCGGCATGTGCGACTTCGGTGCGGGTCGCGATCCCGGCGATCCGGTATGGGTCCATCGCCTGCCGCCGCGAGTGATAGGGGAGCAGGATCCAGACCCGCCAGGCAGCGGCCGCGGCGCCGAGGATCATCATCCCGGCGATCAGCCAGTACACGACTGGGTTGAGGCCGGGAGCGTTGAGCGCACCAGCGGGATCGCCCGGCCGCAATAACACTCCGGCGCCGGCGCCGAGCCCGGCTGTCGGTTGTGGAATACCGGTGACCAGCGCGGCGATGCTTCCCGCGGCACGGAGGAGCACGGCGATCACGCCAAGGCAGGCGAGGAGCACGAGGGCGGCGTTGGTGAGTTCGTCGCCAAGCGTCCCGGTCGGACGGATCGGACTGCTCATCGCGGTTGACCGATGCAGATGGTGCCGGAGATCCGGCCGAGCAGGATCACTTCTCGTGTCGGCGCGTGATCGAGGTAGCGGGCATCGATCAGCGCGCGGGAGATCCCGTCCGGACTGGTCTCGGTGTGTGCGATCACGATCGCCACGGCCACGTCCTCACCAGGAACGAATCCGGAACCGGCGAACTCCGCCAGTCTCGGCCGCACCGGCTCAGGCTGGGGGTGGGATATCTCGACGGTCTGATTGACGTGTTGCATCGCCGGCACGGGAGTTGGCGCTGGGGCGGGTGCAGTGCGGCGCGGTCTGGGCGGGACGCGGTAGTCGGTGATGACCCTGCCGTCGGTTTCGACCACGTCGATGCGGAGTATCTGCCCGGGCCGCCCATCGCTGATCGCGTCGACGATGTGTGGGAAGGAAGCGCGCTGCCACGGTGGTGCGAACTCCGCCGGAAGATACGGGGCGCCATCGACGGTGACGTGCAAGGTTCCGTCGTCCTGGACGACCACTCGTACCATCACCACCATGGGGGCAGTGGTTTCCGCGCGGGCGCGCTTGGACATACGGTTCTCCTTCGAGCTCACGGTGGGTCTCCCGCCGCACGGTCACGGGCGAGGTGGCAGGGGTGGTTCAGAGGGCGGCGCGGTGAGCGGTCTTGCCGGTATCCGGTGCCGCACGGCGGGCGACTTCCTGGATGGCGGTGCTGAGGAATGACGGCGGGGCGGGGTCGAGGAGTCCGGCGATGTCGCGGGCGTGGGTGATGACATCGGCGAGGCCTTCTCGCAGCAGCCGGTGGCAGCCGGATGATGCGGCGGAGGTTATGGGACCAGGGATAGTGCCGACGGGGCGTCCGAGCTCGATCGCCCGGGCGGCGACGAGCAGCGACCCGGACCGGTATCCGGCCTCGGGGATGATGCTCGCGCCGCCGAGGGCTGCGAGGAGGCGGGCGCGGGCGATGAAGCGCCACTTGGTCGGCGCCGTTTCCGGTGGCGTCTCGCTGATCTGGACGCCGCCGGCACTGATGATGTCTCCGAACAGTTCCGCGTGCCCGGATGGGTAGGGGCGGTCCAGGCTGCCGGCGAGGACGGCGATTGTGGATGCGGGGCGGATCGCGAGGGCGGCACGGTGCGCGGTGGCATCGATGCCGTATGCGCCGCCTGCGACAACGATTCTCGGCTCCCGCAAGAGATCTGCGACGAGCTCCCGCGTGACGTGTTCCCCATACGAGGAGGAAGCTCGTGCCCCGGTGAACGTCGCCCGTGACGACAGTGAGGAGGTGAGCAGCTCGGGGTTCCCCTTTGCCCACAGCATCACCGGGGCGCGGTCGCCGAGATCCGCGAACGATGCGGGCCACCCCGCTCGGCCGGGCGTGAGGACGCGGAGCTCGTGCCGGTCGGTGAGGCGGGCTACCTGGTCGCCGAGCCCATCGATCAGCCGAGCCGCGGTCGCCTTTCGCCACTGCGTTCCCAGCACCGGATCGACCTGTGCAGGTAACGGGATGCGGGGGTTTCGGAGCAGTGCGAGCGTCTCGGACGGGCCGATGATCCGGAGCAGTTGCCCAGTGACGGGGTGCCCGGGTTCGGTGAGCGAGGCGATCTCCATCCGCGCCCGCGCGTCGTCGTTGTCCTGCATGATCTCTGCCCTCCCTGAAGTTGTTGCTCGGGGGGCAGGTGCGCAGGGCGGGCATGCGAGAACGGACGGAACCGCGCGGCCCCTCTGGGGGAAGGGGGCTGCGGTTCCGCCCGTCGTATTGGGGTGCGCTATTCCTTGATCAGGTCATCGATGCTGGCGTCCTCCTCGCTGATTTAGCCGTTGCGTTCCCGGTAGAGCGCAAGCTTGCGCCCGATCCAGATCGTGCCGCCTGTCGCGAGGAGCGCGGCCGCGATCCCACCCCAGACGAGGCTCATCCACCCGTCACTGCCCGTCTGTGCGAGGCTTGTCGGCGGTTTCGGCAGCGGAGGCTGCGGGGTCGGCGGGGTGGTCGGGGTGCCTGGCGGGCGCTCGGTGACCACGGTCGTCTCACCCGGCGCACCGCACGTCCCAGCGGCGAGCACCTTCCCGCCCTGGTCGTACAGGGTCTCGACCCAGTACACGTTTCCCGGCTTGTCCACTGTCGTCGTCCCGGAGCGGTAGTGGCCGGCCTGCGTGACCGGAACCTTCGCCGAGGAGAAGAATGGCGCCTCGCACACCGGATCTTCGCCTGCGGGCTGGGGCCCGTAGGCGCGGAACACCAGGTAGGCGCCCTTCGGGATGTCCGTGCCCTGCACAAGCGCGGTGTCTGAGAATGGGTCGCCGACGAACGCGGACTCCTGCGCTTGCGTCACCACGGACACCGGCTGCTCGACACCGGGGACGAAGAAGCGCTCCCAGATATCCGCCGGTGAACTCACGAACGGCTGCACCCGATCATCGCCCTCGAAGGCGGTGACGATCACGTAGAAGCCGGGCTTCGCAGGCCGGATTACATCCTCATCGGTGTAGCCGATGTCGAAGACCCCGTTCTTCGCGGGCGTCGTGACCGTCGTCAGCACCGGGGCATCCTCGAGCGGCATGTCCTCGGTCAGTTCCGTGTCGCTGGCGAAGGGGCCGTACACGGTGTGCGTCAACTCCTTCGCGTCCGGACCCCAGTAGCCGTCCCCGGTGAAGTCGGGATGGTTGTCGGGGAACCCGGTGACGGTGATGCGGTCGAACGCCCGCCCGCCCTTGTGCACGTTGTACTCGCGCACCTCCGACGTAATACTCACCGGCCACCGTACGGAGTGAGTCTCGACGTTGATGCCGTAGTCGTCGCGCCAGTCGGCGGCGAGGAACGGGCGCACCCATTCCGGCTGCGAGCTCTTCTTCACCTCCCATACCCACGTCACGAACCCCGCATCCGGCGACGTCACCGCGGGGGACGTGTACGTGCCGGGGCCTTCCGCGACGACCTGCACCGTCCCCACAGGAATCGCGTCGTCGGGGATATCTGCGCCCTGGGCGGGAGGGAGGCTGCCGGGCACTCGGTAGCCCGTGCCCTCGAACACGACCGGGATCGGGGCCCCGTTGTGCTTCAGCCACGCCCCGTTCGTCGAGGACACCGTGATCGTATCCGTGACCGCGTCTCCGGGCTTCACGAGACGCCCGTTCGCCGTCGACACCGCCTCGGGCTGGAACGGCGCCACGGAAGTTTCCGTGACCCTGCCGAATCGGTCGGTGAATGAGTCGGTGAGATACTTCGCGTTCTCACCCTGTTTCTGCTTGTCGATGCTCCACACCCACGTGTAGAACCCCGAGGCCGGGGCCACGAGCGCCCCCGGCGACACGTAGGTGCCGGGATGCGTGAGCGTCAGCGACTCGGTGCCGAGCACGGGTGCGCCGGCAGAGGGTGCGTTCGCTTCGGCCGGCTGCGCGTCGAACGGGCCGTACAGGGTGCCTTCGGCGAGCACGGGCACCGGGCTGCCGTTCACCTTGATCCAGGAGTGCTTCGTGACCGTCACCGCGATCTGATCGGTGAACGGAGTGCCGGCTTGCACGAACTTCGACGACACCTGTGTTTCGATGACCGGCTGGAAGTCCAACGGGATCACCGACGACTCGGCGGTCGCTGTCAGCGGTGCGAACGTCGCGGCGCCGAGGATGCGCTGCGCGCCCGGCGTGTAGAACAGGTCCACTCCGGCCCCGTACCCGACGGCGTCCGTCGTGATCGATGCAGCGATGCGGTACTCGGGCGCTCCCATCGGGGGAGTCCCAATCACTGGATAGTTCCCAACGCCGACGATCTTCGCAGCACCGCCGTCCTCGAAGGTCCCGCCCGTCAGCGTTACCTTCCCCGTCAGAGAAGCTGGCGTGCTGTGCACGGTCAGCACGCCGCGATACTGATCCGTCACCGCCACATCGATGTTGAGCGATGGGGCGATGAGGGCGTTGGGGGGAGCCGCGTGGCGCATCAGTGCGAGATTCGTGATCACCTGGTCGCGGGACCCGCCCGGGACGAGAGCAAAGAAGTGAGGATCGCCACCCCGACTCGAGTATGTCGGTGCGTCCGCGACCCACCAGACGTACAGCTGCACCGCTGCGGTCACCGTCGGATCCGCGGAATCACCCCAACGCCCCATCACGTAATTCAGCTCCGCAAGCTGCTGCCGAGAAAGACCATCCAACGCTGTCGTCAGCTCCGGCGCTTGCGTGCCGTCACCGGGCGGGGCCGCATCGAGATCCATGCAATACGCCTGCCGCCCATGCGAAACATACGCACCAATGAACGCCGGACCCTCACCGAACCCAGGCCCATGATCTGCAGCTTGAGCCGACGACGGAAAGAACAAGCTGCCGAGTAGCAGAAGCAGCGCAGTGCCAACTGCCACAACTTGAGCTGTGGCGCGGGCAGGGGGTGGCGAGGTATCCGGTGGAATGAGAGACGTGCTGGACATTCGCGAGGCCTTCCTGACGATGAACGGAAACCATCGCCAAGACGACGACGGCACCAGCCAGGTGCACCCGCGGTGTCGGTGGGCGCGTTACACGGTGCGCCAACCCTGGGCATCGAGGGCGCAGAAGACTGGACCTGAGTCCGTCACGAGATCAACGAGTCCGCGGGCTCGCGTGGGAATCCTCTCCGGTGCAGTGGGAAAAGTCTTGGGGTCGATGTTTAGGCCGAATCGATCTCGGAGGTTCGCAGGCAGCCCCTTGCTTGCCTCGGCAATGATGTCACGGGCTTCGATCACGAGTGCTGGGGTTGCTTGCGGGCGGTAGCGTTGGAACTTGGGTGGCACAGGCTCGGCAGGTCGTGAGTTCGCTTCGACAAGGCGTGCAGTCGTGTCGATGATCCACGCGTCCCCGGGATCGATCGGTCGTGGAATCGGGATTCTTTGTACAGCATCGATGGCGTCAATGTAGATGGCGAGTGAGATCCGCGACGCGTCTTCGTGGACGTTCACGTAGCGGAGAACGTTAACGTCATCGCCGCACGTGTCCGCAAGGTAGGCGTTGCCCGCGAAATCTGTGGGCTCGGTCTGGACGCCGGGCTCGATCACGCAGTCCTGACGTAGGCGGACACGATAGCGGAAGAACTGAGCGTCTGAATCGCCTTCGTCGGCGATGCGTCGGAATACGTTCTCGATAGCAGCCTCATACGTCCCCACATGAAGGGCTTTGGTTTGCTCCCTGTCGACCATGGTCTGGAGGGAAGCGGATCCGGGCCCGGCTGCGGCGAGCAAATGACGGGCCACTGGATCCAACTCGGCCATGGGATCGAAGTCGCGGTCCGGCCAGTCGGGGTGCGTCGAGGAGTGATACCAGAACAGGTCGCGCGTGACGTTTTCGTCGAGTGCGAGATCGTCCGGCGCTTCAGCGAACTCCGGGGGTTGCTCGCTCTGACAACCGGTGCCGCACGACATGCAGCTCTCACGGCCTTGGTCGAACCGTGAGAGCCAATCCGCGTCTGCATTCCATTCATGGCCACAGGCCCCGCACCTAATCCGACGGCGTCGAGCGAAATCAACTGGTCTTTCGATCACTGCACTAGAATTGCACCGTCTACCGACAAGGCGTCTCGTCTCACAGCATGCGGGCCCGCGTATCGAACAGTTGGAGTTCCGCGGGGTGAAGTTGGTGCTGCACCACGAACGAGCGGTTCTTGATCTTCCACAGCCCCTGCCCGATCCCGAGGCCGGGTAGGAGTGAGCGTTCGAAGCCGGTGAGGCCGAGGGTTTGAGCGGTGACGCCGAGCTGATCGGATTCCTGCCGGTACACGATCCGCGTTTCCGCGTTCGCGAGCAGTGACGATGCGAGCGCTCGCATTCGTGAGCCGTGGTCGCCGACGTTTTCGAGGTCGGAGAGTTTGTGGAAGATGAGGAGGTTCGCCAGCCCGTAGTGGCGGGCGAGTCGCCATTGTGCGTCCATTCGGGCGAGGAGCGCCGGGTAGGACATGAGCCGCCAGGCCTCGTCATAGACCACGAACCGTTGCCCGCCTGACGGGTCCTGGAGCGCAGCTTCCATCCACGCCGCCGAGCACGTCATCAGCACCGCGAGCAGCGCCGAGTTCTCCGCAACCCTGGACAGGTCAAGGGACAGCATCGGCAGGGTCGGGTCGAACTTCTCGGTCGAGGGACCATCGAACAGGCCGGAGAGGTCTCCTGCAACGAGGCGACGCAGCGCGTGCCCGACCATGCGGCCGTCCTCGGTGAGCCGCCCGTCGGGATCGTCCTCGGCGGAGGGTGAGAGGATGCGGTCGACGACCATCGGAAGGATCGGTACCTCGGAGGATCGGACGGCATCGGCGAGGGCGAGGTCGATGGCGGTGTGCTCGACCGGGGTGAGGCGGCGGTCGAGCACCGTTTCGGTGAGCGCGCCGATGAGGTCACGCCGTCGCGCGGCTACTTGCGCGGCCCAGTCGGCGTCGGGGACTCCGGCGGCACGGTAGCCCTCGTCGAGCGGATTGAGCCGGGTCGGGAGCGACGGTCCGAGCACGATGGCGCGGCCGCCGACCGCGCGGGCGACGGCGGTGTGTTCGCCTTTCGGATCACCGGGCACGTAGACGCGGCGCCCGAACGGGAGGGCCCGCATGTAGAGCGCCTTCGCGAGGGAAGACTTCCCGGACCCGACGATTCCGGCGAGAATCAGATTCGGGGCGGTGATGATCCCTTGTCGGTAGAGCTCCCACGGGTCGTAGACGAAGCTGCCGCCGGAGTAGAGGTCTTGGCCGATGAAGGTGCCGGCGGAGCCGAGGCCGCCTTCGGCAAGGAACGGATAGTGCCCCGAGAGGGTCGCGCTGGTGTCCTGATGCCTGGGTAGCCGGAACCGTCCGGGTGTCCGTAACGCTGCTGCGCCTGCGTCGCCGGCACGAGGCAGGTAGTCGGTTGCACGACGCGATTCCCGTTCCGCGTCGGCCGCTGCCTTCGACGCTCGCCGTGCTGTCGCACGAGCGTCAGAACGGATGCGTGCAGCGGCCTGCTCACGGGCTCGCCGCTGCGTGCGGCGTTCGCCCTGTGGGCCGACGAGCACCGAGGTGTGCAGCTCACCCGTCTCTGCGCTTTCCTGGTCGCTGGTCATCGGCCGAGACCGCGCTCGACCGAATGGCTCACGGCGGGTGGTCGGTTCACCGTCGGGGTGCCGAGCCGTTCCCGCCGGGAACGCTCAGCACCCCGCGTTGCAGCCGGCTCCGCCGCAGTGCTGGGGGCGGCGTGCCGGGGCGGATCTTCGAGGCCAATGAGCACAGGATCGGGCAGGGCGTCGTGCTGCCGGTAGAGGCCGACGTGGCCCATGAACGGGTTGTAGACGAGCGTGTACATGTCACAGATCGCGGTCTTGTCGAGCTGCCCGACCGGCGGCTGGTCGTAGACGTACCCGTTCTCGAGCGCGGCCTTCATGGTCTCGTCCCCGAAGTCATGCCCAGCCAGGAGCTCGATTACCTGATCAGCGCCGTGGAGGGTGATGGTTTCGATAATCTGGTCGGCCTCCTTGCCTTGCAGGAACACAACGCTGATGAACTCCCGCCGCACCTCCGGCAGGGGTTCCGAATGCCAGGCGATTCGTTCGGCCGCGCCCATGCCCGCGTCGAGGTGACGTTCGGCCTGACTGATCAGCGCGGCCGCGGCACGAAGCTCGGTCGCGGTGGCGGCGGCATCACTGCGGCCCGCAGGACCGTCCCCGGCATCGTTGGTCGTCCGGTCGATGAGGGTGTCGTGCCCGGTCGCGAGCTGGCCGAGGAGCTGTTCGAGCGACCGCACGGAGCCGAGCAGATCACAGAGCACCTGATACATCTGCTCAGGCTGGTCGACGCGACGGGTCGCGTGCGCGAGCGCGCGCTTGGCCTCCGACATCTCGGCGGCATCAGCGGGGGCATCATCGAAAGTCGGCATGACGGGGCTCCTTCACAATCAGGACTACGGGGTACGAGCCAGGTGCACCGCGGTCGCCGAGGTCAGATAGTGCGGCATAGGGGCAGTGCGGCGGCCGTGAATGCTTGCGCTTGCTGGCCTACGAGGCGGCGGGTCTCGCAGGATGCCTGGATCGCGGCCTGCTCCACCTGAGACACCGCCGCATCCAGCTCGCCGATCGTGGGTGCGGAGACCGAGACGAGTCCGACGACGCGGAGTACGCTGTGGCCGGCGGTGAGTTCGGATTCCTGCTGCAACACGTCTTGGTATTCGGCTGAGGCTTGGGTGTCTTCGACTTGGCCGATCTTGCGGCGCTGGGCGGCGTCGGCGATCATCTCGGTCTTCTTCTTCCGCAGATCCCGCGCCGCCTGATCCGCCCGCACAGGCAGATAGTGCAACGACAGCGAACGGAGCACGCCGCCGGTGAGGATGACCGGAGCGAGGAACCCGGGAAACGTCTGCGCCCGCGGCCATTCGCTGATCCACAACACGGCATGATGCGCGCTATCCGAACGGAGCCGGTCCCAGGTCTCGTTGACCGCGACCGGGCCCGCGGCGGCAAGCTCCCGGCCGAGGGCGCCGTGGCGTTCGAGCGCGGGGCCTGCGGCGGGGTCGTAGGCGGTGCGGAGGATCAGGGCGACATCACCAGGGGTGAGCCATCCGGTCAGATAAAGTTCGGCGGAGCGCAGCGCAGTCTGGAACGACTGCATCTCCTGCCTGAGCACTGCCGCCGCGCCTGTCATGCCGCCGCCGGCGGAGCGGATCTGCCGGACGGCGGCACGCATGTCGAGGGAGAGAGCGATCGTGGTCGCGTGCCGTTCCCCGGCGGGGCCAGCGCGTTCGATGAGCTCGCGATACGTGGTGGCAGCCCAGGAGCCGTCGTCGCGGCCGTGTTCGCGCCACCATTCCGCAAGCCCGCTGCCGGAGTCGGGGAGGGTGCGTTCTTGTACTTGGATGCGGGCGATCCTGCCGGAGCGGCAGGCGGCGGCGAGGACTCTGCCCCAGCCGGTGACGCGGCGCTGCTGCTCGCCCGGGTCGAGGAGCACGAACGCGGGATGTGATACCCCGCAGATCGCGGTGAGGGTCTGTGCGTGCGGGTCATGGATCATCGCCGCCCCCGTCTCCGGGTCCTCCCACTCCCGCAACGCGGCGAGATCCCCGGGGAGGGCGAGGGTGCCAGCGGGGCGGGGCTTCACGACCCTGCGCCGATACGTCGTCTGCTTCGCCCGGGTGCGCAGCATCCACCGGATGGTGATGGGCACCCATTCGATGATCTTCCGCCCACCGATGGGCACCCAGGCGATCGCGGCGAGCACGGCCCAGGCCGGGGATGACCAGGCGAGCCCGGCACCGCCGTTCGTGTACAGGCCGACCACGACGATGACGAGCGCGATGGCGAGGACTATGAGCTGTGGGAGCGAAAGGCCGAGGAGGATGCCCGGGCGGGTAAGGCGGGAGAACTGCACCGGCCGAAGCTCAAACGACGGATCACCCGTACTGGTGGCGGTCATGGGTCACTCCTTCGAAGGCGGCGTGGGCGGGGCACTGCTGGACGGCCGAGATGGCGCCGGGAGCACGGTGGGAGGCTGCTGCACCGGTGCCGCACCGGGCGGCGGAACGGCCTGTTCGGATGCGGTGCCTGCTTGGCTGTCGGCGGAGTTCCCGATTGCGCCGCCGAGCTTCGGCCCGGCCGTCGCAGCCTCCTTTACGACCAGTGCACCTGCGACAACCGCGGCCGCGGGTCCCGCAGCGGCGGTGCTGCCGGCCGGACCCGATCCCGCCGCAGCGCTTCCGCCCGTACCCGCACCCGTCGCAGCAGCGCCCTCGGTCGCGGCAGGAGCCGCCGGTGTCGGTGCTGGGGGCGTACCGCCGGAGCCGGACTCAGGGCTGTCGAGCACCTGCTTCGGAGCCGGGCCAATCGGCCTGGATGGGAGCGGGATGGGACGGTTGAGGGCGTTCTTCGCTTCCTGCTCCATCGACGTCGCCTGATACATGTCGAACCCCACGAACGACAGGAACTTGTACGCCATGTACGGGGCGAATGCGGCGATGAACAGCAGCACGATGCCCGCGATCGGTTCCGACAGCGACTTCAAATCGATACTGATCGGGGCGGAGACCTGGGCGGTGGCGATGAGGAAGATCACGACCACGACGAGCTTCGACGCGATCAGGGCGACCACGAACGTCGCCCATTTCCCGAACCAACCGCGCGCGGATTCCCAGGTGAGCCCGGCGAGCGCGATCGGCCCGAACACGATCGCGACCAGCAGCAGGGCTTTGCGGATGAGGAGGGAGAACCAGAGGATGAAGATCGCGGCGATCATGAGTCCGGCGAGGAAGATCGTCAGCAATGCGCCGGCGCCGCCGGCCACTGTGGTGACGGTGACCGCGGCGATCAGGAGGGCGAGTCGGTCGCCGACGCTCTCGATGGTCTGCCCGGTGGCCTGGATGATCCCGACACAGAGTTGGTCGGTGATCTCCAGCAGCAGTGCGGTTATGGTGATGAGGACGAACGAGCCCAGCATCGACTTCGCCAGTCCGAGGGCGGCGCGGGTCAGGGCGGTCGGGTCGCGGCGGGCGAGGCCGGCGATGAGTTGGAAGCAGAAGAACAGCAGTGTGATGAACACGGCTATCCCGAAGAGGATGTTGTAGACCTTCACGTACCCGTCGGAGGTGACATCGACGGCGGTCGTGGTGGAGAACACGTCCCACATGCCCTGGAACAGCGTCGATACGGCGAGGCCCATCGCGGACGCGATCCACCCGAAGAACGCGCCGGCGGGGCCGTCTCCGATTGCGGTGCAGACGGTTGAGATGCCGGGGACGTCGCAGATACTCACCCTGAACCAGCGTCCCAGCTAGTTGACGGCCTGGCCGACGGTCCAGAAGAAGTTGATGAGCGTGACTGCCGCACCGCAGAGGATCGCGGCCCCGCAGGACACCAGCACGCCGGTTTTGCCCCGGGACGCGAGGTGCGGGTTGCTGCTGTTAGCGCCGAAGCCCCAGACGATCGCGGAGACGATGAGCGCGAGCACGGAGAGGATGAGGCCGACGGTCATCACCGCCCCGACGATGTCGCGCAGTTGAGCGATCCCGGGAAGCCCGTTGCTGTTCGGGTCGATATCGATCACGACTGTCCTCCTGCCTGGAAGCGGACGCGGCTCGTCCACCAGACAGGTGCACCCACCATGCCGAAGCAGAGGCCGGGGTCGTGAGCCGGGTCAGATACGGTCGCCGACGGTGAGGAGGAAGTTCGCCCAGGCGATGCCGGCGCCGGCGAGGGCCGCGGTGCCGATCGCGACGAACAGCCCGACGCGGGCTTTCTGCGCCCCGTAGGGGTTCCCGATCGAAGATGCGATCGCCCAGACGATTGCGGAGACGATCACCGTGAGCACGGCGGAGATGAGGATGAGCATGAGCAGTGCCCCAATCACGCTCGCGAGCTCACCGGACGCGCCGACCGCCCCGAAGTCCGGGAACACGTTCACGATTCGCCCCCGACCCGGGCGCGGCATCCCGTCGGGGCGCCGGTGCCCTCGCCGGGCTTGGCGCCGTGCGCGGTAAGCCAATCGACGGCGTTCACAGGCGGTTGTCCTTGCCCGCCGGGGCGGATCTCGACGTGCAGGTGCGGGCCGGTGGAGCGACCGGACGAGCCGACATCGCCGATGTGCTGCCCCGCAGTGACGGTCTCCCCGTTCGTGACGAAGATGCCGTCCTGCCACATGTGGGCGTAGTAGGACGCGACCCGCACACCATCGACGGTGTGCTCGATCACGATGAGTCCGCCCCACCCGCCGGTGTACTCCGCGACCGTAACACGGCCATCGGCGATCGCGGAGATCGGAGTGCCGGCCGGGGCGGCGAGATCGCTGCCGGAGTGGAACGTGTGCTCGCCGGTGAAGGGGTCGGTGCGCCACCCGAAACTGTCGGTGCTCGTGTAAGAGCCGGCCGGGAGCGGGAACACGATTCGCGAGGTCTCAGGAACCGGGCCCGGCCCCCCAGTGCCTGTGCCGCTGGTGGGGGCTGGTTTGATGAGTGCTGCGAGGATGGCGTCGGCGACGGGCTGCCAGTTCCGGTACCGATCAGGGAACGCCGACACCTCGACCGCCTGCGCCGCCGATCCCGGGTCGAGTTGCTGCCAGCCGGGGATGTCGAGCAGCCCGCGCGGGGAAGGGTAGTTCGGGCCGTCTTTCCCGCCGAAGAACGCGCGCGCCTGATAGGTCGGGTCCATGAGCTCTGCGACGGTGCCCCACCCGGACGCGGGTCGCATCTGAAACAGTCCCAGCGAGTCGTGATCGGACCCGTTCCCGTCATTCGGGAACGACCCGGACTCAGGGTACGTGCCCGTGTTCGCGAGCATCCGCAGCCGAGACTCGGTGAGGGCGGCGATGAGCGCGACCCGGACGCCAGCCTGCCCGACCCCCGGGATACCCGCCCCCGTGGTGATGATCGTGGCCGCGTGGGTAAGCTGCCGCTTCTCGAGCGTCACCGACACCCCGTCCGCCGTGGTCGCGGTCAGCTCGTCGGGGACCTCGCCCACAGTCAGGGACCCGGTGGTGCAGAACCCGAGCGGGCCAGCGAACGCCGCGACCGTCACGACCGCGGCCGACGGCCCAACACAGAACAGCACCAGAACGAGGATGAGCAGCTTCTTCACCATCAGCACACCCCGGTCACTGCATCGGCTGGTCAACGGCCGAGAGCCGCAGCAGCCGGCAGGCGTCACCGGCCGGGCAGGCGATGAAGACCGTGAACGACACCGGACGCACGTCCGTGACCGATTGCCCCTCCCAGATGCCGGCCCGATGCCGGGTCCCGGTGACCGTGAACGCCCCTGCCCCAGGCGGAATCAGGCCTGGCGCCGCCTGCTCGGTAACGGCCGACCACGTGGGCGGGGCAGAGAGGGTATCGACGGTCAGCCATTGCCGCGTGCGAACGTCGCGGAGCTTCGCCCAGCTCTCCTGATCCGGGTAGTAGCCGCGCAGATCCGAAACGAGCCCCGGCGCCTCCTCGGGGTCGGCGACATCGATCAGCGGCCGCATGAACTCGGCCACGTCCCGTCCGATGGTCGTGTCCCAGGCGAACAGACGCGTCGCGACCGTGCGTGCGAATTGCTCCGCATCGGACTCGGCTTCGATGGGAGCAAGGGCGTGCGTGCGGTCCGGTGCGACCGGTGTTGAGCTCTCATACGATGAGGCAGGCTCCGCCGTGCCGGGGCCGCGGAGCAGGCCGTAGATGCCAGCACCGACGAGCAGGAGCAGCACGACACCCGTCGCCATGAGAACGACGGGGAGACGGCGCGACTTCTCGCCGGGACCAGAGATGCGACGCATGAAGTCCTCCCGAGAACAAGCGGATCGATACTCGGCAGGTGCGCCCGCGGTTCCCGCCGGTCAGGCCGTATGCACGTCACCGGCGGCGGATCTCGGTGGGGCGTCGGCCTGATTGCGTGCGTCGCGGATGCGCGTGAAGAACGCGATCGTCTCCGCCAGCACCGTTTCGGCCTGTTCCCACTCGGCCGCGGTCAGGGACGTGGCGAGGTTTTCGGCGTCGTACCTGGTCGTCCAGCCCTGCATGTCCGCCCATAAGGCGACGAACGCCCGCGGCGGCAACACCACCAACGCCAACGCCGGATGAGCCGGCTGCTTTTGGGCAGAACGCTTGGTCTTGGCGCGGTTCCCTGCGGTGACGCGAGCGATCGCATCCGCGGCGAGAGTCGCGAGTTCCGCTGCCCTCGTATCGGCTGCGCCCGCGTCGCGCACCTGCGCAGCGGACGCGGCGGCCTGGGTCCGCACGAGTTCCGATTGGGCGGGGTCGGCGGCGATCCGGTCGAGCTCGTCGAGGGACAGCACGGCGTTCATGCGCAGGTGCGCGCCGTGCACCTTCCCACCCGCCTCGATCCGGGTCAACTCCTCGGCGGCCTGCGCGCGAATGTGATCGGGGCGGGAGTCGTCGTTCGCGAGATCCTTCAGCCGGCCGACCTGCTCCAGCATCGTCTGAGAGCCGCGCCCCGTCACCATCCGTGCCGCCTGCACACGGGCTTCACCGGCCGAACGCGGTGCCGTCGAATCGACGGCACCGGAGACTGCCGCAGAAACCGTGCCCTCCCGCATCGCGTTGCCGAACCGTGAGGCCTCCTGCCTGCGCGCGGCGTCTTCGGCCATCACGACCTTCAACTCCCTGTACAGCGACTCCGCCTCGATCAGGCTGAGCGGCTTGTGCAGCGCGTTGTCGTTCTGCTCCGCGAGAAGCTGACTCAGCCGGTCCGTGATCCCCGACCGTACCCACACGTTCGTGGTGCGCCGGCCGAGCCTGCGCAGTGCTTCCAACCGGCGGCGCCCGCAGACGAGCGCCCCGTCCGGGGTGAGGGTGATGGGCTGCAACAGGCCCTCACGATCGATGGACTCCATCAGGGCATCGAGGTCGCCGAGGTCGGTGCGGTGCCGCTTGCCAATCTGGATGGAATCAAGGGAGCGTTCCAGCTCGATGTGTCCGGGACTACTGGTAGCCACGACACTCACCACCTACCGGCACCGCCCGCAACACCTCAGCCACCAGCGCCTCATCGAGCAGCAGAGCTTCGACGGGTTCGCCGCTCACAAGCCGGTGTAGCGCTCCGCGGCATGCGCGAGTGTGGGCGAGGTTCGGGTCCGGGCTTCCCAGCACGGTCCGCAGCATCGCCAGCCAAGACGCAGACGGCAGGTCGAGGAACGCGCGGCCGTGATAGTCCCGCCGCAGCGACTCGAACGCCGATGCCCGCGACGGCGACCCCGCCAGGCGCGTCACGATGTACTCGACCCCGGAACGCGCCGCCTCCGGCGGCCACCCGAGACACTCGAACAAGTTCACGCACTCCAAGACCGCGGCCTCGACCCGACTGGCGATCTCGCTCTCCTCGTCCGTGTCGCCGACAAAGGGGTCGGCGACACGGAACGCGGGATGGTAGTCGATGAGCGGGTTCTCCCGGTCGGAGAAGCGTTCCGCGTCATGGTGGGCTGAGAATTTCGGGCGACGTGCCTGGTGGACGGAGCAGAGCATCCCGTTCGCGCGTTGTTCGGCGATGCAAGTGACCTGCACCGCCCGGGTGATGACCGCCCACGGATCCTCGGCGCCTCGTACGGAGCCGGTGCGCATCGCATCGAACGCCGCCGCGGCCGCCTCCCACGGGTCAAGCCCGTGCCGGCGGGCGAGCGCCCCATACTTCTCCGCGGCATGCCGCATGAGGGCAGCGACCTCGGGGTCTTGCCGCCACGCCCACCGGCCTTCCTCGTGCAACCGGATGAGCAGAGTTCGCAGGCCCTCGGGATGCTCGAACCCCCGCCGCGGCCCGGATGTCTGGGGCTTCGCGTCGGGGGTTCTCTTGTTGGTTCTCGTCATGGTGATGGCACCTCCTACGGGGAAGGTGCGCAAGGGGTCCCACGGGCCGGGCAGGTCCCGCGCAAACAGGCGGCTCAGAGCACTCATGACGGATCACCTCAGACCCATCCCCGAACGCGCCGACTCCCGGCGTGTCGGCCGGTACCGCCCCGCGATCGACAGATCCGGAAGCCGTCCCACCCGATCACTCCGCCCGCGGGGGTGCTGGTCCTTGCGTGCGGTGCGGGCGTCCTGGAGTCGTTGGTCGAGCTCGGCCCGTAGATCGAGCCCCCACCCGGTTGCGCGTGCGCTGGCCTGCATCGCGAAATCCGTTGGCCGCACCCACCGCACCTGCGTCCGCCGTCGCGCCTCCGCATCCGCTTCGGGCTCAAATGCGATGACTTCAGTGGTGGTCACGGTCGGGTCGCCGTGCACTAGGAGCGTCGACCGCTCCGCCTCCACCACTGAACCAGGCTCACGCTGATCGAGCGCGCCGGCGCGTTCAGCTGCCATCGCCGCGGCGAGCGCCGGGTGCAACCGCGACCGCGGGCCGCCCCGGTCCTCGGCGGAATTATGCTCAGTATCCATTGGTGGGCCTCTCATCCTCGAGTTCTCTTTCCGGTTGGTCCGGCTTTATGGTCTCCGGCTCGGGTGTGGCATGATCCGTGAACCAACGGCCGACGGTCGAGGGATGCACGCCGAGGTGGCGGGCGATCTTCTTGTTCGACCAGCCGTCTGCTCGCAGTGCTGCGGCCCTCGCGCGCCCCGAACCGGACGGGCGGGACGCAGCATCCACTTCCGCGTGAGCCGGGCCGTCAGGTGCGAGCGCCGCCCCAGACGGTTCGAGCTGCACGGACGTTGGTAGCGCTTCGGCCTGCAGCTCGCCTGCATCGTCAACGCTCGCCGCGAAGTGTGAGGATGCCTCGACTTGGTGGCGGGTGAGGATGACGGTGAGATGGGTGATCGCGAGTAGTACCAACGGAGGCACAGCCGCGGCCGCTGCGGCCAGCAGTGCCGGCACATCGGCGTCGGCCGCAACGATCGCATGGATCGAGTTCGCCGTCACCGACAGACCCGCCCCGACGATCAGGAGCATCCAGGGGTACCAGGCGCGACGGGTGCCGGCGAGCGCGACCACCGCGACGGTCGCGACGACAATGATTCCGTCCACGATCAACGGCCACGCCCACGCCTGGCCCGCGGCGATCCCGGACCGGCGGGCGAGATCCGTGAGCGCCGTGAACGACAGCCAGAACGCCCCCGCCGCAATCAGCACCGTTCCCGCGACCGCGGTCCCCGCCGCGGCCCGCCTGCCCTCGACTCTCCGTGCGCCGCTCACGCGAGCATCTGTTCCTGCGCGGCAGGTCCGCGCCGCATCGCTGCGGGCGGGCGGCGGGCGGGACTTCCGGGCGTGGATGCTGGCGCAGGGGTACGGTAGGCGGAGCGGATGGTGCGTTCGATCTCCCGCGGCGGAAGCCCGATGCCCTCAGCGACCGGTCCGAGTGTTTCGAACGCCGCCGACAGAGAGGCACCGTTCTCCGCGAGACGGCAGGACGCCCAGTACAGGCCCTGGTTTCGTTCGCCCTCGCCCTGTCCTTCCAGCCATGCCGCGATCCGCTGGGTGCGTTCTTCGAGTGTGCGCCGGAACAGGTCTGCCGCCCGCGTCGCCGGTGCTGGTCGCGGGTCCAGGAACTCCCGCAACGCCACAGCATCCACTGGCCAGGCCTCGCAAGTCGAGAGAACCAGGAGCTCATATGCCGTCGGCAGTCCGTCGATCATGACCCGGGAGGGCGGTGCGACGACATAGCCGGCGGTGCCGCGGAAGTCGAGTTGCGCCGCACCGGACGCCCACGACCGCTGCTCGTACTCGGCTGCCGGATAGTAGGCATGCAGCCCGCCCGAAGGGGTGACGATCTGCGCCGCCCACCCTTCAAGGAGCCCCGCCCGGTGTGCGCGCTGCCAGGAAGCGGGGCCGCGCGGCAGGTCGCCCTTGACGTCGACATCGACGACCTCGATCCCGGATACCGGGCCGGTCGGGATGCCGATGTTCGCATCCGGCCACCGCATCCACCACGTTTCAACATGTGCGGGCTCGGTGCTGGCGTCCTTGAAGCCGTGCGCGACGAGCGGCCGTTTCTCACCCGGCACGCACGGAAACACCGGCACACCCAGCAGCACGTAGTGACGGGCGGCGTCTGCGAGGCTCATGCGGGCGACCGGAGCGAGAAGCTGTTTGGCGTCCATCACAGCCCCCGCACTAGAGACGAGGAACGAGCAGACCGCGCCGTCGGCTGCCTCCGCGCCGACGACGGGGCCAGCGGCTTTCGGTCGGACTGCTTCGCGACCTCAGCTTCGGGGCCCTCACGGAGGAGGCCCGGCGGGGTGCCGTCACCGACCTGCTCGGTGTCGAGCTGGTCCAGTATCTCGAGGGCGACCTTCCGCACCCGCTCCGCGGTTGCCTGTACGATCTGGACGGGTCTCTTCCCGTCGGCAGCCATCGCCCAGCCCGACACGTATGGGATCGTGTACGCGCTGGTGTCCATCCCGTGCGCGGCGGCGACCATGAGCGCAACGGATTCGGCTTCGACTTCGCCGATCCCGCGATGCTGGCGAGCTTCCCGTTTGTCGGGGCCATGCATCTTCACGTGCGCGAGCTCGTGCACGAGGGTCTTCACCCGTGCGGCATCGTCCATGTTCGTCCGCACCGCCACCTGCTTTGTTTCGAAGTTCGTGAGCCCGTTCGCGCCGTGGATGATGCCTTCGTGCGGCACCGGCAAGAACTGGAACCCAGACTCGATCACCTCCCGGATCAGGCCATCACGAAGCCCCGCCGGGGCTTCACCTTCGAGAAGCTGCGGCGACGGTGGGACCGGCACGTCCGGGCCATCGGTTTGGGAGATATCGAAGACGTAGGCGACTTTCGCGCCGATCATCCTCGACCTGACGACCTCGCCCGGCTTCGGCGCCTCTTTCGGGGCGAGCTTGCGCCACGACAACGGATCAGCGGGCGTCTTCGACGCGAACTTCCCGGTCACCGGGGCCAGGATCGCGTACCCCCTCTGCCCCTTCAGAACATGGCGGCCCAGCTGCTCCCACTGCCGGAAGCCGGCAATGTACGTCGGCATCGGCTCCGGCACCAGGCCGGTCTCCCAGGCGGCCTGGTGCTGGGCAAAGATCAGCCACGAGTTGTTCACGCTACGGGAGCGGAACTTCGCCGCGAACGTCAGCGCCTGCTTCCAGTCCTCGCCGGTAACCAGCTTCTCGACCTCCGCGTTCAGCTGCTCGCGCACCTCATCGAGCTTCGCCTCCCGCGCGGCGCGCGCTTCCTCGGGGATTCTCCTCGCAGCCATGACCGCCTCCTCTCGTCACCGTGGCGGCCCGAAAACGGGGCGCCCGTGCAAGCGAGGTACGCCGGAGATGCCGGCGGCGAATCGAGACGGACAGCGAACAGTCAGAGCGGTAAGTTGGCCGTCAGGAACCCCATAGCGTCACCCGACGTAGCACAACGGATAACAGCCGCACCGGCCGTTCAGGTACGGAACTGGTCGACTGCGGCGATTTCCTGCGCTCAAGATGGCGAAATGCTGGGCACGACCGCCGCGTGCTGCATCGCCCGGTACCGACCCGGCGTGAGGCCCGTGCACTCCCGGAACGCGGCCGCAGCCCGATTCCTAGACGCCCACCCCACCGCGCTTCCAGCTTCCGCGATCGACGCATTCGACTCCCGCAGCAGCCGCGCCATCTCCTCGACCCGCAGCATCGTCAGATACGCCAACGGCGTCTTCCCGTAAGCGTCCGAGAACACCCGGACGAGTTGGGACGAAGACAAATGAGCGGCACTCGCCAGCTCGGAGATCGACCAAGAATGCCGGATATCCGAATGCAGCAGTTCGCGCGCCGCGCATGCCTCAGCGCGCAGCGGCACGAGCCGACGCCCTCGCGAGACCGTCGGCCGCGACCGCTGGATCGGAAGAGTGCGAGTCGGCGAAACCCGGATGAACGGGGACACCTGATCGATCACAGCGTGCCACAGCGCCTGCATCCGGTGAAACCGCTCCCGGTACTGCCCGTCAACACTAAGGGTGACCAGCTCGTCGAGCCAAGGCATCAGCATCCCAACCCGGTCCTCTCCAAGCCGCATCAACTGCGCAGGCTCGGTGTAGATCATCTCTGCGACACTCTGTGACGCTGAACGATCCTGGACGAGGTCAACGTGCCGCCAAAAGAACTGATCCAGAACAAAGTCCAAGTCGATGTCGACTACGGTGACCGTGAAATGACCTTCGGGCTGCGCGCCGCATCGCGCGTTTGCGCTGATCAGTATTACATCGCCACCGCGTGCGAGTCCCTCACCAAACTCGCTGAACACGAGTGCAGACCCGTCACGGACCGTCACGAGTTTCACGCAGTCATACGCTTTCGGTCGCACGGCTCGGTGAAAGCACCGCGTACGCGCGAAGAGAGGTGCACATCGTTTGTCTCGCAATCCGATAAGCACCACCTTCATCTCTCTAGCAGCAGATGCGGCGAGCCGACATCCGAATGGCGAACCTCGCCGTAGCCGTACCTGCCACCGGACGGCCGACCGCATCCCGGTGATCGACACGGTCACCGTCAGCCAACGCGTGAAGACGCGGTAAGGGTGCGGAGTCAAACGCAATCATCGGACGCCAAGCGGTCAGCGCGGGGCCACGCTGTTTGCGGTTGAAGACCGTAACGAGGTTGACCGACCGCAAAGCGCTGAACGAAGTCATCGAGCGCCTATCAGCGAGCGGAACTCGAGGTGACACAACACCGGCGCGCTTGCGCGCACGAGAGTCGCCGCGATCCCGGCTGATGGAGGCAGCCGGGCGAGTGCATCGCCTGCTTGGCAGTCTCTGCCAGCACCTCCGCATACGACGTAGCATCGAGCCTTTCATGGCCGCAAGCCTCATCCCGCTACCCCTTTAACGTACAGAACGGTCACCGCACTATCGGCCCAGATCCGCAGGGACCGCAACCCGCCGAGTGAGGGAGACGGGATCGGATGGGTGCATCAACTCCCGAGCTCGTGCTCCCATTTCGTCGGGAGGGAGGCCAGGCAGACGTAGAAACGCTCCCACAGAATCCGTCCATCGCGAAGTCGTTCGACAGAGATTCAGTATCTAAGGCTGAGTACTTGCGTAGCGGAGGCATGAAAATCGGTGTTCCGATACGCTCCGTGAGCAGGTTTATTGCTGGCGGGCACGGCGGTATGTAATACGGAGTCTCGAACTGAATCGCCCTTGGTTTCGTTTCGTAGAGCGCGTCTGCGGGCCGTGTGCACGATCGACGCGAGATAACACCTGCGTCACGTGCGGCACCAGCACTTCGAGAACACCTGCACTCGTTGCTTCGTCATCCGGCCCACTAGAGAGCTACTCGCGGCCGCGAGGAGGTTATCGGTGGGGTTTGTGAGGGCTCCCCGACACGCTCGTTCTTCGACGCCGCGAGGTCTCCACCATGAGATTCCTCCTCAAACCTACGCCGAGAGCTCAGTGCCCAACCATCGGAGTAGGGGAGGAGCCTGACTCGGTTTTCCGGAAACCTGAGTTGAGGTAATGATCGTCTCAGACGAGTCCATGGAATGCCTGCTGCTCACTCGCCGGAGTTCCGGAGTCGTGCCGTGCATCTGGTCGCGCAGGGGAATCCGGTCGCGTGAACCGCTGGGGATTTTGGGATTAGCGAGTCCCGCCTCCGGAACTGAATGAACCGTGACACAGTCGGCAGAGGCCGCAAACCCGGTTTGACGACAGACGAACACAAAAAACTGGTCGGGGCGCGTCGCCGGATACGCGTGTTGGAGATAGGGAACGAGATCCTCATGCGCGCATCAGTGTACTGAATCGGCCTGACTTTCGTGCTTATCGGGAGCCTTGTCCTGCAGGAGCCGGATTGACTGGTTCGAGGTCAACGTAATACGCGTCCTCGACCTCGGCGGGGGTTCGCAGGTCGACCTCGCCGTAGAGGCGGGAGTTGTTCCACTACTACACCCGCACGAGGGCCGCGAGCTCGATCTGTTCGGCTGTCCGATCGGCCCTTGCTTAAAGTTCAACTCGGTCTTATAGAGGTTGTTCACGGCCTCGGCCATCGCGTTATCCAACGAATCGCCCACCATTACTGTCGACGGGACCACGCCGAGTTCGAGGATCTGGTCGGTGTAGACCATGCCTGTGTAGTTCGATCCGTGATCCGCGTGATGGATGAGTCCGTCGAGCCGGCCGCCGGCCTCCCATCCGGCCATGTCGAGCGCCTGCATTGGCACTATCTCGGATCGCAGTGTCGACGCGACGTTCCACCCGATGATGCGGCGGGAGTAGACGTCGTCGACGAACGGGACGCAGTCGAACCCAGACCAGGCGGCGACATCGGTCACGTCGCAGACCCAGAGCCGCCGCGTCGCTGGCGCGGTGAAGCAACGCTTAACCAGATTGTTGGGCAGTGCGGTCGTCTTGTCCGAGCAGATCGTAAGCACCGTCTTCGACGTCTTCACGCCACGGACCCCGGCCAGAAGCATAAGACGTCCGGTCTGGCCACGGCCGATCTCCCACCCCTGCTGACGCATCAGCGCATGCATCTTCCGGTGTCCGTAGACGCCGTAGTTCTCCGCATGCAGCGTGGCGACCTCCGGGGCGAGGAGTTCGTCTTTCAGCTGCCGGGCTGAGGGCGCACGGCCAGCGGTGTCGTGGTAGCTGCGGGAGGTGAAGAAGCCCTGCACTGCCGGTCGGAGGACGCGCCAGATGAGTTCGACCCCAAAACGATCCCGATGTGCGTTGATGAACCGGATCATCTCGGTCAGAGGCGGTAGAGCTCCTTCGCGAGAAACACTCATCATGTTCGGATGTGCCGGCCGCGTCTGCGCGAGCATCCGCAGCGCCCGGTCACGCATCTGCGGCCAATACTTCCTGTTCAGCGTGTTCCATCCGAGCGCAGAGGACGTGCTTGAAGGAACGGAACGAAAGTCAGCCTGATTCACTCAAAGGCCGGCCACGCAAGACGCTTCGATATCTGACACCATCGGAGAAATTCACGGAACTCGTTGCGACCACCGGTTCAATCCGCCATCTCGTTCGCCTCACACAGCTCACGGTTCCCCCGCTCGAGACGGCGGATCCGCTCGGACTCGAACGAGGTCACCCCGGCCCGGTCGCCCGCGTCGACTTGCGCCTGGCGCACCCACCGAGGCAGCAACTCAGCGCCGATGCACAACGGCGCGAGACCGCCTCGCAGCCGGCCGTCAAGTTCGGATAGGCATCGCAAATGATCCAGAACCGGCCGTGTCGCCCGCTGTTTGGTCTCCTCCCGAATCTTCTTGGGCATGATCTCTATTTTCCTTACACACGCGAAGGGGAAAGGCACCGAACCGGAGACGGTTCAGATCAGCCACTTAATTGATCGGGATCGGCCACTTAGTTGATCGAGGTCGGCCACTCAATTGTTCAATACTGGCGACTCAATTCTGCCCGACTCGGTCCCTTTCGCGCGCCCATGGATAAGACTGAAAACAATACCGCTCAGGTCGCGCTTTCTTGTGCGTATGGTCCCGAAGGCGACTTGAGGTGCTATCGCGGACACGGTGTTTTGTTCGACTGCGGCGCTAACGTCAGGGCAACTGGCTTTGCCGCTGTCAACGTTCTTGGACCCAGCAATTGACAACTTGGCAACCGCACTACAACCGGGCTCGCTTCGGGGCTGTGCGTCGACCACAATCTTAGGGGTGTCATCGAAACAATGAAGAACAGCAAAACGGTAGGAAAATGCCGCTGTCTGATTGAGGTCACGCGGTGAGGGCTCCTTACCGTTCAAAGTTTTTCAAGCTTTCTGGCTGTGCGGTGGCCGTATCGATGGCCATTGCGGTCGCGCTAGCTGCCGGAGGCGGACAGGGGAGCTTGGCGATTGCAGAGCCGGGCGGGGGAGGCTCTCTATCGAGTGAGAGTTTTACAGGTTCGAGTGTTTCCGACTCGCGCTGGTCAGGTCTCGGCTCTGCGTGTCTCACCGCGGCGACGACGGCTCCCCCTGCTGGAGCTTCCAACCTCGGAGTGTGCCCGACGCCGAATGGTTCTCCGGCGTTGGGGGAGACACCGGGCTACTTGCAACTCACCAACCAGACCACCTACACGTCCAGTGCAGCACTCTACGACCGCGCGATTCCAACGTTTGCCGGAATCGACGTGGTGTTCGACAAATGGCAGTACCTCGATGCGGGTAGACCGGGTGACGGCCTCAGCTTTTTTGCTGTGGACGGCTCATACGATCTCACAAAGATGGGTTCAGCCGGTGGCGGCCTTGGCTATATAAGGATTCCGCACGGCTATTTTGGCGTTGGTTTCGACGCCTATGGGAACTTTGTCAATACCAACGTGAGGACGGATACTGACTCTTCCCGCGGGTGCTCCAATTCGCATGAAGGGCAGTTCTTTCAGTCGGTCGGGATTCGGGGTGCTGGTGACGGAGGCGACGGGTACTGCCTGGTCGCGACGAGGCAGACCGCAACAAAATATAAGCTAAACCTGTCGGGCTCATCGCTGGATGACTCGCACCAGCTTGTGCACGTTGTGCTGTCTCCCGTGACACAGTCGACCCCGAACCCCACACTGACGGTCTCGGTGGATTTTACGGGCACGGGGAACGACTATCGGCAGGTCCTTTCCAGCCAGCTCAGCGAGGCTCCGGCGAGCCTGAAATTCGGTTTCGCGGGAAGCACCGGTGCCGCTGTATTAACACAGCTGATTCGGATGCGCTCGCTGTCGACGGTGCTGCCGCTCACTGGACTCGCGCTCACCTCTCAGGTGGACCATTCGACTACGACTGGCACTCCCTACACGCGCTTCACCACCGGCGACGTAGTACCGATCTCGTACACGGTGACGAACATGAGCGGGTCGGTGCAGTCCGGGCTAGCGATCGGGGGCACCGCACTAGGTGCGATTGCGTGTCCCGCCACCGCTATAAGTCCGGGAGACTCGGAGCAGTGCGCCGGGTCGTATACCGTGACGCAGGCGGACGTTGCAGCGGGAAAGGTTGCTAGCACGGCCACGGCGACCGCCACAAACTTCGAGCGCGATACGAGCAGTGCCTCATCCTCGTTCACGTTCTCTACGTTCGCGCTGTCACTCCCGCTCGCTGTCTCCGCGTCGACCGGATCGGTTTCTTCCGACGGAAGTACAATCACGTGGTCGTTAACCGCTACCAACCCCGGCGGTGCACCGTTGAACAGCCTGACCATTGCCGTCGACTCTTTCACCGGAAATGGAACACTGCCCTCCGTGTCCTGCCCCGCATCGGAACTGCTACCCGAGGGCGGTTCGATGACCTGCACGGTGTCGTACACGGTGACACAGGCCGACATCGATGCCGGTCGTGACCTGGTTGTGGCTGCTACTGCAAGTGCGGCAACAACCGCCGGAACAGTTGTGTCGTCAGGTACGGAGAGCGTGACCGTGACGATATCCCACGCGCCGTCCCTGGGGCTGAGTGTCTTGGTCGCCCCGGAGACAGTGACCGCCGCCGGGCAGCGGGTGGACTTTGCGTTCGAAGCCGCCAATACGGGCAATTCGACTCTGTCGTCGCTCTCGATCGCGCAGAACTCATTTACCGGTTCGGGGACTGCACCGACGATCTCCTGCCCCGCAACCCCTTTCACTCCGGGGACTTCGGTGACCTGCGCGGCACAATACACGGTGACCCAGGCCGATATCGATTCGGGCGCGGTACCCTTCAGTGTGACCGCGAGCGCAGCGCTAGCGGGGGGAGCCACCGTCTCGTCGCCAGAGATACCTGCGACCATCACCGCTGTGCAGACCCCGAGTGCTCCTGCAGTGGAAGCGGTCGCGATCAGCCCGGTCACCGCCGCGGGGCAGACGATCACCTACGCGTTTCACGTGTCAAACCCCGGCAACGTTACCCTCTCCAATCTGGCCGCACTAGCGAGCTCGTTGCCGAGCGAGACCCTCCCCAGTGACGTCACTTGTTCCGCCACCGTCCTCGCCCCGGGGGCGACAACGACCTGCCAGCGGCAGTACACCGTGACGCAGTCGGATCTCGATCAGGGGGCGGACTTGCCACTCGTGGTGGGTTTTTCGGGGCAGACTCCGTCCGGATCTGTCCTGTCCGCTGACAGTGCCACCCTCAGCGCGCAGATCACCCAAACCCCTGCCCTCGCTCTGACGGGCTCGTCCGATCTGGCCGCAGCCACCGGGGCTGGGCAGAGCCTCGCCTTCTCGCTGCAGGCGACGAACACAGGCAACGTGTCGCTGTTCGGCCTTGCGGCGAACCCCGAACCCTATACGGGCGCGGCAGAACCGACCTCTCTCGTGTGCAGCGGCAACACAACTCTCGAACCAGGGCAAAGTCTCACGTGTACCTCATCGGTTCCCGTCACGCAGGAGGACATCGACGCAGGTGCGAACCTCGTCTACGCCGCGGACGCTTCCGCGACCACGCCCTGGGGTGACGGCGTGGCGGCTCCGCAGACCGCGGTCACCGTCGCTGTGGAACAGCGACCGGCCCTGGATGTTTCGGTTTCGGCGACGCCGGACCAGGTCACTCAGGCGGGGGAAAGCGTTACCTACCGCTACCTTGTGAGCAACCCGGGTAACACGACCCTCTCATCGTTGGCTTTCGCGACGTCGTCGTTCACAGGTTCTGGGACCTTGCCGCCCGTGACCTGCCCGACGAACACCATGGCTCCGGGCGCGAGCATGACCTGTATCGGGACATACGGCGTCACCGGCAGTGACGTCTCCGCGGCACGGAACCTTGTTCGCACCGAGGTTGTGAGCGCGAAAACCCCGCAAGACGTGGTAGTCCACACGGCAGACGCGACGGCTACTGTGGCGCTGCCTAGTGCAGTGACGCCGTCGACTAATGCCGGGTCGGGCAGGCTTGCCCTGACCGGCAGCACGATTGCCTGGTCCTTGGTCGCGGTGATTCTCGCCGTGCTGGTTCTGGGCGTCGCGCTCGTCGTGTGGGCCCGGCGAAGGACGAGTAAACGCCGTCACTCCTGACGCTGGTACGTTGACCGGGCTGGAATGTATCCGGCTCGGTCAACGTACCTACCATCAGACGCGGGCGGATCTTGAGGGTCTGAATCGAACCGGTCCTCGTAGCCCTGTCGGCGCTCGTTAGGAATTGAGCAGAAACGCTCGTGAGGAATTGAGCACCTGATCCAGATTGGACGGGTGATCACCTTGGAGCATTGGGCCTTGATTCGGCGGCTGCACTTGGCGGAGGGAGTGCCGAAGGCGCAGATCGCCAGCCAGCTAGGGCTGTCGCGGAACACTGTGGCGAGTGCGTTGGCATCGCCGGAGCCGCCGACCTATCGGCAGCCGCCGAGACCGTCGGCGTTCGATGAGCTCGAGCCGAGGGTTCGGGTGCTGCTGGCCGAGTTCCCGACGATGCCGGCGACGGTGATCGCGGAGCGGGTCGGCTGGGCAGGGTCGCGGTCGTGGTTCCGGAAACGGGTCGCGCTGCTGCGACCGGAGTATTCGCCGAAGGACCCCGCGGACCGGTTGGACTATTCCCCGGGCGATCAGGCCCAATGCGATCTCTGGTTCCCGCCGGCGCGGATTCCGACCGGGACCGGGCAGTGGGCGCCGTTCCCGGTGTTGGTGATGGTCGCCTCGTATCCACGGTTCATCACCGCCCGGATGCTGCCCACCCGGAAGACACCGGACCTGCTGGCGGGCATGTGGTGGCTGCTGATTGGGCAGCTAGGCGCCGTTCCCAGGCGGTTGATCTGGGATAACGAGGCTGGCATCGGACGCAGCAACCATCTCGCGGAGGGCGTCAACGGGTTCTGTGGCACTCTGGCGACCCGGCTCGTTCAGCTTAAACCCTTCGATCCGCAGGCCGGGTTCCGCAACCGCGTCCGCCGGGACTATTACACGGCCGTCCTCGGCAACGACTACTCCGTCGACCCGGCCGCGATCGACCGGATGGTCGATGTCAGCGCCGACCTCGAACGGGTCCAAGCCCGCCTCGCCGGCCGGCTGGTCACCGACCATCCTCGCAGCTGGGGACGCGCCGGACGGATCACAACCCGGACACGTCACCAGCGCCGGCCGGCTGCGGTCCGCGTTCCAGCAGCCGCGACCCAACACCATCGACGACGGCGGGATCCTGCGGGATCTGGCCGACTACGACGCCTTCTTCGGCATCACCCTCGACTAGGAAGAGCACACCGCATGACTGCCGCCGCGATCAAGCAGATCGATCACCTCGCCCGAGCGCTGAAAGCGCCGCGCATCCAGGAACACGCCGCCCGGCTGGCCGAGCAGGCCCGCGATGCCGGTTGGTCCTACGAAGAATAGCTAGCTGCCGTCCTGGACCGGGAGGTCTCCGCCCGGGACTCCTCTGGTTAAGAGCTGCGGATCCGGGCGGTCGGGTTCCCCGCCCGCAAAACGATCGAGGACTACGTGTTCGACCACCAGCCCGCGCTCAAACGCGACACCATCCTGCACCTGGTCGGCAGGGCCTTCCTCGCAGGCGGCCAGAAAACGTCGTGTTGATCGGTCCCCCGGGACCGGGAAGACACACCCGGCGATCGCGCTCGGAATCAGGCCGCCCACCTCGGCCACCGCGTCCTCTTCGGCACGGCAACCGAATGGGTCACCCGCCTGCAAGCCGCCCACGCAGTCGGCAAGCTCGGCGCCGAGCTTGCCAAGCTGCGCCGTTACGGGCTGATCATCGTCGACGAGGTCGGCTACATCCCGATTGAGCAGGACGCCGCGAACCTCTTCTTCCAGCTCGTCTCATCCCGTTACGAGCACGCATCGCTGATCCTGACCAGCAACATGCCCTTCGCCCGCTGGGGCGACGTCTTCTCCGACCAAGTCGTCGCCGCAGCCATGATCGACCGCATCGTCCACCACGCCGAGGTCGTCACCCTGAAGGGCTCCTCCTATCGACTCCGGAACACCGAGATGGAGACACTACCCTCCGTCGGCGCCGGAAACGCGGCAGACTAACCACACAACGAAGTGCTCAAATCCTCACGAGCCAAAGTGCTCAATTCCTGACGAGCGCTGACAAGCCCTTTGCGGTTCCGGGCGCAGTCGAGGGCTGGCTGCTGGTTCGTGGATGGATGTCGGGTCCTGAATCGCGCCGGTTCGGCGCCCACCGGCGGGCAGCCTCGACCTCGCAGTACCTAGTGGGGCGTCGCGGTTCGGTGTTTCTGTCGACAAGCTACTGAATTCTCGGTCGGGTTGGTACTTAGTGTTGGTCAGGCTCCTTGGGCGCTGTGCGCCCTGTTCTATCGTGCTTGTGTTTTCATTCGATCTTGATGTGAGGTGCGGTGAGGGTGTTTCTGTTTCGGAGAGAACGGATGCGGGATCGCGTGCATGGGTGGCGTTGGGGTGTCGGCGCGGTGCTCGCGGTTCTGGTTGCTTTGGGTTCCGGGGTGGGTGCGTCCGCGGCGACTGGAATTGATCCCGGGACAGGATCCGCTGCTGGCGGCACTCAGGTAACCCTCCCCGACCCCACAGGAGGAGCGAAGTTCACGGCGGTGAGCGCCAGCAGCTCCCATTCGTTGGCGTTGGGGTCGGATGGGAAGGCCTACGCGTGGGGGTACAACAACTATGGCCAGTTGGGTAACGGTACTACTACGAGTAGCAGTGTCCCGCTGGCGGTTACGATGCCTCCGGGAGTGACGTTCACCAGCGTCAAGGCAGGTAGTTTGTATTCCACGGCTTTGGGGTCGGATGGGAAGGCCTACGCGTGGGGGTACAACAACTATGGCCAGTTGGGTAACGGTACTATTACCAGTAGCAGTGTCCCGGTGGCGGTGACGCTGCCCGCGGGGGTGACGTTCACCAGCGTCAACCTAGCTGCTGGCGGCTCTCATTCGTTGGCTTTGGGGTCAGATGGGAAGACCTACGCGTGGGGGGCCAACAACTATGGCCAGTTAGGTATCGGCACTACCACGAATAGCACTATTCCGGTGCCGGTGACGATGCCCGTAGGGGTCACGTTCACCAGCGTCAACCTAGGCTTTTCCTACTCGGTGGCGCTGGGTTCGGACGGCAAGGCCTACGCGTGGGGGTACAACGCTAACGGCCAATTGGGTAACGGCACCACCACCAATAGCAGTGTCCCGTTGGCGGTGGCGATGCCTGCAGGGCCCACGTTCACCAGCATCAGCGCAGGCGGTTCCCATACGTTGGCGCTGGATACGGACGGGAATGCCTACGCGTGGGGGTACAACGCCTACGGCCGGTTGGGTAACGGAACCACCACGAATAGCAGTGTGCCTGTCGCGGTGACGATGCCCGCAGAGGCCACGTTCACCAGCATCCACGCAGGCGACTACTATTCGTTGGCACTGGGCTCGGATGGGAAGGCCTACGCGTGGGGGCTCAACGCTAACGGCCAGCTGGGTAACGGAACCACCACGAATAGCAGTGTCCCTGTCGCGGTGACGATGCCTCCGGGAGTCACGTTCACCAATATCGATGCAGGCTCCACCCATTCATTGGCGCTGGGCTCGGATGGGAAGGCCTACGCGTGGGGGCTCAACAACTATGGCCAGTTAGGTATAGGTACCAACACGAATAGTAGTGTCCCGGTCGTGGTGACGAATTCGGTGACGGTTACGTCGGTGGCGTTTGGTGGCACGGTGGGGACCGGGCTGGTGCAGAACCCGGATAGGACGTGGTCGGTGACTACTCCTGCTCACGGGGCAGGTGCTGTTGATGTGGTGGTGTCGTGGACATGGAACGGTGTCGCGCAAGCCCCGATCACGTACACCGATGGCTTTACTTTTGAGCCCGTCGCTGTTGCGCCGACGGTTACTGATCCTTCGGATCAGACTGTGGTTGATGGTGCGAACGCGTCGTTCGAGGTCAGTGTGACGGGTACTCCGGCGCCCGCAGTTGTGTGGCAGGTTTCCCGGGATAGCGGGGCGACTTGGGAAGCGGTCACCGTGGACCCTGATGCGACGGTCTCGAGTGACGGACTGACGGTCACCGTCAAGGGAAGTGAAGCTAACGGTGGCTTCTTGTACCGGGCGACGGCGTCCAATAGTGCTGGCAGTGCGACCAGCGCCGCAGCAAGGTTGACTGTTAGCAAGACGCCGCCGATCCCGGTTGCTCCGAAGATCACGAATCCGAAGGATCAGGCCGTCAAGGACGGGGCCGTGGCAGAGTTCTCTGTCGAAGTGACTGGTACTCCCGAACCGACGGTAAAGTGGCAGCTATCTCGTGACGGTGGAAAGACCTGGCAAGCGGTGAGCGCTGACCCTACTGCGAAGCTCTCGAACGGCGGCCTGACGCTGACTGTCGCGGGAAGTGAAGCCAACGATGGTTTCCTGTACCGGGCGACGGCGTCCAATAGTGCGGGCAGTGCGACCAGTGAGGCTGCGAAGCTCGCGGTGACGCAAGAGGGTGGCGGCGGGACGCCGAAGCCGGGCACGCCCGGGGGCACGAAAACCGATGGCAGCCTCGCGCTGACTGGTGGTGGTTCCGAGCAGGGTTTGCTTGGCCTGAGTCTTGCTGCTCTGGTTTTGGGTGGCGGTCTCGTGGTGACGAACCGTGTTCTGAAGAGGCGTCAGAACCACTAGGACAAGGGGGACTGCCTGCGGGTCGTTGAGCGTGACCGACCAGGCCGCAGTTGTGCCCCTCGAAGCCGTTGCCCTTAGATTCCAAGGATCGTTCCAACAACCAACGCAGTACCTTTTGTCTGGGGTTTGTGAGTGCGCGTCTGTCCCCTGGGAGATAGACGCGCACTGAATCGGCTTGAATCGGCCTGTCTTTCGTTCCTATCGGGAGGCTTGTCCCACGGGTGCTGGGTTGGCTGATTCTTGGTCAGCGTCTTACGCGTCCTCGGCCCTGGTAGGGGTGCGCATGTCGAGCTCGCTGTGGAGCCGTTGGTTGTTCCATCACCACACCCATTCGAGTCTGGCGGGCTCGACCTGCTCGACGGTCAGCCAGGCGCCTCGCCGTCGGATCAGTTCGGTCTTGTAGAGGTTGATCACGGCCTCTGCCATCGCGTTATCGAAGCTTTCGCCGACGGTTCCCGTGGAAGGGGCTGCGCCGAGTTCGACGATCGGCTCGGTGTAGACCATCGCGGTGTCGTTCGGCCTGTGGTCCGCATGGTGGATTAGCCCGTCGAGGCGCCCGCCGACGTTCCACGCGGCCATGTCGAGGGCCTGCATTGGGACCGTAGCGTTGACGCGACGTTCCACCCGACAATGCGCGCGCCGTGAAGCCTCGATTTCCTTCCTTGTTTGAAGAACGGAGCAAAAGCCAGGCCGATTCAGACTCAGCAACCATGGACGGTTAGCTCTGAGGCTACTTACTGATGTTCTTCAGCTCACTTAACCCTTGGTTCAACCACACAAACGCTGCCCTCTCCTTACGCAACATGCAGATGCCCTTCGTGGGCGTTGACGCCGAGCTTCTATGATCGACGCTGTCGAGGTCGACAGGTCTGGACAAGACCGGCTTGTTAGGTCGACAGTGATGCGCGGCGATAGAGGCGCGAGTCCGCATGGGCAGCAAAGAGATAGAAGAGGAGACCCGAATTCGTGAGTGTTTCTGTCTCGCTTCGGTCAACCCCCAGAGCTGATTGTGCCAAGATGTTCTGTTCATCTGTCTCGTCGCGACCCGCTTCTGGGAGCCCTGTCTCCCGATCTATTTCTTCACGGGTGAACCGCATTTGGCCCTCGTCTCTTAGGCTGGAGCCAGGAGTATGAGAAAGCGGGCCCCGATGGTAACCGGCAGAGAGCACAGCCTTGGGCGGGCAGTCGAGTTACTACAAGCTGGCATCAGCGTGGACGTTGTCGGCGGACGGGGGAGCGGGAGAACAACATTTCTCCAAGCCCTCAAGAAACGTATGGAAGAGCTTGACTGGTCAGTGACATCCATACGCGGCGTTGCATCCCTGCGCCAATACCCGCTTGCTGCGTTGCATCTTTCTGGCATTGGCGCAGCTGCCGCAAGACCGGGGACAAGTCTTAACGAGACAGCAGAAACACTTCGTTCTGCGGTAATGTTTGACTCCTCGGTTCTCTTCGTGGATGACTGGCACGACCTCGACGAGGCATCATGGGGATTGGTCGAGTCAGTGCGGCGGGGCTCGGGCGTGCCGATCGTTCTATCCCGGCTACACGGACTCCGCGCCAGGCATACCCCAACAGGCATGCAAGCGTCGACCCTTGATCGTTCTTACTTGATTGCGATGACTCCATTGCGCTTCGATGACATGGAGCAGGTGCTGATCAGCTATCTTGAGGGTCCCGTTGAGGTGAGCACAGCGAGCAGAATATTCGCCAAGTCTGGTGGAAACGTTGGATTGGCGTTGAGCTTGGTGGATGCAACTAAGCGCGAGGGTTCTCTCGCATACCGCACCGATCGGCAACAGTGGGTCGCCTCCGGGGATCTCTGGAGCACAGGTCTCCGGACAGTACTCGAGGGATATCTGGAGGACCTCAGTCCTGAGGCTAGAGACGCGTTGGAAATCATCGCCATTGTAGGAGTGGCCGGCGTAGACACGGTCCGTAAACTGGTTGATTGGAGCACCCTAGAGATTCTGGAGGAACGTTCCCTCATTGCGTTTATACCCGGTGCTCCAGACGAGCTAGTGACAGTAGTTCCGCCTCTCCTTGTAGAGTTTTTTCGACATGAGCCGTACTCCGCCCGCAGGGTTCGCTTAACTGAACTCATCCTCGAACGCGTTGGTACTGTCGACTCGTTCTCAGTTGCCGTATCGAACTCCGGGTTGCGTAAGGTCCTTCCCCCAGAGCGTGAGGCGATGTTCGTGCGCGTGCTGCATGAACGAGCGCGAACTCGAAGAATTCTCGCTGGAAGCGAGTGGGAAGCGTCCCCGGCTCCTGCGGTTGCGGTCAGGTATGTTCAGGCTCTCATTCAAACCTACACACCTGAGATTGCTGCGACGATAAAGAGAGTATTTGCCAATACGACCATCCACAAGGCCGAACCTTCAGAGGTTGCGAGTTTTTTCTGTCTTCAGGCTCGCTGGCTGGCATATGGGGAGAACGATATCGGAAGATCGGCCGATATGCTTCGCGCAGGCCGCGAGCTGGATCTAGGCGTGTACTCCCGACTCCTTGATGCTGCGGAAGTTGAGATTTTGGTGAACCTCATCGGCACTCCTCAAGGCTTTGAAGAGCGGCTTGAGGTGACCGACGACTTGCCCTCGGTAGTAAAGTCCGCTCTGCTTGAAACCCAGCTCTTGATACTCGTTTCGGAGGCGCGCTTCGCCGACGCGCAGCGCGTTTATGACGAAATCGTTGACTGCGGAATGCCCCCAACGTCCCAAATGACGCAAGTCCTAAGAGCTTTCTCGCTCCTGGGTCAAGGGCGCCACACTGAAGCTATGGAGCTTCTGCTGCAAAGGTTCGATGAGGCCCAGGGCTACCTTGACATAGACGGCTTGAGGACGTTCGGGGCAGGGATCGCTGTCTGCTGTATCCACTCTGGCGACTACTCGATAATGGATGACCTCTTCGAGAAAGTGTTTGCCACCGGGGATCCAGCGCCAATACCCGCCGGGATACAACTAACCCTCCTCGCGATGTCCGCTCTTCTGGCCGCGAGAAGAGGGCGCACTTCCACTAGCGAGAGACTTGCTGAGGAGGTGGCGCGTCTGAAGACGGTGGACGGACCTCTTCCGGGCCAGGCGAACGCATGGGCTGACGTCCAGCTTCTTACCTTCAACGGCGACTCTAAGGAGGCTTCTTCGCGCCTTTGGGACTCTTCGCTGGCTCTATGGGAACGCGGAGCTCGGTTCGCGGGAATTGTCGGGCTCCTCGCCGCCGCGGAGATCGACCCAGCAGTGCAGAGGCTCGAATACCTGACGGAGTGCCTTTCTGTGGTTCCCGAAGCTGTAGTAGCTAGCGCCCATTTCAAGCTCATTTGTGCTGAGCTCTCAAATGACCCCGAGAACGTTATGCGCGCGGGAATAGGACTGGAATCGGTTGGTCGAGTCGGGTTGGCGTTTGCGGCCTTTAAGAAGGCTGCCGTACTCGCATCGGATCATCATGCCGCAGAGCTGGGGGAGAATGCGCGACGCCTCGAGTCCGAGCTGCGTTCAAACTACGGTGCGGCGGTGTTTGATTCTGAGCGGTTCGGCACGAACGCGGTGCTTCTTACTGAAAGAGAGAAACAAGTAGCGATACTGGCTGCAAGAGGTTGCACAAACCAAGAGATTGCAACACGGCTAGTCGTAAGCGTGCGAACTGTGGAAAGTCACATGTACAGAATTCTTCGTAAACTCAACTTACCTAAGCGCCAAGACTTGCCCGCGAACATTGACAGTCTGCTCGTCTAGAGATTGGATGTTCGGCCGGACGGCCGGCCTTGCGACGCGCCTCGCCTTTTGTTTATCGACACCCGGATGAATCGTCGCTCGCGACGACGGCGATGCGCAACGCGATCGGCTGGAAGACTCCCGCCGGCGCGTTCAACGAGCAGCTACCGTTGCTCCAACAAGCCGGTGTTGCAACGACCGGTTGAATCCGATCAGTTCCGCGCGAAACGCACTCGGAACCTGCTGCGCAAAAACGGCCTCGTCGGCTCCATAGGGAGGTTTTACGGGCCGGTGACAACGCGAGCATGGAGAGCTTTTTCAGTCTCCCCCGGAAGAACGTCCTCAACACCCGACGCTGGGATAGTCGCGAGGAGATCCGCCTCGCCATGGTCATCTGGATCGAGACGAAGTACAACCGCACGCCCCGTCAACGCGTCCTCGGAAGACTCACGCCCATCGAGTTTGAGACGATCGACAAGGACGCAGACGCGGCCTGGCCGCCCCAAAACCCGACTGTCAACAAGACTCGGGGCAGACTCGGACACGCACCGATCTCAATTGTTGAGGCGGCGAGCGGTAGCCTTCGTCGCTGGAGGTGTACGCAGGCTGACCGAGGCCGAGCCGCGAAGGCTAGGGGAGGGGTGCCAGATGTCGACCGGCTGGCGGAACTCCACGAGGAGGCTGCTTCGTATGGCGAGCTCGACGAGCTGACCCGTCGACGGGAGTTGAAGCAATTCGCTCTGCTTAAGGGCGCTCTCTGGGTCGCCGCGGTGCAGCTGACCGAGGAACTATTCAAGGAACACGGTCGTGCCACCGAAGCCATGGCGTTAGGGGTGGACTGAGTGTGGGAACGGGAGCCGGTCAGTGGTGGCCTTCCGCGCCGTTTCGCCGCCCACTACACGCCGCACTTCCTCCGTCAACTGATCGTGGCCGCAGCGGGCGTCACAGTTCGTCTAGAGGGCCTCCTCGGCGCTGGAGGAGGTCGCGCTTTAGCTACTGATCGGCCGGGCTCAGCTCGTCGTCGACGACAACCGGGTCCGCCTGGACCCGGGATGGCGGAATGAACTCGCCGGCCTCCTGTTCGAGGACGATGACGTGCAGGTCCTCTTCGATGACCCGGAGGACATCGGCAATCAGGTCCTCTCCCAGGCCGCCGGCGACAACTACCTGCCCGAGAACTGGGCCAGACCGTTCGCCACGGGCGACAGCCAGCCCCCGCGCCTGGCGGACCCGCGGTAGCGCATGATTGTCGCAGCGCTCAGGCGGCTGGTAGGGGTGGGACCGCGCTGTCGGGTGTGCGTCTCACGTTGGCCTTGCGATGGGATGAGGCTCATGCCGCCGGCTCCCGGGTCCCTCATCCCGGGGCCGGCGGCGCCTCCTTCTGGATCGCGAGGCCCGCGCCATGGTGACCGAAATCAGCAGCGCCGGCCTAAGCAGTGGTCCGTGCTGCTGTGAGAGGCAGTCGCCTGGGTTAGCCGCGGGGGAGGGTGCCGATCTTGGTGTCTCCCTTGTCGAAGACCGTGAGTTGTCCGTCGGAGATTGTGGCGGTGGCAGCGTCGTTGAGCCAGGTCGTGACGCCTTCGCAGGCCATCTTCGTCGAGGCGAAGGTGCCGAAGGTGAATGTGTCGCCGTTCGCGGATCCTTTGCCGGAGAGGTTGTTGCATCCGTCGTTGCCGCTGAAGGTGCCGTCGTTCTTGATCGTCAGGTTCGGCTGGCCGACGCCGGTCGAGCCCCACGTCCCCGTGAAGGCGGAAGCCGAGGAGGAGCATCCGGACAGGGCGATCACCGCGGCCACTGCGGTGAGAGTGAGGGCGGCGCGGGCAGTCCGGAAGGGACGGGGGGAGTGCAGGTTGTTCATGCCTCTCACCGTAGTGGCAGCGTGTGCTCGGGCGCGCAGCCGCTTCTGTTGATCGGGTCAGCGTCGCTGGCGGGCCGCCCGGTTGCGCGACATCATCCAGCCGGCGATCGCCCCGATGACGAAGATGATGAGGACGAGCGCCCAGGTGGGCATCGCCAGCTGGCCCCAGAGCAGGAAGATCGTCGCGGTGTCGCTGCCGACCGCGTTCTGGATCGCGACGATGACGAGCAGTACGACGAGCACGATGGCGAGCCATCGCCGCTTCAAGAAGGTGATGAAGGGGTTCTTTTCGCTGTGCGACCCGGCCTGACTCATGGGGTCAGTATGGCGCACAGACGCGCCGTTGCATCTTGACTAGGAGGGAGCCATCGGTGTCGGCGAGTCCGGCGAGCTGGGTGAGTGAATCGCCCTGAGTTTCGTTCCTGGGGTTCTCCGTGGCTGGCGGTGGCCGGCACCGGTGATTCGCGGTCAGCGTAGTACCCGGCCTCGACTTCGGCGGGGCGCGGAGGTCGAGGTCACCGTCCAGCCGGCGGTTGTTCCACCACCATACGTATTCCAGGGTCGCGAGCTCAACCTGCTCGACGGTGCGCCACGGGCCTTGGCGGCGGATCAGCTCGGTCTTGTAGAGCCCGTTCACGGCCTCGGCGGGGCGTTGTCGTAGGAGTCGCCGACGGCGCCGGTCGACGGTGTCGCGCCGAGTTCGACGATTCGGTCCGTGAATACCAGGGACATGTAGTTCGACCAGTGATCGGCGTGATGGACCAGCCCCTCCAGGCTCCCCCGTCGCCCCAGGCAGCCATATCGAGGGCTTGGAGGGGCAGGATGTCGGCCTTCATAGTTCCAGCCCACGAAGCGTCGCGAGTACACGTCGATCACGAACGCGACAAAGGTGATGTCGGCGACCCAGAGCCTGCGGGGCGCGTCCGCGATGAACCGACGCTTCACCCCGTCCGCCGGGCGTTGCAAGGCCAGGTCGTGTTTCCTGGTGAACACCTTCTTCGACCGATTCACGCCGCAGATCCCGACGGCACGCATGAGCCTGCCAGTCTGATCGCGGCCGATCTCCCACCCTTGCCGGCACACCAGGGCGTCCATCGTCCGGATCCCGTAGACGCCGTAGCTGTCCGCGTGCACCCGCACCACCTCGGGGATCAGGAGTTCGTCGTGCAGAGCCGCCCGGGCGGGAGGCTGCTCTGGTCTTCGCGGCCCGACAACCGCGAGCGGTGAGGAACCCACACGCTGTCCCACCGATCGTGCGGCAGATGGCCTCGACCCCGAAACGATCCCGGAACACGTCGACGAACCAGATCATCTCGTCGCGCGGCGGTCGAGTTCCGCCGCGAAAAACGCCGGTGCGGCCTTCAATATCTCGTCAGCACACCTCAACTCGACGTACTCCCGCTTGAGGCGTTTGATCTCCGCGAGCTCGTTACTGGTCGTGCCCAGACGGGCGCCCAAATCGACCTCGGAGCGGCGCTTCCACTTCCGCAGTGTCCCGGTCGCGAAGCCGAGCTTGCTGCTGACATGAGTGATCGCCGCGTACTCGGTCTCGTGGTCAAGCAACGCCTCCTCGAGCACGCGGAACGCTCGCTGCCACAACACCGGCGGGAACCGACGGGGCATGGTTCATCCTCCCAAAAGAAGCGAACCAAACCCAGGGCGATTCGCATCAGTCGGATGAAGTGTGTCTTCACGGTCGCGACCTCCCACCTTGGTGGTCACCGAGTCCGGCAGCCGCTTTGGGTCCCCGTAGACGACGATGCACGCTTCCTCGACGCTCGGCGGCCGGGCGGCGCCGGGGAGCCGCAGCGGTCTCCGGACACGGATCACCCAGCAGATAGGTACTGAGATAGCAAAGAAAAACCCCAATAGTACGCAAAGAAAGAGGGGCGACAGCGCACATGACGGATCAGTAAGCACTGATCTTGTCGCGTATGGGCTACTTAAACCTGATCGATTGCGCCCCTCGCCCCCACGACCTTAGAGAATTGGATTACTTGCACAAAGGCAGTGAGAATCGCGACGCGATTCCTGCTAACGACGCAAGTTCCGCCTGCGCGAACGGGTATCGCAGACAGCGGACGAAGAGAGGTGCCTCGCAATTCGGGTTCCGAGGCACCTCTCCTCATTCAGGGTAGAGCTGATCAGAAATCGTGTGCCGCCGTCTATTCGGCCGAGGATGGGAGTGTCATGCTGACTGCGAGCCAAAGTCGTTCACTTGCTGAGAGCTTTGAGCGTGCCATCGATGCCGTACGCTCCTTCGAATCCCAAAAGGCGAACGGAAGCCCCGCCTGCGAAGATCCTACAAACAGCAGGCTTGATGACCTGGTTTTCCAAATGCTTTGCGAGGAATTCTCAATCCGTGCGTTTCGTCTTCTTCTTGGATCCTTGACGGACCCTTCGGAAGAGGCAGCTCTTGAGAACTTGCCCGAAGGACCACGACCTCAGCACTCCTGACGAGACTTCCTCGACGCGGATGCTATGCGCTCCCCAAGCGCCAGCGCGAGATACCGAAGGTTAACTCAACTTCCCTTATCGCCCCTCTTGATTCACGCTTTGAATAACTTGCCAACTAGAGGACCGACTCACCTGATTGAGGGGGATGGACTGCGCGGTTGTTGCGCCTATCACCAACCACACGAAATGAGTTCTGATGCGGAAGCAAGCATCCGTTTTCGTTGGGCGAATCGAAGAGTTGGACATCGCGGTTTCCTTCATACAATCGGGAAACAGTGTCGACGTAATCGGTGAGCGCACCAGCGGCCGATCGGCATTTCTCGTTGCGCTCGAACAGCGACTGAAAACCGCGGGATGGTTCGTGGTGTTCCTCCGGGGGGTGGCTTCGCTCAAGGAACAACCATTGGCCGCTTTATATATCGCAGGTGTCGAAGGGGTCGACCAGACACGCGGCCACTCGCCGCTGCAAAACGCGGTTGCTGCGCTCCAGGCACTCGTGGAGCGTGAGAAGTCAGTGCTCCTGATTGATGACTGGGAGGACCTCGACAAAATGTCATGGGGAGTCGTTCAGGCGGTACAGCTTGGCACCGGCCTCCCCGTGGTTCGTTCGCGGCTGAGGGGGCTCTCCGCTCGTCACACCCCAAGCGGGCCCGCCACTTCAACACTCGACTCGGCCCTCGTCGTCGAGATCTCACCCATGCGCTTCGAAGAAATCTTCACGGTTGTCTCAAACAAGCTAGAGGGGCCCGCTGAAGCAGGGATGACGAGCAGAATCTACGCTAAGTCTGGCGGAAACATCGGTCTCGTCGTCAGCCTGGTGGAGACCGCTCTCCGTGAAGCTCGGATCGAGCGAGGTGACGACGGTTTGTGGACATCGGTCGGTGAGTTTTGGAGCCCCGCGCTCTCCGGTCAGATGGAGGCATATCTCGGTGGGGTCGACCCAATCGAACGGGACACCTTGGAGACTATCGCTCTTGTCGGAGTAGCAGATCTCGACACAGTTCGCTTGCTTGTCGATTGGGAATCGCTTGAATCGCTGGAGGAACGATCGCTCATCTCGCTCGTTTCTTCCGGGAGCCGCCAACTGGTCACGGTGACGCCTCCATTGCTGGTCGAGTACATTCGCCACTTGCCGATTGCAGCTCGGCGAGTCAGACTCATCGACGCCATCGCACGGAAATTGGGCTCCGAAAGCCCGATGGGAACCCTGTTGGGCGTAGAAGCAACCGTCCCAAGAAGTAGCCACGAAAACGACGCCGTCTTCGTCCGCCTGCTGCGGGAAAGGGCTCGAGCGCGCCACATCATCTCCGGTGCGGAATGGGATGCCATTCCATCTCCGGCGTCGGCCGTCCGTTACATGAATGTGTTGATCAACGACAATTCGGAGCCGGACCGGCTAGGACACATCGTTCTCAACACTGATATCCAGATCGGCGAAATGGGCGACCGCGCGGACTTTGCGATCACACGGGCCCGCTGGCAGGCCTATACACGTGGTGAACCCGCTGCTGCCATTGCCGACCTCGATGAACAGATCCCCAGTGCTGGGGAATACGCGCCTGCGCTGAGAGCAGAGAAAGTCTCTATCCTCCTCAATGACGACACATTGGACGTGTCGAATGAGGGCCTTCGGTGCCTCGAATTGGAGCTCCCGCGCGCTCCAGCACCGACAGCGGTTTCGCTCGGAGTGTACGAAGTCCGCATTCTGGTTTCGCTCGCTCGGGGAGACTTCCAATTGGCGCTCACCGACCTCAACGAAGTCGAACGAATCGATCCGACCTGGACCTCGATCTACTCCCGCGTATGGGGCGCATTCGCGCACGCGTCTTCCGGAAACGCGGATCGTGGCTTGCGGCTGCTCCATCGCGGTCTCGACGAAGCCCGCGGACTCCTCGAAATCGAAGCCGTGCGCGCCTACAGCGCCGGGATCGCCTACATCCTGGTCGGGACGGGGGAATACGAGGCAACCGAGGAAATCCTGGACTCAGTCTTTGCAGCAGGCGATCCCGCTCCAATACCTCCGAGCATCAAGACCATACTGCTCAGTTGCGCTGCCGTCGTCGCTTTCCACCTCGGGAAAATGACGACTGCGCAGCGCTACATTCACGAACTCCGGGAAGCCGGTAGCTCCGGGGGAGCACTTCCCATCCAGGCCCAGGCTCTCGCTCTTGCCGACATCGAAAACCTCTCGGACCCGCAGAAGACGGCTGACAGCTTGTGGGATGCAGCGGAGAGGTCTCGGGAGCGCGGGAATAGATACGCTGCCTGCTACGAGTACTTGACCTCCTTGGAAATCTGGATGGATCCCGCACGGCTGGAGCTCGCGGAAGCCGTAGTCGACACAATGGAGGGTAACTTCTTTGCATCATGGGCTGCTTACCTGCGCGCGAGTTACGATCGGAACATAGACGCTCTCCTGAGAGCCGCGCAGGTGCTCCACGACAACGGCAGATACGGTCTCGCACTCGATTCGGTCAGATATGCAGCTTTGCTCGCCACAGACAGGCGAGACGATGAGTCCCTAAAACGGGCTCGTGATCTAACCAATCGCCTGATCAGCGGTCATTCTCCTCGCAAGATCTCGACCTCTCGTTTCGTTTCGCCGAAGCGTCGATTGAGTGAACGGGAACGCGAAGTCGCTCGCCTCGCAGCCGCTGGTTATTCGAATGGGGAGATCTCGAACTCTCTCGTTATCAGTGTGCGCACTGTCGAGAGCCACCTGCACAACATTCTGAAGAAGCTGGGCCTAGACACGAGGAAAGCCCTGCAATTCCTCCCGGGCGAGCTTTGAAGCATGGACACCGAACCCAACCGAGGCGGCTGGCGCGCTGTCGCCCGTCAAAGGCTGTTCGGGTTCGGCTCGAGGGTTTCCCGCATCTGGCGCGCACCGCTCTATCCCCATGCGGCCGATCCGCCATTTCGCGAATCGAGCGCCAACCCAACCAGTATGAACTTCGTAGAACAGGATTCGAACGAGGATCAGGCGGAGCCTGACCCGGTTTTCCGGACACGGTTGTTGCGTTGATCATGCCGCGATCTCGGTGCTGGTGTGAAGGGCTTCGAACTTGATCGGGCAGAGGTAGCCGAGGACGGTCTGCCGGCGGCGGGCGTGTAGAACGCTTCGATCCATTCGAAGATCGCAGCCCGAGCTCCGCCGGAGCGTCCCAGGTAAGGCGGTCCAGGAGCTCGCGGTATATGGTCGACCAGAACGATTCCATGGCGAATTCTGACGGTCGTTGCAACGTCTCTCGGTTTTGCTCAGCCTATCCGAGCTCAACTCGGGCCTTGAGCGCATGAAGATCGATGGCCCGTTCCGCACCGTCGACGAGCTCGAACCCGCGAGACTCTCCTGGGCGCACTGGTCAACGAGAACCGGCTGCACCCATCGATCGCACACCTCACACCAATCGACAAGGAGAACGAGAACTACCGCGAGATCGATCTCCAGCACTAGCCGCCGCTGGGAGAACCAGCCCTCCACTAACCCGGGGCGAATCAGAGCGCCCTGCACCCGATAGAGGTGATCCTGAATCCGACTGTCACAACCAGGAGTGGTCCTAAATCGAGCCGTCACAACAGTCCTAGATCGTACGCAGATCCAGCGAGTTGCTGTCCTTGCGATGAGCCTGGGCGACACAAGCGATCTCCATTAGGATCCCAAACTGGCGGCGGTGCGATCGGCCGACGACTCGCGCAATAACAGAGTGCCTATCTAAAGTTCGCCGAAAATCGATCTAAGGTTGGCCGTCAAAAGAAAAGGGACTGTCTGATTTTCGGTGTTTCTGGGTCGGCCTGACGGAGAGGAACAGGCCGTGATGGACACGACCGAGATGATCGATCCTGTGATGGGAGAGATCATCGATGAGCAGCAGCTCGCGGAGCAGCTGCTGAGGCAAGCGAAGGGGCAGGGCGTCGACCTCGTCGGCCCCGACGGGTTGCTGAACGGACTCACCAAGCGAGTCTTGGAGACAGCGCTTGAGGCGGAGATGACCGAGCACCTCGGTCACGAGAAGCACGCGCCGGCCGAGAGCGGCAACATCCGCAACGGCAGCCGCTCGAAGACCGTGCTGACCGAGGTCGGTCCCGTCGAGATCGAGGTGCCGCGGGACCGGGCGGGGTCGTTCGAGCCGAAGATCGTCAAGAAACGGCAACGACGGCTCACCGGGGTTGACGAGATCGTGCTCTCCCTCACCGCGCGTGGGTTGACGACCGGAGAGGTCGCCGCGCACTTCGACGACGTCTATGGCGCGTCCGTGTCGAAGGACACGATCAGCCGGATCACCGACAAGGTCATCGAGGAGATGACCGAATGGCAGAACCGACCATTGGATCGCGTCTATCCGGTCGTGTTCATCGATGCCCTGGTGGTGAAAGTCCGCGACGGCCAAGTGCGGGACAAGCCGTTCTATATCGCCGTGGGTGTCACGGTGAACGGGGAGAGGGACATCCTCGGAATCTGGGCCGGCGACGGCGGCGAGGGCGCGAAATTCTGGCTCGGTGTACTCACCGAGATCAAGAACCGTGGCGCCGAGGATGTCTGCATCGTCGTCTGCGACGGGCTCAAAGGGCTGCCGGAGTCGATCAACACCGCGTGGCCGCTGGCGACGGTGCAGACCTGCATCATTCATCTGATCCGCAACACGTTCCGGTTCGCGTCGCGGCACTACTGGGAAGAGATGGGCAAGGACCTCCGACCGGTCTATACGGCTCCGACTGAAGCGGCCGCTCGGGAGCGGTTCGAGGAGTTCGACGCGAAGTGGGGTGGGCAGTATCCAGCGATCTCGAAGCTCTGGCAGAACGCCTGGTCCGAGTTCGTGCCGTTCCTGGACTGGGACGTCGAGATCCGCCGGATCATCTGCTCCACGAACGCAATCGAGTCCCTCAACGCCCGCTACCGCCGCGCGGTCAGAGCTCGTGGGCACTTCCCCAACGATGCTGCAGCGCTGAAGTGTCTCTATCTCGTGACCCGCTCGCTTGACCCGACGGGTCGGGGCAGGGCACGCTGGGCCACAAGGTGGAAGCCAGCGCTGAACGCGTTCGCAATCGCCTTCGAAGGCCGAATCAACTAATGACCGCCGGCCCAGAAACACCGTTCATCGGACAAACCTGCTCCTCGCGGCACTCGCCGACGGCCCGAAGCATGGCTATGCCCTGCTGTCCGAAGTGGCTGACCTCTCCGACGGGCGGGTGACGCTGAAGGTGGGATCGCTCTACGCGATCATCGAGCGCGCTGAAGGGGCAGGGCTCGTCCAGCATGTGCGCGACGAGGTCGTCAGTGGGAGGCTGCGGCGCTACTTCGCCCTGTCGACCTCGGGGAGGGAGCGGCTCGCCGAGGAAGTGTCACGGCTCGAGGAGAACGCGAAACGTGCGCGGGAGCGGTTGCGGCGACCGACGGGGACGACGATCGCGGGGGCGACGCGATGACGCGGGATCTGGAAGCGCGGTACAGGGCGGTGCTGCGTTGGTATCCGCAGTCGTGGCGGATGCGCAACGCAGACGTCGTCGTTGGGATGCTGTTGGAGGGAGCGGATCACGACGGTCGCAGTGAGCCCGCGGCCGGCGAGCTGATCGACTTGGCGTTTCGGGGCCTGACTGCGCGGATCGCCGTGGTGCTCCCCGCGGGGTTACGCTCGGGCGCTGCAACTCTGGCCTTCGGGTACGGCCTCGTGTTCTCGCTCGTCTCGTTCTGGAGCAGTTGGTGGGCGCCGCTCTCGCGCTATCGGTCGTCGCTTCGGCTGGCTGCGCCTGACGTGAGCACCTTCGGGCCCTTCCTCAGCCCTGGCGTGCCGGTAACTGCGCTCTGGGTGGCGGCGTTCGTCCTTGTCCTCGTCGGCGCGGGCCGCGCCTCCCGGGTCGTCATCGCCGCGAGCGGAATCGTGGCCATCCTGCTGCCGTCCGTGAATGCGCTCGTGCCCGGATGGGACGGCCCCAGCGCGACGAACCTGGTGTTCTTCGCGCTCGCTGCTTTCCTGGCCGCCTCTGCGTCGCCGAAACGGCGCGAACTCATCATCGGGCTCCCGCTCTGGATCGCGCTCTTCGTCGGCGTCTACGCGTGGAACGCGATGCTGGTACCCGACCTGCCGTCGGATCGCCAGTTCCGGTACATCTTCGCGGCGCGAGTCCCGCCCTCGGTCATGGTCGCGCTGGTGATCGTCGTCGCGGTCGTCCTCCTCCTGCTGCGTCGGCCTGCCGCGGTGGCGGTGTTCGCACTCGCAGCGACGCCCTGGCTTGCCGGCTGGTATCTTGCGACGATCCGTGACAACCCCGCCGGCGCAGCGAGCTGGGGTGCAGCCGCTGTGTTCGCGGTGTTCGTAACGGCAGTGCTTGTGTTCGCGCTGCGGCGATCTGGGATCCGAATCACGATGGAGAATGCGAACCTGGAGCTGCCGAAAGGCGATCATCCCCGCTAGGGGATTATCTTGCGGCCCGCAGGGGATTACCAGAATCAGCGCCCGCGCCAACATTGGGCTGTAGGTGACCTTAGATAGGCCCTAACAGAGCGGTAGGCAGCCAGGTGCAGGAGCCCCATCGGTCGGTCCCCTCCGGTCTCCAGCGAGTGTTCGTGGCCGGCGATGTCAATGCCGCAGGACAACTGCGCCTTATCGTGCTTGCCCTTTCTAAATGGTCGAGTACAGCGGCGAGACTGCCGCCGATCGCGTGCCCGCGGGAGCCGTAAGACGATGACGTGGACAGATCCGGCCGATTCGTCGGTCGCCAGGGTTAGCGCTTGTGACCGAAGAGCGCTCGGATCGTGTTGAGAGTGCCGAGGACGATGAGCGAGATGGCCAGGAACCACCAGAGGAAAACGGCGCCCCAGAGCGGGCTACTCACCAGGGTGAAGCCAGCGAGGATCGAGACGATCGCGAAGACAATCGTGATGACCTTTGAGCCACTATCGCCGAGGGAGAAGAGGGACACAAAGCCCTCGATGATCCAGAGGAAACCGACGAGAACCGTGAGGAAGATCGCCAGGAACGCGGCGGAGGCCTGCAGCTCGGCGAACGCGAAGCTGCCGGCGACGACGTAAAGGACGCCCAGCAGAATGTGCCCGATCCGCCCGCCCGCGCCGAGGCTCTTCGAGAACACGCCGATCAGCGCGTAGATGAGCCCAGCGATCACGGCGTACACGGCGATGATCGCCGTGACCGCAACGGCAGCTTTGGTCGGCCAGGCGAGGATCACGATGCCGAAGAGAACCGCGACGACGCCGCCGACCACCAGGGCGATCCTGGCGCCCTTCGCGGGGCTGGAGGCTGCGGCGGCCGAGGCGCGCGCCGTGAGGTCGGGGGTGGGGAGGGAAGAGGTGCTCACCGGTAGTGTCCTTTCACACGGGTTCTGAGTTTCAGGATAGCGGAGAACGGCCGTCCTGCCCGCTGGGCCAGCGCCTCGATCGGCTATGAGAACCCCCGACTCATTCGGTCTAGAAAGGCCAGAGCATCGGCACAAGCAGCACCGCGACGGACAGGAAGAGCGCGATCAACACGATGCCGAGACGCCAGTAGTCGCCAAAGCGCAGACCGGCTGGTCCCATGATCATGAAGTTCGCCGGGGTGGCAACCGGCGTGAGGAAGGCAGCGGCGGAAACGACGGCGACGGCCATAAGGAACGGCAGGGGCGAGACCTGCAGCTCGGCCGCGACGGATACTGCGATCGGGGAGATGATGAGGGCCGTCGCCGTGTTGCTGATCAGCTGCCCGAAGACCAACGCGACAACGCAGAGGGCGAGCAGCACGACGAGCGGGCCCGCGTGACCGACAGCGCCTACCAGACCGTCGGCGATGAGGGCGGCCGCCCCAGTCTGGGTGATCGCGGTCGACATGGGGATCATCCCGCCCACCAGGAGCAGCGTCGTCCACGAGATCGACCGGTGCGCGCGCTCCACCGTCACCACGCGGGTGAGGACCATTGCCGCGGCTGCCAGCAGGCCAGTGACGGCGGCCTGCATCACGCCAGTCGCTAGCAGGACGACCATCGCGACGAGGATCCCTAGCGCGATCCACGACCGTGCACTCAGCGGAGCCGCCTGGCGTCGGAGCTGATCGGGTTTGTCCACGACCAGCACCGACGGATCAGCGAGGTTGAGGTCCAAGGCCTCCCAACGCCCCTGCACCAGCAGGACATCGCCCGACTCGAGCATGATCGTCTGGGCTTCGATTGCCTCGCCGGCGCGCTGCACCGCGAGTACTACGAGGTCTCCGCTGTCGGTGACCATGCCGGGGAAGACCGTCTCCCCGATCATGCTTGAACGCGGCGCCACCACGATCTCGGCGACACCGTACGTCGCGTCGATCAGCGCGTCCGTCCGGCGGGAGCCAGTGTTGTGCCCTAGACCGGTGAGCTTGGCCTCCTTTTCCAGGACCTTGATGCTCGATGTCGCACCACGCACGAGTAGCCAGTCGCCGGGCCGGATGGTCTCGCTGGCGGGCCGTCGCACACTGCCCTGCACGGCGATGAGCTGCACAGGCGCGACTTCCTCCAGCCGCGCCTCCGCGGGCGTGCGGCCGACCAGCGGCGAGTTCGCGCGCACTCGGACGCGGGCGAACGGCTGCGGCGTCCCATAGGCGGCGAGCAGCGTGCGCGCGTGATCGCTGAGGTCACGCGGCATAGCCGCGGGCGTGCGCTCGGGGATCAGCCAACGGCCGCAGAGCACGGTGATCAGCACCGTGCCGACCACGAGCACGGCGCCAACGGTAGTGAACTCGAAGAAGCCGAACGCGCCCGCACCAGTCTCGGCCGCCAGCTCGGAGATGATCACGTTGACCGGGCTGCCCGTGAGTGTAAGCAGAGAGCCGGCGTGCGCGCCGAACGCGAGCGGCAGCAGCAGCCGCGCCGGCGCGACCGAGATGCGGGAGGCAACGACGACGACCACGGGCAGGAGCGCTGCGACGGCGCCGTTCACGCTGATCAGGGCGGACAGCACTGCTACGAGCAGCATCACCAGGACCGTGAGGATCACCGCCTTCGTGCCGCCGCGTCGTATAAGCTGCTGACCCGCCCACCCGGTGAGCCCGGACGCGTCGAGCCCCTCCGCGACCACGAAAAGGGATGCGATCAGCACGACCGCGGGATCGGCGAAACCCGCGAACGCCTGCTGGAGATCGAGCACCCCAGTGGCCAGCAGCGCGAGTGAGGCTCCGACGGCGACCAGCCCGGTCGGAACCCTGCCGCTGACAAACGCGACGACGGCGAGGCCGAGGGTCACCATGGTCACCGAGATGTCGCTCATACCCTGAATCTAGTGGCTGTGACGAGACCGGCGGCGGCCCAGCGGCCCGTCGCGGAGCCCGCGCGGCCCTACCGGTTGTGACAAACCGGTTCCGGTGAGGCCAGAATGAGACCCAGGTCCATCCGGACGAAAACAGAACAGCGGACGACGCTACTGAGCAGCCGCCGCGCAGAGGGAGACCCGCCAGTGAGTTCACCAACCGCTTCCGTCCCGCAGCAAGCCGCAGCAAAGGCCTCCTGGCTGCCCCTGATCGTAGTCGTGCTCACACAGATCCAGGCGTCATTCGCCGTGAACGCCCTTACCGTCTCGATGGCCGGGATAACTACTGACCTTCGCACGCCGGCGACCTCGGTCGGAACGGCGATCACGGCGGGGACGTTCGCCATGGCCGCGTTCATCCTCCTCGGCGCCAAGCTCGGCGCCCGATTCGGCACGCGCCGGGTGTTCCAAATCGCAGTCGTCATCCATGGCGTGGCGATGGCGGGCGTCGCGCTCAGCGTCTCGCCCGCGATGCTGTTCATCGCTCAGGCAGCCTCCGGCGCCGTGATCGCACTGATCGCACCCGCCCTTACCGTCTTCATCGCCACCAACTACCACGGTAAGCAGCAGGCGCAGGCGATCGGCCTCCTGGCCGCCGCCATTCCCGCAGCCGGGGTCCTCGCGCTGCTCATCGCCGGCACGTTCGCGTCGACTATCGGGTGGCGCTGGTCGTTCTGGCTTATCGTGGCACTGGCCGCGACCAACCTGCTGCTGAGCTTCCGGTTCAAGCCCATCGCCCAGCAGCGAGACCTAAAGATCGACTGGACAGGCGCGGCCATCGCCGCCGTCGCGATCATCCTGCTCAGCTTCGGCTTCTCCGGGCTCGAGCCGTGGGGCTTGGTGCTCGCAACCGACGGTGCCCCCTTCAGCATCCTCGGGCTGTCACCGGCGCCAGTGCTCGTAGTGCTAGGCCTCATCGCCGGCCAGCTGTTCTTCGTCTGGATCCGTCGACGCCAGGCCGAGAAGAAGCCGCGGATCTTCGACCTTCGGGTGCTCGCCACCGGCAGCGAGCGCGCCGTGACGATCTGCATGGCAACGATGCTGTTCGTCGGCACGGCGGCCAACTTCCTGATCCCGCTCTACATCCAGGTGGTCCAGGGCCGAACGAGCTTCGAGACGTCGATCGCGGTCATCCCCTACACGCTGTCGATCTTCCTGGCGAGCACGTTCGTTGCGGGCCTGTACCAGCGCTTCACGCCGCGCCTGCTCGCCCGCTTCGGCTTCGTAGTGGTAGCGCTCGGGCTGACCATCCTCGCGTTCGCGGTGCACAACGAGTGGGAGCAGTTCGTCGTGATCATCGGCCTGATCGTGCTCGGCCTCGGTCAGGGATCGATCGTCGCCCTAGTGTTCAACACACTGCTTTCGGCCGCCCCGAAGAAACTGGCGGGCGACGTCGGAGCCTGGCGCGGTCTCGTGCACAACTTGTCGGGCAGCGTCGGCATCGCCGTGGCGAGCGTCTTTGCCGTCGGCGTGCTGGGCGGCCTCGTCTCGGCGGCCGTTACCGATCATCCGGGCCTCCCGGCCTCCCTGGTCTCGCAGGTGAACCTAGACAACACCAACTTCATCACCAACGGTCAGCTCACCGACGTACTGTCACAGCAGACGGACGCGACGGACGCGCAGATCGCCGCCGCCGTCGCGGTCAACGCCGATGCCCGGCTCACAGCCCTCAAAATCTCGCTGCTCTCACTAGCCGGCATCTCCTTGCTGGCTATAGTGCCCGCCGGTCGGATGCCGGGCCGACGCACCGGCGGTCTGCCGGAACGGCTTGAACCGTCGGACCCCGAGGACGTATACGACCCGGAGGACCCGGCCGTCGCCGCCGGGGACACCATCACGACAATTGCGGCAGCAGAGAAGGACTGAACCATGGCATCCAGCGCGTACAAACTCATCCCGGGCGATTTCACGCCCATACCCTCGCTCGCCCCCGAGCGGGTCGTCAACCTCCGCCCCGTGACCGCATTCTCGGGAGAAGTCGGTGCGGTCGGGGTCGCGGTGACCAGCGACGCCGACGTGCCGGACGGCGTCGGTCTCGACCGCGAGGCTCTCGCGCGCGTCGGCTTCGACGGCAAGCTGGGGCAGACTCTAGTGGTCCCGGGGCCCGCGCCGACGACCATCCTGGTCGGCGCAGGAGCAGCCGCCGACGTCACCGCCGCGACCGTCCGCGACCTCGCGGCGACCTTCGCCCGTGCCGCAACGTCCTCGGCCAGGATCGGCATGCGGCTCCCGGATACCGATCGAGTCGACGCAGAGACGATCGGCCGGGTAGCGGCCGAGGGTATTCTCCTGGGCCGCTACAGGTACAGCGAACTCAAGACCGAGCCGAAGACAGTCACGCTCGAGGCCGTCGAGCTGCTGGTCGACGCCGCCGACGTAGCCGGTGCGACGGCCGGGATCGCGCATGGTGTGGTGGCCGCACGCGCCGCCGCCGTCGCGCGAGATCTTGCGAACACCCCGCCCGGACACCTCACCGCCACCGACTTCGGCAACGTGGCGGTCTCCCTCGCAGAGAGCTTCGGTCTCGAGGTAGAGATCGCGGACAAGGCGAAACTGATCGAGCTGGGCTGCGGCGGTCTGCTCGGCGTCAACGCAGGCAGCGCCGAGGAGCCGCGGATGATCACAATCCGCTACACGCCGAACGACCCGTCGACGGGTCACCTCGCCCTCGTCGGCAAGGGCATCATGTACGACTCCGGCGGCATCAGCTTGAAGCCGTCCGACCCAATGCACCTGCTGATGAAGATGGACATGGGCGGGGCCGCAGCCGTATTCGGCGCGATGACGGCGCTGCGCGACCTGGGCTGCACCACGACGGTGTCGGCATTCCTGATGTGCACGGACAATATGCCGTCGGGTTCGGCCTACAAGCTCGGCGACGTGCTCACCGCACGCGGAGGGACGACCGTCGAGGTCAAGAACACGGACGCCGAGGGCCGCCTCGTCATGATGGACGGCCTCGTGCTCGCGGCCGAACAGAAGCCGGACGCCATCATCGATATCGCGACCCTGACTGGCGCAGCCCTCATGGCGCTCGGCCCGGCGACGGCCGCCCTGTTCGGCAACGACCAGGCCCTGGTCGATCAAGTCCGGAGCGCCTCCAGCCCCACGGACGAGCAGCTCTGGCAGCTCCCACTCGAGAAGAAGTACCGCAAAACACTGGACTCCGACATCGCCGACATCGCCAACCTTGGTGGCCCCTATGCAGGGGCCACCACCGCGGCACTGTTCCTCAGCGAGTTCGTCGACGGTCTGCCCTGGGCGCACCTCGATATCGCAGGAACCATGCAGTCCGAAGCGGATGACGGCTGGCGGTCCAAGGGTGCCACCGGCTACGGAGCGCGACTACTGATTGAAACAGCCATGACGTTTTCTCCCACCAGATAGGAGCGAGATCCCCTGATGATGCGCTCTCGGACGACATCGCACACCTCGGTGCCATCAGAAACCGCCTAGAGCATGTCTTGTAAGTGCCGCGTCCAAGCCATGACGGCGCTCAGAACGACGGCGGCTCGGTAGGTGGTGGCGCGCTTGCCGCAGCGGGCCCGACTCCCCGCCAATGCGTAAGGTGAACCATCTCCGGTTTGGTGCCGTTTCCTTTCGAGCGCGGAAGCAAGAAAGAGAACATGCCGAAGAAGATTCGGGAGGAGACCAAGCAGCGGGCGACGCTGATGGTCTTGGTCACCTGATGAGTATCCGAACCTGACAGCCGTGTGTTATCGAGGATGCTTGACAGCATTTCACCGCGCTGCGGTCGAGGCTATTCACGAAGTCGCACCTCAGGCTCTTGCGCAAACAGAGGAGCCCCTAGCCTCGACGGCGCAAGGCGTAGCAACGAGGCCCCGCGCAGACAGAGCGGCTACTGCCGTTCCTGGCAATGCCAGCGATAGTGTGACGATTGGAAGCGCCAGGACGAATTGGGCTCCCGTATTCGGAGCAGGCCAGCACCGCGACGACATCGCACATGGACGGCCTCGTCGTCCATGACAGCCGAAACGGATCCTCCATGCCCGGTGACTGGCGATGGCGGGCATGTCCGGATCAACACCATGACCGATAACGCAGCGGCTCCTCGCACATACAGCTAAACGATCGAGCTTCCAATCGACGTGGCCGAGGGTGACGTGCGCGCCCTCGCGGACGAGGGTTGGGCAGCCTGCCTGGGCGCGAGCTCGTCATGCAGGACGATGGCGTTAGGTTCCGGGTCGCTCTACCCGTTCGACCCATGGAGGTACTGGGTCGTGACCGTCCAGCCGATCGACTCCGGAAGGGCGGTGAATGGGAAGAACACGGCGTCGTCGTCGGTGCCGGTCAGCTGCACCATGGGGTTTGCGATATCGACGCCGTCGATCGGGTCGGTCTGGCCGATGTCAAACATGGACAGACAGCGAACCTGGCGAGACGCTTCCCCGCCCCGTCGCCGGTCTCGGGAGTCCTCAGTGATCTTCTTGACCGGCTACCCAGAAATCTTGAATCGCCTTCTCGCCACTTCGGACTCGGCACCCCTCGCCCACCACTGGCGGAATCCCACGGATGTGGATACTTCGGGACGCGGGGAGAAAATCAGGAGGAGGTTGTTCAGGCAGTACGTGGGGAAGGACCTGGACAAGCCCAAGAGCTTCCGCACTGGTCGCTCTCGGTGAGCTGCTGCACCTGGTCGGCGATCGAGGCCTGAAGGGCTAGTAGCAGGACCGACGTGCACGAGTCCAATTCTGGTATTGCGAAGTCCCCGAAAATCTGTAACGATAACTCTGTAACGATAACTCTGTAACGATAAACCTATTGTGAACTCTTGGTCGCAGCGCGGCCACGAACCGTCAACGAACTCGGAGCGGAGTGATTTCGGTGGAGACTTCCCCAGCAACGCCGGGACCTGCCGGTCTGTCGGGCGCGGCGGCTTCACCGCTTGCTGGATTCTTCGCGGATCCAGATCTTACGGTGGTGGGGGACCGCTACTTCCTCTATCCCACGACTGATGGCTTCGCCGGATGGGCATCCAACGGCTTTCGCGTGTTTTCGTCGAGCGATTTGGTCGACTGGGTGGATCACGGGACGGTGCTTCGCATGGAGGACGTGAGTTGGGCGTCGGGGTTTGCCTGGGCGCCGGCTGTTGTGCACCGCGAGGGCGAACATTTCCTCTACTTCACGGCGAACGAGGGTCAGATCGGTGTCGCGGTGGCCGATGACCCGTGCGGGCCGTTTATCGACTCCGGGCGCCCGTTGGTCGACGTGGGGGACTTCAGTGGCCGTGCCATTGATCCGTCCGTCTTCGTAGACAGTTGCGGAACGGCTTACCTGTATTGGGGAAACGGTGTGCTGCACGGGGTCCCGCTGAACGAGGATATGGTCTCCTTCGACCCGCACCAGGTGAAGTCGTGGGTGCCTGAGCAGTTCCGAGAAGCAGGGTGGGTGCACGTCAGGAATGGTGTCTACTATCTGTCTTGGTCGGTAAATGATACTCGCCACGCGGAATACCACGTCCGGTATGCAACCGGGCCCTCACCGATGGGTCCCTGGGAGGACCGGGGCGTGCTCCTTGAGGGTGACCCGACACGCGGCGTTCTTGCGACAGGTCATCACTCGATCCTTCGCATTCCCGTTTCAGACGACTGGGTGATCGCCTATCACCGCTTCGCGGTGCCGGATGGGGACGGAACCCATCGCGAGATCGTCTTTGACCGTCTACGCCATACCCCCGACGGACTGCTGGGACCAGTCGTCGCGGGAATCGAACCTCTTCGACTCACCCTGCAGGACCGCATCACATCACAGAAAAGGAAGCAATGATGCCTCGAAATCAACTCGCGCCCGCCGCCCGCTCCGCGCGGTCGACGCGCCGAATGCGCGTGATCGTCACCCTTGCCTCGGCGGCGGTGGTGGCAGTTTCCCTCGCTGGCTGCAGCCCGGGATCCTCCAACGGAGGCGGAGGAGGTGGCGACGGAGCTGGAGAGCTCACCTTCTTCTCCTGGGACACGAAGGAGGTGATGACGCCACTGATCAACGAGTTCGAAAAGGAGAACCCAAAGATCACCATCAAGTTCTCGTACGCGCCGCCGGTTCAGCAGTACACCGACACCCTGACGAAGCGCCTGCTTGCAGGCAACGCCGCCGACGTGTTCATCCTCGGCAACATCGTCGAACAAGCCGGCAACGGGTACGTGAAGGATCTCTCTGGCACAGCGGCTGCCAAGGCACAGTCCGCCCTCGGCACCAGGCTGAACAGCTACAAGGGCAAGGTCTACGGTATCTCCACCGCGGCGTTCGGTGCCGGGATCTTGGTTAACAAGGACATCCTCGCCAAAGTGGGGATCAGCAAGACCCCGCAGACGTGGGACGAGCTCCTCGGTGACATGCGCACCCTAAAGGCCGCAGGCATCAATCCGTACCTCGAAGGCACAGACGGCGTCCCAGCCCCCCTGCACGGCCTGATCGGCATCACCGACCCCGACCACACCCTGAACGAGCGGCTGGCGAGCGGGGCGACCACATTCGCGAAGGCATTCACGGGACCGATCTCGACGTGGGCGAAGATGTACGACGAGGGACTGGTGTCCAAGGACACGGCGGCGCTGAAGGGCCCGCAGGTGGAGAGTGAGTTCACTTCCGGGCGCGTCGCGATGATCGCGGATGGTTCCTACGCCATCGCCAACATCCGCAAGGCGATGCCGAACACGAACCTCGAGTTCTGGCCGATGCCAGGCGACAAGGCGGGCGTGTACAGCTGGACCGGGGCTCCCTCACCGCCGTACGCAATCAACGCGAAGGCGAAGAACCTGGTCGCTGCGCAGAAGTGGGTCGATTTCCTGGCCAGCCCTACCGGAGCGAAGCTGTTCAACGAATCGTCTGGTGCGATCACTACTACGAAGGGTTTCACCCCGAAGCTCGATCCCGCGATCAAGACGATGTACCCCGATGTCATTGCCGGCAAGGTGTGGCTCACGTGGACACCCTGGCCGGGAACCTCAAGCTCCGCCCTGGATGCCACTCTGCTGTCCAACCTCCAGAAGATCATTCTCGGCCAGCAGACCCCCGAGGGCACGACGAAGGCGCTCGACGAGCAGTGGGCGACGCTGAAGTGATTGGCTTTCCCCTAGCGCTCACTTCCGCCTGCTGACAACCAGGCAACCTTGAACCACCCAAGATGTGCGCGGTGCCGGCTCATCACCGGGCCGGCACCGCACACCACCTCGAAGGCGAGAATCCGATGACTTCAGGAACCGCGACCAATCTGGAAAGCACGATCGACCGCCCTCGTCTGCTCCGCATGGGACGGCGACCCACGGGGAGACTACGAGAGGCGCTCGCGTCGCAGGCATTCCTCATCCCCATTGTTCTGGTATTCGTCATCCTGATCGGGGTGCCTTTCGCGAGATCCGTGTACTACAGCTTCACGGACTGGTCCGGTCTGAATCCGATCATCAAGTTCGTCGGCTTCGATAACTACGTGCGGGTCTTCACCGACCCGAGCCTCCTGTCCGGCCTGAGCTTCACCATCGTGTTCGCTCTGGCGACGACAATCCTGATCACTGCTCTCGCCATCCCGCTCGCCGTGGTTTTGAACCAGAGCTTCTTTGGCAAGCGGTTTGTTCGCGCCATGTACTTTTTTCCGGCCATCCCCAGCGTCGCAATCCTGGGGCTGGTCTGGAACTTCATTCTCAACCCCCTCGGATCCGGGGCGCTCAATGCGGTCCTGAACAGCCTTTTTGGTGTGGCACCCATACCGTGGCTGGCAAACGCGACACTTGCGCAGATCTCGGTGATCCTAGTGGGCGTGTGGACCAGCACCGGATGGCATGCGATCCTTTACCTCGCTTACCTCCAGTCGATCCCCACCGACTACTACGAGGTTGCCCGCATCGACGGCGCCAACGCCCGGCAGAGCTTCATGAACATCACTCTTCCACTGCTGACCCCTGCGATCACCATCAGCACCGTCTTGCTCATGATCGGGGGACTCAACGTGTACGCCCTCCCAGAAACCCTCACCGGTGGTGGCCCCGGAGACGCGACGTACACGATCACCAAGACGATCATCACCAGCGGAATCGGACAAGCGAAGTACGGGCAAGCCTCAGCGCTCGGTGTCGTGTTCATGATCGCCGTCGGGATCGTGGTGATCGTGCAACTCCGACTCACCCGCGGATTTGAGAAGAGGACATCATGAACCGCACCCTGAAACGCAACAAAGTCCTCCTGAGCGTGGTGATGATCATCCTCGCCTGCCTGGTGGGCGCACCGTTTTACTACATAGTGGTCAACACCTTCAAGTCGCAGGCTGAGATGTCCACCAATCCGCTCGGCCTCCCACATTCGTTCACGCTAGAGAACTACATCAAAGTGTTCGAGACATCTTCGGTACCTCAGGCGTTCTTCAATACCCTTTACGTCACGGCGGCATCTGTCGCACTCATGCTGTTGATCGGATCGATGGCCGCTTTCGCGATGATCTACCGCCGCAGCAAGCTGAACACGGTCATCGGCGCGATCCTGCTGGTGTCGTTCCTGGTCCCGTATCAGACCACGATCATCCCGCTCTACCAGATGATCGTCGGAGTCGGGCTGGTCGACAACCTCACCGGCCTCATCGCGATCTATCTCGCCGGCGCCGTGTTCTGCTACTTCCTGATCATCGGATACATGCGCACCGTGCCGATGGAAATCCTCGAGGCGGCACGGATCGATGGGGCGGGACCGTTCCGCATCTACTGGCAGATCGTGCTCCCGCTGATCCGGCCTGTGCTGATCACGGTCGGGACGTTCCAGGTAATGGCTGTGTGGAACGACTACATCTCCCCGACCATCTTCCTTAGCTCCCCAGAGAACAACACTCTGGTCCTTCTGGCCTCGCAGGCGGTCTCCCAATTCACCACCGACTGGCCCAGCTTCATGGCCGTCGCCGTGATCGTCCTCATCCCAATGCTGGTCTTTTTCATCTTCGCTCAGAAGTACATCGTTAGTGGCTTGGTCAGCGGGAGTGTGAAGGGGTGACCGACAAGACCAACGTCAGCGGCCTCAGCGACCGCACCCACTCGGCGACCGCGCTGGTGTCTGAACAGCTGTCCCCAGGCATGATGGTGATGGGAGACCTCTTTCTGCCGACAGAAGTCAATGGCAATGCGGTGCGCTGGACATCGAGCAATCCTGCAGTGATCACCGCGACGGGCGAGGTTTCTCGACCCGACCCAGGAGCAGCAGATATCGCCGTGACCCTGACAGCGGCACGCCAGGCTGGGACGACCGAGTCGGTATCGGTGCTGGTCCCACCCTTGCCTGAAGACGAGCCGTCGTACGGCTACCTGCTCGTGCATTTCGTCGAGAGCGAGCACGACGACGGAGGGGAACAGATCTACTTCTCCCTCAGCGAGGGAGACGACCCGCTACGCTGGAACCGTTTGAACGGAGGACGCCCTGTCCTCACGAGCGGTCACGGGACCCACGCGGTCCGTGACCCCCACATAGTGCGTGCACCAGCAGGAGATCGGTTCTGGATAGTCGCAACCGATCTGAACGCACACGTCATGGGATGGCAAGACTCGCCTCGCCACGGAAGTCGCAGCATCGAGATATGGCGCAGCGACGACCTCGTTCACTGGGGCCCACAACGCCACGTGCAGATCTCCGAGGCCGCCGCAGGGATGACCTGGGCGCCAGAGGCCGTCTACAGCCCGGAACACCGCGCCTACTTCGTGCACTGGACGTCGACGCTCTACGAGACCGCAGACCATTCAGACGACCAACGCTCCAAGATCATGAGCGCATGGACCAGGGACTTCACGCACTTCACGCCCCCCCAGGTATGGGTCGATGCTGCCGACCTCGAAGGATTCTCCGGCGACCTCCTCGACTCGACGCTGGTGCGCGATCATGCGCACTACTACCGGTTCATCAAAGGCACCGCTCACGCAGTTCTCGCCTCCGACGGTACTCAAGTAGCCGACATCTTCGCCCAGCGTGCTCCTTCGATAGACACTCCATCCAAGGAGTGGAGAACCGTCGCGAACGGTATCACCCACCGCGCAACAGGCCACGAACCCTACGAGGGACCGCTGGTCTTCCCCGCTGGCCCTGACCAGTGGTACCTCTTCGCGGACCACTTCGGGCTCGACTTCCAAGGCTACGTCCCCTTCGAGGCCCACACCCTCGACACCGACGATTGGCGGGTGGTCGAACCTACCCGTAGCAACATCCCCTTCAACACCAAACACGGGGCCGTCCTGCCCCTCATGCGCAGCGAGTGGCAACGCCTATCTCAAGCCTCCTTTCACACCGGCAACAACAAGGACCTCCCCGCCACTGCCGAATCATCGCATCCGTTGGACACCGAGTGAGCGCAATCGCATTCGTGTATCGTTATAGATTGCCCCTTGTTCAGGTCTTCACAGACCGTCCAGGGTCGCTGCAGAGCTCGAGGAACAGGCAGGAGGTTCCCTGATGAATAACTCATTCGACGCGCTCCTGATGGCGTACTTCGAGAGCGAGCTTCTCACGGACGGTGAACAGATCCGCCTGGCTGTGACGGCCGGGCCCGAACCGACGACGTGGGTTCCCCTCGACGACGGTCGGCCGATGCTGCGATCGACGGTTGGTGAGAGAGGTGCGCGGGACCCGTTCCTCATCCGCGACACGCGGCGTGGTGTGTTCAACATCATCGCGACCGACCTTCGCGTGTTCCCCGATCAAGACTGGGACCGCGCCACGCGCGCTGGCAGTCGAAGTATCGTCGTGTGGGAGTCTGAAGACCTAGTGACATGGTCCGAACCGTGGCTGTGCGAGGTCTCGCCGCCAACTGCGGCAAACACGTGGGCGCCGAAAGCATTCTGGTCAGCCAGCGAACAGCACTGGGTCGTGCTGTGGGCGTCGGCACTCTATGACAACGATGACCGCACTAGCGCGACCTACCAGCGGATCCTGATGGCGACGACGGCGGACTTTCGCGAGTTTACCGCCCCCGTCGTCTACCTCGACCTCGGATTCAACGTCATCGACGTGACGTTCCTGGAGAACGAGGGCACTTGGTACCGCTTCTCGGCGACCGCACACGGCGAATACAGCCCGGACCTCGGCAACCACATCTTCATTGAGCAGGGACCCTCGATGCTGTCGGCCGACTTCCGCCCACTTGCCGTCGACGTCGGCAAGGGAGTCTTGGTTCGCGGAGAGGGGCCTGCCGTCGTCCGCAGCGTCAATGGCGACAGGTGGTATCTCCTCATCGATGAGTTCGGGCATCGCGGATATCAGCTCTTCGAAACCACAGACTTGGCCACCGGAAAGTGGGATCACCTGTCCACCGCCGTTCTTCCAGCCGGCGCGCGTCACGGATCGCTGCTTCCCATCACCCTCATGGAGAAGGCAAGACTGATCGAGGCGAACAGGCGCGAGGCGATCGCCTCGTCCACCGGCTCGCCACGAGGAGGTCGATGATGGTCACCGTTCACGATGTTGCCCGGGCTGCCCGTGTGTCGCCGATGACCGTGTCGAACGTGCTGAACGGATATCCGCACGTCAAACCCGCGACACGGGAACGAGTAATGGCAGCTGTGCGGGACCTGGACTATCGCGTCAACGTCGCTGCGCGTAACCTCCGTACCGGTCGCACGGGAACTGTCGGGCTCGCGATCCCCGAGGTCGACCGACCCTACTTCGGTCAGCTCGCGGCCGCGATCATCGTCGCCGCGTCGGAGCATCACCTGCAGGTCGCTATCGAGCAGACCGGAGCGTCCCGACAGCAGGAGCTGGAGTCACTGACCCTCTCCCGCAACCGACAGTACGACGGCCTTATCCTGAGCACCGTCGGGCTCGGCGCCTCCGACGTGGAACTGCTGCCCGCGGACTACCCCGTCGTCATCCTGGGGGAGCGGATCTTCGGGGGGCCGGTGTCGCATATCGGCATGCCCAACGTAGACGGCGCGAGAGCAGCGGTGGCCCACCTCATCGACTCGGGGTGCCGAAGGATCGCATTGGTCGACGGCAGCAGTGAAGATGAAGTCTCTATGTCAGGGCTTCGGATGCTCGGATACCGGCAGGCCCTCCAGGACGCCGGCCTGCCGTTCATCCCACAGCTCGTCATGACCCTCGACAGCTTCACCATGGAAGCCGGACGCGATGCCATCCGAGAACTGGTGCGTTCCGGGCAGCAGGTCGACGGCGTGTTCTGCGTCACCGACACCGTCGCCATCGGCGTGCTCCGCGGCCTTCGAGACGAGGACATCCCGGTTCCCACGCACGTCAAGGTCATCGGATTCGACAACATCCGAGAAGGCGAGTTCACCGTCCCGCGGCTTTCCACCGTCGATCCCGACCACACCTTGATGGCCCGAAAGGCCGTCGAATTACTCGTGCGAAGGATCGAGGCGAACGACCCCACGCAGGTCCACGAAGAGATCACCGCTCCTTACAAAGTGATCGTCCGGGAGTCGACCGGCTCCCCGCGGTAACATCCAGCCCGTCTCGCCGCCTCCCCGTCACGTGCGCCGCTGACGGTGTCGAGGTTTTCATAGGTGCGCGCACCCGACCTCAGAAAGAGAACACATGCCCGACGCCAACATCGTTGTCAGTCCGAACAATGTGATCGCGCCCGTCAATCGCCGCCTGTTCGGATCCTTCGTCGAACACCTCGGGCGATGCGTATACGGCGGCATCTACGAACCCACTCATCCCACCGCCAACGAAGACGGCTTCAGGATGGACGTCGTCGACCTCGTCAAAGAACTAGGCGCGAGCACGTTCCGCTACCCGGGTGGAAACTTCGTCTCCGGCTACCGGTGGGAAGACGGCGTCGGACCACGGGAATCCCGGCCGCGCCGCCGAGACCTTGCCTGGCATTCGCTGGAGACTAACCAGGTCGGAGTCGATGAGTTCGTCCGCTGGGCCGCTCTCAGCAACAGTGAAGTCATGATGGCCGTGAACCTTGGGACGCGCGGAATCGAAGCAGCGCTCGACCTACTCGAATACTGCAACGACGCAGGAGGTACGAGCCTCTCCGACCAACGGGCAGCAAACGGCTCCACCCAGCCACACAACATCAGGATGTGGTGTCTAGGAAACGAGATGGACGGACCGTGGCAAGTCGGACACATGAGCGCCGAAGACTACGGATCTCTGGCTTCTCGCACTGCAGCGGCGATGAAGATGGCGGACCCTGACCTCGAGCTGGTGCTGTGTGGCTCCTCAGCCTCGAGCATGCCCACGTTCGGCGAATGGGAACGCGTGAGTCTCGAGCAGGCCTACGACTACGTCGACTACATCTCCTGCCACGCCTACTACCAGGAACGCGGTGGAGATCTTGCAACGTTCCTGGCCTCCTCGCTCGACATGCAACACTTCATCACGACGGTAGTGACAACTGCTGACCATGTGAAGCACAAACTCCGCAAGACGAAAACGATCAACCTCTCCTTCGACGAATGGAACATCTGGTACCTCGATGCCGAGGCGGAAGCGAGCGCCGATCGAGCCCGCACCGATGGCCCCTGGCCCTACGCCCCCCGGCTTCTGGAAGACGTTTACACGGTCGCCGACGCCGTCGTGCTCGGAAGCTTGCTCATCACTCTGCTCAAGAACATCGACCGGGTCGGTTCCGCATCGCTCGCTCAGCTGGTCAACGTCATCGCCCCGATCATGACCGCCCCAGACGGTCCGGCATGGAAACAGACAACGTTCCACCCCTTCTCAACGACAGCCCGCCTCGCTGACGGGAAGGTCGTGTCCCCGGAGATCACCGTGGGAACCTACGACACCGCGGCCTACGGCTCCGTTCCGCTCGTGGACGCTGTCGCAACCTTTAACGAGGAGACCGCCCGCGCCGCCATCTTCCTGGTCAACCGTCACCTCACCGACGCACTCACCGTCACGATCGATGTTCACGAGCTCGCGGCAGCGAAAATCGTCGAGGCACTCACGCTCGCCGACGACGACGTCTACGCCACCAACACGCAAGACCACCCCACCCGCGTTACACCATCAACCAACGCGAACGTCCTGCTCTCGGACGGTGTCGTGACGATCACCTTGCCGCCTGTGTCGTGGACAGCGGTCTCTCTTGACGGTCAACGGCGAGGGTAGCCGATGAAGGCGGAGACCTCATGGCCAGCACGACGAAGGCCGCCGAAATCCGGTCCCACACAAAAGGCTCGTGCTGCGCAAAGCACCTAGCCCGGCATCAACAGAGGCGAGGCGGAAGAGACGCCGGAGCCGGAGAGAAGATGATGACGGACTACCAGACGTCGTAGCATGCGCGGGGGCGAGTTAGCGAGGTTCTCCAGTCGGATGACCATGCCAGCCATTCCCTTGATGAAGGATTCACGGCGACAGCGATTGCCGCGGCAGGCGCTTCCGAGACTTCGGCGACGATCTACGGCCAGAGGATGCTGTACTGGGCGCGGGTGTTGATCGTGTATCCGCCGATCTCTGCGATCGTCCCCAGATTGCGGCCGGTATAGGACGGCAGCGACGCGACATAGTTGCGGTTCGACCAGTTCTGCATCGCCTCAGCGGCCCCCGGGTCCAGTCGATGCTGAGCCGGGGCTCCTCCAGAGTAGACTCCTTCCCAGAGGGAGTTATTTCGGCGAGGCCGTGAGTGGTGCGCAAGACCCGGGATGCGGTGTCACGGATGACGGTTGTGTCTTCATCGGCCCAGCCGATACTTCTATGTCCGTCACGTCGACAACGCGGCAATCGGTCATTAGGACCGTCATGTTCCCAGATTGACTGGTGATGTCGGAGACCAACGGCCCCTCTCCCCGCTGGGATGGTGCGTCAGATGTTACGAACCGCGCGTTTCCGGACATTGCTGGATCTGATGAATGATTCGGTCGAGCCCCAGCTATGGGAGCGCGCACGTCAGAATGATGGCGAAGCGTTCGGACAGCTGTTCGACCTTCACCGCGTTCGCGTCTACCAGCGGGCACTCGGGCTAGTCGAGCACCGACACGCGGCTGAGGATGTCACCGCGACGGTCTTCTTCGAGCTCTGGCACAAACGCCATTCGGTCACATTGATGAATGGATCTGTGATCCCGTGGCTACTAGTCAGCGTCGTGAACGTCTCGCGCAACCTGCGCCGGTCCACCTCCCGGTATCGACGATTTCTGAACCGTGCGTCGCGTGAAGATTCGGTCGATGCGCCAGATGTGGAGGCGATCGAGACCCGGTAGCGCCTTGCGACGGCACTGAGGGAATTGTCGACAGTGGATAGCGCCCTACTTGTCCTTCCGACTGCCGGTCCTAGCTCATTCCCGGTTCTCCGTTCCGGGCTTTCGACGATAGTCATAGCGGATCAGATCCTTCCTTCGATGCAACACGGGATCGGCCGCCCCGCGGCCGGCGCCGCCCCGGGAGGAAGACACTTCGAGGCAGCACTGTGACGGGCCACGGTCTCGAGAGGGGTCGGGCAGGCTTCTAAGCAGGTCATCGAGGTGGGCCGGGTAGCGTCGGCCGCGCTCGCCCGGAGGACACGTCGAAAGCAAGGCCCGCACGAGGCCACCGGCATATCGGCCCACGACCGGGCGAAGACGACAACACCAACCCTGCCAGCCAGTCCCAGACCAGCCGAGTCCAGACTCACAGCAGCACATGTTCGCTCGCAAGCTCGGTCCGGTATTTCACGGGTTCGGCACTGCGCCCCTCCCACTTGCTCTCGATCTCTCCGCCGGACGGCAAAAAAGGGTTCTAATGAGACTGGTTGGTCTGGGACTGGCGGGTATAAGGACGTCCGACATTCGAATCTTCGAGCCGCATGTCCTGAGATCGAAAGCGTCCCCAAGGTCGATGACCTGGCACGATTACCAGCAACGTCACGGCAGCCGCTCAACAGCCTTCTACGCGAGCAAGCCAGCCGGGCCCCCTAAGCCGCATTTCCAACGGAAGATCCACAGCCTGGAATTCCTTTCTTGCCAGCCCATCGCCACCCCTATTTTGGGGTGGCAGAACCTCTACAGGCGTGATGAGAATTTCGATAGGAAAGAGGGGAAGCATCTCTCGCCGGACCCGACCCGCGAGCCGCTACCCGAACCGACGCTCGTCGAACACCCGTCACGACGCCCGCCGAGCGGACCCGGATGCCTCGTCCCGCATGGGGGATCGTCTTGCTTACCCGTATCCGCGCTCTCTTCGTGCGCCCGCGCGGCCGTCACTCGGCCGCCCGACTCACTCTCCGGACTCCGGTCAGCGTCGCCGCGGCGCTCGCGCTGGTGCTGCTCGGCTCGTCCGCGATCGGCGTCCAGGCGGCCAACGCCGACGACCTCGGATCCGGCGTCCTGAACCTGTCGAAGACGACGACGGTCACCGATGTGCAGCCCGGGCAGCAGTTCGTGTACACCCTCAACTTCGGCTGCTCGTCGACGACGACCGGGTGCGTGGACGCGACGATCACCGATCCCGTCCCGGCGCCGCTGATGATCGTCGGCACGCCCACGGTCGTCGGCGGCAGTGGCGCCGTCACGGTCGACGGCAGCACGGTGAAGGTCGTGTTCGGCGACCCCGTCCCCAACACCACCCCGGCGAGCACGGGCCTCGCCGCGGGCGCGACCGGCACCGTCCAGGTCATCGTCAAGGTGCCGGACGACGTCGCGAAGTCGTACGACACCAAGACGCTCACGAACACGGCGACCTTCACGGCGAGCAACGCGGCCACCGTGCAGGCGTCCGCGCCGGTGACCGTTCACGTCCCGGACGTGCTCGGCGCGACGGCCTCGAAGACCTGGACGCCCGCGTCGACGCAGTTCGCCGCCGGCGAGCACTCGACCGCCACGCTCAAGGCGTCGAGCACGTCGAACATCGACGCGACCAGCCTGACCATCGCCGAGCCCTCCGATCCGTCGGCTGCGGGCGGCGTGTACGACTTCTACGACTTCGCGGGCTTCGGCGCCGTGACCATGCCGGCCGGCGCCGACCAGGTGCAGGTCGTGGCCGTGACCGCGGGCGGCGACGTCCCGGGTCCGGTCGGTGCGACCCCGGCGCTGCCGTCCACGGTCGCCGCGGGTGACGTTCTCGGCCTGAAGATCGTCTTCAGCTCGTCGCAGGGCGGGGCGACCATCACCCCGAGCGCCAACGGATCCGTCGACGTCGTCTTCGCGCAGCGCGCGACGAACCGTCGGACGGGCGCCTCGCTCGTCGCCGGGGGAACCCGCGTCAACACGATCGCCTCCATCGTCAGCACGCCGAAGGGCGACGCCACCTCGGCTCCCGCCACGGCCTCGCAGGAGATCGCCCCGCTCACCGTGACCGTCTCCGCCGACAAGAGCTTCAGCGTTCAGCAGCTCCCGGCCGGGCAGTCCACCACGGCCACCCTCACCGCGACCAACACCTCCACCGGCCCGCTGACCAGCCTGTCGGTGCGGGAGCCGGGCAGTGGCACGTTCTTCTCCGACAAGATCTCCTTCGGCGGGTTCTCCTCCGGCGCGGCCTGGCCGGACGGCGCGACCGGCGCCACCGTCTCCTGGTCGGTGAACACCGGAGCGGCCCCCGCCGACTCGGCCTTCACCTCGTCGGGTCTGCCCACCACGCCGACGCTCGCACCCGGGCAGTACATCACCGCCTTCCAGGTGACCTACACCGGCACGATCGCCACCGGCGCGACGGCGAAGCTGCCGTTCCGCGTCGGCACGACGACGGACGCGGGCCCCGCCGGCTCCGGCTTCGTCACCTACCCGAACGCGGCGACCGTCACCGGCACCAACGCGGCCGGGACGGCCGAGGACACGGCGACCGCGAACCTCGAGGTGTACTTCCCCGAGGTGCTCCTGGCGCTCGACAAGACCATCACGCCCCAGACCGTGATCCCGGGCGGCGCGAGCCTCGTGCAGCTGTCGGCCCAGACGCCGTCCGGCACGAGCTCCGTGCGCCCGAACACTATCGTCGTGAGCGAGCCCCAGGACCCCACCGCCGCGCCGTACTGGAACGCGTTCGACGCCACCGCCATCGCGCCGACCTCGGTGCCGGCCGGATCGAAGCTCACCATCGAGTACACGACCGACGGCACGACCTGGAAGACGCTGACCACCGTCGACGCGACCTCCGGGGCGAAGACCTACTCGGCCGTGTTGGACGACGCGCTGCCGAGCGGCACCGGCCGCTCCGACGTGCGCGGTCTGCGCTTCACCTTCACCGACACGGCGGGCTTCGGCCAGGCGACCAACGTGAAGCCGGGCATCGTGTTCGTCGCGCGCGGCACGCTCCGCGACGGCACCGGGCCGACCAACCCGGGCACCTACCCGGCGCTCACCGCCTACGAGAACTGCGCGGTCAGCAGCGCGAGCGGCACCGTCAACGGCGGCGCGACCATCACGAGCCGCCCGGCCGTGGACTGCGCCACCGCGAACGTCCAGGCCACCGACGGCGGCCCCGGGCCGCTGATCGCGAGCAAGGCCTGGGACGGCACCAAGGTGCTGCAGGCCCAGTCCGGCACGACCACCGGCGTCACGCTCGGCTGGGGCACCCAGACCACCGGCGTCACCTCGATGGCCGTGCAGGACCCGGCGAGCCCGTCGCCCGTGTCGGCCAGCGTGTTCCAGGCGTTCGACCTGGTGCGCATCGACGCGATCACCCCGACCTCCACGGCGGGCGCGACCTACGACCCGCTGATCCGCTGGGACAAGGTCTCCAAGGTCGAGCTGTTCGACGGCACCACGTGGAACGACGTCACGTCGAAGGCCTGCACCAGCGCGAACGCCTGTGACGGCACCTTCCCCGGCTACACCCTGAGCACCGCCGAGCGCGCCTCGACCCAGGGCGTGCGCCTGACGTTCATCGAGAGCCCGAACCGCGCCGCGGCCATCGCCGCAACGGGCGACCCGATGGCCCCGACCGTGGGCAGCGGTGTGGCGAGCGCCTCCGCCGGGGCGTTCCCGGGCGCCGACGCGAACGCGCGCACCCTGCACCTCGACCTCAAGCTGCGCAACTCCGTGCGCGGCGGCGCCGCCACCGACTGGGTGACCGGAACCCGGGAGTACAACATCGCCGGATCGGCGGGCGCGGTCGACAACACCGTCCTCGTGCGCGGCATCCCGGCCACCGGCGCCCCGTTCGAGCGGACCGCGTCGGACCACGTCACGATCATCGACCCGACCTTCACCACGAAGACGACGAAGACCGCGAACCCGACGACGCTCGTCATCCCGCAGCCGGATGTGCCGGCCGCCTCGTACCCGACCACCGTCTACACGACGACGATCGCGAACACCTCCACCAGCAGCACCTGGCAGCTCCGGCTCAGCGACCCGATCGACTGCACCAACGCAACCTCGACGGCCCCGTGCGTCTTCGGCGCCTACGACCCGGCCGCGAACCCGCTGGACAAGCTGAACCTCACCAAGATCGCCGTGGACCTGAGCTCGGCGGCCGGGGTGCAGACCTCGCTCAGCGTCGTCTCGCTCCTGCACCGCGCCGACGACGGGACCCTCACGACGACGACGCACACGATCGCGCAGGCGACGGCCCTCACGGCGGCCCAGCTCTCCGACGTGGTCGGTGTCAGCGTGCTGCTGCGCGGCACCAACGCGCAGGGGGCCGACGGCACCGGCGCCACCATCGCGCCGGGGCAGAAGGCCGCCGTCACCCTGACGACGCAGCTGCGCCCGACCAGCCGGGCCGCCGGCACGGCGCCCACCGCCGGCGCCTTCGTCAACACCGTCTACGGCGCCCTGCACGACGACGTCTACCCGACCGTGCAGGCCGCGGACACGCAGAGCGCGTCCGTGACCCTCGCGAACGGCAATCTCGCGGTGGCCACGTCGAAGGCCTTCACTCCGACGAGCACGCTGCAGGCCAACCCGACGAACCCCATCCAGGTGAACCTGCGCGCCCGTTCGACCGGCACGCTCGCCCCGAAGGCTCTCGTCATCGAGGACTCGACCCCCACCTTCTGGAACGCGTTCACGCTCACCGGCTTCGCCATCCCGAACGTGCCCACCGGCGCCGACCGGGTGACGATCGACGCCCAGACCGGCCAGGGCGCCGGCGCGATCTGGCACCCCGGCACCGCGACCACGATCGCGACGGCCTCGCTGCCCTCCGGCACCGCCGCCGCCGATGTGACAGGCCTGCGCTTCACGTTCACGAAGGCGGACGGCTCGAGCTTCGCCGCCTCCAACAACGCGGACAACGTGCGCCTCAGCGTGAGCCTGCGCTCGCAGCTGCGGGACGGGTCCGGCCCGGTCGCCTCCACGGCGGTCAGCACCCCGATGCCCGGCGAGACCGCGGCGGGCACCATCACCGACACGGTGTTCGCCGACGCCTCCTACAACGAGGTGAAGGCCACGCGGGCGACCGCGACGGCGACCTTCACCGTCAACCCGGGCACTGCGGCCATCGCCGTCGAGAAGACGAGCCCCGGTCAGGCGGCCTCCGGCAAGGAGGTCAACTGGACCCTGCGGTTCAAGAACACCGGAACGGGATACCTGCCCAACCCGGTCGTGACGGACACCCTCCCGGCCGACGGCTCGCTGCTCTACGTGCCGACCAACGTGCCGATCTACAGCACATCGACGGGCGGCACCCTGCCGACCGACGCGGCGAAGGTGACCCGCACCTACGACCAGGCGACCGGAGCGATCCGCTTCTCCTGGCCTGCCGGTTCCCAGCTCGCCCCCGGTGAGACCTACAGCATCACGATCTCCCTGCAGATCAAGCCGGGACTCGCGCCGGCGACGGTCGCGACCAACCGCTTCGGCGTGAGCACCGACCGCGCGCTCACCGCCGGCGTCTGCACCGCGCTCAACCCGGGCAACGGACGCGGCGTGAGCTTCGCGAACAACACCTGCTCGACGAGCAACGTCGTGACCACCCTCTCGCAGGGCTCGTTCACCGCCTCGAAGGGCGTCCGCTCCGACAGCGGAGACGCGCAGAACATCAACAACCCGTCGCTGCCCTGCACCTCGGACGCCGACGGCTACTACCGCTACCCCTGCGCGGCGGTCAGCGCCATCGGCGACACCGACCACTGGAAGCTGGAGATGGTGAACGGCGGGAACGTCGCCGCCAAGAACCTCACGGCGGTCGACGTCTTCCCGTACCCCGGGGATGTCGGCGTGGTCGACCCGTCGCAGCGCGGCTCGGTCTACACGCCGCGCTTCAACGGCGACGTCGCGTTCCAGAGCTCGGGCGGCGTGGACGGCACCCGTATGGACTGGTACGTCACCACCTCCAAGACCCCGTGCACCAAGGAGATCACCCCCGGTGCGGGATCCTGCCCCGCCGGTTCGTGGTTGCCCTCCAGCGCGGTCGGCACCACCGTCGACGCCGGCGCGGTCACCGCGATCAAGCTGGTCTTCGACTTCAGCGGCGCGCCCGGTGCGGTGCTGCCGGCCGGCGGCGCGCTCAAGGTCACGTACTCGACCACCAACGTCCCGACCACCGCGGCGGGCGACGACCGGGCCCCGGTCACCGCCCCCGTGACCGGCGTGCGCGCCTGGAACTCGTTCGGCTTCTACCCGACGTACGTGTCGGGCTCGCAGCCGGCGGGACCGCAGGAGCCGATCAAGGCCGGCGTCATCCTCACCGGCGGTCCGCTGCAGATCACCAAGACGATCACCGGAGACGCCGCGGAGTACGCGCCGACCAGCTTCGTCGCCGACGTGGCCTGCACCGTCGAGGGCGTGAAGGTCGACCTCGGCAGCGCCTCCTCGGTCACGCTGAGCAAGGCCGGCGGCTACACCGCGCGCATCGACGGCATCCCGGTCGGCGCCTCGTGCGCCGTCACCGAGCACGGCGATGACGGGTCCTACGGCGAGTCGAGCCGCACCGTGACGCCGTCCAGCGTGGTCATCGCGACCGCGGCCGACGTCTCGGCGCCGGTCCCGGCCGCCCAGACGGTCGCCATCGCCAACGACTACGCGATGACGCAGCTCACCGTCACGAAGCACGTCGAGACCGCGGCGACGGCCGGATCCTTCGGGCCGTTCGACCTGACCCTGGTCTGCACCAGCGCGCTCGGCGCCTCCATCCCGCTCGCGGCGGCGGACGCGGCCTTCACGCTCGCCGACGGCGCTTCCCGCACCATCACCGGCCTGCCGGTCGGCGCGAAGTGCGTGATCAGCGAGACCGACGCCGACGGCGCCGCGACCGCCCCGAACCACGTCGGCATCGCGTTCGACGGGGCGGCCGAGACGGCCGGGGACTCGACGACCGTGACCCTCACCGGTGCGGACGGCGGCGACACCGCCGTGGTGAACAACCACTACGCGGCCGGCACCCTCACGATCACCAAGACCGTCGACGGCGACGCCGCGGGCGACTACGGCGACGGTCCGTTCACGGTCCATGCCACCTGCGTCTACGCGGGCGACCAGACCCTGTTCGACGGCGACGTGACGATCCGCGGCGGCGAGACGGTCACCGTCCCGGGCGTCTACCCGGCCGGCACCGTCTGCGCCGTGACCGAGACGGCGACCGGAGGGGCGACGGACAGCACCGTCGACCAGCCCTCCGTCACCATCCCGGGCGCTCTCGACGGCACCGTGCAGAACGTGACGGTCGACGTGACCAACACGTTCTCGGCCGGGTCGGTCACCCTCGAGAAGGTGCGCGACGGCGACGGCGCGGCCACCTACGGCGCCGGTCCGTTCACCGCGCAGCTGACCTGCACCTGGGTCACGGACGGCGTGACCCTCACCATCCCGCTGCCCGACGCGGGCCTGGTCGTCCTCGACAAGTCGAACGGCTACACGGCGACTGTCACCGGTCTGATCCAGGGTGCGCACTGCGACACGGCCGAGACGGCGACGGGAGGCGCGACCTCCGTCGCGATCGCCCCGGCCTCCGGCGTCACCGTGCCCGCGGGAACCCCGGCGACGGTGACGATCACCAACACCTTCGACACCGGCTCGCTGACGATCGACAAGAAGCGCGTCGGCTCGGGCGTCGCCCTCTTCGGCGCCGGACCGTTCACCGTCCAGGTCACCTGCACCTACGACGTCGACGGCGTGACCACGCTCATCGACCTCGGAGCGAAGGGCACCCTGGAGCTCTCCAAGGAGAACGGCTACACGGCCACCGTCGACGACCTGATCGCCGGCGCCTCCTGCGCCGTCGAGGAGACGGACGCCGGCCTCGCGACGTCCACGACCCTCGACCCCGCGGACGGCGTGGTCGCCATCCCGAGCGGCTCGGCCGCCACGGTCACGGTGACCAACCGCTTCGACATCGGCCACCTCGCGGTCGCGAAGTCCGCCGACCGGCCGACGGCCTCCGTGGGCGACACGATCGTCTACACGATCGTCGTCACCAACGACGGGCAGATCGACGCGGTGGACGCCACCGTGAGCGACCTCCTGCCGCGTGGCCTCCGGGTCATCAGCACGAGCCCGGCGGCGACACTGACCGCCGGCAAGCTCACCTGGAAGATCCCGGCCCTCGCCGTCGGAGCCTCCACCTCGTTCACGGTGACCACCGTTCTCGACGAGCCGATCGACACCACCAACCGCGCGACGGTCACCACCCCGCCCGGACCGTGGACCCCGTCGACCGGCGAGGGCAGATGCGGTGACGCGGGGGAGGCCTGCGCCGTCGTGCGCGACTCGCATGCAGCGGGCGGCCTCGCCAGCACCGGCTCGACCCAGGGTGCCGGAGTCCTGTGGGGCATCGGGCTCCTGGTCGCCGGCGCCGCCGGACTCGTGGCGACGCGCCTGCGCCGCCGCCCGCGCCGCGGCTGAGGCCCGCTGGGACGACACCGCTGCGGCGGGATGGGGCGACATCCCCGTCCCGCCGCGGTGGCGACGAGGCCCGCGAGCCGTGACCTCGTCGAGCCGCGTGCGGCCGTCGTGTACAACCCGAGCAAGGTCCGCCTGTCCGCCCTGCGCACCGCGGTGGCGGCCCAGGAGAAGAAAGCGGGCTGGCCCGACATTGCTATGTGGGCGTACACCACCATCACCGGCAACTCGGGCAGCCTGGCCGCCGGCATGAGAGTCGTGGCCGTCGCCATCGTCGACGGCGGCCTGCTGGCAGCCGTCGTGAGACGCCCCGCGGGCGGGGGAGGTCGGCCGACCTCGCCTTCAACTGCGTCCTCCACCGGACCCGCTTCGGTGCCGCGGGGGTGAGTCGGTGAACGTGAACGTGCCGGGTGGGACATGCATCCGGTCCACGTGCCTGGTATGAGATGATGCCAGGACATTCCACGCGTCGTTGGAGGTGTTGCTTCGAGCGAGGGGGAGACCGTGTTGACGAGGAGGGAGCGTCTCGGTGTAGGGGG